>NZ_CP060436.1:220000-1420000 GCF_003590145.2 Pseudooceanicola algae | reverse complement strand
GCTGCCGGTGACCGGCCACAATCAATATGCCGCCAAGGCCTGTCCCGGATTCCGGGTGCCGTCCTGGTATGCCGCCGTGCCGATGGCCGCGCCGAAGGCAGACTGGACGCCGGACCCTGCCGAGGCACCGGTCAGCCCCCTCGCATCCTTCCTTGCGCTGTTTCGGCGCCTCATCCGGGCGTGAGCCCATCGACCGAAAGGACCTTCCATGTCTTTCCAAGCTTTCATTCCCGCGGCGCTCGAGCCCGCGCTAACCGAAGTGGTCAGTGTTATGGCTCTGGCTGTAATAGGCTGGATGGCCGCGCGATTCCAGAAATGGACCGGCGTGCAGATCGAGGAAAAGCACCAGCGGGCGCTGCACACGGCGCTGATGACCGGGATCCGCGCGGCGCTGGAATGCGGGCGGGTGGACAAGGATGCGCTGGTGGCGGCGGCCGTTGCCCATGCCGAACGCAGTGTGCCGGACGCGCTCAAGGCGCTGAAGCCGGATCCGGGGGCGTTGGCGAGTATCGCGGCCGCGAAGGTCGCGGAGGTGCTTGACGCAGGCGCTTAAAGGCACATCATTCGCAGCTGAAAGGCCTGTGAGCACCTTTAGCTGGAGGCGGCAGCTCTGCGCAGGAAGTTGCCTTGGCTTCGGGAGCATCCGCTCCCAACTCAGACGACGCCTCCGGCCAGCAGCCGCCTTTCACCGGCACACCTGGTGCCGCGCCGCAGCTTGGCAAAAGCCGGTGATCGTTCGTCCTGAAGTATCTTATATGCTTGATCATCTCTCTGTGGAGAGAGTGGATTTTTTCGCCGCGCCCAAGGCGGTTTCAGAAAGACGAGGCGCGCTTTTTGCGGCCGTTGGCTTGAATTGACGAACACTGTTTCCCTCCTATGAAGCGAAGCAATTGCAACGTCGAATTTTGCACGGAAGCGTAGCTGCTGGCCGAGCCTCCCGTCGCAAAAAAAATCTATTTAGAACCGACGGAAAAGCCCGAACACAGCGTTTAAGCTTTCATACGGTCACGAACCTTTTCAGAGGAAACCCTGTGCGTCATGTCATCCTTTCGCCCGGCTTAGCCGTCCTCGCCTGTCTTTACGCCCCCCTGGGCAAGCCCAGGAGGCAACATTTCACTGCGAGCCCGTAACTGCCTCGGTCGCGACGGCGGGCTTTGACGATGTGGTCACGGTCACCTGCGCCGAAAACCAAGTGTTGATCTCGGGTGATACCTACCCGGCACATGAGATGATGACCGGCACCAAGGATGGCTATGACGAGAATACTTGGGACGACAGCGCAGAGCTGGTCTGGGATGAGGCGGGGCAGCGCTTTCGATTGCCCGCGTTCAGCGCGGCCCGAGGCAATCCTCAAGATGGTGACCGGGGGCTGGGGCAGAGCCGTGGAGCATTAAGCCGATAGGATAGGGCGTTGGGAAAATGTTTCAGAGCCCGCCACGTGGTTACCCCAACCTCATGGGGCGCATTGTTAATGCCGTTTCATTTATCATGAAAGTATCGGTGCGAAATTGGTCGTTTTTCATGCATACTGCCGGAAATGACATCTCTCCAACTATCTTCGGTTGTTTCTATTTTCCAGGTTGCTCAATTTAGTAAAGACATGGCTAATATTTTGGCATGTCAGAACTTCATTTTTACCCCAAATTGCCCATGGAACCTCTTGCTTTTCCTGTATAATGTCAGTAACGGGATCTAGTGATTTTAAATTGCGGGATACTTTTGGTGCGCGAAATTATTTGGTTTTGTAAATGATGTGGGCTGTAGGAGTATGAGAGTTTTTAAATGTCACGAGTGTGGACATAAAATGAGAATTGGCGGGGACAACTGCGGGAGATGTTACGCGCTTAAACTTCCTTACCAATCCTTGAAGCCATGGTTGTTCGCGGCGGCAATATTGCTCGTCTTATTGGTGTTTCTCGTCTTCGCGATGACCTGAGCCCCGGCAAGTCTTCTCTTGGCCTCGTAAAAGCGAGCTGGTTCCTTGAGGGGATCCAGCTTGGCACCAAGGCTTGAATGGACAGAGCAGGTCACTCGTCTCTGATGATGTAACCGCCCCCCGACGACATCTGTGTGCCAAGGTGTGTCTGCGAGGATCCACAAAGAGGAGCGGTCATGTCGGAGATTATCACGGTCGGACTCGATCTGGCAAAGAATGTGTTTCAAGTCCATGGAGCGGACGGCGCGGGTCGTGCAGTGCTGCGTAAGAAGCTGAGGCGAATGCAGGTGTTGGCGTTCTTCAGCCAGCTGCCGCCTTGCGTTGTCGCGATGGAAGCATGCGGCGGCGCTCACTTCTGGGCGCGCGAGATCGGCAAATTGGGGCATGACGTTCGGCTCATCCCACCGGCCTACGTCAAGCCCTACGTCAAACGCCAGAAGAATGATGCGGCAGATGCCGAAGCAATCTGTGAAGCGGCTGTGCGTCCGACAATGCGCTTCGTTCCGGTCAAGAGCGAAGAGGTTCAGGGTGCGGCGATGGTTTTCCGCGTGCGGGAATTGCTGATCCGGCAGCGGACACAGGCGATCAACGCTCTGCGCGGTCATCTGACAGAATTCGGCCAGATTGTGCCGCAAGGGGCGGCCAACGCCTCGAAGCTGATCGCCATCGTCGAGGACCCGGACAGCGGCATACACGCCGATGCCATTGCCACTTTGAAGGTGCTGGTTCTGGCACTCGCTCACCTCGAGGCGGAGATCGGGAAACTGAACGCAGAGATTGCCCGCCGGGCCAAAGAGAATGACGTGGCCCGACGACTGATGACGATCCCAGGCATTGGGCCCCTGATTGCCACGGCCATCGCAGTGCTGGCGCCACCGCCTGAGACCTTCCGCAAAGCACGAGACTTTGCGGCGTGGCTTGGTCTGGTGCCGCGACAGCATTCGACCGGGGGCAAGCAGCGGCTCGGGGCCACGACCAGGATGGGTGAGCGATCCCTGAGACGGTTGCTCATCATCGGGGCCAACAGCGTCATCATCAAGCGGCATGTCCATGCTACGGCCAAGCCCGGCACTTGGCTGGGCGGGATGCTGACGCGCAAGCCACCGATGCTGGTGCGGGTGGCGCTCGCAAATAAAATGGCGCGGATCGTCTGGGCCCTAATGGCCCGAGGTGGCGTCTACAAAGCTCCGGCCGCGGCGGCGTAAGCCCGCTGTAGGTCGCGAGGACGTCGGAGCGGAAGGAGCAGTTTGGCGCAATCGTCGTGAGACGGGATCGGGAGAACCAGTGTGCAACAGAGTGCCTTCGAGCACGCGGCTTTGATCTGGACCCGACCCTCGAACACCATACGGGCCCGCGGCATGTGTGACGCCGCATCGTGAGGCCGGATACATGTCAGCACCCGATGACGCGCTAAAATCAGCTCTGGAAATATCTCTTGCGCAAGGGGCGGTTATACATGTTGCACAAAGATTGTGATACCCGAGATTCCCCTCTCCCCGGACGGATTGTTTCCACGGCTATCTGTGATAGGGGTACCAGGGGCTGTGTAACCGTTCATGATGGCGATGCAGACTTGCATTTCGGCGACTTGTCGGTCGAAGTCCCGCGCCATGAGGCACTGCCCGAGCAGTTCGACGCAATGCATCTTGGTCTCGGCGCTGCGGGCAGAAGGGGCACAGTTGACATGTGGATCTACTGGGAAGTAGCAGATTTGGACGTTGAGCCCGCATCGGTTACGCAAAATTTCGTGCAAGGTACTGTTTTCAAATAAGTGCGGAATTCCGGCCGCGGGTACCATATTCAAGATACAATGCAAATTTCCAAGGGTCGCCGGGTGGAACATGCCTACCGAGGCTCGCAGAGTCAGGACAGACCATGGCGCAGAATGCCACCATCCATAAGATCGAGCTTTCCGTGTCCGACATGGATCGCCACTACTACGAGACCCACAAGCTGACCGTGGCCAAGCATCCTTCGGAAACGGATGAACGCCTGATGGTCCGCATCATCACCTTTGCCCTCAACGCCCATGAGCATCTGGAAATGACCAAGGGTCTGTCGGCCGAGGACGAAGCCGACATCTGGCAGAAAAGCCTGAGCGGCGAAATCGAGCTTTGGGTTGCCCTGGGGCTGCCGAGCGAAAAGGTGCTGCGCCAGTCCTGCAGCAAGGCCGCCAAGGTGATCGTCTATCCCTACGGCGGCCGGGTGGCCGAGGTCTGGTGGGACAAGGTCCGCAACGGCACCACCCGATTCGACAATCTTCAGGTGGTCAACCTTGCCGAGGCCGACACGGACGCCCTGGCCCGGATGGCGAGCCGGGCGATGAAGATCCAGGTCAATATACAGGATGGCGAAGTGATGATCAGCGAAGGCGAAAACGTCGTCTATGTCACGCCGCAGACCTGGAAGGGCGCGGCCTGATCCCCGTCGGGGTCTGACCATCGCCAGCCCTGTCCCGGCCTCATTCGTCGGGCAACAGGCCTGCGGGATCAATGCCGCGCTGTTCGGCGCTGTTGCGCACCGCCTCGCGCAGGCCCTGACTGCGCGACAGCAGGCGGCGGAACCTATCTTCGTCCAGCACCAGCAGCGTCGTCGGCGCAATGGCCCGCACATCGGCACGGCGGGCCTTTCTGGTCAGCACGGCCATCTGGCCGAACATCTCGCCCCGCCCCAGACGCCAGGTATGGCCGGCACTTTCCAGTTCCACGGCACCGGAGGCGATGAAGAACACGCTTTTGGCCATGCTTTCCTTGCGCAGGACCATTTCGCCCGCATTGACGTACCGCGTCATCAGAGACCGTCCGAGGCGTTTCATCGCGCCATCATCGAGATCCGCAAACAACGGGAACTGCCGGACGAAGGCGGCACGCTGGATCGCGACATCCAGCGGCGGGCGCTCCTCGGCAAAGACCCGGCGGGCGGCGAGTTCCTGCATCAGCGCGGTGTAGACCTCGGCGCCGATCAACCCGTCCTCGCGCATCGCTACATATTCGCGTTCTTCCATCCGCAGCGCGGTGCGACGGATGAAACGGCGTTCAAGTTCCTCGGCATAACCGGGGTACTGCAGGCGCAGCCCTTCCAGTGCGGTTTCCACGGCTTCGATCCGCCGGGACAGAAGTTCGTGCAGCAGATCCGCGACCCGGCGTCCGTGGATGCGCCGGATGCGCCCGTTGATGAAGGTCCCGAGGTCGCGCAGGATCAGGCGGCGCGACAGCAGCAGTTCGAACCGGTCGGCGGTCATGCGTGCCAGCGGGCCCGACAGGCGCAGGCGGCCATGCAGCTGAACCGCAGCCTGAAAGGGCCGGCCATAGGCCAGGCTTTCGCGCGCCGCGCGCTGGTATCCGCTGCGCCCCTGGGTCCGCGCGCCCTCGATCAGCCGGTCGGCGTCAGACAGCACCAGATCCGCCATCCGGGCCGAGATCGTGCGTTCCCGCACCCGCGCCAGAATCGTGTCGCGTTCATGGCCGGCAAGGGCGATCAGGCCCAGGGCGATGCGGTCACGCTTCAGGATATCGGCGTTTTCCTCGGCCATGTTCACGGCCTTGTCGAGGCGCTCGCCGAACCGCTTGGCCTCGGCGCGCACGGTTTCGCGGTTCAGGTCATAGTTTTCCGTGGTCCGCGCCAGATCCTCGCGCACGGTCTGCAGGGCGACGGCGACGACCTGCCGGGACAGGGCCTCGTCGATCGGGGACAGCCGGTCCAGCCCGAGACAGCCGATGATCCAGCGCAGGGTTGTCCCCTGTACCAGCAGCGTGAACAGGGTGAACCCGGTGGCAAGGATGCCGACCACCCGCTGGATATCGTCGGGGACGCGCACGCTTTCGGTCACCGCAAGGGCCAGCGCCAGCGTGACCGCGCCGCGCAACCCGCCCCATAGGATCGCCACGCGGTAGGGGCGCTCGACGGTCGGGGACAGCTTCAGCATCGTCAGGATCGGCATCAGCCCGAACAGGATCACCGAGCGCGCGGCGATGGCGGACAGGATGACCACGCCGACCAGGAAGAAATCCTCAAGCTGGACCGATTCAAGCAGGCGGGGGATCAGCAAGGCGGCCAGGATGAAGATCAGCGCGCCCGCCCAATGGGCCAGCACGTCCCACAACTCGCGCAGGCTGGTCCAGGCCTGCGGCGGCAGGCGTCCGGGCGCCGTCAGGTTCAGCGTCAGCCCGGCAGCCACCACGGCGATGACGCCGGAGGCCCCGACACTTTGCTCCGCCACGATGTAGGCGAGATAGGGCAAGGCGACCGAAATCGTGAGCTGGGCGAGTTCATGGCGGCTGAACAACGCCATCACCCAGACCGCGAGGCGCGCGGCCACCCAGCCGGTTAGCGCGCCGCCCGCGATCAGGACGGGAAATTGCGCCAGGGCATCGCCAAGGTCCGGATCCGGCAGGCCCAGCATCACGAAGCCCATGAAAAGACCGAACAATGCGATGGCCGCGGCATCGTTCAACAGGCTCTCGCCCTCGATGATCCGCGCCAGCCGTCGCGGCGCCGAGATCGAGCGGAAGATCGAGACCACCGCCGAGGGATCGGTTGTCGAGACGATGGAGCCGATCAGCAGGCAGGCCGCCAGCGGCAGCGCGCTGGCCCAGGACAGGGCGTAGCCGATGGACACCGTCGCCACCACGACGGCCACCACCGCCAGCACCAGGATGGGCACCCAATCGTCCAGCATGCGCCGCAGGTTCATCCCCAGCGTGGCCTGGAACAGCAACATGGGAAGAAAGACATATAGAAAGACATTGGACCTGATCGGCAGGCCAAGGATCGCCTCTGCGACGGGGTTGAGCGCATCCGTCAGGTCTGTTCGCAGGAAAAAGGTGGCTCCGGCCCCGATCAGGATGCCGAGAACCGCAAGGATCACGCTGTAGGGAAGCCGCACGCGCGATGCAAAGGGCTCTGCCGCGCCGATGACGACGAAGAGGGAGGCAATGACCGTGGTGATAAGGATTATGTCCATGCTTCGGGAATATCAGAAATTGCCGGAAGCGCACTGGGGTTCTCGAGGTTTTGAAGCGGGAAAGTGACCCTGCCGGGGTCTCTTCAGGCGGTCGCCCTTCTCGCGGGTCCCTTGCTGGAAGAAAGGGCTTTCAGTGAAGCAACGACAGGGCTGCGACCGGGCTGCGAGGGACGGTTCTTGTGCCGGGATGCGATGCCGGGCGCGGCGGACGTGCGGCGCTTCTATTTCTGCATTTTAGCTAAAAGCGCTTTCTGAGCCCATGACGGTATTAAGCCGCCGGAAATTCTTTTGCTCAATGGTGCCCCCGGACGATCCAGCTCGTAAACAAGGGGAACCTCATGAAATCTGTTCTTGCCGGCCTTGCGTTGGCCGCTCTCGCCACGCCCGGTCTTGCCAATCCTTATGAAGCCTCGATGCGGGATTATCTGGAAAGCGAGCTTCTGATCTGGGCCTTCGATCCGGTGATCATCGAAGCGGTCCGCGCCCATAACGTGGAAACCGCCGGGATCGACCAGGCCTGGATCGACGCGGCCGATCTGCGCTGGCGGGCCGAGGTCGGGTCGGCCAACCAGCCGACCATCGGCCCGGTCCTGAACAACATTGCTTCCGATTTCCTGCGCGCCCAGATCGAGGCCTCGGCCGGAACGGTTGTCGAGGTCTTCATCATGGACGCCAATGGGCTGAACGTCGCGGCGGCCGTGCCCACATCGGATTACTGGCAGGGCGACGAGGCGAAGTTTCAGCAAACCTTCGATGTCGGTCCTGGTGCTGTCTTTGTCGACGAGGTCGAGTTTGATGAATCCGTTCAGGCCTATCTGGGACAGGTCTCTCTGACGTTGACCGATCCGGAAACGAATGAACCGATCGGGGCGATGACCGTCGGTCTGAATGCCGAGATGCTCTACTAAGACCCGATTTTGAAACACGGCGCCATGCGTGCCGTTTGGTCCGGGCCGTTGCGCGTCGCAATCCGGCGCTGCCCGGAAGACGCGCAACCAGCCTGGCGCGCGCCCGCCTTTCCGGGCCGTTCGGCCAGAATGTCGGGAAATCCCGCCGGAATGCGCAAACCCGCCGAAACCGAGCCAGACCAAGGAAACCAGGATGCCCCGATCAGCCAGCGACAGTCGTGCCATACCCTTTTTCAAGTCGACCTTGTTCCGGGCGACCCTTATCGTGGCGGTCTGCGTGCTGTCGGTCGTCACCACGACCGAAATCATCGCATTCGGCAAGGTGCGCCAATCAATCAACGACTGGACGGAAATCCGGGGCGAGGAAGCCACCAGCGGACTGGCCTCCCAGATCGGCGGCGCTCTGAAGTTCGACCGTCGGGAAGGTGTCGACACGGTACTGAGCGGCTTTGTCGGCAACGTCGGCGAGGATATCCGCGGACTCATGGCCGTGCGTCAGAACGGCGATGTCATGAACGAACTGCGTGTTGCGGATTTTGACAGCACCACCGCCCTTTCCGCCGCGCAGCGGGCAATCGAAACCGGTCAGCTTTATGTCGATCACGAGGCCCTGATCTGGGCGGCCCCGGCGCGGTTCGGCGCCGGCCGGGAGGTGGCCGGCGCCCTGGTTACGCAATGGAGCGTCGAACATCGCGTTGCCGAAGCCATGGCGGACCGCCTGCAGGCCATTCTGGTGGCCTTGTTGGTCTTTATGGCAGCAGTTTCCGTCGCGGCGGTCCTTTTCTATCGCTTCATCTCGGCCCCGCTCGGCCAGGTGGCGGATCAGATGGGCGATGTGGCAAAGGGACATTTCGAAGAAGTCATCAAGAGCCGGGATCGGGCGGATGAAATCGGCGGCATCGCCAAGCGTCTTGATGAATTCCGTCAGGACCTCATGGCGGCCAAGGCCAGCCAGACAGAAAATGCCTTCAAGAGCGCGGCGCTGCAAACGGCGGGTTCGGCGATGATCCTGCTGGATGACAAGCTGAACATTGCTTTCTCCAATACCGCCAGTCAAAAGCTTCTGATCAGCGCCGCCGATGCCATTCGCAGCAGTTGGATGGACTTCGATCCCGACGCCTTGCTGGGACAGCCCATGCGGTCTTTGCCGGGATTGGACGAGCTTTGCGATGGCATCCGGTCGGGGCACCTATCTCTGCCGAAACAGATCGAGGTAAAATGGGGTGGCGCCCGCATCCTTCTGTGGATGGACAGGATCCTGGATGCCGACGGGTCCGTCCTTGGCTATGTGGCGGAATTGCAGGACATCTCGCAACGTAAGCTGAACGAGACGGTTCTGGCGGCGATTGATGCCCAGCAGGTCCGGATGGAATTTGACGAGAAGTTCACCCTGATCGGTTGGAATGGCCGCATGACCGAGGTTGCAGGTGCGGGGCTTGAGGCCCTGAAGGGCGCCCGCAGGGTCCAGATCCTTCGCATTCTGGGGGAGACGGATGAAGAGCTCAAGACCGGGTTCGAAGCCCTTCAGAAGGGCAAGTCGCTGAGCGGTAAATTTGTCTTTACCGCGACAGCGGAGCAGACACATTTCTTCGAGGGTAGCTTGAGTCCGATCATGAACAGCAAGGGCGGGATCGAACGCTGTGTGTTCGTGGGCTCGGATGTGACAGACAGTCATGTCGCCAGGGCGGATGCAGAACGGCAGAACCGAGAAACGACCGAGCAGCAGCAACTGGTTGTCGATACGCTGAAGGTAGGTCTGCGGCGGCTGGCCCAGGGTGATCTGACCAGCACGATTTCTCAGCCGTTCCGGGAAGACTACGAACAGCTTCGCACCAACTTCAACCAAGCGGTTGAGGCGCTGCATGCCGCCATGTGCGCGGTGGTCCAGAATGCCGATTCGATCCGCGGCGAAACGGGCGAGATCAGCAATGCCGCCGACGAGCTGGCGCGTCGGACCGAAAAGCAGGCCGCCACGCTGGAAGAAACCGCCGCTGCACTGGATCAACTGACGGCCTCGGTGAAATCCGCGGCCTCGGGCGCGGATGAGACCAGTCAGATTGCCGAAAGCGCCCAATCAAAGGCGGAAACCGGTGGCCAGGTCGCGCGCCAGGCCATCGCGGCGATGGATGCGATCCAGGCATCCTCACAGGAAATTTCCAAGATCACCAGCGTGATCGATGATATCGCCTTTCAGACCAACCTTCTGGCGCTGAATGCCGGGGTCGAGGCCGCACGCGCCGGCGATGCCGGACGTGGCTTCGCCGTCGTCGCGACCGAGGTCCGGGCCTTGGCTCAGCGGTCCTCGGAGGCGGCGCGCGAGATCAATCAGCTGATCTCGGCCAGCGGGGGGCATGTGAAATCCGGGGTCGATCTTGTTGACCGCACGGGCGAGGCTCTGGGAGAGATCGTCACCTCGGTCGTCGATATTTCGACGCGGGTTTCGGCCATTGCCTCGTCTGCGCGGGAACAATCCATGGGGCTGCACGAAATCAACTCGGCGATGAACGATCTCGACCAGGTGACCCAGCAAAACGCGGCCATGTTCGAAGAAACCACCGCCGCCAGCCATTCCCTGACGGTCGAGGCCAATTCTCTTGTCGATGCAGCAAGCAAGTTCAAGGTCAGCGCGCCACGCGTGAAACGAGCGGCCCCGCGCATCATCCCGCCCACGGACGGGGGAAAGGTTGCAGCCGCGCGCGGCGGATCTGCCGGAACCAGCAGGAAGACCTGGGAGGAATTCTGAGCGTCGGGTATACTGCGGTTGGGAAATTTCCTGGCAAGGATGACACCAAAAGGCCCGCCGATTGGCGGGCCTTTGTGTTTGCGGCCGCTCGATGATCCTAGCTGCGGATGCCACTGAATTTTTCCTGCCAGGCATCCCGTTCGTCATCGGTGATCTTGCGGAACAGATTTTCCGGCACGCTGAAGGCCATGCCCGGCTGCAGGGCGGCAAGCGAGGCGGCGACATCCTGCGGCCAGTCGAGGCTTTCCAATCCGAAGGCCTCTTGCAGGGTGGCGCTGCAATCGGGGATGAAGGGGGCCGACAGGCTGGCGTAGAGCCGGATCAGGTTCAGCGACAGTCGAATGATGGCTGCTGCCCGGTCCGGGTCTTCCTTGTAGGCGGTCCAGGGCGCGGCGGATTGCAGGTATTCGTTCCCGGCCGCCCAGATCCCGCGCAACTCCTGGGCGCTCTTGCGGACCTCCATGGCCTCCATATTGGCCTCGTAGCGCGCCAGACGGCTGGTGATATCCGCGATCAGCGCCTCTTCTGCGGGGCCGTAGCTGCCCCCTTCGGGCACGGTCTCGCCGAACTTCGACCGGCAGAACTTGGTTACCCGGCTGACGAAATTGCCCAGCACGTCGGCCAGGTCCTTGTTCACCGAAGCCTGGAAGTTCTCCCAGGTGAATTCTGCGTCCGAGCTTTCTGGCGCATGGCTCAGCAGCCACCAACGCCAGTAATCGGGCGGCAGGATCGACAGGGCCTGATCCATGAAGACCCCGCGCCCGCGCGAGGTCGAGAACTGGCCGCCCTCGTAATTCAGGTAATTGAAGCTCTTGATGTAATCGACCATCTTCCAGGGCTCGCCGGAGCCGATGATCGTCGCCGGGAAGGTCAGCGTATGGAAGGGGACGTTGTCCTTGCCCATGAACTGGGTATAGGTCACCTCGTCGGCGCCCTTGTCGGTGCGCCACCAGCGTTCCCAATCCGCGCCCTTGCCCGCATCGACCCATTCCTGCGCGCAGGCGATGTATTCGATCGGTGCGTCGAACCAGACGTAAAAGACCTTGCCCTCCATGCCCGGCCAGTCTTCGGTTCCACGTTTCACCGGCACACCCCAGTCGAGATCGCGGGTGATGCCACGGTCCTGCAGGCCATCGCCGTCGTGCAGCCATTTCTTGGCGATCGAAGTGGTCAGCACGGGCCAGTCGGATTTGCTTTCGATCCAGTCGTCGATCTGGTCCTTCAGGGTCGACTGGCACAGGTACAGATGCTTGGTCTGGCGCATTTCCAGCTCTGTCGAGCCGGAGATCGTGGAATGCGGGTTGATCAGGTCCACCGGGTCCAGCTGCTTGGTGCAATTGTCGCATTGATCGCCGCGCGCGCTTTCGAAACCGCAGTTGGGGCAGGTGCCCTCGATATAGCGGTCGGGCAGGAACCGGCCATCGGCGGCGGAATACATCTGCGTTTCGGACACTTCGCGGATCAGCCCGGTTTCGGCCAAACGGCCGGCGAAATGCTGGGTCAGCGCCTTGTTGCGCTCTGAAGACGAACGTCCGAAGTGATCGAAGCTCAGCCGGAAACCTTCTGCGATGCGGGCCTGAACCTCGTGCATCTCGGCGCAGTATTCTGCGACCGGCTTGCCGGCCTTTGCGGCGGCCAGTTCGGCGGGGGTGCCGTGTTCGTCGGTGGCGCAAAGGAACAGGACCTCGTTGCCCCGGCCGCGCTGGAACCGGGCATAGACATCCGCCGGCAATTGAGAGCCGACCAGATTGCCGAGGTGCTTGATCCCGTTGATATAGGGAATGGCCGAGGTGATGAGATGCCGTGCCATGAGATGCCCTTCGATTTTCGCTGTCCGCCCCCCATACAATTGCACGCCGCGAAGCGCCAGTGCCGAGGCGGTGTTGCGGGGTTTCCTGCGGGACGGTGCGGGCGCGGGCGATCAGTCCCGTTCGCGGCGACCGCGCAGCAGACGCCCGATCACGAAAGAGGTGCGCGGCGCATAGGTATAGCGCGTGCGCTCCGCGATGGGGCGCGAGGGCCGGATGCGCATCCGCTTGAACCCATAGGCAAGCAGTGCCGCATGGCCAAGCGCGATCATTCCGAAGATGGCGGCCGGCCCGTATAGCACGATCAGTTGCGAGGCAAGGTAGGGTGCGGCGATGGCGCCGACGGCATAGTAGAACAGCAGGGCAGCCGACAGCTCGGCCCGCTCGGATGTATCGGCGAAATCATGAGCATGGGCCGTGGCGATGGAATAGACAGGAAAGCTGGTCGCGCCGAAGATGAAGGCGTTCCATTGCGCCGAGGCCGGGCTGCCCGAGGTCAGCGCCGAGGCAAGGCAGCTTGCCATGGTCAGCAGGGAAATCACGATCAGGATCCAGCGGCGGTCGAACTTGTCCGCCAGCCAGCCGGCGGGGTATTGCACCAGCGCGCCGCCCAGTACGTAGAAGCCGAGGAACCAGGCGATCTGCGTCTTGTCGAGACCGATTTCCTGGCCGTAGATCGGGCCGATCATCCGGAAGGTCGCGCCCGACAGCGCCGAGACCACCACCGCGACCACCGCCAGCGGCGAGCGTTCCAGCGCCAGGCGTGGCCGCAACCGGGGCGCTTCGGGCATTTCGGGGGCAGGGGCGCGGGACAGGGCCAGCGGCAGCAGGGCGGCACAGCACAGGATCGCCAGGATATTGTAGGAGACATAGGACGCTGGCGCGAGAACCCCGATCAGCAATTGCGCGGCGAGCGAGGCGCTCATGTCCGCGACCCGGTAGATGCCCGTCACCCGGCCCCGGTCGGCATTGGTGATCCGCGCCATCAGCCAGCCTTCGATCACCGTGTAGCACCCGGCGATACACAGCCCCGAGGCGATGCGCATCAGCGCCCAGGCATAGGGGTTGGTGACCAGCATGTGCGCCAGCAGCCCCATGGCGCCAAGCGCGGTGAAGGCGGCAAAGGCCCGGGCATGGCCAACCCGCCCCATCAGACGCGGCGCGCCCCAACATCCGATGAAGAACCCGATGAAATGTGACGAGCCGAGCATCCCGATCTCGCCGCGCGAAAACCCCAGGGCGCTCCCCGACAGGGCATCGAGCGGTCCTACCGTTCCCGAGGAAAGCTGTAGCAGGATGACCGACAGAAACAGGGCAGAGAGGCTCAGAATCAGGCGCATGGCTCTGTTTTCGCTTTCGTTTCACCCGTCGGCCCGCTCATTGGCGACATCCGGTGACGATTTTGTCGGATGGCGCTGCGGGTCGGTGCTGGGGTTGAGTTCGGCGCCCTTGGGGCCATGGTGCAGGTACCAGCCGCGCGGAGGTTCCATCCTGGCGCGGCGGCGTTCCAGACGCCATCGACCCCGGGTGGGGTCGGGTCCGGCATGGGCCGGGGCCATGTGCCAGCGGGTCTCGACCCCCGGCGCGCCACCGTCTTGCGGGGTCAGGATCAACCCGATCGGCGCGATGCCACCCGCCGCCGCGCCGGTCTCTGCGGCCAAGTGCAGCCGGCGTACCTGGGTCAGTCCGGGGGGCGCGCGCAGGTCGGCCACGACCACCGGCACAACCCCCGAGCGCAGGATCTCTTCCATCGCCCAGAGCATGTCCGCGGGCCGCGACGCCTGCAAGAAAAGAAGCCGCGCAGGATCGAGAAAGGGCAGGATGCCGGCTGCATGCAGTGCGTCCTGCTGCCAGGACCCGCTGATCCAGTAAAGCGGCCCCGCGATGTCGCCACGCGCCAGGGCGCGGGCGGCCGTCATCAGGGCCAGGGTGTCGCGGGCCGGGCCGCAGAATTCATGCAGCCGGGCCAGGCGCAGGGTGATCTGCTGCCCGGCATCCAGCACCAGCCGGGCAGCCGGGTCGCCGGAACCGGCGCGCGCCAGGTCACGTCCTGTCAGAAGAGAGGAAGCAGGGGCAATCATGGGATCAGATTGACATGTTCGCCAAATGTTCTCAAGCCGTGCGACAGGCCCCCGGCGAGGATTCGAGGACGTGGAGACGGGCGGGGCCTTTCCAAAAAGGACGCGATTGATTGAAAATGAAGATTTCCGGGGTGACGCGCCGCAGGAAATTCGTAACTTTCACGGGATATTGCAGGACCATGGTGAGAGACGGGTGACATATGCGCATGAATGAACTTGGCCGCAGCGGCATCGAAGTCTCGAATTATTGTCTGGGGACGATGACCTGGGGCAACCAGACCCGCAGTGCCGAGGCGCATCGCCAGCTTGACGCGGCGCTGGAGGCCGGGATCAACTTCATCGACACGGCGGAAATGTACCCGGTCAATCCGGTTCGCGAGGAAACCATTGGCCGGACAGAGCGCATCATCGGGCTATGGTTGGAAAAATCCCGGGGCCACCGCAGCGAGATCGTCATCGCCACCAAGCATTCCGGCGCCGGGATGAAATATTCCCGCGATGGCGAGCCGATCACCGCCAAGACCATCCCCGAAGAGATCGAAGGCGCGCTGCGCCGCCTCAAGACCGATTACATCGATCTTTACCAGTTCCACTGGCCCAATCGCGGCTCCTACCATTTCCGGCAGAACTGGCGCTACGACCCCTCGGCGCAGGACCCGGCAGCGGTGATCGAGAACATGCAGGGCTGCCTTGATGCGCTGGAAAAGGAACGCAAGCGGGGCACGATCCGCGCTTTCGGCCTGTCGAACGAAACCGCCTGGGGCATGGCCCAATGGCTTCATCAGTCGACCACCGCCAAACGCCCCCGCGCGGCGACAATCCAGAACGAATATTCGCTGATGTGCCGGCAATTCGACACCGATCTTGCAGAGCTTTGCCTGAACGAAGACGTCGGCCTTCTGGCCTTTTCGCCGCTCGCTGCAGGCTTGCTGACGGGCAAGTACCAGGGCCGCGCCAAACCGGCCGGGTCGCGCATCACCCTGTCGCCGGAACTTGGCGGGCGCGTCTCCAAACGGGCCTTCCCGGCGGTGGATGATTACCTGGATATCGCGTTCAAGCATGATCTGGATGCGATCCAGATGGCTCTGGCCTGGGTGGCGCAGCGGCCCTTCACCGCCTCGGTGATCTTCGGGGCGACGAATACGGCCCAACTGTCGCATATCCTTGCCGGTCTCGACCTGACCCTGTCGGAAGAGGTGCTGAAGGATCTCGACGAGGTGCACAGGAAACACCCCATGCCCTTCTGATGCGTGCTAGCGGATCGAGACCCGCAATTCGCGCAGGAAACCGGGCAATTCACGCGCGGTGATCGCCGCTTCGCGGACCAGTTGATCGAAATGTCGTGACAGGGCCTCGACCCGTTCGATGTCGCGAAAGGCGATGTAGTTCTGGCCCGCGTATAGAACCGCCAGCAGTGGCCCGAAAACGGTGATTGGCGCGGAAAACAGGCGCCGGGCATCGAACAGATACAGTCTGAGCCGAGGATAAAGGGATTCGCTAAGGGTGATGAACTGGTCGATTTGGCGCCGTCGCAGATCGGCGGGCAGGTCGGCGTAATAGCCTGTGCCGGTGGCAAAGGCGATCATCTCGTGTCGGGGCAGGGCGATTTCGTAATCCGAATTGGAATGCCGCATCCATTCCAGCCGGTCTGCCGAGGCCCCGATGGCCTGGGTCGTTGTCCGTCCCAGGTGGGGCGAATATTCCCACTCAAGAAGCTCTGTCGTTTTCAGCATGTCCGGCAGGGAGGCCGGCACATGGCGGATCTTGTATCCTGCAGCCTCCTGATGCCAGGCAAAGATCTGTTCATCGACCAGCGCCCGCTGGGCAGTGGTCAGCGTCAGGGACGTGGCCAGCAGGTCGGCGGCCGTTTCTGGCCTTTCCGACAGCGACAATAGCCAATCCGCAGACACCCCGAGCGCGGCAGCACATTCGCCGACCACCTGCGCATTGGGCAACCGCGCGCCGTCACCGCCCAGCAGTTGCGAAATGGTCGAACGGTCGACCTCGATCCGGCGGGCAAGCGCGCTTTGGCTGAGACCGCGCAGCGCCATGGCATCGCGCAGACGGCGGCGGAACTGTTCGGCGCGCAAGCGTTTGTCAACTTTATCCAGCATATGGTGTCAAATATCACATATTGCGAGATTTGTTAATCATACACGGGATTCCCCCACGGATCAGCCGCCCATAGCCTTGGCCCGACAGGGTCAGGACAAGGGGACGGAAGGTGGAAACGCGCGCAAGAAGCATCGTGAAGGCGGGGGTCTGGACCGGGATCGGGTTGGTGATCATGGCGCTGGTCGGGGTGGCCTTCACCGGGTCCTTGCGGCTTGGCGGGGGTATGGCGCTGGTCAATGCGGGCCTCGGGATGGCCTGCTATTTCCTTTATGAGCGGCTTTGGGCGCGGGTGTCCTGGGGGCGCCTTGACGGCAAGGCACATGGCTGAGCGGGCCCGGCAACTGGCCCCCCCACGCCCGGCTTCGGGGGGCGCGCGCCACGGGATCGAATGGCCGACGCTGGCACTGATCGGCTTCTGCTACGCGCTTTGGGCGGTTTCGACCACCTGGCTGGCTGCTCAGGCCCTGCCGCTGGCGATCTGCGGTGTCGCGGTGACCGGGGCGTTGCATTCTTCGCTCAGCCACGAGGCGCTTCATGGCCATCCCTTCGCGCTCCGCTGGCTGAACGCGGCCCTGGTCTTTCCGGCGCTGAGCCTGGTTGTGCCCTATCTGCGCTTCGAGGCGACGCATCTGGCGCATCACCGGGACGAGGTCATCACCGACCCCTATGACGACCCCGAAAGCAATTTTACCGACCCCCGTGTCTGGAATGGCCTCGCGCCCTGGCAGCAGGCGGTTCTGCGATTCAACAACCGGCTGGCCGGGCGGATCTTGATCGGTCCGACGCTGGGAATGCTGGGCTTTGCAGGCCGCGAAATCTGCCGCGCCAGGGCCGGGGATCCTGCCGTGCTGCGCGGCTGGCTCGGGCATCTTCCGGCTTTGGGCGTGGTGATTGTCTGGCAGGCGAGCCTGTCGCAGATGCCGCTTTGGGCCTTTCTGACGGGCAGCTACGCGGGCCTGTCGATCCTGAAGATCCGCACCTTTCTTGAACATCAGGCGCATGATCGCGCCTCGGGGCGGACGGTCATCATCGAAGATCGCGGCCCGCTGGCCTGGCTGTTTCTGAACAACAACCTGCATGTCGTCCATCACATGCATCCGCGCCGTCCATGGTACCAGCTGCCTGCGCTCTACCGGGCCCGCAAGGCGCATTACCTGCGGCGCAACGGCGGCTATTTCTATCGCTCATATGCCGAGGTCTTCCGCAGGTATTTCCGTCGCGCCAAGGACCCTGTGCCACACCCGATCTGGTGCCCGCCGACGGACTAGCCGCAAGGGGCATCAAAGGGGCGGGGCGATGCCGTTCAACCGGCGGAACATCTGCGTTTCTTCATCCTGGGCAAAGAAGGGCACGCTTTCGGGCGGGCCTGGCTGATCGAGGCGCGCGGCGACCTCGGCCAGGACAACGCGGGTGATGAAGGGCAGATCGAAATTGCGCACCTCGCTCAGCGGGATCCACTGCAGCAGCGACAATTCGTCCGACGCATGGGTGAAATCATCCGGGTCGCCGACAATGGCCCGATCGGCATCCACCAGAAAGAACCGCGCATCGAACCGCCGGGGCCGGCCCGGCGGTGTCACGGCGCGAAAGATGAACCGCAGCAGGCTCGGGTCCGGGCGGTGGCCGGAGGCGGCAAAGTCCTGCCAATCGCCGGGGGCGTCGGGCCAGGCGCCGGGGCGGCCCAGCATCAGCCCGGTTTCTTCCCAGAATTCGCGGATCGCGGCGGCCATCAGCGCCGGGGCCATGCCGGGCGCGCTGGCCTCGGCCAGCCGGGTGGCGCAGGGCTCGGGCAGCGCGGTCAGGGGGATCCGGGCGTCACCCGGATCGACGGCACCGCCGGGAAAGACAAATTTCATCGGCATGAAGACCGCCGCCGCGCCGCGCTGTCCCATCAGGATACGCGGCGTCCCTGCACGGTCGCGCAGGGCAATGACACTGGCCGCATCGCGGATCGGAGGGGTCTGTTGCATGTGATCCTTCGTGCTGAACCTGCTTGCTGATCCTTCAGGCCGATCCTTCATGCCGGGGCTGCGCCGCTGCCTGTCAGCCCTCGGAGGCGGCGAAGCCATGCATGTGCCGGGCCCATTGGAAGGCGACCAGCCCCCCCTTGAGCCGGGGCAGAAGATAGAGCGACAGCGCAACCGTGCCAATAGCGAAGCCGGTGAACAGGACCATCGGATCGGGACGCCATGCCAGCCAGGTACTGAGCAGCGCCGGCGCCGCGATATGGCCGACGATCAGGATCGTCAGATAGGCCGGGCCGTCATCGGCGCGGTGATGGGAATAGACCTCGGCGCAGACCGGACAACTGTCGCGCACCTTCAGATAGGACAGCATCAGCGGCCCGCTGCCGCAATTTGGGCAACGCCGCTGCCAGCCACGCCTCAATGCCGGCCAAAGGGGCCTTTCCGGGGGCTGTCCCCGGGGGCGCGTATCGGTTGGGTCCGACGGTTGGACCTTTCGCAAAGAGGCCTGCTCGCTGAGGTCTGGGGAAGGATCGTTCCGCATCTGGCGCCTCCTTTGTCGGGGTTCGCATCGCGGCGGACCATGACCCAGCCGGGGCGGAATGCCTAGGTGGTCCGACGTCTCCGCGTCGCGATGTCGCAAAGCTGTCATGGGGGCGGGCTGGCCCCCCGTATTGCGCAGGCGCAGCGGCCGGCGAAAGGGAGATGCGGAAAAAAGCGTGCCTCCCCGCGACGGAACCCGGCGGCCCCCCCGTATCTATTAGCAGATGACGGCCACGGAGGCTGGCCCGATCTGAAGACGGAACATGAAGGAGAGAGCCATGAACAAGGCCATTTTGCTGAGCGGGCTGACAGCCCTGTCCCTGACCGGGTTCGCAGCTACGACCCTGGCGCAGGACACCGGTGATACAACGCCGCCGCCGGGACCGGCGATGAGCTTTGCGGATCTGGACACGGATGGCGACGGCTCGGTGACCCTCGAGGAAATCCAGAGCCGCCACGGCGCCAGCATCGAGGACCGCTTTACCAAGGCGGACACCAATGGCGACGGTCAACTGGACGCCGATGAAATCGCCGCCACGCTGGAAGCCCAGCGGGCCGAACGCCGGGCCGAGAGGGAAAGCCGCCGGATCGCCCGGCTGGTCGATGCCCGCGACGCCAATGACGACGGCGTGCTGAGCCTGGAAGAACTGACGCCAAAGGATGATCGCGGTGAGCGGATGTTCTCTCGTGTCGACAAGAACGACGACGGGGTGATCTCGGCCGAGGAGTTCCAGGCCATGCAGGACCACATGGCCGAGCACAAGGACGACCGGCGCGGGCCGCCCCGTGGCGATCAACGCGATGACGACCATGACCGGCGCGGCAGTGACCACGACCGTCGCGGGGACGACCACGGGCCGCGCCATCAGGACGACGAGCACCGTGATGACTCCCGCGGTGATGGTCCGGCGCTTTGGCCCTTTGGCGGTGACCGGGGCTAAGCCGCAGCAATATCCGGCCCCGTCCCGCACCAGGTAACACCGCGCGGGACGGGGCCGGGATTTTCTTCGGGGCGTACCTTCCGAAGAACGGTGATCCGACCTGCAGAGCCTGCATCCCCAGTCCCTGCAGGTTGGGTCACCACCAATAGACAGCCGCGCCACCCGGCCCGGCACGACAGCCGAAGGACAGCACATGACGTCTTTTCAAACGGAACCGATTGCCAGGACTTGCGCGAACGGATACCTCGCCAAGGCATGAATGACATGGCCTTCGATGACCCAGATGCCATACCGGACGACGCGCTTCTGGTGCTGTTCTCCAATGGTGACCAGGCGGCCGCGGCAATCCTGACGGCGCGCCTTGGCCCGCGGGTCCTGTCGCAGGCCTGGCGCATGCTGGGCGACCGGGCCGAAGCCGAGGATGTCACCCAGGAAGCCATGATGCGCCTGTGGAAGATCGCTCCGGACTGGCGCCAGGGCGAAGCGCGGGTGACCACCTGGCTCTACCGGGTCACGGCAAACCTGTGCACCGACCGGCTGCGTCGTCGGCGGGGCGGCACCACGGATATCGACGATGTGCCGGAACCGGCCGATCCGGCCAAACCGGTGGACGAACAAATGCAGCAGCGCAGCCGCATGGCGGCCCTGCAGGGCGCGCTCGATGCGCTGCCCGACCGACAGAAACAGGCGGTGATCTTGCGTCACCTGGAAGGACTCGGCAATCCTGAGATCGCCGAGATCATGGAGATCAGCACCGAAGCCGTGGAAAGTCTCACGGCGCGGGGCAAGAGGGCGCTCAGCCAGATCCTGGCAGGACGGCGCGATGAATTGGGGTATCAGGATGACTGACCGAAGCAACGACACCGGGCTTTCCACCGGGCTTTCGGACGCCGCGATGGAGGCGTTCTTTGCCGAAATGCGCAGCGAACAGGAGGCGGGTCGGGCCGGCGGCCAGACCGGGTCTTTGCCAGATACACTGACGGCGCGCATCCTGGCCGATGCCGAGACCGCGTTGGCCGATCGGGCGACGGCGGACCGGGCAGCGTCGGGTGCGGTGGACCGGGAACCGGCGCGCCAGACCGGGCTCAGGGGGCTTTGGGCCCGGATCCTGGGGGCGATCGGCGGCGCACCGGCGCTGGCGGGTCTGGCGGCTGCCACCATGGCCGGGGTCTGGATCGGGATCACGCCGCCAACGGCCTTGCAGACCGGCATGCAAGCCATGATCGGGTCCACGTCGAACGAGGAATTGTTCGAATATTATGTGGTCGACAGCACGGATTTCTACGATTTCGGTCAGGTTGAGGGTTAAGCGCATGGTCGAGAACAAGACGGCGGGTCAGGCAGGTGGCACAGGCGGCCCCGAACAGACACCCGGCCCGAAGCAAGAGCCGACGCAGAGCCCGACGCAGAGCATGGGGCTCCGGATCGCCTTCTTCATTTCGCTGGCGCTGAACCTGGCCGTTGCCGGTTTGGTGATCGGCGCTGTGATGCGCGGCCCGAGCGGGCCGGGACCGGGCAGCGCCCCGCCCCCCGCGGATCGGGTCGGGGGCGTGATCGCCTATGCGCTCAGCCGCGAGGATCGCCGCGAAATCGGACGTGAAATCGGTCGCGAGCTGCGCTCTGACCGTCCGGAACGGGACGACGTCAGGGCCGAGTTCGACAAGTTGCTGATGGTCCTGCGCGCCGAGCCTTTCGACCCCGATGCCCTGGAGGTGAGCGTGCAGCGGCAGCTGGACGAGGCGATGCGGCGTCAGGCCCTTGGCCAGAAGGTTCTGCTGGAACGGATCGCCGGCATGTCCCGCGCCGATCGCCTGGCCGTCGCCGACCGGCTGGAAGAGGCCCTGAGCCAGCCACCCGCAGACCGCCACAAGTGAGGGCGCGAAATCGCTGTGCCTGACTGTTTCACCTGACTGCACTGTCCTGCGCTGACGGGGGATGTGTTCAGTCCGTCAGGATAGTTGCATATCGGCGCTGGCGACCCTCGGTTCTGGTCGGGCCGCAGGCATGGGGCTCAGGACGTGGCACGCAACTGGGTGCCGGGATTGCAGAGATAGCTGGTCCGGGCATGCAGCGCGACCTGATCGCGCCCGCTGCGCTTGGCGGAGTAAAGCGCGCTGTCGGCATCCGCGATCAGTTCTTCGGCACTGCGCTGACCCCGATGGCCGATGGTCAGCCCCAGAGAGATCGTCAGGTTCAGCGGCGCCTGTCCTTCGCCGATCGGGATCGGGGACCGGCGGATCGTCTCGCACAATTGCCCGGCGATATAGAGCGATTCATTCGGCCCGGTCTCCGGCAGCATGACAAGGAATTCCTCGCCCCCGATCCGTGCCAGCAGATCGCAGGGCCGCAGGTTGTCGCGCAACAGGCCGGCCAGGTTCTGCAAGGCGATGTCCCCGACGATATGGCCGAAACGGTCATTCACGGTCTTGAAATGGTCGATATCCAACACGCAGACGGCATAGGGCGATGCGTTGCGCCCCGCGTTCTGGGCAAGTTGGCTGAGCCGGGGCAGGGCGAAACGGCGATTGTAGAGCCCGGTCAGCGGGTCGATCACCGAGGCGCGCATCCCGTCCGTCAGCGCCATACGCAGGCATTTGCGCCGCGACATGCGCCGTTGCAGATTGCCAAGCCGCGCGATGACCTCGACCGGCTCGAATTGGCCGATCATGACCGAACTTGCGCCGATGTCATACCCCTGACGAACGGTTTCGGGCGTGGCATCGGGGGCGATCAGCAGGATCTCGGTTTCCGGGGCGTTGCGCTGTGACCGCAGTTCTGCGATGGCGCGCAGCATCTTGCGTTCATTGCCAGGCGCAAGACCGAGGACCAGCAGACGTGGCTTGTCGTCCATTTCCTCGGCGACGCTGCTGCGGGTGGCGATCCGGTCGACGGGCACCATGCGCAAGCTCAGGGCCTTCTGATCGGACAGCGCGATTTCCCATTCCGCGGAGGCGGCGGAATCCGGCGGCACGATGGTGACCGGGATAAGGCCGGGGAAATGGGCCGGTGCCTCGAAGAAACCGGGCAGCGGCGGGGTATCGCCGTCATCGCCGCGCAATTGCAACGCCTCGATCATGGCGCGCGCGCGCTCATGGGACCGCAGACGGGCATGAAAGACCTCTTCTGGTTCGCTGCGCGGGATGACATCATCCGCCCCAGCCGCCAGCAGCGCGGCACGCCCCCCCTGGGCCCAGGCGGCGGTTACCACGAAAATCGTCGTGTCACTGCAGCGGGGATCCTTGCGCACGATCCGCAGGAACGACAGGATCGGCGGCGCGGCCAACTGGTCGGAAACCAGGATCACCCCAGGCTTCCATTGCTGCATCAGGGCAAAGGCCTCTTCATCCGACCCGGCGATGCGGATGTCGTAGAACGCCCCGGACAAGCGGGCCGCCAGCGTGATGCGGCGCGACACGTCGTCGTCAACAATTAGAATTCTTCCTGGCATATCGGTCCCGGTCTTTTTCTGATCTGGGTTGCGGCTTGCTTGACCTAGAAATTGGTGAAATTGGTTAAGAATCCATTTCTTCCCGAAGTCACAAGAAGGTGGGAGCCCTGCGATGATGATGCTGAGCGAGCGCCGCGCCGAAGAAATCGCCCTGTCCTGCCTGACTTGGCTGGCCGGCAACGAAGACCTGCTTCCGGTCTTTCTGGGGGCCAGTGGCCTGGCCGTCGACGAACTGCGACAGGCGGCGCAAACCCCTGAATTCCTTGGGGCGGTGCTGGATTTCATCCTGATGGACGATGCCTGGGTCCGGGCCTGCTGCGAGGCGGGCAATCTTGGCTATGACCTGCCGATGCAGGCGCGGGCCAGTTTGCCGGGCGGCGAACAGGTGCATTGGACCTGACGGTCCGCAGGACCTTGCGTCACCCTTATCAAAGGTGGCGCAGCTTGGCCTCTTCGCCCTCTGTCAACGCCTGAAGCAGCTGGCGCAACTGCGCGGCGTCCTCTGGTCCAAGACGCTCTGTCATGACCTCGGAATTGGCCTGGGCAAAGGGGGTGCCCAGCCGGACGGCGTCGCGGCCCGCGTCGGTCAGGGTGATCAGCCGCGTGCGCCGGTCGTCGGTGCCGAAGCGGCGTTCGATCAGGCGGGCGGCCTCCATCTGGCGCAGGGCGCGGGACGTGGCTGTGCGGTCGATGCCGACGAAGTCCGCCAGTTCGGAAGGCTGCGTCAGCCCTTCGTTGGCCAGCCCCAGCAGAATGCACCAATTGATCCGGGTCAGGCCGATTTCGCGCAGCTTTTCATCCAGCCGGCGTTCCTGCAGGCGGGCGGCAAGCGACAACCAATAGCCAAGAGACTGGTGCAGGCGATATCCGGGGGGTTGGGAATTCATGCAGGTTTTCAGCCCGACCGGACGGGGAAAGTCAAGCGTGACAGATCCGGTCGCGCTCTTTGACGCGGGCATTGGCGACGGTCTGTCTTGTATCGCCGCACAAGATGCCTCAGGTTCCCCTGACCCAGAGGGAGGCGCGTGATGGCGGTGACGGCAATTCTGTTCGACAAGGACGGCACCCTGTTCGAATTCGGCGCCAGCTGGAACGCCTGGGCGCAGGTCGTGATCGCGGAACTGTCGGGCGGAGAGGCGCATCTGGCCGATACCCTGGCCGGGGCCCTGCGCTTTGATCTGGCCTCAGGCAGCTTCCACGCCGACAGCCCGGTGATCGCGGGCAGCAACCGCGAGGTGGCCGAGTTGATCGGCACCGTCCTGCCCGGCGCGCCGCTCGAAGAGATCGAGACCTACCTCAGCCGCAGCGCCGCCGAAGTGCCACTGGTGCCGGTCGTGCCGCTTGAACCCTTGCTTGAGGACCTCGCCGGTCAGGGCATCGCTTTGGGCGTGATGACCAATGACAGCGAGGCCAGCGCGGTGGCGCAATTGACCAGGGCGGGCATCCTGGAGCTGTTCAGTTTTGTCGCCGGGTCCGACAGCGGCCATGGGGCGAAGCCCGATCCGGCGCCGCTGCGGGCCTTCCTGACCGGGGGCGGTCATGCGGCGGGTGATGCGCTGATGGTTGGCGACAGCACCCATGACCTGCTGGCCGGGCGCGCGGCCGGAATGACCACCGTCGCGGTGCTGACCGGCCTCGCCGGATCGCAGGAACTGTCCCCGATCGCCGATGTGATCCTGCCCCATATCGGCCATCTGCCCGCATGGCTGGCCCGCACGGACCGGGCCACGCCAACCGGCTGAGCCTGCGCAGCCGGGGTCAAACACCGGGGTCTGGCCCCAATTTTGACCCGAAACCGACCTTTCGCGTCGCATCCGGAACGGAAGTGGCCCAGCTTGGGCGCTCTGCTGACCCCATGGCAGCGGAGGCGCGACATGGAGAAGGCAGGACCGGACACGGCGGCACATCACAGCCCCTCGACGCAGCAATCGGCCCCGACCGGGGCGGCCCCCGACAAACCCGTGCGGCGGCGCAGCGGGGGGCGGGCCGGATCGGCAGCGCGGCGCGGCACAGCGGCGATCCAGCAATCACCCTGGCGCATCCCGGTCAATACCGATGCCCCCACCGAACCTCTGACAGCCGAAGGCATCGCGGCGATCCATGACGCCGCCATGCAGGTGCTGGAAGAGATCGGCATCGCCTTTCTCAACCCCGAGGCACGTGCGATCCTGGCCGAAGCAGGCTGTATCGTCGAAGGCGAGATCGTCCGCATGGGCCGCGATTTCATCATCGAGATGCTGTCCCATGCGCCCTCGGAATGGACCCTGACGCCGCGCAATCCCGACCGGACCCTGCCGATCGGCGGGCGGCATATCCTGTTCGGCAACGTCTCGTCGCCGCCGAATTACTGGGACATGACCCTGGGCCGCAAGGTGCCCGGCACCCGCGAACACTGCGCCAACCTGTTGCGCCTGACGCAGTATTTCAACTGCATCCATTTCGCCGGTGGCTACCCGGTAGAGCCGGTGGATATTCATGCCTCGGTCCGGCATCTCGACGTGCTGTTCGACAAGCTGACCCTGACGGACAAGGTTCCCCATGCCTATTCCCTTGGTGCCGAGCGGGTCGAGGACGTGATCGAGATGGTCCGCCTTGCCGGCGGTTGGGACCAGGCGGAATTCGATGCCACGCCGCATATGTACACCAATATCAATTCCACCTCGCCGCTGAAGCACGACTACCCGATGCTGGACGGCTGGATGCGGCTGGCGCGGCGCGGTCAGGGGCTGATCGTGTCGCCCTTTACCCTGGCCGGGGCCATGGCGCCGGTGACCATGGCGGGCGCCGTGGTGCAAAGCCTGGCCGAAGGGCTGTCGGCCATTGCGCTTGCGCAATACATCAACCCCGGCGTGGCCTGCGCCTTTGGCACCTTTACCTCCAACGTCGACATGAAAAGCGGCGCGCCTGCCTTTGGCACGCCGGAATACATGCGCGCCACCCAGATGACCGGTCAGATGTGCCGCCACTACGGGTTGCCGATGCGCGCCTCCGGGTCCTGCGCGGCCAATGTCCCGGATGGGCAGGCGATGTGGGAAACCTCCAACGCGCTGTGGTCGGCGGTACAATCGGGGGCGAATTTCGTTTATCATGCGGCGGGTTGGCTGGAAGGCGGGCTGATCGCCTCGCCTGAGAAATTCATCATGGATTGCGAGGTGATCCAGCAGATCCAGCGCTATCTGGAACCCACGATCTGCGCCACGACCCCCGAAGACCTGGCGCTGGAGGCGATGCGCGAAGTCCGCCAGGATGGTCACTTTTTCGGCATTCAGCATACCCAGGACCGCTATGCCACGGCCTTTTACCAGCCCTTCCTGTCGGACTGGCGCAACTATGAATCCTGGGAACAATCCGGCGCCGTCTGGACGCCCGAGCGGGCCCATACCAAGTACCTGCAGATCCTAGATGATTTCACCCCGCCGCCGATGCCGGACAGCTGCCGGGGTGCGCTGGAAGACTTCGTCATCCGCCGCAAGCAGGAAGGTGGCGCGCCGACCGATTACTAGGCGCGCGCGTCGGGGCGACGCAGATCGGCCCCGCCACCTGCAGCATGTTGCGCGGGCAAAAGGGCGCCGATCGTCGCCACGTCACCCAATCGGCACCGCGGCTGTTGAAACTATCTTAAGTCTCTGAGGCCCATGCTGCGCCAAATGAAGCGGGCACAGGCGACATGCACGGTCTGATCAACAAATCCATCCAGTCCTTCCTGCGCGACACCTATGGTGAAGCGGTCTGGAGCGATGTGGTGCTGGCCGCCGATCTGCCGTTTGGCGACTTCGAGGCGATGCTGACCTACGAGGACGATATCACGCAACGGGTTCTTGCGGCTGCGGCGATCCGCCTTGGCCGCCCGCCCGAGGGCCTGCTCGAGGATATCGGGACCTATCTCGTGTCACATGCCAACAACGAAGGGCTGCGTCGCTTGCTGCGCTTTGCCGGGCTCAGCTACGAGGATTTCCTGTTCTCGCTCGAGGATCTGCCGGACCGCACCCGCCTTGCGGTTTCAGACCTGGACCTGCCCCGGCTCGACCTGCGTCAGCAGGGGGTAAACCGGTTCCGGCTGACCTGCGACGCCGGGCTGCCGGGGCTGGGGCATGTGCTGGTCGGGGTGCTGCGGGCCATGGCGGATGACTACGGCGCGCTGGTGATGCTGGACCACCTGGGCGAGGGGCAGGAGGGCGAAGCGATCGAGATCACCCTGATCGAAACCGAATTCGCCGAAGGCCGCACCTTTGAACTCGGGGCGCGGGCGGTATGACGGGGCAGGACCGTTTGCCACCTGCCGGAGCCTTTGCCGAGGCTGCCGACCCGGCAAAGCTCTCGGCCAAAGCGTTGGACATGCTGTTTCCGATGCATCTGCGCATCGATGCGGCGGGCATGATCTGCCACGCTGGCCCGACCATGCAGAAACTGCGCCCCGATCAGGCCTTCGTCGGGCGGGCTTTCCTTGACATGTTCGAGTTGACCCAAAGACGCGCCATCGCCTCGATGCCGGATCTGCTGGCCGAAGTGGGGCGAAAACTGCGGCTGCGGTTGCGCGATGCGCCGCGTACGGCGCTGAAGGGCTTGGTTGTGCCGGTCGAGGATGGCGGCGCGATCCTGAATGCCTCTTTCGGGATTTCTTTTGGCGATGCCCTGCGCACGTACCCGCTGCATTCGGGCGATTTTGCCCCGACCGACCTGACGATCGAACTGTTGTATCTGGCCGAGGCGAATGCCGCTGTGACCCAGGCCTATCGCAAGCTCGGCCTGCGCCTGCAGGGCGCCAAGATCGCCGCCGAGGAACAGGCCTATACCGATACGCTGACCGGGTTGAAGAACCGCCGCGCGATGGATCATGTCCTGGCGCGGCTGATCCGCAGCGGGCAGAGCTTTTCCCTGACGCATCTGGATCTGGATTACTTCAAGCAGGTCAACGATTCCCATGGACATGCCGCCGGGGATTTCGTGTTGCAGCATGTCGCAGCCCTGATGGTCGGCGAAACCCGCGAGGCCGATATCGTGGCGCGGGTGGGGGGCGATGAATTCGTGTTGATCTTCCCGCGCCTGATCAAACGTCACCGGATCGAGGAAATCGCGCGCCGCCTGATCGACCGGCTGGAGGTGCCGGTGCAATACGATGGGCGGATCTGCCGGATTTCCTGTTCCATGGGCACGACCCTGTCGACCTTCTACGATCCTCCTCGGGCCGAGCAGATGCTGGCCGATGCGGATCGCGCGCTTTACCTGTCGAAGAAGGCAGGCAGGGCGCAGCACAGGTTCTTTGACCCGGACCCCGTCGCGCGCCCCGATGAAGGGCGCAACGCGGGCTGAGGCCGGGCGACGGCGTTTGGCCTCGGCCTGGCCTAGGTCGGCAAGGCCATCCGGATCAGCAAAGCCACGACTGTCAGCGCTGCGACGCTGATCAGCCAGAGACCGGCAAACCACAGCAGACGTTTTGGCCCGCTTTTCATGTGCCTGCCCCGATCAATGCCGATCCTGTCCGCACCCACGCGCCGCGATGTCCGACCTTTGACCGCATCAGTGATAGCCCTCATTGGGATCGACCTTGCCGCGGAACACCCAATAGGCATAGGCGGTATAGCCCAGGATGATCGGCACCAGGATCACCGTGCCGACCAGAATGAAGCGCAGGCTTTCATCTGGTGCGGCGGCGGCGGCGATGGTCAGGTCCGGGGGCACGATATAGGGATAGAAGCTGATTCCGATGCCGATGAAGCTGAGCACGAAAAGGCTCTGCGCAGCCAGGAACGGTTGGATGTCCTTGCCCCGGCGCAGCCCCGTGAACAGCAGGAAGGCCGCGATCAGCAGCAGCAGCGGAACGGCGGCGCTGTACCAGGCGGCGGGGAAGGTGAACCAGCGGCTCAGATACTGCGGATGCAGGAAAGGCGTCGCCAGGCTGACCGCGCCGATGGCCAGCAGCGTACCGATGCCCAGCCAGATCGCAAGGCCGCGCATGCGGGCCTGAAGCGGCCCCTCGGTCTTCATCACCAGCCAGGTCGCGCCCAGCAGGCCATAGCCCAGCACCAGCGCGATGCCTGTACCGATGGAAAACGGCGAAAGCCAGTCCCACCAGCCGCCCGCATAGGCACGCCCCTCGACCTGGATGCCCTGCACCAGCGCTCCGAGCGAGATGCCCTGCATCAGGGTCGCCACCAGCGACCCCCCAAAGAAGGCCATGTCCCAGAAGGGGCGCCAACGCTCTGACCGCCAACGATACTCAAAACCGACGCCGCGGAACACCAGGGCCAGCAGCATCACGATGATCGGCATGTAGAGCGCTGGCATGACCACCGCATAGGCCAGCGGAAAGACCGCGAACAGCCCGCCGCCGCCCAGCACCAGCCAGGTTTCGTTGCCGTCCCAGACCGGGGCGACGGAATTCATCATGACGCCGCGTTCCTTGTGGTCCCGTGCCAGCGGGAACAGGATGCCGAGGCCAAGGTCGAAGCCGTCGAGCACGACATAGGTCAGCACCGAAAAGGCGATAATCCCGGCGAAGATGAAGGAGAGTTCAAAGATCATGGGTCTGTTTCCTCAATCATCATGCAGGGCATCGGGGTTGCTTTGCTGCGCGGGTGTCAGCCCGGCGGTACGGATCGGTCCGTCGCGCAGACCAAGGCGGGGGGTTGCGGCAGGCTTGGCCATCATCGCGAGGATATAGATCGTGCCCGCCCCGAAGACGAAGAAATAGACCACCGCGAAGCCGGCCAGCGATGCGGCGACGGCCGGGGCCTGCACCGGCGACAGGCTGTCGGAGGTGCGCAGCAGCCCGTAGACCGTGAAGGGCTGGCGCCCGACCTCGGTCGTGATCCAGCCGGCCAGCACGGCGATGAAACCGGTCGGTCCAAGCAGCACCGCCACCCGTTGCAGCCAGGGGCTGTCGTAAAGCCGTCCCATGGCACGTTTCGTCACCGACCAGATCGCCAGGCCCAGGAAGCAGAACCCAAGCCCGACCATGACCCGGAAGGACCAGAAGACGATTGCCACGGGCGGCTGATCTTCGCGGGCGACCGTATCCAGCCCGTCCAGCGGCGCGTCCCAGGAGTGCTTCAGGATCAGGCTCGACAGCTTGGGAATCTCGACCGAATATTTCATCTCCTGCGCCTCCTGATCGGGCCAGCCGAACAGGATCAGCGGGGCGCCATCCGGATGGCTTTCGAAATGCCCCTCCATCGCCATGACCTTGGTGGGCTGGTGTTCCAGGGTGTTCAGCCCGTGCTGGTCGCCCGCAAAGATCTGCAGAGGCGCCACGAACAGGATCATCCACATCGCCATGGAGAACATCCGCCGCGCCGTCGGGTCCAGCCGGTCGCGCAGCAGGTGCCAGGCGCCGACACCGCCCACCACCAGCGCGGTGGTCAGGTAGGCCGCCAGCACCATGTGCACCAGCCGGTAGGGGAAGGAGGGGCTGAAGATGATTGCCATCCAGTCCTCGGGCACGAATTGCCCCAGTTCGTTGATCCCATGGCCCTGCGGGGTCTGCATCCAGCTGTTCACCGCGATGATCCAGGTGGCCGAGAACAGCGTGCCCGCCGCCACCATGGCGGTGGCGAACATATGCAGGCCATCGCCGACACGGTTGCGCCCGAACAGCATGATGCCAAGGAAACCGGCCTCCAGGAAGAAGGCCGACAGGACTTCGTATCCCATCAATGGGCCGATCACCGGGCCGGCCTTGTCCGAAAAGACCGCCCAGTTGGTTCCGAACTGGTAGGACATCACGATGCCCGAGACGACGCCCATGCCGAAGGCCATGGCGAAGATTTTTTTCCAATAGGTGAACAGATGCAGATAGGTCTCGTCCCGGGTCTTCAGCCAGAGCGCATTCAGCACGGCCAGGTAGCTGGCCAGACCGATTGAAAAGGCGGGAAAGATGATATGGAACGAAACGGTGAAGGCGAATTGCATTCGCGCCAGGGTCTCGGCGGAGAAGCTTTCGAGCATCGGTGGATCCTTGCCAGCTTGACTGTATCGTTTGTCATCATGGTAATCTTAACCCTCTGACGGGCAAGGGCGACAGGACAGATTGTAGCGGCCCGGAACACTGTGCTTTCCTGGTGGTATTCAGGCAATTCGGGGGGAATTCAGGCTATTTTTCATATATCTGGCCAGGGGAATTCCCTGCTACCCAATTTACGGTAGACCCCCTATAGTGGCTGTGGATAAATCGGGGAGGCCCCCTATCGGCGGGGTCGGACGAAAAGGGGTGCCAGGCGATGCGCTGTCCATTTTGCGGCAATATCGACACGCAGGTTAAGGATTCGCGACCAGCGGAGGATCATGTTTCCATCCGTCGGCGCCGGTTCTGCCCGGCTTGCGGCGGGCGCTTTACCACCTATGAACGGGTGCAGCTGCGCGACCTCGTGGTCATAAAGTCCAATGGCCGGCGCGAGGATTTCGACCGCAGCAAGCTGGAACGTTCGATCCGGATCTCGATGCAGAAACGGCCCGTCGAACAGGAACGGATCGATCAGATGATCTCGGGGATCGTGCGGCGGCTGGAAAGCATGGGCGAAACCGATATTCCGTCCAAGGCCATCGGTGAAATCGTGATGGAGGCGCTGGCGCGGATCGATACCGTGGCCTATGTCCGTTTCGCGAGCGTCTACAAGAATTTCCAGGCGGCCGATGATTTCGACAAGTTCGTCAGTGAATTGCGCCCGAACCTGCCGAAAGACGAATGATCGCAATGCATCCGGCCCGGTGAACGCATCGGGGCCGGCAGGGAGGGGGGCGCATCCGTGATTGTCGGAGCCACCAAGGCCGAGGACGACCGCTATCTGGCGCTGGCCCTGTCGCTGGGGCGGCGCGGGCAGGGGCAGACCTGGCCCAATCCGGCGGTTGGGTGCGTCATCGTCGCAAATGGGCGCGTCGTGGGCCGCGGCTGGACCAGCCCGGGCGGGCGTCCCCATGCCGAAGTACAGGCGCTGGCCCAGGCCGGGCCGAACGCCCGCGGCGCCACCGCTTACGTCAGTCTTGAACCCTGCGCCCATCATGGTCGCACACCGCCCTGTGCCGAGGCCCTGATCGCGGCGGGTATTGTCCGTGTCGTGGCCCCGCTGGAAGATGTGGACCCTCGTGTCGAAGGCAAGGGATTTGCCATGCTGCGCGCCGCCGGGATCGCTGTCACCACCGGCGTCCGGGCGGCGGAAGCAGCGCAGGATCACGCCGGGTTCTTTTTGAATCGGGAACAGGGGCGGCCCCTGCTGACACTGAAACTGGCGCTGACGCTGGATGGCCGGATCGCCACCGCGACCGGCGAAAGCCAGTGGATTACCGGCCCCGAAGCCCGCCGTCAGGTCCATGCCATGCGCGCGCGCCATGACGCGGTGATGGTCGGGGCCGGCACCGCGCGGATCGACGACCCGTCGCTGACCGTGCGCGGCCTTGGCGTCACCCGGCAGCCCGTGCGCGTGGTGGTCTCGCGCCGGATCGACCTGCCGTTGATGGGCCATCTGGCCCGCACCGCGAAGGATATCCCGGTCTGGATCTGCCATGGTCGCGACGCCGATCCAAGCCTTGTCGAGGCCTGGCAGGGCCTGGGCGCGACGTTGCTGCCCTGCGAGGTTTCGGGGCGGCAGCTTGAAGTTGCCTCGGTCCTGGGCGCGCTTGGTACGGCGGGGTTGACGCGGGTCTTTTGCGAAGGCGGCGGGGCGCTGGCCGCGACCCTGCTCGGCGCCGATCTGGTCGATGAGCTTGTCGTGATGTCCGCCGGCCTGCTGCTGGGGGCCGAAGGGCGCCCGGCGCTTGGCGCCATGGGGATTGACCGGCTGGCCGAAGCCCCGCGCCTGGATCTGGTGGAAAGCCGGATCATCGGCCCGGACGTGATGACCCGCTGGCGCCGGCCCATCGCCTGACAGGCTACCCTCGGCGCCAGAGGCCCGGGCGCGAGGCCAACACCCCCTGGGTCTTTGCCAACAGGCGCAGGGCAGGTCCCCGGCGACCTGTCTTGCCGCTGGCCAGCCGATCCAGAACCGTTTCGACCGGACATGCCAAACCGCTGACCGGATCGCGATAGCGTGGGTAATCGATCAGCACCGCATGGGCCAGGCTTTCCAGCGACAGGCTTCCGGAAGGTCCCTGCACAAGCGCGGCCCGACGCGGGATCGACGCGCCGAGGTCGCGGGTCAGTCCCCAACCCGCGTAGAAGGGCCGGCCGGTCACGGTGATGGGCAGGCCGCGGATCAGCGCCTCGAACCCCAGGCCTGAGGTCATGGTCCATACCTCCTGCACCTCGGCCAGAAGCGCGCCGGTATCCGTGTCGCTCAGCACCATGTCGGCCCAGTCGCCGGGGCGGTCTACCGCGCCGGGGCGCAAGCCGGCTTCGACGTCCGGATGGGGCTTGAACAGGATCACGGCGCCCGGATTGGCCTGCCGCACACGGCGCAGCAACGCGGCATTGGTGGCGATCTGTCCGGCGCCGAACCGGATCGAGGCATCGTCTTCGACCTGACCCGGCACCAGAATGCGCTGCCCTTGTGGCAGATCCGGGGGCGGGCCGCCGGTATTGTACTTGGTCAGCCCGTCGCGGATCAGCCGGTCGATCACCGCACGGATGCGGACCAGTTGATCGGGGCGCAGAACGGCGCGATCCGCGATCAAGCGCTCCAGCCGGCTTTCGCGGTTCGGATCGTAGTGCACGCCAAGATCGTCAAGCACCAGCGACAGCGGCGGCACCAGTTCGGCGCCAAGCCCGCGCGAGCGCAGGAAGCCGTCCTCGACCCGTGTGACCGGTGCCTCGCTTGGCCCCCAGTGGAGCGTTCGGCGGGCTGTCTCCCTCTCGAAGGTCATCCGCTTTGTACCGCCGAAGAAGGCCTGGAAATGCCCCCGCTTCCACAGGCGGATGTTGTCGCCGTTCCAGCCCTGGTGATCCTCGCGCCAGGCGCGGGCCCGGGCGGCAAGGCCCTCGACCGCCTCTTCGGGGCTGCAAAGCCGGTCCCGTGCGGGGTCATACCACAGCGGGTAAAGGATCAGGGCCCCGGCCACCAGTTGCGCGCGGCCGAGCAGTCGGTTGCGGCGCGTCAGCGGGCTTGGGTGGCGATCATCGCTCAGCCCCCAGCCGGCGTAGAAGGGCCGGCCGAAGACCTGCGGGCGGTGGCCCGCCAGGATCGCCTCGAACCCCATCTGGGAGGTCACGCAATAAATCGCATGGGCGCCGCGCATCAGGTCCCGGGGACTTATGGGCGCGCTGTGCCGGATAACGCCGGGGATGTCGTCGAAATGACCGGGGCGCAGGCCGGCGGCGGTTTCGGGGTGACCGCGCAGCAGGATGTCACGGCCCGGATGTTCGGCACGGGCGGCGGCGAGCATGGTCGTGAAGGTCCCGGCATCCGCGCCGCCCAGCCGTATCGAAGCATCGCCGCGGGTCTGGTCGATGACCAGCACATAGCCGGGCGCCGGCAGGTCGCCCGCGCCGGGATCTCCGGCGGGCAGGGTGGCGGCGTATTTCGACAGATGGGCGTCTTGAAGGCGGGCGCAAAGGCCTTCTGCGCGGGCCAGCAGTGCAGGGTCGTCCAGAGGATGGTCGCGCAGCAGTGTTTCCAGGTCAGACGGGCCGGTGGCGTCGAAATGGCAGCCCTGCCGCGCCAGGGTCAGCCCCACGGGGGGATCCCCTGCCGAGCCCCTGGCCCGCCCCGGAAACAGCGAGCGCAGGAAGCTGTCTTCGATGCGCAGCAGCTTGGCTCCGGTTCGCTTGGCCAGCGCTTCGGCCCGCCGGGCCGAGGGCGCATGGCCCCAGACCGCCACCAGATCGCCGGGACCGGGCTTGCCGAGCGTGACGCGGTAGCCCGCCAGTCGCAGCATCCGGCGCAGGGGCGCCTGGGTCAGGAAGCCGGCCGAGCGGACATGCAGGGGAATCAGGGCCCCGGTGCCACGTCCGTCGCGCCCCCAGGGGCCGCCTTCAGGCAAGACGGCCTCTGGCGGGGCGGGGGCGCGCGGGGGCTTGGACATGGCCCGGTCCCGGCGGTTACAGGCTGGAGATCGACCCGGCGGTTGCCAGGGATCCGAAGATTGCCGAGATGGCCTTGTCCCACTGGGTGAAGGGCGCTTCGGTCACGTAGACGAGGTCTCCGTCCCGCATCTTGAAATCGCGTGCGGTGAACAACCCGTTGGGCTCGGTCAGGTTCAGGACGTAGACCATGTTCTGCTCGCCCGTGGTGGCCTGACCCAGCACGGCCTGGGCGACGGCCTGATCTTCCTTGCGCAGGATGAAGATGCCGGTCGGATCGGCGGCGTTGGTGCGCAGGCCACCGGCCTGTGCCAGGGCTTCGATCGCGGTCAGGTCCGGGCTTTGGAAGCGGATCACCGATTGCGCGCCAATGGCGCCGAGCACGGTGAATTCGCGTTCGTCCTCCTTGATGTTGATGCGGTCGCCATCGCGCAGGGCGATGTCGTAGTCGGGGATTTCAAAGATATCCTCGTACCAGATCGCCGAGCGCTGGTTGCTGCGCAGGATGGTGACGATGGCGGTCTGCGGATCGATTAGTACACCGCCCGAGGCCGCGATCATCGACGACAGGGTGCGGGTCGGTCGTTCGATCGGATAGACCCCCTGCGCACCGACGGACCCGGTGATGGTCACCGTGGCCCCGTCGCCGGAATCGCGCCGCACTTCGACCTGCGGTTCGGGGGTCTGTTCCTGCAGTTTCTCGGTGATGATCCGGCGGATGGCTTCGGGGGTATTTCCGGCTGCCTCGATACGGCCGGCATAGGGAACGAAGATGAAGCCGTCCCCATCCACCTGCACGCCGGTAAGCTGCGTGGCGTTCAGGCCTTCGCCCACAAGCAGGCCGTCATCGACATTTTCCCAGATGGTCAGGCTCAGGATGTCGCCGGGGCGGATCGTGTCCGGGCCGAGAACGTCGACATTGCGGAACCCGCTGGAAAACCCGAGCGCCGGCGTGGTGTCCGTGACCTTGGCGATGCGGCTGTCGACGGCAACGATATGGGCATTGCCCTGTTCCAGGGTGGAACCGGAATAGATCTGGTCCTTGTTCGGCCCAACCTGAGGTAGTGCCGCGCAGGACGCCAGCAGCAAAGTCGTGGCGAGCATCGTCGCGGACTTGACCCAAGCGGTTCTGGAATTTGTCAATGTAATCTCTCCCTTGCAGGACGTAGCCGGCCTGGGGCGGCGCGCCACTGACTGTATCCTGTCAGAGCGTCGTCGTCTTGACTAGTGTGCTGCTTGCTCTTGTCAGGGTAGAAGCCGCAATTGTTGGCGTGGCGCGGCTTTGCCTGATTTGAGGGCGTCGTAGGGGTCTTCCGGGGCCAGCATCATGTCGACGATCTGACGCAAAAGCTGGCGGCGTGCGCGGGCGGAATAGAACCCTCCGGCGACCTGGCTGGTTTCCAGAAGATAGCGCCGGTAATCGCCATAGGCCTGACGGTCGGGCCGCAGCGCCCCGGCAAAGAAGTCCGGCAGGGGTTGGGTCGAGATGAATTCCGGCTTGTTGTAGACCGCAGCCCCGAAGCTGCGCAACGGGATGCCGCGATACAGCACCTGCTGTCCGGAGGTGGAATTCACCGTGACCGCGCTTCGGGTATCGGCCAGCAATTGCGCCAACTTGCCCCCGCGCAGGAAATGCACCCGCCCGGTCAACCCGACCTGCCGGGTCAGGCGGCGGATGTCGCGGCGCAGGCCGGCGCCGCCGTCGTCCAGCGGATGGGTCTTGATGACAAGGTGATGGTGTTGCGGTGCGCCTGCCGCAAAGGCCTGCAGCACCTCGGTCAGGAACTCCATCGAAGTGGCAAAGGGCGAATGCATCTGGAACGAGGAATCGTGATCCAGTTGCAGCAGCGCCAGGTGATAGGGAAAGCGCCCCCTTCGGATGCGCCAGGAGGCGATGCGCCGCTCCGCCCCGCTGACCGGCATGAGCAGCAGACCCTTCAGATAGCCCAGGAATTCCCGGCTGACGGGCACTCCGCGATGCGGCGGAAGCGCGCCGTAGCGGCGATTGGCGACCATGACGAAGAAATGGTAGAGCGCGCCATAGAAGATATGCTGGCGCATGTCGCCCCACCGCGCAGGGGATACAGGGGGTTCGGCCGCAGTACTGGCCAGCACCGCGCGCATGTCCGGCACCTGCATCTGCATCAGGCGGGAATTCCCGTTGGAACCATCCCGTTCATAGCTGACCCAATAGGGCCGCAGATAACCTTCTTCGAAGACGTGGATACCCAGACCCCGTTCGCGGGCACAGGCAAGGGCGCGGGCGTGAATGGGGCGGGAATCGCCATAAAGGACGATGTCCGTGACGGATTTGTCTTCAAGGATGCCGATCAGGGTGGCGTCCCAGTCCTCTAACGGGCCGGGAAAGGGGATGTAGCTGTCCTTCTGGCCCCAGAACATGGCATCCCCGGTATTGAACCCCACGCGCCAGGCGTCGGCACCGGCCAGGCGCAGCACATGGGCAAGCTGGCGGAAATAGGGGCCATGGGGCCCTTGAAGGAACAGAAACACACGTTTCGTCGTCAATTCATGCCGCCTTTCGCCTCTTTCCTGCGGGATTGCTCCCGGTTTCGTCTTGTCACGGCGCGACCTGACGTGTCCCGGTACCATCCGGTCTGACTGCGCTTCATGGGCGTCGCAGGGCCTGTTCCATGCCGGGCGCCGTGCCGCGCGGGACCCCGGCGCGGCAGGATCACTATTTCGTACCGGATACTTACAGAAGGTAAAGCCCGCTTGCGACCCGCATGCATTGACGCTAGGCCAGAGGAAATGAAAATGCGACGGGGCTTTCCATGTTCACCGGAATTGTCACTGATATCGGCACCATCCGCCGTCTGGACCAGCAGGGCGATCTGCGGGCCGAGATCGAGTGCAGCTATGACATCGACGGTATCGACCTTGGCGCCTCGATCTGCTGCGACGGGGTCTGCCTGACGGTGGTCGAACTGGGCACCGACTGGTTCGCGGTCGAAATTAGTGCCGAGACCCTGTCCAAGACCAGTCTTGGCGGCTGGTCCGATGGCAAGCAGATCAACCTGGAACGCGCCCTGAAGGTCGGGGATGAACTGGGCGGGCATATCGTCTCGGGTCATGTCGATGGCCTCGCCGAGGTGATCTCGATGGAGCAGGACGGTGACAGCACCCGCGTGCGGTTCCGCGCGCCCAAAGATCTGGCGCGTTTCATCGCCCCCAAAGGGTCCGTCGCGCTGAACGGCACCTCGCTGACGGTGAACGAGGTTCAGGGGGCGGTCTTTGGCGTCAACCTGATCCCGCATACCAAGATCGCCACGACCTGGGGGCTGGTGAAGACCGGCGACCAGATCAACCTGGAAGTCGATACCATGGCGCGCTACGTCGCCCGCCTGCAAGAGACCGCGATCTGAGCGGGCCGGGGCCAGGCATGCGCCGCTTGCGCACCGCCCGTTTGCCGGCTGGTCCCTTGCGCAGATGACCTCTCTGAAGGACGGCATGGCCGACAAACCCCTGCATGGCATGGGCCACAACCTTGGCCCCTCGATGGATCCCGGGCACGCCTGGCGCGTGCACCAATGGACAAAGGCGCGTCAGCAGCACTCTGAGGCCCACCTGCCGGTCGAACTGGTACGTCTGCGGATCGCGCGGGCCCGCGAACTGGGGCTGAGATATCGTGACTACGCCGCGATCCGGGCCGTCTCGGGGCGTGATATCGCGGGCTACCTGATTTCCTCGAACGCGCTCGGGGTCTATGCCCATCATACTGCCCCGCAGGAGGGCACGGTCGAGCGGCTCGAAGGCCTGCGCCATGTGCGCCGTATCGGTCTGGCCCTGCCACCGCTGCGCCCCGAGGCGCTTCTGGACGGGGTGGCCGGCCTGGATGCGGTCTTTGCCGCCCCGCCGCTGCTTGGGGCGTTCCCGCGGATGCGCGATGCCCTGGCGCGGGCGGGCTGCGGGCTGCCACCGGCGGGACTGGTGCTGATTTCGGGCCATGCGCTGGAACGCGACTGGGTCGCTGCAGGCCGCCTGGGCGGCGCTTTGGGGGCAGAGGCCCTTTTCCCGGCCAGTGCATGTTGAACGCGGCGCCGCGGGCGCGGTGCTGTGCCGCGCGCCGATGGGGCCGATGCACAGAGGCTGTCCGACGATGCACGCCCCGTCGGACTGGCTTTCCAAATCCGCCTGCGGTATCTGCTCGGGCAACACGAGGATCATACCATGCCCAATGACAATACATTTGAACAGCCGGGACCCGTCGAGCAAAGCTGGTCCGATGCGATTTCCTCGGTCGAGGACATCATCGAGGACGCCCGCAACGGCCGCATGTTCATTCTGGTCGATCACGAAAGCCGTGAAAACGAAGGCGATCTGGTGATCCCGGCGCAGATGGCAACGCCTGAGGCGATCAACTTCATGGCGACCCACGGGCGGGGCCTGATCTGCCTGTCCCTGACCGGCGACCGTGTCGACCAGTTGGGCCTGCCGCTGATGTCGTCGCAGAATTCGTCGCGCCACGAGACCAATTTCACCGTGTCCATCGAGGCCCGCGAAGGGGTTTCCACCGGGATTTCGGCCCATGACCGGGCGCGGACCGTGGCCGTGGCCATCGATGGGGGCAAGGGCGCGGCCGACATCGCGACGCCGGGCCACGTCTTTCCGCTGCGCTCGCGCACCGGCGGCGTGTTGGTGCGCGCCGGGCATACCGAAGCGGCTGTCGATGTGTCGCGGTTGGCCGGGCTGAACCCCTCGGGCGTGATCTGCGAGATCATGAACGAGGACGGCACCATGTCGCGCCTGCCCGAACTGATCGCCTTCGCGCAATTGCACGGGCTGAAGATCGGCACGATTTCGGATCTGATCGCCTATCGCCGCCGCTACGACAATCTGGTGCGGATCGAAAAGGAATGCAGCATCAACACAGAATTCGGCGGGGACTGGGATCTGCGGATCTATGTCGACGAAACCCAGGGGGCCGAACATATCGTGCTGAGCAAGGGCGATATCTCGACCCCGGAACCGGTGCTGGTGCGGATGCATGCGCTGGACCCGATGAAGGACGTGATTGGCGCGGGCCCGGCAGGGCGGGCGGATGAGTTCCGCGATGCGATGATGGCGGTGGCCGACGAAGGTCGCGGCGTTGTCGTGCTGCTGCGCGATCTGCACATGAAGCTGGTGACGGCAGGCGAGGTATCGCCCCACACCCTGCGCCAATACGGGCTGGGGGCCCAGATCCTGTCTTCGCTCGGGCTGTCACAGCTGATCCTGTTGACCAATTCGCCGCAACCCACCGTTGTCGGGCTGGAGGCCTACGGGCTGGAAATCACCGGCACCCGCCGGATCGGAGACTGAGACATGGCTGCCAATGAACTTCATTATTCCCTGCCGCGCGGCAGCCTCGACAAGCCCGCGAAGGTCCTGATCGTCGTCGCGCCATATTACCGGGACGTGGCCGATCAGCTGATCGAAGGCGCCAGTGCCGAAATCGACGCCTGGGGCGCCACGCAGGAGCTGATCGAAGTGCCCGGCGCGCTCGAGGTGCCCTCGGCGATCGCCATCGCCGGGCGGATGTCGAATTTCGACGCCTATGTCGCGCTTGGCTGCGTGATCCGGGGCGAGACGACCCATTACGACACGGTCTGCAACGACAGTTCGCGCGCGCTGACCCTGATGGGCCTGCAGGGCTTCTGCATCGGCAATGGCATCCTGACGGTCGAGACCCGCGAACAGGCGCTGGTACGCGCCCGTGTGGCGGATCAGAACAAAGGTGCGGGCGCGGCCGCTGCGGCCTTGCATCTTCTGGCGCTTTCGCGCAAATGGGGCGCTCCGAAAAGCGGCGTGGGCTTTCGTCCCGCCACTGAGGAATACCGCCTTGCCGGGGGAAGCACCCCTGCGTAAGGCCCCACCTTCGTGACCCGATAGGCCAGTAATGAGCGACGAACCCCAGATCCCGCAGCCCCTTTCGGGCAACCAGAAGCGCAAGATGCGCTCGGCGTCGCGTCTTTATGCCGTGCAGGCGCTGTTCCAGATGGAAGCCTCCGGTCAGACGGTCGAGAAGATCCAGGTGGAATTCGAAGATCACCGTTTCGGCGCCACCTATGACGAGGGTGAATTTGCCGAAGGCGATGTGACCTTGTTCCGCATGATCCTTGGCGAAGCCGTCAGTTGGCAGGCCCGGATCGACCAGATGACCGACCGCGCGCTGGTGGCGAAATGGCCGATCGCCCGGATCGACCCGACCCTGCGGGCGCTGTTCCGCGCCGCCGGGGCCGAGCTTCTGCAAGGCGATGCCCCGCCCAAGGTGGTGATCGTGGAATATGTCGGCGTTGCCCAGGCCTTCTTCCCGGAAACGAAAGAGCCGGCCTTCGTCAATGCCGTGCTCGACCACATGGCCCGCGAGGCCAAGCCCGAAGCCTTCTGATCGGGGCGGGGTGACCGGGGCAGAATTTGCCCGTTTTCAGCGAATTTCTGTGACTTTCTCGGTGTTTCGGCAGGGCAGACAGCCCCGCCGACCCCTTCACGTAAAAGGTGTCGCAACGTAATCCAACCTGCGACAAGGCGCATCAGACGCAAAGGGATGACATCTGCGCGTTACAGACTATCCTAGGGGCATTCTCTGGCGCGACGTCCGGAATCACTTCGGATAGCTGGCCAGAGGTCATCTGCGGGAGGTCCCGATGCCAAAGCTCGTCCGTCTCTACATCACCCAGATCGCCATCGGCTTCGCGATTTCAGCGCTGTTCACCGTGGCGCTGATCGGTTTCGACGTGGCTGGGCTGCGTCACCTGGTGCTGGAAACCCGCGACGGACCCCTGGCGGCCTTCATGATATTCTTCTTCAACGGCATCGTCTTTGGCGGCGTCCAGTTCGCGATTGCCGTCATGGCGCTGCGCGACGATGGCACCCCGCGCAGCGGGCTGCGCGAGATGACCCATGAACTTCTGCCGGTCCGGGTGGAAACCAAGTCCGAAAACAAGCGCCGCTTCTGATCGCAGGCTGGTTGGTCCGGGCGTCGGTATAGCCGCGCCCAGGGCTTCTTCGCAGAAGGTGCTGGCGCGAAAGCAGGCGGGGCTGCCTTGCAGAGGCACCCGCTGTCATCGCGCGGCAGTGCACCTGCCTGATGGTGTCGGCCGTATTCGGGTGGGGAAAGTGGCGGGCCCGCACGCGGCCGTTTGGTTAGTGCATTCCCGAGGACCTGTTGTACAGGTGGGCGCCAGATAACCGGACCAGGGCCCGGACAGAGCCAGCTCCCTCGGATTTGCTTAAGGCCACTGGAATGTAACCGTTCACGAGAAGGGCAGAACCCGCCTCGACTGCATCTAGGGCTTTGCATGGCGCAGGGCAAGGGGCGGGGGTGGTTTCGGCGAAATCTCCCCCGCCTCTGGATGGGGCCTTAGCCGTCCTCATCAGGGGTCAGCAACGCATAGGTTTCCAGCTCATCCCGCGACAGCAGATAGATCTGGTCCGGCGGGGTCAGCAGGCCGTGGCTCATCAGCATGGGGTCGACGCCCATATCCTGAAGGTAGCGCATCACCTGGCCCTGTCCGCGCTGGATATCCTTGACGGCGGTGAAGGCGGGCAACAGCGTATTTTCCCCGAAATAATGCTGGTGCACACCGATGCGGGCGCCCGTATCGGCGCTGCGGGTCACGCCGGAGGCCAGCAGGTAGGGGCAGGCAGACAGGCAGATGTCGCGTGCGCCCATGTCGGTGGACAGCCCCGCGTCGCGGATCACCCGGCCCAGTTGCAACGCCTCGGCGACCGCGCCGCCGGGCGAGTTCAGGAACAGGGTGTCGGGGGCCTGCGCGGCGGTCTCGGGTTGCAGGCGCTCGGTCAGTTGGGCCGCGATCCGCTCCGCGTCGCCTTCGGCGATCCGTCCGGTAAGACGCCAGGCCCCGGTCAATTCCTCCAGCACCAGCCTGTCGGGCATGGGGCCAGATGGGCCGGGGCCGGTGACAGGCATTTCGGCGGGGTCGTATTTGCGGGTCTGGTCGCCGGGGCTGACCGGCAGGTCGAACCCTGGCGCGGCGGGGCCGCGACTGGGCAGCGAAAACCCACGCCCGAGATCCCCGAAGAACAGCAGCAGGCCAAGCACCAGCTGAAACAGCAGCACCCCGGCCATGATGCGCCCGATATTGCGCCCTTCCTTGCTGGCGCTCACGAGCTTGCCTCGTTGCCACTGCCACTGCCACTGCCACTGCCTGCGCCAGTGCCAGAGCGGTTGCCAGGGCCAGTGTCTCTTTCTCTGGTCTCCGGTGCCTCCGGCGCGCTTGGGTCAGGGCGCAGGGGCGGCTCTGACGGCGCGGGCGGCTGCGGGGCAGGCGGGTAGGCGGCTTCGGCCCGCGCACTTTGCCGCCCTTCGATCAGGGCGGCATCCACATCGCGCGCGGCGGCCAGCGCGGCCCGCAGGTCGGCGATGGTCATCCGTTCCTCGATCGGGGCGGTATCGCGCCCGGCGCGGATCGCGCTTTGCGTCACCGCAAGGATCAGCACCAGCACCGCCGGCAGCAGGTCGATGGCAATCGCCCCGGCCCAGGAGGGGATGAAGTTCCCGGCATACCGGATCACCGCATCCGCCGAGGAGATCGGCGTATAGGTGGTTTCCTCGGCCGGTTGCATCGCCATGACCTCTTGCGCGGCGGTGTCGAGGGTGGCGGCGCGCTGCACCAGAACGTCAAGGACCGAAGTGATGGTAGCGCCCTGAGTACCGCGCATTTCCTCTGTCGTCCCGTCCAGTTCGGGCAGTACGACCGAAGCCGACAGATCCTGCGCGGCGCGGGCGACCAGAGGGGCGACGCTCAGCTGGCGCAGTTCTGCAAGGATACCTGCCAGGCGCACGGCCTTTTCGCTGAACTCGACCGACCGGGCCTCGACCGGGCCGGGTTCGACCGTCAGGGCGCGCATCTCGCTCAGCAGGCGGTTGCCTTCGGTGAAGGCGCTGTCGACCAGCGGCGCCTGTTCGGCGATCTGGGCCTGAAGCGCGGTCAGCTCCTGACTTTTCTGTCGCAGCACGCGAAAGACCGCGCCACGTCCGGCAAGACCCGACAGCCCGCCCGCCGCCTCCTGTTCGCTGAGATCGGCAAAGCTTTGTTGCGCGCGGGCCACGTCGCGTTCCAGACCTTGCGCCGACAGGGCGATCTCATGGGTGCGCTCCAGCGCCTCCTGATAGTCCTGCACGGTCTCGGCAAGGTGCTGTTCGACGGCGGCCCCGCCGGCCAGCGCGGCGGCATTCAGCCAGGACGACATGGCGACGATGGCCAGCGACCCCAGCCCCATGGCTCCCAGCAGCCCGACCCGGGCGCGCGCGGTCTGCATCGCGGGAAACAGCCGGATCATGTAGGACCAGAAGACGAAGATCCCGGTCGAGACCGCCACCGAATAGGCGATGGCCGCGAAGACCAGCATGGCGCCGTCCCCGTCCAGCAGCGAGGATACGCCGAGGTAGGTATAGATCCCCGAGGCGACTGAAAGCACGCCAAGGGCCGTGCCGGTGAAGGTTTCGAGAAACCCCAGGTGCCCTTCCAGTTCCCGCGCCATCCGGGCCCCGGGGGCCCCGCGCCTGTTGCCTGCGGTCGCGGCGTCATGGTCTTGCCGGGCATTGCTGTCCTGATCGCTCAAGTCGGTTTCTCCTCCTCTGTCACTCTGGTGCGGTCCTGGAACCGGACCGGGCCGGATTTAGGTCCGTCGGGGTAAAAGATAGGGGTTCTGGCGGCAAACACCATGTGTCTTGCCTTTGTTCGCGGAATGTTCAGAATGTGCCCATGCCGATTACCACCCTTGTTCCCGACCCCGCCGCGCCGCAACCGGGCCAGTTGCTGGCCCGCGGCGTCTGCCGAATGCTGATCACCCATGGCTTTGCCAGCCTCGAGGAATTTGTCCCCGAGCGCGGCAAGCGCATGGATGTGCTGGGCCTTGGCCCGAAAGGCGAAATCTGGTGCGTGGAGTGCAAGAGCTCGCGCGCGGATTTCCTGTCCGACGGTAAATGGCAGGGCTATCTTGACTGGTGCGACCGCTTTTTCTGGGCCGTGGATGCGGATTTCCCGCTGGATCTGCTGCCCGGGGGCACCGGCCTGATCCTGGCCGACAGCTACGGCGGTGAAATCATCCGCATGCCGGACGAAAGCAAGCTGGCCGGGGCGCGGCGCAAGGCGCTGACGCTGAAGTTTGCCCGCGACGCGGCCCGCCGGCTGCAGGGCTGGCGCGACCCGAGGGTCTAGCGCCGCTTCTTGCCGCCCGCGCTTCTTGCCGCCTGCGCGGCGGCACGGATTTCCTCGGCGATCTCTTCGGCTTCTTCGGGTTCGAAATCCATCGGGATCTCGATGCCGGTGGCTTCGATGAAAAGTCGAACCATGCCCGCATCGGTGGGGCCGATCTGCAGGTTGGCTTCGATTTCGCGTTCTGTGTCGATTCCCATTGCGCATTCTCCCAGAGTGATCGGATTGCGCTACAACCTGGCGCGGGTTTTTTCAAGTCGTGCCATGCCGGCGCGCCGGAACCACCCCGGCGCCGCGCCGCTTGGCCGGGCAAGTCGCAGGACTGTCATTTTTCGCCAAGGGACCTCTTGCAATCGTCGGGCGGCCTCGGTAAGTGAGCCCCCAAGTGCCGCCTTAGCTCAGTTGGTTAGAGCGCTGGATTGTGGATCCAGAGGTCTCCCGTTCAAACCGGGAAGGCGGTACCATCTCCCCCCCCCATCGGATTTTCAGAAACGCATGGCGGTTCCCTTGAGGCCGCTTCCGATGCTGGGGGCGCCTGGTTCGCGCGGCCCGGTTCCCCAAAGCTTCGGGAGGCGGCGCGACGGCATCATGACATCCCAAAGCGCGGCCGACCGCGATACGGCGACCTGGCCTTGCCGAGGGAGGGGGCGCTGTGCCGTGGCAGGTCAGTGGGCCTTCGTCTACCTATGACTTTCCATAGGTTGTTCCAATTTCCGAGCGATGGAAGACTTCCGGTGTATCTAGGACGACCTCACCCGGAGGTTGCATAGCCATAGGAATTTGAAGATGCGGAATTTCTCCATTGCGGCCCTTTCGGTTGTCACGCTCGGCCTCGCGGCTTGTTCTTCCAGCGATGATGATATGTCGGAGGTCGACCTGCCGGCCAAGTATGATTATCTTGAAGGCTTCGTGGCAGCGGTCGAAGACGACTCCCTTGCCCATGCCGATGCCGGGATGATGACGGGCACCGCGACCTTGTCCGGTGCGCTGGAAGTCAGCGATGTCGGTGAAGGTCTGGCCGCCTTGGGCGATCTCGATCTTTCGGCGGATTTCACCAGCGGGACCCTGACGGGATCTGTCACCGATGTCGGCCTCTACGATGAGGACACGCAGGAGCTGGACACCAGCCTTGCCGGGGCGCTGAACGTGGCAGGCACGATTTCGGGCAGCGGCCTTGCGGCCACCGCGATCGGGACGCTCAGCGACGATGAAGACCACGCGCTCGATCTGCATCTGGACGGCAGCTTCTATGATTACGAAGGTGATCTGGCGACCTATGGCGATGTCACCGGCACCATCGACGGCGAGGATGTCGAGGGGGGCTTTGCGGCCATCGAAGACTGATCCCCTGATCCCGCAACCCATCGCGTGCCGCCATCCCCAATCCGGCGGCACGCGATTTTCAGCGAAGTCCTTTTGAATAGACCCGAGCATGTTGCGTATATTTTTCGCCTGGTGTCAGTCCCCGCACCGCATGCTCGTGGTCATTTTACTGGCGATTTTTCCGCTGGGTGTTCTGGCCGAGGACGGCAAGACGCCTTTCGAGGTCTTCAGCGATCTCATGCAACTGGGGCAGGCGTCCCTGTCCGAAGGTGACCCGAAACAGGGCGAAGCCTATTTCAGTCAGGCCTTGCGCCTTGCGCCAGGCAGCCTTCGGGCGCAACTTTCCCTGGCCGAGGCCTTTGCCCGCCAGAAGCAGGTCCGCCGGGCCGAAGCCTATCTGCGCCATCTGCTGTTGGATCCTGCACGACGCGCCAATTCCGCGGCCTACCTTGCGGCCATCCGCATCTTGCAGGACCGCTATCCGGTCACCGGTGCCGGCAGCTTTGCGATCCTGCCCAGTACGAATGTCGCGAACGCTTCATCCAGCCCCTATTTCGACACGTTGCTCGGCCGGTTCACGATTGAAAATGGTGGCAATGCGGTCTCCGGTATCGGGGTCGAGGTGAGCGGGCAGGGCAGCTATCGATTTGCGCTCGACGATGGGCTGTCCCTGGAACTTGGCGGCGCGGTTTCCCATACATGGTACGATGCCCCCGAACTGCGGCTCTGGCAGGGCCGGGTGACTGTGGACATAAGGCGTTTGACGCCCGTCGGCGAAAGCCGGGTAGGGCTGCATTACGACCGGACATTCTATCCCGATATTGCCCGGTCCAGCCCGGATCGCACGGCGACGGGGGTGCATGGCAGCTGGTCATGGGTGCTGGACGCGCGAAACAGGATTGCCGTCTACGGCCTGACGGAATTTCGCGACTACCTGAACCGACCCAGTTTCACCGGCCCCTTCGGCAAGGTCGGCCTGAACTGGTCCAGGCGTATCGGAGACAGCGGCACCCTGACCCTTGGGGCTTCGGTCGAGCGGCTGCGCCCCCGGCTGGATTACCATCGGTATTGGGGGGGGGATCTTCGGGCCGGTTATGAACAGAACCTGACGCGGACCCTGCGGGGCGGGCTGAGCATGCGGGCCAGTTTTCGGCAATACGACACGGATTTTGCCGCCGTGAACTTCAGCCGCAAGGATGTGGTCTATCGACCGGGCCTGTCACTGTCCGACAGTCGCATCAAGGTGATGGGGGGCACCCCGAAATTGTCCTGTGAATACCAGATTCAGAACTCCAACATCGCGCTTTACACGATGTCTTCCGTGAATTGCCGTATCGGATGGTCCTACCGGTTCTGACCGGAGGTTTCCGCGCTCTGTCTCGTCTTTTCGCTTCGGTGCCGGGCGGGCTGGTCGCCGTGCCATGCCTGTCGGGCGCGACGAGGCAAGCGCCTGGCTGGCATAAATGATTGAAAACTTGACTTTGGCAGGGATAAGGTGAGGTCCCGACCTTTGAATGCCAGACGTCTGGCGGTGGCTGAGACGCCCTGAAGACACGAGCTATCGAACGCATGACCCTATCGCTTTCGCACCACGAAATCTACGACGCGGCGCTGGATGACGACCTGTTCCAATTGCTTCCTCTCCGCATGGCCGGAGAGATGCAGGTGCCCTCGGCCATGTTCTTCTGGATCCATCCGGGCGATGTGCAAGAGGTCTCGGCCGGCACCCAGCCCGAGGCCAATTCGCACTACGAGGAATTCCTGCGTCAGGATCTCTGGATGGCCGAGGTCAAGGATGAGCGTATGGGGATCGGGGCTTTCCGGCTGACTGATTACGTCTCGCCGAAGGTGTTCGAGAAAAGCGCGATGTACAATGATTACATCGTCGAGAACCGGCTTGAACGGTATTGGTGCCTCGGGATGGTTCAGGGTACCCGCGACGGCATGGTCGTCAGCGCCTTTCACAAGGGAAAGAGCGCCGGGGACTTTTCCGACGCCCAGTTGAAATACGTCAATCGCCATGCCCGCGATCTTGGCCGGCTGCATGCCATTCGCCGGGAATTGGTGCGCAACAATATCCGCGCGATTGCCGATGCGGACCGGACCTTGGCCGACGACGTGCCGATCTTCGAACTGGATCACGACTGCCGGCTGCTGCGGGTCAATGGCATGGGGGAAAAGCTGTTGATGCTGCATCCCCTCCTCAGATTGCAGTCCGACGGCGTGCTGAGCATCGGCGGGCCGGTGCTGAAGGCTTTTCGCCAATCCGTCGGCCGTGCAACGCGCGAAAAGGAATGTACGGCCGGGTGTCTGGACCTGGCGCAGCAGCGCGCTGCGGATGGTCGGATCCTGCCGGGGCTGCGGCTGAACTTTTTACCGCGCTACGAAGGTGGCCGCCGCGTGCTGGTCATTGTCACCACGCGGGAAGAGGTCGGCCTGCGGGCGAGCTTCGAGACCCCCGAAGACCAGATCCGGCTGACCAGGCGGGAATGCGACATCCTGAATGGCTTGATCCGGGGGCGCCGCCGGGACCAGTTGGCCCACGACCTTGGAGTGTCCGTGCCGACGGTGGATTTCCACAGCAACAGCCTGCGCCGCAAGATGGGCGCGCGGACCTTGCCGGAGGTGATCGCGATTGCCTTCAGGCTGGGCCTTGTCCGGCCCTGAACCGGGTTTCGCAGGTTACGGGCCTGGCGCTGTCTACTGCGCGATATCGATCTCCTGGCGCAGCTTGCCGCTGTCGGCATCGAAAATCAGGATGCGCTGGTCCTTCGTCACGACGGCGAACCAGCCGCTGCCCATGGTCACGGCCTCGGCGGTGACGCCATCGGGCAGGGAAATCTGCGCGGGCAGGGCCGGGGCGGGGCTTTGCGCAAAGCGGATGACAATCAGGCCGACCAGGCTTAGAAGGCCGAAGATCATCACCAACATAAGCGCGGTCACCAGCCGCCGCAACAGCCGCAAATTCGCCGGTTCCGCCTCTGGATTATCTTGCATGCCTCTTAACGTCCTTACCGTCACGATCTCGGAAGATCCGCCCGCCCGCCTTGATAAGGCGCTTTCCCGCGATGTGCCAGAGCAGGCCTCCCTGTCGCGCACCCGCCTTGCGCGGCTGATCGGGGACGGGCAGGTGACGCGGAACGGCGCGGTGCTGAGCGATCCAAAGGCGCGGGTGGCCGAGGGGGACGTGATCGAGATCACGCTGCCCGAAGCCACCGAGATCGAGACCCTGGCCCAGAACATCCCGCTCGACATCGCCTACGAGGACGACGAGCTGATCGTGGTCAACAAGCCCGCCGGCATGGTGGTGCATCCGGCGCCGGGATCGCCTTCGGGGACCTTGGTGAACGCGCTGCTGGCCCATTGCGGCGATACCCTGTCGGGGATCGGGGGCGAAAAACGCCCCGGCATCGTGCACCGCATCGACAAGGAAACCTCCGGCCTGCTGGTGGTCGCGAAATCCGACCGCGCCCACCATGCCCTTGCTGCCCAGTTCGAGGCGCATACCGCCGAGCGCGCCTATCTTGCGCTGTGCCACGGGGTGCCCGATCCTGGCGATCCACGCCTGCGTGGCATCAAGGGGACGTCGTTCGAGCCGGGCGGGGTGCTCAAGATCACCACGCTGCTGGGGCGCCACCGCAGCGACCGCCAGAAACAGGCGGTCAGCTTTACCCAGGGGCGCCATTCGGTGACCCGTTCCCGGTCGCTTGACCGTTTCGGGACGCCTCCGGCGCTGGCGCTGCTGGAATGTCGGCTGGAAACCGGGCGCACCCACCAGATCCGTGTCCATATGGCCCATGCCGGTCATGCGCTGGTCGGTGACCCTGTCTATGGCGGGCGGCGCAAGGCCTCGGCCAGGGCGCTTGGCGCCGATGTGGCCGCTTTGGTCGATGCATTCCCGCGCCAGGCCCTGCATGCCGCCACCCTGGGTTTCGTGCATCCGGTGACGGGCGAGGCGCTGCGCTTTGATGCAAACCTGCCTTCCGACATGGCCGCGTTGATCAAAAGCCTGCCGCGCAGCGCGTGACGTTGTTTGCGCTAACCCTGCGCATTCGCTCACTTAAACCAAAAAGCGCGGGCCGTTGTGCAAATGTGCAGGGTCTCTGTCCTTGTGCCGGTGCCGCCTGAGGGCGTATTCCTGTCTTGCGGCCCGCGGCGACATCTTGCTGGTCTCGTGAAATCGCCGCGACGGAAAACAGTACAGCATTCGTTAAATGAACCATGGCAAGTGCTTGAAAGCATTTTCCACCACACCTATCTTTATGTTAACGGTCTTTACATGAAGGCCATATACAGGGGAAGGACGAGGAATTGAGCAATTACAAGAACCTCCCTGCGCCGACGCCCGAAGGTGGGCTGAACCGCTACATGCAGGAGATCCGCAAGTTCCCCATGCTTGAACCGGAGCAGGAATACATGCTCGCCAAGCGTTGGGTCGAGGATCAGGATACCGCGGCCGCACACAAGCTGGTCACCTCTCACCTGCGGCTCGCCGCCAAGATCGCCATGGGCTATCGAGGCTATGGTCTGCCGCAGGCCGAAGTGATTTCCGAGGCCAATGTCGGTCTGATGCAGGCGGTCAAGCGTTTCGACCCCGAAAAGGGTTTCCGCCTGGCGACATATGCCATGTGGTGGATCCGCGCCTCGATCCAGGAATACATCTTGCGGTCCTGGAGCCTGGTGAAACTTGGCACGACCTCGGGTCAGAAAAAGCTGTTCTTCAACCTGCGCAAGGCCAAGGCCCGTATCGGCGCGCTGGAAGAAGGCGACCTGCATCCCGACAACGTCAAGCGCATCGCCACCGACCTTGGCGTGACCGAGGCCGAGGTGATTTCGATGAACCGCCGCATGGCGGGGTCCGATGCCTCGTTGAATGCCACCGTCGGGTCGGATGCCGACAGCACGATGCAATGGCAGGACTGGCTGGAAGACGACAATGCCGACCAGGCCACGGATTACGAGGAGCGCGACGAGCTGGACGCACGCCGTGCGATGCTGGCTGAGGCAATGGATGTGCTGAACGAGCGCGAGAAGGACATCCTGACCCAACGCCGTCTGTCCGAGGAAACCGTGACATTGGAAGACCTGAGTTCGCGCTACGAGGTCAGCCGCGAACGCATCCGCCAGATCGAGGTCCGCGCCTTTGAAAAATTGCAAAGCCGGATGCGCGAATTGGCCGATGACAAGGGCATGGTTGCCTCGGCCTGATAGAAGCCGGGTCAGGGCCATCTGACCGGATCGGTTTGCGCTTGGTGACAAGCCTGCCTAAGCTCCCTTGCGACGCCGTTTCGCAAGGGAGCTTTTTCATGGCCAATCCGACTCCGATCCGCTGGGGCATTCTGGGCGCTGCAAATTTCGCACTGGGCGCCATGGCACCGGCAATCCACGCCGCCAGGGGGGCGGAGCTTGTCGCCGTCGCTTCCAGCGCCGCGGCCAAGGTCGCACCATTTCAGGCCTTTTCCCCGGCGACGCGCTATGTCGAAAGCTATGAGGCGTTGTTGGCCGATCCGGGTATCGACGCGGTCTATATTCCGCTGCCCAACCATCTTCATGTTGAATGGGCGGGAAAGGCGCTGCGCGCGGGCAAGCATGTGTTGTGCGAGAAACCGATCGCGATGAAGGCAGCCGAGATTGATGATCTTATCGCCCTGCGTGACGAAACCGGCAAGCTGATCTCCGAAGCCTTCATGATTGTGCACCACCCCCAATGGGCCCGCGTGCGCGCCTTGTTGCAAGATGGTGCGATAGGTGAGCTTCGCCATGTAAGCGCCGAATTTACCTATATGAATGATGATATGGGGGATATCAGGAACCGCCCTGAAACCGGTGGTGGCGGATTGCGGGACGTGGGCGTTTATACCTTTGGCTCGGTTCGCCATGCCACCGGGGCGGAGCCGATCCGTCTGGCCCATACCAAGGCCGAGACGGTCAATGGCGTCGACACCTATTCCTACAACGTTTTTGATTTCGATGGGTTTTCCCTGTCGTCCCTGGTCAGCACGCGGATGGGGCGGCGTCAATCGCTTCGTTTCCATGGAGCGGACGGGGAAATCGCGCTGCCGAGCCCCTTCAATCCGGGGCTTTTTGCCCAGTCCGAGGTGCATCTGATACGCCCCGACAAGACGGTTCTCAGCGAGCGGTTCAACGGTATGGATCAATATGTGCTGCAGGTCGAAGCCTTCGGCGCGGCGATCCGGGGGCAGGCGGAATGGCCCTGGCCGCTGGAGAAGGCGAAGGGCACGCAAGCCATGATCGACGATGCAATCGCGTCACTTGATGCAGCAGTTTCAGGGACTTGATGGCGTATCTTCAAGTGGTTTCGGGCGCGGGGCAGAGCGCGCCCGAAGCGACTTTACATCCATGACAATCAGCGCGACGCCTAGCGGGATCATCCAGAACCCGAGGATCGGCAGGAACCCGAAGATCCCGCCGATCACCAGCAGGACCCCGGCCGGGCCGCGATAGCCCGGCGGGATGCGTCGGCGCAGCCTGACCAGCCCGCGCCGTAATCGTGATCTGACCGTGCGGCGCGGGGTCTCGGTCAAGGGCTGCTCAGTTTTCCATGGCTTCAAGTTCGTCGATGAAGCCTTCGATCATCGACAGTCCCTTGTCCCAGAAGGCCGGGTCGGTGGCATCCAGACCGAAGGGCGCCAGAAGCTCCTTGTGGTGCTTAGACCCTCCGGCCTTCAGCATGTCGAAGTACTTGTCCTGGAAACCTGCGGGCTGGTCTTCGTAAACGGCATAGAGCGCGTTTACAAGGCTGTCACCGAAGGCATAGGCGTAGACATAGAAGGGTGAATGCACGAAGTGCGGGACATAGGCCCAGTAGGTCTCGTAGCCATCCATGAAATCGAAGGCCGGGCCCAGGCTTTCGGCCTGCACGGACATCCAGATCGCGTTGATATCCTCGGGGGTCAGTTCGCCGCCGCGCCGGGCCTCGTGCAGCTTGCATTCAAAGTCGTAGAAGGCGATCTGGCGCACGACCGTGTTGATCATGTCCTCGACCTTGGCGGCGAGCATGGTCTTGCGTTCCGCTTGGGTCTCGGCCTTGGCCAGCAGGGCGCGGAAGGTCAGCATCTCGCCAAAGACCGATGCCGTTTCGGCCAGGGTCAGCGGGGTCGAAGACAGCATTTCGCCTTGCCCGGCAGCCAGCACCTGGTGCACGCCGTGGCCCAGTTCATGCGCCAGGGTCATCACGTCCCGCGGTTTGCCGAGGTAGTTCAGCATCACGTAGGGATGGACCTCTGTCACCGTGGGGTGGGCAAAGGCACCGGGGGCCTTGCCCGGCTTCACGGCAGCGTCGATCCAGCCCTTGTCGAAGAAGGGCTGCGCGATCTCGGCCATCCTGGGCGAAAAGCCCGCATAGGCGGAGAGCACGGTTTCCTGCGCCTCTTCCCAACCGATGGCCCGTTGGTCGCCGCCGGGCAGCGGAGCGTTGCGGTCCCAGACCTGCATTCGGTCCAGCCCGAGCCACTTGCGCTTCAGCTCGTAATACCGGTGGCTGAGGCGGGGATAGGCGTTCACGACAGCATTGCGCAGGGCCTCGACCACCTCGGGTTCGACGTGGTTCGACAGGTGGCGACCGGTCTGGGCGTTCGGCATGCCGCGCCAGCGATCGATGACCTCCTTCTCCTTGGCCTGCGTGTTGTGAACGCGGGCAAAGGTGCGCAGGTTGTCGGCCATGACACGAGCGACTTCGCGGGCCGCTGCCTCGCGCGTATCGCGGTCGTGGTCCTGGAACAGGGTCAGGATGGATTCGATGCCCATTTCGTCGCCGTCGACGTAAAAGCTGAGCCCGGCCATGGTTTCATCGAACAGCTTCTGCCAGGCATCCCCGACCACGCCGAGGTCATGCAGGAATTTTTCCAGCTCATCGGACAGTTGATAGGGCTTCATGGCGCGGATGCGGTCGAAAACCGGTTTGTAACGTGCCAGTTCGGCGTTTTCGGCGAAAAGACCGTCCAGATGGTCGTCGGGCAGGCGGTTCAGTTCCAGCGTGAAGAAGACCAACGGAGTGGTAAAGGTGGTGATCCGATCCTGCATGTCGGACATGAACTTGACCCGGTCCCCGGCGGTGGTCAGCTGGTAATAGCGCAGGCCGGCGTAGGACATGATGCGCCCGGCGATGGCGTCGATGCGCTCGTTGCGCTTGACGCAATCAAGAAAGGCCTCGGCGCCAAGATCGGCCAGCTTGCCTTCGTAATCCTCGGCAAAGCTGCGGCAGGCCTCTTCCAGCCAGTCCAGATCGCGCTTCATCTCGGGCGCGTCGGGGGCGGCGTAAAGGTCGGTCAGATCCCATTCGGGCAGGGCGCCGAAGGGGCTGGCGTCGTCGCCGCCACCTGCATTGGCATCCCGGACCGGAAGGGCCCGATCCTGAAGGGGCAGGGCGCGGGCGGTCAGTGTCATGGGTCGCATGGATACTCCGATCAAGTCATTCCGGGTCTTGGACATAGGCCCTGACCGGTCATCCAGCAAGGGCGGCAGGCCAATCTGCCTGCCAAGTGCCTTGTCATCGGCCCGAGAATGGCCAAGCTGCGCCGCATACCTATGGCCGAAGTGATGAAGGAGACATCAATGCGCTATCTGCGATACGGAGAGATCGGGGCCGAGAAACCCGGCCTGCTCGACGGCGAAGGCCGCATCCGTGACCTGTCCGGCGTGATCGGCGATCTCTCGGGCAAGGTTCTGGGCGCGCTGCCCCAACCCGATCCCGAAAGCCTGCCGCTGGTCGAAGGTTCCCCGCGGATCGGCGTGCCGGTTGCCGGGATCGGCAAGCTGGTCGCCATCGGCCTGAACTACTCCGATCATGCCGCCGAGGCGGGCATGGCCGAACCCAGCGAACCCATCGTCTTCATGAAGGCGACCAGTTGCATTTCCGGCCCCTATGATCCGGTCTACCTGCCGCGCGGCGCCCTGAAGGGAGATTGGGAAGTCGAGCTGGGCATCGTGATCGGGCGCGAAGCCAAATACGTCTCGGAACAGGACGCGTTGGACTACGTCGCCGGTTACACCATCGTCAACGATGTCTCGGAACGGGCCTTCCAGATCGAACGCGGTGGCAATTGGACCAAGGGCAAGAGCTGTGACACCTTCGGGCCGATCGGTCCCTGGCTGGTCAGTGCGGATGAGGTCGGTGACCCGCAGTCCCTTGCGCTGGAGCTTGACCTGAACGGTGAACGCGCCCAGACCGGATCGAGCGCCAAGATGATCTTTTCGGTCCGTCAGATCGTGTCCTACCTCAGCCAGATGATGCGGCTGGAACCCGGCGACGTGATCGCCACGGGCACCCCGCCGGGCGTCGGCATGGGGATGACCCCGCCCCGCTATCTGCGGGAAGGCGATGTGATGGATTTGCGGATCGAGCGCCTCGGCCATCAGCGCCAGGAGGTCCGTCAGGATTAGGACGCGCGCGGGCGGCGGGCCAGGTCCGGCCTGCCGCCCGCGTGACTTGGGCGCCTGACCCGTCGGGCGGGCCGTCCTAAGCGGGATGGCTGTCGAAAAGGGCCGCGCATTGGTCAAAGGTGAAGGCACGGATGGCCGGCCCCTCCATCATGACCTCGTGGCGCGCGCCTTTTACCCATTCAAGCCGCGCCCCGGACCAGGCGGTGATGCGCTTTACCACCCGCTCGGACGAGATGATGGATTCCCCGGTGCCGAGGATGGCCAATGCGGGGACCGGTGGGGCGGACATCTGGGCCAGATCGCGGGTCTCCCGCAGCGCCTCGAACAGCCATTTCATCGTCGGCCCACCGATCATCAGCTCCGGGTGCGCGCGGGCCTGCCTTCGCATGTAGTCGTACATTTCGGCGTTGGTGGTCAGCTTGTTGTCTGCGAAATCCTCGTAAAGCACATAGGTGTCGGACCTCGTGCCGGGGGAGAGCGCTTCGGGCAAGCCGAAGGAGGTCGAGGCAGAACTGATCGCCCAGGCGATGGGACGTAGCAGGGGATGCAGTTCGATATCCCACATCGGCGCGGTAAAGGCGGCGGCCTGAACCGGCAGGTTTTCATATAGCGCCCGCAGCCCGATGGCGCCGCCCATGGAATGGGCCAGCAGGTAGCAGGGGCCGGTGATGCCAAGATCGGGCAGCGCGGCCAGCAGGGTCTGCACGTCGATCTGGTAATCGGCGAATTGCGCCACATGGCCAAGGGCGGGATCCCCCGCCACGCGATCCGACAAGCCCTGGCCACGCCAGTCTATCGCCAGCGTCTGGTAGCCGCGCCCGGCCAGATCCTGCGCCGCACGGCCGTACTTCTCGACATATTCGGTGCGGCCGGGGAACAGCAGAACTGTCCCACGCGCCTGCTCGACAGGCCAGATCCCAACCCGCAGGCGTAGACCGTCCGGCGTTTTCAACCAGGCCGCATGAGCGCCTTCGGGGCCGTCGTCGATATCGGAAAAGAACGGGGCAGGGTCCATGGAAACATCCGGTTTGCGGTCAATTGGCGTCGTGGCAGAGCGTCGGGGGCGCAATCCACGCAGACTGAGGCGCCATCCGGGCATACGAGCAGCCCGGAGGGTCCGGACGGGGCGAGGGACCGCATCCCGGCAAGCCCGGGCCGGTCCCAGGGGACCCGTCAGCTGAGGATTGCGGCCAGTTGCATGGCCTTGGACATATCACCGTCGACGCTCAGCTTGCCGGTCATGAATGCAGAGGTCGGGTTAAGATCCCCTGAAAGCAGGTCCTCGACAGTTTCCGCATCGGCCGTCAGGGTGACATCTGCGGCCTCCGACTCGTCGCTGGCTCGGATGTCGGAGCCGTCGACGATCACGGCACCTTCTTCCTCGATCATGAATTTGGCCGACCCGTCCAAGGTCTCGCCGCTCAATTTGTCCTTCAGAGCAGCAATGACTTTCGAAATAACGTCGCTCATCTTGTGCCTTCCATCAATTATTAGTGTTCGGGGGTCACATTCGATCCTGAACAAGGTAATTTCTAAAATATGATCGCCCAGTTGTTATATCGCAATTTTGTCCTGGCGGCATGTGCCGCTGCGTCACTCCTCGCCTCAACCGGGGGCGGGCTGGCCCAGGGTTCGGGCCAGGCGCCCGCCACTGAACCGGAAATCGCCCTGATGGACGCTCTGGCCGATGCCGAGCCGGTTGAGGCGCGCAGAATCGTGCGCGAACTGGGGATGATCTGGTCGCGATCCGGTTCCCCGACCATGGATCTGCTGTTGCGTCAGGGCAAGGACGCGCTGGAGGCCGGCGATCTGCCGGCCGCTGTCGGTCATCTGTCGGCCCTGATAGACCATGCGCCGGATTTCGCCGAAGGTTGGCACTTGCGCGCGCAGGCCTTCTTCCAGCAAGAGGAACTTGGCCTTGCCTTGTCGGACCTGGAAAACGCCGTTGCCCTCAATCCTCGTAACTTTCAGGCGGTCTACGGCATGGCGCTGATCCTGGAACAGACCGGCCGTGTCGAGGCCGCCTTTGCGGGCTATTCCGCGATCCTGGCGATCTACCCGGCCCATGAAGAGGCCCTTGCCGGAAGGGATCGGCTTGCACGCGGCCTCGGGGGCAGCGATATCTGAGACCGCTCAATCAGGGCCCGCCCCGTGGCCCGGTGAGAGGGAGGTAGCAGGTGACAGCAGCTTTTTCGGCCCCGTCCGCTTCGATGTCGGCACAGGCCCGCGTGACGGCCGTGCTTGGCCCGACCAACACCGGCAAGACCCATTATGCGATCGACAGGATGCTGGGCTATCGTTCCGGCGTCATCGGCTTGCCGCTACGCTTGCTGGCGCGCGAGGTTTACGACAAGATCGTCGCGGCGCGGGGGCCTTCGGTCGTGGCGCTGGTCACCGGCGAGGAACGGATCGTTCCGCCGCGCACCCAGTATTGGGTCTGCACCGTCGAAGCCATGCCCGAAGGGATGGGCTGCGATTTTCTGGCGATCGACGAGATCCAGCTTTGCGCTGATCCCGAGCGCGGCCATGTCTTCACCGACCGGTTGCTGCGGGCACGCGGACAGAAGGAGACCCTGTTCCTCGGGGCCGAGACCATGCGCGGCGTCATCGCGGAACTGGTCCCCGGGGCCTCTTTCCTGAAACGAGAGCGGATGTCGCAGCTTGGCTATACCGGGTCGCGCAAGATTTCGCGCATGCCGGCGCGCAGCGCGGTCGTCGGATTCTCGGTCGACAACATCTATGCCATGGCCGAACTGATCCGGCGCCAGAAGGGCGGCGCGGCGGTCGTCATGGGCGCGCTGTCGCCCCGCACCCGCAATGCCCAGGTCGAACTATATCAGAACGGTGATGTCGATTACCTGGTGGCCACCGATGCGATCGGCATGGGGCTGAACCTTGATGTCAAACATGTCGCCTTTTCGTCGCTGACGAAATTCGATGGCCGCGGGATGCGCATGTTGGCCCCCAACGAACTGGCCCAGATCGCCGGGCGCGCGGGCCGGGGCATGAGCGACGGCACCTTCGGCGTCACCGGCGAAGCCTCGCCCCTGGACGAGGAGGTGATCGAGGCGATCACCGAGCACCGCTTTACCCCGATCCGCAAGTTGCAGTGGCGCAACCACAAGCTCAACTTCGGGGGAATCACATCGCTGATCGACTCGCTGGAACGGCCCCCGGCGCATGAGCGATTGCTGCGCGCCCGCGATGCGGATGACATTCTGGCGCTCAAGAACATGGCGTCGGATGCCGAAGTCAGCGCCCGTGCCAGCGATCCGGCGTCTGTCCGCCTGCTTTGGGACGTCTGCCGCATTCCCGATTTCCGGGGAATCAGTCATAGTGAACACGCCTCCCTTTTGATGCGGATCTTCGGTTTCCTGCACGAATCGGGGCAGGTGCCGGACGATTGGCTTGCCACGCAGGTTAAGCGCATCGACCGGGTCGACGGAGATATCGATGCGCTGTCCAAGCGGCTGGCCTTCATCCGCACCTGGACCTATGTCGCACAGCGCAAAGACTGGCTGCGTGACGAAAGTCATTGGCGCGGCGAAACGCGCGGGGTAGAAGACCGCTTGTCGGACGCGCTTCATGCGCGTCTCACCCAAAGATTTGTGGACCGGCGCACCAGCGTGTTGTTGCGGCGGCTCAAGCAGAAGGAGGCCCTCTTGGCCGAAGTTAGTGAGACCGGAGAGGTCACCGTCGAAGGCGAATTCGTAGGCCGTCTGGAAGGCTTCCGGTTCCGTCAGGACAAGGAGGCCTCCGGACAGGAGGCCAAGACGCTGCGCCAGGCAAGCCTTCAGGCTTTGGTGCCGCATTTCAACCTGCGCGCGGACCGTTTCTACAACGCCCCCGACACCGAGATCGACTTTACCGAGCAGGGGGGCCTCATGTGGGGCGACCAGGCGGTCGGAAAGCTGGCCAAGGGCGACGAGCCCCTGAAGCCGCAGATCGTGGCCTTCGTCGATGACGAAGCCGGTCCCGACGTGGCTCAGAAGGTGCAGCGCCGCCTGCAGCACTTCATCGACCGCAAGATTGCCGCGCTGTTCGAACCGCTGCTGAATCTAGGCCGTGACGAGGCCCTTTCGGGTCTGGCGCGCGGCTTTGCCTTCCGGCTGGTCGAAGCGCTCGGCATCCTGCCGCGTGGCGAGGTGGCCGATGACGTGAAGGCGCTGGATCAGGAAGCCCGGGGCGCGCTGCGCAAGCATGGCGTGCGTTTCGGTCAGTACACGATCTTCCAGCCGCTGCTGCTGAAGCCCGCGCCGACGCGCCTGCGCCTGGTGCTCTGGTCGCTGGCCCGTGATCTGCAGGAATTCCCCGAAGCGCCGCCCCCCGGTCTGGTGACCGTCGTGGCGCAGAAATCCCTGCCGCAGGGCTATTACGCCATGGCCGGCTACCGTGCCGCCGGCGAACGGGCGATCCGCATCGACATGCTGGAACGTCTGGCCGACATGCTGCGTCCCGAAGACAGCCGGGCTGGTTTCGAAGCCAAGGCCGATATGCTGTCGATCACCGGCATGACGCTGGAACAATTCGCCGACCTCATGCAGGGTCTTGGCTACAAGGCCGAAAAGGGCGAGCGGGCCAAGGTGAAACCCGAGGCTGCGACGCCCGAGGCCGCCAAAGCCGACACGACCGAAGCGGAATCGGAAAAGCCTGACACGGAACAAGCCGAAGAAGGTTCGACTGATCCGGTTGCGGAAGCTGGCGCTGAGACGGACCCGGTTGCTGCGACGGAAACACCTGTTTCCGATGCCGATGCCGCGAAGCCCGAAGCGGAAGTTGCGCAAGCAGAGCCCGCCGCCGAAGCCCCCGCAGAGGCCGAGGCCCCTGCGGAGACGAGCGACGCCATTGCCGATGCGACCTCTGTTCCAGCTGAGGAGCCCGAAGCCGAGACCTTCTTTACCTTCACCTGGGGTGGACGGGCGGCGCGGCAGAACCGGGATCGCGGCAATCGCCGCAATGACGGCAAGCCGCAGGCGCGTGGTCAGAAAACCGGCGGCGACAAATCCGCAGGTCAGGGTGGCGATCGGCAGGGGGGCGACAAGGCGTCCGGCGATCGCGGGCGCGACAACCGCTCCAAGGGCAAGCCGCGCAAACCCGGTGGCAAGCCGCAGGGTGGCAACAAGGCCAAGGTCTTTGAATCCGCTCCGCCGAAGAAGAAGGATCGGATCGACCCCGACAACCCCTTCGCCGCGGCGCTGATGGGGCTGAAAGACAAGAGCTGATCCTTGGTTGAAACGCAGAAGCTCCGCGTGGACAAATGGCTCTGGCAGGCCCGGTTCTTCAAGAGCCGCGGTCTGGCAGCCAGTTGCGCCATCGGGGGCCATCTGCGGATCAATGGCCGCCATGCCACCAAGGCGGCCTCGGCCGTGGGGCTGGGCGATGTTCTGACATTTACGCAGGGCGACACCGTGCGGGTGATCCGTATCACCGCCCTTGGCACCCGTCGCGGTCCCGCGCCCGAAGCCCAGGGCCTTTACGAAGACCTCGGCCCGAAAGATCCGCCGAAGAAACCCGTTCCACCTATTGCCCGGATCGAGGGCAATTCTCGTCCGACCAAGCGTGACCGAAGGAAACTCGATCTTGATCGCCGTGGGGCGCTTGAATGATCCGTTGCGCTGGTCTAGCTAGACCTCTGACCGAGCCTGAAGAGTAAGCCATGACCTACGTTGTCACCGATAACTGCATCGCCTGCAAATACACCGACTGCGTCGAAGTCTGCCCGGTGGATTGCTTCTACGAGGGCGAGAACACGCTGGTGATCCACCCCGACGAATGCATTGATTGCGGCGTCTGTGAACCGGAATGCCCGGCCGATGCGATCCGCCCGGATACCGAGCCGGACATGGAAAAGTGGGTCGAGTTCAACGGCAAATATGCCGAACTCTGGCCGGTGATCATCTCCAAGAAAGAACCGATGCCCGATGCTGCCGATCGTGACGGCGAATCCGGCAAGCTGGAAAAGTATTTCTCGGAAGCGCCGGGCGAGGGCGGCTGAGGCCACATTTACCCATCGGTAAGGGCCGCGTAGCAGTGCCCTTCCAGAATGCCCGATTCTGTGGTATATATTGTCGTTACATATGACAATGACGACCCTTTGCCGGTTCGCGGGCGCTGCTGACCGCCGGACCAACATCTGATGAGCAATCGAATCGCGTTTGGTGCCGCTGGTCGGCGCCGGACGGTTTCGTGCCCTCGGAAGAGAGGGTTTGTGAGGAAGAACCTGAATGACCAAAACGAAGAAATCCGAGTTTCGCCCGAACGAATATGTTGTCTACCCGGCCCATGGTGTGGGTCAGATCATGTCCATCGAAAGCCAGGAAATCGCTGGTATCGAACTGGAATTGTTCGTGATCTCCTTCGAAAAAGACAAGATGACCCTGCGCGTCCCCACCCACAAGGCGACCGAGGTGGGCATGCGCTCGCTTTCCAGCCCGGATGTGGTCAGCCGCGCCATGACGACCCTGAAAGGCAAGGCCAAGGTCAAGCGGGCCATGTGGTCGCGCCGTGCCCAGGAATACGAACAGAAGATCAACTCCGGTGACCTGATCGCCATCGCCGAAGTCGTGCGCGACCTGCACCGCAGCGACGATCAGCGCGAACAAAGCTATTCCGAACGTCAGCTTTACGAAGCCGCGCTGGAACGCCTGACCCGCGAAGTGGCTGCCGTTGCCGGTGGCGACGAAGTGGCCGCAGCCCGTCAGGTTGACGAAGTGTTGGTCAGCCGCGCCGCCTGATCGGCGCGCGACAACCGTTACCAGGATCGGGCCGTGGTGCAAGCTGCGGCCTTTTTCTTTGGGCTCAGGCGATCAGCGCGAAAAGTACGGCGATCTCGGCCAACTGCTGTCCGGCCCCGAGGATATCGCCAGTCTGACCACCGATCTTGGCCTTGGCCAGCCGCGCAAAAAGCCACAGTACGACCCCGCCCGCCAGCACGGCCGGTACGGCATCCCCCCCGAAGAGCAAAATCGCAATGACCGCACCCAGCCCAAGTGCCAGGGCGCTGGTCCCGCGCGCCACGGGCCCGATCGAGCGGGACAGGCCATCGGGTCGCGCATGCGGCATCAGGGCCATCAGGCCGGTGATCCCGGCGCGAGACAGGGCGCCCGCGGTGAACATAGCCGCCAGACCTTCGGTCCCGCCGACTTCGAAAAGGGCAGTCAGGGCCAGCCAGCGCGCCAGCAGGCCAAGGATCAGCGCCATGGTGCCATAGGCGCCTATATGGCTGTCCTTCATGATTTCCAGCCGCCGCGCGACTGTCATCCCGCCCCAAAGCCCATCGGCGCTATCGGCCAGACCGTCTTCGTGCAGGCCACCGGTCAGCAGGACCGCGGTCAGAAGCGCCAGCAGCGCCGCGGCCTCGGCAGGCAGGCCAATCCCTGTGGCGATCAGCCCGACCATTCCGGCCAGCGCCCCGAGGATTGCCCCGGCCAGCGGATAGGCCCAGGCTGCCGCGCCGCCACGCGACACATGGGTGGGCAGCGGCAGGCGACTGAGCAGCCCGAGGCTGGCCAACAGGTCCTGCACCGGCGAAGGGCCTTTGTCGGGTGGGGTCATCTTTCCGGTTGCTCCCTGTCTCACGGGCTTTAGACACGGGGGCACATCGAATTGCAATGGATCTGCCATGACCCCGGACTTTACCTCGCTCGCCGAATTTCGCAGCCTTCTGGCGGAGGCTCCGGGCCCGGATGCCGCCGCGCAACAGGCGGCGGGTGCGCGCAATGCGCAGCTGACCAAACCCGCCGGATCGCTTGGCAGGCTTGAGGATCTGGCGATCTGGTACGCTGGCTGGCAGGGCGCCGAGCGTCCGGCGCTGAACCGGCCTCAGGTGCTGATCTTTGCAGGGAATCACGGGGTAACCGCGCGCGGTATTTCGGCATTTCCGCCGGAGGTGACGGTGCAGATGGTGGCGAATTTCAAGGTAGGTGGCGCAGCGATCAACCAGTTGGCGGCGGTTGCAGGCGCGGAACTGACCGTGCATGCGCTGGATCTCGACCGACCCACGCGGGATTTCTGCGAAGCCCCGGCGATGAACGAAGATGAACTGCTTGCAGCCCTGCGCTGCGGCTGGGACGCCGTCGACCCGCAGGCCGACCTGCTGGTGACGGGGGAAATGGGCATCGGCAACACGACCTCGGCCGCCGCCATCGCCCTGGCGCTGTTCGGCGGAGAGGCCGCTGATTGGGTCGGGCGCGGCACGGGTCTGGATGACAGCGGCGTGGCGCGCAAGGCCGCCGTGGTGACTGACGCCGTTGCCCTGCATCACCCCGGGACCGGTCTGGAAACGCTCCGGTGTCTGGGAGGGCGTGAAATCGTGGCGATGGCCGGGGCGATGGCGCGGGCGCGGGTACTGGGCATTCCGGTGCTGCTCGATGGCTTCATCTGCTGCGCCGCGGCCGCCTGCCTTGCGGCGGAAAGCCCGACGGCGCTGGATCACGCGGTTGCCGGTCACGCCAGCGCCGAAAGCGCGCATCCCGCGCTGCTGGAAAAGCTCGGCAAGCCGCCGCTTCTGGGCCTTGGTCTGCGCCTTGGCGAAGGGTCGGGGGCCGCGCTGGCGATCCCGCTGATCCGCGCTGCGATTGCCTGCCTGTCCGGTATGGCCACCTTTGCCGAAGCGGGTGTTGCCGACGGATAGGGACGGTCAGGCGGCGTCGTCCTCGTTCGGGGACAGCCGCGCCAGCAGCGCCGCTTCAAGGTCCTTTTCAAGTTCGTTGGAGCGGGCGATATATTCGGCGTTCTGCTTGGTGGGCGTGTCGGGATCCCAAAGCTCGGCCAGTTCGCGCATGGTCATGCGGTCATGCTGGTAAAAGATCTTGGCGGCCTCGGCCGCTTCGAAATTCGTCAACCCGATGTTTTCCAGCACATAGCGACCGGCGCGCACGGAACTGTCAAACGTCTCGCGCACGATGTCATCCGCACCGGCGCGGAACAGGCCGTAGACATGGCTGCGATCATAGGCGCGGGCAATGATATGCAGCTCAGGCCTTTCGGAGCGGGCGTATTTGACCAGCTTGGTGACCGCGTCATTGTCATCCATCGCCGCGACCAGCACCCGCGCCTTGGACAACCCGGCGGCATGCAGGATGTCGGGGCGGGTCGGGTCGCCGAAGTAGCATTTGAAGCCGAAGCGGCGCATGACCTCGATGGTTTCCAGGTCATTGTCCAGGATCACCGTCTTGAACCCCGAATTCTGCACCATGCGGTTCACGATCTGCCCGAAACGGCCGATGCCCGCGATGATGACGATCCCTTCGTCTTCAAAGGCCTCATCCTCGGTCGGGTCGGCGGTTTCGTCCATCCGGCGTGAAATCAGATCGTAGATGATGAAGAACAACGGAGTCAGCAGCATGGTCAGGGTGATCGACAACAGCACCGATTCCGCCAGATCCGCAGGCAGCACCTCAAGCTGGCGCGAGAAGGCAATCAGCACGAAGCCGAATTCACCGGCCTGCGCCAGTCCCAGTGTGAACAGCACCAGATTGCGGTGACGCAGCTTGAAGATGTAGCCGAGCAGACAGAGGATCGCGCCTTTCAGCGCCATGACGCAAAGCGCGATACCGACGATCCTGACCGGATCATTGAGGAAGATCGCAAAGTCGATCCCGGCGCCGACCGTGATGAAGAACAGCCCCAGCAGCAGACCCTTGAAGGGCTGGATGTCGCTTTCCAGCTCGTGGCGGAATTCGCTGTTGGCCAGCACCACCCCGGCCAAAAAGGCGCCGAGGGCCGGCGACAGGCCGACGATGTTCATCAGTGACGCGGTGCCGATCAGGATTGCCAGGGCAAGGGCCGTGTACATCTCTGGCAGGCGGGCGGAATGAATGAAGCGGAAGACCGGCCCAACCAGGTAATTCCCGGCCAGGATGATCGCACCGACAGCCGCCAGCGTCACCAGGGTGATGCCCCAGCCCGGCAGGTTGCCGATCAGCGAGGCGGCTTCGGTTGCGGCGGTGACGATTTCGGGGCCCGGCGCGACGCCTTCTGTCAGGACTGCGGCCTCCTGCGGGCTGCCGGTGGCGGCAGAGAGCGCGAGCAGGGGCAGGAAGGCGATCATCGGGATCACCGCGATATCCTGGGTCAGCAACACCGCAAATGCCGACCGCCCCCCCTGCGTCTGCATCAGCCCCTTTTCCGAAAGCGTCTGCAGGACGATGGCCGTCGAGGACAGCGCAAAGATCATCCCGATCGCCAGCGCCCTGTTCCAGACCATACCGAAGGCCATGCTGGTGCCCATGACCGCCAGCATGGTCAGCACCACTTGCAGGCCCCCAAGCCCCACCAACTTGTGCCGCATATCCCAAAGCGCACGGGGTTCAAGCTCCAGCCCGATCAGGAACAGCATCATCACGACGCCGAATTCGGCAAAATGCTGCAGGCTGTGGGTCTCGTGCCCGACCAGATGCAGCACCGGGCCGATCAGCATCCCGGCGGCGAGGTAACCCAGGACCGAGCCAAGCCCGAGCCGCGCGGCAATCGGCACCGCGATCACCGCAGCCGTCAGATAGATCGTGGCCTGATAGAGGAAACTTTCCATGCGCGTCCTTGCTGTCTTTTCCCTTTCCGGTCAGGTTACTAACCTCACCGGCTAACCCGTCATGCCCGCTTGGTTTCCCTGCAGGCTTGGTATCTCGCGCCGCCTGACGGCCCCGGCAGCGCTGTGTGTTTTCGTTGCCCGCGCCGTGACCCGCCGCGCGCCGTGGGGCAATGCCTGCGCCGGTACGTATCCGTCTTGAATGATAGATATCTGGCGGCAACTGGCAACAGCCGAGGGCCGAGCGATCACGTTCCTGACAGGCCAGCGGGCCGTGTCAGGGCATTTCCAGCAGAAGGTTCCGGTTGGATTTCACGTATCTCAACTGGTCCTCGCTGATGGCCGCGACACGGCCCCCGTCAAGGCGGTCGCCGACCTTCACCTTCAGGATACGCCCATTTGGCATCCGGATCAGCGCGGATCGGTCAGAGCTTTTTCCCATGATCCCGATCAGGTTGAGATCCTTCAGGTTCAGCGCACGTTTGTCAGTCGCCACGCGTGTGACGCTGTCCTGCGACGGGGACGGCGGGGTGGTGGTCTGCGTGGGCGCAACGGCGACTGCTGTGGCTTCGGCGGCTGCAGCGGCGGCACGGGCAGCGGCGATCTGTGTTTCGAAATCCCGGGGTCGTGCATGGGGGCGGATGGCAAAGATCGTCGGAACGGCCAGTTCCGGTTCATCGGCATCGGGTTCCGCATCGGCCAGCTCTTCGGCCTCCGGTTCGGGCAGGAAGTCGTTCGGGCGGGCCTTGGGGCGGACATCGCCCAGGGGGCTTTCGGCCACTTGCGTCTCCGGCCCGTCGAAGGCCGGGTCCTCGGGGTCGCGGTCCGCGTCGGCGCTTGTCGCGGGATCGGTCTGATGCTCGGGGACCTCCGGGACGGAGCGCGCGGGCGGCACCTTGTCCGGGCGGCCTAGGTAGACCATGTGCCCTGCCGGACTGACCGCCCCGTCGGGTGTCGCAATCACCAGGCCGCGATCATCCAGCGCAAAGCTTTGATCAGCCGCGGGTGGCAGGGGTGGTTCCTGAAGCGCCGCTTCCGGGGTCGGCACCGCAAGCGGGTCGGGCAGGGCACCGGTCACCACGGGCGGGTGTTCCACAGCCGCGACGACAGCGATATCGGGCGCGTCCAGCGTGCTGCCCGGCGGGGCGATGCTAGGCATGGGCGCGCGTTGCCAGATGCCGGTCGCGGCGTAGCGTGCGGCGGCCTCGACCGGGGTGGCAGGCGCGGCGCGGGCGGGTGGTTCGGTAAAGGGTGCGGCCGGCACCGAGGGCTGCGGCGGCGTGCCGGGCGCAGTCGGTGCGGGCGCGTTGGCCAGGGTGCCGGGCGTTTCGGGCGCAGGCGATTGCGCCTCCGGAGCGGTCGTTCGGGCCTCTGGCAAGGTTTGGCGCGGCAGATCCCCTGAAGGTGCCTCCGGGGGCGCACCGATTTCCGGGGTGATTCCGTCAGATGCTTCCGGCGACACGTTCGGTTCAGGCTGAAGGGTCGACAGCTGCTCTGGTTCGTCGAAGATCGCCAACGGCGCACCGCTGAGCAGGGCCCAGGCCCCGGCGGCGCACAGAAGCAGAGCCGCAGCGATCACCAGCATCGGCAGAAGGCGGTTTTTCTTCTTTTCGACCTCGCGTGCGCCGAAGATCGTCATGCGATCCTTTTCGCTATCCGGCTGCGGCACCACGCGGGGGGCATAGGGCGCGCTAGGCGTCGGTGTCTCGGCCGGGACAGAATCTGCGGGACCCGTTGCGGGGGCAGCATTGTCGATCGTTTCGGGCCCAATCGTTTCGGGCCCAATCGGTTCTGTCTTGGCTGGTTCCGACGTCTCGGGTTCAGCCGCTTGGGTGGCGACAGGTGTCACGGACGCTTCCACAGGGGCCTGTGCCGGACGCGTCGGCGAGACGGGCTGCACCTGTGGCGCGGGCGGCGCGTCTGCTGCAAGTGCGGCGGTTTTCGACGGCGCCGGACTGGTGGCGATTGTCGCCGCCTCGGGCGGGGGGGGCAGGTCTTCGGTGATCCGGGGCAGGGGACTTTCGTCGCCCTCCACCGGGGTCTCGCCCAGAAGCCCGGCCGCCAGGCTGGTGGGGCCGAAAAACGGCTCTCGCGGGAAGGCGGCGGGATCTTCGGGTGCGGCGACGAAGGCTACCGGCATAAAGCCCCAGCGGGCCGCGAAGGTTTCCGCCTCGGCCAGGGTTTCGCGGGCCACGGCGGCGATCTTCAGGGTCGCGCCGTCGCGGACCCAGTCGATCACAAGGTCCTCGGCGGCATAGGGGGTCGCCCCGACCAGCGCCGCGCGGGCCTGCGCGCCCTCGTCAGGGGCCTCGGTTTCCTCTGCGCTGGTGGGGACAGAGAAGTAGCGCACCTGGTTTTCCGGTATCACGACCTTGCTGCGTGACGGACCGGACCCGGCGGCCTCGGCACGGCGCAACAGGCCGGCGACCTTGACGTCAAAGCCCGCGGCGTCAAAGTCGGCGCGGCCCACGCTGAGCCATCCCGCGTCGTCGCGACGCAGAAGCTCAAGGCCGGTTTCAGAGAATTTCAGAGCAAGGTCAGGGCGCATGTTCGATCATCGGAATGGCTGCGACCCGCCGAGCGAGGCAACCGACAGTAAGGCGGCCGCGCGGGGTCTGAAGAAGGCTGAGGATAGCGTAAGGATGGGTGTCGCGAAAGTAAAACGCAACTGCGCCGGATGGTTTCCGCCCATGGCACCGACGCGCGGGTCAGCGCATCCAGAAGCCTTCGCGCCGGATCTTGTTGCGGATCGCCTTTTCCTTGTCGGGCAGGTTGTTTCGGTCGAACAACGCCCGGACCTTCAGTCCGCGTTCCTGATAGATCATCCGCTTCATCGGCTCATGGGCCTTCAGCACCTTCTTGATCTTGTTGGGGCGCGAGATCTCATGCAGGAAGTTGACGATCTGATCGGATTCCCGCGCATAAAGCAGCGGCAGATGACGGTAATGGCAGCTGACCCGGCCATCCAGATGGCCTTCGGGCAGGGCATCGCGTCCGCCGCCCAGCTTGTGCACCACCAGCGGCAACGTCACCTGGTCCAGCCAGGGCTGCAGCGTCTGGCAGACCAGCGCGTCCGGGCGGTCGTCGCGGATCGCCACGGCATAATCGCGGAACACGGCACCGAACTGCGCCGGATCGCTGAAATAGAAGAAGCCGGCGTTGAAATAAAGGTACCGTCGCCAGAATTCGTCCGGCCAGGACAGGTCCAGCGAGCTTTCGAAATCCAGCCCGAACTTGTCGTAAAGGCTTTTCCAGATCTGCGTATATCCGGGGCCGTAAAGTTCGATCTCCGGCCAGGTATCTTCACGCCGGAGCGATGCGGTGGGCCGGTCGAAATCGAAGGGAACCGAGGTGATGTCGTCCAGGATCAGCGTATCGGTGTCGAAGAACACGAAGGGTTCGCCCGGCGGCAGGGCCGAAAGGCATTCGATCTTGTTGCCATGGGGATAGCTGTCACCGAAATGATGCGTGTCGAATGGCAGGATCTCGGCGCCGTAGGCGACAAGAAGCGCGCGCGCGGCCAGGTCGTTCATCCGCGGATCACGCGACCAGAGCGGGCCGGGCTGGGGCTCTGCCACGAAAAGACGGCCCTTGAACCCCGGAGAACTGGCACGCAACGAGGCGGCGAAAAGCACCGCTTCATATTGCAGTCGGCCGCTCTGCCCGACAATCACGATGTTGAATTTCGAGGTCATTCGTGTTCCCCGGAACAGGTCTCTAAGGCGGTGAAAAAGCGAGACATTTAACAGGCTCGAGCATATCCGCCGAATGCGCTTGTGAAAAGTGCCGGTTTGTCGCGATCAGGGAATTGCCAGAGAATTTTACCCCCTGCCGGACCCTGGCGGCCAAAACCGCGTCATGATCAAGGCAGCGCGCCTATTGTCCAGGCCTGTAAACCGCAAGGGAAAGTCGGCGTAAATGCCTATGGGATTGAACCATTTCTGCATCAGACACCATTCTGGGGGAATGGTGGGCGACCCTGGAATCGAACCAGGCGTGGGTCTCCCCGGCGGAGTTACAGTCCGCTGCCGCACCTTGCAGCCCGTCGCCCTGATCTGTCGGAAGCCTCAGCCTCCGTCGACCGTGGGGGGTGATTACCGATGCCTCCGGGGGGCGTCAACAGGAAATTCGCACTTGGGAAGCTTGCAGCGCAAACGCGCAGCGCGTAGAGGGCGAGACGCCCTGAAATCGTGGGAAATCCACGACTGTACCCGACCGGGTCCAGACCGTTATAAGGGCAGGATCGCGGCGTTGCGCAGCATGGGGTGAAGACGATGAAAAAACCCAAATGGGTGATCGAGAAGGAACAGGCGAAACGGGCCGGCGCGGCCGAAACCGTCTGGCTGTTCGGATTGCATGCCGTGCGTGATGCGCTTGAAAACCCGGCGCGCGAAAAACTGCGCCTTGTGCTGACCCGCAACGCCGCCGACAAGCTGGCCGAGGCGATTGCCCAGGCCGGGATCGAGCCCGAAATCAGCGACCCGCGTAATTTCGCCGCCCCCATTGATCCGCAATCGGTGCACCAGGGCGCCGCGCTGGAAGTGAAACCGCTGGATTGGGGTGGAATCGCGGATTGCTGCCTTGGCGACGGGACGCGCCCGCCGCGCGTGCTGTTGCTGGACCGGGTGACCGATCCGCATAACGTCGGCGCAATCCTGCGGTCGGCCGAGGTCTTCGGCGCCTGTGCCGTGATTGCGCCGCGCCATCATTCCGCCCCCGAAACCGGCGCGCTGGCCAAAACCGCAAGCGGGGCGCTGGAACGCCAGCCCTATCTACAGGTGCGCAACCTGTCCGATGCGATCACCGAGTTGCAGAAGATGGGCTATCTGGTGCTGGGACTGGCCGGGGAAGCGGAGCAAGAGATCGAAACCGCGCTTGAAGGTCAGAAGGACCGCGCTGTCGCACTGGTGCTGGGCGCCGAAGGGCCGGGCTTGCGGCAGAAAACCCGCGAGACCTGTGATGCTCTGGTACGGATCGACTTTGCCGGGGCTTTCGGATCGCTCAACGTGTCCAATGCAGCGGCGGTCTCGCTTTACGCGACAATTCGTTAATTCCCGGGCCAAGTCACCTTAAGCGTGTCTTTTGTGCAAGGTTTCGTTCACATTCATATTACAACCTATTCACATCCAATGGGCTTTCATTACCTATTGTTGTGAAGCGACGGCCCGGAACGCCGAAGCTTTCTTTCACTGTCCCTCGTTCCGCACTGGCGCCCAAGTTTCTTGGGCGCCTTTTTTTTGCTTGCTGAGAGCGGGTTCTTGGCGCTGCAGGCATTGCCATTTGCGTCCGGAAGTCCAGATTTGGTGAATGGAATACAGCGATTCATATCTCAAATCGATTCTGCAACGCAGCCGCGTGATCGTGATGGTCGGGGCCTCGCCGCGCCGGGATCGCCCCAGTCACGGCGTCATGGGATTCCTGCAATCGGCGGGGTATCGGGTTCTGCCGGTCAATCCCGGACAGGCCGGCCAGAAGATCCTCGGGGAAAAAGTATATGCCTCGCTGGAAGAGGTGGCCGCCGACCACGGGCCGGAAGTCGATATGATCGATATCTTCCGCCGCCCCGAGGCCGTGCCGGACCTCGTCGCCGAGGCGTTGGAGCGTTTCCCCAAGCTCTCCGCGATCTGGATGCAACTGGGCGTCGTCAGTCCGGAGGGCGCGGCGCTGGCGCATCTGCGGGACGTGGGTGTGGTGATGGATCGCTGCCCGAAGATCGAATATCCGCGACTGCTCGGCGCAGCTTAACCAGGCTTTCAGACATCAGGAGCGATGCTCAACCCTTTGGGCGGGAGGCCTTTTCGTCGATTCCAGAAGTGCCGTCACGGCGGTCCAGTTCTGCCAGGACATCGCCAAGCGGCACGTCGCGCGCCGCCAGCATCACCAGCAGGTGGTAAAGCACATCCGCCGCTTCCGAGGTCAGGCGCGTCCTGTCGCCCTTGGTGGCCTCGATGATCGCCTCGATGGCCTCTTCGCCGAATTTCTCGGCGCATTTTTCCGGTCCCTTGGCCAGCAGCCGGGCGGTCCAGCTGCTGTCGGGATCAGCGGCCTTGCGGGCGTCGATGGTGGCGGCAAGGCGGGTCAGGGTGTCGGTCATGTCAGCCTCATCGGGATGCCGGCGGCGGCCATGTGGTCCTTGGCCTGCCGGACGGTGTAGTCGCCGAAATGGAAGATCGAGGCGGCCAGCACGGCCGAGGCACCGCCCTCGGTGACCCCTTCGACCAGGTGATCCAGGTTGCCGACCCCGCCCGAGGCGATTACCGGCACCGGGACCGCATCGGAAATCGCACGGGTCAGGGGCAGGTTGAATCCAGACCGCGTGCCGTCGCGATCCATCGAGGTCAGCAGGATTTCCCCCGCGCCCTTGGCGGCAACCAGGCGGGCGAATTCCACCGCGTCGATACCCGTGGGTTTGCGCCCGCCATGGGTAAAGATTTCCCACTTGCCGGGGGCCACGGTCTTGGCGTCGATGGCGCAGACAATGCATTGGCTGCCGAACTGGTCGGCGGACCGCGCGATCACGTCCGGGTCGGCCACGGCGGCGGAGTTGAAGCTGACCTTGTCCGCCCCCGCCAGCAGAAGGGCGCGCACATCGGCCGCACTGCGCACACCGCCGCCCACTGTCAGCGGGATATAGCATTGCTCGGCCGTGCGGGTGACCACATCGAACATGGTGCCGCGGTTTTCATGGGTGGCATGGATGTCGAGAAAGCACAGTTCATCCGCGCCGGCGGCATCATAGGCGCGGGCCGCGTCCACCGGATCGCCGGCATCGCGCAGATCCACGAAATTCACGCCCTTGACCACGCGGCCATCGGCCACGTCGAGGCAGGGGATGATGCGGGTCTTCAGCATGGGCGTTCCTCGGGGTTGCTGCGCGGTCTAACGGCGTCGGGCGGGCTTGGCCAGCCCTCAGGCCGGCCGATTGCGGCGGGCGAGGGCCTCGAAAATCAGCGCGACGACCAGCAGTACCGGACCCAGCGACAGGTAGGCAACGATGCCCATCAGGATCAGGGGCGCGAACATGTTGAAGGCCTGCACGACGAAACCGGGGCCGGAGCAGGCGGCGAAACCGGTCATCAGGTCCCCGACGCAGAGGTTCGAGGCGATGACCGACAGCGCCACCGTCAGCGCAAAGACCAGCCCGCCGATCCGCAGCAGCCAACAGGCGACGCGGCTTTGCGCAAAACGCGCGGCGAAATAGGCGATCACCGGGATCAGCACCATCAGGGTAGAGATCAGGACAGGTTTCATTGCGCGGTTCCCTTTCGCTCAGGCCTTGAGAAGCGCAAGCGCCTCGCGCAGGTCGATGGCGCCATCGTAGAGGGCGCGACCGGAGATTGCGCCGTTCAGCGCCGCGCCACAATCCTTCAGCGCCTGAAGATCGGCCAGCGACGACACCCCGCCCGAGGCGATGACGGGGATCGACACCGCGCGGGCCAGATCGGCGGTGGCCTCGGTATTGGGTCCCTGCATGGCGCCGTCGCGGTTGATGTCTGTGTAGATGATCGCCGCGACGCCCGCGTCCTCGAACCGGCGGGCAAGGTCGAGCGCCGTGACCTCGGTCTCGGTCGCCCAGCCCTTGGTCGCGACAAAGCCGTTGCGGGCGTCGATGCCCACGGCAACCTGACCGGGGAAGGCGGCGGCGGCCTGTTTCACCAGCGCGGGATCCTCGACCGCAACGGTGCCAAGGATGACCCGCGCGAGGCCCTTCTTCAGCCAGGTCTCGATCGTGGCCATGTCGCGAATGCCGCCACCCAGCTGGGCGGGCACCTTGGTGCGCTCAAGGATCGCCTCGACCGGGGCGGCATTGACCGGGGCACCGGCAAAGGCGCCGTTCAGATCGACCAGGTGCAGCCAATCGCAACCCGCCTCGACAAACTCCATCGCCTGGGCGGCGGGGTCGTCGTTGAACACGGTGGCCTTGTCCATGTCGCCCTTGAACAGTCGTACGGCCTGGCCGTCCTTCAGGTCGATGGCGGGGTAAAGGATCATCGGCTTGCCCTTTCGGCTTGTCTGACGGGACCGGCATGGTGGCTGGTCTTTTCAGGACTTTTGCAACGCCGGGCAGGGGATTGCAATGCACCGGGAGACGGGCGCGCCGGTGCTTGTGACGCAGCGCTCTGCTTGCCGCATCGCCCCCGCGCGGGCAGCCTTTTGGCGAGGAGAGGCGCAAGGGAGGACACGCGCATGAGAAAATTCACCAGGATACTGGCCGCCACCGGTCTGGCCGTCTTCGCCGGGGGCGCCTTGGCCGATCCGGTCGAAGGCATCTGGCAGACCGAGGTCGACGAGGGCGCCTATGCCCATGTCACGATCGCGCCATGCGCCGACAAGTATTGCGGCGTGATCAGCCGAACCTTCAATGCAGGCGGCGAATATTCCAGCGAAAACAAGGGTAAACCCATCGTCTGGGATATGCAGCCCAAGGGCGGCGGGGCCTATGCGGAGGGCAAGATCTGGCAACCTTCGACCGGCAAGGTCTATCGCTCGAAGATGGAAATGACGGGTAATGTGCTGGAGGTCTCCGGCTGCGTCGGGCCCTTCTGCAAGAGCCAGAGCTGGCGCCGGGTGCAATAAGCCGGGTGCAAGAAGTCTTCTGGCCGGGCCGGTTGCGGCCCGGCTGGTGCGGTTTCAGGGCGCCCAGGTCAGGAAGTTGGCGATCAGGCGCAGGCCCGTCGCCTGGCTTTTCTCCGGGTGGAACTGCATGCCGATCATGGTGTCGCGTCCGACGATGGCCGTCACCGGCTGGCCGTAATCGACATGGGCCAGCCGCTGTTCGGGGCTGTTCACCACCATGTGGTAGGAATGTACGAAATAGGCATGCTGACCGGTTTCGATGCCCGCTAGCACCGGATGGGGTGTGTCGATCACAAGGTCGTTCCAGCCCATGTGCGGCACCTTCAGGCCGGGATCGCCGGGGCGGATCTTTTCGACTTCGCCGTCGATCCAGCCAAGGCCGGGGGTTTCGGCATATTCATGCCCCTGACGCGCCATCAACTGCATGCCGACGCAGATCCCCAGAAACGGCCGCCCGCGGGTTTCCACGGCTTCGCTCAGCGCTTCCAGGACAGACCCGGCACCGGCTCCGGCGAGTGCACCGCGACAGGCCGGAAAGGCCCCGTCGCCGGGCAGCACGATGCGGTCGGCGCGTGCCACGTCCTCGGGGCGGGCCGAGACGATGACTTCGCCGCCGTCAACCTCGCGGGCCATGCGCTGGAAGGCCTTTTCGGCGGAATGCAGGTTGCCGCTTTCGTAATCGATGAGAACCGTCAGCATTCAAAGCGTGCCTTTGGTCGACGGGATCGCGTCACCCTTGCGCGGATCGGCTTCGACCGCGACACGCAGGGCGCGGGCGACGGCCTTGAAAGCGGCCTCGGCGATATGGTGGGAATTGAGCCCGTGCAGCCTGTCGACATGCAGGGTGATCCCACCGTGGGTCGAAAAGGCCTGAAAGAATTCACGCACCAGTTCGGTGTCGAAATTGCCGATCTTCTGGGTCGGGAAATCAACATTCCAGACCAGGAAGGGCCGGCCCGACAGGTCGAGGGCGGCGCGCAGAAGGCTGTCGTCCATGGCAAGATGGCAATCGCCGTACCGCCGGATGCCACGCTTGTCGCCAAGCGCCTGGGTCAGGGCCTGACCAAGGGCGATGCCGACATCCTCGACGCTGTGGTGATCGTCGATGAAGGTATCGCCGGCGCAACGGATCGTCATGTCGATCAGCGAATGGCGCGACAGTTGATCCAGCATGTGGTCGAAGAACCCCACGCCGGTGTCATTGTCGTAGGTGCCGCTGCCATCAAGGTCGATGGTGACGGAAATCTTGGTTTCCGCTGTGGTGCGGGTGATCTCGGCGCTGCGCATCCTGGTCTCCGGTTTGACTGGGGCGCTTATAGGCTGCGGAGGTCAGGCCGCCAAGGGGGCGGGGCAGGCGTGCGGCGTGACGTGGCCGGAATGCTGCGGCCAAGCCTATCCTGCGTGCCGATCCGGCCGTTGGTGCGGATGCGAATGGGAGACGCGCACCTATTGTCCGGGATGACCGGGCAAGGTCAGGGTGATCCGGGTGCCCCGGCCGGCCGGATTGTCACCGATCGTGACGGAGCCGCCAAGGCGCGTGATGATCTTGCGTGCGATGGGCAGGCCCATGCCCGAGCCTTCGCAGACATCGCGGGATTTCAGGGTACGGAGTACGCCGAAGGCCTCTTCGCGCAGATGCGCGGGGATGCCGGGGCCATCGTCGCTGATGCTGATCTGCTGCATCTGGCCCGAGGTCGTGATCGCCACCCGGATCGTACCCCTGTCCTGATCGTGATGTTTGACCGCGTTGGAAATCAGGCAGGCGAACAGCAGGTTGAGTTCGTTGCGCGGTCCGGTCACGATTCCGCTGCCTGCAGAGGTCAGATCAAAACTTTCGCTCAGGGCCAGGTCGGCCCGTGCGTGGTCCAGCAATGCGCTGACTGCATGATCGGATACGGGATCGGCACAGCGCCCGATGCGGGAATAATCGCGCAGATCCACAAGCATGCGGTCGCAGCGTCCGGCAATTGTCTTCAGCATCCCGACGTGCCCATCCAGCACCTCTTGCTGAAGCGGGGGGAGCCCGCTGAGGTCCTCCCGAATGAAGTCGGGGATCAGCTGGATGGCGCGGAAACTGCCGCGCAGGTCGTGGGTGATGACATAAATCAGCTCTTCCACCTCGTCAGCGGTGACGGAGGCGGCGGGCGTGATCTGGTGCGACGTGGTGATTTGATCCGACATGCGCCGAGGTTGCGCGATACTTCCCTAACATTGGTTCAAGATCCCGAAGAAAAGGCCGGGGTTGGACCGGGAATACGTGCTCATCCCAAAGAAAATTTTGCAGAATTAAGGGAGAATTCGAACCATTCGGGAGGTTTTGATTAAGTTTTCGGAAAGCGGGTTTGGGGACACTTTCGGGCGTACGCGCCTTCCTGAACAGAGGGGCGGCATTCAGGAGGGAATGACGATGCGATTGCAAGGTGAGACAAGTGAAAAACAGGTGCTGCCCATGACCCCCGGTACCTCGGTGACCGTCACGCGGGGTGAACCCCAGCCGCAGGTGATCGACGTTCTGGTGCTTGACGATAGCCGGTTCGATGCGATGTTCATCCAGCGCGAATGCCGCCGGACCGAATTGCCGGTTCGGGTATCCATTGCCCCCGACATGGCCAAGTTTCGCGAGATGCTGTCCAAACGGCCCTATCATCTTGTCTTCATCGACTACCTGCTGCCTGACGGCGACGGGCTGGCTGCACGCGAGATGATGAAAGACGGTAGCCAGAACGAATCCGCGCCGGTTGTGATGATCAGTGGCGAGGCCCGTCATGACGTTGCGGTCGAGGCGATGAAGGGTGGCTGTATCGACTACAAGGCAAAGTCCGATCTGACACCCGATGCCCTGCGACAGCTGATCCTGCGGGCGTTGGAAGTCGGGGCCCAGGTCAACAAGGCAAATCTGCAAGAGGCTTTGGATGCGCAGCGCCAGGACATTGTTTCGGCCATGCGCGATGTGATCCGGCAGGAACTGGGCATTTCTGGTCAAAAGGGCGAGTCCGGCCAGATCCGCGAAGTGCTGCAAAGCTACGGCATGATCGCGGAGGATGGAGATACGGATTGGGAAGAGATCTTCCGCAACCCCGCAACAAACTTTGTTTTCCGAACCCATTGAGGGCGCACCTGTGACCGAAGTCAGGGCAGGGGCGTGCTGCAAAGCCCCTTCCTTGCCGGTCTTCGGGCGGATCTCCTTTGCAAGTCCGCGCGCCGGCAAGGCCGGAGATTGAAAGCGCTACCGCTCGGCTGGCGCAGACTTTCTGCATGGCCAAGCAGGCGCACCTGTTCGGCAGGGCTGGCGTCGCATCGTGTGGTCAGACCGCAAAGCCACGGGCGCGGAAGGTTTCCAGGATCGTCTGGATGGCTTCGTCATTGATGGGCTTGGTGAAGTAATGCTCGACCACGCCTGTTGCGGCAGACCGCTGGATGTCCCGTTCATTGTCGGAAGAGGAGAACATTGCAACCACCGGGCGGGCAGAGGTTCCCTTGGACAGGCGGATCTTCATGGCATTCAGTGTTTCGAAGCCGTTCAGCTCGGGCATGTTGATATCCATCAGGATCAACGGCGGGATGCCGGAGTCGGTGGGTAAGCTGTCGTCGGAAAAAAATGTCGCCAGGAAATTCAGCCCATCGGTCGCCTCGTTCAGTGGTGCAAACCGACCGGCCTTCTGCAACCGGCGACGCGCGATGTATCGATCCGAGCCGACGTCGTCGACGATGTAAGTCGGAATCATGAAACGGTCTCCATACTTGGGAAAGTCAGGATAAAACTGGTTCCGTCCGGGCCGCTGTTGACGGCGACGGACCCGCCGAGGCGGCGCACGTGTTTCTGGACCAGCGCAAGGCCAAGCCCATGACCGGAACTGCCCGAGGATCGGCGAAACAGCTCGAAAACCCGCGGGATTTCGGCCTCCGCAATGCCCAGGCCGTTGTCCGAAACGGCGATGGACAGCGGATGAAGGCGCAGGCGGACCGTCACCCATTGGTGCCGCTTCTTGCGGTCCCGAAACCTCCAGGCATTCGACAGAAGGTTTTCTATGGCGGTCATCAGCATCTGGGAATCTGTCCGGACCACGGCCTCTCCGGTGATCGTGAAGGTGAAGGTCGGAAACGGGCCCGTCTCCTCGGTCGGGTGGATCGCATCGGCCGCCTCGGCTTCGGCTTCAAGGTCGGCACGCAGGTCTTCCCAGCAGTTGCGGATGGCCTGGGCCAGATCGAATGTTTCCGGTCTTTCAAGATCCTGCCCGGATCGGGCCAGGGTCAGCACCGCTTCGACCTTGTGAATGTTGTGGTGGCTGGTGGCCAGGGCTTCGGCGATATTGCGGCGGCATTCCACATCGTCACCGGCGTCGAAATCCTCAAGGCAGAGGTCAAGGAGCCCGGCGATGGTCGCCAGGGGCGCGCGCAGGTCATGACTGGCCGAATAAGAAAATTGGCGCAATTCATCGTTCAGCGCGGCCAGAGAATCATTGCGGCTTTTCAACTCGCGTTCATGGGCCAAACGGTTGGTCATATCCACAAGCGTCACCATCACATTGCCGTCCGTGCCACCGTCGATGGGCGCCAGCGATATCTGGACCGGCGTTTCCTTGCCCGAAGGATGGCGGATCGCGATCACGCGTCCCTGGCTCATCCGAATGGGCCGGGATTGGGTGAGAAAGGCTTCGCGGCAGGCATAAAAGACCTGCAGGGCAGAATCGGCGACATAGCGGTCGAACTGGCTTCCGGCCAGTGCGGCGGCTTCGAGGCCGAAGATGTCGCAGGCGGCCCGGTTCACCAGATCGATCCGCCCCTGGTCGTTGATCATCACCATCGCCGCCGCCGAGGCGTCGAGCGCGGCCAACAGCCGGGTTTCGCTGATCGTCCGTGCGGAAATGTCGAAGATGGTGACAAAGACCTGGGCCTGTCCATCCACCCGGACCGGGGTCAGGCCGATTTCCAGAGGGATCAGGCTGCCGTCGAGGCGACGGCCGAACAATTCGCGGCCCTGGCCCAACCTGCGCGGTGTCGGATCGCGCCAGAAGGCGTGAATCAGCTCAGGATGGCGCTGACGGATATTGCCGGGCAGAAGTTGGTCCAGGGGCGCATTGTTCAAGGCCTCTGGTGGGTAGCCGAACAAGTGTTCCAGCGGGGCGTTGGTCAGCAGGATCTGCCCGTCCTGAGCGACAAGCAGCGAGGGCACCGGTGTCAGGGCGACAGCGGTCGCAAAACCGGCTTCCGTCCCCTGATGCAGGGCACCTGGCGGGTAGCGACCCGCGGCTCCACTTGTCGTTGACGAGGCAAGCGTCATTCCTGGTTCCCTATTCTGGGACTCCCGGGGCGACAGCACCCTGGCCGGTTGCCCTGCCAGTGCGTGATCTTATGCCGATGGCTCCCCCCGAAGCCCTGATCTGGCTTATGAAATAGACAACAGGCATTGCCGATCTGTTAATCGGGCCGGGCGGGATAGGGCAAATTGGGTCCATCCACGGCGATATGACGTGAGGTCCCCGAGCCGCGCGCCTGCGGTGGACCGTCCCTTTGGCGACCTTGCGGCCCACCTTGGAGACTGCGTTGCGAACCGCGGGCCGGGACCGCGCGGCAGATATCCACTGCCGCGCATTCCGGCGCTGTCGGTCCTGATCGCAGGGGGGCAGGCCATGCGAGCCCCGCGTCACAAATGTTTCAAGAAAACGATACAGACTCGTCTCGATCCGCTTCTACGACGCCGGACAGGACTTGGGGGATGCCGCGTGCTTCAGATAGAACAACTGACGAAGACCTTCGGCCGCAACAACGCGGTGGACAATGCCACGATCAGCATCGATCGATCGATGATGATCGGGATCATCGGGCGCTCCGGCGCGGGGAAGTCGACCCTGCTGCGTATGCTCAACCGGCTCGAGGACAGCACCTCGGGTGCGATCCACTTCGAGGGGCGCGAGATCACCAGCCTCAAGACCGGCGAAAAGCGTGCCTGGCAGGCGCAATGCGCGATGATCTTCCAGCAGTTCAACCTGGTGCCGCGCATGGATGTGGTCAGCAACGTACTGCATGGTACGCTGAACCGGCGCTCGACCTTTGCCTCGCTGCTGAATCTCTATCCGCAGGAAGACATCCATCGTGCCATCGACATCCTGGAACGGCTCGGCATTGCCGAACATGCACCCAAGCGGGCCGAGGCGCTTTCGGGGGGCCAGCAGCAGCGTGTCGCCATTGCCCGCGCCCTGATGCAGGATCCCCGGATCATCCTGGCCGATGAACCCATCGCCAGCCTCGATCCGATGAATGCCCAGGTCGTCATGGAGGCGCTGCGCCGCATCCACGAAGAAGACGGCCGCATGGTCATCGCCAACCTTCACACGCTCGACACGGCGCGGCGCTATTGCGACCGCGTGATCGGCATGCGCGACGGTCGCATCGTCTTTGACGGCACGCCCGAGCAGCTGACCACCGGTGTCGCGCGCGACATCTACGGCGCGGACGCCGGCTTTTCCGAAGCCGCGACCTCGACCGAGATCGGGGCGCTGGATCGCGTCGGCCTCACCCCCGTCACAGCCTGAAAACAATCCCGCCCCGGTCGCAATCGTCCGGGGATTTCTTCAAAGGAGCTTCCCATGATGAAGAAACTGATCGCGGCCGCGCTGGCCACCACTGCCCTGACCGGAGCCGCTTCCGCCCAGGAGATCACCGAATTCCGCCTTGGCATCCTCGGCGGCGAAAACGCCCAGGACCGCATGGCCTCCAACCAATGCTACGCCGACAAGATTGCCGACGCGCTGGGCGTGCCGGTGCGCGTCTTTACCCCGGCCGACTACAACGGCATCATCCAGGGCCTGCTGGGCGGCACCATCGACCTCGCCTGGATGGGCGCCTCGGGTTACGCCGCCACCTATATCGCCGATCCCGAAGCGGTCGAGCCGGTGCTCGTCAAGCAGAACCTCGACGGCTCGATCGGCTACTACTCGGTCGGTTTCGCGCGCAAGGACAGCGGCATCACCTCGCTGGCGGACATGAAGGGCAAGACCTTCGGCTTCGGCGATCCGAATTCGACCTCGGGCTACCTGATCCCCTCGATCGAGATCCCCAAGGCGGGCGAAGAGATCACCATGGAGCCGGGCGACTACTTCAAGGATGTCGTCTTCACCGGCGGGCATGAGCAGACCATCGTCGCCGTGGCCAATGGCGACGTGGACGGCGGCGTGACCTGGGCCGACGGCCTGGGTGACTGGGAAGACGGCTACAACTCCGGTGCGCTGCGCAAGGCGGTTGACGGCGGCCTGGTCGACATGAACGACATGGTGCAGATCTGGCAGTCCAACATCATCCCCGAAGGCCCGATGGTCGTGCGCAAGGCCCTGCCGGCCGATGTGCGCGAAACCGTCACCCAGCTGACCGCCGACCTGTGGGAAAACGACGCCGATTGCGCCTATGGCGTGGCCTCGGGCGACGCCAAGGATTTCATCCCCGTCACCCACGAGACCTATGAATCGGTCGTCGCCGCGCGCCTGTCGCAAAGCAACTGATCCTGAAACTACGGGAAGGGCCTGCGTTGCGCGGGCCCTTCACACGTCTCCCCCAAAGGCATTTTCATGGCTGACCTGACCGCTTCCCCCGGCACGGGGCCCGTCGCGCAGATCCGCGCGGATTACCTGGACCAGATGCGCCGCAAGCGCAGTTATTCCACCATCCTGCTGGTGATCTTCTTCGCCCTGATGGTGTCGGGGTTCATGGTAGCCGATGCGCGCAACGCGGGCGGCTTCTGGGAAGGGCTGAGTTCGGTCTTCGTCTTCCCCACGCTGGTGATTTCCGAAGCCTGGGAAAAGCGCGCGCTGCTGCCCGGTCACCTCGTCCGCTATTTCCCGGCGTTGATCGAGACGATCAATATCGCCGCCGTCGCCACGCTGATCGGGGCGTTGTTCGGCACCGGCCTGTCGATGCTCTCCACCCGGGGCATGGCGCGCTGGCCCCGTCTGATCCCGGTGTTCCGCCGGTTGATGGACGTGATGCGGGCGGTGCCGGAAATCGTCATCGCGCTGGTGCTGATCTTCGTGCTGGGCGGTGGCCCGGTCCCGGCTATGATTGCCATTGCCTTCCATACCTCCGGGGCGCTGGGCAAGATGTTCTCCGAAGTGAACGAGAACGCCTCGCTCAAGCCGGTCGACGGGCTGTCGTCTGTCGGGGCGAACTGGACGCAACGCATGGTGCTGGGCGTCATGCCGCAGGTCGCGCCTAATTACCTCAGCTATGCGCTGCTTCGCTTTGAAATCAACATCCGGGCCTCGGCCATCCTCGGCTTCGTCGGTGCGGGCGGGATTGGCTACGAGCTCAAGAATTCCATGTCCTGGGGCATCGGCAAGTTCGACGAGGCCGCCGCGATCTTCCTGCTGTTGTTCCTGACCATCGTCGCGGTGGACCAGATCAGCAGCTATTTCCGCGATATGCTGACCCATGGCCGCAAGAAAGGCGTCTTCCTATGACCATGACATCGGCCCAGGCGGGGCCAGATCTGCGGGACCAGGCAACCGAGTTGTTCCGGCGCAAGCGGATGTGGTCGCTGGCCATGCCCATCCTGGTGCTGGCCTATCTCATCTACGCGGCAATCGCCTTCGACGTGGCCTCGCTGCTGTCCTCGGCCCGGTTCGAGAACGGTGCGCGGCTGATCGAGGACACCTACAGCTACAAGACCCATGCGACGCGCGACAACCGCGATGGCGCCGTGGCATTCTCGATCGAGGGCGAACGCAAGGGGCAATACCCCGCCGGCGAACATCCCGACTGGGTGACGATCGACGGCGATGTCACGGTGATCGACATGCCGCACGGCCACCAGGTGCGCTATTATCCTGATCACGTGGAATACGAGGTGCCCGACTACGGCACGATCAGCGCCGCACCGGGGCGCAGCGGGATCAACGCGATCCTGCCGGCCGGTCCGGTGCCCGACTGGATCAACGCCAGCGCCAATCGCCTCAGTACCGATACCGAGGCCGGCCGGGTCACCATCACCCGCAACCGGACCGAGGTCTTTCGTTATTCCTATGGCTGGGAGCTGTTCTTCTTCACCCTCGACAGTCCCTACCACGGTCTTGGCCTGGGAGAGATCGTGACCCGGGCCTGGGCCGGGGAGTACCCGATGATCTGGAACGGCTTCTGGTACAACCAGATGTGGCACCATGCCGATGTCGCCTGGGCCATGGTCGAGACGGTCCTCATGGCTTTCCTCGGTACCTTCGGCGCCGCGATCATCGCCCTGCCGCTGGCCTTCCTGGCGGCGCGCAACTTCACGCCCCTGATGCTTCTGCGCCAGGCCGCGCGCCGGGTCTTCGACCTTTGCCGCGGGGTCGATGCGCTGATCTGGACGATCATCCTGTCACGCGCATTCGGCCCCGGCCCCCTGACCGGTGCCCTGGCGATCCTGCTGACCGATACCGGCAGCTTCGGCAAGATGTTCTCGGAGGCGCTGGAAAACGTCGACGACAAGCAGATCGAAGGCATCCGCTCTACCGGGGCCAGCCCGATCCAGCGCTACCGCTTCGGGGTGCTGCCGCAGGTCTTCCCGGTGCTGCTCAGCCAGGTGCTCTACTTTTTCGAAAGCAACACGCGCTCGGCGACGATCATCGGGGCAATCACCGGCGGCGGCATCGGCCTGCTGCTGACCCAGGCCATGATCACCCAGAAGGATTGGGAAGAGGTCACCTACTTCATCATCCTGATCATCCTGACGGTCTTTGCCATGGACAGCTTCTCTGGCTGGCTGCGGCGCAAGCTGATCAAGGGGGATGAAGCCGGTCACTGATCGCGCGCCCCTTTTGATGTTTCCCTGTCGCCAAATATCCCCGCCGGAGGCTTGAAATCTTCCGGCGCAACACTGGACCCTGAATGGCCCGTCTGAGCGAAGAAGCCCCCTTTCTGCATGCGGATGTCGAGTTGTCCGAAACCTCCCTTGGTCGTTTCACCGAAGTGGGCCGGGGCAGCCGTCTTTCGAACGTGACCTTGGGTGATTATTCCTATTGCGACCGCTACGCCGATATCGCCAATGCGGAGATCGGCAAGTTCTCCAATATTGCGAGTCAGGTCCGCATCGGCGCCACGGATCACCCGCTGGACACGGCGGCCTGCCACCATTTTCTCTATCGGTCGGCAGATTATTGGGATGACGCTGAAAACGATCAGGACTTCTTTGTGCATCGGCGGGGTCGAACGGCCCATATCGGGCATGACACCTGGATCGGCCATGGCGCGATGATCAAGCCCGACGTCTCTCTGGGAAACGGTGCTGTCGTCGCCTCCGGCGCAGTGGTCACCCGAGATGTCGCGCCCTACACGATCGTCGCGGGCATGCCCGCACGGGTCCTGCGCCGGCGCCAATCGGCTGAGGTTGCCGAACGGTTGACGGCGCTGGCCTGGTGGGATTGGGATCATGGCCGGTTGCGCGCGGCCCTATTGGATTTCCGGACGTTGAGCGTCATGGCTTTTTTGGAAAAATACCGGGGTTGAACCGGTGCAGGGGGGCTGTCTGCCCCCCGTCGCCCAATGGGCGACTCCCCCCGAGGATATTTTTTACAGGGAAACATCTGGAGAGAGACGGGCTGGTTTATTCAGCCGCCAGGGCGTGTCGCTGTGGCGCGAAGGCGAAGCGATGTGCGACTTCGCCGGACAGATGTGCGATGCGCCCCCCGGAGATCGTGGCCTCTATTGCGCGGGTCTCTTCGTTCAGGATGACCAGGTCGGCGCGTTTCCCGTGCGCGAGTGTGCCGCGGTCGTGAAGGCCGAGGACACGGGCCGGTCCGGAGGAGATCAGAGCCCAGGCCTGAGCAAGCGTTCGGGTGCCGGTATCGGCCAGGCGGAAGGCCGCTTCGGCCAAAGCCGGGTAGTAGTAATCCGACACGAGCGCATCGCAGAGATCGGCGCGGATCAGTTCCGTCGCGCTAATGTTTCCGGCTTGCGAGCCGCCGCGCACCACGTTGGGCGCGCCCATCAGGATCGGGTCCCCGACGGTGCGAGCAAGGGCGGCCGCGGCGCGGGCCGTGGGGAATTCGCAGATCTTCGCGCCGATCATCGAATAGGTCTCTCGGGTTTCGCCGTCGGGGTCGTCATGGCTGCCGTAGGTCACGCCAAGCGCGTCGAATTCGCGGGCGAGGCGGCAGAGGAAGCGCGGGACCTCGCGGGTCTGCTTGCGCGCGTCGCGCAGGCTTTGCAGGTGATCCTGAGGGGTGCGGCCAGCGCGCCGGGCCGCGATGCAGAGGCGTTCGGTATTGCAGGAAAGCTCGGCATGGCTTTCCTGGAGATGGTTGTTGAAGACCACGTAGTCGATGCCGAAGTTGCGCACGGTTTCGAGCAGGCGGGCTTCGGTCGGGACCATATGGGTTTCGCAGCGGATCTGCAGTCGCAGATCGGTCAGCGCGTGGCGGGCAGAGTAGTCGCGCAGCGCCTCGGCCATGCGGACCGCCGTTTCGGGACTGCGTGCGCCGCCATCCCAACTCCAGCACTGGGCGAGCCATGCGGTTGTAACACCGTTGACGGCCGCGTCCCGATCCGTCGCCCGCAGGGCGATCGAGAGGTCGAATTCGGCGCTTGGGCGGGGGGCGACATGGCGTTCGAAGGCATCGCCATGCAGGTCGATGATGCCGGGCAGTAAGAGGTATCCCGACAGATCCACCGTCGTATCCTGGCGGGGCGGGAACAGCGGCGTGATCGGGACGGATGTGTCCCTGATCTGTGTCGCTTGGCCCGCGCAGGCAAGATCGGTGATCTGCCCTGCCGCGAAGGTCAGGGAACCGGACTGGAATTGACCGTCCTGCAAAATGGAGGCGCCGGTCAGGCGAAGGCTGGGCTGGGTCGCTGGCATGATTTGTGCTCTTTCCTCAGGCCCTGTGGGTAGCTTGGGATTGTATCGCAGGCGTGACGGTTCGCCGGAGGTTTTGCGAAATGCCGGGGGCCTGGGCTTGCGGACGGGTCTAGGGGGCCTCGTCTTCGCCCAATGTCAGGGTCACACGGTCGCCCGAGAACCAGGTTCGGCCGTATTCGATTGGGGTCCCGTCGGGTGCGAGGCTGAGGGAAATGGTGCGCAGGATCGGGTCGCCTTCGCGGATCTGCAGGTGCAGTGCCTGGGTGGCGGTTGCGATCTTTGCATTCACGCGGGTGAAGGCGCGGGTGTAATCGGTCACACCGCTTTCGGCCAGCGCCTCGGTGATCGAGGTCAGCCGTTCCAGCGCGGTGGCAAGCTCCGGAAACGGCGCGGCGGGAAAGACCGACCGGGCCAGGGCCAGCGGTTGACCATCCGCCGAAGACAGGCCGTCGGTGGAAATGACACGGCCGCCCGGAGCAAGCTGCAGCATCTCGGCTTCGGTGGGGTCGGCGGTGCGGGTCTCGATCAGCAGGATACAGCGCGAGGGCAGGCGTCCCGCCGCACGGATGTTCTGGTGAAAGCGGACCCTGCGCCCGATCGGATAATCGGTGGCCTGTTGCGCCACGAAGACCCCGGCGCCGCGCCGGGCATGTGTCAGGCCCGCTTCGGCAAGGTCGGCAAGGCCCCGGCGGACCGTATGGCGGTTGACGCCGAACCGTGCGGAAAGCTCGGCCTCGGTCGGCAGGCGGTCACCGGGGCCGTAGCGCCCGGCGGCGATATCGGCGCGCAAGGCCTGCGAGATCGAGCGCCAGAGCGGGGTCTTGCCGCCACGGGTCTCGACGGCATTTACGGGTGTTGCTGTCATGAAAATTTCACCATTCGCCAGAGGTCGCCGTCTTGCGCCTGAGGGGCGCGAGGCGTATGCATTTGTCTAGTTGTATAGATGAATAGACAAATCGGCAAGGTGTCCAATGGCGAAAGATGCGGTGGAAGAAGACCGGGGAAGCCCGGACCGGCGGGGCTGGATGTCGCTTCTGGCCAAGGCTCCGGCCAGCGAAGTGACGCGGCTTTGGGCAGCGGTCTTGCCGGCCCTTGATGGCGAGCCGGAGTTCGCTTGGCTACGCTCCCCCGAGATCGGTGGCGTGATGTTGCGTGGTCGCGCCGGGGGCACCGGGACGGCGTTCAATCTGGGCGAGATGACGGTGACGCGCTGTGCGCTGCGGCTGGTCTCGGGTGAGGTCGGTCATGCGGTGGTGCAGGGGCGGGCGCGGGATAAGGCACGTATCGCGGCGTTGGTCGACGCGCTGATGCAGGGCGACCGTGCAGATCTGCTGCGGGCGGTGCTTCTGACCCCGCTGCGCGAAGGGATGGCCGCAAGGGCCGCTGGACGCGCTGCACGGGCAGAGCAGACGAAAGTGGATTTCTTTACCATGGTACGGGGAGAAGACTGATGGCGATGGCAGCAGAGGCCCTGAGCGGCGGTTTCGAGGATGCGCCGCGCCAGTCGGCCCGCGCCTTCCGGGCGGCATTGGAGGCCATGGGGCGTCCGGGGTCGGTTCATGAATTGACGGATCTTGCCACGGCGCCGGCGCCTGTCAGCCCGGCGGCGGCGACGCTGATGCTGGTGCTGTGCGATCCGGGCACGCCGGTCCATCTGGCGGGTGATCACGACAGCCCTGCGGTGCGGGACTGGATCACCTTCCATACCGGCGCGCCGATCGTGGGGCCGGAACAGGCCACCTTTGCGCTGGGGACCTGGGGGGCGCTTGGCCCGCTTTCGGCCTATGCCATCGGCACGGCGGAATATCCCGACCGGTCGGCTACGCTGATCGTCGAAGGGCCGGGGGCGGTGCAGGCGGTGACGCTGGCCGGGCCGGGCATCCGCAGCGTGACCGAGGCTGCCCTGCCGGGCGTCGCGGCGCTGCAGGAGAATGCGGCGCTTTATCCGCTGGGACTTGATTTCTATTTCACCGAGGGCGCGGCGCTGATGGCGCTGCCGCGCAGTACCCGGATCACCCTGCGGGAGGCGAACTGATGTATGTAGCTGTAAAGGGCGGCGAGAAGGCGATCGACAGCGCCCATGACTGGATGGCCGAGGAGCGGCGCGGCGACCCTGATGTCGCCGAACTGTCGGTGCCCCAGATCCGCGAACAACTGAGCCTGGCGGTGAACCGGGTGATGGCCGAGGGCTCGCTATACGATCCCGATCTTGCCGCACTGGCGATCAAGCAGGCGCGCGGGGACATGATCGAGGCGATCTTCCTGATCCGGGCCTATCGCACGACGTTGCCACGCTTCGGGGCCTCGCTGCCGGTGGAAACCACCGAGATGGCCTGTGATCGCCGGATCTCGGCCACGTTCAAGGATGTGCCGGGGGGGCAGGTGCTGGGCCCGACCTTCGATTACACGCACCGCCTGCTGGATTTCGCGCTCGAGGCCGAGGGGCTGGAGGCGCCGGAACGGGAAGCCGGAGAAGCGGCGCATCCCCGAATGCCGCGGGTGACCGAGTTCCTGAACCAGGAAGGTCTGATCCAGACCGAGCCGCGTCCCGATGTCGACACCGCGCCGAGGGACCTGACCCGCGAACCGCTGGAACTGCCTGCCGGGCGTCCTCTGCGTCTTCAGGCGCTGAGCCGGGGGGACGAGGGCTTTGTGCTGTCGATGGCCTATTCGACGCAGCGTGGCTATGCCAAGAACCACCCCTTCGTGGGGGAACTGCGGATCGGCACCGTTCCGGTCGAGGTCGAGATCCCCGAGTTGGGCTTTGCGGTCGAGGTCGGCGAAGTGGTCCTGACGGAATGCGAGACGGTGAACCAGTTCACCGGGTCCAAGCTGGAGCCGGCGCAATTCACCCGAGGCTATGGCCTGGTCTTCGGGCAGAGCGAGCGCAAGGCGATCTCGATGGCGCTGGTGGACCGGGCGCTGCGCTGGAAGGAATTGGGCGAGGACGACAAGGGTGCACCGGCGCAGGACGAGGAATTCGTGCTGTACCATTGTGACAACATCCAGGCGACCGGGTTCCTCGAACATATCAAGCTGCCTCATTACGTCGATTTCCAGTCCGAGCTGGAACTGGTGCGCCGTTTGCGGCGCGAGACGGAAGGGCGTGTGCAGCAGGAGGCCGCGGAATGAGCCGGCAAGTTTGTGCAGGGGGATCGGCGCGGGGCGCCGATGCCTCAGGCGGGGATATTTGGAACAGGGAAACGGCAGGGGGCAATCTGTTGATCGCGGCACCCTGCGGGGCGGGAGCCGCGTGATGGAAGAGTACAACTTCGCCTATCTGGACGAGCAGACCAAGCGGATGATCCGGCGGGCCCTGCTGAAGGCGCTGGCGGTACCGGGATACCAGGTGCCTTTTGCGAGCCGCGAGATGCCCATGCCCTATGGCTGGGGCACCGGGGGGGTGCAGGTGAGTGCCGCCGTCATGGTGCCCGAGGATTGCTTCAAGGTTATCGACCAGGGGGCCGACGACACGACCAACGCGGTGTCGATCCGGCGGTTCTTTGAAAAGACGGCCGGGGTTGCGGTGACCGAGAAGACGCGGGAGGCGACGGTCATCCAGACACGGCACCGGATCCCCGAAGAGCCGCTGGGCGAGGGGCAGATCCTGGTCTACCAGGTGCCGATCCCGGAACCCCTCCGGTTCCTCGAGCCGTCCGAGGTTGAGACCCGCAAGATGCATGCGCTGGAGGAATATGGCCTCATGCATGTGAAGCTGTATGAGGATATCGCGCGGCACGGAGAGATCTCGACCAGCTATGCCTATCCGGTGAAGGTCGAGGGGCGGTATGTGATGGACCCGAGCCCGATCCCGAAGTTCGACAACCCGAAGTTGTCTATGGCCGCAATCCAGCTGTTTGGCGCCGGGCGCGAACAACGGATCTATGCGCTGCCGCCCTGGTGCGAGGTGGTAAGCCTCGATTTCGAGGACCATCCCTTCGAGGCCAGCAAGGCGGCGCATGATTGCGATCTTTGCGGGGCGGGCGAGAGTTACCTTGACGAGGTGATCACCGATGACGCGGGCGGGCGGATGTTCGTCTGTTCGGATACGGATTTCTGCGCCGGTCGCCGGGCAGATGGACATGCCGGGCGTCTGGCCGCGGTGGAGGACATGGCATGAAGGACCTGGACATTTCGAGCGTGACACAGGCCGGACCCCTGTTGCGGGTGACAGATCTGGCGAAATTCTATGGCAGCCGGATCGGCTGTTCGCAGGTGAACTTTGATCTTTATCCCGGAGAGGTGATGGGGATCGTGGGCGAGAGCGGGTCGGGCAAGACGACCCTGCTGAATTGTCTCGCGGGGCACCAGGCGCCGGACAGCGGTGCTGTGCAGTTCGACACCCGAGGGCGCGGCATGGTGGACACTGTTCGCATGAGCGAATCCGAGCGTCGTTTGCTGGGGCGGACCGATTGGGCCTTTGTGCATCAGCATGCCCAGGACGGGTTGCGCATGAACGTCAGCGCCGGGGGGAATGTCGGTGAACGGCTGATGGCCATCGGTGCGCGAAATTACGGGGCGATCCGGGATCAGGCGACGGACTGGCTTGGCCGGGTCGAGATCGAGGCGGATCGGATCGACGACCGTCCCACCGCGTTTTCCGGGGGCATGCGACAGCGGTTGCAGATCGCACGCAATCTGGTCACGGGGCCGCGGTTGGTCTTCATGGATGAACCGACCGGCGGGCTGGATGTCAGCGTGCAGGCACGCCTTCTGGACCTGTTGCGGGGCCTTGTGCGCGAGATGGGGCTGAGCGCCATCATCGTGACCCATGATCTGGCCGTCGTGCGCCTGCTGGCGGACCGCTTGATGGTGATGAAGTCGGGACATGTGGTCGAGACGGGCTTGACCGATCAGGTGCTGGATGATCCGCAGCACGGGTATACGCAATTGCTGGTCAGTTCGGTCCTGCAGGTCTGACAATCACCGGATCCTATCCGGTACCATTGGAGCGAGAACAAGATGATAGCGATCGAGAACGTGTCAAAGACCTTTACCCTGCACAATCAGGGTGGGGCGGTGATCCCGGTCATGGAAGGCGCCTCGCTGACCGTGGCGCCGGGTGAATGCGTGGCGCTTGTCGGGGCCTCCGGGGCGGGCAAATCGACGCTGATGCGGATGATCTACGGCAATTACCTGGCCGCCTCTGGGCGGATCATGATCGGCGACGTGGACGTGGCCCGTGCCGCGCCGCGCGAGATCCTGGCGCTGCGCCGCGAACGGCTCGGCTATGTCAGCCAGTTCCTGCGCGTGGTGCCCCGCGTGCCGACGCGCGTGGTCGTGGCCGAACCCCTGCTGGCGCTGGGCTGTGGGCGGGCGGAGGCGCTTGCCCGCGCCGAGACCCTGCTGGCGCGGCTGAACATCCCCGAACGACTTTGGGAGCTGAGCCCGACGACCTTTTCTGGCGGCGAACAGCAGCGGGTCAATATCGCGCGCGGTTTTGCCCATGAGTACCCTGCGCTGCTGCTGGATGAACCCACGGCCAGCCTTGATGCGGTCAACCGCGAAGAGGTCATGTCGCTGATCGAGGAGGCCAAGCAGCGCGGGGCCGCGATCATCGGGATTTTCCACGATCACGCGGCGCGCGACCGGGTCTGTGATCGGGTCGTCGATGTGACCGGCTTCACCCCTGCGCGGGTTGCCTGAGATGGCGCAGCAGGGGCGGCTGATCGGGATCGTCGGGCCTTCGGGTGTCGGTAAGGACAGCGTCATGCAGGCCGTGGCCGCCGCCCGACCGGGCATCGGTCTGGTGCGGCGCGCCATCACCCGACCGGCTGATGCGGGGGGCGAGGATTTCAGCTCGCTCACCGAAGCCGAATTTCTGCACCGCGAAGCTGCTGGTCAGTTCCTCCTGTCATGGCGCGCGCATGGGCTGCATTACGGGATCCCTTGCGAGGTCACAGAGCTTCTGGCGCAGGGCGAGGATCTGCTGGTCAACCTGTCGCGCAGCGTGCTGGCCGAAGCCCAGGCGCGCATACCGGGCTTTCGCACCATCCTGCTGACCGCGCCTGCGCCGGTACTGGCGGCGCGTCTGGCCGCCCGCGGACGGGAAAGCGCCGAGGAAATCGCCGGCCGGCTGGCCCGTGCCGGTTTCGCCCTGCCGCCCGGGATCCGGGCGGAGGTGGTCCGAAATGACGGCGCTTTGGCGCAGGCGGTGGCGGCGGTGCTTGCCCTGCTGGAAGAGAGCCCGGTACCCTGACCCCAGCCGGTACCCCACAAGAATTCAACCAAAGGTCGAGACATGAAAGACAACCCTGAACAGACCGGCGAACTGGTCCTCGGCAATGCCCGCGTCGTCCTGCCGGACGAGGTGATCGAGGGCCACGTGGTGATCCGCGACGGAAAGATCGCCGAGATCGGCAGCGGCGCGACCCGGACACCGGATGTGGATTGCGAGGGCGATTTCCTGACGCCAGGTCTGGTCGAGCTGCATACAGACAACCTTGAACGCCACATCACGCCGCGCCCCAAGGTGCATTGGCCGCATCACGCCGCCATCGTCGCCCATGACGCAGAGCTTTGCGGGGTCGGGATCACCACTGTCTTCGACGCCATCCGCGTCGGCTCCATCGTGGAAAACCATCGCGGCGACTATCGGCGCTATGCCCGCCCCATGGCGGACGAGATCCTGTCGATGCGTGATCAGGGCGCCCTGAAGATCAGCCACATGCTGCACCTGCGCGCTGAGACCTGTTCCGAGACGCTGATCGAGGAACTGTCGGAATTCGGCCCCGATGACCGCGTCGGCATCGTCAGCCTGATGGACCACACGCCCGGACAGCGCCAGTTCCGCGATATTTCGAAGTTCGAAGATTACGTCTGCGGCAAGCACGGGCTGAACCGGGAAGGCTTTGAGGAATACGTTCAATTCCTGTTCGACCTGAATGACCGCGTCGGTGCCCGCCATGAAGCGGCGGCGGTTCAGGCGGCCAGGACCTTTGGCGCCGTGCTGGCCAGCCATGATGATTCCACCCATGAACAGGTCGCGACCTCATTTGCCCATGGTATTCGGGTGGCGGAATTCCCGACCACGGTCGAAGCGGCTCAGTCCTGCCGTGATCACGGCATCGCGGTGATCATGGGGGCGCCGAACCTGGTGCGGGGGGGATCGCATTCGGGGAACGTCTCGGCCATGGAACTGGCGGATCTGGGGCTGCTGGATATCCTCAGCTCGGATTACGTGCCCTCGGCATTGCTTTTGGCGGCGGTCCGGTTGGGCCAGCATTGGGACGACATGGCGCGCGGAATCGCCACGGTCACAAGGTCGCCTGCGCGGGCCGCAGGTCTGACGGATCGCGGCGCGCTGGAACAAGGGCAGCGCGCCGACATGATCCGCTTTGCGCTGCGCGGCGGCGTGCCGGCGCTGCGCGGGGTCTATGTGCAGGGCAGCCGCGTCGGCTGATTGATCCTTTGTTGACTGGAATTTCTGGCCCCGCGAAACGCTGTTTTCGCGGGGCTTCCCTTGGGTTTCGGTGGGCGCCAGCGTCTTCGGGCGGGCTTGGACCCAGCCCGGCGGGGTCGGATCTACACCGAAAATCAACCAATCGCCGCAAGAGTGCCCGCAGTGAACCCCGGCAGACAGGACCTTGCATGCGCGATTTCGACACCAGCCCCCCGCCCGAATTTTCAAGTCGTCCCTGGGGGCGGGTGAATTACGACCGGATCGGCAAGCTGCTTGCCCTTCTCCATCCCGAGGAACGCAAGCTGATGACCTGGCTGGCCTCGACCGTCTACACCGGCGCGGGCGAGATCGTCGATGCGGGGGCCTTTCTTGGCGGCTCGGCGGCCTGCTTCGCGGCCGGTCTGCGGATCAATCGCAAGGTCACGCGCAAGGATTGTCGGATCCACAGCTATGACCTGTTTCGCAAGGGGAACTGGCTGCCGTCGCAGCTGAAGGAATGGGATGCGCGGGCCGAAGGGCAATCGACGGTCGATCTTTACCACGATCAACTGGGCGAGAACGACTTCATGACGGTGCTTTATGCCGGGGACATCACGCAGCGCAGCTGGAGCGACCGCAAGATCGAGATCCTGATGCTGGATTGTTCCAAGACCAAGCCCCTGAACGATCATTGCATGCGGATGTTCTACCCGTCGCTGATCCCGGGGGATTCCTACCTTGTGCATCAGGATTACGCGATCAATTCGGGCCTCTACTGGCTGCATTCGACCATGTACCTGCTGCGCGACTACTTCGAGCATCTGGCGACGGTCGATTACGGCGGCACGACGCTGTTCCGCTGCATCAAGGCGATCCCGCCCGAGATGGTCGAGGAGGCGATTGCCCGGCAGGACGAGGCACCGGAGGCGATCCGCGACGCCGCCATTGCCTGGGCCAATGACCTCGATCAGCCGAAACTGGCGCGGGCCATCAGCTACAGCCACGATTTCCGCGAAGAGTGAGTATAGGCAGTTCGGGCCAAAGCCCGGGGCGTCAGCGCTGCGGGGCGTCAGTCCATGCGCCGGGGGGCAGGTCGCCAAGCGACCAGTCCCCTATCCGGGCCCGGATCAGACGCAGGCAGGGGTGGCCGATATGGGCGACCATACGGCGGACCTGACGGTTGCGCCCCTCGGAGATCGTGATCTCGATCCAGCAATCGGGGATGGATTTACGCACCCGGATGGGCGGATTGCGCGGCCATAGAGCAGGCGGCGCGTCGATCCGGCGGGCCTTGGCGGGGCGTGTCGGGCCGTCCTTCAGGGGGACGCCCCGGCGCAGCTGTTCCAGGGCCGCATCCTCGGGCAGGCCTTCGACCTGCACCCAGTAGGTCTTTGGCAGCTTGTGCTTCGGATCGGCGATCCGGGCCTGCAGGCGGCCGTCGTCGGTCAGCACCATCAGCCCTTCGCTATCACGATCCAGCCGCCCGGCGGGATAGACACCGGGCAAGTCGATGAAATCGCTCAGCGTGCGGCGCGGGCTATCGCCGCTGCCCCGGTCGGTGAACTGGGACAGGACGTCGAAAGGCTTGTTGAAAAGGATCACCCGGCTCATGGCTTCGACCTAGAGGAAGTCGGGGAGGAAATCCAGTTGGCGCGCGCCCAAAGCCCCTGGTCCTTGGGCGGTCGGCGTCAAGGGCGGTCACGAAATCTCCACAATCGCGTCACGGTTGCGTTACCGGCTAAAGGTATCCGGTTGCGCGACAGGGGTTGGCTTCGGGGGATACCATGGCCGAGATTTCCGCTTTTCGCTTCGTATTGGATTGTTTGTTCGAGCCGCGCCGGGACAGTCGCATGACCTGGCTGCGCCGACGCTTTCGCATCGCGCCGCGCGGCTGAACCGCAAAAGCGTTGATCGGATACATCCGGGGCCAACTGGACTAGGCCCCAGCCTCTGCCTCGGCCGCGCGGGCCGAGGCCCGGCGCGTCTGGAACTGTCGGCGCACCAGGGCCAGGATGAACACCGCCGTCAGGATCAGAATGATCGTCGGGGCTGGCGCGGAATCTATCCAGAAGCTGAGATAGGTGCCTGAGATCATGGCCGCAAAGCAGGTCACGCAGGCGACGATCAGCATCGATCCAAACCGTCGCACGGTCAGGAACGCGATGGCGCCGGGCGAGATCAGCAGTCCCACCGCCAGGATCAACCCGGTGGCCGACAGCGTCGCGACGATCACCAGCGAAAGCAGCGTCAGCAGCCCGTAGTGCAGCAGCCCTACCGGCAGGCCGGAGGCCCGCGCCTGGGCCGGATCGAAGGCGTGCAGCAACAGGTCCTTCCATTTCAGGCTCAGCGCCAGGGTGACGACGACCGAGATGACGCCAGCGGTCCAGAGGTCCTCGGCGCCGACGCCCAGCATGTTGCCGAACAGGATGTGGTCGAGGTGCGCGTTGGTGTCGATCGAGGTGTAAAGAACGATGCCGATTCCGAACATGCCGGAAAAGACGACACCCAGCACGGTGTCCTGCTTGACCCGGCTGTTGGATGACAGGAAGCCGGTCAGCAGTGATGTGAACATCCCGGCGGCAAAGGCGCCCAGGATCAGTGGCCAGCCGACGGCATAGGCGATCACGATGCCGGGGAGCACCGCATGGCTGACCGCATCGCCCATCAGCGCCCAGCCCTTGAGCACCAGAAAGCAGCTGAGCAGGGCAGTCGGGATCGAGACCATCAGGCAAATCCAGAAGGCATTCTGCATGAAGGGAAACTGGAAGGGCAATAGCAGGGTATCGGTCATGAGCTCTCTTCCGGCCGGGCCGTGTCCGTGGGCACGGCCGCGGCGATCTCGGCCCGGGCGCGGGCGCGGCTGGCGAGGATGCCGTGCTTGGGCGCAAAGGTGAAGGTCACGAGAAAGATCAGCGTCTGCAATGAAACGATGATGCCCCCCGTGGCCCCGTCGAGGAAATAGCTGGCATAGGCGCCAAGGAAGCTGGTCGTGGTACCGATCAGGACCGAGGTCTGGATCAGCCGAGGGAAGCGGTCGCAGAGCAGATAGGCCGTGGCGCCCGGCGTGACCACCATGGCGACCACCAGAAAGGCGCCCACCGTCGACATGGCTGCGACGACCGAAGCCGAGAGCAATGTGAAGAACACGGCCTTCAGCAGGCGGGGGCGCAATCCGATCGAGCGGGCGTGGTTTTCATCGAAAAAGGTGACCATCAGGTCCTTCCACTTGACCAGCAGCACGGCCAGGGTGACAAAACCGATCAACGCCAGTTGCAGCGTATCTTCGGGCGTGATTGCCAGGATATTGCCCATGGTGATGGTCTGGATCGAGATCGCCATGGGGTTGACCGAAATCATGAACAGCCCCAGCCCGAAGAAGGCGGTGAAGATCATCCCGATGATGACGTCGATCTTGAGTCCCGAACGGTCCGACAGGAAGAGCATCGCTGCCGCCGCCAGCCCGCCGGACAGGAAGGCCCCGAGGGCGAAGGGCAGGCCCAGCATGTAGGCCCCCGCGACGCCGGGAACGACGGAATGGGACAGGGCATCGCCGATCAGGGACCAGCCCTTGAGCATCAGGTAGCTTGAAAGAAACGCGCAGACGCCGCCGACCAGGGCCGAGACCCACATGGCATTGGTCATGTAGCCGTAGGAAAAGGGTTCCAGAAGTATATTCATAAGGTGGCCGGACCTTGGTCGGCTGGGTGCCGGCGGACGGGGAAGGGGGCGCTGCCCCCGTCTCCTTTCCGGAGACTCCCCCGGGATATTTCGGACAGGGAAACGATTGTGCGAGGCGCAGCGCGAGGCCGGGTGAGGACGGGGGTCATTCTTCGGGCTCGGTTTCGCGGCGATGCAACTGGTCGCCGTAATGGACCAGCGGGCGTTCGTCATCCGTGAAGATGCGCACCTCGCGCGGGTCGTCGTCGTCGTGCAGGTAGGTGCCGCCGAGGGTGATGTGGCGCAGGACGCCGCCGAAGGTGCGTTCGAGATTGTCGTGGTTGAAGGTTTCCTCGGTCGGGCCGTAGGCCAGCACGGTGCCCTTGATCAGCACGGTGCGGTCGCAAAATTCGGGCACCGAACCGAGGTTGTGGGTGGAAACCAGCATCACGCGACCTTCGTCGCGCAGGGCGCGCAGCAGGGTGATGATCTGTTCTTCGGTCTTCACGTCGACACCGGTGAAGGGTTCGTCGAGCAGGATGACCTGACCTTCCTGCGCCAGGGCGCGGGCCAGGAAGACGCGTTTCTTCTGGCCCCCGGAGAGCTCTCCGATCTGTCGGTGGCGGTAGTCTGTCATGCTGACCCTTGCGAGGGCCTCTTCGACGGCGGCGTGATCGGCTTTCGAGGCGCGGCGCAAGAAGCCCATGTGGCCGTAGCGTCCCATCATTACCACGTCTTCGACCAATACGGGAAAGGCCCAGTCGACTTCTTCGGACTGGGGGACATAGGCGACCAGGTTCTGTTTTAACGCCTCGCGCACTGTCCGGCCAAGCAGGCGGATGTCGCCGGTTGCCACGGGAACGAAGCCCATGATCGCCTTGAACAGGGTGGATTTCCCGGCGCCATTCACGCCGACGAGTGCGGTGATCGTGCCACGGGGGATCTGGAAGCTGGCATCGCGCAGGGCGGTGTGACCATTTCGGTAGGTGACAGAGACATGATCGGCGCGGATGCCGCTGTCGAGGGCATCAGGCGCGGGCAAGCCCCCGTTGGGGGGCGTGCTGGTCCGGGGGGCTGGGCTGGATGACATGATTTATCCTGGCTGCTGTTGGCCTATTGCATACCGGCTTCGAGACCATCCGCAATGGTCTGCGAGGTCACCCGCAGCAGATCTAGGTAGCTGGGCACCGGGCCATCCGGTTCCGACAGGCTGTCGACATAGAGAACGCCGCCATAATGGGCGCCGGTTTCACGTGCGACCTGCTGGGCGGGCTTGGTGTTGACGGTGCTTTCGCAGAAGACCACCGGGATATCATGTTCACGCACCCCATCGATCACCTGACGCACCTGCTGCGGCGTCCCGGTCTGGTCGGCATTGATCGGCCAGAGGAAAAGCTCCTGCATGCCGAAATCGCGGGCGAGGTAGGAGAACGCCCCTTCACAGGTCACCAGCCAACGCTGACCTTCGGGGATTTCGGCGACACGGGCCTTGAGCGGCTCGATGGTCTGGCGGATTTCGGCTTTGTATTCATCGGCATTGACCGCATAGAGATCGGCATGCTCCGGGTCAGCTTCGGACAGGGCGGCGGCGATATTGTCGATGTAGATCTGTGCGTTTTCGAGGCCCATCCAGGCATGGGGGTTCGGCTTGCCCTCATAGGCGCCGAGGGCGATCGGCATCGGGTCGATCCCATCCGAGATGGTTGCCGAGGGCATATCGCCGAGGTTGCGGATGAACTGGTCGAACCAAAGTTCCAGGTTCAGCCCGTTGTAAAGCAGCAGATCGGCATCATGGGCCCCGACGATATCGCCAGGCGTGGGTTCATAGCCGTGGATTTCGGCGCCGGGCTTGGTGATCGACACGACCTCGGCCGCATCGCCTGCCACATGGCTCGCCATATCGGCGATGACGGTGAAGGTGGTCACGACCTTCAGGCGATCCTCGGCCGAGGCGGGGCCGGCAAACAGCCCGGCCGTGACCAGGGCCGGCAGGGCAAGGCTGAGGTACTTCTGGGTAACAGGTTTCATAATCACTCCTTCAAATGCGGTTTCGGCGCGGGTCCAGTCCGTCAACATTTAATAGTTTTTTAATGCACCTGAGAAGCATTCGCAACAAAGAATGTGCAAGATCCAGTGCAATTGCGATTTCACCGCGAGCGCCTTGCGCAATTTAAGCATTGCGCCGCGTGAAGGAGGAAGTCGGGAGGGGGGCACCGAGTGCACAACAAGCTACGTGGCTTTCCCGCAGGGGATGGCGGCGTGGCAAATTCTGGCTTGGGGGCTGCGCGTGTCTGGGGACCTGGCGAGAGCTGGGTTCCTGGATCCGTGGGCTGCCTGGCGATGTGCCTCGGCTGGCGTAATCTTGGCGATTGCTTGCTGGCGGAAGGCTGGCTTTCGTTATGGGAATTTAGAACGATTCGAAGCCGGTACGCAATAAAATTTAATAAAAACAAATAGTTGACTATTTTTGTCAATTTGGCGGAGCAAGTAATTTGGTCGGGTTTACCCGAAAAGGCGAAAGTGCGGTGTTTCCGTGGCTGGGATGGGTCCCTGTGAGATCAGCCTTTCTCGATCAACCGGGCGCAGGCGGTTTCCGAAAGGGCCAGAACCCCGGCGCTGGCGGGCAGGGTGCCTTCACGAAGCTGTGACAGGGGGACCCAGGCGGCCTGAAGCGCATCATCGGCGGCCTCCGGGGTGCCGGATTGCCAGTGGCAGAGCACCGCGATCAGTACGAAATGACACCGCAGCGCCCCGGCTTCGTCCCGGTCCAGGGCGTCGAGGGCGTCGAGCACCGGTCCGGCGCTGGCAGAGACGCCGGTTTCCTCGCACAGTTCGCGCAGGGCCGCCGTGGCAAGGGGCTCTCCGGGATCAAGATGGCCACCGGGAAAGCCCCACAGCCCGGCATCGGGGGGATTGGCGCGCCGGACCAGCAGGATCTCGGGCAGGTCATCGGGGCCCAACCGGGGCACCACGGCAAGCACGGCGGGGACGGGCAGGATCTTGGGCAGCATGGCGCGGGCCTTTCCGGGCGTTCGGGGGCATCGTTGCATGCTAGCAGTCCTGCGCCGGGGCGAAAGGGACGGTGACCTGAGGCCAAGGCGTTTTCTTCCGGTCCTGGTCCCCCTACATAGGGGCGGGGCCAGGACCGGCCTCGACCCTTTTCGAAACACCGATCAGAGACTGGACAAGCCCATGACCGATCTATCCCCGCTGAAATTTCACGACGGACATGCCATCCCGCGTCTCGGGCTGGGCGTCTGGCAGGTGCCGGAACCCGAGGTGACCGAGATCGTCAAGACCGCGATAGGCCTTGGCTATCGCCTGATCGACGGCGCCAAGGTCTATGGCAACGAAGAGGGCATGGGCAAGGGCATTGCCCAGTCGGGTGTCGCGCGCGAGGACCTGTTCATCACCTCAAAGGTCTGGAATGCGGACCAGGGCTATGACGCGGCCCGCCGCGCCATCGATGGCAGCCTGAAGCGCATCGGCGTCGATCAGCTTGATCTTTGCCTGATCCACTGGCCGCGCCCCAAGCACGACCTTTACGTCGAGACCTGGAAGGCGCTTCTGGCGGCAAAGGCCGATGGCCAGATCCTTTCGGCCGGTGTGTCGAACTTCAAGGGGCCGCATATCGACCGGCTGGTTGCCGAAACCGGCGAGGCGCCGGTGCTGAACCAGATCGAATTGCATCCGCTGTTCCAGCAGGACGAAATGCGCGCCGAAAACGACCGGCATGGCATCGTCACGCAAAGCTGGTCGCCGCTTGGGCGCAGCATGACATTCGAGGCGCCGCAGATCGTCGCGATCGCGGAGCGGACCGGCAAGACCCCGGCGCAGGTCATCCTGCGCTGGCATCTTCAGATCGGCGTTTCGGTGATCCCGCGGTCGTCCAATGCCGGGCGCTTGGCGCAGAACTTCGACCTGTTCGATTTCGAACTGAGCGCGGCGGACATGGCGTCGCTGGCCGAACTTGAGACCGGAAGCCGGATCGCGCCGGATCCGGATGACTACGAAGATTCCTGATCGGCCCTCGGCCCATTGGGTCAGAACGGCCAGAACAGCGGGATCGCCGCCACGGTGACGATCCCGCAGACCAGGTTCATCGGCAGGCCAAGACGCAGGAAGTCGGTGAACCTGTAGCCCCCGGCGTTATAGACCAGTGTATTGGTCTGATAGCCGATGGGGGTGGCAAAGCTGGCCGAGGCCGCGAACATCACCGCCACGATGAAGGGCCGGGGATCGACGCCGAGGCCGACCGCCAGGCCGGCCGCGACAGGGGTCATCAGCACGGCCACCGCGTTGTTGGTGATCATCTCGGTCACGATGGAGGTCACTGCATAGGTCAGCGCCAGCGCCAGCCAGGGCGAGCTGTCCTGCAGCAGCGGGGCCAGCGCCTTGACCGCGATTGCGACCGCGCCGGAGCCGTCCAGTGCCTTGCCCAGCACCAGCATCGACATGATCAGCAGCAACAGCCGGCCGTCCACGGCGCCAAGCCCTTCTTCGACGCTGATACAGCCGGTGGCCAGCATAAGCGCCGCTCCGATGAAGGACAGCGGCAGGATCGGCGCGATGTTGAACGCCGCAAGCAGGACGGTGCCCAGAAGGATCGCCCCTGCCACCGGGGCCTTGCCCCGGCGAAAGGCACGGGACGGGCTGGGGGACAGCAGGATCAGGTCCTGATCCTTTGCCAGCCGCGCGATGTCTTCGGCGGTGCCGTCTATCAGCAGGGTGTCGCCGGCCGCCAAGGGCGTGGTTTCCAGCCGCGCGCGGATGTCGGCGCCGCGCCGGTGCAGGGCCAGCGGATAAACTCCGAAGCGGCGACGCCAGCGCAGCGCGCCCAGGCTCTGACCTTCGGCGCGGGACCTCGGCGCCACCAGAAGCTCGGCCATGCTGGCGCGACGCAGGCGGGCCGGGGCGGCTTCGGCGGGGGGCAGTGCACCGGCCGGGGCCAGATGCGCGCCGCGTGCGGCGCCATCGCGCAGCCCGGCGATTTCACTGTCGCGGGTGCGCAGGATCAGGATATCACCCGCCTCGATCCGTGCCTCTGTCAGCACGCGCCGCAGGGATGCATCGCCGCGGATCACGTCGACCACCCTACCGCCACCATGGCGCAGCGCGGGGATCTGCGTCGGGTTGGCCCCGATCAGGGCAGAGCCTTCGGGGATAAAGAGGTCGGTCAGCCAGGACCGGCTTTCGCGCGCGCCCAGATGCGCCGCCACGGTGGGCCGATCGGGCAGCAGGCGGGGTGCAAGGATGGCCAGGAATGTTCCGCCGACCGCCGCCAGGATAAGGCCCATCGGCGCGATCTCGAACAGGCCGAAGGGGGCAAAGCCGAGGTCGCGCGCCACCCCGTCGATCAGCAGGTTGGTCGAGGTCCCGATCAGCGTCACCGTGCCGCCCAGGATCACCATGAAGGACAACGGCATAAGCAGGCGCGACGGCGCGGACTTCATCTGCTGGGCCAGCCCGATGGTGACCGGGATCAGTACCATCGCAACCGGCGTGTTGTTCAGAACGGCCGACGCTCCGGCAGCCACCAGCAACAACGCCAGCACCGCCAGTGGCGCATTGCGCCGAGACAGGCGCGTCAGCAGCACGATCAGCCCTTCCAACGCGCCGGTCCGCACCAATCCCGCAGAGATCAGGAACATCGCGCCGATGGTCGCCAGCGCCGGATTTGCCAGCGCCGACAGCAGGTCGTCGTCATCCGCAAGGCCAAGGAACAACGCGGCAGCCGCGCCGCAAAGCGCCACCACATCTGCCGGAAAGCGTTCCGTCATGAAGGTCGCGAAGACCACCAGGATCACGGCGGTGGCCAGGATCGGGGCAACAAGGGGCGAGGCAGAGCCGAGATCGAAAAGCATGGTGGCGATCCAAATGAGAGGGAGGCGGATGCGGCCCCGCCAGGGCAGCGCTCGGCTCCTTCCAAGGCTGTCTTTGCGCGGCTTTTCGAGTCGTGGCAAGAGGTCGGTTCACAGGCCCCGGCTTGGCGGTGGAGCACGGCGAAGAGAAGCCCGTGATGATCGACGCGACATATCTCAAGGACGGCCGCGCGGCGTTCAGCATGGCCGCCAAAATGGGGGCATTGTCGCCTGATCCACTGCCCGAGAGGGGGCATTGCGTAGCAAGGTTCCGAGAGGGCGCGCACCAAGGGCGTCATGAACACCAAGCTGCAGGCTCTCTGCGACACTCAGGGGCGGCCGGTCGACCCGTGCATCACCGACCGACAGGTCAGCCATCACATCGTTGAACCCTGTTCCAGATAGCCGAACATATCGCGCAGGGATTGTCCGAGCGAATTGGGTTGAGGCGGCAGGACGGCTGCGTAGCCTTCGTTGGGGAAAAATACCTGTTCAGGTATTTTCACAGCAGTCCCGAAATCATCCGTCGGGCGGTCATGCTGTACGTTGGCTTCCCACTGGCGCTTCGATGAAGGCTTCTTTTCAGACGGGACGAAGGTGACATTTGAACTCCATCCGCCTCTCCGACACTAAGGGTGACCCCTTCAACCTTTGTCCAGGCACGTTTCATTTTGTGCAGAAAAATCTGTCAGGTCTGACCATCCGGCCTCTTTTTGAGCAAACGGTCAAATTTATTGAGTGGCTGTTTTCTGGCATATCGCAATTGCCTTGACCGAATTCCGGCCCGGTTCATAGATTTTTTGGACGCGGGACGTTCTGTCTGGACTGCTCGTCACATGACCCACTTCGATGTCCTTGATCGGCCGGTATGGGCCGCGCCCGTCGGGCTATGAAAAAAGCAGAGATATACATATGAACTTCTTACGCACAGTTACCCGTGCCGCTGCCGCCGGTGTTCTTGTCGCCGCGCAGATGGCCGGTGCCGCGCAGGCTGAGTTGGCTGCCGTTGGCGACCCCAAACCTGCAATTATCCTGTTTGGACCGACCAATGACGGCGGTTGGTCACAGTCGATTGACGAGTCCCGTGTCAAAATTGAAAGCGATTTGGGTCTTCGGATTCCGCAAGTTGCCGAAATTCCCGAAAGCGCTACCGCGATCCGTCCCGCGGCGGAACTGTTCATTGAACGCGGCGCGAACATCATCATCGGGTCGGCCTTTGGTTACTCCGACACGTTCAAAGAGCTGTCGGAAGAATATCCCGACATCGTCTTTATCAACCCGGCCGGGACGACCAATGGCCCGAACCTCAAAAGCGTATATGGGCGCACCTACGAAACACAGTATCTGTGTGGCATGGTGGCGGGCGGCCTGACCAAATCCAACAAGATCGGTTTTGTGGCAGCCAACCCCTTTGGTCTCGTGAACTGGACTGTGAACGCCTATCTCCTGGGCGCGCGCCAGGTGAACCCGGATGCAGAGCTGAACGTCGTGTTCACGGGCGCCTGGGGTGATCCGGTGAAAGAACGGGCTGCGACGGAAGCATTGATCGAGCAGGGCGTGGATGTCGTTGGTCAGCACGTTGACACGCCGACACCGCAAATCGTTGCCGCCGAAAAGGGCATCTATGCCACCGGCCACCACCGTGATTTGTCCGAATTCAGCGCCGCAACCCAGTGTTCGTCGATCTGGACATGGGACGAATTCCTCGAGCCGGAAATTGAGCGCATCTCCGCAGGTGCGTTTGAGGCCGCGCCTTACGGTGCCTTCCTGTCCATCTCCGAAGGCGCGATTGATATCGCGTGCTGCGGCGACGCTGTGTCGGAAGAGCTTGAAGCAAAAGTGATGGCCGAACGCGACGCGATCATCGCGGGCAAACAGATCTTTGCCGGGCCGCTAATGGACCGTGATGGCACCGAACGTGTCGCGGCGGGTGCTGTGCTCGATGACGGCGCTCTCTGGGGCATGGATTGGTTCGTCGAAGGTGTTTCGGGCCAGTAACCGGCTCTCATCGGTAAGGATCTACACATGCAAGACGCTCTGCGCCTGTGCTCTGTGTCTAAAAGCTTCGGGGGCTTCAGGGCCCTTGATAGCGTGGACTTCTCGGTGCAACCCGGCGAAGTCCACGCGCTTTTGGGGGAAAACGGGGCAGGGAAGTCCACTCTGATGAATATAGCCTGCGGGCTCTACGCGCCTGATGAGGGGCATGTGGAGGTGGACGGCAAGGTCGTGACGATTGCTGGCGCGCGGGATGCGGCTGCGATGGGGATCGGCATGGTGCATCAACACTTCAAACTGGTGCCTGCCTTTAGCGTTCTCGAGAACATTCTGCTCTTTAATCCGGGTCGTCCCGCCGCCGAAGTCGCCCGACAGGCGGGGGAGATCGCTGCAAAAATGGGGTTCGATATCGATCTGAGCGCCCGAGCCGGATTGCTTGGTATCTCCGAACAGCAACGCGTTGAAATTCTGAAGGTATTGGTCGCGGGCGCCCGCGTCATCATCCTTGACGAACCCACAGCGGTTCTGAGCGAAGACGATGGTCGCGCGCTCATGTCGTTGGTGCGCGGGCTGGCAGAGGGGGGCAGTGCAGTAATCCTTGTCACCCACAAGCTGCATGAGGCGCTGGAGCACTCCGACCGGATTACGGTGATGCGGCAGGGATCGAAGATTGCAGAAACGCGGCCCGCTGAAATGGACCGGATGCGGCTTACCACCCTCATCGTGGGGGAAAGCATCGTTGAAACCCCCAAGCCGTCCAAGCATGTGGGCGGAACGCGTATCCGAATGAACAAGCTCAGATTTGCAGGCGAAGGCGGGCGCAAGGGTCTGGTCGATGTGAGCTTTGAGGTCAAAGATGGCGAGATCTACGGGATCGCCGGTGTGTCAGGCAATGGTCAGAACGAACTGGCTGAGTTGCTGATGGGACTGAGCATCCCCAGCGAGGGATCGATCGAGATCGCGGGTTTCGGCGATGTCACCCGCGCTGGTCCCGCGCATCGGCGACGACACGGGATGGCGAGCATTCCGGTGGATCGGTATCGTCATGGACTGGCGGGCGGGATTGCAATTTCGGATAATTACGCAATCAACGGGGTGCTTGCCGGGAAATATGGCGGCTGGGGCTGGTTTGCACGCAAAAAAGCGCGGGCGGCAGCGGCAGCAGCGGTTGAAACCTTCGATGTGCAGGGTGCTCGGGGCACTGGGCAGAAGGCAGCGCTCTTGTCCGGTGGAAACGCCCAAAAGCTCGTTATTGCCCGGGAATTCGAAGGCGAACCGCGTGTCATCCTGGCCCACAGCCCGTCGCGCGGCCTGGATGTGCGGGCAGGGGCGGCCGTGCATGATCACCTGCGCCGCGCACGGGATCGTGGGGCCGCGGTTATCCTGATCAGCGAAGACCTGGATGAGGTGTTGCTTCTGTCCGACCGGATCGGCGTGCTGACGGGCGGGCGGCTTTCGGCCGAGTTCCACGCCCCTACGAACCGCAGTGATGTGGGGGGGGCGATGGTGTCTCATGACTAATTCGGAAACCTTGGACAAGACGGCGATGCCCGTGACGCCGACCGCCAAACCCCGTTTGCGACTGGTGCCTTTGTTGGAGCCGCGCCAGAGGGTGTCGGATCGCTTCAACGTTCTGGTCTACATGGCGAGCCTGGCCGTTGCGACGGCCCTGTCCGTTGGCTTGCTCTGGTTGGCGGGCGTGGCACCCAGCGACCTTGGCCGCGAAATTGCCACCACCGCGTTTTCCAGCCCCCGTGCGCTTGGATCAGTACTGGCACAGACCACGCCACTGATCGTGGCAGGCTTGGCGACGGCCATCGCGTTTCGGTCGAGCTTTTGGAACATCGGGCTGGAGGGGCAGATGATCCTTGGCGCGATCTTTGCAACGGCGGTTGCGGTCTGGGATATCGGACCCGAGAGTCTGCGGTTGCTGTCAATGGCGCTGGCGGCCTGTCTGGGCGGGATCATCTGGATCGCCGGGCCGGCGTATTTGAAGCTGCGGTTGCAGGTAAATGAGGTCATTACGACGCTGCTTCTGAATTACGTAGCGTTCAACCTGTTGCTTCATCTGCTTTACGGCCCGTGGAAAGACCCGGTAAGTTCGTTCCCGCATTCCGCACAGTTTGAGCCGTTTGAGCGTTTGCCGCAGCTTGGCTGGCAGAATCTCAACTGGGGGCTGCCGTTGGCGATCATCCTGGCGGTCGTCTTATGGTGGGTGTTTTCGAAATCCCGTGTCGGCTACTTGATCGACATTCTGCGGTCCAACACGACGATGGCGACTGCTGTAGGAGTGCCCGTGCTTGGGCTTTCGGTTGCCTCGATCCTGGCCTCCGGTGCTGTCGGCGGCCTGACGGGTTTTGTGATCTCAGCCGGGGTCGAGGGCCGCATGACGCAGGACTTTTTCAGCGGCTATCTGTTTTCCGGCGTCCTCATCGCGTTCCTTGGGCGCAACCAGCCGTTCGGTGTGGTGATCGTGGCCTTCTTGATGGCGCTCCTGATCCTTGTTGGCCAAAGTCTTCAGGTGTTCTTTGGCGTGCCTTCCGCGCTGGTCCAACTGGTGCAGGGCATCTTCATCATCTGCGTCGCCGCGTCTGAGTTTTTCCTGACGTACAACATGCATTGGCGGAGTGCGGTGTGATGGATTTCCTGCTGAACTGGCTCGTCAATATTCCGGGATTTGCGACCCCCTTTGCTCTGGCCGCTATGGGGTTGATCATCAGCGAGCGGGCAGGGGTCCTGAACCTCGCCGCCGAAGGGTTCATGCTCGCGGGTGCGCTTGCGGGGGTTGGGTTGATGATCGTGGGCTATTCCCCGTTTGTTGCGCTGGCGGGATCGGTTTTGGCCGGGGTCGCGATGAGCTTCATTTTCGCGATTATGGCGGCGAGCCTGCGGATCAACCATGTAATCGCGGGGCTGGCGCTTGTGTTCTTCGCAGAGGCCTTGACGAGCTATATTGCTTCTGCCGAAGGCTGGACAAACCAAGCGATCAAGGGTTTGCAGCCAATCCTGCTTGGCCAGGACATCATCGTCTATGCGACACCGGTGCTTTGCGCGCTGGTGGTCTGGATGCTCAACCGCACGCGCTTTGGTCTGAGCTTGCGCGCTGTCGGCGAAAACCCGGCGGCGGCGGATGCAGCGGGGATCGACGTGACCGCGATGCGGTTCATGGCCATCTTGCTGGGGGGGGCGCTGATCGGACTGGCGGGCGGGTATCTGACCGTGGTCGTGTCGCGGATTTGGGTGGACGGGGTGATTGGCGGGCGCGGTTGGATCGCGATTGCGCTGGTCATCTTTGCGCGCTGGCATCCGTGGCGGGTCTTGGTCGGCGCGGTGCTCTTTGGCTGTATCGAAGCGCTGATCCCGCGCGTTGCTGCGCTCGGCGTCGATATCCCCAAGTACTTCCTGCAGATGACGCCCTACCTGGCAACGCTTGTGGTCATGGTTTGGGCAGCGGCACGCGGCACGGACCGTTGGTCGCAACCGGCGGCCCTTGGCCAGCATCACATCCGAGAAGAGCGTACCTAGTGCGCAAGAACACCTGACTGGGAAGGAGACCCAATGATTATCTATGAACCCCCACACGCCGCCACGGAAATTCCGGTTATCGACCTCGCCGACAGCTATTCGGACGACATCGAGAAGCGCAGGAAAGTGGCGTGGGAAATCCACAAGGCCTGCGTCGATACTGGATTTTTCTACGTGAAGAACCACTCGATCCCGCAAGAGGTGATGGACAACCAACTGGAGCTTGCCGCGCGGTTCTTTGACCTTCCGATGGACGAGAAGACCAAGCTCGACAGCGTGAATCAGGACTCGACCCGTGGCTATGAGGCGATGGCGGCGCAAACGCTGGACGAAGGGTCGCCACCCGATCTGAAAGAGGGGTACATGTCGAGTGTGGAGGCCGGGCCGGATCACCGTTACACCAAGATGAACGTCCCGGGCACCGGACCGAACCAATGGCCCGAAACCTTCCCCGACTTCCGCCCGCAATATGAGGCCTATGTGGAAAAGACGCTGGATCTGGGTCGCCATTTGGCCCGACTTGTGGCGTTGTCGCTTGATCTGCCTGAGGACTACTTTGATGCGTCGTTGGAAGAGCCGCTGCATTACTGCCGTATCCTGAAATACCCCCCGATGCCGAAAGACGCCGCTGAGAACCAGTTGGGCGCGGGCGCGCATACGGATTGGGGTCTGCTCACCCTCTTGCTGCAAGACGACGTGGGCGGGCTGGAAGTGCGCAACGCGGACGGTGCGTGGATTTCTGCTCCGCCAATCCCCGGTGCCTACATCGTCAACCTCGGGGAAATGCTGCCGGTCATCACCAATGACCGCTACAAGGCGACCTATCACCGCGTGCTCAACAACACGACCGACAAGGTGCGCTATTCCTGCCCGACGTTCTGTGACCCGGAATATTTCTACAAGGTAGAGGTCGCTCCGACGATCCTGGAGCATGACGGCCACGCCGTTCACCCGCCGATGACCGCTGGTGAACACCTGCGGGCGCAGTTTGAAAAAACCTTCGGCACAGCAGCATAGGGCGAGACTATGAACTTATTGATGCAGGTCAGCCTCTTTTCGGAGGACTTTGTCACCCTGTCCGAATTCTACCGGGATTGCTTTGATCTGACCGAAAACGAAAGTCTGAGGTCAGATGTGTTCCGGGGCTATATGGCGGGCGATGTCATGGTCGGGTTTAGCGCGCTGGCCGCGTATGACATGCTGGGCCTCACCCCGCGCAAGGCCGGCGAAGGGGATCAGACTGCATTCACGTTCAAATGCGAAAGCAAACTATCGCTGGACGAGATTGTAGAGAAGGCCAAGGGCCTGGGCGCCACGATGGTTCAGGAGCAGTTCATGACCTATTATCATTGGTACATGGCGGTTCTGCGCGACCCTGATGGCAACGCCATTCGGTTGGCCTGCACCAATCCGTAAGCAACAGTGGGGCGGGGTCTTCCCGCCCCACACCTATCAGGGGGCGCGATGTGAAGGCGATTGTCTATGGGGTTGAACGGGACCTGCCCGATGAAACCTTCGGCGAATGGGTGGCGCGCACGGATACCGCCGTCGTCTCGATTGACATGCATGAGGGTCATTTGTCGACTGACCCGATGTGCCCCTGTCCCGCCCCGCGTGGGCGCGAGATTATCGCGCCTGTGAATGATTTCCATCGCGCAGCCCGTGCGTTGTCCGTGCCGATCATCCACGTGCGCTCCGTGCTGCGCAGAACTGGCGAGGATGACATCAAAGGGCTACACCCCGCCGCGTGGCGCACAGTGTTCCCGCTGACTGTCGGCGATATTCCCGGCATGGATGAACATGCGATCCAAGGCACAAGATGGACAGAGTTTGCGACAGAGGTTCTGGACAGTGACCTGATTGTCGAAACCAAACGCCGCCTGTCGCCGTTCTACCCCACCGACCTTGATTTCCTGCTGCGTTCGATGGGGATCAAGCGGGTCGTGTTCAACGGTGGCATGGCCGATTGCTGTGTGTTGAACGCGACGTTTGATGCGTCCAACCTTGGATATCGGGTCTGTGTCGCCGCAGACCTTGTCCGCGGCAGTTTTCCCGAAATGGAAGAAGCTGCGCTCAAGATGGTGTCGCTACATACGGGTGTCGTAATGAATGCGGCAGACATTCTGGCGGTTTGGTCGGCCTGCGATCAATAGGCACAGGGGTCTTTCCGGAAGGATCCGAGTTGAGGCGCGCAGGGTGGTTCCCTGGCCTTCGGTCATGATGAAATCTGGCCCGCTCACATGTTTCCACTTCAGGCGCATCAGGGGCTCGACGAACCCGGTCGTATGGCGCATCGCCTTGCCGAACTGAGCCTTCATCCGCTCTAGGGGCATTCCTTCGCAATATCCTGCGGCTCAGTGGTCGGGCATCTCTGGATGGCGGTGTCGCTGTAGGTCTGCGGCCGACCGCCTGGGGACCTCCCTGCAAACGCAACGGACGGCCGGGCCAACGGATCAAGAGCGCTAGGGGATTATCTTGCCCTCACACTTCCCCGGATGCTTGTCCCGCGCCCTGACCATGGCCCAAGCGTCAAAACCCGTGGCATCAAACAGTGGAATGCACTGGTCATTTCCGGTCTTGTTTTGGGATCCTTGCGATCCCGGATCAGGAGCATCCGGCGTTCGACGTCCAAATCGCGCTATTCAAGGCGGCAGATCTCATCAAGGCGCGTGGCCGTGACTACCGCGAACTTCACGCTTCGTGTCATCGGTCGGGACAGGCCTTCCTTGTCATCCATGTCCCGGAACAGGCAGTTTACGTCTTCCCTTGCCGGCCGTCTGTCGCGTTCCGGACCTTTGCCAATCCCTCCAACCGCTTCAAGTCGATGCGCGCGAGGTCATCCCGCTTCGAGGTAAAATCGCGCCCCTTCACGGCTTCATCCTGCGTGCTGATCAACTTGATGCCACCCAATCGTCAGTCAAGCGTCGCGGGACCGGCCCTCATATTTGCACGCTTGCGGCCATAGGCGTTCAGCATCGCACGATCTATATGGCCTGGCCGGGAATTGCCGCGATCGTTATTCTAGGTGGCGAGGCTTGCGGCCCTGCTTCTGCGAGGTGGTTTCCCAATCGCGCTCATGTCGTCTATATGCAGGTCAACGAGATCGCCAAACGCTGCAAGGCGCGCGGCGGACGGCTTGTTTGGCGACGGGCCCTGTGCAACGCGCGTCTCTGCCTGACGGGCCCGTTCGGCGGCGTCGCTCGAGCAGTGAAAGGTCTCGTTGGCATAGCCGCCCGTCGGCCTGATCCGGACCCGGTACCCATCGGAGGGGCGCTTGCCTATAGTGGCTATATCGTGTGGGCCGAGTGTGCAGTAGGTCGTCGTAAAGGGGCAAGCCGGGGGACATTGGGACGTATCCTTGCGTAGCAACATTTCCCCGCAACAGGTTGAATGTAAAGAGAAATGAAGATTAGTCAACACGCTAGGCTTTCCGTCGCCCCGATGATGGACTGGACCGACCGCCATTGCCGATACCTGCATCGGCTGCTCAGCCGCGAGGCCCTGCTTTATACCGAGATGGTAACGTCTCCGGCGTTGGTGCGGGGCGGGGCGCTGCATCTGCTGGCCTTCAATGCGGACGAACATCCATTGGCGTTGCAATTGGGCGGATCGGATCCGGTGGAACTCGCCGCGGCCGCCGAACTGGGGCGGGATGCGGGCTATGACGAGATCAACCTCAATTGCGGCTGCCCGTCTGACCGGGTGCAATCAGGGACCTTCGGCGCGGTCCTGATGAAGGACGCGGCCCTGGTGGCGGATTGCGTCACGGCGATGCGGGATGCGGTCGATGTCGACGTGACGGTGAAGTGCCGCATCGGGGTCGATGATCAGGATCCCGAAACCGTGCTGCCCGATTTCCTGGCGCGGATCGCGGATGCGGGCTGCGAACGTGTGACTATCCATGCGCGCAAGGCCTGGCTGAAAGGGCTCAGCCCGAAGGAAAACCGCGATGTGCCGCCGCTGGATTACGATCTGGTGCTGCGGATGCGCGACCGGTTTCCCGCGCTGCATCTTTCGGTCAACGGCGGGATCACCTCGCTCGACCAGGCCGAGGCCTTTCTGGCGGCGGGGCTGGACGGGGTGATGATCGGGCGCTCGGCCTATCATGATCCCGCGACGATCCTTTGCGGTGCGGATCAGAGGATCTACGGAACGCAGGCCGCCTGCCTTGACGCCGAACAGGCCGTTCTGGCGATGCTGCCCTATATCGAGGACCATCTTGCCCAGGGCGGCAAGCTGGCGCAGGTGACGCGGCACATGCTGGGGCTGTTCCAGGGGCGGCCCGGCGCGCGGGCCTGGCGCCGCATCTTGTCCGAAGGCGCGCATCGCAAGGACGCCGGTCCCGCCCTGGTGCTGGAGGCGCTTGCCGCCGTTACCGAAGGGGCCCGCAACGTCGGGTGATGCGTCCCGTGCCCCTCGGGCTTCAGGCCAGCTCGGCCCGGCGGCGCAGGACAAGGGTCGTCAGCAGCAAGGCCATCACCCCGCAGATCGCGATTGCCCCGGCCATCGGCAGGGCGGTGCCGTCAAAGAAGGGGCCGGTTGCGGCGATCATCATGCCGCCGACCACCATCTGCAATGTCCCGCCGATGGACGACGCCAGCCCGGCGATCTCTCCGTGATCATCAAGGGCCAGAACCATGGTCGTCGGGATGATCAGCCCGAGGAAGCTGTTGGCGATGACAAGGCAGGCTCCGACCGTCCAGACATTCGCCGCACCGGCCAGCGCGATGAGCAACAGCAGCAGGGTGAAGACGCAGAAACCCGTCGCCGCCAGCCGCACCATCCGCGACATGCCGATCCGCAGCGCCAGTCCGGCGGCCACCTGGCTGGCCCCGAAAAAGCCCACGGCATTGCAGGCAAAGGCGATGGAAAACTGCGTCTCGCTCAGGCCGAAGCTTTGCATGTAGACGAAAGAGGCCGAGGCGATGAAGACAAAGAAGCTGGCCATGCCGAAGCCGCCCACCAGCGTCAGCCCGAGGAACACCGGATCGGTGAACAGGATCCGCGCGCCGCGCCGCATCTCGGCCAGCGAGACGGGCCGCCGCGCCGCTGTCCCGAGGGTTTCGGGCAGCGCGAACAGCGTCAGAAGGATGCCCAGCAGACTGAGCCCGGCGAGGCTGACAAAGATTGCCCGCCAGCTGCCGAACGCCAGCACCAGCGTGCCGAACAGCGGTGCCAGCATGGGCGAGATCGAGATCACCAGCATCACCATCGCCATCAGCCGCGTCGCCTCGGTCCCGGTATAGCGATCGCGGATCACGGCGCGGGGAATGACCATCAGGCTGGCTCCGCCCAGACCTTGCAGCACCCGCCAGGCGACAAGCGCGGGCAGGCTGTGGGCAAAGACCGACCCGATGGCGCCCAGGCAAAACACCGACAGGCCGATCAGCAGCGGCAGGCGGCGCCCGGTCGCATCGGCGAGCGGGCCGTAGAACAACTGGGCCAGACCAAAGGGGATGAAATAGCCGATCAGGGTCGCCTGCACTGCCGCTTCGCTGGCGCCGAAATCGGCCGCCAGCTGGGGCAGGGCGGGCAGGTACATGTCGATGGCAAGCGGGCTGGTCAGGGACAGCACGCCCAGGACGAGGGCAAAACGAAGCATGGGGTAACCGCGCGGGACTGGAATGGGGGGATCTCAGAAAGCCCCGATGCTAGCCGTGCTTCACGTCAAGGCCAAGTCCGACCCGCGACGCAATTTCCCTTCGCAATCACACAACCGCCGATCCTTGGGCTGCTGCGGTGCAGAACCCGCGGCGACACCTTGCGCGCCGGCCGGAAACTTGATTTTGCTCGGCGCCAGAATATGAACGGGGAAGACCATGGAAAATATCGGCTTGTTGATGTCCTTGCTGGGCGTCTTGATCGTGATCGGCGCGGTCGCGGGCGTTTTGGCGGGATTGCTGGGTGTCGGCGGGGGGATCGTCTTGGTGCCGGCGTTCTTCTACACCTTCCAGTCGCTTGGATATGACAGCCCGGCCCTGATGCAGCTTTGCCTCGGGACCTCGCTGGCGACGATTGTCGTCACCTCGATGCGCTCCATCGCAAGTCACAACCGCAAGGGAGCGGTCGACTGGACGATCCTGCGGACCTGGGCGCCGGGGATCATCATCGGGGCCCTGCTGGGGGTGCTGGTCGCCTCGCAACTGCGGTCGGCCGAATTGCAGGTGATGTTCGGCTGTATCGGGCTGCTGATCAGTCTCTACATGGCCTTCGGGAAATCGGAATGGCAGATCTCGGACCAGATGCCGGGGATCGTGACACGTTCGGTCCTGTCGCCGATCGTGGGCTTCCTTTCGGCGATGATGGGCATCGGCGGCGGGTCCTTCGGCGTGCCGATCATGACGCTGTACGGGCGGCCCATTCACCGGGCGGTGGCCACCGCGGCGGGATTTGGCCTGACGATCGCGGTGCCTTCGGTGATCGGTTTCCTGCTGGTGAAGGTGCCCGAAGGGGCCTTTCCGCCGGGGTCTGTCGGGGCGGTCAACCTGCCGGCCTTTCTGGTCGTGATCTGCATGACGACCCTGACCGCGCCGCTTGGTGCAAAGCTGGCCCATGCCACCGACCCCAAGCCGCTGAAGAGGTTCTTTGCGGGCTTCCTGTTCCTGGTGGCGCTGAACATGCTGCGCAAGGCCTGGTTCGGTTGAAAACCCGTGCGGCAGGGGCGGTCTAGCTGCCGCTGCCGTCGCGTTCGCGCTGTAGCCGGCCGGCGCGACCACCCCGGCGGCTGGTCTTCAGCGGGCCGCGTTCGGGCAGTTCTGCCATGATGGCGCGGCGTTCGTCCTGCGACAGGGTGGACCACTGCGCGATCTCGTCGCGCGAGCGCAGGCAGCCGGTGCAAAGACCCGCCTGCGGGTGCATCACGCAGATATTCACGCAAGGCGAAGCGATCTCTTCGCGATGCCAGATCTCCTTGCCAGTGGTCACGAGGCCCCCCGTTTCAGATGTCCCAGCCGGTCCAGCACCCCTTGCAGGATGTAGGAGGCCGCCACGTGGTCGATGACCTCGGCCCGGCGCTTGCGCGAGGCATCGGCTTCCAGCAGCGCACGTTCTGCGGCGACGGTGGACAGGCGTTCGTCCCAATAGGTAATCGGCAGGTCGGTCAGGGGCAGCAGGTTTCGGGCAAAGGCGCGGGTCTTCTGACAGCGCGGGCCTTCGGAGCCGTCCATGTTGCGCGGCAGGCCCAGCACGATCCCGGCGATGTTGCGCTTGGACAGGATCGCCATCAGCGCGGCGGCATCGACGCCGAATTTCTTGCGCCGGATGGTTTCCAGCGGTGTGGCGACACCCAGCAGGGTATCGCTGACCGCGACGCCGATGGTGCGCTCGCCCAGATCCAGCCCGGCGATGGCGCGGAACGGCGGCAGGGCGGTGGCGAAATCTGCAACGTCTTCGTGGATCATTGGTCAAGCCCTGCTTGCTGGCCGGCGCGGGCAATCACCGCCAGGTCACCGGGATTGCCTGCAAAGGTCTGCTCTGCTTCCTGGTAAATCGCGCGGGCGCGGTCGGTTTCACCCAGCACGCCGAGTGCGGCAATCAGCCGGGCCCATTCCGAGGCCACGCCGCCGTCACTGGCCAGACGGCTGGCCAGCCCGTCGACCATTCCGCGGATCATGTCCTGCTGGTCCTGCGCACTCATGTCCTGCGCCGCGGCGATATCACCCGCCGAGGGGCCGGGCAGGGACGGGTCTGTCAGGGCCGAGGCCGGCGGCGCGGGCATTTCAAAGCGGCTTTCCCCGGCCATCCGCGCCACCTGCGGCAGCTGCGCGCGCAGTGGCGCCATCCAGGGCGCATCGGTGGGGCTGGTCCGCAGCAGCCGGTTCCACAGGTTGAAGGCAATGTCGGGCCGGTCGGTCTGGGCCATCAGCAGGCCGGAATAATAGGTCGCCGCCCCATTGCCGGGATCCAGCCGCAGCGCGGCCTGAAGCGCCTCTGCCGCCTCGGCCGAAATCGTGCCACCGGCCGACAGGATCAGCATGTCGGCGTGATCGGCATGGTCCTGCGCGGTGGCGCGCGTGCCGGCGACCGCAAGCAGGCGGCGCTGTGCGTCGTAGGCTGCCTGGAAGTTGCCAAGGGCCGCTTCGTTGCGGGCCAGCAGACGCAGGCCCTGTTCATCGTCGGGGCGTTCGGCCAGGGCACTGCGCAACCGCGTCATCAGGGTCTCGAAGTCTTCCGAGACCTCGACGGCCGGCGCATAGGTCATGGCGCCGCCGATGGCGGCTTCGGCCTCTGCCTGGCTGGGGCGCGAGTCGAGCAGCCCCTTGGCGGTGGCGATGCGCTGCGCGCGCGGCAGGTCCGGCTGTCCTGGCACGCCGAGCCAGGCATAAAGCCCCACCGCCAATGCCAGAACGGCACCGGATCCGGCAAGGGCTGCCCATCGGCCGGGGCCCCTTGCGGTGGCGATGGTTGCAGGCGTGCGGTCTGCGCTGTCTGCCGTCAGGATCCGCCGCGAGATTTCGGTGCGCAGCCGTCCTGCTTCGCTTTCGGGCAGCACGCCACGGGCCAGATCGCGGTCGACCTCGGCCAATTGGTCGCGGTAGATCTGAAGGTCGAAACTGGCCGGAGAGTCCGGGCCCGGCGCCGTCCGCGTCATCATCGTGCGCGCCAGTACAGCGGCCACGCCAAGCGCTAGGGCAGAGCAGGTGATCCAGAAAAACATGCGGGCGGCCTCGGGGCTTGGAACAGAACGGGTTAGCGGGATCGTGGTGTGCGGCGGGTCGGAGACGGGCTGGGTCGGAGACGGGCTGGATCGGAAACTGGCTGGATCGGAAACTGGCCGGATCGGAAACTGGCTGGGTCGGCAATTGGCGGGGTCGCATTCCGGCCATGGCACTGCGCCGGGCCGGTGATGAGACGGGCTGCCTACTGACTTAATACCTGCGGGGCGCGGGAAAAAGGGGCGATTTTTGTGCAACGGCGGGCCATAATGTCGCCGGAGCCGGATCTTTTCCGACATTTTCCGCACGTCAACGTCGCCCCGCAGGGACCATTTTGACACATGTCGCAAGCGCACCGAATTGTGACGGTTTGCGGCGTGGGCGCGGGCCGCAAAGGTCTAGGTTCGCGACGAAACATGGCAGGGCCGTGCCCTGTCCAAATGCCTATCGCGAGGTATCGATGAAACGCTATTCCGCCTTTGCCATTGCCCGGGAAGCCGCCCGCCATCACACGGGCTGGGAACGCGCCTGGCGCTCTCCGCAGCCCAAGCCGCGCTATGACGTTATCATCGTGGGCGCCGGCGGGCATGGGTTGGCGACGGCTTATTACCTCGGCAAGAACCATGGCATCACCAATGTTGCGGTGATCGAAAAGGGCTGGCTTGGCGGCGGCAACACGGGCCGCAACACCACGATCATCCGGTCCAACTACCTGCAGGACGATTCGGCGGCGATCTTTGAAAAGGCCCGCAGCCTGTATGAAACGCTCAGCCAGGATCTGAACTACAACGTCATGTTCAGTCCACGTGGCGTGCTGATGCTGGCCCAGACCGAACATGAAAAGCGCGGATGGCTGCGGACCGCCCATGCCAATGCCCATCAGGGCGTCACGACCGAATTCATCGGGCCGGAAAAGGTCAAGGAAATCCTGCCGATCATCAACATCGACGGACCGCGTTATCCGGTGCTCGGTGCGCTCTGGCAGGCGCGGGGCGGCACGGCGCGCCACGATGCGGTGGCCTGGGGCTATGCGCGCGCCTGTTCGGACATGGGCATGGACATCATCCAGCAATGCGAGGTGACGGGCATCGATCGCGACGCCACGGGGTCTGTCAGCGGCGTACAGACTACGAAGGGCGCCATCGGCTGCGCCAGCCTCGGGATCGTGGTCGCCGGGCATTCCGGCGTTCTGGCTGAAATGGCGGGTTTCCGTCTGCCGATCGAAAGCGTCGCGCTTCAGGCGCTGGTCAGCGAGCCGATCAAGCCCTGCATGGATGTGGTCGTCATGGCCAACACCGTGCACGGCTACATGTCGCAATCCGACAAGGGCGAAATGGTCATCGGCGGGGGGGCGGACGGCTACAACAATTACACGCAGCGCGGGTCCTTCCACCATGTCGAGGAAACCGTGCGGGCGCTGGTCGAGACCTTCCCGATGATCTCGCGGCTCAAGATGTTGCGGCAATGGGGTGGGATCGTCGACATGACCGGCGACCGCTCCCCGATCATCTCGTCCACGCCTCTGGGCAATTGCTATATCAACTGCGGCTGGGGCACTGGCGGCTTCAAGGCAATCCCGGGGTCGGGCTGGGCCATGGCGGACATGATGGCCAAGGGCACACCGGGGCCGCTTGCCAGGGGCTTTGGCCTTGATCGGTTCCGTGAGGGTCGCTTTATCGACGAAAGCGTCGCCGCCGGCGTCGCGCATTGAGGCCCGGCAATGGCGTTTGAAGGCCCCCTTGCAACGACGATACGCCGCGCCTCGCTGCGCCGCGATGGGTATTCGCCGCGCGGCGCGGCGAGGCCCGGCAAAGGTGATGCACGCGCCGGCTGCCGCCCGGCCCCTGTAGCGGGGCCCGGCGTGAAATCGGTCCCGCCCCTTCTATTCCGCTGCGAGCGGGGCGATGAAGGCCGAACCGGGCGCAAGCTGCGCGTCGTCAATGTCGCGCATCGCGGCGCGCAAGGCGTTGATCGGCGCGTGATGGATGCTGCCCAACCGGTCCACCAGCAGATGCGGATCGGCGCCGGGCAGGGGATCCGCAATGGCGACAAAGCTCAGCCCTTCGCGGATGGCGGCGGCGAATTCGGGTTGCTGAACCAGATGCCGGGACAGATCCGTCGGGACATAACCGAAGGCGAGGGCCTTCGGGCTGTTTCCCGGCTGTCCGCCCATCAGAACGTAAAGCCCGGATGTGTCAGGAAGTTCGTCGAGGCTGTCGAGGACCCGGAAGGGGACGGTTTTCAGCCGCGAACCCTTCAGGTCGAGCGAGAAGTCGATCGTGTCAGTCATGCTGCCCACCTTCTTTCGCAATTGGCCGGCCATAGGGCCGTGCGTCCAAGAGTACTACAGAATCTTGTGGAGGTGTTAACGCCACCACGCAATAGAGGCTATTTGAGGGCCAACCGGTCCTTCTATGCTATGAAACGCGGCAAGATCGCCGTGGGTTCCCGGCATTTGTATAAAAGTGCCCAACAGGCCGAGGCCCTGACAGAGGCGCCGTTGCTTGTATCGGTCACCGGGTTTACGGCCAGTGTCGTCCCGATGGTTGGGCTCGGGAACCGGGCTGATCCACGGCGCGTTCTCTCCCCGACACATGATTGTGAAAGGGAAATAACATGGCTGATCACTCTGGAAACTCCGGCTCGGGCACCGTCGGGATTGCCTTCATCCTCGGCGTTGTCGTCGTCGTTCTGGCGGGCGTCGTCTGGTACGTCTATTCCGGTGGTGAGCTTCCGGGTGAATCCGAACCGGAGATCCAGATCGACCTTCCCGGCGATTCCTGACCGTTTCACGCCCCCTGCAACCCTGCCTTTCGGCCGGACGCCTTGTGCGTCCGGCCTTTTTGCGTCCCAAGTATCGACTGTCCAATTGTCCCCTGCCCAGGAGCCCGCCCATGCTGCTGCTTGAATGCCCCTATTGCGGCGTCACTGCCGAAGAGACCGAATTTCATGGCGGCGGAGAGGCGCATCTGAAGCGTTTCGGCCCCGGATCCTCGGATGATGACTTCGAGACCTACCTGTTTCACCGCGAAAATCCGCGCGGGGTGCATTTCGAACGCTGGCGCCATGTGACGGGCTGCGGCAAGTGGTTCCATGCCGCCCGCGATACCGCCACGCTGGAAGTCTTCGGCACCTATTCGGCGCAGACCACGACCCCGCCCGAAGACCTTGTGGAACTGATCCGCAAGAAACGCCCCGGTTTCAAATGGCGCGACATCGCATGATCGCGCCCGCAACAGGTTTCAAGACAATGGCCGGAAAAGACACGAACAAGGGAGCCATCGCGCAATGAGCAGCAGACTGGCACAGGGCGGACGCAGGATCGACCGCAACAAGAAGCTGGAATTCACCTTCAACGGCCGCCGTTTCAGTGGGTTCGAAGGTGATACTCTGGCCTCGGCGCTTCTGGCGAATGACCAGATGCTGATGGGGCGCAGTTTCAAGTATCACCGCCCGCGCGGCGTCGTCGCTTCGGGCGCCGAAGAGCCCAATGCACTGATGGGGCTGGGCCGGGACGGCCGGTTCGAACCCAACCAGCGCGCCACCACGCAGGAACTGTTCGACGGGCTGGAATCGCAAAGCCAGAATCACTGGCCGAGCCTTGAATTCGATGTCGGGGCGATCAACAGCAAGCTGTCGCGCTTCTTCCCGGCGGGTTTCTACTACAAGACCTTCATGGGGCCGCGGGCCTTCTGGAAGCATGTCTACGAACCGATCATCCGGGCCTCGGCCGGCTTGGGCAAGGCGCCGAAGGATCGCGACGCGGACCGATATGAACATCTTTATGCCCACGCCGATCTGCTGGTCATCGGCGGCGGTGTCGCAGGCCTGACAGCCGCGCTGGAGGCGGGGCGCACCGGCGCCCGCGTGATGCTGCTGGAACAGGGTGCACACTGGGGCGGTCGCGCCCCGGTGAGTGGGGGCGAGGTCGGGGGTACGTCGGTGGCCGATCATGTCACCGCAATGGTGGCCGAACTGACCGCGATGCCAAATGTCACCCTGCGGCTGCGCTGCATGGGGGCGGGGGTCTATGATCACGGCTATGTGCTGGGGTATGAACGGCTGACCGATCACCTTGGCGACAAGGCCGGGCCGCGTCACCGCTTGTGGCGCATCCGGGCGCGTCAGGTGATGGTGGCGACCGGCGCGATCGAACGCCCGATCGCCTTTGCGGGCAACGATGTTCCCGGCGTGATGCTGGCCGGGGCGCTGCGCGATTACATCTGCGATTACGGCGTGGCGGTCGGGGACCGTGTGGTCATCGTGACCAACAACGACGACGCCTATCGGACCGCCCTTGCAGTCAGGCAGGCCGGGCTGGACGTGGCGGCGGTGATCGACATGCGCCCGGCGGGCGGCGGCGCGTTGGCTTTCCAGGCCCGCGAAGCTGGCATCCGTGTCGAAAACGGCCGTGCCGTGGCCCATGTTTCGGGCGGCAAGCGGGTCACCGGCGTGGCGCTTTGCGCCCAGGCCGGGTCCGGCGCCGTGATCGAGGAAATCCCTTGCGACGCCGTGGCCATGTCCGGCGGATGGTCCCCGGCGGTGCACCTGTGGTCCCATTGCGGCGGCAAGCTGATCTGGGACGACGACCGCGCGATGTTCCGCCCCGACCCGTCCCGTGCCCCCACGGGCGGTGAAGGCACGCCCTTCGTGCTGACGGCCGGGGCGGCCAGTGGCGCGCAGACCCTGTCGGAAACCCTGGGCGATGCGGGCGAAGCCGGGCGCCTGGCCTGCGAACGCCTTGGCCTTGCGCCGGGCGATCACCAGCCCGCGCAGGTGACTGAGCCGGCCGAGATCCCGCTGGCCCCGGCCTGGGTCATGCCCGAAGGAGCGGATTACAAGCTGCGCTCGAAAAGCTGGCTCGATTTCCAGAACGACGTGAAGGTGACGGATGTCCAACTGGCGGCCGCCGAAGGCTTTGAAAGCGTCGAACATGCCAAGCGCTATACGACGCTCGGCATGGCGACGGATCAGGGTAAGCTGTCCAACATCAACGGTCTGGCGATCCTGTCCAAGGAACTGAACGTGACCATCCCCGAGGTCGGAACCACGACCTTCCGCCCGCCCTATACGCCGATCTCGATGGGTGCGATTGCCGGATCGGCGCGCGACGCGGCCTTCCAGCCGCTGCGCAAGACGCCGCTTTACGACTGGCACGAGGCCAACGGCGCCCACTGGGAACCGGTCGGCCATTGGCGGCGGCCCTATTGCTATCCCAAGGCGGGCGAAAGTCACGCCGATGCGGTCGCCCGCGAAGTGACGGCGGTGCGCGAACGGGTCGGGCTTCTGGATGCCTCGACCCTTGGCAAGCTGATCGTGCGCGGGCCGGATGCGGGCAAGTTCCTGGACCTCATCTACACCAACATGATGTCGACCCTGAAGCCGGGGCGCTGCCGCTACGGTCTGGTCTGCAACGAGAACGGCTTCCTGATGGATGACGGCGTCGTGGCGCGGCTGGATGAGCACAGCTTCCTTGTCCACACCACCACCGGCGGGGCCGAAAACGTCCATGCCCATATGGAGGAATGGTTGCAGACCGAATGGTGGGACCTGAAGGTCCACGTGGTCAACGTGACCGAGCAATACGCGCAGATCGCCGTTGTCGGCCCCCAGGCGCGGCAATTGCTCGAGGTGCTCGGCACGCCCGAAATTTCCGCCGAGGCGCTGCCCTTCATGGCCTGGGCCGACCGTCTGGTCGGGGGCATTCCGGTGCGGATCTACCGGATCTCCTTCTCGGGCGAGCTTAGCTATGAACTGGCCGTGCCCGCCGGGCAGGGCCGTGCGCTGTGGGATGAACTGGTCGCCGCCGGTCGCGGCTTTGACGCCGTGCCCTACGGGACCGAGGCGCTGCATGTGCTGCGCGCCGAAAAGGGCTTCATCATGATCGGGGATGAAACCGATGGCACGGTGATCCCGCAGGACCTTGGGCTGAACTGGGCGATTTCGAAGAAGAAGGACGATTTCATCGGCAAGCGCGGCCAGCTGCGCAGCCATTTCGAGGACGCCGAACGCTGGAAGCTGGTCGGGCTGGAAACTGTCGACGGCTCCGTGATCGAGGACGGCGCCTATATCCTCGACGTGGGTCAGAACGACAAGGATCAGCGCAACATGCAAGGTCGGGTCACCTCGACCTATCATTCGCCGACGCTGAACCGTGGCATCGCCATGGCGCTGCTGAAACGCGGACCCGAGCGGATGGGCGAGACGGTGGATGTCACCAAGCTGGCCGGCGGGTCGGTCAAGGCAAAGGTCGTGGACCCGGTGTTCTACGACAAGGCAGGAGAAAAGCAGAATGTCTGATCTGATGGGACCGGCCCCGGTAAATGCCCTGAACGGCGCGCATTTCGACGGCTACGTGCGTGTGACCGAAGAACCGCTGCGCGGCATGATCACCCTGCGCGGAGATCTGACCGACCAAAGCCTGCGCCGCGTGGCCACTGCCGTCACCGGCTGTGTCATGCCGGACCGGCGCGGGATCTCGGCACAGGGCGAGGCCGCCATCGCCTGGATGTCGCCCGATGAATTGCTGGTCAGCCTTCCGCTGGCCGAGACGGGCGCCGCCATGGCGCGCTTTGCTGCCGACATGAGCGACCCGGCCCTGAGCGCCGTCGAGGTCAGCCATGCCCGCAGCCTGTTTTCGCTGATCGGACCGGATGGTCTGGTGCGCGAGGTCATCGCCAAGCTGGCCCCGGTGGACATGGATCCGGACGCCTTCGCCATCGGGGAAATCCGCCGCACGCATCTGGGTCAGGTCGCCGCCGCCTTCTGGTGCCCGGTCCCCGGCCGGATCGAACTGGTCTGCTTCCGCTCCGTTGCCGAATATGTCTTTACCATCCTTTGCGATGCGGCACGCGAAGACGGGATCGTCGGGCTTTACGGCTGATCCCCGCCCACCGGCCCTTTCCCGCAGCTTGCAGAGGGCCAAGGGGTGCCTGTGCAGGAAAGCTGGGGGAAATGCCCTTGACCTTCGGGGGCGAGGAATACCATCTATGCCGCAGAGAATTTGTTAACTCCAAGCAAAGGAGGCCCCAAAATGGCTTTTGAACTTCCCGATCTTCCTTATGCCCACGACGCACTTGCCGATCTCGGCATGTCCAAGGAAACGCTGGAATATCACCACGACATTCACCACAAGGCCTATGTCGACAACGGCAACAAGGCGATTGCCGGGACCGAGTGGGAAGGCAAATCCGTCGAAGAGATCATCAAGGGCACCTACGACGCGAACGCCGTCGCCCAGAACGGTATCTTCAACAACGCCTCGCAGTTCTGGAACCACAACCAGTTCTGGGAAATGATGGGTCCGGGCACCTCGGCCATGCCGGGCGAGCTTGAAAAGGCGCTGGTCGAAGCCTTCGGGTCGGTCGACAAGTTCAAGGAAGATTTCTCGGCCGCGGGTGCCGGCCAGTTCGGCTCCGGCTGGGCCTGGCTCGTCAAGGACACCGATGGCAGCCTGAAGGTCACCAAGACCGAAAACGGCGTCAACCCGCTGTGCTTCGGCCAGACCGCTCTGCTGGGTTGCGACGTGTGGGAACACTCCTACTACATCGACTTCCGCAACAAGCGTCCCGCCTACCTGTCGAACTTCCTCGACAAGCTGGTGAACTGGGAAAACGTCGCCTCGCGTATGTGAGCGTCGGCTTCTACCTGATTGAAACGGCGCGGGTTTTCCCGCGCCGTTTTGCGTTTCAGTGCCCCGGTTCCCTTCGCGGCGGTCAGGCGCCGATCCGATATGCGCAAGGGAACGGATGGCGACCGGGGCGCGTTTCATCCCTGCAACGCACGTAAAGAAAGTGAGGAGCAAGATGGCCGAACGCGTCAGATCGAAGGACGGCAGCCGCGACACCGAGGAGATCCTTGGCGAAGCCCCCGAGAACATGGAACCTGCAGGTCAGCAGGGTCGCAAGGGCGGCGAATTGCAGACCAAGGTCGGTACCCGCGACGAAAAGAAGGGCCTCGACACCACGCCGGGCGAACATACCCGGCCCCTGGCCCAGGATCAGAACGGTTCCGGCGACAAGGAGAAGGTGTAATGACCGATATTCCCAATGATTGCTGGGTCATGGTGGCCGACGGCGAAAAGGCGATCTTTCTGCGCAACATCACCGATGCCGAGAACCCCAACCTTGAGGTGATCCGCAAGGAAGAGCAGGAAAACCCCTCGGACCGTGAACAAAGCGCCAATCGCCCCGGTCGCAAGTCCGACAACGGCGTCGGCCAACGCTCTGCCATGGATGACACCGACTGGCACGAGCTTGCGAAGGAACGCTTTGCCGACGAGATGGCGGATATCCTCTATCGTCTGGCGCATCGCGGGGCCTTCGACAAGATCGTGCTGGTCGCGCCGCCCAAGACCCTGGGCGAACTGCGCAAGTCGATCCACAAGGAAGTCGCGGACAAGGTGATCGGCGAAGTGCCCAAGAGCCTGACCAATCACCCGGTCCCCGAAATCGAAAAGCTGCTGAAGGCCGAGATGGCCGAGGCAAGCAGCTGATTTAAGGCAGCAACTGGCCGAGGGCGTTCAGCGCGCCCTCGGCATCTCCAACCGGCGTGATCATTTCCGCCACGGCCCGGTCGGTGAACCCCTGGGTGACGATGTTCTCGATCATGTCCAGCAGGGGATCCCAGTACCCGTCCACGTTGACCAGCACGATGGGCTTGGCATGCAGACCCAACTGGCGCCAGGTCAGCACCTCGAAGAATTCATCCAGCGTTCCGCCGCCGCCCGGCAGGACGACCACGGCGTCGGAATTGACGAACATGACCTTCTTGCGTTCGTGCATCGTCTCGGTGACAACGAACCGGGTGAGGTCGCGCTTGCCGACTTCCCAGTCCAGCAGGTGGGTGGGGATCACGCCAAAGGTCTCGGCCCCCGCAGTTTGGGCCGCACGGGCCACTTCGCCCATCAGCCCCACATCGCCGGCCCCGTAGACCAGCCGCCAGTCGCGCGGCGCCAGCCCGGCCCCAAGCGCGCGGGCTTCCTGCACATAAGCCGGGTTCACGCCTGGGCGTGAGCCGCAATAGACACAGATGGATGCTTTTGTCATTTCAAACGGCCCCTTGGGTTCAATGTCTTTTGACCGGTGATAGCCTTGTTGATATGAGTGCTCAACCGCCCGGATGGGCGCGCTGCATGAGGACTATCGGGGACATCTGTCGTGAAACTTGCGGAGAACTTTGGTTTGCCAGCCTTTGCCGTCGTGGCAGGGGGACTTGCGACCGGCGGTGCCGCGATCTTTTTCGGCTGGATCGGCCCGCAGGATGGCGGGAAGCCGGCGCCCGCCCCGGCCAGCGAAATCGCGACAGAAGTGGACGCCCCGCAGCCCGCGCCGGACGCCGCAGAAGCCCGACAGTTGGCCGCTGTCACGCCGCCTGAAACCGCCGCACAGGCCGCGGAAATCCCGCCCGAAGATGCCGCCGTTTCCGATGACTTGTCTCCTGATCCCGTCGCCCCGGTAGCGGAAGAGATTGCCGAACCCGCCGCGCCTGTGCCGGTCCCCGACGTCGAAGCGGAGCAGACCGCCGTCGCCCCCAGCTTCGACATCGTGCGGATGGAAGGCGACGGGACCGCGCTGGTCGCAGGGCAGGCGGCACCCAATACCTCGGTTTCGATCCAACTGGACGGGGTGGAAATCGACCGCTCGCTCGCCGGGGCCGATGGGCGCTTTGTCAGTTTTCTGGATATCACCCCGGGGCAGGCTGCTCAGGTCATGACGCTTCAGGGCGTCGGCGCCGATGGCATCGCCGATACGCTGGCCGATCAGCAGGTGATCCTGGCCCCTGTGGTTACAGCGGCGGCGCAGCCCGCAACCACGTCGGAAGCCGAACCCGAAATCGCCGCCTTGGCGGCAGAGACACCGCAAGCCACCGACAGTCCGGCCAGCCCGGTCGAACCCGCGGGTTCTGTCGAGGCGCCGCAGGTTGTCGCCGCTGCGGCCCCGGTGCCAACGGTTCTCATGGCCGAAGGCGACGGCGTTCAGGTGCTGCAACAATCGGATGCGCCCACCGGAATCAGCGGTGTCGAGCTGAGCACGATTGCCTATGACGCCAATGGTGCCGTGGTCCTCAGCGGGTTGGCGCGACCCGGTGGTTACGTGCGCTGTTACCTCGACGGCATCTTGCGCGCGACGGTCGATGTTGGCGCCTCAGGAGAATGGGAGTCCCGCCTGACCGAGGTCGAGCCGGGCGTCTACAGCCTGCGTCTGGACGAGGTGGATGACGCCGGTGAGGTGCTGAGCCGGGTCGAGACGCCCTTTGAACGCGAAACCCCCGAACGTATCGCCGCCGCGCAGACCGCCGCGCTAGGGCCGGCGGAACAGGTGACGATCCAGCCCGGCAATACGCTTTGGGCGATCGCGCGGGACAGCTATGGGCAGGGCGTGCTTTATGTGCGCGTCTTCGAGGCCAACCGCGAGCTGATCCGCAACCCGCATCTGATCTATCCGGGACAGGTGTTCACTCTTCCAGCGGCAGATTGAACGGCTTGGCCTGCGGCGTCACGGCGCGATGCGTCATGACGTTCAGGCAGCAGGACCGCACGCCGGGATCGTCTCCGCAGCAATCCGACAGCAGGTAACCAATGGTCCCGCCAAGCCGCGCGGGCCGGGCGCTGTAGAAGACCATCCGCCCCTTGCGCTCGGGCGAGACCAGCCCGGCCTGTTCCAGCACGTTCAGATGAAATGACAGCCGCGAGGCCGAAACCGCGATTTGCTGCGCGATCTGCCCGGCGGGGGCGCCGGTGGTGCCGTGAGGCACCAGAAAGCGCATAATATCCAGCCGCGTCTCGTTGGCGAGGGCGGCGAGACAGTCGAGAACGTCCTGGCGCTGCATGTTTTCAACCATTCATGTAGTGTTGAACTATTCGGACGTTAAGTTATATGTGCCGCGCGGACAAGAGGAGAGCCAGGGATGAGCCCACGCCATTCGGAAGTGACAACCACGGAGATGCCGAAGAACAGCGGGCGGATCGTGGCGCGTGTCTGGCCCTATCTCTGGCCGAAGGAACATGCCTGGGTCCGTCGCCGCGTCAGCTGGGCGCTGGTGGTGCTGTTTCTGGCAAAGCTGATCGCCGTGGGGACGCCGTTTCTGTACAAGGCCGGGGTGGATTCCCTGGCCGAGGATGGCGGGGACAGCGCGGCATGGATGCTCAGCATCGGGGCCATCGGGCTGACCGTCGCCTACGGGATGGCCCGGCTGATGTCGGTCGGGTTCCAGCAGTTGCGAGACGTGATCTTTGCGCGGGTCGGGCAGCGGGCGCTGCGGTCGCTCGCGCTTGAGACCTTCGTGCATATTCACCGCCTGTCGATGCGCTATCACCTGACGCGCAAGACCGGCGGGTTGAGCCGGATCATCGAACGTGGGGTGAAGGGCATCGAATTTCTGCTGCGCTTCATGCTGTTTTCCATCGGGCCGCTGATCCTGGAATTGCTGATGATCGCGGTGGTCCTCGCCGTGGTTTTCGACGTCACCTATGTTGTCGTGGTCGCTGCGGTCATCGCGCTTTACACCCTGTTCACGTTCAAGGTGACCGAATGGCGGGTGAAACTGCGCAAGGAGATGAACGACCAGGATACCGATGCCAACCAGAAGGCGGTCGACAGCCTGCTGAACTTCGAGACGGTCAAGTATTTCGGCGCCGAGGCCCGCGAGGCCCGGCGTTATGACCATGCCCAGGCCGGGTATGAGGCCGCATCGCTGAAGACCGCCTATTCGCTGGCCTTCCTGAACTTCGGGCAAAGCGTGCTGATCACCGCCGGCCTTGTCGGGGTCATGGTGATGGCGGCCATGGGCGTACAGAACGGCACCCTGACCGTCGGGGATTTCGTTCTGGTCAACAGCTACATGATCCAGATAACCATGCCGCTCAACATGCTCGGCACCGTCTACCGTGAGATCCGCCAGAGCCTTGTGGACATGGGAGAGATGTTCCTGCTGCTCGATCAGCCTGCAGAGGTCGAGAACAAGCCGGGCGCCAGGCGGATCGAGGTTTCGGGCGGCGAAGTGGTGCTGGACGATGTGCACTTTTCCTATGATCCCGAGCGCGAGATCCTGAAGGGTGTCAGCCTGCGGGTCGCACCGGGTCAGAAGGTGGCGCTGGTCGGGTCCTCCGGTTCCGGGAAGTCCACCATCGGGCGGTTGCTGTTCCGCTTTTACGACGTCAGTGGCGGGGCGATCCGCATCGACGGGCAGGATTTGCGCGACGTGACCCAGGACAGCTTGCATGACGTGATCGGCGTGGTGCCCCAGGACACGGTGCTGTTCAACGATACGGTCGGCTACAACATCGCCTATGGCCGCGAACATGCCACCCCGGAAGAGATTACCGGCGCGGCGCAGGCGGCGCAGATCCACGATTTCATCATGTCGCTGCCCGAAGGTTACGAGACGAAGGTGGGGGAGCGCGGGCTGAAGCTGTCCGGCGGGGAAAAGCAGCGCGTGGGGATCGCCCGGACACTGCTGAAGAACCCGCCGATCCTGCTGCTGGACGAGGCGACCAGTGCGCTGGATACCGATACGGAGCGCGAGATCCAGTCGGCGCTGAACCGCGCGGGTGAGGGGCGCACTGTGCTGACCATCGCGCACCGCCTGTCGACGATCGCGGATGCGGACCGGATCGTGGTGCTGGAAAAGGGGCTGGTGGTCGAAGAGGGCACCCATGCCGACCTTCTGGCGCGCAACGGGCGCTATGCAGCGCTTTGGGCGCGGCAATCGGCGGAGGCCGAAGAGGCGGCCTGATGTCGGATTAAGGTCATACTTGGGGGAAGAGGGGCTCTGCCCCGTCTCCCTGCGGGAGACTCCCCGGGATATTTGGAACAGGGAAACATCTGGGCCTGCGCGGGGGGAACCGCGCGGGTCCTTTTGCTATTCGGCGGCGCGGGCGATATGGGGGTGCGCCTGGGCGGCGTCCTCGAGCGGCCAGAGGATTTCGGGGTGGCGGACACGTCGGGCAGCGCGGCGCAGGGCCCAGTCGCGGGCGGCCTGCGAGGAGCGTCCCAGGGACAGAGAGGCCAGACCGCGCGCGATCCAGAGAAGATAGTGCCCCGCCCAGACGCGCAGGGCCAGCATGGAGGGTGTGAAGACGAGGGTCAGCACGGTGGCGATGCCGAGGCCGAAGACCACCGCCGTGGCCAGTTGTTTCCACCAGAGCGCCGTCGGGCTGTCGATGGAATAGCCCCCCCCGAAGAAGTCGAGCGAGAGGCCGAACATCATCGGGGCGAGGCCGGCCATGGTGGTGACGGTGGTCAGCAGCACCGGGCGGATGCGGTCTTCGGCGGTACGTATGATTGCCTCGATCCGCGGCATATAGGCGGAATATTCCTGGTAGGTGTCGATCAGCACGATGTTGTTGTTCACCACGATGCCGGCAAGGGCGACAATTCCGGTACCGGTCATGATGATGGAAAAGGCCTGATCCATGACCAGCATGCCGATCAGCACGCCCGCCGTCGACATGATCACCGCCAGCAGCACCAGCACCGAGTTGTAGAAGCTGTTGAACTGGGCCAGCAGGATGATGAACATCAGTGCGAGCGAGGCCGAGAAGGCCGTCATCAGGAAGGTCTCGGATTCCGCCTGGTCTTCCTGATCTCCGGTCCATTCATAGGTGATGCCCGCCGGCAGGGCGCCGCTTTCGAGCCATTCGGTGAGCACTTCGATGCGTTCGTTCGGGGTCATCGGGACCTCGATGGTTTCGCCGCTGCGCGGGGCTGTGGTGGTGGTCATGAGGCCCGTGGCGACGCCCGCCTTCACGTCGAAGAAGCGGGTCTGGTCGACGCGCTTGATCTGCGCCAGTTTCTTGACCGGCTTGCGGGTGATGAAGTTCGACAGCGGCACCAGCCCTTCGGTGGTGCGCACCTTTAGGGTGTCGAGGGTGGACAGCACCCGGTCCTCTTCGGGCAGGCGCAGTCGGATCGAGATTTCCTCGTCCGAGGTTTCCACCGGCATGGTGTCAAGCTCGAGCCCTTGGGTGATCAGCTGGACCATGGCGCCGACCGTGGCGACATCGGCGCCGTAGCGGCCGGCCTTTTCGACATCGACGTCAATCTGCCAGTCGATGCCGGGCAGGGGCAGGGTGTCTTCGATCAGGGTCAGGCCTTCGGTCTGGTCGAAACGGGCGCGGGCCAGTTCGGTGGCCGCGATCAGGTCGTCCCAGTTGTCGCCCTTCAGTCGCAGGTGCACGGGCTTGGAGGAGGCCGGCCCGGCGTCACCGGCGAGGATTTCGATCCTGATGCCGGGGACCTGTTCGGCGGCGGCGGTAAGCTCGTCGATGACGGTGTTGCCGTCAAGCTCGGGGCGGTCGGTACGGTCTTCCCAGGCGATGATCTCAAGGTTGATCTGGCCGATGGTGTCGAGGGGCGGTTCCGCGCCGCCGGTGTTGGAATCGAGCCCGCCTTCGCCGGCAAAGGCAAAGGCGCTTTTCACGCCCGGGTGGCGCAGGATGATCTGTTCGACCTCGCGCACCAGCGCGTCCTTCTGGTCGAGCGACAGGTTGCCGCGCGCGCGGACATAGACGATGGCCTGTTCGGGCTCGCTTTCGACGAAGAATTCGACGCCCTTCTGGTGCTGGCCGTAGTAGGCGAAAGTGGCGAAGACGAAGCCTATGACGGCGGCGACAGTGACCAGCGGCATGATCGGGTTGGCGGTGATCGCCCACATGACCCAGCCGAAGGGCGTGCGGCGGCGGGTGCGCACGGCGCCGCCCTGATCGGGCCGGCGCACTGCGCCCATGGTGATCGAGGCGGCGAAGCTGGCGATCAGGAACAGCGCGATACCGGGCAGGGCGGCAGTGGGGCCGGAGGGGGCCGCGCCGCCGAGGTAGCCCGGATTGATCGTCAGCATGGCACCGATGTACATGCCGTATATCGTCACCGGCACCAGCAGTGCGCGCAGCCAGAACGGGAAGGCCCGGCGCATCCAGGTCGAGGACCTGTCGAAAGCGCGGGCCATCCTGCCGATGACCCCGCCCATCACCGGCAGGTAGATCAGCGCCACGATGAGCGAGGCCGACAGCACGAAGATCAGCGTGACCGGCAGCATGCCCATGAACTGCCCCACCACGCCGGGCCAGAACAGCATCGGCAGGAAGGCGCAGAGCGTCGTCGCTGTCGAGGACACCACCGGCCAGAACATCCGCTTGGCGGCTTCGACATAGGCATGCATCGGCCCGGTACCTTCGGAGATCCGCTTGTCGGCGTATTCGACCACCACGATGGCGCCGTCGACCAGCATCCCCACGGCCAGGATCAGCCCGAACATCACGATATTGGACACCGTGATCCCCATGATCGACAGCAGTACGAAGCACAGCAGGAAGGAGGTCGGGATAGAGAAGCCGACAAGGATCGCCGGGCGCGGGCCGAGGGCGGCCAGCACCACGATCATTACCAGCGCGATGGCGGTCAGGACCGAGCCTTCCAGCTGGTCGACCATGGAGCCGACGACGCGGCTCTGGTCGTTGGAACTGCCGACGTGGACGGCGGCCTTCATCTCTTCGGGCCAGGCGGCGGCGGAGTCTTCGACGATCGCGCGCACGGCGGCGGCGGTGTCGATGATGTTGTAGCCCTTGCGCTTGACCACCTGCAGCGCGACCGTCGTGTCCCCGTTGAAGCGCGCGGTGCCGGTGCGGTCCTCATAGGTCATGCGGATGGTGGCCAGATCGCCAAGCGTCACCACGCGGTTGCCGTTCAGCTTGACCGGCAGGTTGTAGATATCCTGAATCTCGTCAAAGGAGCCGGGGATCTTGACGGCGAATGTCCCCGCGGCGCTGTCGACCTCGCCGGCGGCGATAAGCTGGTTGTTGTTCTGCACCACGGCCAGCAATTCGGCTGCCGTGACGTTGTAGCTTTCCAGCCGCAGGGGGTCGATGACGACCTCGACCATTTCGTCGCGGTTACCGGCGATCCCGGCTTCCAGCACGGAATCCAGGGTTTCGATCTTTTCCTGCAGATCTTCGGCGATGCGGGCCATGGTGCGTTCGGGCACCGCCCCGGTCAGGTTCACGATCAGGATAGGGAATTCGGAAAAGTTGATCTCGTTCACCGAATAGCTGTCGTAGCCGGTGGGAAACTTGGCCTCGGCCTTGCCCATGGCGTCGCGGACATCGGCCATGGTTTCGGTCTTGTTCCAGCCGAATTCGAATTCCAGCGCCACGCCTGCATAGCCTTCTGCTGCGGTCGAGGTCATGGTCTTCAGCCCGTCGAGATCGGCGAATTCGGCCTCCATCGGCTTGACCAGCAGGGTCTCGCTGTCCTCGGCGGAAATGCCGAGGAAGGGGACCGAAACGAACAGCGCCGGGATCTCGATATCCGGTTCGCCTTCCTTGGGCAGGGTGGCATAGGAATATCCCCCCGCCAGCAGGGACAGGGCGATGAAGGCCAGGATCATCCGGGCGCGCGAGGCGGCCCAGTCGATGAGGCCGGTCATTGCCCCGCCTCGCCCGGCATGTCGAAGGAGGCGATCACCGGCACGCCGGCAACCACGTATTCCTGCCCGATCACGATCACATCGGCGGTTTCGGGCAGGCCGGTGACCCAGATGCCCGCGCCACTGTCGCGGATGATCTCGACCGGGGCAAAGGCGGTCAGGCTGTCGGCGTCGACCATGCGCACGCCGAGCACGCCGTCATCGTTCAGCGTCAGCGCCGATTGCGGCACCAGATGCGCCTGCAGGCCCGCGCCTTCGATCATGATCGCGGCCGTCTGGCCGTCGCGGATGCGCAGGTCGGGGTTGGGTACGGCGATTTCGACCCGGAAGGTGCGCGTGGTGGGATCGGCAGACCGGGACAGGAAGGTGACCTGACCCGCGACCTGGGTTCCCCCGGCGGTCAGTTCGGCCCGCGCGGTGGCGCCAAGGCCGGCACGTTCCACGTCGATTTCGGGCAGGTAGCCGACCAGAATGATCGGATCGAGGTCGAACAGCGTTGCGCAAAGTCCGCCCGCCTGCAGGAAGGAGCCGATTTCCGCCGTGTCGCTTTCAAGGATGCCATCGAAGGGCGCGTGGATTTCAAGCCGTTCGATTTCCTTTTCGGCCGTGGCGACGCTGGCCTGAGCCCCGCGGATCGTGGCCTGGGCCGAGGTCAGCCCGGCCTGCGCGGCAGACAGCGTGGCCTCGGCGGCGCGCACGGCCGCCCGGCGGCCCGCAAGGGTGGTGGAGGACGTGAAGCCGCCCTCGCTCAGCTTGTCGGCGGCGGTAAAGTTGATTTCGGCCTCTTCCAGCAGCGCTTCGGCCTCGGCGACACGGGCAGCGGCGGTGGGAACGCTGGCTTCGGCCTCGGCCAGACGCGCCTCGGCTTCGGCCCGGGCGGCCTCGCGGGTGCCGGCATCCAGTTGACACAGCAGATCGCCGTCGCTGACCAGCGTGCCGCGCGGCAGCGGGGCCGAGGTGACGGAAGAACTGGTTTCGGCGCGCAGTTCCACCTGCCGGGCCGCTTCGGTCTGACCCCGCAGCAGGATTGCATTGTCCAGATGGGTCGCAGCACTGTGCATGGCGACGACGCGGATCGGGCGGGGCGCATCCGGAGCGGTTGCGGCGGCAGGCTCAGCCGGTTCAGATGATGCATTGGTATCGACAGGGGGGGCTTCGGCGGCCTCGGCGGTTGCCAGCGTCGGTTCGTCGCGGGCGATGGCCAGCGCGGTTCCCAGCCCTTCGCCACGGGCGAAGGCCATCAGCGCGTCCCGCTCGATCAGCACCACATAGAGAATTGCCACTACGAGAACAGCAGAAAGGAATGAAATAATACGCATGATCCGCACCTGATGTTTCACGCAAAGTTGCAACCCGGGTTAGAGAGGGCGCAGGACAATACAAGTCTTTTGAGGAAAGAAACTGAACTATTGGTCTCACCTTGGCGAATCCGCTGCTGCAGCGCAACATTTTTGGTGTCGCACCCGGGGCGGACCTGACCCTGCGGGCCAGTTCGGGCCAGTTCGGGGCAGGGCACCGCCGCCGGGGGACATGCGCGCAGGCAGCGGGCTTGGCAGGGGCGGGGGGCTGGGTTAAGAGGGGCGCAAATTCCACGGGAGGCCCGGCGTGAGCGACAGTGACAGTTTCATTGAAGAGGTGAATGACGAGCTTCGGCGCGACCGGCTTTTCGGTGCCATCCGGCGCTATGGCTGGATCGTCGTGCTGGTTGTCCTGGCCATCGTCGCGGGCGCGACCTGGAATGAATATTCCAAGGCCCGTGCAGCCGCCAGCGCCCAGGCCTTCGGTGATGCGATCCTGGCGGCGCTGGAAAACGACAGCGCCGGGGACCGGATCGCGGCGCTGCAACAGATCGAGACCGATGACGCGGGCCAGGTGGCCCTGATCGGCTTCATCGCGTCATCCGAAGCGGCTGCCGAAGGCGACGATTCTGCCGGTGCGGCGGATCTGCTGGCCAATGTCGGCGGCGAGGGGCTGAACCCGATCTATCAGCAGCTCGCGACCTTCAAGCGGCTGATGCTGGAAACCGACAGCATGGAACCGGCCGACCGGCGCGAAGGCTTTCGTCAGCTGGCGGCACCGGGTGCGCCCCTGCGCCTGCTGGCCGAAGAGCAGATTGCCCTGACCTATGTCGAGGAAGGGGATAACGAAAAGGCATTGGAAACCTTGCAGTCCATTCAGGCGGATGCCGAGGCGACGCAGGGCTTGCAACAGCGTACAAGTCAGTTGATTGTGGCCCTGGGCGGCACACCGGCCGAGGCGGGCTGACAGGGTTCGATGCGCGGGTCGGACAGGACACCGCGCGGGTAACTCCTTGATGCGACAAGATTGAAGCGACAAGAGCCTCGAAACCGGATTATCCGGAAACGCGGCATTAGATGGCGTCAAGACGAAGGGCGGGCATGGCAAAGGCAGTGACGAAATCCCATAACTCGGGGCCAGTGGCTGACACCGGGCAAGTGGTGCAATCGGACCATTCGGTGCAATCCGCACAAGTTGGGCGTTCAAGGGCCTTCGGGTCTGCGGCGCGGGGCCGCAAGCCGGTCGGACACGCGGCGATTGTCGCGGCAGTTGCGGGGCTCATGGCCCTGTCGGCCTGCACGGAGCGCGAGATCCTGCTGAGCGGGCCGCGCGAAGATCTGCACGCCGTCACGGGCGACACCGCAGCCCAGGAAGCCCCGCCCGTCAACCGGGCCGAGCCGATTTCGCTGCCGGCGATTTCCGCCAATGCGGATTGGACCCAAGGCGCGGGATCGCCCGCCACACGGACCTCCAACGCGGCACTTGGCGCCAATGCGCAGGAAATCTGGGCCGTCTCCGTCGGAGAGGGCGAGACCCGCAAATCCGAGATCACCGCCGATCCGGTCGTTGCCGCGGGACGTGTCTTTGCCATGGATGCGGGGGCCAGTGTCACGGCCGTCACGCCTGGTGGACAAACCTTGTGGAGCCGCGACCTGACCCCGGTGCAGGACCGCGCCGGCGAAGCCTCGGGCGGCGGTCTGGCCTACGCCAACGGGCGGCTGTTCGTCGCTTCGGGTTATGGTATGCTGACGGCGCTTGATCCGGCCAGCGGCGCGGTTCTATGGCAACAGAAGCTGGGGGCTTCGGCCACTGGCGCGCCCTCGGCCTACGGCGACCTCGTCTATGTCACGGCCGGCGAAGAAGAGGGCTGGGCGATCAATCAATCCGATGGCCGGGTGCAGTGGCAAACCAGTGCCACCCCCGACATCAACAACCTGTCCGGCGCGCCCAGCCCGGCGGTCAACGACCAATACGTGATCTTCGGCTTCGGGTCGGGCGAGTTGCGTGCTGCCTTCCGGCGCGGGGGTCTGGGGATCTGGGCCGCACCCATCTCGGGGCGGCGCGAGGGCTTTGCGCGCTCCAACATCAGCGACATCACGGGCGATCCGGTGATCTCGGGCAACACGGTCTTTGCGGGGAACCAGTCCGGGCGCATGGTCGCCCTGCAACTGGCAAACGGCGAACGCCTCTGGACCGCCGACGAGGGCCCGATGAATCCGGTCTGGCCGGCGGGCAATTCGGTCTTCCTGCTGTCGGACGAGAACAAGCTGATCCGCCTGAGCGCCAGCAGCGGCGAACGGATCTGGGCGGTCGATCTGCCCTTCTTCACCGGCACGAAGCCCAAGAAGCAGGAACAGGTCTATGCCCATTATGGCCCGATCCTGGCTGGCGGTCGTCTGGTCACCGCATCCAGCGACGGGTTGGTGCGTTTCTTTGATCCGGTCTCCGGTGCCCTGACACGCAGTCTTCCGATCGAAGGCGGCGCGGCCTCGGCTCCGGTTGTCGCGGGCGGTATTCTTTATGTGGTCTCGCGCGACGGTGTGCTGCACGCCTACCGCTAGGCGGCGGCCCGCCTGCGTGACCTGAGAAACGGAACGACCGGACGCGGGGGCCACCCCCGCGCTTGAAGCGCAGGGCGGGCTCAGATCCGCCCTTTCGCAAGTCTGCGCTTTGGTGTATCTGCCCCGGTCTAACCCCTGCGAGGCGCAATCCATGTCCTTCACCCTTGCCATTGTCGGCCGTCCCAACGTCGGCAAGTCGACCCTGTTCAACCGCTTGGTCGGCAAGAAGATCGCCCTGGTCGATGACCAGCCCGGCGTGACCCGCGACCTGCGCGAAGGTGCGGCGCGGCTGGGGGACATCGAATTCACCGTGATCGACACCGCCGGCCTCGAAGAAGCCACCGACGAAAGCCTGCAGGGCCGGATGCGCAAGCTGACCGAACGCGCCGTCGACATGGCCGATGTCTGCCTGTTCATGATCGACGCCCGCGCCGGTGTGACCCCGACCGACCAGCTATTCGCCGAGATCCTGCGCAAGCGGGCCCCGCGCGTGATCCTGGGCTGCAACAAGTCCGAAGGCCGCGCCGCCGACGCCGGCGTGATCGAGGCCTATGGCCTCGGCCTTGGCGAACCGCTGCGCATCTCGGCCGAACACGGCGAAGGCATGTCCGAGCTCTACTCCATGCTGATGCCGATCTCGGACGAATTCGAGGAACGCGCGGCCCTGGCCGAAACCTTCGCGCCCCAGCTCGATGTCGACCTGCGCGAGGAAGACGGGACCGAGGAAGAAGACGAAGCCGCCTGGCGCCCGACCGCAGAACGGCCGCTACAGGTCGCCGTCGTCGGCCGCCCGAACGCCGGGAAATCCACGCTGATCAACAAGATCGTCGGCGAAGAGCGTCTGCTGACCGGACCCGAGGCGGGGATCACGCGGGATTCGATCTCGCTTCGCGTCGACTGGGACGGGGTGCCGGTGAAGATCTTCGACACCGCCGGCATGCGCAAGAAGGCCAAGGTGCAGGACAAGGTCGAGAAGCTGTCGGTTTCCGACGGTCTGCGTGCGGTCAAGTTCGCAGAGGTCGTCGTGGTGCTGCTGGATGCCGCCATTCCGTTTGAACAACAGGACCTGCGGATCGCGGACCTTGCCGAGCGCGAAGGCCGCGCCGTGGTCATCGCGGTCAACAAGTGGGACATCGAGGACGAGAAGCAGGAAAAGCTGAAGGCGCTGAAGGAAAGCTTTGAACGTCTTCTGCCCCAACTTCGCGGCGCGCCGCTGATTACCGTGTCGGCCAAGACGGGCCGTGGCCTCGACCGTCTGCAGGCGGCCATCATCAAGGCACACGAAACCTGGAACCGCCGTGTTTCGACCGGCAAGCTGAACCGCTGGCTGCAGGCGATGCTGGAACAGCACCCGCCCCCCGCGCCGGGCGGTCACCGGATCAAGCTGCGCTACATGACCCAGGCCAAGACCCGGCCGCCGGGCTTCGTCGTGATGTGCTCGCACCCCGACAAGATGCCGGCCAGCTATTCGCGCTATCTCGTGAACGGCCTGCGCGGCGATTTCGACATGCCCGGCACGCCGATCCGGCTGACCATGCGCGGGCAGGGGGATCGCAACCCCTACCAGAACAAGACGAAATCGACCCCGTCCCGGCTGCGCAAGCACCTTGGGAAGGCGCCTGCGGATGCCAAGCCGAAGAAGCGCGGTTCGCGTCCCTCGGGCGGCAAGCCTTTGGGGCGCAAGCCCTCCTAAACGGCGCGGCGGAACCTTTCGAGGTTCTGCCACCCCACCGGGATGAGCACGACGAAGATCACGGCGGCCACGGCCGCGAAGATCCAGCGCCCCGCGATCAGGTTGTCCGCGACGATGCCGCCCAATGCCCAGAGCATGGCCAGCACGTAGAAGGGATAGCGCCCGCCGATCCGCGCGACGGCTATGGCGATCCAGCTTGCCACGATCAGGAAGGCTCCGTGCACCACCAGCACCGGCGTCGCGCCGTATCCGGTGGCGACCACGGCGGTGCCGACATTGGCCGCCGCCGTCAGCCAGCCCGCGTAAAGGCCGACCGGTGCCTGCAACCAGAACCGATCCTTCACCGGCACCAGGAACAGCGCCCAGAGCGCCGTGCCCAGCATGGCCCAGATCATCAGCGTGGCCCAGATGGGCGAGGCATTGGCGGTGGGGATCCACATGGCCCCCAGAACCAGGCTCGCCAGCAGCGGCCAGCGGGCGCGGTCCCAGGCGGGATCCTCGGCGCGCCGCAACAGGCCAAAGACGCCCATCACGATCAGCCAGCCGTAGATCACCGTCCAGATCACCGCGAAGGTCAGGCCAAGCGGCTGGATCGGCGGGTCGTTCTGCGGGATCGGGAACTGATCGCCGGTGAAGCCGGAAAAGCCCGACGACAGCACGGGCGACAGTGCAAAGGCGACGACCGCCAGTAGCACCAGGATGGCCTTGATCCGCGGCATGTGAATTCTCCCTTGTCTTTCGGACATATGCTTCATGCATACTACGCGAAAGGCCGGGGGTTGGTTCACCCCCGGCCTTCATAATGTCGTGTCTCGCGGGGGCGCCTTGTCAGGCCAGCGTGCCCTCGACCGTGAGGGTCAGCTTGCCGCCAAGGTAGGGCGACAGGACCTCGGGCAGGGTGACGGAGCCATCGGCGTTCTGACCGTTCTCCAGCACCGCGATCAGGCAGCGCCCGACAGCAAGGCCCGAGCCGTTCAGCGTGTGCACGAAGCCGGGTTTGCCGCCCTCGGCAGGCTTGAAGCGGGCGTTCATGCGCCGCGCCTGGAAGTCGCCGCAGACCGAGACGGAGGAGATCTCGCGGTAGGTATCCTGCCCCGGCAGCCAGACCTCGATGTCATGGGTGCGGCGCGCGCCGAAGCCGATGTCGCCGGTGCAAAGCACCACGGTGCGATAGGCCAGACCGAGCCGTTCCAGGATGCCTTCGGCGCATGTCGTCATGCGGTCCAGCTCGTCCCGGGACTTGTCGGGATGGGTGATCGAAACCATCTCGACCTTCTCGAACTGGTGCTGGCGCAGCATGCCGGCGGTGTCGCGCCCGGCCGAGCCCGCTTCGGAACGGAAGCACTGCGTGTGCGCGACATAGCGGCGCGGCAGGTAGCTTTCCTCGATCGTGCAGTCGTTCACGATATTGGTCAGCGGCACCTCGGCGGTCGGCACCAGCCACCAGCCGTTGGTGGTCTGATAGCTGTCTTCGCCGAACTTCGGCAACTGGCCGGTGCCGCGCATCATCTCTTCGCGCACCAGCACCGGGGTCCAGGTCTCGGTCAGGCCGTTTTCCTCGACATGGGTGTTCAGCATGAACTGCGCCAGCGCCCGGTGGATGCGCGCGACCGCGCCCGAGAGCACGACGAAGCGGCTGCCCGACAGCTTGGCGGCGGTTTCAAAATCCATGCCGTTCCTGACGGAGGGCAGGTCGTAATGCTCGAGCGCCTTGAAGTCGAAGGCGGGCGGGGTGCCCTTGCGGTGCATCTCGACGTTCTCGGATTCGTCGGCGCCATCGGGCGTGTCGTCGAAGGGCAGGTTGGGGATGCCCATCAGCAGGTCGATCAGCTGGGCGTCCAGGTCCTTGGCCTCGGCCTGTAGTTGCGCGACTTCTTCCTTCTTGCCGGCGACCAGCGCGCGCAGGCGTTCGAATTCGGCCTCGTCGCCGCTGGCCTTGGCCTTGCCGACTTCCTTGGAGGCCTTGTTCTGCTCGGCCTGCGCGGTCTCGGCGGCATTGATCCGGGCGCGACGGGTTTCGTCGAGCGCAAGGATGTCAGACGACAGCGGCGAACTTCCACGGCGGGACAGGGCGGCATCGAAAGCGGCCGGGTTGTCGCGGATGGTGCGGATGTCATGCATGTCTTGCACTCCTTGGGATGAGATTCGTGCAGGGGTTATGCCGGATTCCTTCCGGAATGGTAACCGGAAGGTGCGAGGGGCGCAGGGGCGTCGGTGCGCATCGTATTGAGGGCATGGGACAAAGGGATTTTGGGCGGGGGGCGGGGTGGTGCGTGTGAACACGCATCTTAAGGGCGGAGGTTCTCGATGGGTGGTGTGTAGGCTTCCGGGTCGGCCTGCCACTTCTGCCATTCATTCCGGAATTCTCCGGGATCCAATTCGAATGTCGGCCACTTTTCTGGCCAACCTTCCTGTCCCGGCCGTGCCCCGGAGGGCAAGCTTACCGAAGCGTCGCCGAAAAGGGACGTAAGGTGACCGGTGATCTGGGGTACATTTGATAAGTCGACGTTCTTGACCGCGGCGCCCCGAAAATCAGCCCGTGCCAAGGAGGTTTTAATGTCGAGCTGAGCACCCCAGAGGTCCGCCGCCTGCAACTTCGCGTCCTCGAGATTCGCCCCCTGCAACTGCGCGCCCCCGAGGTCCGCCCCCTGCAACTGCGCGCCCCCGAGCTTCGCCCCAAGCAACGTCGCGTCCACGAGGTGCGCCCCTTGCATACGCGCGCCCGAGAGGTTCGCCTTTTCAAGGTTCCGCCCGAAGAGATCGAGCTTGGTTGCCTCCAACCGCTCAAGGCCAAGCACATATGGCGGTGTGGCGATCGCTTCGTGGGCCTTGCGGGTTGGATCCCGATCTTCGATGACCTTCAGCGCCATGTCCAGATCCAGCCGGAGCGGCGTTGAGGCCGACCCGCCCCATTCCCGCCACTTCTCCGGGCTGGCATCCTCTGCCGGCATCGCGATCTGCCGTCCGCCGATATTCTCCCGGACATAGGCACAAAGGATCTTCATGATCTGGATGTGATCGCGGGCACTGTCCTGCGCAATGCGTTCCAGCGAGAGGATCGCGCCGATGCGGACTTCCAGGTTTGGCTCGGTGCTTTCCAAGGTCTCCCTTTCGACAAGGGGGCGTGCTGTCCGGACCAAGGGCAGGGACTGGATTTCCATCGGCGTCACGGACCCATTTCCTGTCGGCCTCCGGCCTGCCGGTCTTCTGATAGCGTGGCGTCTCGATCACGCGCTTTACCATCTTCTCCGCTCCCAGCCCCTCGACCGCCTTGTTGATCCGGTCGGTGATGTGGCCCTGTTCCGTCACATCGACCTGCTTCTGGGCGACGATGCTTCGCCATATCAGAAAGGGCACGCCGAGGATCGCCGCAAGGGCGAGGCCGGTATTTCGGATTGCCTCGTGCTGCGTAGTGCCGTCTTCCAGACCAACACCTAAAAGTGCAGAGAACGTCTCGAACAGGACCAAGCCAGCGAGGGCTAGGACCGTTCCAAACAAGATGAAACCAAATGTCTTGCCTAGGCAGCGAGCGCGGGAAAAGTCTGGCTCGGTCGGGAGGCCAAGCCAGTCGAACAGATCTTTGGTGTTCTTTGCCATGCGCCAATCCCCACATTCACCGTTCCACAGCGTCAACCACCCTGCGATGCGTGGCAAGCCCATGGCAGCGTTCAAGCCCGGAAACACCGAGGCATGACTGAATTGATCCAACGACCAGTCGGATGCGGCGCACCAGCCCGACACCGCTCACCGAAACGTGGTCAAGGTGGAGCCCCCGAAAGCCCCACTGGCCCCCCATCCATCCTTGCAATCCCGCCCCCTCGCACATAGGTTCCGGCGAAATTCGCGGGCTTGGCCCGTCAGCACACAGCCAGAAGGAACCTTGAATGGACCCCGCAGCACTTGGACAGTTTTTGCCCCTCATCCTGATCTTCGCGATCATGTATTTCCTGCTGATCCGTCCCCAGCAGAAAAAGATGAAGGACCACAAGGCGATGGTCGAAGGCGTACGGCGTGGCGACCAGGTGATCACCCAGGGCGGCATCATCGGCAAGGTCTCCAAGGTCAAGGAAGACGGCGAAGTCGAAGTCGAGATTGCCGAAGGCGTCAAGGTCCGTGTCGTGAAATCGACGCTGTCCAATGTCATTTCGAAAACCGAGCCGGCCGCGGAAGCGAAATAAGCCAGTCGCGAAAGGGTCAGCAATATGCTGCAGATCGAAACGTGGAAACGGGTCCTGATCTGGGGGCTTGTCGCCCTCGGTCTGGTGCTGGCCCTTCCGAATGTCTTCTACCCGCGGGTGGAACGATATAACGATGAAGTGAGCGCCGGGAGCACGGGGACAGGCTGGCCTTCCTTCCTGCCCTCTGGTCTCGTCAACCTGGGCCTCGACCTGCGGGGCGGGGCGCATCTGCTGGCCGAAGTGCGGGTGGCGGATGTCTATGAAACCCGGATGCAGGGACTCTGGCCGGATGTGCGCAACCTGTTGCGCGATCAGCGTGACAGCGTCGGTACCATCCGTCTGCTGCCCTCGGACGGCGGCGAACTGAAGGTGCGCATCGGCTCCCCCGACGGCATGGATGACGCGATCCGCACGGTGCGCAGCCTGGCGCAGCCGGTCGTGTCACTGACCGGTGCCGGGGCCACGGATATCGAGGTTTCGGGCACCGGCGACGTGCTGACTGTCAACCTGTCCGAAGCCGAGCGCACGGCGATGGACGACCGTACCGTCCGCCAAAGCCTTGAAATTATTCGCCGTCGTATCGACGAGGTCGGGACCCGCGAACCCACGATCCAGCGTCAGGGTCAGGATCGTATCCTGATCGAGGTGCCGGGCGTTGGCTCCGCCGACGAGCTGAAAGAGATCATCGGCACCACCGCGCAACTCAGCTTCCAACCGGTCGTGCGCCGTGGCGTCAGCGAAGATGCCTCGGCCTCTGCCGGCGAAGAAATCCTGCCGTCGCTGGATGAACCGGGCGTCTTCTACCTGCTGGAAACCGCGCCCGTGGTTTCGGGCGAGGCGCTGACCGACGCGCAGCCGACCTTCGACCAGAACGGGCGCGCTGCAGTCAGCTTCCGCTTCAATCCCTCGGGGGCGCGCAAGTTCGGCGACTACACCGCGCAGAACATCGGCAATCCCTTCGCGATCGTCCTGGATGACGAGGTCATCTCGGCCCCGGTAATCCAGGCCCATATCGCGGGCGGCTCGGGCATCATCACCGGCAACTTCTCGGTCGAGGAAAGTACCAACCTAGCTGTCCTGCTGCGCGCCGGGGCGCTGCCTGCGGGGCTTGATTTCCTCGAGGAACGCACCATTGGGCCGGAACTGGGCGCCGACAGCATCCAGGCAGGCAAGATCGCCTGTATCGTGGCCGGGATCGCGGTGCTGGTCTTCATGGCGCTCAGCTATGGCCTGTTCGGGATCTTCGCCAATATCGCGCTGATCCTGAACGTCGGGCTGATCTTCGGCATCCTGAGCATGATCGGCGCGACGCTGACCTTGCCGGGGATCGCGGGCATCGTGCTGACCATCGGCATGGCGGTCGACGCCAACGTGCTGGTGTTCGAACGCATCCGCGAGGAAAGCAAGACCGCCAAGGGTCCGGCGCGGGCCATCGAGCTTGGCTATGACCGCGCGCTCTCGGCGATCGTGGATGCCAATATCACCACCTTTATCGTGGCGGCGATCCTCTTCGTGCTTGGCTCCGGCCCGGTGCGGGGCTTTTCGGTGACGCTGGCCATCGGCATCCTGACCTCGGTGTTTACCGCGATCTGGATCACCCGACTGCTGATCGTTACATGGTTCGAACGGGCTCGGCCCAAGAAGATCGAGGTCTGAGATGCGGCTGAAACTAATTCCCGACAACACGAAGATCGACTTCTTCAAATACCGTGGTCTGACCTTCGGGATTTCCTGTGCGGCCATGGTCGCCTCGGTCGTGCTGTGGCTGGTGATGGGTCTGAACTTCGGCATCGATTTTCGGGGCGGTACGACGATCCGCACGGAAAGCGAAAGCGCGGTGTCCGTGGCCGATTACCGGACCGCGCTGGACGGGCTCGAGCTGGGCGACGTGGTGATCTCCGAGATTTTCGATCCCACGTTCAGCGGGGATCAGCACGTTGCCTCGATCCGCATCCAGGCCCAGGACGAGACCGAAAGCGCCTCGGCCGAGGTCATTTCCCGTGTCGAAACCGCGCTGCAGGAGGTTGATCCCACGATCCGCTTCACCAGCGTCGAAAGCGTTGGACCCAAGGTGTCGGGCGAGCTGGTAAAGACCGCCTTCCTGGCCGTGGCAGCATCTCTGGCGGCGATCCTGTTCTACATCTGGCTGCGGTTCGAATGGCAATTCTCGCTTGGGGCGGTCTTTGCGCTGTTCCACGATGTGCTTGTTACCATCGGGATCTTCGCGCTGTTCCAGATCCGCTTTGACCTGGCGACCATCGCGGCGCTGCTGACGATCATCGGCTACTCGATCAACGACACGGTGGTGATCTTCGACCGGCTGCGGGAAAACCTGCGCAAGTTCAAGACGATGCCGCTGGTCGAGGTGATGAACGTTTCGGTGAACGAAACCCTGTCGCGCACGATCATGACCTCCGGTACCACGCTGATCGCCCTGATCGCGCTGCTGGTCCTGGGCGGAGACGTGATCCGCGGATTCGTCTTTGCCATCACCTGGGGGGTGGTCATTGGGACATATTCCTCGGTCTACGTGGCCAAGAACGTGGTGCTTTGGTTCGGGGTGAAACGCGACTGGACCAAACCGGACAAGAACGCCGGAAACCAGTTCGCCAATATCGACGCCTGATTCCCGGGCCGCCGGCGCTATCCGGCGGCCCTGCCGCAAGAAATGGGGGCTCAATGCACCTGGTCGAGATCAATTACGACAATGCCCGGCCCATCGACGGTTATGGGCCGGGGTTTTTCCGCGTTGCGGGTCAGGTCATGACGGCACCGCTGATCGTCACGGCCGACGACACCGCGCCCTGGAGCGGCTATGAAGACAGCGCCGCCTTGCTGGCGCTGGCGGGGCAGGTTGACGTCTTGTTCATTGGAACGGGACCGACGCTGACGCCACTCCCGAAAGACCTGCGCGACAGGCTCGATGACGCCGGGATCGGAACCGAGATCATGACCTCCGACGCTGCCTGCCGGACCTTCAACGTCTTGCTGTCCGAAGGCCGGCGCGTCGCGGCCGCCCTGTTGAGCGTCTGACGTCGGGGGCGCCGTCCTGTGATCAAGCGGGATGCCTGCTGGCAGGTTCGTCCGGCCTCCGGCGGGAGTATTTCCGGCCAGATGAGAGAGCCGCCATCGTCTCATCCGTTACATTATTCGCGGCTCTTTATCATCTGGCGAAAAATACTCCCGCCGGAGGCGTCGGAACGTCGAAGAAGCCAGTGCTTTCCAGAATTGCGAGCCTTCCGTAGAACGCGGCTCTGCGCTATGGAAAAGCATGTCTCTTCTCGTGGAAAATCTGAGCGTTGGACGGGGTGGCCTGGTGTTGCTGGAGGGGCTGGATTTTTCCGTTTCTGCAGGAGAGGCGCTAGTCCTGCGCGGTCCCAATGGATCAGGGAAGACGACCTTGCTGCGTGTTCTGGCCAGGTTGCAACCAGCGCTGGCGGGGCGTCTGTCGGTCGAGAGTGATCATCTCGCCTATGCGGGCCATGCGGACGGGATAAAGGCGCAGCTGAGCGTGGCCGAGAACCTTGCCTTCTGGGCCGAGGTCCATGGACAGCGCGGCATCGACCGGGCGCTGGAGGATTTCGGTCTGAGCGACCTTGCTCCACGCCGTGCCGGAACCTTGTCGGCGGGGCAGAAGCGCCGGTTGGGGTTGGCGCGGCTCGTGGTCACGGGACGCGCGATCTGGTTGCTGGATGAGCCGACGGTCTCTCTGGACAGCGCTTCGGTGGCCCTGTTTGCCGCCGCGGTGCAACGGCATCTCACCGGCGGCGGCCTTGCCATCATTGCCACCCATATCGATCTTGGCCTGCCCAAGGCGCGGGTTCTGGATGTCAGCCCGTACAAGGCGCGTCTTCCCGAGCCGGGCGATCTGGACGAGGCTTTCCTGTGAGAGCGCTTCTGTTACGCGACTTGCGGCTGGCGCTGCGGGCAGGGGGCGGCTTTGGCCTTGGGCTGGCCTTCTACCTGGTGCTGGTCGCGCTAGTGGCCTTCGGGATTGGGCCGCAGAATACGCTGCTGGCGCGGGTGGCACCGGGAATCCTCTGGGTGGGGGCCCTTTTGGCCTGCCTGCTGTCGCTGGACCGGATCCTGGCGCTTGACTACGAAGACGGGTCGCTGGACCTGCTGGCGACCGCCCCGGTGCCGCTTGAGGCCATCGTGACGCTGAAGGCCCTGGCGCATTGGATCACCACCGGCTTGCCGCTGGTCCTCGCCGCGCCCTTGTTGGGCGTTTTGATGGCGCTACCGGGGCCGGGTTATCCGTGGCTGGCCTTGTCGTTGCTGATCGGCACACCGGCACTCAGCACCATCGGTACCTTCGGCGCCGCGCTGACCGTGGGGCTGAAGCGCGGTGGTCTGCTGCTGAGCCTGCTTGTTCTGCCGCTTTACGTTCCGACCCTGATCTTCGGGGCCGAGGCCGCCCGGCGCGGTGCCGAAGGCCTGTCGACAGCCACCCCACTGTTACTGCTCGGGGGGATCACCTGCGGCACAATCGCACTGTTGCCCTTTGCCAGCGCGGCGGTCTTGCGGGTCAACTTGCGATAATGTGAATTGGCCCCCGAGCCGAATGGGATAGGAGAGGGCATGGCCTCTATCTGGCAATATGCGAACCCGAAAAAGTTCATCGAGACCTCGGACAAGGTCCTGCCTGCGCTGGCCGTCGCTTCCGGGGTGACACTGGTTGTCGGGCTGGTCTGGGGCTTTTTCTTCACACCCGAGGATTACCGCCAGGGATCGACGGTCAAGATCATCTACCTGCATGTGCCCGCAGCCCTGTTGGCGATCAATGCATGGCTGATGATGCTGGTCGCCTCGCTGATCTGGCTGGTACGGCGTCATCACGTCAGCGCGCTGGCGGCCCGCGCCGCCGCGCCTGTCGGGGCCACGATGACGTTGATTGCCCTTGCGACCGGTGCAATCTGGGGCCAGCCGATGTGGGGCACCTGGTGGGTCTGGGACCCGCGGCTGACCTCCTTCCTGATCCTGTTCCTGTTCTACCTTGGCTACATCGCCCTTTGGTCGGCGGTCGAAGACGACGATACCGCTGCCGATCTGACCGCGATCCTCTGCATGGTCGGGTCGGTCTTTGCGGTGCTGTCGCGTTACGCGGTGCTGTTCTGGAACCAGGGTCTGCATCAGGGGGCGTCCCTGTCGATGGACGCCGAGGAAAACGTTGCCGATGTCTTCTACTGGCCGCTGCTGGTGTCGATCGGGGGCTTCGTGCTGCTGTTCCTGGCGCTGGTATTGCTGCGGACGCAAACGGAAATCCGCGCCCGCCGGATGCGGGCCCTGACCACGCGGGAGCGCATGCAATGATACCCGACCTGGGAAAATACGCGGTCACGGTGCTAAGCGCCTATGGCGTCTCCCTGCTGCTTCTGGCGGTGATCTGCGGCGCCAGCATCTGGCGCGCGCGACGGGTCAAGGCGGCCCTGCGCGTCGTCGAAGAAAGGATCAAGAATGGCCGTTAAGCCACTGATGATATTGCCACCGATGATCTTTGCCGGATTGGCGGGCCTGTTCTTTCTGGGCATGCAGCGGGAAGATCCGGATCAATTGCCAAGCGCGATGACCGGCAAACCGGCCCCGGTCGTTCAACTGGACAATCTTGGGGATCTGCCGGTCTTTTCGCCGGATGAGACCCTCGCGGATGGCGAGGTCAAACTGGTCAATTTCTGGGCCAGCTGGTGCGCGCCCTGTCGGGTCGAGCATCCCAACCTTATCGCGCTTGCCGAGGATCGCGGCATCCCGATCTATGGCGTGAACTACAAGGATCAGCCCGGCGCGGCACAGGGATTTCTGGCCGAGCTGGGCAATCCCTATCTTGCCGTGGGCGCGGACACCTCGGGTCGCGCCGGCATCGAATGGGGTCTTTACGGCGTGCCGGAAACCTTCGTCGTGGACGGAGAAGGGCGCATCGTGGAACGCTTTGCGGGGCCGGTGACGCAGAGGGTGCTGGAAGGCACGATCAACCCCGCCCTTGAACGGGCCGCCGAATAGCGCGCAAGGATGGTCAATGGGCGTGCTGTCCGTGCCCTTCGCATCCCTCATTTTCGTCGCCGGACCCATGATCGGTCATGCGCGGATCCATCATGCCCTCTTTCACGCCCTTGCGGATCAGCCAGTAATTCACGGGCCAGGCGGCGAACAAGCCGCAACTGAGCGAGATCACCAGCGAGGACCAGAAGACCCACTCGCCCATTCCGGCGCTGCCGGCAAGGCTGAGGTCCACGCCGATGGCGACGATCTCCATCACCGCGATGGAGGGGGTCTCGGCCTTGAAGGCATCGGCTATCGCCTGGCGGAAATCTGTACCGCCCTGGATCTCGGGCCCGACGGTCAGGCCGAAGCCAAAGATATAGGCCAGCGCAAAGGTCACCGCTGCCGTGACCGTATTGCCGGCCTGCAACAGACCCACGGCAATCGCGACCCCGGTGATTTCGCCCAACCCGCAGCCGGAATAGCAATGTGCCACGGACCGAAAGGCCCGACGCCAGTCGCTATCGTTTGAGATTTCCTTGCGGCCCGCGACCCAATAGATGCCAAGCCCGATGGGACCGGAGTAGGCGACGCTCAGCCCCCAGACCAGTTTCATCAGCGGCATCAGGTGGCTGTTGCGGTAGTGCAGGTCCAGGATCAACACCAGCAGGGACGGCAGCATCAGGGCCAGCCATAGGGTGATGAACCAGGGACCGGAGACGAAATCGAGAAGCATGTCCATGCCAACCAAACGGCGCTGGCCGGGGCAGGGTTCCGGCTTTCCAGCGGGGTTTCTGACCCAAACACCGCCCGGACCTGATCCTGTCCGACATACTCCGGGGAAATTGGCCGCAGGCCAAGGGCGGTAGCGGCCCCGATGCCGCCTCTCGACAACACGATCTCGCCAAAACAAAAAGGGCCCTCCGAAGAGGACCCTTTCCGTCATCACCCTGAAATCAGGTTCAGCTTTTGGCAAGGTCGCGCAGCACGTAATGCAGCACGCCCCCGTGTTCGACGTATTCCTTTTCGATGGCGGTATCGATCCGGCATTTCAGCGTCACGGTCTTGGTGGTGCCATCCGCATAGGTGATCGCGCAGGGCACTTCCTGCAGCGGTGTCACATCGGCCAGGCCGAGGATGGTGTAGCTTTCGTCGCCGGTAATCGCCAGCGACTTGCGGCTGTCGCCCCCGGTGAACTCGAAGGGAATCACGCCCATGCCGACCAGGTTGGACCGGTGGATCCGCTCGAAGCTTTCCGCGATCACGGCCTTGACGCCCAGCAGGGCCGTACCCTTGGCCGCCCAGTCACGCGACGACCCGGCACCATATTGTTCACCGCCCACGATGACCAGCGGCGTGCCGGCCTCCTGGTAGGCCATGGAGGCGTCGTAGATCGAGGTCTGTTCGCCATCGGGGCCCTTGGTATAGCCGCCCTCGACGCCGTCCAGCATCTCGTTCTTGATGCGGATGTTGGCGAAGGTGCCGCGCATCATGACTTCGTGGTTGCCGCGACGCGACCCGTAGGAGTTGAATTCGCGCACCGGCACCTGACGTTCGATCAGGTACTGGCCAGCAGGGGTGCTGTCCTTGAACGACCCGGCCGGAGAGATGTGGTCGGTGGTGATCATGTCGCCCAGAACCGCCAGCATCTTGGCATCCACGATATCCGAGATCGTGCCCGCATCCTTGCCCATGCCCTGGAAATAGGGCGGGTTCTGGATATAGGTCGAGGTCGGCGGCCAGTCGTAGGTTTCCCCACCGGAGACTTCCACGGCCTGCCATTTCTCGTCGCCCTTGAAGACATCGGCGTACTTGGACAGGAAGGCTTCGCGCGTGACGACCTGCTCGACCAGGGTCGCGATCTCTTCGTCGGTGGGCCAGATGTCCTTCAGGTAGACGTCCTTGCCTTCGGGGGTCTGGGCTATGGGGTCGTTGGCGATGTCGATGTTCATGTCACCGGCCAGCGCATAGGCCACGACCAGCGGCGGCGAGGCCAGGTAGTTGGCGCGCACGTCCGGGGAAATCCGGCCTTCGAAGTTCCGGTTGCCCGACAGGACCGAGGTGGCGATCAGGTCGTTGTCGTTGATCGCCTTGGAGACCTCGGGTTGCAGCGGGCCGGAGTTGCCGATGCAGGTGGTGCAGCCATAGCCGACCAGGTTGAAGCCGACGGCATCCAGATCCTCGGACAGGCCAGCGGCGTCGAGGTATCCCGTGACGACCTGCGATCCCGGTGCCAGCGACGTCTTGACCCAGGGCTTGCGGTTCAGACCCAGGGCGCGCGCCTTGCGGGCGACCAGACCTGCGCCGATCAGCACATAGGGGTTCGACGTATTGGTGCAGGAGGTGATCGAGGCGATCACGACCGAGCCGTCGTTCAGTTCGTAATCCTCGCCATCGACCTTGGCCGATTTGATCAGCGGCTTGGTCAGGGTCGGGGTCGGGCCTTCATCGGCCATTTCCTGTGCCGGCTCGGACAGGTCGATCCCGCGGAAATCGGCGACGACCTTCTTGAAGGCCTCGGCCGCGCTGGTCAGTGCGACGTAGTCCTGCGGGCGTTTCGGACCCGAGATCGCGGGCACGATGTCGCCCATGTCCAGTTCCAGAGTCGAGGTATAGACCGGCGCATAGCCAGGGTTCCGCCAGAAGCCGTTTTCCTTGGCATAGGCTTCGACCAGCGCGATGCGGTCCTCGTCCCGGCCGGTCTGACGCAGGTAGCGCAGGCATTCGTCGTCGATCGGGAAGAAGCCGCAGGTGGCGCCGTATTCCGGGGCCATGTTGGCGATGGTCGCGCGCTGTGCCAGCGGCAGATTGTCGAGGCCGTCACCGTAGAATTCGACGAACTTGCCGACAACGCCGTGAGCGCGCAGCATTTCGACGACCTTCAGAACCAGATCGGTGCCGGTGGTGCCTTCGACCATGGCGCCGGTCAGCTTGAAACCGACGACTTCGGGGATCAGCATCGAAATCGGCTGACCCAGCATGGCGGCTTCGGCTTCGATCCCGCCGACACCCCAGCCCAGAACGGCGGCGCCGTTGACCATGGTGGTGTGGCTGTCGGTGCCGACCAGCGTATCGGGATAAGCGACTTCGGTGCCGTCCTGATCCTTGTCGGTCCAGACGGTCTGGGCCAGGTATTCAAGGTTCACCTGGTGGCAGATCCCGGTGCCCGGCGGCACGACGCGGAAATTGTTGAAGGCAGTCTGGCCCCACTTCAGGAAGGTATAGCGCTCCATGTTGCGCTCGTATTCCCGGTCAACGTTCATCTGGAAGGCGCGGGGGGTGCCGAATTCGTCGATCATGACGCTGTGATCGATGACAAGGTCGACGGGCACCAGCGGGTTGATCTTCTTGGCGTCACCGCCAAGGCCGAGGATCCCGTCGCGCATCGCGGCCAGGTCGACGACCGCCGGAACGCCGGTGAAATCCTGCATCAGCACGCGGGCCGGGCGATAGGCGATCTCGCGCGGGTTCTTGCCCCCGTTCGCGCCCCATTCGGCAAAGGCCTTGATGTCGTCGACGGTGACGGTCTTGCCGTCCTCGAAGCGCAGCATGTTCTCCAGCACGACCTTGAGGGCGGCGGGCAGGTTGGAAAAATCGCCGAGCCCGGCGGCTTCGGCGGCCGGGATCGAATAATAGGCAATGCTCTTGTCACCGACCGTCAGCGTCTTGCGCGTCTTGGCGGTGTCCTGTCCGACTTGAATTGGCATGGAGATGGCTCCCTTCCGAGATGAATGAGGGGTATGTGCTGACTTGCTTCTGCCCCATTGGCGGGTGTCGATCAAGAGGGTCGCGGAGTTTTTAGTATACATTTGTGCACAGAGTCGCCAATTTCGCTGCGCGACGGCATGGGCGCGGGACCTTTGCAGCAATCGGGCGGGCAGTGCACGGGAAAGCGGCGCTGTGGAAAATCGTCTCGGTTGCAACCCGGGACCCTCATGGCGCGGCGGCGGTGTGGCAGGGCGCCCGTTTCCGACAATCGTTGACTTTGCATCACAGGTCGGCGCGCTGACGGATCTCTCGCAAAACCTTGATTGGCTATTTCGGCATCGCTTGGCTATCCATCTGCGGTGTTTAACTGGACCGGAGATTTCGGAATGATCGGACGTCGCAAGGCATTGCTGATGGCAGGGCTGCTGGCGGCTCTTCCATTGTGGAGCGCTGGAGCGGCTGATGCCCAGACCGCCGGCGCGTCCGTGCCGGATGACGTCTGGAGCACAAATGCCCCGGTTCAGACGACCTCTCCGGTCGTGGTGGAGCTGTTCACCTCGCAGGGCTGTTCCTCCTGTCCGCCGGCTGACGCGCTGATGGCGCAACTGGCCAGCCGGACGGATGTGCTGCCACTCGCCATGCATGTCGATTATTGGGATTACCTGGGCTGGAAGGACAGCCTGGCCAACCCTGCCTTTACCCATCGCCAGAAGGCCTACGCGCAGGCGCGCGGCAAACGGATGATCTACACGCCTCAGATGATCGTGGGCGGGGCGAGCTTCGTGAAAGGCACCCATCCAATGCAGCTGGCGGAATTCATCACCCTGCACCGGAGCCTGCCCGATGCTTTCGCCCTGCAGATTCGCGCCGAAGCGGACGGAGGGTTGCATCTGGTTGCAGCCGCGCGCGAAGGCTCGGCGCCCCTGGTGGCGGGCAATGAGGCTCCGCAAGGCGGGCCAGTGGTGTCGCGCAACGCGACGGGCCCGGCCGAACCGCTGCTGATCCAGTTGATCCAGTACCTGCCGTCCAAGACGGTGCAGATCGAGCGCGGCGAAAACGCCGGGACCGAAGTGACCTATGTCAACATCGTCTCGTCCTGGACCAACCTAGGCGAATGGGACGGCACCGGGGTCCTGGACATCGGCTTCCAACCGGGGTCGGACCTGCCGGGGGCGGTGCTGCTGCAAAGGGCCAACCATGGCTCCATCGCCGGCGCGATCCGGCTGCCGTAAGTCGGGGCCTTTGGTTTTCGCCGCCTAGCCTGCGTCCTTCCAGCGCCGGTGCACCCAGAGCCATTGCTCGGGATGCGCCTTCACCTTTACTTCCAGGGCATCGTTGTAGGCCTGGGCCATGGCCTCCGGTTCCATGTCCGGGATCGGTGCCTCGAGCCGCAACTCAAAGCTCAGGCCATCAGGCTGGCGCACCGCGAAACAGGGCAGAACCAGCGCGTTCTGCCGACGCGCGATTTCCAGCAAGGTGGTCGAGGTATAGGCGCGGTGCCCCATGAAGGTCAGCTCGGCGCCGGAGCCCATGTGCTGATCGAGCAGGATCGCCAGGTTTCCGCCCTGCTTGAGGTGGCGCACCATTTCGGCCAATCCGCGCCGCCCGCGGGGGAACAGGGCGCCGGACACCGACATGGCTGCTTCGTAGTGGCGATTGAAATACGGGTTATTCAGCGGACGATAGAGGGCGGCGACGCTGCACCCGATATTGGCAAGACCCGCGCGCCCGGCCTCGTAATTTCCGAAATGGGCCGAGGCAAACACGATTGGTCGCCCGGCCGCACGGGCCGCATCAAAGGCGGGCACCCCCGGTCCGACAAACTGTTGCCCGGCCAGCCGGTTCCGCAGTTCCCGCGACGAATAGATCTCGATCAGGCTGCGGCCGGAATTATCGGCAACCCCGCGTTCAAGCGCGCGCAGGCGGTCTTCGGGCAGGTCGGGCCAGATCAGGGACAGGTTCTCGCGGATGCGTTTGCGCCAGCCTGCAAGGGGGCCGACCACATGGGCGAACAGCCAGCCGGTAAGATTGACGCGCATGCCATAGGGCAGGGCGAGCAACAGGGCCATCAAGCCGCCCAGCACCAGGTTGACCAGAAAATGGCCGGCGCGAACACGGAAAGGGGCGGCGCTAGACGACATGGTGGATCAAAGCCCTTCCGGCGGTGTTTTCGCTTCGGCAGAGAGCGCGGTCTTGTGGCCCGCGCGCGTTTCGCGGTGCCATACATAGACACCGGCCGCAACGATCACAAGCGCACCGACAATGGTCCAGAGGTCGGGATATTCGCCAAAGACCACCATCCCGAGGAAGGTCGCATTGATCAGCCCGACATAGGCAAAAGGCGCCAGCATCGCGGCCTCGCCGATCGAAAGGGCGCGGATCAGCAGCATCTGCGCGACGGTGCCAAGCGCGGCCAGGAGCACCATCTTTGCGGCCGTGGCCGGACCGGGCATTTCCCAGGAGCCGGGCAGAAGTAGCGTGACCAAGATCGCGCCAAGCCCCGCACCGTAGAGAAGCGAGGTCCAGGGATCTTCGCGATCCCCCATGTAGCGGGTGATCAGCGAGAAACCTGCATAGCAGCAGGCAGCCATCATCGGCAGCAGCGCGTGGATCGAGAAGACGGCTGAACCGGGCCGGATCACGATCAAGGCGCCGGTCAGTGCCACGGCAATGGCCGCAATGCGACGCGGACCCAGCTTTTCGCCGAGGAACAGCGCAGCCCCCAGGGTAATCAGGACCGGGTTCAGATCCATGATTGCAGTGTTCTCGGCCAACCCGAGAAATTGCAAGCCGGTAAAGAAGCTTGCCGTCGCGCCCAGAAGGAAAGCCCCGCGCACCAGCTGCATGACCGGGAACCGCGACCGCGCCACCTTGCCCAATCGACGCCATGTGATCGCGATCACCACCAGTGCGGAACCCGCATAACGCGCCCAGAGCGCCATGATCGTGTTGGTGTCCTCGGCGATGGACTTGGCGGTCGCATCCATCGAGGAATAGCAGAGGATCGCGATGATCATCAGCAGGATGGCGCGGGCATTGTTGGACATGGGATCTCCGATCCGGGGGCCGGGCCGGATGCCGGGCGTGAGGCTCCGCCAACTACTAGGGCCGCGCCATGCCCCTGTCCAGAAAGGCGCCGAGGGGCGCAGGCGCCGTCCGCGCGGATGTGCGTGGTCCCCATGCATGCGTTCTGAACCGGGTTTTATATTCTATATCAGCCTGTTGGTCTGATATGCGAAAAGGTACCCCAACTGTCCATGAGCCGACCTTGCATTCGCCGCAGCAGCGGGTTTGCAAGGTGACCCAGCCGGGACAGGCCTGCCGGTGCCGGCCCTGCGACGAAAAACGCGCAAGGTCCCGCCGGCCGGCTGATGCCCGCGAAAGCCGCCCGGCTCATTCGTCTTCGGATTCGTCATCCCCGGACAGCAAAAGGAGTTCGCCGGAGGCCTCCAGCTTGCGGATCTCGGCGACGACCTCGTTCATGGCCTCTTCGGCATCCTTCGCCTTGACCTTGCCGCGATCGCTCATTTCCTCGCGCAGGCTGTCGGCAAGGCGGGCGGACATATTGGCAAGAACGAATTCCGCGGCCTTGGCGGATTCCGGGTCGGTCGCGGCGGCGAGGGCCGTGACGAGCATGGCCTGGTCAATGCCCCGAACGATCTTCGGCACGTCCCGTGGGGCGATCCGCGCGGGAATGTTGGTGAAGGTAAAGATCGCCTTGCGGACCTGTTCGGCAAAGGCGGCGTCGGTCTCGTCAAGGCCTTCCAGCACATCGTCCCGCGTCGAGGCGGTGGAGAAGTTCAGGATCGCGCCCACCCGTTCCACAGGCCCCTTGTCGAAGGCTGATTCCGGCTGGCTGTCCAGTTGGGCGGCCAGAGACAGGCCGATCCGGTCAAGGCTGTCGGGCGTGATGCCACTGGTCAGCGAAACCGCATAGGTGATGCGCCGCGCCCTTGGGCCCGGCAGCATCGACAGAAGTTTCGCCGCCTTGTCGGTATCAAGCTTGGACAGCATGACCGCTGCGATCTCGATGCTTTCATTTTCGGCGATCGGCAGCAGCTTGGCCACATCCAGATTGCCCAGCCGTTCCCATGGATTGCCGGTCTGGCGCACGCCGGCTTCCTTGCGCAGGCGGGCGGCGGTATGCGGGCTGATCTTGCCATCCAGGATCGACAGGGCCCCGGCCAGTCCCTTGGGGAAGGTCAGGCCAAGCGAATCCAGTTCCTCGACAAACTCGTCGACCACCTGGCCAAGCGTGTCGCGGTCGATATGGCGCATGGTGCCCAGCAGGAAGGTCAGTTCCTCCTGTAATTCTTCGGGGAAATCCCTGTACTGCAGGTCGGTCCCGCTGTTCAGCAGCACCCGCACGATGATTGCAGCCTTCTGTTTGCGCGTCAGGACGCCCGGTGTGGCCGGGGCCAATGATCCGAACTGTGCCAGTGGCGTCAGATTGCCCATAGTCCCCTCGTGTCTGGTTTGCGCCAGATAAGCAGGGAAGGGTGAAAAAAGGCTTTAGTCGCGACCAGTCAGATCAGGGGCCGCAAATGCAAAACGGCGCACCGGGGCGCGCCGTTTCACCGGATCCGCCGGTCAGATCAACTTTCGCCGAAGACGCGGGTAAAGATCGTGTCGACATGCTTGGTGTGATAGCCCATGTCGAATTTCTCGTTGATGCCGTCGGTGCCGAGCGCCGCGACGACCTCTTCATCGGCCAGCAGCAGTTCACGGAAATCAAGGCGCTCTTCCCAGACTTTCAGGGCGTTGCGCTGGACCATGGAATAGGCGGCCTCGCGCGATACACCGGCCTGCGTCAGGGCCAGCAGAACGCGTTGCGACATGACAAGCCCGGGGAACTTGTTCATGTTGTCGAGCATGTTCTGCGGGTAGATGATCATCTTGTCGACGACCCCGGCCAGCCGGTTCAGCGCGAAATCAAGCGTCACGGTCGCATCCGGCGCAATGCCGCGTTCGACCGAGGAATGCGAGATGTCGCGCTCGTGCCAGAGGGCCACGTTTTCCATCGCCGGGATGACGGTCATGCGCACCAGTCGGGCCAGGCCGGTCAGGTTCTCGGTCAGCACCGGGTTCTTCTTGTGCGGCATGGCAGAAGAACCCTTCTGCCCCATGGAAAAGAACTCGGCGCCTTCAAGGACCTCGGTGCGCTGCATGTGCCGGATTTCGATCGCGACGTTCTCGATGGAGCTGGCGATGACGCCGAGCACGGCAAAGAACATCGCGTGACGGTCGCGCGGGATGACCTGGGTGCTGATCGGCTCGGGGGAAAGGCCCAGCTTGGCACAGACGTGTTCCTCGACCGCCGGATCGATATTGGCAAAGGTACCGACAGCGCCGGAAATCGCGCCGGTGGCAACCTCGGCCCGGGCTGCCTGCAGGCGGGCCTTGTTGCGGTCCATCTCAGCGTAGAAACGCGCGAAGGTCAGGCCCATGGTGGTGGGTTCGGCGTGGATGCCGTGGCTGCGTCCGACCCGCACGGTCATCTTGTGCTCAAGCGCGCGTTTCTTCAGCGCGGCCAGCAGCTTGTCCATGTCGGCCAGCAGGATGTCGGCGGCGCGGACCAGTTGCACGTTCAGGCAGGTGTCCAGCACGTCCGAAGATGTCATGCCTTGGTGCACAAATCGCGCCTCGTCACTGCCCACATGTTCAGCCAGGTGGGTCAGGAAGGCGATGACGTCATGCTTGGTGACCGCCTCGATCTCGTCGATACGGGCCACGTCGAATTCCACGTCCCTGGCTTTCCAGACGGCATCGGCATTCTCACGTGGGATCACGCCCAGATCGGCCATGGCATCGCAGGCATGGGCCTCGATCTCGTACCAGATGCGGAACTTGGTCGCGGGCTCCCAGATGTCGGTCATTTCCTTGCGGGCATAGCGGGGGATCATGGGCGAGGCTCCTCTGGAACGGCTTTACGCGGTGTCGCGCGGTCTTTACTGCCTTGGGGCCAAGGCGGCAAGGCCGCAGGCGGTGCGGGCTGGCCCGCCACCCACCGGAAAAGGGGCAAGGATGCGCGATCTTGGATCATTCGAAGGCGATTGGCGGATCGAACGGCGCGTTGCCAATGCGCTTGGCGAAGATGCCCGCCTGGAAGGGCTGGCCCGGTTCTGCCCTTTGGATACCCCGTCCGGTGGCGGCGCTCTGGAGGTGACGGAAACCGGAACCATGCAGCTCGCCGGGCAAAGCTTTGCGGCAGAGCGGCGCTATCTCTGGCGTACGGTCGGCGCCCGGATCGCAGTGGATTTCGACGATGGCCGTTTTTTTCACGACTTCGCTCCGGGCGAAATCTCCCCCGAGGCGCGCCACGACTGCGCCCCTGATCTCTACCTCGTGACCTATGATTTCAGCCGATGGCCGGACTGGACCGCCCATTGGCGCGTGACCGGACCGCGCAAGGACTACGGCATGCAGACCCGCTACACCCGCGCCTGAGCCGCCATTCCAGCACCGTCCGAAGCGCCGACGCGCTCTTTCATCTGGCCATAAATACTCAGCTACAGGCCGGGCAGATGCTACGGGTCGGTGGATGGGCACAGGCCCGGTATTTAGCAGATTTTGCAAAACTAGCTGTTTTGCAAAGTGCGGATTTGCAATTTGCACTCGCTGCAGTGCCGCAAGAAACTTGCGCTTCGTCATGGGCTGAGGCATCACGGTGGGAACATTCATCGAGGATATGGAGGGGAAACACATGTCCCAGGCTATGAGCGCAAAGGTCCTGACCGAGACCTTCGGCCCGACAGAAGGCCTTGCCCTTCGGGTCAAGCAGGTGGTTCTCGTGCTGGCGGGGATCGTCCTGCTGGCTGTGATGGCCAAGATCAAGCTGCCGGTGCCGGGTTCGCCTGTCGCGGTCAGCATGGGCACCTTCGCCGTGCTCACCATCGGTGCGGCCTATGGCGCGCGTCTCGGGCTGGTGACAATCGTGGGTTACATGCTGCTCGGCATGCTGGGCTTTGACATTTTCCAAAGCTCGACCGCGGATCTGAACGGCATCAGCTACATGATGGGCGGCACAGGCGGTTACCTGGTTGGCTATGTCATGGCGACCGTGCTGCTGGGGGCTCTGGCGCAACGCGGCTGGGACCGTTCGGTCAAGGGCATGGCGCTGGCCATGCTGCTTGGCAATGTCCTGCTCTATGTTCCCGGCCTGCTGTGGCTGGGTCAGCTTTACGGCTGGGACCAGCCGATCCTGGCATGGGGTCTGGCACCCTTCGTCCTGGGCGATGCGCTGAAACTCGCTCTGGCTGCGCTGCTGCTGCCTGCCGCCTGGAAGCTGGTCGGCAAGGCACGGTCCTGACCATACCCTTCGCTGCCGGTGGCCCCAAGACGGCCCCCGCGACGGTGATGAAATTCTGATCGGAAAGGGCGCCTCGCGGGGCGCCCTTTTTGCTTTCGCGCAACGGAGCGCTCGCCAGGGACCGGGCGCAAGCGTATGGGTTGATCATGGAACCGATCACCCAATCCGCCTTGCCCTACAAGGTGCCCGAGCGTCTGCCGGGCACTGCGCCTCTCGACCCGGCCAATTGGCTGCTGGTGGACGACGCCTTTGCCGGTCAGATGGCCCTGCGGGACCACTTGATCGCCACGCGGCCCGGGGACGTGCTTGCGCTGGACCCGGAGGCCCGTCCGGTGGCCGAGGAGCTTTATGATACGGTGCTCGAGGTGCTGCGCGCCCACGATGACTATGCCGTGAATGCAGAAAGCGTCACGCGCCCGGACGGCGTGACCGTGCCGCTGGATCGCGCGGTGCCAATGGCGACCCTGGGCCGGCTGGTGCAAGAGGATTTCTGCATCATGGAAAAGCGCGACGGGGCCGAGGAACACGTGCTGACCGGCGCGGTCCTGTGCTTTCCCTCGCAATGGACCCTGGCGGAAAAGTTCATGCGCCCGATGCGCAGCATCCATATCCCGGTGAAGGAATATGACGACGGGCTGGCCAGGCGCGTGCAGCGGTTGCTGGATGGCGTTCAGGTCGGGCGACCGCTATGGCGGGCCAATTTCCTCGGGAACCGGGCGCCGGAGCTGTTCAATCCGGCGAGCGAATACCTGCCGCGTGACGCCCGCTACGACCGCGAGGCACCCTTTCATCGCTCTGAACGTCAGACGATCCTGCGCTTGCCGCAGACCAGGGTCGTGATCTTCGGCATCCATACCTTTGTCGTTCCTGCCTGAAGGCCGGGCCCCAAGCTTCAGGCAACGCGCGTACCAGGCTGTGCACGGACTGCGGGCGAGGGGGCTTTGCCCCGGCTCCAAACACAGGCCAATCGGCCTCCCAATCGCCAGATCGCCCCCCGCAAACGCGAAGGGGCGCCCCGAAAGGCGCCCCTTGTCTGCGAGATCCGAAAGGGATCAGCAGGAGTAGTAGAGCTTGTATTCCACAGGGTGCGGCGTGTGCTCGTAGGCTTCGATCTCTTCCATCTTCAGGCCGATATAGCCGTCGATCTGGTCCTTGGTGAAGACATCGCCCGCCAGCAGGAAGTCCATGTCCTTCTGCAGCTCGTCCAGGGCTTCGCGCAGCGACCCGCAGACGGTGGGGATATCGGCCAGCTCTTCGGGCGGCAGATCGTAGAGGTTCTTGTCCATCGCGTCGCCGGGGTGGATCTTGTTCTTGATGCCGTCGAGGCCGGCCATCAGAAGGGCAGCGAAGCACAGGTAGGGGTTGGCCGAAGGATCGGGGAAGCGGGCTTCGACGCGTTTTGCCTTGGGCGATTCCGACCACGGGATCCGGACGCAGCCGGAGCGGTTGCGAGCGGAATAGGCACGCAGAACCGGGGCTTCGAAGCCGGGGATCAGGCGCTTGTAGGAGTTGGTGCCGGGGTTGGTGAAGGCGTTCAGCGCTTTCGCGTGCTTCAGGATGCCGCCGATGTAGTACAGGGCTTCGTCCGAAAGGTCGGCGTACTTGTCACCTGCGAAGAGCGGCTTGCCGTCCTTCCAGATCGACATGTTCACGTGCATGCCGGTGCCGTTGTCGCCGGCGATCGGCTTGGGCATGAAGGTTGCCGACTTGCCGTAGGCCTGGGCCACGTTGTGGATGATGTACTTGTACTTCTGGATCTCGTCGGCCTGGGTGGTCAGGGTGCCGAAGATCAGGCCCAGTTCGTGCTGGCAGGAGGCAACTTCGTGGTGGTGCTTGTCGACCTTCATGCCGATGCGTTTCATGGTCGAAAGCATCTCGGCACGGATGTCCTGGGCGTCGTCCACGGGGTTGACCGGGAAATAGCCGCCCTTGATGCCCGGACGGTGGCCGGTGTTGCCCATCTCGTAGTCGGTGTCGGTGTTCCAGGAGGCGTCCAGTGCGTCCACTTCGAAGGACACCTTGTTCATGCCGACGGAGTATTTGACGTTGTCGAACAGGAAGAATTCCGCTTCCGGACCCATGAAGGCGGTGTCGCCGATTCCGGAGGAGATCAGGTAGGCTTCGGCCTTCTGCGCGGTGCCGCGCGGGTCGCGTTCATAGGGCTCCATCGTGTCGGGTTCGACGACCGAGCAATGCACGCAGAGCGTCTTTTCCGCATAGAAGGGGTCGACATAGGCCGATTCAGTGTCGGGCATCAGCTTCATGTCGGAGGCTTCGATGGACTTCCAGCCCGCGATCGAGGAGCCGTCGAACATGAAGCCTTCGTCGAGGAAATCCTCGTCGACCAGGTCGGCCACGACAGTCACGTGTTGCAGTTTGCCCCGCGGATCGGTGAACCGGATGTCGACGTATGCGACGTCCTCGTCCTTGATCAGCTTGAGAACCTTGTCCTTGCTCATTCCCTTTTCCCTTCGGTTTTGAGTCTCTTGAAGGTGCGCGCGTTGCCGCGCGTCCACCCTGTAAGGGGTGTTGATTAGAGTGCGTCCGTGCCGGTTTCACCGGTACGGATACGGATAGCAGTCTCGATCGGCGACACAAAGATCTTGCCGTCACCGATCTTCTCGGTCTTGGCAGCATCGATGATGGCCTGAATCGCGCTATCCACCTGGTCGTCGTCCAGCACTGCCTCGATTTTCACCTTCGGCAGGAAGTCGACAACATATTCGGCGCCGCGATAGAGTTCGGTATGGCCCTTTTGACGGCCGAAACCCTTGACCTCGATGACCGAGAGCCCCTGAACGCCCACGTCCTGAAGCGCCTCCTTGACTTCATCAAGCTTGAACGGCTTGATGATCGCTTCGATTTTTTTCATCGGAAACTCCTCGCAGTAACGTCAGTCCGGTCAGACCACTTTCGCAGCGCACTCACAATTGAGTAATGTGAAACCCCGCGCGGAGGCTAGAGGCCGCGTGAAAATGCTGCGTAAAAAATTTGCTGGAAGCCCGAAATTTATGCATAATGAAAAAACCATGTCAGCGGTGCTGACCGGATCGGAAATGCAGTCCTGCGAGGCTGTGGCGATGGCTTCTGGGGTGGTCACCGGGGCGGACCTGATGGAGGCCGCAGGGGGCGGTGTTGTCAGCGCCTGTTTGGCCCGTTGGCCTGACCTGCAAGACGGGCAGCGGCGGGCCGAGATCCTTTGTGGACCCGGAAACAATGGGGGGGATGGATTCGTCGTGGCGCGCCTGCTGGCCAAGCGCGGATGGAACATTCACCTGCGTCTTCTGGGCGATCCGGGGCGGTTGCGCGGCGATGCAGCCGAAAATTACCGGCAGTGGTGTGATATCGGGCAAACGTGGCCTTTTTCGGTTGAACCAGACAGGGATGCGACGGTGGATCTTGTCGTGGATGCCCTGTTCGGCACCGGATTGCGGCGCGGTCTGGCACCAGAGGTGACGGCCAGCCTGAACGCGGCCTTGGCGCGCGCGCGCAACCGGGTAGCAGTGGATATCCTGTCGGGCATCTGCGCGGATTCGGGGCGGGTCCTTGGGGACGAAAAGACCGCGGCAGCCTCCCTTCAGGTGGATCTCACGGTCACGTTTCACCGCCCGAAGCCGGGACATTTCCTGGCCAATGGCGCTCAGGCCGGCGGGGCGCTGAAGGTGGTTGATATCGGTCTGCCGAGCGGGCAGCCTGATTGGCCCGATCTGCCCTCGAAGGTCCCTGCGGAGTTGGTCGAGCGCGATTTGGCCTCTCCGGCCGCCATCAAGGCGGTCGAAGGCCACAAGTACGGCAATGGACATGCTTTGGTGGTCAGTGGTGGGACCGGGGCAACGGGCGCGGCGCGACTGGCGGCGCGGGCGGCGCTGCGCATTGGTGCGGGTCTCGTGACGCTTGGGGTGCCCATGGCGGCCCGGCCCGAGGTCGCCGCCACGATCACTGCGCTTATGATGCGCGATGTGGAAGACGCCCCGGCACTGGAAGCGCTGTTGCAGGATCGCCGGATCAATGCGCTGTGCCTCGGGCCGGGCATGGGGCTGGACCGCGCGGCAGCGCTGGTGCCTGAGGCCCTTGCCGCGGGGCGGGGGGTGGTGCTGGACGCCGACGCGCTGTCGGCTTTCGCAAAGGCGCCCGCCACCTTGTTCGCGGCCATCGGCTCCGGCGCGGCGGTGCTGACGCCGCATGATGGCGAATTTGCCCGGCTTTTCCCGGACCTTGCCGCGCGCTTGCGGGGGACGCCGCCGCATGGCCCGGCCTATTCGCGTCTGGACGCTGTCCGGGACGCGGCGCGTCGGTCCGGCGCCGTGGTGCTGTTGAAAGGTCCCACCAGCGTCATCGCCGCTCCGGACGGACGGGTGCGAATCCACGCCGCGCTGAGGGGCCGCGCAGCCCCCTGGCTTGCCACGGCCGGCACGGGCGATGTTCTTGCCGGTCTGGTAACCGGGATGCTGGCCCGCGGATTCGCGCCGTTCGATGCCGTAGGAATGGCTGCCTGGCTGCATGTCGAGGCCGCACGCGGCTATGGTCCCGGTCTGATCTCCGAGGACCTGCCAGAGGCGATCCCGGCCGTGCTGAGGGCGCTTCAGTCGTCCGAGGCAAGCAGTTCCAGCCCGGAGGCATGGATGATTTGATCCCGCGCAAAGCGCCATCGAAGCACCGTGACGTCGAGATGGCCAAGGCCATGGGCTCGGACGTCGTCGACCCGATCCACTGTCGGTGTCAGCATGGCAAGGGGATGGGGCGGCCTCGGCTTGGTTCGGCTTGCGAGGTTGCGCCGGTTTCGCACGAGGACTGGTTCCCGGCAGGGCAGGATCACGGCCCGCATGCGTCGCTCCTGACAGCAGGAAAAGCGCACGGCAAGGCAGGTGATCTGGTGGCGCGAAATGCTCCGCAGGACCGCGGTGCCAAGGGTGATGATGCGGTCCCCGAGGGCGAGGGTTTCGAAGGGGCGCTCGCCCGCCGGCGTCAGGACGGCGGTACCGGCAGGCAATCCGTGCAGGTGGCAAGGCGGTAACGACCCTTCGAACTGCCACCGGACCAGGAACCGCCATGGAACAGACCCCATGAGAGCAGCGGAATTGACCCGAAAACGGAGGTTTTGAAGATCCCGTCCATCGGAAAGTTCCGGGGCTGCGCATCCCCGTGGCGTAGTCGGGTGGAAAATAGTCATACAGGGCCTTTCGGCCCTTTGCCGGCTCATGCCGGAAGTTATGCGTCCTGCCTGCCGATTATGGCTTCTATCGGGGCGGGGGCTTTGCTACTAACCGCCTTGCGCGGCGGGCGACAGACCCACGGCGTGTTGCGGGTGTGGCGGAATTGGTAGACGCACCAGATTTAGGTTCTGGCGCCTATGGCGTGGGGGTTCGAGTCCCTTCACCCGCACCACATTGGAATTTTGATCATTCTCTCGAGTCTGCCTAGCTTGCCACTGCGGTCCCGGAACGGTTTCGCAGTTTGTCTTGCGCTTTTCGGATTTCTCCTTGTTTCGGTTCCGCTTCTGCTGATCGCATTTGGATGCATTCTTCTGGTCTGCGCCAGAGGCATGTTTTTGAGCCGTTTCAAGTGTCTTGTGCCCAGCCACCGCTTGAATGTCGGAAATGTCGACACCCGCATCGGCCAACGTCTTGGCCGCGGTGTAGTGCGATCTGTGAGGCACAGGGCGATCCTCGCCGTGAAACACTCCAATCGCATCACGAAGACTTTCGTTGGCCTTCTGAACCTGTCGGATGCCGATCGGCCGTGTCGGTGACTTCGCCGCAGGGTGCGGCCCGCTCTTCGTCAGAGTTTTCAGGGTGGCTCTGGTCGCCGCACGCCAGGTCCGCATTGCCGTCTCGAACGGTTACACCGCGCTCGACTACCCGACCCGGGAGGTTTCGGTTAAGTCCACTCGGGGAAAGGCGAGCCTCGGCCATCAAACGATTTGTGCGTGGATGGATGCCCCCGTGATGTCCCCGTCGACAATCCGTGACGCCCCCGAGACGCACTTGTCTCATGGCGCTTCCAAATGCGTGAAGGTGTCATGAAAGCAGACGTCAAGAACGAGGTTCGCAGCTTGTCGTTTTGGGCCACCGCTTCTCAGTCGGTCAAACCGATTTGCCGCCTGCATCGCCCTGCGCCACGGCCAGCGTTTGCGCGATGCTGCGGGCGGTGTCCTGCCACAAGGGCAGTGCGGCCCCGACAGTGCGTGATGCGTGGGCGCGACGGGCGCGGTGTGCGGGATCCGTGAGACTGCGGCGCAGGGCGGCGGCGAAGGCCTCGGGATCGTCGGGGGGCACCAGGTCGGCGGCCTCGCCCACAGTGTCGGGGACGGCGCCGGCGCGGCAGGTCACGATGGGCAGGCCGCGCAGCATCGCCTCGCCGAAGACGATCCCGTAGCCCTCGAAACGGGTGGCGAGGGCAAACAGGGACGCCTCGGCGTAGGCGCGATCGACCTCGATGTCGCTCAGCAGGCCGGTGAAGGTGACACGGCCGCGCAGCGCCGGGTCTTGCGCCTGGCCGTGCAGGGCCTTGGCCAGCGCAGGGTCGTGGACACCTCCGACGATGCGGGCCTGCCAGTCGAGATCGCCCAGTTGGGCCAGCGCGCGCAGCAGGACGTCATGGCCCTTGCGCTGTGCCAGCAGACCCACCGACAGGATCAGGGGTGGCGAGATCGGGCGGGGCGCCGCTTCGGGCGCGTCGAAACCCGGCGCGGCCATGTCGATCAGCGCGCTGTCGATTCCGAAGTCCCGCGTCAGCAGCAGGCCGGTGTGAGGGCTGGGCACCACGATGCGTCGGACCAGGCGCAGACCTGCGGCTTCATCGCGCAGCAACTGCCTGGCCCGGGCGGGGTCCAGACCGGTCTCGAGGCCCAGGGGGTGGTGGATGATGGGGACCATTGGCGCTTCAATCCCGGTCAGTCCCTCGGGCCCAAGGCAGCCGGGCAGGAAACCGTCCAGCAGCAGGATCCGCCCGGGGGACACGGCGCGCAGCAGGGCGCGGGTCTCGGCCAGCTCTGTCGGGGTGGGGTTGGGGAAGCCGTCAGGCAATTCAAGGTGTTCGACGTCGTGGCCTAGGTCCCGCAGGGCGTCGAGAACGCGGGATTCGTAGATGTATCCGCCGGTGCGTTGGTATCGGTCGCCGGGAATTGCAAAGGTGATCGACAGCCGTGTCATCGCGCCCCCTGTTCCGGCGCGAAGACGGCCAGCACCCGCGCCTCGATCCGCGCCACGGCGCCATAGGCCAGGGCCGCGGCAAGCGCGACCAGAAGGACGGCGCTCCAAAGCATCCCGTAGGCCGAGGTTGACGCGGTAAGCGCCATCAGCGCGCCGATCCCCTTGCCGGTCGCCAGCCATTCGGCGGTGGTCACGGCCAGGATCGCGGCCGGGATCGCCATGCGGGCCGAGGCGAAGAACGCGGGCAGCATGGCCGGAAGCCGCGCCAGGGTCAGCACGCGCCATCGCCCGGCGGCATAGGTGTCGAAAATGTCGATGATCTGGCCCGGCGTCTGGCGCAGGCCCTGAAGGCAGGTCACGAGGGTGGGGAAAAAGATCATCACGGCGACGATGGTGATGGTGCCCGTCGCGCCCCGCCCCAGGGCCAGCACGATCAGCGGGGCCGTCGTGATGATCGGGATGGAGCGCAGCGCAACCGATACGGGCAGGGCCGTGTGGGCCAGCCCGGGCACCAGTACGATGGCGCAGGCCAGTGCCGCCCCCAGCAAAAGGCCGACCAGGTAGCCGGGCAAGGCAAAGGTCAGGGTCTCGCCGCAGGCCGCGAACAGCACGGCCCGGTTGGCCGCAGCGTCGGGCCCGGTGAAGAGGAAGGCGAAGACGTCGCCGGGTCGCTTGGCGAAGAAGGTGTTGAGATCGAAAAGGTCCATGACCCCTTGCCACAGGACAACCGCCACCAGCCCGACGCCTGCCATCGACAGGCCGCCGGACCAGAGCGACCGGTCCGTGGGCACGCCGGGAGGCGCCAGAAGCAGCGCCGGGCCCGCGCGGCTGAGGCGCCGGGCGAGCAGGCCAAGCGCCCCGTAGGCCGCGATCGAAACGGTGGCTGCCAGGATGGCCACGGCCCAGGTCGCATTGACGTCCATCGCCCTCATCGCGCGCACGGTCAGAACGCCCAGGCCCCGCTCGGCCCCGGTGAACTCGCCCACCAGCGCGCCCAGCACCGCCGCGGGGGCGGCGATCTGGAACCCGGCCAGCAGGTAGGGCAAGGCAGCGGGCGCGCGGACATGGATCATCTGCGACAACCGCCCCCGCCCGTGGATTTCCACAAGATCAAGCCACCCCCGCGGCACCGCGCGCAGCCCCACGACCAGCGGCAGGAAGGTGGTGTAATAGACGGCCAGCGCGGCAAGGGTGATCTGCGGCCCCGCTCCGGTGCCGAACAGCACCCGCAGGATCGGGCCCGTCGCCACCAGTGGCAGGCAGAAGACGATCAGCGCCAGTGTCCCGATCAGCCGCTCGCTGCGCGGCACCAGCACCACCGTAACCGCAAGCGCCATGGCGGCCAGGTTCCCCCATAAAAACCCCCATGCGGCACTGTGAAGGCTGGCCGCCAAAGCCCGCCCCAGCAGCCCGGCATTGTCCCAGAGGTAGACCGCAATCGCCCCCGGACCGGCCAGGACGAAGCTGCCGGCGTTCAGCCGCGCGGCGATCTCCCACAGGACGACAACGGCGAGGAGGCCTGGCAGGGCCTTAACCGCCGGGAAGGTCGCGAAACGGCGCATCACTGTGCGGCAACCCGCTGGTCGGCGCTTTCGAGCAGGGCGGCAGAGACCTCGGCGCGCAGGGTGCGGACGGCGTCGGTGTCCTCGGTGCCGGGGTCCTCGCGCCGGGGCAGCTTTACCGCGAAGTCGGCGACGATCCGGGCCGGGCGGGGCGACATGACCAGGATGCGGTCGGCAAGAAGCACCGCCTCGGTGATCGAATGGGTGACCAGCAGGGCCGTGGTGCCCCGTTCCCGCCAAAGGGCCGGTAGGTCGTGGTTGAGGCGGCGGCGGGTCAGCTCGTCCACCGCGCCGAAAGGCTCGTCCAGCAGCAACAGCTCGGGCCGCCCCACGAGGCAGCGGGCGATGGCGGCGCGCTGGCGCATGCCGCCGGACAGCTCAGCCGGTCGCCGCGCCTCGAACCCAGAAAGGCCGACGCGGGCAATCATGGCGTCCACAGCCGCCGGATCGGGGCTGCGCCTCGACAGGCCGAGGGCAAGCGCGACGTTGCTGCGCAACGTGCGCCAGGGCAGCAGGGACGCATCCTGGAACGCCATCGCCAAGGCGCCCCGGCGGCGCAGGTCGCGGGGGCTCTCGTCCCCGATGTGCACCGTTCCCGTGGTGGGGCTGTCCAGTCCCGCGATCAGGCGCAGCAGGGTGGATTTGCCGCAGCCCGAGGGGCCGACCAGGGCGGTTGTCTGCCCGCCCTCCAGCGTCACGTCGATCTGCCCCAGGGCCTCGACCGCGCCGTTCCGGCTGTCGAAACGGTGCGATACGCCGTCGCAGACGACATCGCCACGGGGGTGGTCCTTACCCGTCATGCACGTCCTGCAGCAGAGACCGGTCCCACATGTCGGGGCTGACGTCGCGCCCCAGCAGGGCGAGGGTCTCGACGTTGGCGGCCACAGTTTCGTCCGTGAACCAGCCGAAGCCGTGTTCCTCGGTCAGGTCCGAGAACATCAGCGGCACCTGGCGTTCGGCCTGCAGTTCCTGGGTCTGCAGGTCTAGGCCGGCATCGGGGAACATTCCGACCGTCAGGGCGGCGGCGGCGGCGGGGTCGGCGTGGTAGTCGTTCCAGCCCATAACCTCGCCCCGCAGCAGGGCGATCAGGTCGTCGCGGCGGTTGGCGATGCTGTCCTGCGTGGCGATGTAGGTCTGCGAATGGACGGCGTACCCGTGGTCGGCCATCAGCATGGTGACGCTGTCGATCCCCTGGATTGCCATGGCCACGGGCAGGTCCGTCGCCCAGCAGAGCAGGCAATCGACCTGGCCGGCCACTAACGGGGCGGCATCGTATTGGGTCGGCACCACTTCGATCGCGTCGATGTCGACGTCGTTCAGACTGCACAGGGCTTGCAGCACCGGGGTGTTCGCAACCGCCATGCCGATGCGCTTGCCTTCGAGGTCCTTCGGTTCGTTCACCGGGTTGTCCGGAAGCGAGGCGATGACGAAGGGGTTCTTCTGCATCGCCACGCCGATGATCTTGAACGGTGCGCCCTGCGCCACGGCGGCGGCGGTGTAATCGGCGGCGGAAATGCCCACCAGCGCGTTGCCTGCCACCACGGGCGGCTCCACCGGCGCGTTCGGCCCGCCGGGGTTCAACGCGACGGACAGGCCCTGGTCCGTCCAATAGCCCTTGTCCCTGGCGATATAACTGCCGCCGAACTGCACCGAATGCAGCCACGAAAGTTGCAGCGCGACCTCGCGGGTTTGGGCACGGGCCAGGCCCCCGCCAAGGCTCAGCACCGCGGCGCCAAGGCCGGTGCCCAGCAGGCGGCGGCGGGTAAGGGTGGGGCGGTACGCGGGACTGGCATGGGTCACGGCGGGGTCTCCTGACAACGGGACAATTTTTCTGTCTTTGAACTTAGGGGGGGATCCGGCGCAGGCAAGCGGCGTCGCGCCAGCAGGGGCACCAGGGCGCCCGGCAGGCTGATCCCCAGAAGCACCAGCCCGAACGCCAGCGCGGCGGCGACACCCGCTTCGGCGGAGGCGCCGGCAATGGGGAACAACGCCGCCGCCGCCCCCTCGCGCCAGCCCCAGCCGCCGATGGACAGTGGGATGACCATGGCCGTCAGCACCAGCGGGATCAGGGTGACCCAGGCCTCGGGCGGCAGCGTGGTACCGGTGGCCCGCGCGGCCGCGGCAAAGGCGGCGAGGTTCAGCCCCGCGACAAGCAGTCCGAGGGCGATCTGGCGTCCCCGGATGTCCGGCGCGAACAGCGCGCGCGACAGGGCAGCGGCGAAGCGGGCCGCGCGGGTGCCGGGCTTTCGCAGTGCCATGTGGTGCAGGGCGACGCCAGCCAACAGGGCGACCAGCACGCCGGCGCTGATCCCCGTCGCCATGGGCCGGGGCCAGGCCATGCCGCCCGGCAGTACCAGCGCGAGCAGGAACCCCAAGCCAAGGATGGTCCCCATGGCGATCTGCCCTGCCAACCGCTCGAGCGCCACGGCCAGGGCCGCGGGGCCAAGCCCGGCGCTTTCGCGGCTGCGTGCGGCGCGGGTGACATCGCCCAGCACCCCGCCGGGCAGGGTCATGTTCACCGCTTGGGCAAGGTAGTATTCCGTCACCGCCCGCACCGCCCCGATCTGCACCCCGAGACGCGCGGCCACCAGCCGCCAGCGCAGGGCCATGGCCCAGGTCTGCGCGCTCAGCAGAAGGGCCGTGACGAAGAGCCACAGCGGATCCGCCGAGGACAGCTTTTTCAAGGCTGCGCCGGCATCAAGGGCCACAAGTACCCCCGCGACCAGCGCCGCCGACATGGCAAACCGCGCCAGGGTCTTGAGCCGTGCGCTCATGTCCCGTCCTGCGCGGCGAGGGTCGAGGTGTAGGCTGTGATGAAGCGGTCGCGGAAGTCCTCCATGGGCCAGACAGGTGCTGTCTCGTCCGGGACAAGCCCCTCCTTCAGGCCCCAGGCGTCCAGCCGCGCCAGCACCTCGGGCGGCCCGATGATGTGGACCGGTACGTCCTTGCCGTCGATCTGGGACACGAAGGCCGCCGGGGGATGGTCGCCCAGTACGATCATCAGCGGGGCGTTTGCGCCGCCCTGCCGCGCGGCGAAGGAGAAGGCGGCCTGCAGCGCGTAGTCGATGGCCTGGCGATACTGGTCACGCACCCGGTCGCGGTCTTTCCAGACCACCCGGGGCGGATCGCCCGAGGTCGCCCAGCGGTCAAAGATCCTGCCATCGCCCACCCTGGCCCAATCGACCATCTGCGGCACCGGCACCCAGGGCGCGTGCGACGAGATCAGGGCGATCTGCAGGAAATCGGGCCGCGGATCGTCCCCCAGCAGGTCGGGATAGGCGTCGAGCGTATACTGATCGGGCATGGTGACCCAATTGAAGGGCTGCCCGGCATAGTGCAGGTCGGCGGCGTCCAGGATCGTCTCGAACCCCAGCATCGGCCCCTCGGGCCAGGGCAGGGTGATCGCCGGCATCACGGCGGCGGTGCGGTACCCCGCCCCGCGTGCGAGGTGGAACAGCGTCTGTCGGGGGCTGGCCAGCATGGCGGCGTAGCGTGCCTGGTCCGCCGTCGCCAGACCCGAGGCCAGCGTCCCATGGGCGAGCCAGCTTTGCCCGCCCGCGATCGGCGCGGTCAGCCAGCCGCTTGCCATGGCAAGGCCGCTGTCGCGCAGCGCGTCCTCGGCCGCCTGCAGGGTCGGCACGTGGGTGGGGCGGTAGAGCGGATTGTCGAAACTGGTGCGGCCGTAGCTTTCCACGAAGACGATCACGACGTCCCGGCCCTCCAGCAGATCGAACAGGGTCTCGCCCCGGGCATAGGGATCCTGCGCCGCCGCGACGCGGTACGCTGCCAGCTTTCGCGCGGCATCCGCGCCGCGCCGGGCCTGGGCCAGCGCCAGCCGCGTGGTCATTGCGTCGCCCGGCGGGTCGAGATCCCGCGCCGTCAGGCCGACCGTTTGCCCGGAGGCCAGCGCCGTCCATCCCAGGGCGAACAGCGCCACGACCGAGGCTGCGATCCGGGCACCAGGGCGCGCGGAGGGCAGGCACCACGCGCGCAGGGCGCGGTAGATCAGCCAGCCGGTCAGCCCCACGGCCAGCCCCGCGAGCACGGCGACCACAAGGGCCAGAGGCCGCCCCAGGCTGCCGGTCAGCAGGTTCATTGCAGCGGGAAACATGAACAGATCGACAACCGGGTTGAAGGGGCGCGAGAAGGCCTCGTAGGTCACGAGGTCCGCCACCTTGAGCGCGGTCAGAAGGGTCAGCAGGGCCACCAGACACAAGGCGACGACCCGGGCGATCCGGGGCCAGGCGCCAAGTGCCAGCATCATCCCCAGCAGGGCGGGCAGTTCCAGGGGCACGACCCAGATCGCACCGGGCACCAATTGAGAGGGGCGTCCCGGAAGGGCGAGCACGCCAAACAGCGCCACTGCGCCGAGGGCCATCTCCAGGTCCCGTTTGCGCTTGTCCCTCACGCGCAGTGCAGCCCGCGCCGACGGTACAGCCAGAGGATGTCGCGCCCGAAGGACCACAGGATCAAGGCCGCCGCGAGCGTCAGGCCGATCCGGCCGGCAAGGCTAGCCGGGCCAACCAGCAGCAACAGCGACAGCGCGGCGATCTGGACCACGCAGATCGCGCGCCGTGCCTGGCTGAAGGGCAGGGGGCGGCGCAGCCAGGGCAGCATCATCGCCGCCGCGACGAAGGCGTAGCGCGCCGCGCCCAGCACCATCAGCGCGGCGGTCGGCCCAATGCCTCCGTCGTCCATGCGGATCAGGAGCAGAGCGAGGACGGCTGCAAGGGCGGCGTCGACCTCCATGTCGAAGCGGGCGCCGAAGCCGGACACCAAACCGGACCGCCGCGCCAGCCAGCCGTCGACCCCATCGAGGGCCAGCGCGACCATTGCCAGTGTGAACAGCGGGACGGCATGCGGCACGGGCTGCGCGACCGCTGCGCCCAACACGCAGACCATGGCCATGCGCAGGGTGGTGATCAGGTTGCAGGCGCCTAAAGCCGGATGGGGGTAGGTGCCGCGCAGGGCTGGGTAGGTCAGCGCCGAGGCGGTCAGAAACAGCGCAATGGCGAGGTTTGCGGCGAGCGTCGGCGCAGTGGCGCAAAGGACCGCCGCGCCCAGCCCCACGGCAGGCACACACAGCAGAACCGCCGCCAGAAAGCTGCGCGGCGGCGATCCCAACGCTCGGGAGAACGGCCCGTCGAGGGCGCGAAGACGGAAATATGCGAAACCTGCCATAGGAGATGAAGTGAGCTTTGCGGTCACGCTGTCAAGCGTTTCGGGGTCGCATGGCGGGCCATGGATGCGACGGAGCGTCAATCCGCGGAAACCGCGCGGGTCACATTTCCGAGATACTGTCGGGTGAACGGATCTGGTTGTGGAAGGCGGTGAGCCATGGAAGCCTCGGCCCGGAACGGCCAAGGAGGGGACGGACCAGCACGATCATGCAAAGGAAGCCGTGGCTTTCACACCCCTTCGTACCGCGCCGCCCGCGTGCTATCGTTCGTACGGTACCCTCACTGCGAGCGAAGTGGACATGCGACAGACCCTCCTGCTTTCGGCTTCCCTGGTCCTGCTGGCGGCGCCCTCTCGGGCGGACCCCGCCCGCTACGAGCTCGACCCGAGCCATACTACCGTGTCCTTTCTGGTGTCCCACGCCGGGTATGCCGGCAGGCTCGGCCTGTTCAGCGGGATCGAGGGCGCTTTCACCTACGACATGGACACGCAGGCGCTGTCGGACCTGAAAGTCCGGGTCAGGACTGACACCGTGATCACCTTGAACGAGGCGCGCGACCAGCACCTGCGCAGCGGCGATTTCCTGAACGTCTCCGCGCATCCGGTGATGACCTTCACCGCCGATGGCGGCACCCCGAAGGGTGACAACTCCGGCACGGTCGAGGGCACCCTGACCCTGCTGGGAGAAAGCAGACCGCTGACCCTGGAGGTGACGCTGAACAAGGCCGAGGCCTATCCCTTTGGCCACAAGCGCTTTGTGCTGGGCCTGTCGGCGCGCGGCAGCGTCAGGCGCAGCGACTTCGGCATGCGCTACGGCGTCGACAACGGGCTGGTCGGCGACGAGGTGCAGATCACCATCGAGACCGAGGCAATGCGCGTGGAGTGATCCGCCGCGCCCGGTCCACCGGGGTAAACCATTGCGTCGGCACGTGGGGATACGGCTTGCGACGGTCCGAAACCAAAACGGTCATGGCCGAGGTCGACGAGATGATCCGACGCCAGGGCTTCGTGCTGGGCAGCATCGCGACATGGGCGCCGGAATTCCGAGGGTCCGGAAACGCCGAGGAAACGCCGAGGAAATGATGGCGACGCGTCATTTCATTTGCGTCCACGGGGAGGGCACAGAGCCGTTCGGGTCGCTTCACCCGCACAAGGCGAGACCTCGGAGCGTCCATAGGCCCAAGGAGCGGGAAACACATACAAGCTTTGGTTTTTTCGCTCTGGTCTCCGGATCAATGCGCCGGAAACGCATGTCCCCGAGGGGACATGCAAAAAGGTACGCGGGTCTCATCAATTGGGGATGTGACGAGACCCGCTCCTTGGCGTCAGTCCTGACCTGTCCAGATGGCAGACCAGTCCTGAGCCATATCGACGATAACCCAGCCGCGAGCTTCGGCTTCGTCGAGTCCCATGTTCAAGACGCCGATATGACCTTCGCGGTCATAGGCGTATTCGCGTGTGTCGTCCGTGTGATGCACCAGCATGCCAAGGCTGGGGCCTTCGCCGGCGCTGGTCCATTCCAGCATCTGGAAATCGCCATCGGAATTGCCGGCCGCAAAGATCGGGCGCTTGCCGATGAAGCGTTCGATTCCGACCGGCTTGCCGTCCTTGTCGTCGTTGAAGCTGAGCCCGCCGTCCTTCATCAGGGTGGGGGTGCCGTCGATGACTTCGTAATGGGTGGTGCCTTCGCTGCCCACGACCTGCTGGGGCGGGATGCCATAGGCGTCCTGCGAAATCGCGCGGATGAAATCAATGCCGCCGCCCGAGACGATATAGGTCGCAAAACCTTCTTCGCGCAGATATTCCAGCAGTTCGACCATTGGCTGATAGGTCATCTCGGCGTAGGCCATGCCCGATTGCGGATGGGTTGCGCTGGTCATCCAATCATGGGCGCTGGCCTTGAAATCCGCGACCGTGACGTTGGAGTGGCTGAAGTTGATGACCTCCAGCACGCCGTCCATGCCGCTGGCCAGAACCGTTTCCAGATCTCCGGCTGCGGCGGCCTTCAGCACATCGGAAGTCAGCAGAGAGGGGTCTTCTGCGCCCCGTGCCTTGACCTGGTCCAGCGCGTAGATCGCCTGGAAATAGACAGGCTGTTCGGTCCAGAGCGTGCCGTCATTGTCGAAAACCGCGATCCGGTCCGCTTCGGGAACGAAATTCTGGCCACCTTCTTCGGTGACTGCATCGACAAAGCTGATGATCGCGTCGCGGGACGCGCTGTCGTTCCAGGACGGCAGGGTTTGCGCGCCAGCGGCGCCAGCCAGAACAAACAGGGCCGCAACAGAAGTAAGGGTCTTCGTCATCTGTAGTCTCCGGAAATTCCAGGTATCTGCGTCTGCAAGGTAGATGTCTTGGCTGGGAGTGGTCAGCTTTTTCGCGACTTTCGAAATTGAATGCCGACCGTACGGGGGGCGGGCGGAAAGAGGAGATCTCAGCGCGGTTGAGGGTGCCGCTGATTTCAGGGGCATATTGCGCTGTCCCGAGGGGGGCTGATAGTTGGACCTTGGTCCTACTGGCCCTGCAAGTTGTTGAATTTGCACGAACTGCCCCCTGAACGGTCAGGTTTGGAAAATGCTTTACACGCATCCCGTGTGCTGTCCGGCGCGGGGCGGCAGGGCTGAAGGCCCGGGTGGCACGGGCCCAGGTCTATCGTGAGGACCATGACCGACAGGGGTTTGACCGGCGGGGTGCGGCGCAGCGGGGCAAGGCACGGGGTTTTCCGCTTTTCAGGCTGAAATCCGCATTAATCCGCCTTGCGTGGCGGGGGTACTGCGCTTAGAAGGGCGTCTGATTTTGCTGGCCGCCAAGCAGCGGCCCCCGGAATGGAAGGACAAGCTAGGATGCAGGTCACCGAAACCCTGAATGAGGGCCTGAAGCGCGGCTACACGATCACCGTCTCGGCGGATGAGCTCGACGTGAAAGTGAACGAGAAGCTCGCCGAAGCGCAGCCTGATGTCGAGATGAAGGGCTTCCGCAAGGGCAAGGTGCCGATGGCCCTGCTTAAGAAGCAATTCGGCCAGCGTCTGGTCGGCGAAGCGATGCAGGAAACCATCGACGGCGCCATGAACAAGCATTTCGAAGACAGCGGCGACCGCCCGGCGGTTCAGCCCGAGGTCACCATGGTCGATGGCGAGACCTGGAAAGAGGGCGACGATGTCGTCGTCAAGATGTCCTACGAAGCGCTGCCGACGATGCCGGATGTCGACCTGAAGGCGATCTCGCTCGAGAAGCTGGTTGCCAAGGCCGATGAGGCTTCGGTCGACGACGCGCTCAAGAACCTGGCCGAAACCGCCCAGGACTTCGAAGAGAAAGACGGCGAAGCAGAAGAGGGCGACCAGGTCGTCTTCGATTTCGTCGGCAAGGTCGACGGCGAAGTCTTCGAAGGCGGCTCTGCCGAGGATTACCCCCTCGTGCTGGGTTCCAACAGCTTCATCCCCGGTTTCGAGGATCAGCTGAAGGGCGTCACAGCCGGTGAAGAAAAGGCTGTCGAGGTCACCTTCCCCGAGGAATACGGTGCCGAGAACCTGGCGGGCAAACCGGCCGTGTTCGATTGCACCATCAAGGCAGTCAAATCGCCCAGGGCCGCCGAGATCGACGACGAACTGGCCAAGAAGTTCGGCGCTGAAGATCTGGCCGCTCTGCGCACGCAGATCACCGAGCGTCTGGAAGCGGAATACGCCGGCGCGGCCCGTGCCGTTATGAAGCGTCACCTGCTGGACCGGCTGGACGAGGTCGTGACCTTCGACCTGCCGCCGAGCCTGGTGGATGCCGAAGCCAGCCAGATCGCACATCAGCTGTGGCACGAGGAAAACCCCGAAGTCGAAGGGCATGACCACGCCAAGGTCGAGCCGACCGAAGAGCATGTGAAGCTGGCCGTGCGCCGGGTGAAACTGGGGCTTCTGCTGGCCGAACTGGGTCAGAAGGCCGAAGTCGAGGTCACCGACGCCGAAATGACCCAGGCGGTCATGAACCAGGCGCGTCAGTATCCCGGTCAGGAACGTCAGTTCTTTGAATTCGTGCAGCAGAACCAGCAGATGCAACAGCAGCTGCGGGCGCCGATCTTCGAAGACAAGGTTGTCGACTACGTCTTCGAACTTGCGGATGTAAGTGAAAAGGAAATCTCCAAGGAAGAGCTTGAAAAAGCTGTTGAAGCCCTGGAAGACGAATAGGTTCAGGTCCTTCGGATCAGAAAGAAAGGCCGCCCCTTGGGGCGGCCTTTTTCACGTCGGGGGGGCAAATATGGGGCCTGATACGCGTCAGAATTCGTGCCGATAGCTGATCGCCACCTGGTCTTTCGTGCCGTAGCTGTTGTCGAAATAACTGCCCGACAGGGTTATCCCGTCCCGGTCCGTCACCTGATATGTTGCGCCGATGCCGCCGCCGAGGCCTGAATAATCGTCGGTGCCGCGGATGGCGATCAACCCGCCCTGCAGGGTCACCTTGGTGCTGATCGGTTTCAGTGCCATCAGCCCTAGATAGCCGCTGCTGTTCGTCACCGGCATCGTGATCATGTCGTTCAGCGTGTAATCGTAAACCGGCACATCGCTGTCCGTGTAATTGTACCCGAAAGCGGTGAATAGCTGCCAACTGCCCGTCTGCAGGCCAAGCGCGGACAGGGGAAGGAAACTTCCGATCGCGTAATGCACCTGCGACACCCCGTTATCCAGGTCGTCGCGGCCAGCGTTCACGTTCACGATCCCGAAGGAAAACAGGTAGGAGCCCCCGAACTGCCAATGGCCGCTTTCGGACACCTGCGCATTGATCTTGGTGACCGGTCCGAAGGCAAGGGAGCCCGAGACGGAGAATTCGTCCGTGTACTTGACCCCCATCTTGGTGGCGACCTTGGTCGGGTCGTCATCCAGCTTTTCCTGTGCAGCCGCTCCAAGGGGACCCGTCAGCAAGACGAGACAGGCGCAGGCCGCGAGGCGTCGCGAGGTCAAAACGGTCATCGGCAAGGCTCCGAAAGGGGCAGGCGGCAGGGGCCTGGTGAAATGCCGCCAGTGTTTCACTTTTGCGTGTCGGCTGAAAGTCAGTTCACGTCATGATTGTGAAAAAGCCACCACTGCCTGGCCGTTTGCCGGGGCGGCCTTGCGACCTGCGGCACCCCCGGGGGCAACGAAAAAGCCGCGCCCCCGAGGGGACGCGGCCTAAGTCTTTTCAGCGCTGAACCGAAGCTCAGTCTTCGTCTTCGTCCGCGGTTTCCAGCGGTGCGCCGTCTTCGTCGTCCGACGCGGCAGAGCCGATGTCGTCGAAGAGTTCGGAGATCTCGAACTCCGCAGCGGCTTCTTCCTCGGCGGCAAGCTCCTGGATGGATTTGCCGGCAGCCTGAACTTCGGCTTCTTCCGGGGTCCGTGCGACGTTGAGGATCACGGTGACGATGACCTCGGGGTGCAGGGTCACATTCGCTTCGTGCAGACCAAGGTCCTTGATCGGCTGCGGGATGATGACCTGCTTGCGCTCGACGGTGTAGCCGTTTTCGGTGGCGACGGTTGCAACGTCACGCGGCGAAACGGAGCCGTAAAGGTTGCCGCCATCGGAGGCGGCGCGAATCACGACGAACTTCTGACCGTCCAGCTTTTCGCCCAGGGCCTCGGCTTCCTTGCGGGTTTCGAGGTTGTTGGCTTCAAGTTGGGCTTTCTGCACTTCGAACTGCGCGATGTTCTCTTTCGAGGCGGTCAGCGCCTTGCCTTGCAGCAGCAGGTAGTTGCGCGCGAACCCGGGTTTGACCGAGACGATATCGCCCATCTGGCCCAGTTTGGCGACGCGTTCGAGAAGGATGACTTCCATGGGATGTGCTCCTTACTTGACGGCGTAGGGAAGCAGGGCGAGGAACCGGGCGCGCTTGATGGCGCGGGACAGTTCACGCTGCTTCTTTGCAGAGACGGCGGTGATGCGGGACGGGACGATCTTGCCGCGCTCGGAAACGTAGCGTTGCAGCAGACGCGTGTCCTTGTAGTCGATCTTCGGCGCGTTGTCGCCGGAGAAGGGGCAAACCTTGCGACGGCGGAAAAATGGTTTCGTGGCCATGTGTTATGTCCTTTCCTGGGCTAAGATCAGCGGCGCTCGCGACGGCGGTCGTCGCGTTCGTCACGTTTCTGCATCTGGACCGAGGGGCCCTCGGCGTGCTCGTCGACCTTGATGGTCAGGACGCGCATCACGTCGTCATGCAGGCGCATCAGGCGTTCCATTTCCTGGATCGCGGTCGCCGGGGCGTCCGAACGCAGGAAGGAGTAGTGACCCTTGCGGTTCTTGTTGATCTTGTAGGCCATCGTCTTGACACCCCAGTACTCGCTGTCGACGAGCGAGCCGCCGTTGTCCGCGAGGACGGTGCCGAAATGTTCGATGAGGCCTTCGGCCTGCGCGTTGGAAAGGTCCTGGCGCGCGATGAAGACATGCTCGTAAAGCGGCATGTGCACTCCTGTTTCTGTCGAGGCGCATTTCATAGGAGGGTCGATCCTTCCGCGACCCGTCCACGAGAGGCTGCGCGATGAAAGCGAACTTGCGGAAGGAAGTGCTGCCTTACACGGCCTCGGCGAGGCTGGCAAGGGTATCTGCCTGCTGCCTGCCGGGATCGCACCGGGAAGGTGCGGGGACGCGCCCGGTCCGGGCTATGCGGGGGGCCGTTCGTGACCGTTGCTGATCGCCCGGTCCGCTCCTTATGCTGCGAGCCCGATCCATTGCCATATGCCGCCGCTTTGGATATTCCGCCTGCAATCGACCTGAGGGAGCATTTCATGAGCCGCGCATTCGTTTTTCCCGGGCAGGGCGCCCAGACCATCGGGATGGGTCGCGACCTGGCCCGGACCTATCCGGCTGCGAAGGCCGTCTTCGACGAGGTGGATGAAGCCCTTGGCGAAAGCCTCAGCAGTCTGATCTGGGAAGGCGACCAGGATGCGCTGACCCTGACGCGGAACGCCCAACCGGCGCTGATGGCGACCTCGCTTGCTGCGATGCGCGCGCTTGAGGTCGAAGGGGTTTCGGTCACAGACGCGGCTTTCGTGGCCGGGCATTCGTTGGGGGAATATTCGGCGCTGGCCGCCGCCGGCGCGCTGAGCGTTGGAGATGCTGCACGGCTTCTGCGGATTCGTGGTTCGGCGATGCAGGAGGCGGTTCCGGTGGGTGTCGGGGCCATGGCAGCCCTGCTTGGGCTGGATTTCGCCACGGTCACGGAAGTCGCCGAAGCAGCTGCCGAAGGGCAGGTCTGCCAGGCGGCCAATGACAATGATCCGGGCCAGGTCGTGGTTTCGGGCCACAAGGAAGCCGTCGAACGTGCGGTCGAGATCGCCAAGGGGCGTGGTGCCAAAAGGGCGTTGCTGCTGCCGGTGTCCGCCCCTTTCCATTGTGCCCTTATGCAGCCCGCCGCCGAGGTGATGGCCGAAGCGCTGGCCAATGTCCGCTTTTCTTCCCCCGCCGTGCCTCTGGTTGCCAATGTGCGTGCCCAAGCCGTCAACGATCCGGAAGAAATCAAGGCGTTGTTGGTCGAGCAGGTCACAGGCTCCGTCCGCTGGCGCGAAAGCGTCGCGTGGATGGCCGGGCAGGGTGTCTCGGAAATCTGGGAGATCGGAGCCGGTAAGGCGCTTTCGGGCATGGTGCGGCGGATCGAGCGCAGTATCCTGTGCCGCCAGATCGGTGCACCGGAAGACGTCGCGAACGTGGTCGCGGGCTGAAACAAGGTAAGGGGGCGCTGCCCCCGTCGCGCATCTGCGCGACTCCCCCGGGATATTTCCAACAGGGAAACGGGCAGGACGGGGCTGCCTGAACAAGAGCGAGGGAACTGGAAGATGTTCGATCTGACCGGAAAAAGGGCGCTGATCACGGGCGCAAGTGGCGGCATTGGCGGGGCGATTGCGAAGGCTCTGCATGGGGCCGGGGCCGCGGTGGGGTTGTCGGGGACTCGGGAAGCACCACTGGAAGCATTGGCGGCGGACCTGGGCGAGCGCGCATATGTGCTGCCTTGCAACCTGTCTGATCCTGACGCAGTCGATGCCCTTCCAAAAGCCGCTATCGCGGCGATGGGGGGGATCGACATCCTGGTGAACAATGCCGGGATTACCCGCGATCAGCTGTTCATGCGGATGAGCGACGAGGATTGGCAAAGCGTGCTGGACGTGAACCTGACGTCGACGATGCGCCTGTGTCGTGGCGTCATGCGTCCGATGATGAAGGCGCGTTGGGGGCGGGTGGTGAATATTTCCTCGATCGTCGGGTCGACTGGAAACCCCGGTCAGGTGAACTATGCCGCGTCCAAAGCCGGCATGGTAGGGATGACCAAATCCATAGCCTATGAGGTCGCCAGCCGGGGGATCACCGCCAACTGCGTGGCGCCGGGTTTCATTGCGACCGCCATGACCGAAAAGCTTAGCGACGACCAGAAGGCAAAGATCGATTCCCAGATCCCGGCGGGGCGCATGGGCACTCCCGAGGAAATCGCGGCAGCGGTTCTTTATCTGGCGAGCCCGGAGGCTGCCTATGTCACCGGCGCGACGATACATGTGAACGGCGGCATGGCGATGCTCTGAGAGCGGATTCGCGGTCGCGATCTGGCGGGGCCTTGCCCTTGGAAGATGCCATCGGCGTTCTGCGGCGACACCTGCCTTGAATGGCTGGAAAATCCATACCCGACCTGTTTTTTCGGCGAAAAGGCCAAGCGACCTAAGGGGATGGCGGGGGAAAGCCGATCTGCGCATCTTGCAATCGCGCCATGCATGGGCCAAGTCGTGAAAGCGTTTGCCTCTTGCCAAGCATATGCTATAGGCGGCGCAGATCTGCGGGGGCGGTCCTTACCGACAAGCCCCCGCGCCTCGCATGCCGCGAGGTCGAGCAGCCCGAAAGGGCAGAACAAGCAGCCCGCAGGGGCGAGGCAAAACCGGGCCGAGAAGCCCATGTGACGTGAGGGGATTACCTATGAGCGATGTTGCAGAACGCGTGAAGAAAATCGTTGTCGAGCATCTCGGCGTGGAAGAAGAAAAAGTGACCGAGAACGCCTCGTTCATCGACGATCTGGGCGCAGACAGCCTCGACACCGTCGAGTTGGTCATGGCCTTCGAAGAAGAATTCGGCATCGAGATTCCCGATGACGCCGCCGAGAACATCCAGACGTTCGGCGACGCGGTGAAATTCATCTCCGAAGCCGCCTGAACCGCATTCCCGGCTTGGTCCGCCAAGACGGGCTTGCCGGAATCGCGTATGAAAGGCCCTTGCCCGAACGGCAGGGGCCTTTCCCGTTTTCCGGGCGGCCGCGCCGATTGCCGAACAAATTCATGTTTCCCTGTCGGAAATATCCCGGGGGAGAGCGGCTTGCCGCTCGGGGGCAGCGCCCCCATGTAGTCTGCGGCGGAATGCCCGCCGATCCACATGGCGCAAAGCGCCAAGTCTTGCCCCCGATACGCCCCCTCGGGTATGAGCAAGCAAGCAGAGAACAAAGGGACAGTATATGCGTCGTGTTGTCGTTACCGGCCTTGGGCTGGTCACCCCCCTGGCCACTGGTGTCGAAGAAAGCTGGAAACGGATCCTCGACGGTCACTCCGGCGCGGGCCGGATCACACAGTTCGATACCGACGGGCTGACCACCAATTACGCCTGCGAAGTGCCCCGTGGCGATGGCAGCGACGGTACGTTCAATGCCGATGACTGGATGGCGCCGAAAGAACAGCGCAAGGTCGATACCTTCATCCAGTTCGGCTATGCGGCTGCTCTGCAGGCGGTCGAGGATTCCGGCTGGAAACCCACCGATGCCGAAAATCAGGCGCGCACCGGCGTGCTGATCGGCTCGGGTATCGGCGGGCTGAACTCGATCGCAAATACCGCCGTGATGATGGAAGAAAAAGGCCCCCGCCGGGTCAGCCCCTTCTTCGTTCCCGGTGCCCTGATCAACCTGATCTCGGGTCAGGTTTCGATCAAGTACGGCTTCCGCGGTCCGAACCATTCCGTTGTCACGGCCTGTTCGACCGGCGCCCATGCTATCGGGGACGCCGCCCGGCTGATCCAATGGGGCGACGCGGACGTGATGGTCGCCGGTGGCGCAGAGGCGGCGATCTGCCGGATCGGCATCGCCGGCTTCAACGCTTGCAAGGCGCTGTCGACCAAACGCACCGATTGCCCGGAAGAAGCGAGCCGCCCCTATGACGAGGACCGCGACGGTTTCGTGATGGGCGAAGGCGCCGGCATCGTGGTGCTGGAAGATTACGATCACGCCGTGGCGCGTGGCGCCAAGATCTATGGTGAATACCTCGGCTATGGCTTGTCGGGCGATGCCTACCACATCACGGCCCCGTCCGAGGATGGCGATGGTGCGCGGCGCTGCATGGAGATGGCGCTGAAACGCGCGGATCTGACGCCCGAAGATATCGACTACGTCAATGCCCATGGGACGTCGACCATGGCCGACACGATCGAACTGGGCGCCGTTGAACGCCTGATGGGCGATCACGCGAGCAAGGTCACCATGTCCTCGACCAAATCCGCCACGGGGCACCTTCTGGGTGCGGCGGGCGCGATCGAGGCGATCTTCTCGATCCTGGCGATCCGTGACCAGGTTGCTCCGCCGACGATCAATCTCGACAATCCGGCAATCTCTTCAAAGGTGTTCCTGGCCCCCAAGGCCAAGCACGAACGCGAGATAAATTATGTCCTGTCGAATTCCTTCGGTTTCGGCGGCACCAATGCCAGCCTGATCTTCGGAAAGGCCCGCTGAATGTGGCGCTCCATCGCTTCGAACGGGTTTTCGATACTGATCGTCGCGGGGGTGCTTCTGGCGGGGGCGGTTCTTTGGGGCAAACGGGAATACCGTGCTCCGGGGCCGCTGGCCGAGGCAATCTGCGTTCGGGTCGCGCCCGGTGAAAACATGCGCGGGGTCAGCGATGACCTGGCATCGAACGGCGCGATCAGCAGCGGCACGCTTTTGCGGGTCGGGGCCGATTACGCCGAGAAAGCCGATGATCTGAAGGCAGGGGCGTTCCGCGTTCCTGCCGGCGCCTCGATGGCCGAGATTGTCGATATCGTGACCCGTGGCGGCGCGAATACCTGCGGCACCGAAGTTATCTGGCGTGTCGGCGTGCGGACGTCCGACGTTCTGGTGCGCGAACTCGACCCGGCCAGCAACCGGTTCGAGGAACAGGCGCGCTTCACCCCCGGTGATGGGGCGGAGCCGGAAATCTTCACCAACTTGCTGGAAGATTCCGACACGCGGTTTCAGGTCGTCATGGCAGAAGGTGTGACCTCGTGGCAGGTGGTTCAGGTTTTGAACCAAGCCGATATTCTGACCGGAGATATCGCGGATCTTCCCGCCGAGGGCACGCTGGCTCCGGACAGCTACAGCATCGAACGGGGCGACGACCGCCAGGCGCTGATCGACAAGATGGTCAGCCGCCAAAGCGTGATCCTTGCGCAGGCCTGGGAAGAACGTGATCCCGACCTGCCATTGGCCAGCCCCGAAGAGGTGCTGACCATGGCGTCGATCATCGAAAAGGAAACGGCGCTGGCCGCGGAACGCACGATGGTTGCCAGCGTCTTCGAGAACCGGCTGAAGCGCAGCATGCGTCTGCAGACCGACCCGACGGTGATCTACGGGGTAACCAATGGCGAAGGCGTGCTGGATCGTGGCCTGCGCGCCAGCGAGCTAAGCCGTCCGACCCCCTACAACACCTATATCATCGACGGTCTGCCGCCAGGACCCATTGCCAACCCCGGGCGTGCAGCCATCGAAGCGGCGGTGCACCCGGCGCAGACGGATTTCGTATACTTCGTCGCGGACGGGTCGGGCGGTCACGCCTTTGCCGAGACGCTGGCCGAACATAACCGGAATGTCGCGCGCTGGCGCGAGATCGAACAGCAGAACGCCAACCAGTAACCTTTCAGATCAACCTCTTGGGTGTCGGGTGGGGAAAATCCTTAAGATTTTCATACCCATCGCGCCCGAGGGGGGGATTTGACAGAGCGAACGGTCTCTGGCACCTTTTGTGACATGCTGGAAGAAGTGGGCGAACGGTCCGGGAGAAATCCCGTGGCCGTTTTTTCATTTTGCTCGATCGGGGACAACAATCGCACGAGGCAGAGCGACAATGACAAAAACAAAAACGATGTCCAACAAAGAAGACACCCGGTTGCGTGACACGATTGAGACGATTGAACGACAGGTGCTCGACATTACGGATGATCTGAAGGCGCTGCAGGGCAGGCTGCGCGCAGGGGAGTCCGACGCGGTAAAGGAGACCGCGAAGATGTGCGGGGAAATCCGGTACTGGATCCGGTTTGCAATGGAGATGGAGGCGAAGCTTGATGAAGGTAGACAGCGGAGGGGCGCAAGGCCCGCAGGAGGCGAAGATCTCGACCTCGATGCCGCAAGGACTTCGATCCGGTGCCGCCTGGATCGCCTGCGCAGGTGCACAGGTCCAGAAACGGTTTCTGGATGAACTTGATGAGGGAGAGCTTCGTGCTCTCCCTTTTTTGTTCGATTTCTGGGCCCTGCCGCACCAATTGCCCCCCGAGGGCGATTGGCGCACATGGATCATCATGGGCGGGCGGGGCGCCGGGAAAAGCCGCGCCGGGTCCGAATGGGTGCGCGCCCAGGTCGAAGGGGCCGGGCCGCTTGATCCGGGCCGCTGCCGCCGCATTGCGCTGGTCGGGGAGACCATCGATCAGGTGCGCGACGTGATGATCTTTGGCGACAGTGGCATCATGGCCTGTTCGCCGCCCGACCGGCGCCCCGACTGGCAGGCCAGCCGCAAGCGCCTTGTCTGGCCCAATGGGGCCGAGGCGCAAGTGTATTCCGCCCATGAACCCGAAGTCCTGCGCGGGCCGCAATTCGACGGCGCCTGGCTGGACGAGTTGGCGAAGTGGAAGAAGGCGCAGGACACCTGGGACATGCTGCAATTCGCGCTTCGGCTTGGCGATGATCCGCGTGTCTGCGTAACCACCACCCCGCGGAATGTGGGGGTGCTGAAGACCCTTCTGGCCAGTCCGTCGACCGCGGTGACCCAGGCCCCGACCGAGGCGAACCGGGCCAATCTGGCTGAAAGCTTTCTTGAGGAAGTCCGCTCGCGCTATGCCGGGACCCGGCTTGGGCGGCAGGAGCTTGACGGGATCATGATGAGCGACGCGGAAGGCGCGCTTTGGACCGAGGCGATGCTGGTTGCGGCGCAGGTCGACACCCTGCCGGAACTGACCCGTGTGATCGTTGCTGTCGATCCTCCGGTCACCGGCCACGAAGGATCGGATGAATGCGGGATCATCGTCGCCGGGGTGATCTGCCGGGGTGATGCGCGGGACTGGCGGGCCTATGTGATCGAGGACGCCAGCGTCAGCGCCGCCTCGCCGATGCAATGGGCCGAGGCGGCGATTGCCGCGATGGAACGCCATGGCGCGGAACGGATCGTGGCCGAGGTCAACCAGGGCGGCGACCTTGTGGAGGCGGTGATCCATCAGGTCGATCCCATGGCCCCGGTGAAGAAGGTTCGCGCCGCCCGTGGCAAGGCCGCCCGCGCCGAACCGGTTGCAGCCCTTTACGAACAGGGGCGAGTGCGGCATCTGCGCGGCCTCGGGCAGTTGGAGGATCAACTGGTCCAGATGACCATGCGCGGCTGGGAAGGCGCCGGCAGTCCGGATCGCCTCGATGCGCTGGTTTGGGCATTGCACGATCTGATGATCTCTGCTCAGCCCCGCAACAGGCCACAGGTGCGCAGTCTCTGACGGTGAAACGGCCAGCGCGCCGAAGACGCGTGGATGCGACAGGACACACCAGGAAACGGGTCTCGGGAAACCGGGGCCCGTTTCCTTGATTCTGGGGCAAGGCACTCTTCAGAAATGGAAAAACCGGCACCGAACGGTCCGTGAGATGCTTCTTAACGAAGTCGTAGCAATCTCTGTCTCACGGGTTCGCAACATGGTGCTCCCGGTTCGGAGGGTTCGCTTGACCCCCGAGAGCGTCAGGCCCGGACAGGGCAGAGAAGGAGACTGAAATGGGCGTCATCGACTATTTCCGCCGCGAGGCAACTGTATCCGCAGCGCCGGAGCAGAAGGCGTCCGTAACGGGCAAGCTGGTGGCGATGCAGGCGGCGGGCGGCCGCGTGGCCTGGACGCCTCGGGATGCGGTTTCGTTGACCCGCAACGGCTTTGCCGGCAACCCGGTGGGGTTCCGTGCCGTGAAGATGATCGCCGAGGCCTGTGCGGCCCTGCCGCTGGTGCTGAACGATCGCGCCCGCCGCTATGACGAGCATCCCGTGATCTCCTTGCTGAAGTCGCCGAACCAGGCGCAGGGCCGGGCAGAGATGTTCGAAGCGCTTTACGGGCAGTTGCTGCTGACCGGCAATGCCTACCTAGAGGCCGTGGCGATCGAAACCGGCATTCCGTTTGAGTTGCACGTGCTGCGCAGCGACCGGATGAGCCTGGTGCCGGGAGCGGATGGCTGGCCCGTGGCCTTTGATTACACCGTGAACGGGCGCAAGCATCGCTTTGACGTCAGTGGAGAGCGCCCGCCGATTTGCCACCTGAAAAGCTTTCACCCACAGGACGACCACTACGGGTTGTCCCCGATGCAGGCAGCAGCCACCGCGCTGGACGTGCACAACAGCGCGACCCGCTGGTCGAAGGCGCTGCTGGACAATGCGGCGCGGCCGTCCGGGGCCATCGTCTACAACGGTATGGGTGGCGACGGGGCGATGACCACCGATCAGTATGATCGTCTGGTGTCGGAGATGGAGATGCACCATCAAGGTGCGCGCAATGCCGGGCGGCCGATGTTGCTCGAAGGTGGGCTGGACTGGAAGCCGATGGGTTTCAGTCCCTCGGACATGGAATTCCAGAAAACCAAGGAAGCCGCCGCGCGCGAGATTGCCCTGGCCTTTGGCGTGCCGCCGATGCTGCTGGGGATCCAGGGCGACGCGATCTACGCCAATTATCAGGAAGCGCACCGGGCCTTCTATCGCCTGACGGTTCTGCCGCTGGCAACACGGGTTTCGGCGGCGGTCTGCGAATGGCTTGAGCGCTACATCGGCGAAGACCTGACCCTGTCGCCCGACCTTGACCAGGTGCCCGCATTGGCGCCGGAACGGGATGCGCAATGGAAGCGGGTCAGCGAGGCCGATTTTCTGAGCCCGGCCGAAAAACGCGCAATGCTGGGCCTGCCGCCGATGGCCGAAACCGATGGGTGAGGCACGCAAGATTACGCCGGTAAGCTATGATTTCCAATGTGCCCCATCGTTGAAGCTGGAAGCGCATGAACGCGTCAGCGCCCTGCAGATCGCGGCGCTGAACGAGCGGATCGACCGGCTGAACGTCATCATCGAGCGTATGGAAAAGCGTCTGTGGATCACCGTTTACGGCGTCGTCGGGGTCATTCTGGCCCAGGCCTTTCAATCCATCATCGAACGGCTGCCCTGAAACCCGGCACCACGAGGAGACCGAGATGCAAGAAACGATGAACGGGCTGGAACAGAAGTTCTGCCGCTTCGACGAGGATCTGACCGTCAAGGAAGACGGCATGGTGATCGAAGGCTACGCCTCGCGCTTTGGCGCCACGGATCAGGGCGGCGATGTTGTCCAGACCGGGGCCTATGCGGCCTCGCTGGCCGGGTTGGCGGCGCAGGGGCGGCGGATCAAGATGCTATGGCAGCACGATCCGGCGCAGCCCATCGGTGTCTGGGACGAGATCCGCGAGGACGGCACCGGCCTTTGGGTCAAGGGGCGTCTGCTGGAGGCCGTCGCAAAGGGCCGCGAGGCCGCCGCGCTGATCCAGGCCGGGGCCATCGACGGGCTGTCGATCGGCTATCGCACCAAGCGCGCGGCGAAGGACACCGGGGGCCGTCGGCTCCTGACGGAACTGGAGCTTTGGGAGGTGTCGCTTGTGACCTTCCCGATGCTGCCAAGTGCGCGGGTCGCTGCCAAGTCCGGGGTCGACCCCCTGGACGACGACCTGCGCGAACTGGCGGCTGCCCTGCGGGACGCGGGCGCCGAACTGGGCTCCCGCTAGGGCGCTCTCACCTACCATCCAAGGAGAAGTCGATGGGATTGACCGAGAAGAGTTCTCGGCACGGGGAGATTGTGTCTCCGATGGCTGAGGTGAAATCCGCAATGACGGGTTTCATGAGGGAGTTCAAGGACTTCCAGTCCGACATTCAGGAACGACTGCAACAACAGGAAAGCCGATTTACCATGCTTGACCGCAAATCCCTGACCGCCGCCCGCCCGGCGCTTGCCAATGCTGCCGAAGTCGAGGCACCCCATCAGAAGGCCTTTGCCGCCTATGTGCGCACCGGCGATGACGACGGCCTGCGCAGCCTTGACCTGGAAGGCAAGGCACTGGCCAGTCTGACCGGCGACGGTGGCTACCTGGTGGATCCGGTGACTTCGGACACGATCCAGTCGGTGATGAACTCCGCCGCCTCGATCCGCCAGGTCGCCAATGTAGTGAACGTCAATGCGACCTCCTATGACGTGCTGGTCGATACCTCCGACGTCGGAGCGGGTTGGGACGACGAAACCTCGGTCTCGGAAACCTCGACGCCCGGTGTCGACCGGATCTCGATCCCGTTGCATGAACTTTCGGCCCTGCCGAAGGCCTCGCAGCGCCTGCTTGACGACAGCGCCTTCGACATCGAAAGCTGGCTGGCCGAACGCATCGCCGACAAGTTTGCCCGCGCTGAGGCCGATGCCTTCGTCAACGGGGATGGTGCCGACAAACCGATGGGTTTTCTGACCCACACCAAGGTCGCTGAAAGCTCCTGGAGCTGGGATAACCTCGGGTATATCGCCACCGGCACCTCGGGTGGTTTCGATCCCTCCGAGCCAGCCGATGCGATCGTCGATCTGGTCTATGCGCTTGGTGCCCGTTACCGCGCAAATGGCACCTTCGTGATGAATTCGAAGACCGCCGGTGCGGTGCGCAAGCTGAAGGATGGCGACGGTCGCTTCCTGTGGTCCGATGGGCTGGCGGCTGGTGAACCTGCGCGCCTGATGGGCTATCCGGTACTGATCGCCGAGGACATGCCCGACATTTCGAGCGGCAGCTATGCGATCGCCTTTGGGGATTTCCATGCCGGCTATACGGTGGCCGAGCGTCCGGACCTGCGCATCCTGCGTGATCCCTTCAGTGCCAAGCCGCATGTGCTTTTCTATGCCACCAAGCGGGTGGGCGGTGACGTCAGCGATTTCGCCGCGATCAAGCTGCTGAAATTCGCCGCATCGTAACAGCGAGCGGCGGATCGGTGGGGCCGGGTCTTCGGCCTCACCGGGCGCGTGTCTTCTGCATGCGTTGTCCAGCAGCTCCCTCCGTCCGAGCAACGTTGGGAGACACGCGCCGGAGAGGGAAAAGTCGTTCGCGCCGCCCTGCGGGGCCAGCCGAAACCGTCGCGATCATCGGAGAAAACCATGATATTGATCGAAGAAAACAAGACTCCGACGGCGGTTCTGCCGATCGACCACTTCAAGGAACACCTGCGCATGGGATCCGGTTTTGCCGAGGATACCCTGCAGAACCAGGTGCTGGAAGGCTACCTTCGAGCGGCAATCTCGTCGATCGAAGGGCGCACCGGGCAGGCGCTGTATGCACGTAATTTCGTGCTGTCCCTGTCGGAGTGGCAGTCGGCGGACCGGCAGGTCTTTCCGCTGGCTCCGGTTCGCTCGATCTTTGCCGTCACCGTGGTGAATGAAGCGGGCGTCGGCTATGCCTATGACAGTACGGATTTCAAGATTGTCGAGGACAGCTATCGTCCGGCTCTGCGATCCGTAGACGGCAGCCTGCCGACGATCCCGGACAATGGTCGGGTCGAGATTTCGATCAACGCGGGCAGCGCCGAGGTCTGGTCAGATGTGCCGCCGGACCTTGCGCAGGCCGTGCTGTTGATGGCTGCACATTACTATGAGTACCGCAATGATCTGGCCCTGGGTCAGGGATGCACCCCCTTCGGCGTCACCGCGTTGATCGAACGCTATCGCCCGATGCGTCTTAGCATGGTCGGTGGGCAGTCATGATCCCGCGTCTGAACCGCCCCGTCATGTTGGAAGTATCCCAGGATGTGCCGGATGGATCGGGCGGCTATCAGCAAGTCTGGTCCACGCTCGGCATGCTCTGGGCAGAGGTCCTTCCGGGTGCCGGATCGACCGTCAGCCGTGGCGGTATCGCGGCCCAGGTCCAGAAATACAAGGTGACGGTACGCAGTGCTCCGGTCGGGGCCTCCAGCCGCCCGGTGCCCGGCCAGCGCTTTCGCGACGAAATCCAGACGCTGGTGATCGAAACTGTCGCAGACCGGGACCCGCAGGGCCGTTTCCTGATCTGCCAAGCACGTGAGGAGCTTTACCTATGAGCTACAGCGTCGCTGCCGCCCTGCAGGCGGCCATCTATCAGCAGATCGCCGGGAATGTCTCGGTCGCCGCGCTGGTCGGGTCGGACATCTTCGATGCGCCCCCAACGGGCACCCCACCCGCGACCTATGTGACCCTTGGTCCTGAAAGCGTGCGCGACCGGTCCGACAAGACCGGCAACGGGGCCCGGCATGACCTGACTGTGTCGGTGGTCAGCGATGCCGCCGGGTTCCAGACCGCAAAGGAGGTCGCCGCCGCGGTCAACGATGCGCTCGACCAACCGCTGCCGGCGCTGAGCCGTGGCGTGCTGATCAGTCTGACGTTTCTCAAGGCGCGGGCAAAGTTGACGGATTCCGGGGCCTTGCGCCGGATCGACCTGAGCTTCCGCGCCTTGGTGGAAGATACCTGAACTTTTTGACGGAGTGACGAAAATGGTAGCCCAGAACGGCAAGGACCTTCTCATCAAGGTCGACATGACCGGAGCCGGCGTGTTCGAGACCCTCGCGGGGCTGCGCGCCACGCGGATCAATTTCAACGCCGGGTCGGTCGATGTGACCAGCCTGGAAAGTACCGGCGGCTGGCGGGAATTGCTGGGTGGCGCAGGTGTGCGATCGGCATCGATGAGCGGCTCCGGCGTCTTCAAGGACGCGACCAGCGACGAACGCGCACGGCAGATCTTCTTTGATGGGGAAACACCGGATTTTCAGGTCATCATCCCGGATTTCGGCACCATCGAAGGCCCTTTCCAGGTCACCGCCATCGAATACTCCGGCGCCCATGATGGCGAGGCTACCTACGAGCTGTCGATGGCGTCGGCAGGTGCGCTCAGCTTCACGGCGCTCTGATGGGCAATCCCTGGACAGGCGAGGTGGCTGTTGCGATCGACGGTCAGCGCCATGTGCTGAAGCTGACTCTTGGCGCCTTGGCAGAACTGGAGGCGGGGTTGGAAGACGGCTCTCTCATCGCCTTGGTGCAGCGCTTCGAGAACGCCAGCTATTCGACCCGCGACGTGCTGGCGCTGATCGTTGCCGGCCTGCGTGGCGGTGGCTGGCAGGGGCGGGCGCGTGATCTGCTGACTGCCGAGATAGAAGGCGGGCCGCTTGGGGCGGCGCAGAAAGCCGCGCAACTGCTGACCCGTGCCTTCGAACTGCCCTCCGAGGAGGCGATGTGAGCGGCGGGCCGGGCCGGGTCGACTGGCCCGCCCTGATGCAGGCCGGCATGTGCGGTCTGAGCCTTTCGCCCGAGGCGTTCTGGCGCCTGACCCCGGCCGAACTGCGGCTTTTGCTCGGGGGGGCTGCGGGCAGCGGCGCCGTGCTTGGACGTAAACGATTGGACGAATTGCTGGCGGCCTATCCCGACACGGGGGGCAGGGACGCGGACAACGGAGGAGAAGACGATGGCGGATCATGGGACCTATGACGACCTTCAGAGCCAGCTTGATGCGCTGGACCTGACTCTGGAGGGCACAGCGGGGATGGTTTCGGAATTCGACCTGGAGATGCGCAAGATGCGCGGCTCCCTGACCAGCACCGGCAAGGAAATGGCGATCCTGGAGCAGGGGATCAGCCGGGGTCTGCGTCGGGCCGTGGATGGTGTTGTCCTTGACGGCATGCGGATCAGCGATGCGATGCGCGGCGTGGCGAATTCTATGGTGAACTCGGCCTATTCGGCGGCGGTGAAACCGGTCACGGATCATTTCGGCGGCATGGTTGCCCAAGGCGTCGGGTCGCTGATGAGTGGGCTGATGCCCTTTGCCGCCGGGGGAAGTTTTTCCCAGGGCCGGGTGCAGGCCTTTGCCTCGGGTGGGATCGTCTCGGGCCCGACGACCTTTCCGATGCGCGGCGGTACCGGTCTGATGGGCGAAGCCGGTCCCGAAGCGATCATGCCCTTGACCCGAGGTGCCGACGGCAAGCTCGGGGTGCGCAGCGAGAGCGGCGGCCAGCCCGTGCAGGTGGTGGTTAATATCTCGACCCCCGATGTCGACGGTTTCCGCCGGTCGCAAAGCCAGATCGCATCGCAGATGAGCCGCGCCCTTGGCCGTGGCCAACGCAACGCCTGAGGAGGGATCAATGAGCTTTCACGAAACCCGTTTCCCCGCCAACCTGTCCTTCGGTGCCCAGGGCGGCCCCGAGCGGCGCACCGAGGTGGTGACCCTTGCCAATGGCTATGAAGAGCGCAACACCCCCTGGCAGCATTCCCGCCGCCGCTACGACGCAGGGGCCGCGATGCGGTCGCTGGACGATATCGAACAGCTGATCGCGTTCTTCGAAGCACGTCAGGGGCAATTGCATGCCTTCCGTTGGAAGGATTGGGCGGATTACAAATCCTGTCTGCCAAGCGCCTCTGTCGGCGCCACGGATCAGAGCATCGGCACAGGGGATGGCGCCACGGTCTGTTTCCAACTCAGCAAGACCTATACCTCGGGCGTACAAAGCTACACGCGTCCGATTACCAAGCCTGTCGCTGCCACGACCCGCGTTACCATCGATGGTGTCGAGCAGGGCTTAGGTAGTGATTTCACGATCGATACGGAAACCGGGCTGGTCACGCTGGCCTCGGCCGCTGGTGTCGGCCAATTGGTGACCGCCGGTTTCGAATTCGATGTTCCTGTGCGGTTCGATACCGACCGGATCATGACCTCCATCGCGACCTTCCGCGCCGGAGAGGTTCCCGATGTGCCGGTGGTGGAGGTGCGGATCTGATGACTTTCAACAGTGCCCTTTCTGCCCATCTTGCCACGGGAGCGACCACGACCTGCCATTGCTGGGCGATTACCCGCAAGGATGGCACGACCCTTGGCTTTACCGATCACGACGGGCCGCTGGCCTTCGATGGTATCGCATTTCGTGCCGACAGCGGCCTGTCCGCCTCTGCCCTACAGCAAGGCACCGGGCTTTCCGTTGACAACAGCGACGCCATTGGTGCGCTCAGTGACAGCGCGATCAGCGAAGCCGATGTCGAAGCCGGTCGCTATGACGAGGCAGAAGTAACCGCCTGGATGGTCAACTGGTCTGCGCCGAACGAGCGTCAGGTCGTCTTCCGTGGCACGATCGGGGAAATCACCCGCAGTGGCGGCGCTTTCCGGGCCGAGTTGCGCGGCTTGGCCGAGATCCTGAACCGGCCGCAGGGACGGATCTATCAAAAAACTTGCAGCGCGGTACTTGGCAATGCGGCCTGTGGTCTGGACCTTGATCAGGCAGCTTTCCGGGCCGAGACCACCGCTACGGATATCGCCGAAAGTCGAGTGCTGACCTTCGCCACGCTCTCAGGCTATGACGACGGGTGGTTCACCCGGGGTCGGCTTGAGGTTCTCGACGGTCCGGCCGTGGGACTTTCGGCGCCGATCAAGCGGGATTGGGCCGAAGGCGCGCTGCGGTGCCTCGAGCTTTGGTCCCCGTTGCGGGCGGACCCGGGACTGGGGGCGATGTTCCGGCTTGATGCGGGATGCGACAAGCGGTTCCAGAGTTGCCGGGAAAAGTTCGGCAATGGCCTCAACTTTCAGGGTTTTCCGGATATTCCGGGTGAGGACTGGCTTATGGTGCCACCGTCGCGCAGCGGTTCGGCCTCGGGGGGGAGCCGACGGTGAGACAGGAAATCGACATCGTCGCGGCGGCGCGTGGCTGGATCGGCACACCTTATATCCATCAGGCGTCGGTTCGGGGCGCGGGGACCGATTGTCTTGGCCTGCTGCGAGGCATCTGGCGTGAGGTTCTGGGACAGGAACCCGAAGCCGTGCCCGCCTATTCACCGGATTGGTCCGAACCCCAGCGGGATGAACGCCTGTGGACGGCAGCCGCGCGGCATCTGATTGCCAAGCCCTTGGACGGCGAAACACCTGGCGACGTGCTGCTGTTCCGGATGCGGTCAGGCGGTGTGGCCAAGCACCTTGGGATCGCCGCTGAAACGGGGCCCGGTGCCACCTTCATCCATGCCTATAGCGCCCACGCGGTCGTCGAAAGCCCGCTGAGCGCACCCTGGAGGCGTCGCATCGTGGCGCGGTTTGCATTTCCCGGAGGAACGTCCTGATGGCTACCATTCTTCTTTCGGCCGCTGGCGCGGCTATTGGCGGGTCCATCGGCGGCTCAATCCTCGGTGTGTCGGCGGCCATGGCGGGTCGTTTCGCAGGGGCCATGGTCGGTCGAGCCATCGATCAGCGGATCATGGGCCAGGGCTCTGCAGCAGTGGAAACCGGGCGGGTCGAACGATTCCGCCTGACCGGCGCGGGGGAAGGCGACAGCGTGGCGCGGGTCTATGGCCGGATGCGGGTGGCGGGGCAGGTCATCTGGGCCTCGCAATTTTCCGAGCATTCGGCGCGTTCCGGTGGTGGCGGCGGCAAGGGGGCGCCGTCGCAGCCATCGGTCACCAGTTACAGCTACAGCGTGAACCTGGCCCTAGCGCTTTGCGAAGGCGAAATCGCCTCGGTCGGGCGCGTCTGGGCGGATGGGGCGGAGCTGGAGACAGGTTCGCTGAGCATGCGGGTCTATCACGGCGCTGCCGACCAGTTGGCCGATCCGCGCATGGAAGCGATCGAGGGACCGGGCCAGGTCCCGGCCTATCGGGGGCTCGCCTATGTGGTCTTCGAGGATCTCGACCTGACGCAATTCGGCAGCCGCATTCCGCAGTTTTCCTTCGAGGTGATCCGCCCGGCGCCTGCTGCCCTTTCGGGGGCGGAGAATGAGGCCGCCCATGCCCTGCGCGGCGTGGCGCTTATGCCGGGCAGCGGTGAATATGCCCTGGCGACCACGCGGGTCCATCACGACTACGGCGCAGGCCGGGGGGCGGTGGCCAATGTTCATTCACCCTCTGGCAAGAGCGACCTTGAAAGCTCTCTCGACCAATTGGACGCCAATCTGCCCAAATGCGAAGCCGTATCACTGATCGTCAGTTGGTTCGGGGATGACCTGCGCTGTGGTGATTGCCATATCCGCCCGAAGGTCGAACAGGGCGATTTCGACGGGATCGAGATGCCCTGGTCCGTGTCGGGTCTGACGCGGGCGACGGCGCAGGTCGTGCCACATGGGGATGACGACAGACCCGTCTACGGCGGAACCCCGGCGGATGCTTCGGTGATCGAGGCAATTCAGGCGATCGCCGCGCAGGGCAAGGCGGTGATGTTCTATCCCTTCATGCTGATGGAACAGTTGGCCGGCAATGCCTTGCCTGACCCTTACAGCACTGGCACCGGTCAGGCGGAACTGCCTTGGCGGGGGCGGATAACCACCTCGCGTGCCCCCGGCGTTTCGGGGTCGCCGGATGGCTCCGCCGCCGCGGATAGCGAAGTGGCGGCCTTTTTCGGGACCGCTTCCGCCAGTGATTTCTCGGTTGTTTCAGGGTCGGTTACCTACTCCGGCCCGGCGGAGTGGCGCTATCGCCGCTTCATCCTGCATTGCGCCGCTTTGTGTGTCGCGGCCGGCGGGGTGGATTCCTTCTGCATCGGGTCGGAAATGCGCGGGCTGACGCAGATCCGTGGCGCGGGGGGGAGTTTCGCCGCCGTGCAGGCCCTGCGCGATCTTGCGGGCGAAGTGCGTGCGATCCTCGGCGCGGGCACACGGATCGGCTATGCGGCGGATTGGACGGAGTATTCCGGATATCAGCCCCAGGACGGCAGCGGTGATCGCTATTTCCATCTCGATCCTCTTTGGGCCGATGACGAGATCGATTTTATCGGCATCGACAACTACATGCCGCTGTCTGACTGGCGGGACGGGGACGCCCATCTTGATGCGCAGACCCATGCCACGATCTATGATCCGGCGTATCTGCGCGGCAATATCGCCGGCGGAGAGCTTTACGATTGGTATTACCAGTCCGCGGCGGACCGCGCAGCGCAGATTCGTACGCCCATCACAGATGGCGCTCATAAAGAGCCCTGGATCTATCGGATCAAGGATATTCGCAACTGGTGGGCGTCGCCGCATCACGAGCGTATCGGTGGGATCCGGCAAGCCACTACAACCCTTTGGCAGCCGCAATCCAAACCGATCTGGTTCACGGAACTGGGATGCGCGGCGGTCGACAAGGCCACCAATGAGCCCAACAAGTTTCTCGACCCCAAAAGTTCGGAATCCGCCTTGCCCTATGGGTCGAGCGGGCGTCGGGATGACCTGATACAGGCGCAATATCTTCAGGCGATGCATGGCTATTGGGCCGAGACAGAAAACAACCCGAACTCTTCGGTTTATGCCGGGCCAATGGTCGACATGACGCGGGCTTTTGTCTGGGCTTGGGATGCGCGGCCTTTCCCCTATTTCCCCAACAACCGGACGCTCTGGACCGATGGCGCGAACTACCATGCGGGGCATTGGATCACCGGGCGCAGCGCTGGTCGATCGCTGGCGCTGGTTGTCGCTGAGATCTGCGAGGCTGCGGGGTTGACCGATTACGACGTCAGCGGATTGTATGGCCAGGTCAGTGGATACCTGGCGAGTGACGTCGCAGAACCGCGTGCCGTCCTGCAACCGCTGATGCTGCGTTACGCATTCGACGCGATCGAAACCGGGGGACAAATCGTCTTTCGAATGCGCGACGGTCGGGTCACTGCCAAGGTCGATGCCGGAAGCGTCGCCGTTTCGCGCGAAATCGACGGGCGGATCGAACGCCAGCGCGCCGCGGAGGCCGAGATGTCCGGGCGCATGCGCTTGCGGTTTTTCGAAGCGGATGCAGACTTTGCCTCCATTACCGAAGAGGCTGTTCTACCGGATGAGGAAACCCGAGGTATTGCGGGCAGTGAACTCCCCCTGGCCATGACCCGCGCCGAAGGTCGTGAAACCGTCGAGCGGTGGCTGACCGAGGCCCGCGTAGCGCGCGACACCCTGCGACTGGCCCTGCCGCCGTCGCGGCGCGGGGTCGGACCCGGCGACGTGATCGATCTGAGCGAGGATGGTGTGACTGAACGCTACCGGGTGGACCGGGCTGAATTTTCCGGCGTCGGTCTGTTGGAGGCAGTGCGCGTGGACCCGGATGTCTATACGCCCGTGGCCATCGACGAGACCGCGTCGCCGGTGGCACAGTTTGTCACCGCGCTGCCGGTTCTGCCGTTGTTCCTGGACCTGCCGTTAATGCGTGGCGACGAAACCCCGCATGCTCCCCATGTCGCGATCACGGCGGAGCCTTGGCCGGGAGATGTGGCGATCTACAGTTCCGGCAGCGACGCGGGCTATTTGCTGGATCAGGTGGTCCGGACCCGGTCCGTGATCGGGGTCACCACCACCGAGATGCCGCGCGGTCCCGTTGGACGGCCTGACCCGGGCCCCCCGCTCGGTGTGGCGCTGACTTCGGGGCAGTTGGCTTCGGTCGACGAAGCGGGGCTGTTGGCCGGCCGCAACCTGATGGCCATCGGGGATGGCAGTCCGGGCAATTGGGAGGTCTTTCAGTTCCGTGACGCAGTCCTGACGGCACCCGGATCCTATGCGCTTGGCCATCGGTTGCGCGGACAACTTGGCAGCGATTCCCTGATGCCCGAAGTCTGGCCCGAGGGATCCTATGTGGTGGTGCTGGACGGACAGCCGGGACAGATCTCCCTGGCGCCGAACCAGCGCAATCTGCCGCGCTATTTCCGCATTGGGCCGGCTGCCAAGTCGTTGGATGATGCGTCTTACCGGCATTCCGAACATGCTTTCCAAGGTGTCGGACTGAAGCCGCTGTCGTCCTGCCATCTGCGGGCCAGAACCATGCCTGGCGGTGATACCGTCTTTACCTGGGTGCGGCGAACACGGGTGGGGGGCGACGGCTGGGACCTGCCCGAAGTGCCGCTTGGCGAAGAGACCCTGAGCTTCCTGCTGCGTATCCGTTCGGGCGGGGCCCTTTTGCGTGAGGTCTTCGTAAGCGGCACTTCGTGGACCTACAGCAGCGCACAGCAAGAGGCGGACGGCTTGGGCGGCAGCGGAGAGATTGAACTAGCCCAGATCTCGGCGAGCTTCGGTCCGGGGGCGGCGCGCAAGTTGGCGTTTACCGTCACCTGAACATTACAGTTCGTGATCATGGGCGTAACGGGTTTACGATTTCCTCGTTCCGCTGGTTCTGGTACCCTGACCTTCAGCCGTCAGGAAAGATGCCATGGTCACACCGAAAGCAAAACTTGCCGAACTGGACCCCGTCTGGGACCGGATCCTTCGCGAAGCCAGGTTGGCCATTGCGGAGGAGCCGCTTCTGGGCGGGATGGTTCATTCGACCATTCTGCACCATCCGTCGATGGAGCGTGCCCTGGCTTACCGGATCGCGATGAAGCTGGCCTCGGACGAGATGTCCGGCCAGATCCTGCGCGAAATCTGTGACGAGGCCTTTGCCGCCGATCCCGCGATCCTTGCCTCGGCACGGGCCGATATCGTGGCGATCAATGAACGCGACCCCGCCTGCCATCGTTTCCTTCAGCCGCTTTTGTACTTCAAGGGCTTCCAGGCCGTGCAGGCCTATCGCGTGGGCCATTGGCTGTGGAACGAGGGCCGCCGCGATCTGTCCTATTTCTTCCAGATGCGGTCGTCCGAGGTCTTTGGGGTCGATATCCATCCGGCAGCCAAGATCGGCAAGGGGATCATGATCGACCACGCTCACTCCATCGTCGTCGGGGAAACCGCCGTGGTGGGGGACAATGTGTCGATGCTGCATTCCGTCACCCTTGGCGGTACCGGCAAGGAAGAAGAGGATCGTCACCCCAAGATCGGAAACGGTGTCCTGATCGGGGCTGGGGCCAAGGTGCTGGGCAATATCGAGATCGGGCATTGTTCGCGGATCGCGGCCGGGTCCGTGGTGTTGCATCCGGTGCCGGCCTGCAAGACCGTTGCCGGTGTACCTGCCCGTATCGTGGGTGAGGCGGGCTGCGATCAGCCGGCGCTGCGCATGGACCAGATTCTGGGGATGTGATCCGGGCCCGCTGAGTGGCGGCAAGACATCCAGCACAACGAAAAAGGCCACCCCCGAGGGGTGGCCTTTGCTGTTTCAGTAACCGCACCAAGGTCAGGCGAGCATGACCATCGGGTTTTCGAGGTTCTCGACGATGGCTTTCAGCAGGTCCGCCCCAAGCGCCCCGTCGATCACGCGGTGATCGACCGACATGGTCACGGACATGACGGTCGCGACCTCGATCTCGCCGGCCTCGTTGACGACGGGCTTCTTGACGCCCGCGCCGACGGCCAGGATGCCTGCATGCGGCGGGTTCACGATGGCGTCGAAGTTGTCGATACCGAACATGCCGAGGTTCGAGACCGCGAAGGCGCCGCCCTGGTATTCATGCGGCGCGAGCTTGCGGTCGCGGGCACGCTTGGCGAGGTCCTTCATTTCCGCCGACAGCGCTGACAGGGACTTCATGTCGGCATCGCGCAGCACCGGCGTGAACAAACCACCTTCGATCGCGACGGCAACGGCGACGTCCGACGGCTTCATCTTCAGCACCCGGTCACCGGCCCAGACCGCGTTGGCATCCGGCACCGACTGCATCGCCAGGGCGCAGGCCTTGATGATGAAATCATTGACCGACAGCTTCACACCGCGCCCTTCCAGCTGCTTGTTCAGCTGGGCGCGGAACTTCAGCAGCGCGTCGAGCTTGATGTCGCGGCGCAGGTAGAAGTGCGGGATGGTCTGCTTGGCCTCGGTCAGACGCGCGGCGATGGTCTTGCGCATGCCGTCCAGCGTGACCTCTTCGTAATCGCGGTCGCCGTACATTTTCTTGACCGCATCGGAAGAGGCGCCAGTGGGGGCGGGTTTGCCGACCACGGCATCCGCCGTGGCGGCCTCTTTCGAGGCGGCTTCGGCGGGCTGGGCTTCGGCGGCTTCCACGTCTGCCTTCACGATCCGGCCATGTGGACCCGACCCGGTGACATTCGCCAGGTCGAGACCCTTCTGGGCCGCGATGCGACGTGCCAGCGGCGAGGCGAAGATGCGCTTGCCATCCCCGTCCCTGGGGGCTGCCGGGGCGGGGGCGTCCTTGGCGGAGGCCTCCTGCTTCGGTGCCGCCTGGGCCTCTTTCGGGGCCGGAGCCGCCTCGGAGGTTTCCTCGGGGTTGGCGCTGGCCTTGGCGGTACCGGAGGTCTTGCCGATGTCGTCGACGCTTTCGCCTTCTTCCAGCAGAACGGCGATGGGGTCGTTGACCTTCACGCCTTCGGTGCCTTCGGCGACCAGGATCTTGCCGATCACCCCTTCATCCACGGCTTCGAATTCCATCGTCGCCTTGTCGGTCTCGATCTCGGCCAGCAGGTCACCGGAGGACACGGTGTCGCCCTCCTTGACCAGCCACTTCGCCAGCGTGCCTTCCTCCATCGTGGGAGACAGGGCAGGCATCAGAATTTCTGTCGGCATTGCGCGCGCTCCTTACCGGTAGGTGACTTTTTTCACCGCCGCGATCACCTCGTCCGTGGTGATCAGGGCATGTTTCTCAAGGTTCGCCGCATAGGGCATCGGCACGTCCTTCCCGGTGCAGTTGATCACCGGCGCGTCGAGGTAATCGAACGCGTTTTCCATGATGTAGGCCGACAGGTGGTTGCCGATCGACGCCACGGGGAAGCCTTCTTCGACGGTGACGCAGCGGTTGGTCTTCATCACCGAGGCGATCAGCGTGTCGTAATCCAGCGGGCGCAGGGTGCGCAGGTCGATGACCTCGGCGTCGATGCCATCTTCTGCCAGCTTTTCCGCGGCTTCCAGCGCGTACTTCATGCCGATTCCGAAGGAGACGAGCGTCACATCCGTGCCTTCGCGCCAGATCCGCGCCTTGCCGAAGGGGATGGTGAAATCATCGACATCCGGCACTTCGAAGCTTTGCCCGTACATCAGCTCGTTTTCGAGGAAGATGATCGGGTTGGGGTCGCGGATGGCCGATTTCAGCAGGCCTTTCGCGTCAGAGGCCGAATAGGGCATCACGACTTTCAGACCGGGGATCTGCGCATACCAGGCCGCGTAGTCCTGGCTGTGCTGCGCGCCGACACGGGCCGCAGCGCCGTTCGGACCGCGGAAGACCATGGGGGCACCCATCTGGCCGCCGGACATGTAAAGCGTCTTGGCCGCCGAATTGATGATCTGGTCGATTGCCTGCATGGCGAAGTTGAAGGTCATGAACTCGACGATCGGGCGCAGACCACCGAAGGCGGCGCCGACGGCGAGCCCGGCAAAGCCGTGTTCGGTGATTGGCGTATCGACCACGCGCTTGGCGCCGAATTCGTCCAGCAGACCCTGGCTGACCTTGTAGGCGCCCTGGTACTCGGCGACTTCCTCGCCCATCAGATAGACGTTGTCGTCGGACCGCATTTCCTCGGCCATGGCGTCGCGCAGGGCTTCGCGGACCGTCTGGGTCTTCATCGGCGTGCCTTCGGGCCAGTCGGGCGAGGCCTTGGATTTCACTTCCGCCGGGGCGGAGGCGGCGGCAGGCTTGGCGGGTTCGTCTTCGGCCACGGCCGGGGCATCCGCCGCTGGCGCAGGGGCGGCAGAGGCGCTGTCGATATCGTCAGCACTTTCGCCCTCTTCCAGCAGCACGGCGATGGGGTCATTGACCTTCACGCCCTCGGTGCCGGCCTCGACCAGGATCTTGCCGATCGTGCCTTCATCCACGGCTTCGAATTCCATCGTCGCCTTGTCGGTCTCGATCTCCGCCAGGATATCCCCGGAGGAAACGGTATCGCCTTCCTTGACCAGCCACTTGGCCAGCGTGCCTTCTTCCATGGTCGGTGAGAGGGCGGGCATCAGAACTTGAATTGGCATGCGTGTCGTCTCCCTCAGGCGTCGGCTTCTTGCGGCGCCACATCGGCATAGATATCGGTCCAAAGCTCATCAAGCGCGGGCTCGGGGCTTTCCTTGGCGAAATCGGCGGACTTGTTGACGATGTCCTTGATCGTCTTGTCGATCTCCTTCAGCTCGTCCTCGGTGGCGTGCTTGCCGGTGATCAGCATATCGCGGACATGCTCGATGGCATCCTTCTCGGTGCGCATCTTCTGCACTTCCTCGCGGGTCCGGTACTTGGCCGGGTCCGACATGGAGTGACCGCGATACCGATAGGTCTTCACCTCAAGGATATATGGCCCCTTGCCGGCGCGACAATGGGCAACGGCCTTCTCGCCGGCTGCCTTGACTGCCAGCACGTCCATGCCATCGACCTCTTCGCCGGGGATGCCATAGGGCTCGCCGCGCTTGTAGATCTCGGCCGAAGAGGTCGAGCGCGTCTGCGAAGTCCCCATGGCATACATGTTGTTCTCGATGACGAAGATCACCGGCAGCTTCCACAGCGAGGCCATGTTGAAGCTCTCGTAGACCTGACCCTGGTTGGCCGCGCCATCGCCGAAATAGGCAAAGCTCACACGGTCATTGCCCAGGTACTTGTCGGCAAAGGCCAGCCCGGTCCCGATCGGCACCTGCGCCCCGACGATCCCATGCCCCCCGTAGAAGTTCTTCTCCTTCGAGAACATGTGCATCGAGCCGCCCTTGCCCTTCGAATAGCCGCCTTCGCGACCTGTCAGCTCGGCCATGACACCATTGGGATCCATGCCGCAGGCCAGCATATGCCCGTGGTCACGGTAAGAGGTGACGCGCTTGTCGCCTTCCTCGGCCGCGGCTTCCAGCCCGACCACGACGGCCTCCTGGCCGATGTAGAGGTGACAGAAGCCGCCGATCAGGCCCATGCCGTATAGCTGGCCGGCCTTCTCTTCGAAGCGGCGGATCAGCAGCATGTCATGGTAATAGGTCTTCAGCTCTTCGGCCGAAACATTCGGCTTGGCTGGGGTCTTGCGGGTCGCCATGGGTATCCTCCCCTGAGTGTCATCGCAAAAGGTGGGAAACTGGAATAGTTTAGTATTAAACTATCAACTACAACACTTCCCCGCCGGATGCGAGGGGGAATTTGCCGCAACCCCTTCCCAGGCCCGTGCCCGACCACCCGCAGGCGGCCGCCAGGGCCGTTTCATTTCTTTACAATAGAGCTTTGATGCCATCCGACAATGCCGGAAAGGCGCATAGCCTGACAGACTTGCACCATGTTTCCCTGTTCTAAATATCCCGGGGGAGGGCGCCTGGACGCGCAGCGTCCGGGCGCGCGGGGGCAGCGCCCCCAAGCCGGCCCAAAATCAGCGCAGGACGAATTCGTCGCCGCGCACCAGACCCAGAACATCGCGGGCCTGTTGATCCAGCAGATCGAGGTCGAGGTAATCATCCGACAGGCGCCGGGTGCGGTTTTCCATCACGACGATCCGCTCTTCCAGCTCGGCCAGCTGATGGCGCAATTGCACGTTGTCGCTCTGGACCACGGCGCGACGGAACAGCCCGTATTCGCCCTGCACGGCGGCAAAGGTGAAATACATGCCGAGCAGGAAAATCAGCCCGAAATATAGAAACAACCCGAACGCCGGGCGCGTCTCGCCAGTCATGCCTTGCCTCGTGATCCCGACCTCAAGGGTCTGCCTTGCGCCTCTTCTGGGCGCTGTCCGATCATCATGACACAGCTGATTCGCAAAGGGAATCCCCCGAAGCATCACTTTTCGCGCAAATCGGCGGTTGAACGCTCCACGAAAAGGGCGCCCGCAGGCGCCCAAGGTCGTTTGCAAATATCTCGGCGCGCCTAGGGCGCCGGGGCTCAGCCCGCGACAGAGGCTTGGTAGATCCCGTCGATGGTCTCGCCCAGCACGGCGTCGAAATCCGCATCCGGTTGCTGTGCCGACAGACCTTCGGTCAGCGCCCGGCTGAACGAGGCGATCATGCCGGTCTGTTTGGACAGGCGCATATTGGCGTCCTCGCGGGCATAGCCGCCGGACAGGGCCACGACCTTCATGACCTTGGGGTGATCGACCAGAGCCTTGTACTGGTTCACCGCCTCGGGGATCGACAGCTTCAGCATCACTTCGATGCCCTCGGGCAGGGCGTCCAGATGGGCCAGGATCTCGTCCCGCAGAAGGTCTTCGGCTGCGGCCTTGTCCTCGATGGTGATCGTCACCTCGGGTTCCAGGATCGGCATCAGCCCATGGCCCAGGATCTGCATCCCGACCTCGAACTGCTGATCGACGATCTTCTTGATGCCGACCGGATCGGCCGCATCCACAACCGAACGCATCTTGGTCCCGAAGATCCCCTTGGTGACCGCACGGGCACACAGCGTGTCAAGCTCGGGCATCGGCTTCATCAGCTTCACACCGTCTTCCGGATCGGCAAGGCCCTTGTCGACCTTCAGGAAGGGCACGACCTGCTTTTCTTTCCAAAGATATTCGGCCGTCGGCACGCCGTCGATCTCGCCATCCATGGTGCGTTCGAACAGGATCGCGCCGATCACCTTTTCACCGTTGAAGGCGGGGGACTTGATGATCCGCGCCCGCATCTGGTGCATCAGGGAAAACATCTCGGCATCGCCGGAATAGGCATCTTCCTCGATGCCGTAGAGCTTCAAAGCCTTGGGCGTGGACCCGCCGCTCTGATCGAGGGCTGCAATGAAACCATCTCCGCTGCGCATCTGCTCCGCCTGTGCGGCATCCGCGCGTACCATCTCGGCCTGGGTCGTCTCAGTCATGATCAATCGCCTGAAAAGTGAGTTTTGTTCAAAGAGCGCGGCGGTTCCGCGCCCCGTCCCGGAAAGTTCTAGGCGACGGGGCAGGGGCTGGCAACGCAGGTTGCGCTAACGGTGGCCACCGCAACGGGCGGTGGCGGTAATCAGCCCTCCAAGGCAGCAACGCCGGGCAGGGTCTTGCCTTCCATCCACTCGAGGAAGGCCCCGCCAGCGGTCGAGATATAGGTGAACTTCTCGGCCGCGCCGCTGGCGTTCAGCGCCGCTACCGTGTCGCCACCGCCGGCGACCGAGACCAGTTTGCCCGCTTCGGTCAGCTCAGCGGCCTTCAGCGCCGCGGCGTCGGTGGCGGCGTTGAAGGGCGCGATCTCGAAGGCGCCAAGCGGGCCGTTCCAGATCAGCGTCCTGGCGTGTTCGAAGGCATAGCCGACACGTTCCACGCTTTCGGGACCTGCATCCAGGATCATCGCGTCGTCGGGGCACCGGGTGGACGGCACCGTTTCATTCTCGGCCCCGGCCTTGAATTCGCGCGCCACGACGATGTCGGCGGGCAGGATGATCTCGCAGCCCACGTCCAGTGCCTTCAGCATGATCTGCTTGGCGATCTCGGTCATCTCGTGTTCGCAAAGCGACTTGCCCACGTTGATGCCCTGCGCCGCAAGGAAGGTATTGGCCATACCGCCGCCGATCACCAGCCGGTCGACCTTTTCGACCAGATTGCCCAGCAGGTCGAGCTTGGTCGACACCTTGGCGCCGCCGACCACGGCCACGACGGGGCGTTCGGGCGCGCCAAGCGCGGCCTCCAGCGCCTGCAATTCGGCCTGCATCAGGCGCCCGGCACAGGCGGGCAGTTCCCGTGCCAGCGCCTCGGTCGAAGCATGGGCCCGGTGGGCGGCCGAAAAGGCATCGTTGCAATAGATGTCGCCCAGTTTGGCCAGGGTCTTGGCCAATGCGGGGTCGTTCTTTTCCTCGCCGGGCAGGAAACGGATGTTTTCCAGCAGCAGGATCGGCACATCCAGCCCTTCGGCCGCTTCCAGATCCTCGGCAAAGGCGACCTTGCGGCCAAAGGCCTCTTCCAGCGCGGGCAGCAGAAGCTGCAGCGACATTTCCGGATCGACCTTGCCCTTGGGGCGGCCGAAATGCGCGATCAGCACGACCTTGCCGCCCGCTTCCAGGATATCCGTCACCGTCGGCACGATTCGCTCGATCCGGGTCGCATCCGTGACCTTGCCGTCTTCGAGCGGCACGTTGATATCGACGCGGGTCAGCACGATCTTGCCTGCAAGATCCATATCATCCAGTGTTTTCCAGCCCATGGTGCCTCTCCTTGATTAGCTCTTGGCGAAGTTCTGGCGCTATCCAGCGGTTGGGTCAACAGCCCGGCCTTGGCATTTGCCCCATCGGTCCCTAATGCTGGCGCAAACATGTGGAAGGAGAGGCAAATGGCCGAAATCAAGGATCCCGAGAACACCATTCTGATGGAATTGACCGGTGGGACCGTCATCATCGAGCTGATGCCCGATGTCGCCCCCAAGCATTCCGAGCGGATGAAGGAACTGGCCCGCTCCGGCGCTTATGACGGCGTGGTGTTCCACCGCGTGATCGAAGGCTTCATGGCACAGACCGGCGATGTGCAGCACGGCAATTCGACCGGCGATTTCGACATCCGTCGCGCCGGAACCGGTGCATCGGACCTGCCGAACGTCCCGGCCGAATTCTCGCGTCTGCCGCATGACCGGGGCACCCTGGGCGCGGCGCGCAGCCAGAACCCGGATTCGGCGAATTCGCAGTTCTTCATCAACTTCAAGGACAACCATTTCCTCAACGGCCAATACACCGTCTATGGTCGTGTCATCGAAGGCATGGAGCATGTCGACGCCATCACCCGTGGCGAGCCGCCTGCGAAGCCCGACACGATGGTGTCTGTGAAGGTGGCCGCCGATGCGTAAGCTCGTTCTCTCCGCAGCCTTCACCGCGCTGGCGGCCCCGGCGCTGGCCACCGGCCTTGATATCGAGATCGCGGGCGAGGCCAATGGCGTCGTCCATGTCGAGCTGTTCGACGACATCGCCCCGCTGCATGCCGAGCGCCTGACCACCCTGGCGGAAGAGGGCGCTTATGACGGCGTCTACTTTCACCGGGTGATCGACGGTTTCATGGCGCAGACGGGCGACGTGGAATATGCCAAGGACGGCGGCAATCTCGCCATGGCCGGTCGCGGCGGATCCTCGCTCGGCAACCTGCCGGCGGAGTTTTCCGACAAGCCCTTCGTGCGCGGTGTCGTGGGCATGGCGCGCAGCCAGAACCCGGATTCGGCAAATTCGCAGTTCTTCATCATGTTCGACCCCTCGATGCAGCTGAACGGTCAGTACACGGTTGTCGGAGAGGTCACATCGGGCATGGAAGTGGTCGATCAGATCAAGCGCGGCACCGGGGCCAACGGCAGCGTCGTGGGTGCGCCCGACATGATGAAAACGGTGACCGTTACCGAATGATCCCGCCCCGCGCGGATTTTTCGCAGGACATCTGAAAAGGGCCCCCGGTCGCAGGATCGGGGGCCTTTTGCGTCAAAACCGGCCCGAAGCCCCGCCGCCGCCCGACCGGCCACCGCCGAAACCGCTGCTGCGGCTGTCACGCGCCGTCAGGACCGGCAGGGTCAGAAGGCGTGTCCAGGCATGGCCACAGGTGCGACAGCGCAGGCTGTCCCTGGCCTCTCCCGGCTGTTGGCGGGTGGGGCGGCGGATGACCTCGCGCTGACGGCTGATCCGTTTCGGGCTGCCGCAGCGCGGGCAGGTCTGGCCCTTGCCGCGCCGCTTTCCGCGCGTGGCGATGAACAGCAGCGCAAGGATGCCGCCGCCGATGAAAAGGAAGGGCGTGCCGCCGCCCTGCGATGCGGGCGGTGTCGGATCGGTCAGGAAGGGGCGCTGGATCTCGGCAATGACACGGGCCGCGCCCTATTCCAGGCCCTCGCCGTAGGCGCCCGTCGCAAAGGCAGGGATCATGGTGTCTTCCATGATCCGGCGGGCCTGTGCATCCCAGTCGCGGCCATAGCCCGCGCCAAGCTCGATGCGGGTCTGCCCGTCGTCAGGCATCAGGAGCAGCAGCGCGCCGTCGTTGCGTGCCGGATCACCAATGCCCCATTGGTCGAACAGCGCAGCGGCAAGATCCTCAAGGCGGCGACCCTTCAGGCCGTCGAGGGTCGCGACGGTGATCTCGGCCCCGGGGTCCTGACGCGCGGCTTGCAGGATTTCGCGCAGCCGGTCTTCTTCGGCCGGGCTCAGAATATTCGCGAAATCATTGACATAGGCTTCGCGTGGGGCGGGCAGCGGGGTCTGGGCCGCCAGCGCGCCGGGCAGGGCGAGCATGGCGGCACAAAGGAGCCCGCGCAGGCGGACACCCAGCCTCATCCCAGCCGCCTCATGCCTTGCGCGCGCCCTCGATCAGCATCTGGTCGACCTCTTCGCCGGACACCGATTTCTTGAGCCGGGAGAAGGAGCCGTCTTCCCAGATCTCGCTCATCGCGTCGATGATGACCCTGTGGGTGACCCGCGCCAGCGAGGAGCCAAGGGAAATCCGCGCGACGCCGATCCGGGCGAAATCCTCCAGCGCGTAACTGGCCAGGGTTCCGGCGGCCAGCGCGTTGACCGGCAGGTCGGTGCTGGCAACGATGCGTTCCAGCGCCTCCCAATCGGGTGGGCCGGGCACATAGAGGCAATCGGCCCCGGCGGCTTCGAAACCGGCCAGCCGCGCCATTGCCTCATCCATGTCGTAAAGCCCGGTCATCACGCCATCGGCGCGCGCGACCAGCACGAAATCGCGGGGCAGGGCGCGGGCGGCATCGGCAGCGGCGCGGATGCGTTCGATCGCCAGATCGCGGTCATAGGCCTTGCCGTCCACCAGATCCTCGATCGTGATCCCGGCCAGACCGGCCTCGGCGGCCAGGCGCACGGTCTGCGCGACGTCCTCGGGGGCCTCGGCATAGCCGCTCTCGAAATCGCCTGAAACGGGCAGGTCGACCGCGGCCACCATGGCCTCGGCATGGGCCAGCGCTTCGTCTAGGGTGACATTGCCGTCCGTCTTGCCAAGGGTGAAGGCCAGCGCGGCGGAGGAGGTGCCGATGGCCTCTGCCCCCATCGCCGCCAGCATCCGGGCCGAGCCTGCATCCCAGGCATTGGCCAGGACAAAGGGTTTCTCACCATGGTGTAACGCGCGGAACGTGGCGCCGGAATCTTGCATCTTTGCCTCCTCTGGGTCGTTGTCTTGAAAGGTCTTGCAGATGGCGGGGGGGTGCAAGGGTTTTTCGCTTGTTCCATGCGGGCTCATGCCGCCATGGTCCTGCCATGATCACTCTCGAATGCCCCCGCTTGCCCGCCCGGTTCGCCGTCATCGCCGATATTCACGGCAATGCCGATGCCCTGTCTGCCGTGCTTTCGGACATGGCAGATTTCGCCCCCGAAGCCCTGCTGGTGCTGGGCGATCACTTTTCCGGCCCGCTCGATCCGCAGGGCACGGCGGATCGTCTCATGACGCTGAACGCCTACAGCCTTGCGGGCAATCACGACCGCAATCTGCTTGAAAAAGCGCCAGAAGACATGTGGGGCAGCGACCGGATCGCCCATGAGGCCCTGTCGCCGCAGGCCTTCGACTGGCTGCGCGATCTGCCGCAACTGCTGGATTTCGGCGATGTCCTGGCCTGCCATGCCACCCCCCTGAGCGATGGCACCTACTGGAACCATGAGCCCGGGCCGGGCGGCATCCTGCATCCCCGCCCCATGGCGCAGATCGCGGACTGGTCGGCTGGCGTCACGGCGCCGCTGGTCCTGTTCGCCCATACCCATATCCCGGCGCTTTTGCGCCTGCCGACAGGGCAGATCCTGTTCAACCCCGGCTCCGTCGGCTGCCCGGCCTATGACGACGAACGCCCGCCATACCCGCACAAGGTCGAGGCCCGCAGCCCCGCCGCCGCCTATGCGATCATCGATCGCGCGGGCGAGGGTTTCCGCTTTACCCAACGGTATGTGCCCTATGACAGCGCCCGCATGGCGCAGGCCGCGCGCAACTATGGCGAACCTGCCTGGGCAAATGCGGTGACGACCGGCACCCTCGGGGGCTAGATCGCCGCGCCGTCGATGGCGCGCAGCGGGACAGAGCCGATGTCGAAGCCGTCAAGGCAGCGGGCATTGACAGCCCAGCCATCGAAGGGCGGCACCCCGGCTGCGCGTTCCGCGGCTGTCGGGTCCGAGGGCCTGCGGAACGGCATGATCCCGCAGGTGGGGCAGAAGTAATCCCGTGCCGTGCCGCCGCCCCAGCGGTAGGGGCTCAGCCCCTCCCAGGGGGTCAGCAGCTGCAGCGCCGCCCTTGGAACGCGGATGTTCAGCGCCCCGCGCATGTGACATATCGAACAATTGCAGACCCGCAGATGGGTGATTTCTGCCGTGACTTCGAACCGGACCGCCTGGCAATGGCAGGCCCCTTGCCACAGCGTCACGGCGCGCGCTCCGCCATCCCGGCGGGGACCTTTTTCGTCAGCTTCGACCGGATCAGATCGTAGGAGATCACCACCCGGTCGCGGATCAGAGTCTCTGGCGCACTCCAGCGCAGCAGGATCCAGCTGGCGTGGAAATAGGGCGCGCGCTCTGCATCCCCGGCCTCGATCATCATCCGCGCGAAATCGGCATCGGCTGTCTTGACCGCAACGCCCAGATCCCGCGCCCCGACCGAGGCGAACATCTTGCCGCCCACCTTCCAGGCATCATGACCGCCCCAGGGATCCGAAACCTCGGCTCCGGGCAGGGGGGCGCAGATCTGGTGCAGAAGGTGGCGGTTCATGCCATCCAGCCTGGCACAACGGGTGGCAAAGGCAAGGCTGCCGGCGTCCCGCCCGCCGTTCCCCCGCCAATTCCGGACTTGGCAAAGACCCGTCGCCGCGCTATGCCGCTTGCCATGACGAAGCGTTGCCTCATTACCGGCTGCATCATTCCCTGCTGAGAGCATTCTCGCGGGCCGCTTCCTCGTTTTCCTCTGCCAAAGGATCCTGTAAGCCGCCCGCGGGCGAAGTGCCTTTGGCGCGCGAGGACGAGGACAAAAGACATGGTCGAGATCAAGCTGCACAATTCCCGCACCCGTAAGAGGGACCCCTTCACTCCGATCGATCCCGACAACGTGCGGATGTATGTCTGTGGGCCCACCGTCTACGACCGCGCCCACCTTGGCAATGCGCGCCCCGTGGTGGTCTTCGACGTGCTGAACCGGCTGCTGCGGCATGTCTACGGCGCGGAGCATGTCACCTACGTGCGCAACTTCACCGACGTCGACGACAAGATCAACGCCAAGGCAGAACAGACGGGCCGTGATATCCGCGACATCACCGACGAGACGATCGGCTGGTTTCACGAGGACATGGATGCCCTCGGCGCCCTGCGCCCTTCGATCAAGGGCAAGGTGGGTCCGGAAGCGGAGCCCCGCGCGACCGAGTTCATCCCCCAGATGGTTGCCATGATCGAAGGCCTGATTGCCTCCGGCAACGCATACGAGGCCGAGGGTCATGTGCTGTTCGCCGTCGACAGCTACGCCGATTACGGCAAGCTTTCGGGCCGTTCCATCGACGACATGATCGCCGGTGCGCGGGTCGAGGTCGCGCCCTACAAGCGCAACCCGATGGATTTCGTCCTCTGGAAGCCGTCGGCCGATGACCTGCCCGGCTGGGACAGCCCCTGGGGCCGGGGGCGTCCGGGCTGGCACATCGAATGCTCGGCCATGGCCGACGCGCTTCTGGGCGAGACCTTCGACATCCACGGCGGCGGCATCGACCTGCAATTCCCCCACCACGAGAACGAGATCGCCCAAAGCTGCTGCGCGCATCCCGATGGCGGTTTCGCGCGCTACTGGCTGCACAACGAGATGCTGCAGGTCGAGGGCAAGAAGATGTCCAAGTCGCTGGGGAATTTTTTCACTGTTCGCGATCTGTTGGAGCAGGGCGTGCCGGGCGAGGTGATCCGCATGGTCTTCCTCGGCACGCATTACGGCAAGCCGATGGACTGGACGGAGAAGAAGCGGGCGGAGGCGGAGGCCACTTTGCGCAAGTGGCGCGGGCTAGTCGCAGACGTCGACGCGGGCGAGGTTCATGATCAAATTTTGAAAACGCTTGCGAACGACCTGAATACAGCAGGCGCATTGGCCGAACTGCATAAGATGGCTAAACTCGGTGATTATGCGGGGCTCAAAGCGGCGGCCAATCTGATGGGTCTGCTGAGCGATGACCTAGGAGATTGGGAGTGGCAAACGATCGAAAAAGATCAGGGTGCCATTCAATTTGTTGGGCGCGGCGACGAAAAGCATGGGGCTTTGGCTCGCAGTATTGCCGAACAGTGGGGTCGACTGCGCGAAGCAAAGGATTGGGACACCGCAGACAGCCTAAAGCACAAGGCGGCAGCGGCGGGATTGGAGCTCAGAGCTCTGAAAGGCGCGCTGCAGGCTGAGGCGCTGGACGGATTCGATGAGGCCAAGCTCGAGGGCCTGCTGTGATGTCTCGTGTAGAAATAATGGGCAGCGCCCTCCTGGGGGGAGGTCGGGGGCTGTCCGGGCCGCTCCGCGACCCGTCCGGGACTATCTGCCTGCGCCGCAAGGAACACCAAGACACCAACCCAAGAGGCCAGCGATGACCGCGCGTCTTTACCTCTACGACACCACCCTGCGCGACGGGCAGCAGACCCAGGGCGTCCAGTTCTCGACCCCCGAAAAGATCCGTATCGCCGGCATGCTCGACCGCCTCGGCATGGATTACATCGAAGGCGGCTGGCCCGGGGCCAACCCCACCGACAGCGCCTTTTTCGACGCAGCTCCGGCCACCCGCGCCACGCTCACGGCCTTCGGCATGACCAAGCGGGCCGGGGTTTCCGCCGAAAACGACGATGTGCTGGCCGCCGTCACCAATGCGGGCACGCCCGCCGTCTGCCTTGTCGGCAAGACCCATGATTTCCACGTCACAACGGCGCTCGGGATCTCTCTGGACGATAACGTCGACAACATCTCGCGCTCGGTCGCGCATCTGGTGGCGCAGGGCCGCGAAGCCCTGTTCGACGCCGAGCATTTCTTTGACGGCTGGAAGGCCAACCGCGCCTATGCCCTGTCATGCCTTCAGGCGGCCCTGACCGCCGGGGCGCGCTGGATCGTGCTCTGCGACACCAACGGCGGCACCCTGCCGGTCGAGATCCACGATATCGTGGCCGAGGTCATTTCCGCCGGCATTCCTGGCGACAGGCTCGGCATCCATACCCATAACGACACCGCGAACGCGGTCGCCGGATCGCTGGCGGCCGTCGATGCCGGGGCGCGCCAGATCCAGGGCACGCTGAACGGCCTCGGGGAGCGCTGCGGCAATGCCAACCTCGTCACCCTGTTGCCGATCCTGCTGCTGAAGGAACCCTATGCCTCGGCCTATGAGACCGGCGTCGCGAAAGAGGCGCTGAAGGGGCTGGTCACCGTCTCGCGTCAGCTGGACGACATCCTGAACCGCGTGCCGACCAAGCAGGCGCCCTTTGTCGGCGCCTCGGCCTTTGCCCACAAGGCGGGGCTGCATGCCTCGGCGATCCTGAAGGACCCGACGACCTATGAACATGTCGACCCCTCGCTGGTCGGCAATGAACGGGTCATCCCGATGTCCAACCAGGCCGGCCAGTCCAACCTGCGCCGCCGCCTTGCGGACGCGGGCCTGGAAGTGGAAAAGGGCGATCCGGCCCTGTCGGCGATCCTGAACGAGGTCAAGCGCCGCGAGGATCAGGGCTATACCTACGACAGCGCCCAGGCCAGTTTCGAACTGCTCGCCCGTCGGGCCCTCGGCCAGATGCCCCGCTTTTTCGAGGTCGAGCGCTACCGCGTCACCGTCGAGCGCCGCAAGGATGAAACCGGCACCGTGCGCTCCTATTCCGAAGCGGTGGTGGTGGTCGATGTGGATGGGGAAAAGCGTCTTTCGGTCGCTGAAAGCCTGGAAACATCCGAACAGGACAGCGGCCCGGTCGATGCGCTGTCCCGCGCGCTGGCCAAGGATCTGGGCAAGTACCAGGACCTGATCGCCGAGGTCCGGCTGGTCGACTTCAAGGTCCGCATCACCCATGGCGGCACCGGCGCGGTCACGCGTGTCATCATCGACAGCGAAGACGGGCAGGGGCAGCGCTGGTCGACGGTCGGTGTCTCCGCCAACATAATCGACGCCTCTTTCGAGGCGCTGCTGGATGCGCTCTCCTGGAAACTGCTGCACGCCCATGCCGCGCTGCTGGATGCGCCCGCCGCCGACTGACCAACCACGCGAGGCCTCACCTCAGGCCGAACCCGAAGGATAGCCCCTTGGCCGAAACGCCCCTCCCTGACTGGACCGAAGACCTGACGGCCTGCGCCGGCATCGTCGAACGGGCCGATCCCGACCGGTTCCGTCAGGCCATGGCCGCGCCGCTTGCGGTGCGTCATGCACTCTTTCCGCTCTATGCGTTCAACATAGAGGTCGCGCGCGCCCCCTGGGTCACCCAGGAACCGATGATCGCGGAAATGCGCCTGCAATGGTGGCGCGACGCGCTGGATGAAATCGCCCGCGAAGGCCGCGATGGCACTGCCATCCGCCGGCATGAGGTCGTCACCCCCCTGGCGCTCAGCCTTCCGACCCATGCGACCCCCTGGCTCGATGCGCTGATCGATGCGCGCCGCTGGGACATCTGGAAGGAACCCTTTGCCGATGAGGCCCATTTCCGCGCCTATCTCGACGCGACCTCGGGCCACCTGCTGCGGGCCGGGGCGCTGATGCTGGGCGATCCGCTGGAAGAAAGCCTCGCTTCGGATGCGGGCTTTGCGATCGGCCTCGCCAATTGGTTCGCCGCCATCCCCGAACTCGAAGCCTCCGGGCGTCAGCCGTTGCCCGATGGCCGCCCCGAAACCGTGGCCAACCTCGCGCGTGAAGGGCTTGAGGCCATCACCCGTGCCCGCACCCGCCGAACGCAGATTGCGTCAACCCAGGCGGCCCTGTTCTTCGGCCTGCCCGAATCCGCGACCCTGCTCACCCGCGCCGCGCGAAATCCCGCAGCGGTGAAATCCGGCACCCTCGCGCCAACCCCCCTGCGCGCGCGCTTCGACCTCACCCGGGCAGCCCTCCTCGGCCGCTGGTAAACCCTCAAGGTTTCCCTGTTACAAATATCCCGGGGAAGGCCGCGCCCGCGCGGCCTGGGGCAGAGCCCCTCTGCCAGCTTCAACCGGCTCAGCCAGCGGTGTCTTCGCCGTCCCGTGGCCGCAGCACCAGCCAGATCAACGCGCCCCCCGCCAGTGCCAGCAGCGGCGCCATGGCCAGGTTCACGGCCGACCATCCAGCCTGCGGCGTGCCGCCCGAACAATTCATCAACCCGCCCGAGGCCAGCGAGGCCAGGGTCACGCCGCCAAAGACGATCAGGTCGTTCAGACCCTGCATCCGGCCTCGTTCCTCGGGACGGTGCGCGCCGGCCAGCATGGTCGTGGCCCCGATGAAGCCGAAGTTCCACCCGATCCCCAGCAGCACCAGCGCGCCAAAGAAATTGCCCAGCTCGACTCCCTGCAAGCCGACCAGCCCGGCCCCGGCAAGGATCGCCAGGCCAATGCCCATGATCCGTTCGACCCCGAACCGGGCGATCAGATGGCCGGTGAAGAAGCTCGGGATATACATCGCCAGAACATGGCTGGTCACCACGTCCGCCGCCGTCCCGGCGGTATAGCCGCAGCCCACCACCGCCAGCGGGGTCGAGGTCATCACCAGGTTCATCAGCATGTAGCTGACCGTGGCGCAGATCACCGCCACGGCGATGCGCGGCGTTTTGATCAGCTCGCGCCGGCTGCGCCCCTTCGGAGCATCCTTTTCCGGGCGCGGCGGGCGTGGAATATCAAGGAAGGCAAACAGGAAGGCCCCGCCAAGGTTCAGCGCCACCATGGTCACGTAAGCGCCAAGGAAGGGCACCACCATGGCTTCGGCCGTGACCTTGATCAACTGTGGCCCGATGACCGCGGCGGCCAGACCGCCGGCCATGACCAGCGAAATCGCCTTGGGCCGGAAGGCATCGGATGCGGTATCGGTCGCGGCGAAGCGGTAGAACCCCTGGGCGGACATATAGACCCCGGTCAGCATCGAGCCCGCCAGGAACAGGCCAAAGCTCGCCTGATACAGCCCATAGGCCGCGGTCACGGTGCCAAGCGCGCCGAACATCGTGCCGGTGACAAACCCCGTCCGGCGGCCGAACCGCTGCATCAGCGCCGACATCGGTGTTGCCGCCAGCATCGAGCCGAGCACGATCAGCGAGATCGGCAGGGTCGCGAGGCAGGGATTGGGCGCAAGGCTCTGCCCCGCCAGACCCGCGATGGTGAACATCATCGGCATTTGCGCGCCCAGGATCGCCTGGGCAAGCACTAACACCACCACGTTGCGGCGGGCGCGGGAATCGTCGGGGATCTGGCTGGTCTCTGTCATGGCGATCTCCGTAAGCGCGCCCGGCCAAACCGGCAAGAGCGCGAAAACGCACATCCGGGCACTCGGCCCGCGCTTTGCCCGGTTTCAGGGGCGACATCCTTGGGCACAGGACCAGTTGTTGGGATCGGACGGCTTGGATCAGATCGGCGCTATCAGATGGGCGAAGCTGCCGCAGACCCGTCCTGCACGCAGACCCATGGCAGACAGGGCGCCGCCTTCGGAGTCCCGGGCGGCAAACAGCGGTTCCCCTTTCGCGCTAAGAGTGGTCGCATAGTGAAACTCATGCCCGCGCCAGCGGCCGGCGAAAGGTCCCTTTGCCGCGTCGAGGCTGCGATAGCCCAGGTGCAGGCGACGGCTGGCAAAGCTGGTTTCGAGCCGCAGCAGACCGGCCATGGCGTGGCGCGTGCCATGTGCGTCGACCAGCCCATCCCCCAGCGTCATGTAACCACCACATTCCCCATAAATATCAGTATTTTCCGACGCACACCTAAGGCTTTCCAGAAAGCGGTGGTTGGCAGCCAGGCGACCGGCGTGCAGTTCCGGATAGCCACCGGGCAGATAAATCAGCTCGGCCTCCGGCACCGGATCATCGGCCAGGGGCGAAAACATCTGCACCTCGGCCCCGGCCAGCCGCCAATCCCCCAGCAGATGCGGATAGGCAAAGGCAAATGCGGCATCCTGCGCCACGGCGATCCGTTGTGCGGGCGGCGGCGGGCAGCTCTCAGGCCCGGCCCGGGGCAGAGGCGTCGCGAGATCAAGCAGCGCGGCACTGTCGAACGCTTCCGTGATGCCGTCGGTCAGGGCATCGGCAGCGCGCTCCAGAAAGTCCCCAAGCCCCGGGGTCTCGCCCGCCTGGACAAGGCCCAGATGGCGTTCGGGCAGGCCAAGGTCGGCGCGGCGCGGCAGGCAGCCCAGCACCGGCAGGCCAAGCGGGGCGAGGGCGCGGCGCAGCATCCCTTCGTGGCGGGGCGAGCCGACGCGGTTCAGGATCACCCCGGCCAGGCGCACCTGCGGGTCAAAACCTGCAAAACCCGCGACCAGCGGCGCGATGCTTTGCGCCATTTTCGCGCAATCGACCACCAGGACGACCGGAAGGCCCAGTCCCCGCGCCAGATCCGCCACCGCGCCGCGGCCCTCGGGGGGGGCGCCGTCGAACAGGCCCATGGCACCTTCGATCACCAGCAGATCCGCCGTGCCGCGATGCGCCAGGGTCAGCAGCCTGTCCGGCGTCATCGCCCAGGCATCAAGGTTCAGGCTCGGTGCGCCGCAGGCGGCCTCGTGAAACCGGGGGTCGATGTAATCGGGTCCGGACTTTGCACCGCGCAGCGCGATCCCCTGACGGCTGAGCAGGCGCAACAGCGCCAGGGTCACCGTCGTCTTGCCCGCACCGGATCCGGGCGCGGCAAGGATCAGCCCTTTCACGAGATTTCGGCCGGGCGCCCCCGCCCGAGCGGGTCGAGATCACGCGGCGCCATGCCCTGCGCCAGCGCCTGCCAGTCGAGCACCTGACGCATCAGCACCGACCGCCCGATGCAAAGGATCGCCGGCGGTGCCAGATCCGAGGCCGCGATATCGTCGGCCATCCGCCCCAGCGTGGTTTCCAGCACCTGTTGCGCGGCCGTGGTCGCATTGGTGACAACGGCGGCGGGTTCATCGGGGGATCGCCCCGCTTCGATCAGGTTGTCGGCGATGCGGCGGGCGTGTTTCATGCCCATGTAGATGACCAGAACCTGGGCGCCTTCGGCAATGGCGCGCCAGTTCAGCGATCCGGGGGCCTCTCCGGTCTGGTCATGGCCGGTAACGAAGGTGACCGACTGGTTCACGTCGCGGTGGGTCACGGGGATGCCCGCATAGGCCAGCCCGCCGATCCCGGCGCTGATGCCGGGCAGGATGCGGAAGGGCACGCCATGCTGGATCAGGGTCTGCGCCTCTTCTCCGCCGCGCCCGAAGACGAAGGGGTCGCCGCCTTTCAGCCGCAGCACCCGCTTGCCGGCCCGCGCCAGGTCCACCAGCTGCAACGAGATGTCGCGCTGCTTTGCCGAAGGCTTGCCACCGCGCTTGCCCGCGTAAAGATGCTCGGCCCCCGGCGCCCAGTCGAGGATCTCCTTCGCAACCAGCGCGTCATAGATCACCACGTCGGCCTGGCGCAGGGCGTTCAGCCCATGCAGGGTCATCAGGCCGGGATCGCCGGGACCGGCACCGCACAGCCAGACCCATCCGGGCAGCATCTCGGGCCAATTGCCCGCAGGAAGGTTCGAGTCGTTCATCGCCGCAATATGCCCGCTTGCCCCGCCGGGGCGCAACAGGTTGAAGTGGCTTCGGGAACCGGCGCCGGGGCGGCAGGGCATTCAGAAGGACCGAGGCAGGCAGATGAGCCGAGAGGGGACAGGATCAAGCAATTCCAGGGGCCGGGGCGCGGACCCGACCCTGCGGCGTGGCTGGACAACCGGGGCCTGTGCAACGGCGGCGCTGAAGACGGCCCTGCTGGCGCTATGGTCCGGGACCCGGCCGGACAGCGTCGGCCTGCGCCTGCCGCGTGGTGAGACACCTGTTTTCACCATCGAGGATCTTGTTGTCGGTGACGATTGGGCGGAGGCCGCGATCATCAAGGACGCGGGCGATGACCCGGACGTGACCCATGGCGCCCTGGTCCGCTGCCGCGTCGCACCGGGCGGGCAGGGCATCCGTTTTGTCGCCGGGCCGGGTGTCGGCACCGTGACCCGCCCCGGCCTGCCGCTGCCCGTCGGCGCGGCGGCCATCAACCCGGTCCCGCGCCAGATGATGGAGGAGGTCCTGCGCGATATGGCCGCCCTGCACGGGCGGGACCTCGACGCGGAAATCACCGTCTCCGTTCGGGACGGAGAGGCGCTTGCCGCGCAGACCTGGAACCCGAGACTGGGCATTCTCGGCGGTCTGTCTATCCTCGGGACCACGGGGGTGGTGCGGCCGTTTTCCTGTTCGGCCTGGATCGCCTCGATCCACCGCGGGGTGGATGTGGCGCGGGCCGGGGGCAGCGCCATGTGGCGGGGCGACGGGGCGACCTCTGAAAGGGTCGTGCAAGAGCTGTACGATCTGCCCGACCACGCCATGCTGGACATGGGGGATTTCGCCGGTGGGTTGCTGAAATACCTTTCGGCCCATCCGGTCGAGCATGTGACCATTGCCGGTGGAATCGGCAAGCTGACCAAGCTTGGCCAGGGCGCGGGCGATCTGCATTCCGGGCGCAGCCAGGTCGATTTCGCGACCCTTGCCGACGTCTTCGGGCGACCAGAGATCGCGGAAATGCAGACCGCGCTGGCGGTGCTGGACCACCTTGGCCCGGTCTTTGGCGATCACGTAGCCGGCGCCGCCCTCGCTGAAGCGCGCCGCCGTCTGCCTGCCGGTCAAGGCGTCGACGTAGTGGTCATCGACCGCGCCGGGCAGATCGTGGGGCGGGCATGACGGTGCTGGTCCTTGGTGGCACGGGCGAAGCGCGTCAGATCGCGGGCAAGCTCGCTCGGGCGGGCAGGCCCGCCGTCGTCTCGCTTGCCGGGGCGCTGCGGCGCCCCGCGCCCCAGCCGCTGCCGTTGCGCATCGGGGGCTTTGGCGGCGAAGGAGGCTTTCGAAGCTATCTCGAACAGGCGGGTATCTCGGCTGTGCTGGACGCGACGCATCCCTTTGCCGCCCGGATCTCGGCGCGCAGCGCGCGGGTCTGTGCAGATCTCGGCCTGCCCCATGCCCTGCTGAACCGCCCGGGCTGGCAGGCGGAACCGGGGGATCGCTGGACCACGGTCGCCGGGGCGCAAGAGGGCAGCGGACATATTCCAACCGGCGCGCGGGTCTTTCTGGCGACCGGGCGCAGCACCCTGGCGGATTTCGCCTCCCTTGCGCCGGGGCGGCAGCTTTTCCTGCGCGTGGTCGATCCGCCGCAGGAGCCGTTTCCCTACGAGGGCGCCTATCTTGTCGGTCGCCCGCCCTTCGACCTGACGCAGGAAGAAGCCTTGCTGCGCGACCGCAGGATCGACTGGCTGGTTGCCAAGAACGCCGGGGGGGCCGGTGGGCGGCCGAAGCTACTGGCGGCGCGCAACCTTGGCCTGCCGGTTCTGATGCTGGCCCGCCCGCCATTGCCGGCCTGCCGGGTTCTTTCCACTGTAGAGGAGGCGGAGGCATGGCTTCGGACCCTATAGGCCGCATCCTGACGGATGAGGCCGTTCTGGCCGAGGGCATGACCTGGCTGGCCGCGCGCGACGCAGGCATGGCCCGGATCGCCGCGACCCTGCCGCCGCCGCCCCTGCGCCGCCGCGCCGAAGGCTTTGCCACGCTGTTGCAGGCGATCACCGGCCAGCAGGTCTCGACCGCTTCGGCGGCGGCGATCTGGGGGCGGGTGGAACAGGCAGGGCTGACCACGCCACAAGCGGTCATGACGGCGGGCGAAGAGGGGCTGCGCGCCATCGGCTTCAGCCGTCCCAAGATCCGCTATGCCCTGGCGCTGGCCGAAGCGGAGATGGATTTCCCCGCCCTTGCCGCGCTGCCCGACGATAGCGTCCTTGCCCGCCTGACCGCGCTGCCCGGCATCGGGCGTTGGACGGCCGAGATCTATGCCACCACCGCGCTTGGTCGCGCCGATATCCTGCCCGCCGGCGATCTGGCCTTGCAGGAGGCCACGCGCCTCCTTTACGGCTTGCAGGACCGCCCTGCCGAAGCCGCCCTGCGCGCCCGAGGCACCGCCTGGTCGCCCTGGCGCGGCGTCGCGGCCCGGATGCTCTGGGCCTGGTATGGGGCCGAAAAACGAAGGGAAGCGATGCTGTGACACGTGTTCTGAACGCCGAGAAAAGAAACCCGGTTTCCGGTTCGACCCGCTCTGTTGTGGTCTTTCTGCATGGCTATGGGGCCAATGGTGCCGACCTGCTGAGCCTGGCGGACCCGCTTGGCGAACACCTGCCCGACACGATGTTCGTAGCCCCCGATGCGCCCGAAAGCGTCGAAGGCGCGCCCATGGGCTATCAGTGGTTCCCGATCCCCTGGATCGACGGATCGTCTCAGGAGGAGGCCGAACGCGGCCTGCTGTCGGCTGCCCAGGATCTGGATGCCTTCCTTGATGCGCTGATGGTGGACGAAGACCTGCTGCCCGAACAGGTGGCGCTTCTGGGCTTTTCCCAGGGCACCATGATGGCGCTGCATGTGGCCCCGCGCCGCGAAGACCCGGTGTCGGGAATCGTCGGATTCTCGGGCCGCCTGATGCGCCCCGATCTGCTTGTCGACGAGGTTGAAAGCCGAATGCCGATCCTGCTGATACATGGGGACGAGGACGACGTGGTGCCGCCGCAATCCCTGCCTGAAGCCGCCGAAGCCCTGCAAGAGGCCGGGTTCAAGGAAATCTTCGCCCATGTCATGAAGGGCACCGCCCATGGCATCGCGCCCGATGGGCTGTCCGTGGCGCTGGCCTTCCTGCGCGACAAATGCGGATTTTGATCGCCTGCTGACAGGTTCGGGCCGCGCAACCGGCGCGGCCTAGCTTTCGGCGAACCACAGACGGGGTTCGGCAAATTCCACAGAATTACCGGCCGGGTCGCGAAAATAGACCGACCGCGCGCCGTTGGGCCAATGAAAATCGGCCTCGATCGGAATGTTGCTGAGGGTCAGGATGTCAATCCAGGCTTGGATTTCGGTTGCGGAGGCGGCAAGGCACAGGTGGCCCGGCCCCGTCGCGCCATGGGGCGGGACCGGCATATCCGGGTTGCCGCCGGGCTCTGCGGTGCGTTCGGGGTTGAAGATCAGCAGCACGGTCTGGCCGACCCGAAAGAACACATGCCGGTCCGCGACCCGGGTAAGTTTTTCAAGGCCAAGGATGGTTCCGTAGAACGCCTCGGCCGCGTCGAGGTCTTCGGCGTAAAGCGCGGCTTCCAGCACGCCGGCGGGGGCAGGGTGATGCAGTTTCATGGGGCAAAGAATAGCACATGCAGGCGCGCTGTCATCCGTCCCGGCGCGCACCCCACCGTTGGGCGGCACACCGCGCGGATCCGGCCTGTGTATAACCTCTGCGATTGTCATTTGGGCGTTACGCTTGGCGCGTAGGCCTTTGCCAGGTGAACTATAGATCATGGGGCTTGCCTGAAGGGCAACGCGATATATAGTCAAAGCATTGCCGGGGCGGGGTTCCCCGCCTTGGTGCCCGACAGGGCAGACGAGGCGGAAACGGAGTCGCAGAATGGACGGAGATTTCAGAACCGAATTCGTGAGGGAGCCCGCCGCGCTGAAGCAGCATCCGGCGCTGGTCCTGAACGCGGATTACCGGCCGCTTTCCTATTATCCCCTCAGCCTCTGGCCCTGGCAGGAGGCGGTAAAGGCGGCCTGGCTCAACCGGGTCGATATCGTGGCCGAATACGACCATTTTGTCCGAAGCCCGTCGATGCAGATACGCATCCCTTCGGTGGTGGTCCTGAAAGATTATGTGAAACCTCAGAAGCGCGTGGCATTCACGCGCTTCAATCTTTTTCTGCGGGACGAATTCTGCTGCCAGTATTGCGGGGCCAGGGGGGATCTGACCTTTGACCACGTGGTGCCGCGGGCCAGCGGTGGGATCACCAGCTGGGAAAATGTCGTGGCGGCCTGTTCGCCCTGCAACCTGCGCAAGGGATCGAAGTCGCTGCGCCGGGCGGGGATGCACCTGCGCAAACCGCCGCGCCCCCCCGCGGCCGAGGAATTGCGCAACATGGGCCGGCGTTTTCCGCCCAATCACCTGCACGACAGCTGGGTAGATTTCCTGTATTGGGACGCCGAACTGGAAGCCTGATCCATTCTGTCAGGTCGGGCGACCTTGGGGCCCGATGCTTGAACTCCAGACATGAAAAAACCCCGCCTGTCGGCGGGGTTTTGCATTCTCCTGCCCATTGCTGGGGAGAGGCGGCCTCAGGCCTTTTTCTCGAAGCTCGCGCTGGTGACCGGCGCGGTGGTCTTGGGGCCGGAGGAGAGCGGATCATCCTGGCGCTGTACGGAGCCTTCGAAATGCGCACCGCTTTCGATGGCGATGGTCTTGTGAATGATGTCGCCTTCGACGCGTGCGGTCGAGGTCAGGCGCACCTTCAGGCCACGCACACGACCAACGATGCGGCCGTTGATGACCACGTCGTCGGCGGTGACTTCGCCGCGCACGGTGGCGCCTTCGCCGATGGTCAGCAGATGGGCGCGGATGTCGCCTTCGATGGTGCCTTCGACCTGGATGTCGCCGGTGGTCTTGAGGTTGCCCGAGATGTGCAGATCCGAGGACAGAACCGAGGCCGGCGGCTTGGCCTTCGGCGGCGTCGCCGGTTTCATGTCCTTGGAGGCAGATGCCGGGGCCGCAGGTTTCGGCGCGGCGCTGTCGGCGCTCGGGCTCTCGGAAGTTTTCGAACCGGGTTCGTTGATCTTGCTCTTAGAAAACATCTTGTGCAGCCTTGATATATGTCATCGGATTAACGGGATTACCGTTCACGCGCACCTCGTAATGCACATGCGGTCCAGTCACACGTCCGGATGCTCCCATATCACCGATACGTTCCCCGCGCGAGACCTTTTGTCCCACGCGAACCCCGACCCGGGACATGTGCGCATAGCGGGTTTCAATGCCGAAGGCGTGCTGGATCTTGACGAGACGACCGTAACCCGTTGACCATCCGGCGAAAATAACGGTGCCATCCGCGGTGGAATACAGCGGTGTGCCGACCGGGGCGGCGAGGTCGACGCCCATGTGGCTGCGGATACCGCCCGTTTTGGGATCACGCCGCCGACCGTAGCCGGAGGTGAAGCGGAACGAGGCCTGCACCGGAATGGCAAAAGGCGCCTTGTCGGCGGCGATCCGGTAAAGGTTCAATTCGTCCAGCTCGCCGAGGATGGCATTGGCGCGGTCGGCATCCGGGTTCGGCATTTCGCCCATTGTCGAGAAGGAGATCGGCGTCAGCGGTCCGCCCTGGCCGGAATAGCCGGACCGGACCTGGTCCAGAAGGCTGTTGGGGTTCATGCCGGCAGCGCGGAACATCTTGTCCAGCGGCTCGACCGAGATTTCCATGGCGTCTTCCAGCTGGCGGAAGATCGCGTCGTTCTGATCCTCCATCAGGGCGATGCGCTGTGCCATTTCGTCGGCCTGGAGCAGCGCGTCCTGGGCATTCGACTCGACCTGGTCGCGCTCGGCGGCCGTATCGGCAAGCGCAGCGCTGAGGAAGTTGACGGTGTCTTCCGCCGCGGCGGGCAGGGCCGTCACCGGCGCATCGGCAGCCGGTGCCTCGAGCGCGGCCAGATTGGTGCGGGCCTCGTCGCGTTCGCGGATCGTTCGGCGCAGCGTGACCTGAATCACGTCGATGCCGGTCTCGAGTTCGCGGCGCCGGGTATCGGATTGCAGCAATTCGGTCTGCATGTCGGAAACCCGTACCAGCGCGGCGTTGAAGCGGTCCTGGGCGGCCAGCGCCTCTTCGGCGCGCAGGTCGCGTTCGGCGGCCATGGCGTTCAGGCTTTCCTGATAGGTTTCCTGATCGCGCAGCGCCTGGCTGCGGTAGTTTCCGGCCCCGATTGTGTCCATCAGCAGGATAGCGGTGGCAATGATCGTCCAGGCGACCAGAGCGGCACTGCCAGCGAAGGCCACCAGTTGCGTGGCCGGTCGCAGACGAATGAACCGCGTGTCCGTGTCTGATCTCAGAAAGAGCCGGCGTTCCGGAAAATGCCGCTCAAGCATCGCGTGTACGCGAATTGCCAATCTTGTTCTCACAGGGGTCTGTCCCTCAGTCGTCCCAATCCCAGGCGCCCTGATACATCAGGTCCCCACCTCGGGCGCCTATGGTCTGTTAGCCGCCACCCCAGCACCGGGCAACAGTTTTGCAGGGACCGCTGGCCCGGGCAGGCGGATTCGTGCGTTTTTGGCAGGATTTCGCCGAATTCTCGCGTTGCCGGGGTCGATTTTGCGCACATGTTCGCAGAGAGGGCTTGCGGCCCGGTTAATCCGGTCCGGGCCATCCTCGGCTCTCCCTGTGGTCGTCCGGCAGTCCTAGGGCGCGTCTTCTTCCAGCCTTTCGGTCAGGGGCCAGTAGAAATCCGGCGGAATGCCCGCTTCGGCGCGCTTTTCCTCGTTGAAGGGCGGTTTCAGCACCCCGTGGAAGTACTGTCGGACGAGGTCATGGAACAAGGGCTTGGGGTCGCGCCCCTCGCGGCCGCACAGGAAGTGGAACCATTTCGATCCATAGGCCACATGGCCGACTTCTTCACCGTAGATGACCTCGAGCGCGGCGATGGCCTGGGGAACATCGGCCTTGCGGAAGATCTCGATCATGCCGGGGGTGACGTCAAGGCCCCGCGCCTCCAGCACCATGGGTACCACGGCCAGACGCCCGAAAAGGTCATCGACGGTGTCTTCGGCCGCGCGCCACATGCCCGCATGGGCGGGAAGCGCGCCGTAGTGGCTGCCGAGTGCTTCAAGACAATCGCACATCAAGTTGAAATGCTTGGATTCTTCATCCGCCGCCTGCACCCAGTCATCGTGAAAACCGAGCGGCATCGGCACATGGCCAAACCGTGCGATCAGGTCCCAGTGCAGGTCGACCGCGTTCAGTTCGATGTGGGCGACTGCATGCAGCAACGCGATGCGCCCCTCGGGGGTGCCGGGGCGGCGGCGCGGCACTTCGCGGGGGTTGCGCAGCTCTGGCTGGTCGGGGCGCGCGGGACGCAGCGGCGGGCTGGCCTCTCCGATCGGGATCGGCGCGCCCGCCTCGCGGGATGCGCGCCAGCTTGCGGCATGGCGATGCGACAGCGCGGTCTTTTCCCGCCCGTCCGCCGTGGTCAGGACCTCGACGGCCATCTGGGTCAGGGTCTGCGTCATGGGGTCTTCCTGTCTGTTCGTTTCGCGCCCTTGTGGGGGCGGGTCACAGGGCGCGCAAGGCCTCCAGGACCTGCCGGGCATGGTCTGCGACCTTGACCTTGGTCCAGGCGGCGGCGATCCGGCCTTCGCCATCGACGATGAAGGTCGCGCGCTGAATGCCGAGGAAAGTCTTGCCGTACATCGACTTTTCCTTCCATACGCCCCAGGATTCGCAAGTGTCGCCGTCTTCATCCGACAGCAGGTCGACGGTCAGTTCATGCTTGTCACGGAACTTGCCGTGCTTGGCGATACTGTCCTTGGAAATCCCGAGGACAGACGCACCGGCGGCTTTAAAGTCATCCGACAAGGCGCTGAAATCCTTGTTTTCCGTGGTGCAGCCCGGCGTATCGTCGCGCGGGTAGAAAAAGACCACGACGGGTGCCGGGCGCAAATCCGACAGGGTGACGGTCCCGCCGGAGGTCGCGGGAAGCGTGAAATCAGGTGCCGTATCGCCGATGCTGAGCATGGGGATGCCTTTCGATGGATGAAACTTCGCTTCCATATTAAGCCGAGCGGGACGAGAATAAAGCCATGGCGGCAAGAGGTTCGGGAATTTCTGGCGTGCTGGACGCGCGCGGCTTGCCTGGGGCGACGGCAGATGGGATGGCCGGCAGGGCAAGGTGCCGGGGGTGGCACACAGAAGACGAAGGGTGGGAACCAGCAGATGACCAAGGTGCTGCGGCCGGAGGATCCCGGTCGCGACCAGCCAGGGCAGACCGGCGGCGCTGCGCCGACCAATGTCGTGCCGCTGCGGCCGGACGACCCCGTGCCCGTACCGGACATCAGCCGGCGGCGTCACCTTTGGCGCTGCGTGGTCATCCTGCTGGCGGTGGTGATCTCGATCCTCCTTAGCGCCTCGATCCTGCTGACCGCCATCGTCGTGCGCCAGGAACGGCTTGCCGCGCCGGACTGGCTGCGCGCCCGGATCGAGGAACGGCTGGAAACGCAGTTCCCCGGCTTGCAGGTGCGCTTCGATGATCTTGGCCTGGTCTTTGCCGAGGGCGGCCGCATGCGCATCCGTCTTGAAAACGTCGATCTGGCGATGAGCAACGGCAGCACCAACCTGTCTGTTGCCGAGATCTCGGGGGATCTGGCCGCAGCGCCGTTGCTTCGGGGCCGTATCCAGCCGGAGTCCCTGTCGGTCTCGGGGCTGCAATTCCTGCTGCGTCGCGGCGCCGATGGCCGGTTCAACATCTTTTCCACGGCGGGCGAGCCCTCGGCCAACACGGCCGCCGCAGCGGGGCGTGACCTGCAGGCCGCGGTCGATGAATTCAAGACCCTTCTGTCGCTCGACAACCTGTCGCGGTTGACGGAAATCCACGGTGACGGGCTGAGCGTCGCCTATGAGGATTTGCGCGCGGGGCGCAGCTGGTCCGTGGATGGCGGGTTGATCAACCTGGCACGCAGCGGCGAAGGGGTGTCCATCGTCGGGGATTTCACGCTTCTGGGCGGTCATGCCTATGCCACGGTGATCCGCACCACCTATGAGACCCGGCTTGGTGACAGTCTGGGGCAATTCTCGCTGTCGATTCAGGACATGGCGGCGGCGGATCTGGCCAGCCAATCCCCGGCTCTGGCCTGGCTGGGGGTGCTGGATGCGCCGATCTCGGGGGCCTTGCGGATGCCGCTGGATGGCGGTGGTCCGGCGGGCCCGGTCAATGCGACGCTGCAGATCGGGCAGGGCGTGCTGCAACCGACCCCGGATGTGGAGCCGCTGCCGTTCTCCCTGGCGCGAACCTATTTCACCTTTGACCCGGAGTCCGAGACGCTGCGGTTCTCTGAGCTGTCGGTGGACAGTGAGCGGCTGAAGGCGATGGCCGACGGGGCGCTGCGCCTGGTCTCGACCGGCGACGGGGGGCCGCAGCTTGTCGGTCAGCTGAACCTCAGCCGGGTCTCGCTTGGACCGGGTGCGCTTGGGGCCGGGGCGCCGGATCTGGGCGGGCTCAACCTGACGGGTGGCCAGCTGGATCTGAAGCTGCAGGTCGATCCCTTCCGGCTCGACCTTGGCTCGGCCCGGGTCAGCGCCGGGGATCTGACACTGGCGGCGCGCGGTCACATGCTGGCCGATGCCGCGGGCTGGTCGATGTCGATGGACGGGCATGTGGACGAGATCGGCAACCGGGCCCTGCTGGCGCATTGGCCCGAAGGCGTCGCGGCGGGCGCACGCACCTGGGTGGCCGAGAACGTCGAAGAGGCGCGGTTGCACGATATCCAGCTTGGCCTGAAGGCCGAAGGCGGGGCGACCCCGGACCTTTACCTGGGTTTTGAGTTCGACAACCTTTCCACCCGCATCCTGAAAGGGCTGCCAGTGGCGACTGGGGTCAGCGGCCAGGCATCGCTGTTGCGCAACCGCTTTGCGATCCAGGCCGAAACCGGCCAGCTTGCCGCGCCCGGTCGCGGGGCTGTGGACATGGCCGGCAGCGCCTTCATCATCCCGGATGTCCGTATCAAGCAAGGCCCCGCCGAGGCCCGCCTGCAGGCCCGCACTGCCATTCCCGACGCCCTTGCCCTGCTGGACCAGCCGCGGTTCGAATTGCTGACCAAGGCGGGTCAGCCGGTCGACCTGGCCGATGGTCGGGCCGAAGTCACTGCCGATCTGGCCTTTCCCCTGCGCAAGGGAAAGCTGGAGCCGGGTGAATTGAAACTGAAACTGGATGGCGTGCTGACCAGGGTGCAAAGCGATGTGCTGGCCAAGGGGCACCGGCTGACGGCCGACCGCCTGACCCTGACGGGCACGGAAGAGGCGCTGACGATTTCGGGCAATGCCGCGCTGGACGGTGTGGCGCTGACCGGACAGTGGCACAGCAACCTTGGACCTGCCTCGGCAGAAGGATCGCAGGTCACGGCGCAGATCAGGCTCGATCGCAATTTCGTCGAGACCTTCAAGCTTGGCCTGCCACCCGAGGCGATCACCGGAAGCGGCACGGCTGACCTGTCGATCAAGCTGGTCAAGGGGGTGCCGCCCCGGCTGCGCCTGACCTCGGATCTGACGGGACTGGGCCTGCGGATCGACGCGCTGAACTGGACGCTGCCACGCGCGTCGACCGGTCAGCTTGAAATCACCGGCAGCCTGGCCGAACCGGCGCATTTCGATCTGCTGAGGCTGGAAGCGCCGGGTTTCAGCGCCGTCGGATCGGTCAGCATGAAGCCTGACGGCAGTCTCGATACGCTGAACCCGGACCGGGTGCGGGTGGGCAGCTGGCTTGATGCGCCGGTGGTCCTGCGGGGCGCGGGGCGGGGAACCCGCCGGGGGTGGAACTGCTGGGGGCATGGTCGATCTGCGCAACCTGCCGAAGGGCAACGCCAACAGCGAGTCCGGCCCCGTCACCCTGGCGCTGGACCGTTTCACAATCGGCGAAAAGCTGTGGTTGCAGGACATGCGCGGCAGCTTCGAGGGCGGCAAGGTCCGGCAGGGCAGCTTTTCTGGCCGCATCAATGGCGGCGCGACGGTGTCGGGCCGGGTGACGCCATCGCCTCAGGGGCCGGCGATCCAGATCACCTCGGCGGATGCCGGGGCGGCGGTGAAATCGGTCGGGATCCTGCCCAGTGCCAGCGGTGGCGTGTTGCAGATCGACCTGCAACCCACAGGCGCAGCGGGCACCTATGACGGGCGGTTGGCGATTTCAGACATCTCGGTTTACCAGGCCCCGGTCATGGCCGAAATCCTGTCCGGTCTCAGCATCGTCGGCATGCTTGAACAAATGGCGGGCGAAGGCATCAAGTTCGCCGAGGTGGATGCCGATTTTCGTCTTGACCCGGAACAGCTTGTGCTGCGATCTTCAAGTGCTGTCGGGGCCTCCATGGGGCTATCTCTGGGCGGATATTATGCGCTCTCTTCGCAGCAGTTGAACATGCAGGGGGTGTTTTCGCCGCTTTACATCATCAATGCCGTGGGCCAGATCCTGACCCGCAAGGGCGAAGGGCTGTTCGGCATGACCTTTACCGTCAAGGGCACAACCGCGGCACCAAGCGTGTCGGTCAACCCGCTGACCCTGCTGGCCCCCGGACCGCTGCGCGAGATCTTCCGCAGCCGTCCGCCGCAGGCCGGGCAATGAGTCGCCGGAGCCCGCCTGTGGTCCCTGCGCGGCCCATTGCGTCAGCCTGCACTCAGGTATAGGCGCTGCCGCCATGCATCTTTCAGATTTCGATTTCGCCCTGCCCGAAGACCTGATCGCCACCCGGCCAGCCCGGCCGCGATCCTCGGCGCGGCTGTTGGTCGCGCAGGGTGACAGCATCACCGATGCGGTGGTGCGCGACCTTGGCGATTACCTGCGCCCCGGCGATCGTCTGGTGCTGAACGACACCAAGGTGATCCCCGCGCGGCTGAGCGGCCTGCGTCACCGCAGTTCCGAACAGGGTGAAACCGCAGCGCGCATAGAGGTCACGCTGTTGGAGCCGCGCGCCGATGGCACCTGGTCGGCGCTGTTGAAGCCGCTGAAAAAGATCCGCGACGGCGAAAGGGTGATCTTTTCCGACCGCTTGTCGGCGGTGCTGGAAAGCCGCGAATCCGGGCAGGGCCTGTTGCGCTTCGATCAGACCGGGGCAGATTTCGACGCGGCCCTGGCCGAGGCCGGGGCGATGCCGCTGCCGCCCTATATTGCCGCCCTGCGCGCGCCGGATGCCCAGGACAAGGACGACTATCAGACGGTCTGGGCGCGCAACAGCGGCGCCGTGGCCGCGCCGACCGCGTCGCTGCATTTCGACGAGGCGCTTCTGGCCCGGCTCGACACCATGGGCGTGACCCGAACCCATGTGACCCTTCATGTGGGCGCCGGTACCTTTCTGCCGGTGAAGGTCGAGGACGTGACCACCCACCGCATGCATGCCGAATGGGGCGAGGTCACTGAAACCGCCGCTGCGGAAATCGCGGCCACCCGCGCTGCCGGGGGGCGGGTGATCCCGGTCGGCACCACGGCGCTGCGGCTGATCGAAAGTGCGGCGCGTGACAGCGGGGCCATTGCGCCCTGGCGCGGGGAAACGGATATCTTCATCTATCCGGGTTTCGAATTCCGCGTGACCGATGCGCTGATGACCAATTTCCACCTGCCGAAAAGCACGCTGATGATGCTGGTTTCGGCGCTGGTGGGGCAGGATCGCGTCCGGCAGATCTATGCCCATGCGATCAAGGGAAAATACAGATTCTTCTCCTACGGTGATGCCTCTCTGTTGATCCCCGATGCCTGACGTGGAAGTCAGGGGCAGGTGACTCGCGCCAGCCCGGCGTCAATCCAAAAGGAGTTTTCCAGATGATTCAGGTTCTCGGAACCTCCTGGGCGCTCTTGCTCGGCCTTCTTCTTTTGATGCTTGGCAACGGCTTGCAGGGCACACTGCTTGGTGTGCGCGGCGAGATCGAGGGCTTTTCCACCTTCCACATGTCGATTGTCATGTCGGCTTATTTCGCCGGTTTCCTCGGCGGGTCGCGCCTTGCCCCCGAGATGATCCGCCGGGTCGGCCACGTGCGGGTCTTCGCCGCCCTGGGGTCCTTTATCTCGGCCGTGCTGATCCTCTATCCGGCCTATGCCAACCCCTGGGCCTGGACCGTGGAGCGGATGTTGATCGGCTTCTGTTTCTCGGGCGTCTACGTGACGGCGGAAAGCTGGCTGAACAACGCCGCCACGAACGAGACCCGCGGTCAGAGCCTGTCGCTTTACATGCTGGTGCAGGTGCTGGGGATCATGGCCGCGCAGGGCATCCTGCTGCTGGGGGATCCGGCTGGGTTCATCCTGTTCATCGTGCCATCGGTTCTGGTTTCGATTTCCTTCGCACCCATCCTTCTGTCGATTTCCCCGACCCCGGCCTTTGAAAGCACCAAGCCGATGTCCCTGGTGGAACTATACAAGACCTCTCCGCTGAGCCTGGTGGGGGTCTTTCTGGTCGGCGGGTCCTTTTCGGCGCAATTCGGCATGGCAGCGGTCTTTGGCGCCCAGGCCGGGCTGAGCCTGCCACAGATCTCGCTGTTCATTTCGACGTTCTATATCGGGGCGTTGCTGGCGCTTTACCCGCTTGGCTGGCTGTCGGATCGGGTGGACCGGCGGCTTTTGATCGCCTGCGAGGCGATCGTCGGCGGGGTTGGCGCGATCATCGGTTTCGTCTTCGGGGACAGCTATATCGCCATGCTGGTGGCGGCGGCGATCATCGGGGCGATGACCAATCCGCTTTACTCGTTGCTGCTGGCTTATCTGAACGACTACCTGGAAACCGACCAGATGGCGGCGGGCAGCGCGGGCATGATGTTCGTCAACGGGCTGGGCGCCATCGGCGGCCCGGTGCTGACCGGCTATGTCATGACCCTTGTCGGGCCGGGCGGTTTCTTCTTGTTCATCGCTGCGCTGCTGGTGGCGACCTCGGTCTATGGCGCCTATCGCATGCTGCGCCGTCCCGGTTCCGCACCGGACGAGACGGGGGCCTATGCACCGGTCATGATGTCCTCGACCTCTGTCGCGGTGGAAGCGGCGCAGGAATGGGCACAGGAGGCCGCGGACGAAGCCGCCGCCGAAGAAAGCGGGAGCTGAGCCGCCTGTTAACGCCAAAGGTAAGAGATTCCCCCATTTCAATTGCGTAGTTCCTTTGCAATGCTGTCACATAAGCGCAATGGTCAACACGAGAGGAGACCGCCATGATTGCCCCCGATGAGCTGCTGAAGTTCTGGCTGGATGACGTGGGACCCTCCGGCTGGTATCAGCCGTCAGAAGATCTGGACCAGCAGATCCGCGACAGGTTCGGCGCGGCCTGGGAAAATGCCTGCGCCGGCGCCTATGGGCTTTGGCTGACTTACCCCAGTGGTGCGCTTGCCTATATCATCCTGATGGATCAGCTGCCGCGCAACATGTTCCGCGGCAAGGGCAAGGCTTTTGACAGCGACCGCGTGGCGCTGGCGGCGGCGAAGGTCGCAATCAGCAACGGCTGGGATCTGCGCATCGACGAACCGGCGCGTCAGTTCTTCTACCTGCCGATGATGCATTCCGAGAACCTCTGCGATCAGGACCGTTGTGTCCGTCTTCTGGTGGAACGGATGCCGGAAACCGGGGCGCCCAACCTGCTGCATGCCCGCGCGCATCGTGAAGTGATCCGCATGTTCGGCCGCTTTCCCTATCGCAACGATGCGCTTGAACGCCGGGGCACTTCGGCCGAGATGGATTATCTGAACGCCGGCGCCTATGCCCGGACTGTTTCCGAGATCAGGGCCGAAGCCTGACGGCAGGATCCCGGCCAATTCGAAACCGGTCGTCCCTTGGACGGCCGGTTTTCCCGTTTCCGGCCCCATCATCCCGCGCCTTGCGCCAGCAACCGGCCGCTGATGGGGCGAAAAACTTTCGCGCTTGGCGGCTGACATTCGGCCCCAAGCGTGTAGGCTCGGCCCCGGAACGGCCCGTTCCGGCATCACGGACCCGGCTAAACCGGGCAGCAGCCATGCGGGGCGTTTCGACAATTGAAGCGGTTCCCAGAATAGTTTAACGTCAAACTATCTGATAAACGGAGGGGCGCATGGCTGCCAAATCTTTCGACGTCATCGTGATCGGAGCAGGTCCCGGCGGATATGTCTCTGCCATCCGGGCGGCCCAGCTGGGGCTGAACGTGGCGGTGGTCGAACGCGAACACCTTGGCGGTATCTGCCTGAACTGGGGCTGCATCCCGACCAAGGCGCTGCTGCGGTCATCCGAAGTCTTTCACCTGATGGAGCGGGCCAAGGAATTCGGCCTGTCCGCCGACAAGATCGGTTATGATCTCGACGCGGTCGTGACCCGGTCGCGCGGCGTGGCCAAGCAGATGGAAGGCGGCGTGCGGGGCCTTCTGAAAAAGAACAAGGTCACCACGATCATGGGCGAGGCCCGGTTGACCGGCAAGGGCAAGGTCGCGGTCAAGACCGAGAAGGGCAGCGAAGATCTGACGGCGAAGAACATCATCGTCGCCACCGGTGCGCGGGCCCGCGAATTGCCCGGCCTCGAGGCCGACGGCGACCTGGTCTGGACCTACCGCCACGCGCTGAATCCACCGCGCATGCCCAAGAAACTGCTGGTGATCGGCTCCGGTGCCATCGGGATCGAATTTGCCAGCTTCTACAATACCCTTGGCGCCGACACGACCGTGGTCGAGGTCATGGACCGTGTCCTTCCGATCGAGGACGCCGACATCAGCGCCTTCGCCAAGAAGCAGTTCGTCAAGCAAGGCATGAAGATCATGGAGAAATCCGCGGTCAAGCAGCTGGATCGCGGCAAGGGCAAGGTTACTGCTCATATCGAGACCGGCGGCAAGGTCGAGAAGATGGAGTTCGACACCGTGATCTCGGCCGTCGGGATCGTCGGCAATGTCGAGGGCCTCGGGCTTGAGGACATGGGGGTCAAGATCGACCGAACCCATGTGGTGACAGACGAATTCTGCCGCACCGGGGTCGAGGGCCTGTTTGCCATCGGTGACATTGCGGGCGCGCCCTGGCTGGCGCACAAGGCCAGTCACGAAGGCGTCATGGTGGCCGAGTTGATCGCGGGCAAGCATCCCCACCCGATCAAGCCCGGCTCGATCGCGGGCTGCACCTATTGCCATCCGCAGGTCGCCTCGGTCGGGATGACCGAAGCCAAGGCCAAGGAGGCGGGCTTTGACATCAAGGTCGGCAAGTTCCCCTTCATCGGCAATGGCAAGGCCGTGGCGCTTGGTGAACACGAAGGTCTGATCAAGACAGTCTTCGACGCCAGGACGGGCGAGCTTCTGGGCGCGCATATGGTCGGTGCCGAAGTGACGGAACTGATTCAGGGCTATGTCGTGGGCCGTCAGCTTGAGACCACGGAGGAAGACCTCATGAACACGGTCTTCCCGCATCCGACCCTGTCGGAAATGATGCATGAATCCACGCTGGCCGCCTATGGCCGCGCGATCCACATCTGATCGGGCCTGCCCCGGTCGCAACGTCAAAGGGCGCCTTGAGGGGCGCCCTTTTTCGTTTTCCGGGTGGGGGGCTTCAGGCCGGTTCGCCGCGCAGGACGTAACTTCGTCCGTTCAGCAGGACCTTTCGAACCTTGATCCCCTGGCGGTTGGGGGCCGGGTCGAATTGACCGCGCAGGGTGATCTCGGTCCCCGGCACCAGCATCTCTGCGTTCGGCAGGGAATCCGCGTCATGCAGCAGCGGGCCGATCCTCGCCTGCCAGATCTGCCCTTCGACGTTCAGCCACAGGATCCCGCCGGGGCCTTCGGGTGCCTCGGTGATGATCCCGGTCAGTTCGAATTCCTCGTCTTCCGTCCAGCGCCAGCCATGATGGGCGAGGGCGGGACTGGCCGACATCGCCGGTAGCAGGGCGAGCAGGCCTTGTCTGCTGATCAGCATCGCATCGCTCCTTTCCTATCCGTTGCTCCCCTTGGTGCGGTGCCGGTATCGGGCCGCGCGCAATGGGGTGGGGTTCACGACACAGCCTGTCAGCGGCGCCGGGAGCGGGTCACCTCATATTATCGTCAACAGGCGGTTTCCGCGATTTCCCGCCCTTGGGGCCTGCGCGATCCCCAGTGATCCGGGCCGGCAAAGCGCGCTTTGCCCCCTGTGCCTTCCGCATTGCAGCGAAATCTGGCGTGTTCGTTAATTGTTCTTCAATTTCCCTTGGAACCCGGCCCAAGTCCCACTAGATTTGCCACAATCACCGGTGGGGTCCGACATGCCAGATCTTAAGAATATCGAAGTCCGCGGCGCGCGCGAACATAACCTCAAGGGGATCGACGTGGATATTCCGCGCGATCGGCTCGTGGTGATCACCGGTCTGTCCGGGTCGGGCAAATCCAGCCTCGCCTTCGACACGATCTATGCCGAAGGCCAGCGTCGCTATGTCGAAAGCCTCAGCGCCTATGCGCGCCAGTTCCTCGACATGATGGAAAAACCGGACGTGGATCACATCGCGGGCCTCAGCCCGGCGATTTCCATCGAACAGAAGACCACGTCCAAGAACCCGCGCTCGACCGTCGGCACGGTGACCGAGATCTACGATTACCTGCGACTGCTTTATGCGCGCTCGGGGACCCCATACAGCCCTGCGACCGGCCTGCCGATCGAGGCGCAACAGGTGCAGGACATGGTCGACCGGGTCATGGGCATGGAGGAGGGCACGCGCGGCTATCTGCTCGCCCCGCTGGTGCGCGACCGGAAGGGCGAATACCGCAAGGAATTCCTCGAACTGCGCAAGCAGGGCTTTCAGCGCGTCAAGGTCGATGGCGAATTCCACGAGCTTGATGAGCCGCCGACGCTGGACAAGAAATACCGCCATGACATCGATGTGGTGGTCGACCGGATCGTGGTCCGCGAAGGCATGGAAACCCGGCTGGCGGACAGCTTCCGCACCGCGCTTGATCTGGCCGATGGCATCGCCGTCCTGGAAACCGCGCCAAAGGAAGGCGATTCCGAACGCGCCACCTTTTCCGAGAAATTCGCCTGCCCGGTCAGTGGCTTCTCGATCCCGTCCATTGAACCACGGCTGTTTTCCTTCAACGCGCCGGACGGGGCCTGCCCGCATTGCGACGGCCTTGGGGTCGAGCTGTTCTTTGACGAACGCCTCGTGGTGCCCGATGCGCAGTTGAAGATCGCCGATGGGGCCATCGCCCCCTGGCGCAAGGGCAAGAGCCCCTATTTCCTGCAGACCATCGAAGCCATCGCCAAGCATTACGGTTTCAAGAAGAACGCCCGCTGGAAGGACCTGCCCGAAGCGGTTCAGAAGGTCTTCCTGTACGGCTCCGGCGACGAGGAAATCCAGTTCCGCTACGACGAAGGTGGCCGGGTCTACAACGTCACCCGCGCCTTCGAAGGCGTGGTGCCGAACATGGAACGCCGCTACCGCGAGACCGACAGCAACTGGGTGCGCGAGGAATTCGAGCGCTATCAGAACAACCGGTCCTGCGGTCATTGCCACGGCTACCGCCTGAAGCCCGAGGCCCTGGCTGTCAAGATCGCCATGACTCATGTCGGCGAAGTGGTGCAGATGTCGATCCGCGAGGCACTGGACTGGATTCAGACGGTGCCCGAAACCCTGTCGAAGCAAAAAGGCGAAATCGCGGTGCCGATCCTGAAGGAGATCCGCGAACGGCTCGGGTTCCTGAACAACGTCGGCCTTGATTACCTGACGCTGGCGCGGTCCTCGGGCACGCTGTCGGGCGGGGAAAGCCAGCGCATCCGGCTGGCCAGCCAGATCGGGTCGGGTCTGACGGGGGTGCTGTATGTCCTTGATGAACCTTCCATCGGCTTGCATCAGCGCGACAATGGCAAGTTGCTGGAAACGCTGAAGAACCTGCGCGATCAGGGGAACTCCGTTCTGGTTGTCGAACATGACGAGGAAGCCATTCGCGAGGCCGACTACGTCTTTGACATCGGTCCCGGCGCGGGGATCCACGGCGGCCAGGTCGTCGCTCAGGGCACGCCCGATGAAATTGCCGCCGATCCCGCCAGCCTGACCGGGCAATACCTGTCCGGCCAGCGCGAGATCCCGGTGCCCGCTACCCGCCGCGAAGGCAGTGGCAAGGCGCTGGAAGTCGTCAAGGCGACCGGCAACAACCTGAAGGATGTGACGGCGCAATTCCCGCTTGGCAAATTCGTCTGCGTGACCGGGGTCTCGGGCGGCGGGAAATCCACGCTGACCATCGAGACGCTGTTCAAGACCGCCTCGATGCGGCTGAACGGCGCCCGTCAGACGCCTGCGCCTTGCGAAACCATCAAGGGGCTGGAGCACCTCGACAAGGTCATCGACATCGACCAGCGCCCCATCGGTCGCACGCCGCGATCCAACCCGGCGACCTATACCGGGGCCTTCACGCCGATCCGCGACTGGTTCGCGGGCCTGCCGGAATCAAAGGCGCGGGGTTATAAACCGGGGCGCTTCAGCTTCAACATCAAGGGGGGCCGCTGCGAGGCCTGTCAGGGCGACGGCGTCATCAAGATCGAGATGCACTTCCTTGCTGATGTCTATGTCACCTGCGAAACCTGTGGCGGCGCGCGTTACAACCGCGAAACGCTGGAGATCAAGTTCAAGGGCAAGTCGATTGCCGATGTGCTCGACATGACGGTCGAAGATGCACAGACCTTCTTTCAGGCCGTGCCCTCGATCCGCGACAAGATGGTTGCGCTTTGTCATGTGGGGCTTGGCTACATCAAGGTCGGTCAGCAGGCGACGACCCTGTCTGGCGGCGAGGCGCAGCGCGTCAAGCTGTCAAAGGAGCTGGCGCGGCGGGCCACGGGGCGCACGCTGTATATCCTGGACGAACCGACCACGGGTCTGCATTTCGAAGATGTGCGAAAATTGTTGGAAGTGCTGCATGAACTGGTCGAGCAGGGCAATTCCGTCGTGGTGATCGAGCATAATCTCGACGTGGTGAAGACCGCCGACTGGATCATCGATATCGGCCCCGAGGGCGGTGATGGCGGCGGAGAGATCGTTGCCGTGGGGACCCCGGAAGACGTTGCCAAGGTCGAGCGCAGCCACACTGGCCGCTATCTCAAGGACATGCTGGGTAGCAAACGGGTGGCGGCGGAATAACAGCCGCCACCCTTTGCGGGCTTACTTCAACACATCCGCTGCCGGGCCAAGCAGACGGATGATTTTCATCGTGATGCGATTCACTTCGACCACCTTGTTGTCGATCTGGTAAAAGGTGCCATAGGGGTCCAGCCGATAGCGCCCCGGGTCGCGTACCAGCTGGGTGCGATCGTCGGTGGCCGCAACCCGGTCACCAACCGCAAGGTTCGGTGCGGGGGCATCGTAGTCGCTGGCCGTCAACAGCGCCGAACAGGTTCTGGCCTCGGTGCAGCTACTTTCATCGGCCGCCGCGATGACATCTGCCGGGGCCAGGGCCCGAGCGGGGGCCGGTTGTATGGTGATGCCCGACAGGGCCGTCAGGCCCAGCAGGGGCAGGGTGAGAAGGGCGTGTCGCATGGGACCTCTCCTTTTCCGATCCGGGGCGAAAGCCCCGATCTGGGCCCGTCATCGGACAGGCCAGGTTCTGGAAAGGGAACACCGGGAGGCTGGGAAAGGTTCCGACCGGGTCGGGGTCGGTGCTTGGTCGGGTCGGCGGAAATCCGTTGTGAGTGGAATGGTTTGCACGCGGCGTCTGCGCCTGGACAGGGCCCGGGCGCAGACGCGAAAAGGGCGCTTTCGCGCCCCTTTCCCATCTCGATCGGACCGTCGGATCAGTCGATGGCCTTGAAGTTGAACTCTCCGCCTTCCTTGATCCCCGAGGGCCAACGCGCCGTGACCGTCTTTGTGCGGGTGTAGAACTTGAAGCTGTCGGTGCCGTGCTGGTTCAGGTCCCCAAAGGCAGATTTCTTCCAGCCACCGAAGCTGTGGTAGGCCAGCGGCACCGGGATGGGCACGTTGATGCCGACCATACCGATGTTCACGCGGTTGGCAAAATCGCGGGCCGCGTCGCCGTCACGGGTGAAGATCGCGGTGCCGTTGCCCATCTCGTGGTCCATGGCAAGGCCAAGCGCCTCTTCGTAGCTGGCCGCGCGCACGGTGGCGAGGACCGGGCCGAAGATTTCCTGCGTATAGATGTCCATGTCCGGGGTGACCCGGTCGAACAGATGCGGGCCGACGAAATAGCCGTCCTCATAGCCCTGCAGGGAAAAGTCGCGGCCGTCCACGACCAGCTCGGCACCCTGATCAATTCCGGTCTGCACCAGTCCGAGGATCTTTTCCTTGGCGGCTGCGGTGACCACGGGACCGTAATCGACCTCATTGCCAGCCGTATAGGGGCCGACCTTCAGCTTTTCGATCCGCGGCACCAGCTTTTCGATCAGGCGGTCGGCGGTCTCATCGCCCACCGGCACCGCGACCGAGATCGCCATGCAGCGTTCGCCCGCCGCGCCGTAGCCTGCGCCGATCAGAGCGTCGGCGGCCAGATCCATGTCCGCATCGGGCATGACGATCATGTGGTTCTTGGCACCACCGAAGCATTGCACGCGCTTGCCGTTGGAACAGCCGCGGCCATAGATGTATTCGGCGATCGGGGTCGAGCCGACGAAGCCGATGGATTGCACGACCGGGTGATCGAGCAGCGCATCGACGGCTTCCTTGTCGCCATTGACGATTTGCAGGATGCCCTTGGGCAGACCGGCTTCGACCAGCAGTTCGGCCAGCATCATCGGGCAGGAGGGCGCGCGCTCGGACGGTTTCAGGATGAAGGCATTGCCGCAGGCGATGGCCGGGGCGAACATCCACATCGGGATCATGGCAGGGAAGTTGAACGGGGTTATCCCGGCGCAGACACCCAGGGGCTGGCGCATGGAGTACATGTCGATGCCACGGCCCGCGCTGTCGCTGTATTCACCCTTGAGCAGATGCGGCGCACCGATGCAGAATTCGACGACTTCCAGACCGCGCTGCACGTCACCTGCGGCATCCGGCAGGGTCTTGCCATGCTCGCGGCTGATCGCTTCGGCCAGCTTGTCCATGTCGCGGTTCAGCAGGTCGACGAATTTCATCATCACCCGGGCGCGGCGCTGCGGGTTGGTCGCGGCCCATTCGACCTGGGCGGCCATGGCGATCTGCACGGCCTTGTCGATCTCGGCTGCGCTGGCAAGCGGCACCTGGGCCTGCACTTCGCCCGTGGCGGGGTTGAAGACATCTGCAAAACGCCCGGAGGCCCCTGCCACATGGGCACCGTCGATATAATGGCTCAGTTCCGTCATCGGATCCTCCTGTTCAGTTGCTCACAGGATAGACCTGCATTTCTGTGGGCAACAGGGGAAAAAATTCAAAGACGTTTTGCACAAATGCGGGTACGGTGGTGCCATGAACTGGGATGACCTGCGTTTCTTTCTGGCGGTCGGTCGGGCGGAAAGCCTGACGGCAGCGGCGCGTCGGCTGCGGATCGACCCGGCCACGGTGGGGCGGCGCATCGCGCGGCTGGAAGAAGGGCTGGGGGTGGCGTTGTTCGCGCGCAGTCCGCAGGGCTATGCGCTGACCGATGCGGGGCAGCGGCTGATGGATCACGCGGGCCGCGCCGAAGCCTCGCTGGATGCGGGGATGAGCGAAATCGCGGGGCAGGGTGCCGCCGGGTTGTCGGGGCAGATCCGCCTTGGTGCGCCGGACGGGGTGGCGAATTTCCTGCTGCCCCAGGTCTGCGCCGCCATCGCGGAGACGAACCCCGATCTCGATATCCAGATCGTCGCCCTGCCGCGCCTGTTCAACCTGTCACAGCGCGAAGCCGACATGGCCATCACCGTCAGCGCCCCCACGGCGGGTCGTCTGACGGTGCAGAAGATCAGCGATTATCATCTGCATCTGGCCGCCAGCCGCGCCTACCTTTCGCGCCATCGACCGATCCGCGACCTTGGTGATCTGCGTGGGCACCGGATCGTCGGCTATATCCCCGACATGATCTTCGACAAGGAGTTGGATTACCTGAACGAGATCGGGGCAGAGCGCGTGCCGCTCGCCTCGAACTCCGTCTCGGTGCAGTTCCAATGGATCGCGCAGGGCTTCGGCCTTGGGATCATCCACGATTTCGCCATGCCCCATGCGCCGCAGCTGGCCCGCGTCCTGCCCGACCACCTGTCGCTGAACCGTGGTCTTTATCTGGTGCGCCATGCCGACGACGTGCGGCTGGAGCGCAATAACCGCTTCGCAACTCTTTTGGCAGAGCATCTGAAGGCCGAAATCGCCCGGCGGGAAGCGATCTCTTGACAGTTCAATGACGGTGGCTGAGGCTTGCTGAAAGGGACGGATGCAATCCAGGGAGGAAACACATGCTGGTTCAGCAAATCCTGAAATCCAAGGGCACCGAAGGTGTCTTTACCGTGACGCCGGATTTGGCGGTCCATGCCGTGACACATCTGCTAACAGAAAAGCGCATCGGCGGGGTGGTGGTCAGTCGGGATGGCGACACGGCGGATGGCATCCTGTCGGAACGCGATATCGTGCGGGCGCTGGCCTTGCGGGGACCAAGCTGTCTTGATCTGGAAACCTCGGCGCTGATGACCGCCAACCCGGTCTGCGCCACCATGGACATGAGCGCCGATCAGGTCCTGGAAAAGATGACCGAAGGCCGGTTCCGCCATATGCCGGTGACCCGCGATGGCAAGCTTGTGGGAATCGTCACCATCGGCGATGTCGTAAAAGCCCGCCTCAGCCAGCTTGCCGCCGAAAAGGACGCGCTGGAAGGCATGATCATGGGGCACTGACCCCGCGCGGCCGTCGCCCCCGGGGGCGACGGCGGCCCTCGGGCAACGCGGGCCGTGCAATCGGTAAAAGTCGGGTTCTACTCTTGCAATCTATTGCGCAATATTGTTGCGTGCGCAGAACGCCAACCCGGAGAGCCCCATGCGCATCGGCCTGTATCCCGGCACATTCGACCCCGTTACCCTTGGGCACATCGACATCATCCGGCGGGCTGCGGCCCTCGTGGACCGGCTGGTGATCGGCGTCGCGATCAACCGCGACAAGGGCCCGCTGTTCTCGCTCGAGGAACGGGTCGAGATGATCGAGGCAGAGTGCCGCAGCCTGTCTCGGGAAACCGGGACCGAGATCCTGGTTCATCCCTTCGAAAACCTGCTGATCCATTGCGCCCGCGATGTCGGCGCCGGGGTGATCCTGCGCGGCCTGCGGGCTGTGGCGGATTTCGAATATGAATATCAGATGGTGGGCATGAACCGGGCGCTGGATTCCGGGGTCGAGACGGTCTTTCTGATGGCCGATGCCCAGCATCAGGCGATCGCTTCCAAGCTGGTGAAGGAAATCTGTCGGCTGGACGGGGACGTTTCGAAATTCGTGCCCCCCGCCGTCAATGAACGGCTGAAGGCCAAGCTGCGCGTTTAGTCCGCGACCGGGCCGTTCATCCGGGCCAGGGCTTCGCGGATGAAATCAGCGCAAAGCTGCGGTTGGGTGACGGGCAGCATATGCCCGCCCGGCACAAGGCGCAGGTGCAGATCGGGCAACTGCGTCGCCAACTGGTGGCCATGCAACGACGGGTCCAGAATGCGGTCATCCCTGCCGAACAACACGTGCTGCGGCAGGGCAAGCTCCGCAAGACGCCCGGCACGGCCCGAAAGCCCCTTGGTGGAGGCGCTGAAATCCTTGCTGGTAAAGACGAAATGCGCAGGGCGCAGGCCCAGCATGGCGCCACCCTGAATCGGGGCGTTCTCGGGCATGGCCTCGGGTCCGTAGACCGCATCAAGGATCTGTGGCGTACGGCGCAGGGAGGTCGGCACCGCAAGGGTCCAGCCGACAATCCAGCGGCCGATATCGGAATGCAGGGCAAGGTTGGAAAAGGCGGGGCTGGGCGGTTGGCCCGGTTGTGTGAGCGGCGAGATCAGCGCAAGGCCGCAGATCCGCTTTGGGGCTTGCAGGGCGATTTCCTGCGCGATGGCGCCGCCAAGGGAATGACCGATGACGAGGGGGCGCTTCAGGCCGAGATCCTCGATCAGTTCCAGCATGTAGCGGGCGTGATCGGCGGGCGTCGATCCGGCGCTGCTGCGGCGGTCCGAATAGCCCATGCCGGGGCGGTCCGGGGCGATCACGCGGTGATCCCGTGCCAGATCGTCGATCAGGCCGCAGTCGAAATTGCCCAATTGGCCGCCCAGCCCGTGGATCAGCAGCACCTGGGGCGCCTCGGCAGGGCCCTTGACGACGTAGTGCAGCCGCCCTGTCGAGATGCGGGTAAAGACACCACGCGGCGGCACCAGTGCTTCGACCCGGTGTTTCCACAGGAAGCTGTTCAGGACCAGCCCCCCCAGAACCAGCAGGAGGATCGTGAGCGCGGCAAGAAGCAGGGTCGTGCTCATGGGGCAGGCCTTTCGACGGTTGGATCTGAAGCCAAGGCTATCGCCAGAAGGCGATCCAGTCGACAAGATCCACGAATTTCCGAGCCAGGAACAGGGAGGTTTCCCCGGTTCCGAGGACATTGTCGTAAAACAGGAAGCCGAACACCAGCAAGGCAATGATCAGGGTGATCCGGGTGTTCATGCGCGATGTGTCATCCTGTGGGCGTGGGCCTTCGGCAGGGTATGCCCAGCTATGCCGCAGCGCCTATGCCCGATCAAGGGGGCTTCGGGCAAGTAGGTTTTGGCCACCGCGCCGCCGGGGTTCAGGCTGCACGGTGGAAAGCGTCTTCGGGCCTGCCGACTGGATCACGGCAGGCCCGAAGATCTTACAGAAGCGTCCCCATATGGGCGGCCATGTCGGCCATCCGGCAGGAGAAGCCCCATTCATTGTCATACCAGGACAGGATGCGCACCAGCGTACCGTCCAGCACCTTGGTCTGATCCAGCGCCACGGTCGAGGAAGCCGGGTCGTGGTTCAGGTCAACCGACACCAGCTTGTCCCCGGTGCAGGCCAGGATGCCCTTCAGCGCGCCGCTTTCAGCGGCTTTCATCAGGGCTTCGTTGATCTCTTCGGCGCTGGTCGCGCGACCGGCGTTGAAGGTCAGGTCGACGGCCGAGACATTGGGCGTGGGGACCCGGATCGCCACACCGTCAAGCTTGCCCGCCAGTTCGGGCAGAACCAGACCGACGGCCTTGGCCGCGCCGGTCGAGGTCGGGATCATCGACATGGCGGCCGCGCGGGCCCGGTAAAGGTCCGAATGCCCCCGGTCCAGCGTCGGCTGGTCGCCGGTATAGCTGTGGATGGTGGTCATGAAGCCATTGGTGATGCCGACGGTGTCGTTCAGCACCTTGGCCACCGGCGCCAGGCAGTTGGTGGTGCAGGAGGCGTTGGAAACCACCATGTGATCGGGTTTGATCGCCAGGTGGTTCACCCCGAAGACCGAAGTGATGTCGGCCCCCGAACAGGGCGCCGAGACCAGCACGCGCTGCGCGCCGTTTTCAAGGTGGCGCGCCGCCGTGTCCCGCTTGGTGAACAGCCCGGTACATTCCAGGGCAATGTCCACATCCTTCCAGGGCAGTTCTTCGGGGTTGCGCAGCGAGGTGACCTTGATGCGGCCCGTGCCAACATCCATCCAGTCGTCGCCGGTGGTGACCTCGCCGCCGAAGCGCCCGTGGACGCTGTCGTAACGGAAGAGGTGTGCATTGGTGTCGACCGGGGTCAGATCGTTGACCGCCACGACTTCGATATCCGTGCGGCCGGTTTCGGCAATGGCCCTCAGGACATTGCGCCCGATACGGCCAAACCCGTTGATTGCGACTGTGATCGCCATGGACTTTCCTTTCCGCAGATCCTCGCGCGCAGCCGGAGGGGGCTGTTTGCGCTAACAACTTGCTTTCAGCAATCCACATTGCGGGGGGCAAGGTCAAGGGGGCGTCGCGACTGCTGGCGCCATCGGCAAGAAAAAGGCCCCGAAGCGGTGCTTCGAGGCCTGTCAGGCGGTACCGGGCGGCGGGCTTAGTGTTGCAGGCGGCCCAATGCAGCGGCCACATCCGCCATGCGGCAGGAAAAGGCCCATTCGTTGTCGTACCAGGCCAGCACCCGGACGAGCCGGCCGCCGATGACCTTGGTCTGGTCCGGAGCGAAGATCGAGCTTTGTTCGGTATGGCTGAAATCGATCGAGACCTTGGGTTCGGGATCATAGCCCAGCACATGGCCCATGTGGCCGGCGGCCGCTTCGCGCACGATCTCGTTCACGTCATCAACGGTCACGTCCTTGGAGGCGATGAAGGTCAGGTCGACGGCAGAGACATTCGGCGTCGGGACCCTGATCGAGGAGCCGTCAAGCTTGCCCTTCAGTTCCGGCAGCACCAGACCGATGGCCTTGGCAGCCCCGGTCGAGGTGGGGATCTGGCTCATCGCGGCGGCGCGGGCGCGGTAGAGATCGCCGTGGCGGCGGTCGAGCGTCGGCTGGTCGCCGGTATAGCTGTGGATCGTGGTCATGATGCCGGACTCGATGCCGATGGCATCGTTCAGCACCTTGGCCAGCGGGGCGAGGCAATTGGTGGTGCAGGACCCGTTGGAGATCATGCTGTCGCCTTCCACCATGTCGCGGTGGTTGACGCCGAAGACGATGGTCTTTTCGACGTTCCTGGCCGGGGCGGAGATCAGGACCGACTTGGCGCCGCGTTCCTTGTGGATCTTTGCCTTTTCGCCGTCGTTGAACTTGCCCGTGCATTCCAGGACGACATCGACGCCGTCCCAGTCGAGGTCTTCGGGGTTGTAGGTCGAGAAGACCTCCATCGGGCCGCGACCGATATCCATGGTGTTGCCGGCGACCTTCACGTCATTGCCGAAGCGGCCATGGACGGAGTCATATTTCAGCAGATGGGCATTGGTTTCGATCGGGCCGGTCGCGTTGATCTTGACGACCTGGACATCGTTGCGGGCGGCTTCGGCGATATGCGCCAGCGTGCAGCGCCCGATGCGGCCGAAACCATTGATGGCAAGGGTGACGGTCATTTCAATATCTCCTGCAAACCCGATATGCCTTTGTCTATACCGGTCCTCTCTAAGGGGAGTAAGCTAAAAATCCATTGCAGGACAAAGTGTTAGCGGAAACATTGCGCTGTTGCCCATGGTTGCGCTAACCCTTTTGGAAGGTTCGCGCTAACATATGCTGCAAGTGCGAGACGGGTTTCTGGTCTGCCCTGTGGCAGGGGGAATCACCGGAGGACGGGGGCTTTGCCCCCGGCGCCGGGCGGCGCCTCCCCCAGGATATTTCTAACAGGGAAACGAAAGAAGCCGGGCGCGTGGTGCAGCCTGGCTTCTGGTCGTCTGGACGTATCGGTGGGGTCAGAGAAGGGATTTGACCTTTTCGACCACGGCTTCGGCGGTGATGCCGAATTTTTCGTAGAGGGTTTCGGCGGGGGCGGAGGCGCCGAAGCCGGTCATGCCGATGAAGCCGGCCTTTGTGTCGCGGCCGCGTTCGCCGAGTAGCCATTGGTCCCAGCCCTGGCGGATTCCGGCCTCGATCGCGACGCGGACGGCGCCGGCGGGAAGGACCTTGCGGCGATAGGTGGCGTCCTGGGCTTCGAACAGTTCAAAGCAGGGCATCGAGACCACGCGGGTGCCGATCCCGTCCTTTTCCAGCAGGGCGCGGGCGGCGAGCGCGATTTCGACTTCGGAGCCGGTGGCGAGCAGGATGGCCTGACGTTTCGTCGTGGCATCGGCGAGCACGTAGGCGCCCTGGGCCGAGAGGTTGCGCGTCTTGTGTTCGGTCCGCACGGTCGGCAGGTTCTGACGGGTCAGCGACAGGACCGAGGGCGTCGAGGTCTGGCTGAGCGCAAGTTCCCAGCTTTCGGCGGTTTCCACGGCATCCGCGGGGCGGAAGACGAACATGTTGGGCGTGGCGCGCAGCATGGCGAGGTGTTCGACCGGCTGGTGGGTCGGACCGTCTTCGCCGAGGCCGATGGAATCATGGGTCATCACGTAGACCGGGGCGACCTTCATCAATGCCGACAGACGCATCGCGGGGCGGGCGTAATCGGTGAAGCACATGAAGGTGCCCGAGTAGGGCTTGATCCCGCCGTGCAACGCCATGCCGTTCATCGCCGAGGCCATGCCGTGTTCGCGGATACCCCAATGGACGAAGCGCCCCTTGCGGTTGTCGATGTCGAAGATCCCGAGATCATGGGTGCGCGTGTTGTTCGAGCCGGTCAGATCCGCCGAGCCGCCGATGGTTTCGGGCAGATGCGGATTGATGACTTCGAGCGCCATTTCCGAGGCCTTGCGGGTGGCAACCTTGGGCTGGACTTCGGAGAGCTGCTTTTTCAGCGCGCGCACGGTCGAGGCCAGCTTGTTGGGGACCTCACCGGCCATGCGGCGGGTGAACTCGGCCTGCTTGCGTTCAGACAGTTCGCCAAAGCGATCCAGCCATTCGGCGCGGTCCGCAGCGCCCCGGCTGCCGATGGCCTCCCAGGCGGATTTCACGTCTGCGGGGATCTCGAAGGGGCCGAATTTCCAGCCATAAGCGGCCTTGGCTGCCGCCAGCTGATCCGCATCGGTCAGCGCGCCGTGGCCCTTGGAGGTATCCTGGGCGGCGTGGCCGAGCGCGATGTGGGTCTTGCAGGCGATCATCGACGGCTTGCCGGCGCGCTTGGCAGCGGTGATGGCGGCATCGATGGCCTCGGGGTCATGGCCGTCGATTTCCTGGACGTGCCAGCCAGCCGATTTGAAGCGCATGACCTGGTCGGTGTTGTCCGACAGTTCGACATTGCCGTCGATGGTGATGCCGTTGTTGTCCCAGAAGACGACCAGCTTGCTCAGCTGGTGGCGGCCGGCAAGGGTGATCGCCTCCTGGCTGACGCCTTCCATCAGGCAGCCGTCGCCGGCGATGACATAGGTGTGGTGGTCCACGACTTTTTTGCCGAACTGGGCGCGCAGCATTTCCTCGGCCATGGCGAAGCCGACGGAATTGGCGATGCCCTGACCCAACGGGCCGGTGGTGGTCTCGATCGCATCGGCCAGGAAGTTCTCGGGGTGGCCGGCGGTGCGGGCCCCCCATTGGCGGAAGTTGCGGATTTCCTCGATCGGGAATTGTACGTCGCCGGTCAGATGCAGCAACGCGTAGACCAGCATCGAGCCATGGCCAGCCGACAGGATGAACCGGTCGCGGTCGGCCCAATCCGGGGTCGCGGCGTCGAACTTCATGTGCTTTTCGAACAGGACGGTCGCGACATCGGCCATGCCCATGGGCATGCCGCTATGGCCGGAATTGGCGGCCCGGACGGCGTCGAGGGTCAGGGCGCGGATGGCACTTGCCTTGGCCCAATGTTCGGGATGCGCGGTGCGCAGAGCGTCGATTTCCACTTTGGTCTTCCTCTTCCCAAGAATTGCTGGCCAGACAGGATGGCACGTCTTTGTCGCGCTCTTACCAGCCGGGGGCGGAAAGGCAAGCGAAGGGGCCGATTTTCGCCCTCCAGCGGGGTGATTTGGAAACTTCTCCGCTTCCGGTAAACTCCCCCGAACAGTGGAGACCGCCCATGATTCGCTGCGGCCCGGTCAGATCCGGGGGCAGGGCACCGTGCCGACCCCTTGAGGGGAAGCAAAATCGGGACATATGGGGTCATAGGGCGGCGATATGATGAGGGCAGATGAGTACGTTTGAGGAATTGCAGGGTCGGATTGCCCTGGCCATGGACCGGATCCAGGCAGGCATCGAACGCGGCGAGGAAGCCCCCGCCGGGGAAAGCGAAGCTGATGTCCTGAAGGCCGAGTTGGCCGTTGCACGGCAGGATCTCGCCCGTCTGGAGGGCGACCTGGGGATTGCGAAGGATCGTGAAGCCGCCTTGCAGGGGCAGTTGTCGGACATGGCATCCCAGATCGACCGCATCCCGGAACTGGAAGCCGCGCTGGCCGAGGCGAAGGCTGCGACCGATGCCGCATCGACCTCAGGTCAGACCATGCTGGGCGCCGTGGCGGGGTTGGAAACCGAGATGTCGCGCTTGCGCGCGGCGAACGAGGTTCTGAGAAGCAACAACCGTGCCCTTCGCGAAGCGGTCGCCGAAGGCGCGCCTGCCGGTGCCGATCTGGTCGATCCGGCGGCGATGGCCGAATTGGAGGCGCTGCGGGCGGAACAATCCGCCTCGAAAGCGCAAGCCGATGCGATCATGGCCGCCCTCGGCCCGCTGGTGACGGATGAGACCGCAAGCGACGCCGCCCCGAAGACGGAGACTTTCTGATGCCTGACGTGACCATTTCAATCGGTGGGCGCAAATTCGATGTCGCCTGCCAGCCGGGCGAAGAAGATTTCCTGCATGGCGCCGCCGGGATGCTTGACCGCGAAGCCCAGGTGCTGGTGGGCCAGACGGGGCGGTTGACCGAAGCCAAGATGCTGCTGATGGCGGGGCTGATGCTGGCCGACAGGACGGTTGGGTCGGAGTCACAGATCGACGCAATGCAGCAGGAGATCGAGGACCTGAAAGGCCAGATCCAGGCGCTTCAGGATACGCCGCCGCAGGAAATCCGCGTGCCTTTCATTCCCGATAGCGTGACGCAGAGCATGGCGGAGCTGGCCGCAAGGGCCGAGGCGATGGCGCAGCGCCTGGAAGACAATGTCGGTGCAGAGTAAGACGCTGATACTTGTTGAAGGCAATGCCGTAAGGGGCTGACAAGATGAGGATTTTCTTTTTAGCGACCGTCGCGGTGTTGGGTTTGTGCAACGGGGCTGCGGCCCTGGAGATGATCGAAGCGCGGTATATTTGCGAACGCGATGTGGTCGTCCCGGTGACGTATGTGAACGGGGATGAACCGCATGTCGCGCTTTGGGCGGATGACAGGCTGATCCTCTTGCCGCAGGTGGAATCGGGGTCAGGTGCGCGCTATGCTGACGGTGGCGCCAGCTACGTCTGGTGGAGCAAGGGCGACACCGGCCGCCTTGAGTTCACCGACAGCGAAAAAGGCGAAAAGGTCACCCTTTTCGCCTCTTGTACCGTTCAGGAATAGGCCGGGAAATCAGCCGTTTGCAGCGCGGATCTTGTCCGCGGCTTCCTTGTCGTAGGTCACGCCGCTTTCTTCGAACAGGGTGTCGAGTTCGCCCGAAAGGGTCATCTCGGTGATGATGTCGCAGCCGCCCACGAACTCTCCTTTGACGTACAGCTGCGGGATGGTGGGCCAGTCGGAATAATCCTTGATGCCCTGGCGCAGGTCGGCATCCGAAAGCACGTTCACATCCGTGTAATCCACACCCATGTAGTTCAGAACGCCCGCCACGCGAGAGGAAAAACCACATTGCGGCATCGACTTGGTGCCCTTCATGTAGAGCACGACATCATGGGCTTTCACGGTTTCGGTGATGAGGGTCTTGGCGTCGCTCATTTGGCTGTTCCTTTGTCTCGCGTCACGGTGTCCGGGTGTTCCCGCCACCTTGCGGCTTGTCATTTTCATGCGGCTTCAGGAGGTTGAAGCGCATACTTGATCCTGTTCAGGGCGCCCGCGTGGTCAGCGCAAGGGCGTGAAGCTCACCAGCTGGTCCATCCATCTTGCCTTTCAGGGCGGCATAGACGGCACGTTGCTGCTGCACGCGGTTCATGCCCCGAAAGCTGTCGTCCTCGACCATCGCCGAGAAGTGCTGACCGTCGTCCCCCTGGACATCGATCTTGGCATTGGGAAAGCTGTCGCGGATCATCGCTTCGATATCCGAGGCCTGAATGGTCATGGAGAACTCCGGTTTGTCTTCGAGTGAAATGTATGCCCTGCAGGGCTTGGCCGCAAGTGGGCGGCGCGCCGCGGGATATCGGCGCGCCAAGCGGCGCGGGGCCGTCATTGATGCTCGGCTCGGAGGCGAAGGCGTGACCCTAGCCGAAGACCTCACCAAAGGTACCACGGAAGATCGTCGAGAGTTCGTCGAGCGGGGCCGCAAAGCCGCCGAAGTTGACCATCTCGCCGCCGAACTTTCCGACGCTCAGCACCTCGACGCCCGCCTTGCCGGCGGCGACCATCAGGGCCTCGGCAGAATCGAAGCTGCAACCGATCAGGTAGCGTCCCTGATCTTCACCGAACAATTCGACCTGCGAATGGCTGTCGAGCGTGACGCCAACCCCCGCCGCTTCGGCCAGTTCGAAGGCCGCGAGCGCCAGCCCGCCGTCCGAAATATCGGTGCAGGTGCGGATCCAGTCGATGTTGTCGAGGATGAAGGCCCCGTTGCGGGCCTCGGCGTCCAGATCGACATGGGGGGCGTCGCCGTCGGTTCGGTTGAAGACCTCGGCCAGCAGGGCAGATTGGCCCAGATGCGTGCCGAGACCGCCCAGCACCAGCGCCACGTGGCCTTCGCGCACGGGGCTGATGATTGCCTTGTCGATGTCTTCGATCAGACCGACCGCGCCGATGGTAGGAGTAGGCAGGATCGCGGTCCCGTCGGTTTCGTTGTAAAGCGAGACATTGCCCGAAACGATCGGCATGTCGAGCGCTGCAACGGCCTCTGCGATGCCCTTGATGGCGCCAACGAACTGGCCCATGATTTCAGGCTTTTCCGGGTTGCCGAAGTTAAGGTTATCTGTTGTTGCCAAGGGCTTGGCGCCCGTTGCTATCAGATTTCGGAAGGCTTCGGCGACCGCTTGCTTGCCACCTTCGACAGGGTTTGCCTTGACATAGCGCGGCGTCACGTCCGATGTGAAGGCGAGCGCCTTTTGCGTGCCATGAACCCGCAGGATACCTGACCCGACGCCGGGACCGCGTGCCGTATCGGCCATGACCATGCTGTCGTATTGTTCATAGACCCACTGGCGCGAACAATAGTTCGGGCAGCCAATCAGCGCCTTCAGCCCATCGATCGGATCGACCGAGGGGATATCCGCATCGGTCAGCGCCTCGGGCGCTTCGGTTTCGACCCAGGGGCGGTCGTATTCCGGGGCGGAGGAGGCCAGTTTCGACAGAGGCATATCGGCAAAGACCTTGCCGCCCATTTCGATCAGAAAACGGTCCTCGGCGATGGTTTCCCCGACGATGGCGAAATCCAGATCCCATTTCTGGAAAACGGCGCGGGCTTCGGCCTCTTTTTCGGGTTTCAGCACCATGAGCATCCGCTCCTGGCTTTCCGACAGCATCATCTCGTAGGCGGTCATGTTGGGTTCGCGTTGCGGCACCGAATCCAGGTCGAGCCGGATGCCGAGGCCGCCCTTGTCACCCATTTCGACCGCCGAACAAGTCAGGCCGGCAGCGCCCATGTCCTGGATCGAGATCACGGCGCCGGTTTGCATCAGCTCCAGCGTCGCTTCCATCAGGCGTTTCTCGGTGAAGGGATCGCCAACCTGGACGGTGGGGCGCTTTTCCTCGATCGTATCGTCGAATTCGGCGCTGGCCATGGTGGCACCGCCAACGCCGTCGCGCCCGGTTTTGGCGCCCAGATAGACCACGGGCATGCCGACGCCGGAAGCCGCCGAATAAAAGATCGCATCCGCATCGGCCAAACCGGCCGCAAAGGCGTTCACAAGGCAGTTACCGTTATAGGCGGGGTCGAAACGGACCTCTCCGCCGACGGTGGGGACACCGAAACAATTGCCATAGCCCCCGACGCCTTCGACGACACCATGCACCAATTGGCGGGTCTTGTGGTGGTCCGGCGCGCCGAAGGACAGCGAATTCATCGCCGCGACGGGCCGTGCGCCCATGGTGAAGACATCACGCAGGATGCCGCCAACACCCGTGGCGGCCCCTTGATAGGGTTCGATGTAGGAGGGGTGGTTATGGCTTTCCATTTTGAAGATGACGGCCATCTTCTTGCCATCCGGCCCGTCGCCGATATCAACCACACCGGCATTTTCACCGGGGCCGCAGATCACCTGGGGGCCGGTGGTCGGCAGGGTGCGGAGCCATTTTTTCGACGATTTGTAAGAACAATGTTCGTTCCACATCGCCGAAAAGATGCCAAGTTCGGTGAAACTGGGCGCCCGGCCGAGGATCGACAGAATCTCGGCGTATTCCTCCGGGTTGATCCCGTGGCTTGCGATCAGTTCTTCCGTGATGGCCGGTTCCTGCATCTTATCCCCCAGATTGCTGCCCCTTGCTTGGCGCCCGATTTACGCCACTGCGACGGGATGGAAAAGGGCTGAGAGGCAAAAGGGGCCGGAAAGACCCACGAAAGCGGCTCGCTGAGGGTGAAAAGGACCGCTGGGAGGGGCAAGCCCGAGCGTTCTGACGCATTTGGCAGGGCTGGACCCGGCGTTTTCAACGCTTCAACCCATAAAAAAGGGGACATGGCATCGCCATATCCCCTTGATCCCGGTGATGGGCAGGCCCGCAGGCCCGCCGGTCACGGTATATCATTCCATCGTCTTGGAACCTTCGGTTTGGATGAAGGTGTCACGAATGGTCGTGAAATCGTCCTTCATCACGATGTTGCCATTGTCGGCAACTTCCGAAACCGGCACCAGAGCGCGGGCTTCATCCGTATCCAATTCGCTGGACAGGGTGACATCTGCCAGCATCTGGCCATTGGGCTTTTCATAGACGGCGTTTACGTTACCGACCATCTTGCGGTCGCTGGAAACGACAAGGCTGTCTTCGAGGATGCCGTCAACCAGGGTCGCATCGGCAAGAACGGCATCAAAGTCCATTTCAGCGATTTCGATCTGGTCGGGGGCGTATTCTTCGCCCGTTGCCATCGGGGCATCAAGACCGGAGGGGTCGACAGTGCCTTCTTCGTCGTCGGTGCCGGCGATCACTTCAAGATCGCCTTCGGAACTCATACCACCTTCAGCGTTCGGCGCTGTGGCCTCGCCAAATGCTTGGTCAACTTCCGCGGGCACGCCGTTGTCGGTGGACTGGGCCATCGCGGTCAGCGGCAGCAGGGCGGCAACGGAAACACCGGTGAGAATTTTGCTAAAGGTATTCATAACTTACTCCTACATGTTTGCCTCAGTGGCATTGAAGGTACAAGTCCGGGGTGGGGTGATTGGTTCCGAATAAATTTTGAAAAACCGTCTTCTGGATCTGATGGTCCGCCGGGAAACAGGGATCTGACGTCGGCTGTCCAAGTTTGGGGGTTTGGGGAGTGAGGAGAGTCCAGAGAGGATCCTGGCATCATGCCCGCGCGTTCCATTGACCACGTGGATGGGGCGTTCCCGGCCTATCTGCAAAGCTAAAAGGATGCAGGTTTCCCTGCATCCTTTTCTGGGTCCCGGCTTCATAAGCAGGGGATGTCACATGGGCCGGATCCGAAAGGCTGACGGTCGCGAAAGACCGCCAGCCGCCGTCCTGACTGCCTTGATCAGAAGTTCTGAGACACGGCAGGCGAGTCGGAATGGGTTTCGGTGACGATGCGACCGGAGTCGTTGCGGTAGGGGGTCAGCACGTCGACGTTGCTGGCATCGGCTTCACCGGTCTGGTTGGAGTAGGTCGAAGAAGTGACCCGCGGGCCAGCGTCACGGATATAGGGGTTGGTGACGTCGACGTCGGACTCTTGCACACCGTCGACATCATGGCCGAAGGTATCCCCGGTCACATAGGCGCCTGCATCCCGGGTGTAGGGGTTGAGGACGTCAACGCTTTCAGCGGTGGCGGCGAAGGGGGCGATTGCTGCGAGAACGGCGACGGAAACGAATTTTGCAAAACCAGTCATGGCTGAGCTCCTTTATGTTATCTTCTGGCTGACCGGCGTTGTGTCTGTCAGCGATGAGGATGATTTAGGAGCGTTCTGTCCCGCACGAAACTGGCGGAAACTGCTGGTGCGCTGTGTATTGGCGCACACACATTTCCGACGGAAAACCTTGAAACCTTGGTTGTCGTGTCTAGACCGAACCGTTCAGTTCGCCTTGGGGCCGGGGCGTGACCCAAGGTTTATACTCGGGACCGCTTCGAAAAAATGTCTTTCCGTTAGGGAACTTGCCCCGCATTTCATGCCTCGCGGCGATTACTGACGTTTGTTTGAGCAAGGGCGTGAATGGCGACAGGCGCAGGAAGCCGCGGCACGGGCTGTCTTGAAGCGCCAATGAGCTATCGGATGGGCGGGCTCTCTGCCCCCGGGCCTTACCGGCCGGCCGGGGTGCGTGCAGGCGGCAAATTCAGGGAATGGCGTCGGCTGGGGCTCCGAACGAGCCATGGGGCCTGTCTCGCCAAGGAACCTTGGCCGGTCGCGCAGTTCCGCTAGTCGTAAGCTGACACGGAGCCGGGCGGGGCGGAATGCGCGTATTGGAAAAGGTATGATCCCTGCGTGAGCGCGCCTGGCACATGACAGAATCATGACGGGGTTCCGGACGCGCATTTCAGCCCATGTCCGATGCGCGGGAGAAGCGCAAAAAAAAAGGCCGGACACAAGGTCCGGCCAAGTCCAACAGGGAGGTATGAAGGTGACGCGCCGCTAGGCAGCATCACCGTCGAGTGCTGAAATATTCGTCGGAGTGTAAACGATCAAGTCTTTTGTCGGACAATTTTTCGCATTGCGGCTATGCGAAAAATGCAAGTCCGCTCGATATTAGAAATATCCAGCGAAATTAGTGCGTTAGGGTATTTGTTTTGGCGCTAACACTTCTGTGAGGCGGGGGCGAGAGACGGGTGCAAAGCTTAACAAGCTTCGCCCAATCGGGCCAAGGGCGCAAAGCCCCCCAAATTCGACAGAAAATATCCGGCCGACCGAGTCTTTTCGCGGCCGGATTGTGTCAGATGTCTTCGTCCCGTTCGCGCAGTTCCCGGATAGATCGACGGTGCGCCATGATCTCTTCCTGAACGAAATCGCGGAAGGCGGCGACTCTCTTGGAATGGCGCAGTTCTTCCGGGAAAGCGAGGAAGACGGGGACTTCGCTGCTTTCGATGTCGGGGAAGACGCGCTCGAGGTTGGGGAACTCCTCGATCAGGTAATCCGGCAGCACGCCGATCCCGAGATCGTGGATCACCGCCTGGAGCACGCCGAAGTAATTGTTCACCGTCAGGGTAGAGCCGACGTCATTGGCAAGCAGCTTGTGAATAAGGGATGCCCCACCGGCCACCTGCGGTGCCGATGGCGCCTGGCAGATGATGCGGTGGCTGGACAACTGGTCCAGCGTTTCGGGATGCCCGCGCTTTTCCAGGTAGGTCTTGGAGGCATAGCAGCGCATCCGAATCGACATCAGCTTCTTGCGGATCAGGTCGGCCTGGCTCGGCTCCTTCATGCGCACGGCCACGTCGGCTTCGCGCATCGGCAGGTCCAGAACGCGTTCTTCCAGCATCAGGTCGATCTTGAGATCGGGATAGCGGTCGTAGAGCTTAGTCAGGCGCGGGGCCAGCCAGAGCGTGCCGAAACCGACAGCCGTGGTGACGCGCAATTCGCCAAAGACTTCTTCTTCGCTGTCACGGATCCGGGCCGTTGCCGTATCCAGCCGCTTGGCCATGGCGCGGGTCGCGTCAAACAGCAATTCGCCCTGTTCGGTCAAGATAAGCCCGCGCGCATGTCGGTGGAACAGGGTGGTGTTCAGCGAATCCTCGAGCCCGCGGATCTGACGCGACACGGCGGATTGCGACAGATGCAGCGCATCTCCCGCATGGGTCAGACTGCCGGCATCGGCGACAGCGTGGAATATTCTGAGCTTGTCCCAGTCCATAACAACTCAATCTGATGTGAGTTCGGTGTTTAGCGCAACAGTTTCCTGCCATCGGCTCTTGGCGCCTCTCTTAGCGGCGACCATACCGGAAGCATAGGTTATTTTTCGTGAATCCCTTCAAACCTGCCGGGCGGTGGCCTAGGCTTGATCCATATGAAGGCAGAGGAGGCAACTTAGGTGACCCAACCTCGGATCAGCCTGAATGACAAATTCGACCTGACGCGCAAGACGGTGTTGCTGAACGGCACACAGGCGCTGGTCAGGCTCATGCTGGCCCAGAAGGCGCGCGACGCCGATGCAGGGCTCAACACAGCTGGATATGTCACGGGATACCGCGGATCACCGCTTGGGGCGGTGGATATGCAGATGCGCCGGGCAGGAAAGCTGCTCGAAGGCGCAGATGTGCTTTTCAAGGAAGGTCTGAACGAAGACCTCGCCGCGACCGCCCTTTGGGGCGCGCAGCAGGCCGGGCTACGGGGCGAGGGGCGTTTCGACGGCGTCTTCGGCCTTTGGTACGGCAAGGGGCCGGGCGTGGACCGGTCAGGCGATGTATTCCGCCATGCAAATATGGCCGGCACCGATCCCAATGGCGGTGTTCTGGTTGCCATGGGGGATGACCATACCGGCGAAAGCTCGACCGTGCTGCATGCCAGCGAATGGGCAGCGATGGATGCGCAGATGCCGGTCCTCAGCCCCGCCGGCGTGCAGGAGATCCTGGATCTTGGCCATTACGGCTATGGTCTGAGCCGCTACGCCGGCCTCTGGGTCGCGCTGAAACTGATGAAGGACACGGTCGAGGCAACGGCCGTTGTCGAAGGCAACCATGACCGCGTGACCCTTTTCTCGCCACCGGATGCGCTGCCCGAAGGTGGCCTGAACATCCGGCTGGTCGATACGCCTGTCGAACAGGAAGCCCGCCTGCTGGACTACAAGGTCCGCGCGGCCGAAGCCTATGCCCGCGCCAACCGGATCGACAAGCGCGGCTGGGGCAAGCCCGGCGCCCGGATCGGGTTCGTCGCGGCCGGAAAGAACTGGCTCGACCTGCAACATGCCTTCAGCCTGCTGGGGCTGGACGGAGAGGGGGCCGAGCGGCTTGGCCTGACCAGCTACAAGATCGCGCAGGTCTGGCCGCTGGATCGGACCAGCTTTGCCGAATGGGCCGGCGGACTGGACCTGATCGTGGTGGTCGAGGAAAAGCGCAAGATCCTGGAAACGCAGATCAAGGAAACCCTGTTCGACGTGCCCGACCGGCCAAGGGTCATCGGGGCGAAGAACGGCGACAAGGTGCTGTTCACCTCGAAGATGCAGCTTGATCCGGTGATGATCGCCGAAGCCTTGGGGCAGGTCCTTATCGACGAAGGCCATGGCAGCGAGGCTATCAGCGACGGGATGACCGCATTGGCCGATGTGCGGCGCAACGATACCGCAACGGATCTGGCCGCGCGGTTGCCCTATTTCTGCTCGGGCTGCCCGCATAATTCATCGACCAAGGTGCCCGAAGGCAGTCGCGCCTACGCCGGGATCGGCTGTCACTACATGGTGCAATGGATGGACCGTGACACGCTCGGGGTCACCCATATGGGGGCCGAGGGCGCGAACTGGATCGGCGAGGCGCCGTTTTCCAAGCGCGGGCATGTCTTCCAGAACATCGGAGACGGGACCTATAACCACTCCGGCATTCAGGCGATCCGGGCGGCGGTGATGTCCGGCGTCACCATGACCTACAAGATCCTCTATAATGATGCCGTTGCGATGACCGGCGGGCAGGCAAACGAAGGGGGCCTTGATGCCTATCAGATAGCGCGCGAACTGGTCGCCATGGGTGTGCCCCGCGTCGTGGCTGTCTATGACGCCAAGGAAGAGGTCGACCTGACCCTGTTCCCCAGGGAGGTCGAGACCCGCGAACGCGCCGATGTAATGCAGGTGCAAGAGGACCTCGCCCGGCAGGAAGGCGTCTCGGCACTTCTCTATATCCAGACCTGTGCTGCCGAGAAACGTCGCCGGCGCAAGCGCGGCACTTTCCCGGACCCCGACAAGCGGGTCTTCATCAATACCGACGTCTGCGAAGGCTGCGGGGATTGCGGCGTGCAATCCAATTGCGTTTCCATCGTGCCGGTCGAGACGGACCTGGGCCGCAAACGCGCCATCGACCAGTCGAGCTGCAACAAGGATTTCAGCTGTATTCAGGGTTTTTGCCCCAGCTTCGTGACGCTGGAAGGGGCCAGGATCCGAAAGGATGCCGCCGAAACTCAGGCGCTGGACCTGCCCGAGATGGCCGAGCCGCAATTCGCGCCGATCGAAGGCACCCATAACGTCATCATCACTGGCGTTGGCGGCACCGGCGTGGTGACCATCGGCGCGGTCCTGGCGCAGGCGGCCCAGATCGATGGCAAGGGAGCGGGCATGATGGAAATGGCCGGTCTCGCCCAGAAGGGCGGCGCGGTGCATATCCATCTGCGCATCGCGGAAACCCCCGGCGACATCACCGCCATCCGTGTCGCAAATGGCGAGGCAGACGCAGTGATCGGCGGCGATCTTGTTGTCAGTGCGGGGTCAAAGACCCTTGGGCTGACGCGTACGGGGCATACCGGTGCGGTGGTCAACAGCCACGAGATCATCACCGGTGATTTCACGCGGGACACCGAATTCGCGCTGCCCTCCGACCGGCTTGCCCTGCAGTTGGAGGCACGGTTGGGCGACAAGGTCAGCCTGTTCGATGCCAGCGAACTGGCGCGGGCGACCATGGGCGACAGTATCTTTGCCAATATGCTGCTGTGCGGGGCGGCCTGGCAACGCGGGCTGGTGCCGATCGGGCACGCAGCGATCCGGGAAGCGATCGGCCTGAACGGGGCTGCGGTCGAAGCCAACCTGCGTGCCTTTGAAATCGGACGTTGGGCTTCGCTGCATCCCGATCAGGCGGCAGCGATGATCGCCCCGGCGGGTCCGCCGGCGGAAAAGACACTGGAAGAAAAGATCGCCTTCCGGGCCGATCATCTGCGGGCCTACCAGGGTCGCGGGCTGGCCAGGCGATACCGCGCGATGGTGGCCCGGTTTGACGATCCCGCCCTGCAGGAAGCCGTCGCGAAGGGCTATCACAAGCTGCTGACCTACAAGGACGAATACGAGGTCGCCCGCCTGTTGATCCAGACCCGCAAGAAGGCAGAGAAGGACTTTTCTGGCGATTTTCGCATGTCCTATCACCTGGCTCCGCCGACCCTGGGCACCGAGGGCAAGGATGGCCGCCCGGCGAAAAGGACCTTCGGGCCGTGGTTCAAGTTGCCCTTGAGCGTTCTGGCGCGCGGAAAATTCCTGCGCGGCACCCGGCTTGATCCCTTCGGGCGGGCCGAGGAACGCCGGCTGGAGCGCGATCTGATTGCCCAATACGAAGGCGACCTTGAACGCCTGCTGGCAGGCATCGCGCCGGGTCGGATGGGCGTCGCATGCGCGCTGGCCGAACTGCCGCTGGAGATCCGGGGCTTCGGTCCGGTCAAGGCGGCGAACCAGGCGCGCGCGGCCAAGACCCGCGAAGCCCTGATCGCAGAGCTTGCGCCCGGGCCGGCGGAAACCCGCGTTGCAGGGATACCAGAAGCCGCCGAATAGTGGCGCCGGGGCCTCGCACAACTGGATCGTAACGCGTGATCTGCCTAAATAGACGCCAGGACCGCGATTCCCGTGGTTCTGGCGTCTGTTTTTCAAGGCGACACCCTTTTCGCGATCACGAGGGCCCGGTGATGAGCGCAGAGATCCTACCTGGCAAGCTGCCTGGACCTTGTCCGGTCGCATCGGCGCATCAGGCCGCGCGCGATATATCCTATGCAAGCAGCGCCGCAACGCGCAGTGGACGGACGATCATCCGGCTGATGGAAAACACGCTTGGCCGCCCGGCGCTGATCCGGCGCGCGGATGGTTATGGCGAAGAGGTCGCAGCGGGCCGGGATTTCTGGTCGGTTATGATGCAGCGCTACGGTCTGACGCTGAACGTCATCGGTGGCAGCCTTCACAACATTCCCGAAACGGGCCCGCTGATCCTGATTGCCAACCACCCCTACGGCATCCTGGACGGGCTGGTGATGGGGCACATGTTGCAGGCACGGCGAGGCGATTTCCGTCTGCTGGCGCACCGGGTTTTCCGGCGCGCCGAGGATCTGAACCGGATCATCCTGCCGGTCTCCTTCGATGAAACGCGCGAAGGTATCGCGACCAACCTTGAAACCCGCAAGGAGGCGCTGCGCTATCTGGCCGAAGGAGGTGCGATCGGCGTATTCCCCGGCGGTACGGTCAGCACCGCCCAGGGGCCGTTTTCCCACCCGATGGACCCAGGCTGGCGCGGCTTTACCGCGCGGATGATTGCGCGCAGCGGGGCGACCGTCGTCCCGGTTTTCTTTGACGGCACGACCTCGCGCAGCTTCCAGATCGCCAGCCACCTGCATGCCACCCTGCGCATGGGGCTGCTGCTGCGGGAATTCCGCGCCCGCGTCGATGGCCCTGTCGATATCGTCATCGGCAAGCCGATCAAGCCCGAGGCGCTGCAGGCGCGGGCCGGGGACAGCAAGGCCATGATGGATTTCCTGCGCAAGGCGACATATGAGCTTTCACCGAAGCCCTTGAAATCCTACGATTACGGGTTTGAATTTGAAGAAAAGCATCGGACCTGATCCATGGCAGTTGGTATTTTCGATTCCGGTCTGGGCGGTCTGACCGTGCTGGACGCCTGCACGCGGCGGCTGCCGGATGTGCCCTTCGTCTATCTGGGCGACAATGCCCATGCACCCTATGGCGTGCGGGCCGCCGACGATATCTATGACCTGACCAAGGCTGGTGTACAGCGTCTGTTCGACGCGGGCTGCGATCTGGTGATCCTGGCGTGCAACACGGCCTCTGCCGCGGCCCTGCGTCGCATGCAAGAAGGCTGGCTGGCCCCCGACAGGCGCGTGCTTGGCGTCTTCGTTCCGTTGATCGAGGCGCTGACGGAACGGCAATGGGGGGACAATTCCCCGCCGCGTGCCGTCGGCGTCGAACATGTCGCGCTCTTCGCCACCCCCGCGACCGTCGCCAGCCGGGCCTTTCAGCGCGAATTGGCGTTCCGTGCCATCGGTGTGGATGTCGAGGCGCAGGCCTGCGGCGGTGTTGTCGATGCGATCGAGGAAGGTGACATGATTCTCGCCGAAGCCCTTGTGCGAAGCCATGTCGAGGCGCTGAAGCGCAAGATGCCGCATCCTCAGGCCGCGATCCTGGGCTGCACCCATTACCCGCTGATGCAGGAGATCTTCCAGCAGGCCCTCGGCGGGGATGTCTCGGTCTACAGCCAGGCCAACCTGGTGGCGGAATCGCTGGCCGACTACCTTGAAAGACGGCCGCAGATGCGCGGGCCGGGGCAGGTGGCGATGTTCCTGACCACAGGTGATCCCGCCCGCGTATCGACCCACGCGACGCAATTCCTGCGACGAAGAATCGATTTTCACGCGGCGTGACCGCGCAGATCGCCGGGTTTTGATCTCGGACATATCCAGATATATGCAAGAAGATGTAAAAGCGGGCCCAAGGGCCGCGCTGAAAGGGCTGACATGGCAAAGCAAATCGCAATCATCGGCGCCTCCGGTTATACCGGAGCCGAATTGATCCGGCTGATCGCCACCCATCCGGGCATGGAGATCGCCGCGCTGGCCGCCAATTCCAAGGCGGGGCAGAGCATGGCGCAGGTTTATCCGCATCTGCGCCACCTCGGGCTGCCCGATCTGGTGACCGTGGACCAGATCGATTTCGGCCAGATAGACCTCGCGTTCTGCGCGCTGCCGCACAAGACCAGCCAGGAGGTCATCCGTGACCTTCCCAAGACCTTGAAGATCGTCGACCTTTCGGCAGACTTCCGGCTGCGCGATGCGGATGAGTACGAAAAGTGGTATGGTAATCCTCATTCGGCGATCAAGATGCAGGCCGAGGCCGTTTATGGGCTGACCGAATTCTATCGGGACGACATCACGGCTGCGCGTCTAGTTGCCGGGACGGGGTGCAATGCCGCGACCGGGCAGTTTACCATCCGTCCGCTGATCGAGGCCGGGGTGATCGACCTGGACGAGATTATCCTCGACATGAAATGCGCGGTCTCCGGGGCCGGACGCAGCCTGAAGGAAAACCTTCTGCATGCCGAGTTGAGCGAGGGCTACAACGCCTATGCCGTCGGGGGGACCCACCGGCACCTCGGCGAATTCGATCAGGAGTTCTCGAAGCTGGCCGGGCGGCCCGTGCAGGTTCAGTTCACCCCGCATCTGCTGCCGGTGAACCGGGGTATCCTGTGCACGTCTTACGTCAAGGGTGGCGCGCAAGCCATTCAGAAAGCTTATGAAATGGCTTATGCGGATGAACCTTTCATTTCGGTTCTGCCGTTTGGAGAAACGCCCAGCACCCATCATGTGCGGGGCTCTAACTTCGTACATATCGGGGTGGCGGGTGACCGGATTCCGGGGCGGGCCATTGTGGTGACAGCACTCGACAACCTGTGCAAGGGCTCCAGCGGGCAGGCGATCCAGAACGCCAACCTGATGCTCGGCCTGCCCGAGACGGAGGGGCTGATGGGCGTCCCTCTTTTCCCGTGAGGTCGCTATGAAAGGTCTGAAGAAGAAACGCCGTATACAGGTCATCCTGCTGGCCTTCGTCGCCCTGGCGTTTGCCAGCGGGCTGACCGGATATGCGCTGCGCGACGGGATCAACTTCTTCCGTAGCCCAAGTCAGGTGATGTCCGATCCGCCCGCACCGGGCGAGGTGTTCCGCCTTGGCGGGTTGGTCGAGGCAGGGTCCCTGATCCGCGGCGAAGGAGAAGTCGTGCGATTTGTCGTGACCGACACGGCCGTGTCCGTGCCAGTGGTCTATAGCGGTATCTTGCCGGATCTCTTTGACGAGGGACAGGGCATGGTAGGCACCGGCGTATACATCAACGGCACCTTCGAAGCCTCTGAAATTTTGGCAAAACACGATGAGACCTATATGCCGAAAGAGGTCATCGATGCGTTGAAGGAGCAAGGCGTCTACGAAGCTCCGGAGGGCAGTTGAGGACCGGGTCGACAGGCCGCCACCCGGCAGAGACCGGTCCGGATAGGCGGAATTAACCAAAATAGGCTTAGCCTCGGCCCTGCAAGGTGATCAGCAGGAGGCCCGAGATGAGCATCGCGGTACGCAAGATTGCAGAAGAGATCGTCGCCCGGGAGGGGGGCTATGTAAACGACCCGGACGATCCGGGTGGGGCGACCAATCACGGGGTGACGATCCACACCCTGCGCGGCCTCGGCCTTGATCTGACGGGCGACGGTCGGGTCGATGAACATGATGTCCGCGCCCTGGACCGCGATCAGGCAATCGAGATCTTCATGCGGGACTATTACCATCGTCCCCGGATCGGTGACTTGCCCGATTCCCTGCGCGCCTCGGTTTTCGACATGTACGTGAATGCGGGCACCAACGCCGTGCGCATCCTGCAACAGCTTTTGCGGGACATGGGGCAGGCCGTGGATGTCGATGGGATGATTGGCCCGCAGACGCTCCACGCCTGTGCGGCTGCCTGTTTCGAAGCCCCGGATCATATCGTGGATGCCTATGGGATCGCGCGGCGCAATTATTACCTGAGCCTTGCGGATCGGCGACCGGCCAGCCGCAAATACGCCCGAACCCGCGCAGGCGGAAAGGGTGGCTGGATTCGCCGGGCCGAGGAATTTATCTCTCCGGCATTCCATCTGTCTGCGGCGGAATTTACCGCGAGGACCGCAGCATGGGGATGATCGACACGGGGCTTAACGCGCTGCTTGGCCAGGGCGGCAACGTGATCCGAAGCACCGCAGAGGTCTTCCGCCCCAATGCAGAGGCTGCCGCGCAGCGGGATCACGAGATGCTTGCCAATGCGTTGCAGCAATTCAGCGCTGAATTCCGCGATCAACGCAGCGGCTTTGACCGGGTGATGGACGCGCTGAACCGATTGCCGCGCCCGGCCATGGCATTTGGTGCCATCGGCCTCATGGTTGCTGCGATGAGCGACCCGATCTGGTTTGCCGCGCGAATGCAGGGTCTGGCGCTGGTGCCCGAGGCCTTGTGGTGGTTGCTGGGGGCGGTTGTCAGTTTCTATTTCGGCGCCCGCCATCAGGTGAAAGGTCAACAATTTCAACGGGAACTGGCCCGCAATTTGACCATGGCGCCGCAGGTCGCGGGCAATATGCGCGACCTTCACGCCCTGCGCGAGGGGCCGGAACTGTCTGCTGATCAGACGCCGGTGGGCCCAATCTCCGAGGGCCCCGCTGACCCCAATCCGGCGCTGGAGGCATGGCGCGCCCGGACTTAGTCCGGAGTTCAAACCGCTGGATCTCACCTTGAGCCAGAGGGGGCGCGACAAATCTGTCGCGCCCCCAACGCGTATTTGAATTGGCCCCCGGTCCAAGGCCGTCCTATAAGCAGGGCATGTATGCAGAACTCGGTCATTTCGCCCTGATCCTCGCCTTCGCGGTGGCGCTTTTCCAGATGCTCGTGCCCCTGATCGGTGCCTGGCGCGGCTGGCCTGCCTGGATGGCCGCAGCCGAGCCTGCCGCCATCGCGCAATGCCTGCTGGTCACCCTGTCATTCGGCTGTCTGATGCACGGCTTCATCACCTCGGATTTCTCGTTGGAGCTGGTCTGGGCGAATTCCCATTCCGCCAAGCCGATGCTTTACAAGGTGACCGGGGTTTGGGGAAACCACGAAGGGTCCATGCTGCTTTGGATCCTGATCCTGGCCCTGTTCGGGGCGGCTGCCGCGGTCTTCGGGAGCAACCTGCCGCCCAGTCTGCGTGCGCGGGTCATCGGCGTTCAGGCCTCGATCGGGGTGGCCTTTCTTGCGTTCCTGATCTTCACGTCCAACCCGTTTCTGCGGATCGCCTTTCCGCCCTTTGACGGGCAGGATCTGAATCCACTACTGCAGGATCCGGGCCTCGCCTTCCATCCGCCTTTTCTTTACGCGGGCTACGTCGGCCTTTCGATGAGCTTCTCCTTCGCTGTCGCCGCCCTGATCGAAGGCCGTGTCGACGCGGCCTGGGGCCGGTGGGTGCGGCCCTGGACGCTGGCGGCCTGGATGTTCCTGACCGTGGGCATCGCGCTTGGTTCCTGGTGGGCTTATTACGAGCTTGGCTGGGGCGGGTTCTGGTTCTGGGATCCGGTCGAGAATGCCTCTTTCATGCCCTGGCTGATCGCGGCGGCACTGCTGCATTCGGCCATCGTGGTCGAGAAACGTGAAAGCCTGAAAAGCTGGACCGTGCTGCTGGCGATTATCGCCTTCGGTTTCTCGCTGATCGGGGCCTTCATCACCCGATCTGGCGTGCTCACATCGGTCCATGCCTTTGCCAATGATCCGGAGCGCGGGGTGTTCCTGCTGGCGATCACGGGATTTTTCATGGGCGGTGCGCTGGTGCTTTATGCCGCGCGGGCAGAGACGATGACCTCCAAGGGGGTCTTCGGGTTGAAAAGTCGCGAGACCGCGCTGGTCCTGAACAACGTGTTGCTGGCGGTGGCGGCCTTCGTCGTTTTCGTCGGAACGATCTGGCCGCTGGTGGCGGAAATGGGGTTCGGGCGCAAATTGTCGGTTGGGGCGCCTTTCTTCAACATGGCCTTCACGCCCTTCATGGTGCTGTTGGGGGTGATCCTGCCCTTTGGGGCGATGCTGTCCTGGAAACGCGCTAAACTGGGTCGGGTGGCGCGCAAGCTGCTGCCTGTGGCGGTGCTGGCCATCGCGATTGCGGCGCTGTTCTGGGCAATGCAGGACGGTCGTTCGGCGCTTGGGCCCCTGGGTCTTGGGCTGGGCGCCTGGCTGATCGGCGGCGCGGTCGTGGATATCTGGACGCGCACTGGCTCCGGTGGTTTCGCCCGGTTGTTGCGGCTTCCGGGGGCGGATTGGGGCCGGGTCGTGGCCCATGGCGGGCTGGGTGTGACCCTGGCCGGGATCGCGGCCATGCTGGCCTGGCAACAGGAAGACATTCGCGTGGTGCAAATCGGCGATACGGTCGAACTGGCGGGATACGCGATCACGCTGGAAGATGTGCGCGAGGTCCGCGGGCCGAATTACCTTTCGACCACGGCAGACATCGCACTGGCGCGGAAAGGGCGCGACGTCGCGACCCTGCATCCCGAAAAACGAGTTTATCCGGTGGCGGCCATGCCGACCACCGAGGCAGCCATCGACAATGGTTTCCTGCGCGATATCTACGTGGTGATCGGCGACCCACAGCAGGGCGGAGGCTGGGCGATGCGCAGCTATTACAAGCCACTGGCCAACTGGATCTGGGGCGGCGCAATGCTGATGGCGCTTGGGGGTGGGCTGAGCCTGTCTGACCGGCGCTTCCGCGTCGCGGCTGGCGCGGCCAAGACGACACGGCGACGCGACCAGGTGGCGGCAGAATGAGCCTGCGCCGGATCCTTCGTGCGCTGGTGGTGGCCGCGCTGATGACCCCGTCCTTCGTGGCGCCGGGTCTTGCGGTGCAGCCAAACGAAGTTCTCGCCGATCCGACGCTGGAAAGCCGGGCGCGCGAGATCAGTCAGGGGCTGCGGTGCCTCGTCTGCCGAAACGAGAACATCGACGATTCCAACGCTGATCTCGCCCGCGATCTGCGCCTTCTGGTGCGCGAACGTCTGACGGCGGGGGACAGCGATGCCGAGGTCCTCGATTTTGTCACCGACCGCTATGGCGAATACGTCCTGCTGCAACCGCGCGTCACCGGCGCCAACTGGCTGCTTTGGGGCGCGGGGCCGGCGATGCTTTTGCTGGGACTGATCGGGGCGCTGGTCTTTGTCCGCCGCCGGGGTCGGGCAGCAGATGTGCCAGATCGCCTTTCAGAGACCGAAGCCGCGCGGTTGCGTGAAATTCTGAAGGAATGACGCCTCGTCCGATTTGACCTGGCGCCGCGTTGCGGGTTCCATCCCCGGGAATGCAAGCGGGAGGAGAGATCCCTTGACCTACGAAACCATTACATTCGATTTGACCGAAGGCGTTGCCGTGCTGCGCCTGAACCGTCCTGAGGTCATGCATGCGCTGAACGGCCAGATGCGGGCCGAGATCACCGACGCCGTCCGCAGCTTGCCGTCCGAAGCACGGGTGCTGGTCATGACGGCCGAGGGCAAGGCCTTCTGCTCGGGGCAGGACCTGTCGGATCGCGCCAGCATCGCCAATCCGGATCTGGAGCGGACCCTGCGCGACGAATACCTGCCGATGCTGCGCGCCATCGTGGATTGCCCGGTACCGGTGATCAGTGCGGTGAACGGCGCGGCGGCGGGGGCTGGGGCGAACCTTGCGCTATGTGCCGATGTGGTGATAGCGACCGAAAGCGCCTATTTCCTGCAGGCCTTCACCCGGATCGGTCTGGTGCCGGATGCGGGCGGGACCTATTTCCTGCCGCGCAGCATGGGCATGGCGAAAACCATGGGTGCGGCGCTGTTTGCCGAACCGGTGTCGGCGCAGCAGGCCTCTGACTGGGGAATGATCTGGGAAGCGGTGCCCGACGCGGATTTCCCGACCCATTGGCAGGCCCGCGCTGAACAACTCGCCAAGGGGCCAAGCCTGGCTTACCGCGAGCTCAAGCAGATCGTGCGGGCAAGCTGGGACAATACGCTGGAAGAACAGCTTGCCGCCGAAGGACGGGCCCAGGGGGCCTGCGGCGGGTCGCGGGATTTCAAGGAAGGTGTCGTTGCCTTCCTCGAAAAACGCGAGGCTCGGTTCGAGGGGCGATAGGGACACTCTGCAGGACGAGAACAAAAAAGGCGGCGCATCGAGCGCCGCCTTTTTCGGTCTGACCGCCGGGGGCGGTCTTCCGCGCCCGGCCTGATCTGTCTCGCTGAAAGATCAGCGGTTTTCGACGTCGATGTAATCCCGTGCGGTCGCGCCGATGTAAAGCTGGCGCGGACGGCCGATCCGCATGCCGGGTTCCTCGATCATTTCCTTCCACTGCGACACCCAGCCGATGGTCCGCGACAGGGCGAAGATCGGAGTGAACATGGAGGTCGGGAAACCCATGGCTTCAAGGATGATGCCGGAATAGAAATCGACGTTCGGGAACAGCTTCTTCTCGGTGAAGTAGGGGTCCGCCAGAGCCTGCTTTTCCAGTTCCTTGGCAACCTGAAGCGTCGGGTTGTCCTCGATCCCGAGCAGGTCGAGCACCTCGTCCGCCGATTCCTTCATGACCGTCGCGCGCGGGTCGAAGTTCTTGTAGACCCGGTGGCCGAAGCCCATCAGGCGGAAGGGATCGTTCTTGTCCTTGGCGCGGGCGATGTATTCCGGGATCTTGTCGACGGTCCCGATTTCGCGCAGCATCTCGAGGCAGGCCTGGTTGGCGCCGCCATGAGCCGGGCCCCAGAGGCAGGCGATGCCGGCCGCGATGCAGGCAAACGGGTTGGCGCCCGAAGACGAGGCCAGACGCACGGTCGAGGTCGAGGCGTTCTGTTCATGATCCGCGTGCAGCGTGAAAATCCGGTCCATGGCGCGGGCCAGGATCGGGTTCACCTGGTATTCCTCGGCCGGGACGGCGAAGCACATGCGCAGGAAGTTCGACGCATAATCCAGATCGTTGCGCGGATAAACGAAGGGCTGGCCGATCGTGTACTTGTAGGCCATGGCCGCGATGGTCGGCATCTTGGCGATCAGGCGGATCGAGGCGACCTCGCGCTGATGCGGATCGTTCACATCGGTGCTGTCGTGGTAGAAGGCCGACATTGCGCCAACGGTCCCGACCATGATCGCCATGGGGTGAGCATCGCGGCGGTAGCCGGTGAAGAACCGGTGCATCTGTTCATGGACCATGGTGTGACGGGTCACCAGGGTCTCGAATTTCTCGAGCTTGGCCGCGTCGGGCAGTTCTCCGTAAAGCAGCAGGTAGCAGACTTCGAGGAAATGCGATTTGCCGGCCAGTTGGTCGATCGGATAACCACGGTGCAGCAAGACGCCTTCTTCACCGTCGATATAGGTGATCTCGGAATCGCAGGATGCCGTGGAGGTGAAGCTCGGGTCGTAAGTGAACATGCCCGTGCTGCCGTAGAGCTTGCGGATATCGATCACGTCAGGCCCGGCCGTGGGGGAAAGGACGGGGAAGTCCCAGCTTTGATCCCCGACCGTCAGAGTTGCCTTCTTGTTCGAATCAGACATTCAGTGAATTCCCTTCCTCGTTTCCCGCACCGGTCAGTCCGGCGCCCTTACTTCTCATGGTCGATCTCAACGAAGCGTTAAGCCGGACCCTTGGCTGCGTCCTGGATGCGCGCGATGGATTCCTCGCGTCCCAGGACCAGCATCATGTCGAAGACCGACGGGGTGGCGCTGCGGCCCGCCAGAGCCGCGCGGAGCGGTGCGGCCAGCTGACCGAATTTCATCTCCCGCGCCTCGGCGAAAGTGTTCAGCGCACCCTCCAGTTCCGGACGGTTCCAGCTAGCACTTTGCAACTGCGGCGTCAATTCTCCCAGTATACCAATGGATACAGGATCAAGGGATTTCGCGGCTTTTTCATCCGGCTCAATCGGCCTTTCCGCGAGAATGAATTGCGCTTTATCAAGGAGTTCAGGGAATGTCTTCGCGCGGTCTTTGAGGCTGGGTATCGCCTCGGCCATCAAAGATTTTTTTGCCTCGCTCAGCGGGGCGGCTTCGGTGACCGCCAGGAACGCCTCCAGTTCATGCAGCAGCGCAGCATCCTCCGTGGCAGCGATATGCTGACCACAGATATTGGCCAGTTTCTTGAAATCGAACCGCGCCGGGCTCTTGCCCATTCCGTCAAAGCCGAACCACTCTTGCGCCTGCGCATCGGTAAAGAATTCGTCGTCGCCGTGGGACCAGCCGAGCCGCGCGAGGTAATTGCGCATGCCGGCCGCCGGATAGCCCATGTCGCGGTATTCCTCGACCCCAAGCGCGCCGTGACGTTTGGACAGTTTCTTGCCATCCGGGCCGTGGATCAGCGGGATATGCGCCCAGACCGGAACATCCCAACCCATGGCAGTATAGATGCCCATCTGGCGGGCGGCATTGTTAAGGTGATCGTCACCGCGAATGACATGGGTCACACCCATGTCGTGGTCATCGACCACCACGGCCAGCATGTAGACCGGCGTACCATCCGAGCGCAGCAGGACCATGTCGTCGAGTTGATCGTTGCGGATCTTCACGTTGCCCTGCACCTGGTCCGCGATGACGCTTGTGCCCTCCAGCGGGGTCTTCAGCCGGATCACGTAAGGCATATCCGGGTGGTTGACCGGATCGGCATCGCGCCAGGGGCTTTGATAGAGAGTCGAGCGCTTTTCGGCCCGCGCCGATTCGCGGAAGGCTTCGATTTCTTCTTGCGTGGCAAAGCACTTGTAGGCCGCGCCGCGGTCCAGCAGTTCCAGCGCGACGGCACGGTGCCGGTCGGCGCGGCTGGCCTGAGACACGATCTCTCCGTCGTGATCGAGGCCGAGCCAGGCCATGCCTTCGATGATGGCCGCAGTGGCCTCGGGGGTCGATCGGGCGATGTCGGTATCCTCGACCCGCAGCAGAAACTTGCCGCCGCGTCCGCGGGCATAGAGCCAGTTGAAAAGCGCCGTTCGGGCGCCCCCGATATGCAGATATCCGGTGGGAGAAGGGGCGAAGCGGGTGACGACCTGTTCAGACACGAGGGAGGGGTCCTAACCTTTGATTAACCATGCGCCGGGTAGCGTTTCCGGCAATGTCTATCGGCGGGCCGGAGGCGAGACAAGTGCGGCGCATCGCGGATACCCTTGCAGCGGCCCTGCTGGCGCAGCGCGGCTGCCTGTTTCACTGGTCGCCGGTCTGCCTTGGCATCGGCATCGGCTGGTATTTCGCGCTTGGAAAAGAGCCGGGATTGCCCCTGTTGGCCGGGCTGGCGGGCGGCATTGTCCTGCTGGTGCTGATCGCCTGGCGCTGCGGGCCGGTGGTGCAGCCCTTGATATGCGCGCTGGTGCTGATCGGGGCCGGACTGCTGCTGGCCGGTTGGCGGGCGCAGGCCGTGTCGGCCCCGGTGATGGGCTGGCGTTATTACGGGCCGGTCGAGGGGCGGGTGATTGGCATCGACCGATCCGCTTCGGACGCGGTGCGGCTGACGCTGGATCGGGTCCGGCTGGACCGGGTCGCGCCGGACCGGACCCCGGCCAAGGTGCGAATCTCGCTGCATGGTCCCGAAGGCACGACCCCGCAACCCGGCGCGCTGGTGATGACCACCGGCCACCTGTCGCCCCCCGGCGGCCCGGTCGAGCCGGGCGGTTTCGATTTCCAGCGCCATTCCTGGTTTCTGCGCATCGGCGCGGTTGGGTATACCCGCGTGCCGCTGATGCTTCTGGAGCCTCCAAACCCCCGTGAAACCGTCGTTTTCCGCTGGCGCATGGGGTTGAGCCGCGCGTTTCAGACCGGGCTTGCCGGTGAAACCGGGGCCTTTGCAGCGGCGGTGACGGCGGGGGATCGGTCCGGCATGGGGCAGGAGACACTGCAGGCCCTGCGGGTGTCGAACCTGGCGCATCTGCTCGCGATTTCGGGGCTGCACATGGGGCTGCTGGCGGGCTTCGTCTTCATGGCCGTGCGGCGCCTGCTGGTCCTGTCGCCCCGTGCCGCGCTTTTTTGGCCGGTGAAGCCCATCGCGGCGATGGCGGCGCTGCTGGTGGCAACAGCCTACCTCGCCATGGCCGGTGGCTCCATCGCGACCGAACGCGCCTATGTCATGGCCGCCGTCGCACTGATCGCGGTGATGGTGCTGCGACGCGCGATCTCACTGCGGGCGGTGGCTTTGGCGGCGCTGATCGTGCTGCTCATGCGCCCCGAAGCCCTGCTGTCGCCGGGGTTCCAGATGTCCTTTGCCGCGACGCTGGCATTGGTCGCGGTCTTTGGCGGCATCAATGCCAAGGGCTGGCGGCTGCCGGGCTGGAAGGGCAAGGCGCTGGCGCTGGTCATGTCCTCGGCCGTCGCGGGGGCGGCCACGGCGCCGGTGGCGGCGGCGCAGTTCAACCAGATCGCGCATTACGGGCTGCTCGCCAACCTGCTGTCGGTGCCGGTGATGGGCACCCTGGTCATCCCCTCGGCGCTGATCGCGGTGCTGGCGATGCCCTTCGGGCTACAGGCGCTTCCCTTGTGGGTCATGGGGCTGGGGCTGGACTGGATCCTGATGATCGCCCATTGGGTTGCGGGCATGTCCGGCGCACGGGGCATGGTCATGGCTCCGCCGTCCGAGGTGCTGCCGATGCTGGCGCTTGGGGCGCTGGTCATCGCGCTCTGGATCGGGCGGGGGCGCTGGTTGGGGGCGGTGCCGATAGCGCTGGCCTTCTGGCTCTGGTCCGCCGCCACGCGTCCCGATGTGCTGATCGCCGAAAGCGGCGGGATTGTCGGGGTGATGACGCCCGAGGGGCGCGGGCTGAGCCGGGATCGCGCGCAGAGTTTTGTCGCCTCGATCTGGCTGGAAAATGACGGCGACCCGGTCGGTCAGGAAACGGCAGCCCTGCGCTGGCCCGCCGGGGCGATCCGCCATGAAACAGGCAAGCGTGCCGCTGCGGCCGCCGGACCCTGCGCGTCGGGTGGTGTGCTGGTGCTGAACGTCCCGGCGGCGGAGGCCTCCGGGGCGAGGAACTGCCGGATCTACGATATCGACAGCCTGCGCCAAAGTGGATCGGTCGCGCTGTTCGCCGAAGCGGATGGCTGGCGCGAAGTCACGGCAAAGGCGGTTTCGGGCGACAGGTACTGGAGCGTGCCGGGACGGATCCCACCGCTCGGACAACAATTGCAGAAGGTGCTGGAGTCACTGACGAGCGGAAACGCGATCGCCCGGGTGCATCCGCCGGACTGACCGGCTCCAAACCCATGATGGGGGGTCAGTAAGAGCGGATCAACCCGACCAGCCGTCCCTGCACACGCACCTGATCGGGGCGCAGTTTGCGGGGGGGATAGGCGGGGTTGGCGGCCACCAGTTCTATCAGGTCATTGCGACGATAGAGCTTTTTCAGCGTGGCTTCCTTTTCCTCGACCAGGGCGACGACGATATCGCCGTCATCGGCCGTGGCGGTTTCGCGGATGATCACCACGTCACCATCGTTGATCCCGGCGTCAATCATGGAATCGCCATCGACTTCAAGGGCATAATGGTGCGCGCCACTGCGCAGCATGGCACCCGGAACGGCCATGTTGTGCGACACTTCGCTGATCGCCTCGATCGGCACACCGGCGGCGATCCGGCCCATGACGGGCAATTCCATGGCATACAGCGACTCGAGAACCTGCGCGGCATCGGGACGGGCTGGGGCCGCTTTGGGCTTGCCGGCACCGCCTTCGATCACCCGGGGGCGAAAGCTGGCCGGGGAGCGGGCGATGCTGTCGGGCAGCTTGACGATTTCGATGGCGCGCGCGCGATGCGCGAGGCGCCGGATGAAGCCGCGTTCCTCGAGCGCCGTGATCAGCCGGTGGATGCCGGACTTGGAGCGCAGGTTCAGCGCCTCCTTCATTTCGTCGAAAGAGGGCGGTACGCCGTCGCTTTGCACCCGCGAGTGGATGAACTCCAGCAGATCCAGCTGCTTCTTGGTCAACATCCTGTGCGCTCCTTCGATGCGTTGGTTGGGCAAAAAAGGAAATCGGCAATGCGATGTTCCGGTTCGCCCGGGTCCCGTTAAGGTTTGTTCTATAGCTGTTCCCCTTTTGTGTCAATCCATCAGGGAAATCGGATACTTGGCCGCTGGCGTTCAAGTGCGACGGGAATCGGCGGCAAGATGCCTAGATGGTGAGGAAGTCCACGAGATCACCAATGGCAGCCTCGGGCGCATCGGGGGGGCGGATGATCAGCGCATTGGAGTCCGACAAAACCGTCAGAAGAGAGCTGTCCTGACGTGGGGCCGCTTCGATCCCCTCGGGTGTCAGCAGGGCGCGCAGGTAATGTTCGCGCGGCCCATTGCGTGGCAGCGGCGCGGAAAGTGGGGCGCGGCTGCGGAGGGCCGCAGTGGGCCCAAGGCCCTGCATGACGCGCAGGACGGGGGCGACGAAGACATGCCCGCAGACCATGGCCGAAACGGGATTGCCGGGCAGGCCGATCATCATGGCATCGCCCAGACGCCCGGCCATCAGCGGCTTGCCGGGGCGCATGGCAACCTTGTAAAAGGCCTGCTGCATCCCCAGTTCAGCCGCCACCGGTCCGACCAGATCGTGATCTCCGACCGAGGCGCCGCCGATGGTGACGACCAGATCCGCACCCTGGGCCAGCGCGAAGGTCGCGCGCAGGCTGGCACGGCTGTCGCGGGCGATCGGCAAAAGACGGGTGGTCGCGCCAAGGCTGCGAAACAGCGCCTCGAGCCCGTAGGTATTGGAGGCGATGATCTGATCCGGCCCGGGGTCTTCACCCGGTAGCACCAGTTCATCCCCGGTCGAGATCAGCGCAACTTCGGGCGCGCGATGCACCGCGACTTGCGGAATGTTCATCGAGGCCAGAAGCGCAACATCCGACGGGGACAGCCGACGCGGGGCGGAAAGCTGATCCCCGATGCGGAAATCCGCACCAGCCGGGCGGATATGGGTGCCCCGGTCCAGCCGGTCGCTGAGGGTGATCATGTCAGCGTCGCGGGTTACGTCTTCCTGAATGATGATCCGGTCGCAGCCCTCTGGTACCGGCGCGCCGGTGAAGATGCGGATACATTCGCCGGGTCCGGGGCGCCCGTCAAAACGCCGCCCCGCAGCGGCTTCGCCCACAACGCGGAACCGCGCGCCGGTATGGGCCTCGGCGTTGGCCAGCGCATAGCCATCCATGGCCGAGCCGGCAAAGGGCGGCTGGTCACGGCGCGCCGTCGCAGGACTGGCCAGAACGCGGCCCGCGGCGGCGCGCAGCGGCACCGTCTCCACCGGCAGCGGCCGGGCCAGCGCGAACAGCGCGTCGAGCGCACCCGCTACCGAAATCATCTGGCTTCGTAGCGGCCCGATTTGCCGCCATCCTTCAACAGAACCCTGATACCACCGATCTCCATCGCGCGGTCCACGGCCTTGGCCATGTCATAGACCGTCAGCGCGGCGGTCGAGACCGCCGTCAGCGCCTCCATCTCGACCCCGGTCTGGCCAGAGGTCTTGACCGTCGCCTCGATCCGCAGGCCGGGCAGGGTGGTATCGGGGGTGATCTCCACGGCCGCCTTGGTGATCGGCAGCGGATGGCATAGCGGGATAAGATCGGCGGTGCGCTTGGCCCCCATGATGCCTGCCAGCCGGGCAATGCCGGTCACATCGCCCTTCTTCGCGGTGCCGGAGGTAATCATTTCCAACGTCTCGGGCAGCATCCGCACCCAGCCCTGGGCCACGGCGATGCGCGCGGTCTCGGGCTTGTCGGACACATCGACCATATGGGCATCGCCCTTGCTGTCGAAATGGGTCAGGGACATGGCCGGATCTTTCGTCACATCATGCCGGCCATGCCCGTGCGGGCGGCTTGGCTCAGGATCTTGCGGGTGGCCTGTTCGACATCGTCTTGCCGCATCAGGCTTTCCCCGATCAGGAAGCACCGCGCGCCGTATTGCGCCAGATCGGCCAGATCCTCGGGTGTGTTCAGCCCGCTTTCCGACACGATGATCCGGTCCTCGGGCACGATCCGCGCAAGGGTGCGCGAGGTGTCGAGGCTGGTTTCGAAGGAGTTGAGGTCGCGGTTGTTGATCCCCATCAAGGGGCTTTTCAGCATCGAGGCGCGTTCTAGCTCGGCCTTGTCGTGGACCTCGATCAGCACGTCCATGCCCCAGTCCATTGCGGCGGCTTCCAGCTCCTGCGCCTGGCCGTCGTCCAGTGAGGCCATGATCAGCAGGATGCAATCCGCGCCCCAGCTGCGGGCCTCGGCGATCTGGTAGGTGTCATAGATGAAATCCTTGCGCAGCACCGGCAGGGAGCAGGCGGCGCGCGCTTGTTCAAGGAATTCCGGCGCACCCTGGAAAGATGGCGTATCGGTCAGCACCGACAGACAGGCCGCTCCGCCGGCCTCGTAGGCGGCGGCCAGGGCGGGCGGATCGAAATCGGGCCGGATCAACCCCTTGGAGGGCGAAGCCTTCTTGATTTCCGCGATCAGGCCAAAGCCGGTGCGGGCTTTCTCCATCAGCGCATCCTTGAAACCGCGCACCTCGGGGGCCTTGCGGGCGGCCTCTTCGACCTCGTCAACGGGACGGGCTTCCTTGGCGGCGGCGATCTCTTCCAGCTTGTAGGCCTTGATGCGATCTAGGATGGTTTCGCTCATGTCGGGGCTCCCGGATTGATCCAGTTGATGGGCGGCGCGCCTTTTTCTGTAAGCCAGTTGTTAACGCTTGAAAATGGCCGGCTGCCGAAAAATCCCCGCCGCGCGGACAGGGGTGAAGGATGCGCGCTGGTCAGGATCAGGTGATCCCCGGCGCGGCCGCCTTCGGGGGTATGGATGTAACGCGCGAACCCCTGCGCAGGTTTCCCCCACAAGACGAAAGCGCGAGGGGTGCGGGACAGATCGGCGATGACCTGCCGTGTCAGGGTGCTCCAGCCGAGCTTTGCGTGCGCATTGGCATCCCCGGCTGGAACCGACAACGAGGTGTTCAGCAACAGCACCCCCTGGCGGGCCCAGAAACGTAGGTCACCATTCGGTGGGCAGGCACCAAGATCGTCCTGCATCTCCTTGAAGATATTGCCAAGACTGCGCGGCAGGGGGCGCACATCCGCCTCGGTGGAAAAGGCCAGGCCATGGGCATGGCCGGGCGTCGGATAGGGGTCCTGGCCAAGGATCACCACCCGCACCGCGTCGGGCGGACAGAGGTCGAGGGCCGCGAAACGCTGTTCCTCGGGCGGCAGAACGGGGCGTGTCTCGGCGGCCAGTGTGGCCTTGATCCGGGGGTAACCGTCTCGGAAAAAGGGCAGATGCGCCCAGGGTTCCGGCGGGGTCATGCCGAGGTGATGCGCGCCAGCGTCTCGATCCGCGCCTTTGCCGCACCGCTGTCGATGCTTTCGGCGGCGATCCCGGCGGCTTCCTTCAGATCCGTGCTGCGCCCGGCGACCACCAGCGCGGCGGCGGCGTTCAGCAGCACCGCGTCGCGATAGGCCGAGGGCTGACCGGCCAGCAGAGCGCGGAAGGCTTCGGCGTTGTGCTCGGGCGTGCCGCCGATGATGTCCTCGAACGGATGGACGGGCAGGCCGGCCTCTTCGGGGTGCAGTTCGAAATCGCGGATGCTGCCGTCTTCTTCCAGCGCGGAAACCCAGCTGACACCGGTGATGGTCAGCTCGTCCGTGCCGTCGGACCCATGCACAAGCCAGGCCTTTTCAGAGCCGAGCGCACCAAGGGTTTCGGCCATCGGTCGGATCACGTCGCGGGAAAAGGCACCGGTCAGCTGGCGTTTCACTCCGGCCGGATTGGTCAGCGGCCCGAGGATGTTGAAGATCGTGCGCGTGCCCAGTTCGACCCGCGTCGGGCCGACATGGGCCATGGCAGGATGGTGCATCGGGGCCATCATGAAGGCGATCCCGGCCTCCGCCAGCGCGCGTTCGACCCGGTCCGCGCCGATCATGACGTTGACACCCATCGCGCTCAGGGCATCTGCCGCGCCGGATTTGGAGCTGAGGTTGCGATTGCCATGCTTGGCCACCGGCACCCCGGCGCCCGCCACCACGAAGGCCGTCGCGGTCGAGATGTTCAGCGTGCCCTTGCCGTCCCCCCCGGTGCCGACGATATCCATGGCGCCGGCGGGGGCGGCGACCTTGTGGCATTTGGCCCGCATTACACCGGCAGCGGCGGCATATTCATCCACCGTTTCGCCGCGCGTGCGCAGGGTCATCAGAAAGCCGCCGATCTGGCTTGGCGTCGCCTCGCCGTTGAACAGGATCTCGAAGGCGGTTCCGGCCTCTTCGCGGGTCAGCGGGCGGCTGGCGGCAGCGGCGATGAGCGGCTTGATGGCGTCGGACATGGATCTTTCCCTCTTGCTCTTTCCGAGGCCGGATATGGTGGTATAGTCCGGCCCGGACCCAAAAGCTGGGTAAAACCGGCCGGAAAGGCCGGGCACATCAATCCCGCGCCAGCGTCTCAGCGTCAAGGGCCTCTGTCGCGTTTCACGCCGCAGACGGGCCGCTTGCGCCGGGGGGCGCGCGGCGGCGGGCATGACCCGCAGGAAGGAGCACGGGCCGTGTTGCGAGGAATTCTTACCGGCGGGGTGACCGGGATATTGGCGGCAATCGGGCTGATCTGGCTGGCCGGGGCGCTGATCCCCAGCCCGCAGATCGGCGGCCACACAGAGGCGGTGGCCGAGGCGCCCGTGGTCGCGCCGGAAGCGGAGGCCGAACCTGCGCCGCAGCCTGAAGCCCCCGATGTTGAAACCCCGGAAGTGGCAGCGCCTGTCGCCGCGCCTGCGGAGGCTAGGACGCCCGGTGTCGAAGGGCCCGCAGCCGACATCCCGGAAGCCGACACCCCGGAAACGGAGGCTCCGGCGTCGGTCGTCCCGACTGTCCCTGAGCTGGTGCCTGAAACGCCCGAGGCCGATGCCCCCGAAGCGCCCGAACCTCCTGCGTCCGAGGCCACCGACACCCTGCCGGAGCCGCCCCAAACCGGCCCCACGGTCCCGCTACCCGCGCCCGCACCGGGCGCGAACGGTCTGGTCCGCCCCGAGATCCAGCCTGATACGCCCACGCTGCCAACGCCGGAAGGCGGCGCGGCGCTGGAGCGTAATGCCCAGCCCTTTGACGCCGGTGACAGCCGCCCCCGGCTGGCGGTCGTGCTGATCGACGACGGCACCGCAACCCCCGCGCTGCTGAACCGGGTGCGCGATTTCCCCCATCCGCTCAGCATTGCGCTTGATCCGGCAGCACCCGGTGCCGCCGCCGCCATGGCGCAGTACCGGGCTGCCGGATTCGAGGTGCTGGCGCGTCCTGCCACTGTCCCCGATGCTGCCTCCGCGCCTGATCTGACCGCCGATTGGATCTCGGCCTTGCCGGGCAGCCTCGCCTTGCTGGAACCCGCGCCGGGTGCCTTGCAACAGGGAAGTGCGGCGGCGCAGGATCTGGCCGGGGCGCTGGCACAGCAGGGCTACGGCCTCGTGCTTTATCCCGAAGGCGAAGACGTCACCCGCAAGATTGCGGAACGTCGGGGCGTTCCGGCCGCGACGCTGTTCCGGGAATTTGACGGCAAGGGAGAGGACCGCACATTGATGCGTCGCTTCCTTGACTTCGGGGCCAACCTGGCCCGGCCGGGGGCGGGCGTCGTGATGCTGGGCCATCTGCGCCCCGAAACCCTGTCGGCGCTTGTGGTCTGGGGACTGACGGACAAGGCCGATACGGTCGCGCTGGTGCCGGTCTCGGCTGTATTGACCGAAGGCTCCGGCAGCTAGAGCCAACGAACGGATCAGAGGTGAGAAAACTAAAAATGCGCCGCGGGAAACCGCGGCGCATTCTGCATTTCAGCCTTTGAAAGACGTTACTGGAACTGCGCGTTGACCGCGTTCAGCGCGTCCTGGTCGACGTAGATCGAGACATTGTCGCGGATTTCCTGCGCATAGGCCTGGTAAAGATCCGTCGACAGCGAGCCCGAGATCTGCTGATCCAGCGCATTGCGCATCTGGGCCAGGTTGGGGTCATCCACGGCGGGCGGCACGATGCCGTCCAGTTGCACGATCATCGCAGCGTCGAAGCCGTCGGTGATCCGGCGGGTGCCGGGGGTCTCCATGGCAAAGACCTCGGCGTTGAAACCTTCGGGTGTGCTCAGCACCGATCCGTTGCGGGTCACGGTGGATTCGGTCAGCGCATCCAGACCCAGATCGGCAAAGCTTTCGCCGGCATCAAGCCGCGCCATCAGCGCCTCGGCGCGGGCGTGATAGGCCTTGGCAGCGGTATCCGCCTGCCAGTCGGCAGCCACCTGGTCGCGGGCCTCCTCGAAGGGGATCGGCGCGGCGGCAAGCTCTTCGTCAAGGCGCAGGGCGAAGATACCGCCATCGTCCAGCGTCAGGATCTCGGGGTAATCTCCGGCGCTGACAGTGGCGGCCGCGGCGGCAAAATCCTCGTAGGCGGCAAGGCCTTCGGTCGATCCATCCGCCCAGTCCATGGTGCCAAGCTGCATCGAGGTTTCCTCGGCCAGATCCTCCAGCGTCGCGCCACCGGCCAGCAGATCCTCGGCCGGTTCGGCCTCCAGTTCCACATCGCGGCGTGCGGCGTCGGCGGCAAGGTCATCGCGGATCAGCGCAGCGGCCTCGTCGTAGTCGGTCGAGGTTGCCTGCAGGATGCCGTTCACCCGGAACAGCGCCGGGCCGAAATCGGTATCCAGCGGCTCCGTGACCTCGCCCGAGGGCGTGTCGAAGACGGCGGCGCCGGCGGCGCCAAGCGCGTCCTGATCCACATCGCCAAGGTCGATGTCCGACAGGGCCAGACCGCGTTCGCCGACCAGCGTGTCGAAATCGATCTCGCCTGCCTTCAGCCGGTCCGAGGCAGCAGTGGCGGCAGCCTCGTCGGAAAAGATCAGGCGTTCGACCAGACGGCGTTCGGGCTGTTCGAATTCATCGATGCGGGCGTCATACTGGGCGCGGATGGTTTCCTCGGGGATATCGACCGCATCGATCACCATTTCCGGCGACAGGTAGGCATAGGTCAGGCGCTTTTTCTCGGGCGCGGTGTAATCGGCGATATTGGCGTCGTAAAAGGCCTGAAGATCGGCTTCTTCGGGCTGCGGCAGGGGTGCGTCCAACTGATCGGCGCCGACGCGGGCATAGGTGATGCGCCGGGTCTCGGCGGAATAGGCGGTCAGCGCGGTCAGGTAGGCAGGCGGCATCCGGGTTGCGGAAATCACCGCCGTCTGCAGGATCGACCGGGCGCTTTCATCGCGCAGATCCGCCTCGAAGACGGCATCGGTCAGACCGGCGTTCTGCAGGGCGAAATCATAGGTGTCGCGGGAAAATTCGCCCGTCGGCCCCTGAAAGGCGGGGATCTGCATGATCGATTCCGACACCGTGCCATCCCCGACAGACAGGCCAAGGCGATCCGCTTCGACATCCAGTGCGCGATCGGTCACCAAGTTGGACAGGACCGCATTGGGGATGCCGAACATCTCGGCCTGGGCAAAGCCGATCTGCTGACCGAATTGCTGCGAGACCTGCGATATCTGGGCCTGAACCGCGCTGGTATAGGCGGTAACGCGGATCGGCTTGTCCTCGACATGGCCGATCTCGTTCACCGTTCCGGTAAAGCTGGTGGCGCCGAAGCCGCCCAGACCGACCACGAGCATCGCCAGGAGACCCCACATAAGGGTCTTGGATTTCTTGTTCGCCATGGGGCTCCCTCTGCCGATAGCAGGCGCCGTGCGCGGCGCCGGTATTTCATTGCTGGCCTTGATAAGGCCTTGCCCGGCGCGGGGCAAGCGACCGGGTCAGAGCGCGACCAGACGGTCGACCAGACCCGCGATCCCGGCGCTGTCGAGATTGGCGAAGGCCACGCGCATCTGGCCCTGACCGGAGGCATCCGAGACGGGCATGAACATGGTCCCCGGCAGCATGAGCACCCCGGCGCGGCGCACGAGATCCGGGGCCAGCTCAGCCGAAGACACCCCCATGCCCTGGGACAGATAGGCGAAATAGGCGCCGACCGAATGCAGTTGCCAGCCGGCCTGCGCCAACCGGTCGGCCTCAGCCTCCATCGCGGCGCGGCGGGTCAGGATCTCCACCCGTTCCCCGGCGAGCCACTCCCCAAGGTTCTCCATCCCCCAAAGGGCGGCGATCTGGCCCAGTTGCGGTGCGCAGATGGCGACAGTGTCCTGGAACTTCTCGATCTCGGCCAGCAGGGCGGGCGATGTGACGATGGCCCCGGTGCGGTGTCCGGTCAGCCGGTAGGCCTTGGAAAAGGAATAAAGCTGCACCAGCGTGTCGTCCCAGTCGGGATCGGTGAACAGGTCGTGCGGTGCACCGGTGGCGCTGTGGAAATCCTTGTAGGTCTCATCCACGATCAGGCGAAGGCCACGGTCCCGGCACAGATCCCGGAAGGCAGCGATCAGTTCAGGCGGATATTCCCGACCCGTGGGGTTGTTGGGCGTGACCAGAACGATGGCGCGCGTACGATCGGTGATCAGGGTCGCGGCGCGTTCGGGATCGGGCAGGAAATCGGCCTCGCAAGGCAGGGCAACCGCCCGCACCCCGGTCATGTCCAGCCACATCTTGTGATTGAAATACCAGGGGGTTGGCAGGATGACCTCGTCCCCTTCGCCGGTCAGGGCGGCAAGGGTGGCGCAAAAGGCCTGGTTGCAGCCGGCCGTTATCGCGACCTGGCTTTCCCGGATCGTCCCGCCATAGATCGCAGACCAATCCGCCGCTATCCGGGCGCGAAGGCTGGGCAGGCCCAGAACGGGGCCGTAAAGATGCGTCTCGGTGCGCTCCAGCGCCTCGGCCATCGCGGCCACGAGCGGCGCGGGCGGCGGCGCGACCGGCGCGGCCTGCGAGACGTTGATCAGAGGGCGTTCGGGCGGGAAGGATACCCCGGAAATCCAGCGCCGCGCCTCCATCACCGGGGGCAGGAAGGTCGCAGACGTTCGGGTCGGGGCAGCAGTCATTCAGGGGCTCTCCGGGGATGTGGACTACGCGACGCTAGCAGCGCCCCGCCCAAAGGAAAAGCGCCCGATGGGCCCGGCGCGCGCCCCTGATCAATCCGACGGCAAAAGGCCCGCAGCAAGTCACCACGGGCCTTCATCCTGTCAAAAATACTCCGGGGAGTCTCCGGCACGGAGACGGGGCAGAGCCCCCCGCGCCGGGATCAGTCCTTGCCGCGATAGGGCTCGACGTATTGCAGGGCCATGTCCCAGGGGAAAAAGATCCAGGTGTCCTGGCTGACCTCGGTGATAAAGGTCTCGACCTGCGGGCGGCCGCTCGGCTTGGCATAGACGGTGGCGAAATGCGCCTTGGGATAAAGCGACCGGACCAGTTCCAGCGTCTTGCCGGTATCGACCAGGTCGTCGATGACCAGAATGCCGGTGCCATCGCCCATCATCTCGGCGTCCGGGGCTTTCAGCACATGGGCCTGAGCCTGGCTCTGGTGGTCATAGCTTTTCACCGAAATCGTGTCGACGGTGCGAATGTCCAGCTCGCGCGCGACGATCATCGCCGGGGCCATGCCGCCGCGGGTGATGGCGACCACGGCCTTCCAGCCGCCGGTCTCCTTGGGGCCATGGCCGTCCAGCCGCCAGGCCAATGCGCGGGCGTCGCGGTGCAGCTGGTCCCAGGAAACATGGAAGCCCTTTTCATGGGGAAGGCGGTCGGTCATGGTCTGATCCTTCAGGTCGTGGCGATCTTGAGGCCGAGGGCAGCAAGCCCGGCGCCCAGCACGCGGTCGATCGGTGTCTTGAGGCGGGTATAGCAGGCCCGCGCCCGTGAAAGCGAGAAAAGCCGCGCCAACATCATGTTCCAGGCGGCCTCGCTGACGAAGACCACGGCCAGCAAGGCGCGCTCAGCTCTTGTCGATATCGGGGGCGTCGACTGCCTTCATCCCGACGATGTGATACCCCGAGTCCACATGCAGGTTCTCGCCCGTCACGCCCGACCCGAGGTCGGACAGCAGGTAGAGCGCGGATTTACCCACGTCCTCGATGGTCACGTTGCGCCGCAGCGGCGAGTTCAGTTCGTTCCACTTCAGGATATAGCGGAAATCACCGATGCCGCTGGCCGCCAGTGTCTTGATCGGGCCGGCCGAGATCGCGTTGACGCGGATACCGTCCTTGCCCAGATCCTCGGCCATGTATTTCACGCTGGCTTCCAGCGCGGCCTTGGCGACGCCCATGACGTTGTAATGCGGCATCACCTGTTCGGCGCCGTAGTAGGTCAGCGTCAGCATCGAGCCACCGGCGGGCATCATCTTTTCGGCCCGTTGCGCCACGGCGGTAAAGCTGTAGACGGACACATCCATAGTCATGGCAAAGTTGCCGCGACTGGTGTCGACATAGCGGCCGCGCAGTTCCGATTTGTCGGAAAACCCGATGGCATGAACGATAAAGTCGATCTGGCCCCAATCGGCCTTCAGCGAATCGAAGGCCGCGTCGATCGAGGCTTCGTCCGACACATCGCAATCATACAACTTGGTGACCCCAAGCTGATCGGCCAGTGGCACGACCCGCTTCTTGAACTGGTCACCCATGTAGGTGAAGGCCAGTTCGGCCCCGGCATCGGCCAACGCCTTTGCGATGCCCCAGGCAATGGATTTGTCATTGGCCAGGCCCATGATCAGGCCACGTTTGCCTGCCATCAGAGTATTTGCCATCCGCTCTCAGCCTCTCTGGTTTTCGGACCTGTGTCCTTCGGTTCACTTCCTTTAGGCGATAGGTCGGGGTGCTTCAAGTCTGACAGGCCCGCCGCCGGGCGCGCGGGGCAGGCGGCAGGTCATGGGGCAGGGGGGCAGGGCCTTGCCATCCTCGGGGCAGGGCGGGATACCAAGGGGCAACATCCCCGCCTTTCGGGCTCGATTTTTCACATCATCCGGAAGGCACCTTGCAGAAGGAAGATCAGCCCATGTCCGACCGCAGCGGCATCTTTGCCGGAGACAATCCTTTCGCCATCGCCCGCAGTTGGCTGGCCGAGGCCACCGAGGCCGAGATCAACGATCCCAATGCCATTGCCCTGGCGACGGTGGACGGCGACGGTCTGCCCAATGTCCGCATGGTATTGCTGAAGGATATCCTGGAGGACGGCTTCGTCTTCTATACCAACTACGAAAGCGTAAAGGGGCAGGAGTTGGACCTGGCCGGCAAGGCGGCCTTCGTGATGCACTGGAAATCCCTGCGCCGTCAGGTCCGGGTGCGCGGACCGATCACCCGGTTCGAGGGGCCCGAGGCGGATGCCTATTTCGAATCGCGTTCGCTGAAATCCCGGCTTGGCGCCTGGGCCTCGCGCCAGTCCAGGCCGCTGGAATCCCGCAACGCCCTGCTGGCCGAGGTCGCCCGCGTCACCGCCAGCAAGGGGACCAATCCGCCCCGACCCCCGTTCTGGGGTGGCTACCACATTGCCCCGACCGAGATCGAATTCTGGGCCGATGGCGCCTTTCGACTACATGATCGGTACCGCTGGAGCAGGGAAACGCAGGATGATTCATGGTTTGTTAACCGTCTCAACCCCTGACTCGGACGTGCTGCACGGATCGACGCGAATCGAACCCGGCAGGTCATGTGATACTGTCGGTGTCTTCGCGGTGCGGAGGCTGGCAGCGACGAGTTGAGGTGCCAGTTGAGCGAATTAGGTGAAAACACGCGTCAGATGGAAGGCCATGTGAAATGGTTCGATCCGGCCCGTGGCTTTGGTTTTGTCCTGTCAGAGGACGGTGGTCCCGATATCCTGCTGCATGCGAATGTGCTGCGGAACTACGGCCAGAACTCGGTGGGTGAAGGCGCGCTGATAGAGATCATCGTCCAGAAATCCGACCGGGGCCAGCAGGCGGTCGAGATCATCCGCATCGCCCCGCCCGAAGGCCATGGCGTTCAGGTCCTCGACGATTTCGAAGCGCTGGACGGTGAGGCCCTTCAGGACGCGCCGCTGGTGGCGGCACGGGTCAAATGGTTCGACAAGGGCAAGGGCTTCGGTTTTGCAAATGTGTTTGGACGTCCCGAAGATGTCTTTATACACGTCGAGGTACTGCGGGCCTCGGGCCTTGCGGATCTGGACCCCGGAGAGGCGATCGCCCTGCGGGTGATCGACGGCAAACGGGGTCGTATGGCGGCCGAAATCCGTGCCTGGGACGCCCCGCCAGATCCCTGATCCGATGGCCTGAATCCGCGGTTCGGCGGGCAGGCCACGACGTGAGGGAAAGGCAAGAAGATGTATCAATTCAAACCCATGCCGTCTCCGGCTGCGCCCTTGATTGCGGCGCTGCGCGGACTGGCCTTCGGGGTGGTGGCGCTGATCCTGATGCCGCAGGGGGCCGACGCGCAAGAGCAATGCCGCGACGACCGGGTCGAGATCCGCTCGGAAAACGGTGTGTCGCGGTTCCGGGTCGAACTGGCCCAGACACCGCAGGAACGCGCCACCGGGTTGATGCACCGCGACAGCATGGCGACCGGCGCGGGCATGTTCTTTATCTTTCAGGCACCTCATAGCGCCAGTTTCTGGATGCATGACACGCTGATCCCGCTGGATATCCTGTTCATCGACCCGACCGGGCGGGTGAACGTGATCCAGACCGGCCAGCCGCTGGATGACACCAGCCTGCCGGGCGGGCCGAACGTCCAGTATGTGCTGGAGATCAACGGCGGTCTGTCCGACCGGATGGGAATCGCGCCCGGGGATGTGCTGCGCCATCCGGCCTTGGACCCCACGTTGGCCGCCTGGCCCTGTGCCGAGGCGCCCGCCGACGCGGACGATGCGGCCCCCGCCAAGGAGTAATTCGGCGATTTCGACCCTGCCAGACGGGGGCATTGCAAAATCGCGTCGGTCAAGGCTGCGAAACGGCTTTTCAAAGCTGGTTCTACCGGCTAGAGAGGCGCACGGTTCGGGGCGTAGCGCAGCCTGGTAGCGCATCTGTTTTGGGAACAGAGGGTCGGGAGTTCGAATCTCTCCGCCCCGACCACGTATTTCGATCTTCTCGCCGGCCAGGCGACAGGCCTTGGCATCGCGCCGATGGGGCGCGTCCCCTTTCCGGCGGCAAAGCGCCGTGCGCAGATCCTCGGCATACTCCCGCTCCGCTCCTTGCCAAGTCACGACCGTTTGAGCCGCCAACGCGTTGCGCATGCCGCGGGCTTCGGGCAGGGGTGCAACGGTTGCAACAAGGGAGGCCGGAATGGCAGGACACCGACAGATCGGCTGGTCCGACAATGCAGAGGCTTATGGCCGTGTCACGCGTCTGCTGCATTGGGGGCTGGCGGGATTGCTGGTCTGGCAATGGCTTGGCATGGGCACCAAAGTCCTGCTCGGGCGCAACGCGGTTTCCGGGTTCTTCGTCGGCCTGCATGCGCCGGTCGGCACGTTGATTTTCTGTCTGGTGCTGATCCGCATCCTCTGGACATTGGCCAGCCGCAACGACCGGCCCGCGCATGCGCCGGGTCTCGTGGGGCAAGCGGCCAAGGCGGGGCATGGGCTGCTCTATCTGCTGATGCTTCTGGTGCCGAGCCTCGCCCTGCTGCGCGCCTTCGGGTCAGATCGACCCTTTGCGCCCTTTGGCCTGTTGCTGCATTCAGGGCGCGAAACGGAACTGGCCTGGATGGTCGCCCCGGCCAATCTGGCGCATGGCTATCTGGCCTGGGCGTTGCTGGTGCTGGTCACCGGCCATATCGCCTTTGCGATCTATCACCAGGTCGTTTTGAAGGACGGCACCCTGAACCGCATGGCCGGCTGAAACCGGGCGCTGTGGAGGAGGCCGATTCTTCTCTTCCGCCGCGCAGATGCGCCTTTCATGCGCAAACCCTGGGGCCGATTCTGTCCCGGCGCGGCGTTCAGGCCCGGTATTCACGACACTCTCCGCTTTTTTCCGCCGGTTGCCCCCTGTGGGGCAATCGCTGGATAACCCTTGCGCGATCGGCAAAACTTCACCCGCTGCCTGAACCGCGCGGTGAAATCACCTGTAAGGAAAGAGCTTTTTCCGACCCGGTCCCGAGACAGGTTTTATCCCCAGAATCGCGGCCTTTGGGGATAAGCCGGGTCAACTCGGAAAATGAGAATTATTTCTAACGACGACAATTGACGCGATAGGTCCCCGTACCGCAGATTGGGTAGGCAGCGCGGAATACCCACCATATATAGTGGGGCCGGCAGATTGATGACAGGGTTGGACGGGATCTTCGCAGGGGGTTCCAAGGGGCCGCGACCAGCGGCTGGCGCATCCTGTTCTCTGATGCCGGGTGGATCGCTGCAAAGCTATCGGCGGTCCGGCCGGAAGAGCCGGGACGCGTCTTTGAAAATCTTGTCGAAGAGGCCAGGCATGAAGATCGAGCGCAAGTTCACCACCGCGGGCAAGGATGCCTATGACAGCGTAGATTTCCGCACAACGGTGTCGGAAATCCGCAACCCGGACGGCACCATCGTCTTCCGGCTGGATGAACTGGAAGTGCCGGTCACCTGGAGCCAGGTCGCCAGCGATGTCATCGCGCAGAAGTATTTCCGCAAGGCCGGCGTGCCGAGCGCGGTTAAGAAGGTGCGCGAAAAGGACGTTCCGGAATTCCTTTGGCGGTCGGTCCCGGCCGAGGGCGCGACCCTGGGCGGTGAGACTTCTTCCAAGCAGGTCTTCGACCGGCTGGCGGGTGCCTGGACCTATTGGGGCTGGAAGGGTGGCTATTTCAGCAGCGAAGCCGATGCCCAGGCCTATTTCGACGAAATGCGGTTCATGCTGGCAACGCAGAAGGCCGCGCCGAATAGCCCGCAATGGTTCAACACCGGGCTGCACTGGGCCTATGGTATCGACGGTCCGGGGCAGGGCCACTACTATGTCGACCACAAGAGCGGCAAGCTGACCAAATCGAAATCCGCCTATGAACATCCCCAGCCCCACGCCTGCTTTATCCAGTCGGTGAAGGACGACCTGGTCGGGGACGGCGGGATCATGGATCTCTGGGTGCGCGAAGCGCGGCTGTTTAAGTACGGCTCGGGCACCGGCACTAACTTCAGCTCGCTTCGTGCGGCCAATGAATCCCTCTCGGGCGGTGGCAAGTCGAGCGGCCTCATGGGCTTTCTCAAGATCGGCGACCGGGCGGCGGGCGCGATCAAGTCGGGCGGCACCACGCGGCGCGCGGCCAAGATGGTCATCGTCGATGCGGATCACCCCGATGTGCAGGAATACATCAACTGGAAGGTGAAGGAGGAACAGAAGGTCGCCTCCATCGTCGCCGGCTCCAAGATGCACGAGCAGAAGCTGAACGCGATCTTCGGCGCTATCCGTCAATGGGACGGCAGCAGCGAAGATGCGGTCGATCCGGCCAGGAACCCCGCCCTGAAGACCGCGATCCGGGACAGCAAGAAGACCGCGATCCCCGAGACCTATATCAAGCGCGTGCTGGACTACGCCAAGCAGGGCTATTCCAGCATCGAATTCCCCACTTATGACACCGATTGGGATTCCGAAGCCTACGCCAGTGTCTCGGGCCAGAATTCCAACAACTCGGTCCGGGTCACCGATGCCTTCCTGAAGGCCGTCAAGGATGATGCGGATTGGGAGCTGATCCGGCGTACCGATGGATCCGTCGCCAAGACGATCCGGGCGCGCGACCTGTGGGAAGACATCGGCCATGCGGCCTGGGCCTGTGCCGATCCCGGCATCCAGTACCACGACACGGTCAACGCCTGGCATACCTGCCCTGAAGATGGCGCGATCCGGGGTAGCAACCCTTGCTCGGAATACATGTTCCTTGACGATACCGCCTGTAACCTGGCCTCGATGAACCTGCTGACCTTCCTTGCCGACGACGAATTCCAGGTCGAGGATTACATGCATGCGACGCGTCTGTGGACGCTGACGCTGGAGATTTCGGTCACCATGGCGCAGTTCCCCAGCAAGGAGATCGCGCAGCTTTCCTATGATTTCCGCACGCTTGGCCTTGGCTATGCCAACATCGGCGGGCTGCTGATGAACATGGGCTTCGGTTATGACAGCGACGAGGGCCGCGCCATGGGTGCCGCGCTGACTGCAATCATGACCGGCGTCGCCTATGCCACCTCGGCCGAGATCGCCGGAGAGCTCGGCGCTTTTGCCGGGTACAAGCGCAACGCCAAGCATATGCTGCGGGTCATGCGCAATCACCGCAACGCGGCCTATGGCGCCGTGGACGGCTACGAAGACCTGGCCGTAAAGCCGGTGCCGCTGGACATGGTGAACTGCCCCGATGCCCGCCTGCCGCAGATCGCCATGGCCAGCTGGGACGAGGCGGTGCGCCTTGGTGAACGCCACGGCTATCGCAACGCCCAGACCAGCGTCATCGCACCCACCGGCACCATCGGCCTGGTGATGGATTGCGACACAACCGGGATCGAGCCCGATTTCGCGCTGGTGAAGTTCAAGAAACTGGCCGGGGGTGGCTATTTCAAGATCATCAACCGCTCGGTTCCGGCGGCACTGGAAAAGCTCGGATACGGCTCGGCCCAGATCGAGGAAATGATCGCCTATGCGGTCGGCCATGGCTCCCTGGGCAATTGCCCGGCGATCAACCACAGCTCCCTTGTCGGGCATGGCTTCGGCCCGCGCGAGCTGGAGAAGGTCGATGCGGCGCTGGCCTCGGCCTTCGACATCCGATTCGTCTTCAACCAATGGACCATCGGCGAGGCCTTCTGCCGCGAAACCCTTGGCATCCCGGCGGAAAAGCTGAACGATCCGGGCTTTGACCTGCTGCGTCACCTCGGCTTCTCCAAGGCCGATATCGATGCCGCCAACGACCATGTCTGCGGGACCATGACCCTGGAAGGCGCGCCCTTCCTGAAGGACAAGCACCTGAGCGTCTTCGATTGCGCCAATGCCTGCGGCAAGAAGGGCAAGCGGTATCTTTCGGTGAACAGCCACATCACCATGATGGCTGCCGCGCAAAGCTTTATCTCCGGCGCGATCAGCAAGACGATCAACATGCCCAACGACGCCACGATCGAGGACTGCAAGGCCGCCTACGAGCTGTCCTGGTCCCTCGGCATCAAGGCCAATGCGCTCTATCGCGACGGTTCCAAGCTAAGCCAACCGCTGGCCAGCGCGCTGGTCGAGGACGACGACGAGGCGGCCGAGATCCTTGAAACAGGCTCGGCCCAGGAAAAGGCCGCCGTCCTGGCAGAGAAGATCGTCGAGAAGGTGGTCATCAAGGAGGTCGCGCGCGGCCGCGAGAAGATGCCTGAACGGCGCAAGGGGTATACCCAGAAGGCCATCGTCGGCGGTCACAAGGTCTATCTGCGAACCGGCGAATACGAAGGCGGCGCGCTTGGCGAGATCTTCATCGACATGCACAAGGAAGGCGCCGGTTTCCGGGCGATGATGAACAACTTCGCCATCGCGGTGTCGGTCGGGCTTCAATACGGCGTGCCGCTGGAAGAATTCGTCGACGCCTTCACCTTCACCAAGTTCGAACCGGCGGGCATGGTGCAGGGCAACGACAGCATCAAGAACGCGACCTCGATCCTTGACTACATCTTCCGGGAACTGGCGGTCAGCTACCTCGATCGCACCGACCTGGCGCATGTGAAGCCGCAGGGCGCGACCTTCGATGATCTGGGACGCGGCGAAGAGGAAGGCCTGTCCAACGTCAAGGAACTTTCTGAAGGAACGGCGAGCAAGTCGTTGGAAGTGCTCAAGCAAATCTCTTCGACCGGCTATCTTCGCAAGCGGCTGCCGCAGGAGCTGATGGTGCTGAACGGCGGCCTGAACGGTGGCTTCGGCGGTGCGGGTATGGCAACGCAGGCGGTTACGGCCAGCGTGGCCACGGCCAGTGTCAGCACGGCGGCAATCGGTTCGGGCGCCACGGGCATGGACGCGCGCGTCAAGGCCAAGATGCAGGGCTACGAAGGCGAGGCTTGCGGCGAATGCGGCAATTACACGCTGGTGCGCAACGGCACCTGCATGAAGTGCAATACCTGCGGCGGAACATCCGGCTGTAGCTGAACGGCATAAAAAACGGGACAGTGACCTGGGTCGCCCTTTGGGGCGGCCCATTTTTCATGCGGTCCACTCGGGGTTGTCCGGGCGGTAAATGCGCCCGGACCCTTCGACCCCGGATCAGGCCTTCAGCGTCAGCGCGCGCAGCCAGATCAGCATCAGAAATACCGAGATGACCGCATTCCAGCTTGCCATCGACAGCCCGAGCATCGACCAGGCGACCTCGTCACAGCGGGTCAGGGGGGCGTTCATGATCTGGTTGAACAGCGCATCGGCGTCCAGCGCGCCGGGGCTGGCGGATGTGCAGGTCGTCGGCCCTTCGAAGATCCCGCGTTCGACCCCCGTATGGTAGAACCCGATCCAGGCGGTGATCCCCGCGGCCAGCGCCCCGAAGGCCGCCAGCCAGCGCCGACCGGTGGCCAGTGCGGCCAGCCCGATCAGCACCGCCGCAAGGTGCGGATAGCGCTGCAGGTAGCACAGGTGGCAGGGCGCCAGACCGGCGATGAACTGGAAGGCCAGCGCCCCCAGAAGCATTGCGGCAGAGCCGAGCGTTGCGATCAGGACGACCGGCCGGAAAGTCAGTCGAATGGTCATAGGAACTTGACCAGGAAAAAGCCTCCGATCAGGACGACGCAGAACAGGGTCATGACCAGACCCAGCCGCTTTTCGATGAAGTCGCGGATAGGTTCGCCGAATTTCCACAGCAGGCCGGCGATGATGAAGAACCGCAAACCCCGCGCAATGATCGAAGTGACAATGAAGGTCCCCAGCGGCATGGCCGTCCAGCCCGACATGATCGTGATGACCTTGTAGGGGAAGGGTGTGACCCCGGCGATCAGCACCGCCCAGAAGCCCGCATCGTTGAACTTGCCGTTGAATTCGGCCATGGAATCGGCCTTGCCGAGATGCTCCAGGATCGGCTGACCGATGCTGTCGAAAGCGAAATAGCCGATGCCGTAGCCCAACATCCCGCCGGCGACCGACGCCGCCATGGCCACCCCGGCAATCAGAAACGCGCGATGCGGCGCGGCAATGATCATCGGGATCATGAGAAGATCGGGCGGAATCGGAAAGAACGAACTTTCGACGAAGGCGACCAGCGCGAGCGCCCAGAGAGCATGGCGGCTGTCGGCCATGCGGATGGTCCAGTCATAAAGGGATTTCAGCAATGTTCTGGTGATCCTGTTACGCCCCGGCGGGGCTGTCCTAATTACTTTCAAAGAGCATGCGCCAGTGCAGTGGTCAACCAGTGAGCCTGCAGGCCGCGCTCCGTCAGGGCCTTCACGCCGTCTCGTGCCATGTCCTTGGCCGGTTTGGCTGTCCCTTGGGGGTACCGGAGCGCCTGCTTGATGCGCTGGATCCGAAGGGGACCGAAGCGGCGAAACGGCGCGGCAATTTCCTGCGCATTCCTCTGGACGTCGGCGTCTCTGCCGGGTAAATCAGGTCCCTGACTGACGGCGCGGCCCAATTCGCGTTGCTTCAGGCCCAAGTGGCGGAATGGTAGACGCAGGGGATTCAAAATCCCCCGACTTAACGGTCTTGTCGGTTCGAGTCCGACCTTGGGTACCATTGATTTTGAAGTGTTTTCTTGCATATCGGATACTCGCGTTAGTTTCTGGAAATAGGATGCAGCCCACAGGCTGAGCCCGCCTTCACGTTCCGTTCTTGTTCTGGTCTCCAAGATTCTGGGCGCTTTTCGAAAGCAGCTTCTTGCTGGCCTTCGCTCGATAGAAGGCAACCATCTGTGCTGACTGCCCGGTGACCGCTTGGATTTGCGCGTCGCCGTATTCCGCCTCGGCAAGTTGCACGATAGCCAGCTTGCGCAGCCCGTGGAGAGAGTAGGGGGCCGCGTTCTCGCCGAGGGTGTCCCGCCACTTGCGGAACTGCCTTTCAACCGCGTCATAGCCCTTTGCCTGCGTCAGGTTCTTGGCCAGAAGGTGCTGGCCGGAGATCGGCAGGCCAGCGACGAAAGCGGCTGAGCGGGGCGGACAGAATACCTCATAGGACTCGTCGCCTTTCTCATCCCGGACCGTCATCCACTCGCCGTCAAACTGGTCGCGCCTCATGGTGATCGCGGCGTTCGGGCGCTGCCCAGTACCAAGGATCAACTCGGACGTGATCCGCACATCAAGCGGCGCTGTTTCTAGGGCCTGAACCATCCACTCGGGCCAAGCGGGCAACTCACGCTGCGGACCAAACAAGGTGATTTCGGATGCAGGATTGTCGCCCAGGGGCCAGTCCAGCGTTTTCCTACCGTAGTTCCAAAGCATGCGGATGCCCTGAATTGTGTGATCCGCTTTGCGGGGAGTGTCTGCCAGCTTGCTTTGGATCTGCCGGACGTGCTGGCGCGTGGTCTTTCGCACATCTTTGTCGCCATTCTTCTCAAGCAAACCGAACAGAGCGCGGCGAGAGAGCCGGTACCTTCGATCGACACAACGGGGCGGGAAGTGTGAATTCGCTGCAAGGCAACGGGGGCAACCTGTGTTCACCAAAGCAGACCTTCGATTGAAGCGGTCGAACCCGGCATATCGCTTGCTTTGGCTGAATAGCCCCGTGTATCGTGGACGCCTTCTTAGCTAAATTTGAAGCAAGGAGGCCATGATGGGCGGCACCACGGGGCTGTGCCTGATCCCCGAGGGCATGGGGGCGAGGCGGCAATGCTGGCGGACATGCGCGCGGGCCGAGCGGTCGGGGCTGACGCTGCGGCTGGATCAGGCCTTGGCGATGTGCCCGAGGCGATCAGCCCCGGCGCCGAGCCGCCGCACTACGGCGTGCGGCTGAGTTTTCCCGACCCAATTTGTTAGATCACGGCCAAGGGATTGGAGGCCCCGCTAGACCAGAAAGCATCCCAGATCTGGTCGATCTGGGAGCGGATGGTACCTGCGAGCTTGTGGGTTTGCCTGTCCTTGGTTCCACCCCTTGAGATTTTATGGGGCTGTCGGATTCAATTAGTTATGCTCTTGAGCAAAAGTAGCGGGCGCTTCCGAACGGAAGGTGGTCTAAGCGAGCAAGTTAGGTGGCATGAAAGCGCGACAGATCCGGGTCAGAGTCATAGCGGTGCCGGGCCGATTGTGCCTCTGTCGATCAGGGGCGTGGGGATCAGGAGGCGTTGCGGCTCTGTCGTGTCGCCTTTCAGTCGACGGATGAGACGCTCAGCTGCGCGTTGGCCAAAGAGATATGTGGGCTGGTCCACCACGGAAATTTGCGGAGAGGTCACGCGCGTCCAGTCGGCATCGAACCAAGACACGAGTGACATGTCGCGCGGCAGCCTCACGCCGCGATTGGTCAGGGCGCGGAACAAGCGCGCGCCGACCAGACTGTCGGAGGCCAAAAGGGCCGTGATGCGCGGGCTTTGCGCCAGAACCTTGTCAACGATCCTGGCCGTTGCGGCGTCGTCGGTCGCATTGGTGAAGACCATCTGCCGAGGGGTGGGGGCCCCGGCCTGGTCAGACGCGGCAAGAAAACCCTCGATCCGTTCCCGCACCGCGGAAATTCCGACGTCTTCGGGGGCAGAAAGACGGCCCGAGCGAGAGGTCATCGCCGTCACATAGGCAACATGGAGATGTCCGGCCCCTTGCAGGTGCTGGAGCACCGAAATGGCACTGGCACGATCGTCGCCACAAACTGCATCGGCGGGCAGATCGGGAGACCAGCGGTCCAACGTGACAACCGGCACCCCCGAGGTGATCGCGCTTTTCAGGTGATCAAGCTGGCGTGCATCGGTCGGAGCCACGATCAGCCCTGCAACGCGCTGGCGCAGCAGAACCGAGACCATCTCGCGCTCCTCCGTGATTTGTTCGCTGGAGTTGCTGATGATCACGTTCAGCCCGGCAGCACGGGCGGTGTCGCTGATGCCGCGTACGGCAAGGCTGAAGAAGGCGTTCTCGATATCGCCGACGACAACGCCGATCAGTCCGCTGCGCCCTGTGCTCATCGAGCGGGCGAGGTCATTGGGCTGATACCCGAGCCTTTCGGCAGCTTCCAACACCGCCTTGCGGGCCGTTTCGCTGGCCAGACCATACCCGCCAAGCACGCGGGCGGCAGTGGCTTTCGACACGTTCGCAGCACTGGCCACATCCGCCACGGTCAGACGGCTCTTCTTTGTGCTCATGTCCACCACTTCATTTTCTTCGGTCGAGAATCTTTATCAACGTCATTGACGCGGATCAAAAGATACATGATCTATGTAGATAGTGATACCGGTATCACCGGTTGTGACACCGGTATCATAAATAAAAACGGCTCAGATTTGCACGAAGCAGTTAGCGCTGCGCGGCACCTACTGACCAACAGCGGAGAACGACCCATGTCCCAGACCATTCGAAACCAGACTATCCTGTCCCGCCTAGCCACACCTCTTGCGGCGGTGGTGATGGCCATGACCCTGACCAGCCCGGCGCAGGCAGAGGACAACCCCTACAACCTGATTGATCCTGCGAGCGTCAGCGTCGGATCGCTGGGTGACGCAAAGCCTTATGCCTTCACCACAGCTGCCGGCGAATTCACCGGGTTCGACGTGGAATTCCTGCGCAATATTCTGGGGCGCATCGGGTTCGATCCTGAGCAGATCCTGTTCACCGGTCAGGAATTCGCGGCCCTGCTGCCCTCGGTCGCCAATGGCCGTTTCGACATCGCCGCCGCGGCCATCGGCATCACCGAAAAGCGCGAGGAAGTCGTGGATTTCAGCGATGGTTATCTGGCAGGCTATCTGTCGGTGCTGTCAGGCGAGGATGCCGTGACGGACGATCCGGCAAGCTTGGCGGGCAAACGGCTTGGCGTGGTGCAGGGCACCTTGCAGGAAATGTACGCCCGCAAGACCTTCACCGACACGGATATCGTACAGTTCCCTGACAACAACACCGGTGTTGCGGCGCTGAACAACGGCACGATCGACGCGCATTTCCTGGATTATGAAGCGGCCAAGACCTATGGCGAGCGCTACGATCTTGCCATCAAGGTCAACATTCCCTCCTTCGATGCACCTGCAGGTTTTGCGGTCAAGCCGGGCAACGATGCCCTGCGCGAGGCGCTGAATACGGCGATGCATGAGGCGATGGAGGATGGCACCTGGCGCGACCTTTATCAGAAATGGTTCCCCGGTTCGCCCATGCCGAAGCAGTACCTGCCGACAACCAACTGATCCCGTCGCCAGATGTCGGCTGCCGGGCTCTGCGCCCGGCAGCCGCTCTGCCCAGTTCAAACTCCGCGGTGCCCGTCAGGGACCGCAACGGGAGATCCCCATATGTGGTTGGAAAACCTGCAACGGACGTTCCTTGACTGGGACGCCATGGCCGAAATTCTGCCGATCATGATCGCGACCGGCCTCAAGAACACGCTGATTCTCGCTTTCGCCTCGACCGTACTCGGCGTCTTCCTTGGGCTTGTCCTGGCGGTGATGGGCATTTCGCGCACCCTCTGGCTGCGTCTGCCTGCGCGCGTTTATACCGACATCTTTCGCGGCCTGCCCGCCATCGTCACCATTTTGCTGATCGGGCAGGGCTTTGCCGGCATTGGCCGCGAGCTGTTCGGCCCTTCGCCCTATCCACTGGGGATCCTCGCGCTCAGCCTGATCGCGGGCGCCTATATGGGCGAGATCTTCCGCGCCGGGATTCAGAGCGTGCCCGGTGGCCAGATGGAGGCCTGCCGCGCGCTGTCGATGAGCTACGGGCAGGGCATGCGCCTGATCGTGGTGCCGCAGGGCATCCGCCGGATGCTGCCGGCAATGGTCAACCAGTTCATCTCGAACGTCAAAGACTCGAGCCTGATCTATTTCCTGGGCCTGCTGGCGTCGGAGCGTGAGATCTTTCGTGTCGGTCAGGATGCGGCCGTTGTGACCGGAAATCTGTCGCCGCTATTGCTGGCGGGGATCTTCTATCTGGTGATCACAGTCCCGCTCACCCATCTGGTCAACCATATCGACCATCGTTTGCGCACAGGCAAACGCCTGACGAACCTGCAGCCCATGAGCGGACTGCAACAGGTCGACGAGTTGAAATCGGCGCCCCGCGACAGCGAGACCACGCCCTTCAATGGCGGCAGCCTGTCCATCGAGGGGCTGCGGCTGAGCTATGGTCAGATGGAGGTCCTGCGCGGCATTGACCTGAGTGTCCCCAAGGGCTCGGTCACTTGTATCATCGGGCCGTCCGGATCGGGCAAGTCGACCTTGCTGCGCAGCCTGAACCGGCTGGTTGAGATGAATGCGGGCACGGTGCTGTTGGACGGCGTTGATATTGCCACCATGAAGCCCGAAAAACTGCGCTCGAAGGTCGGTATGGTGTTTCAGCACTTCAACCTGTTCCCTGATCATACGGCACGCGACAATATCATGTTGTCCTTGACGAAAATCAAAGGGGTGCGCCGTGGAAAAGCCCGCGCCATCGCCGACGCGCGTCTGGCCGATGTCGGGCTGCAGGGGCGCGGCGATCACCGCCCGGCCAATTTGTCAGGTGGTCAGCAGCAGCGCGTTGCCATCGCCCGTGCTCTGGCGATGGACCCCGAAGTGGTGCTGTTCGACGAGGTGACAAGCGCGCTCGATCCCGAGTTGGTCAAGGGGGTGCTGGATCTGATGGCGGATCTCGGACGGCGCGGGATGACCATGGTTGTGGTGACCCACGAGATGGGCTTTGCCCGTCAGGTCGCTGACCAGATCGTATTCATGGATGAGGGCAAGATTGTCGAGTCTGGCACGCCGGAACAGATGTTCACCGCGCCCAGGACCGACCGGCTGAAGAAATTCTTCGCCGAGGTCCTCTGATCAAAATGAGTGAGGAAAGTCAGATGAGACCACTTCGCTGGGGCATACTCAGCACCGCGGGCATAGCGCAGAAGGAAATGTTGCCTGCGCTGCAGGCTGCATCGGACTGCAAGATCGGGGCCATTGCGTCGCGCGATCTGGCGCGCGCTGAAACCGTGGCGAAACGGTTTGGCGCGCAGGCCTATGGTAGCTACGCCGCGCTGCTCGACGCCCCCGATATCGACGCCATTTACAATCCGCTGCCGAACCATCTGCATGTGCCTTTGACGCTGCAGGCCCTGGCGGCGGGCAAGCATGTGCTGTGTGAAAAGCCTCTGGCGCTGAGCCTTGCCGAAGCACAGCAGGTCTGTGTGGAGGCAAAGCGTGCCGGGCGCGTGGTGGTCGAGGCCTTCATGACCCGGCATCATCCGCAGTGGCACCGTGCCAAGGCGCTGATTGCCGAGGGACGAATAGGTCGGGTTAGAGGCGTTCAGGCGTTGTTCAGCTATTGCAATACCGACCCCGGAAATGTCCGCAATCAGGCCGGTATCGGCGGCGGCGGGCTTTTCGATATCGGCTGCTATGCGATTGACGCTGCGCGCTTCTTTTTCGATGCCGAACCGGAGGCGGTGGCCTGCACGATGGATCGCGATCCGGTGTTTGACACCGACCGGATGACCACGGGCGCGGCGCGCTTTGCCGGTGGCGGGCAGCTTGGTTTCATGGTCGCCACGCAATCGACCCTGGCACAAAAGCTGACCGTGCTCGGCACCGAGGGCTATCTGGAGCTTGATGCGCCGTTCAACTGTCCGCCGGATCACGTCGCACAGCTCGTGCTGGACAGCGGAGCGGACCTTCTCGGGCAGGGACGCGAGATCCTCAGCATCCCCGCGACCAACCAGTACCAGGCGCAGGCCGAAGCCTTTGTCCGCGCCATTGCCAGCCCCATGCCGCAATCCATGACCGATATCCTCGGCAATGCGGCGGCTCTGGAAGCCATGACCCGCGCCGCCGCCAGCGGCCTCTGGGAGCATATTCATCCCGATCAGGGACAAGCAGGAGACGAGAAATGATAAGCCCTTCACTTTCCATCAAGACAGCCGTCGTCATCGGCGGAGGGATCTTCGGTGTGTCCACTGCCGCGCAACTGACGCGTATGGGCGTCTCGGTCACATTGCTCAACGATGGGCCACTGGCCAATGGGGCTTCGGGGCGCTCGCTGGCCTGGCTGAATTCGGCGCGCCGACGCTCACTGCCCTATCATCAGCTGCGTCAGGCCGGGCTGGATCGCTATCGGGTGCTGGCTGACCGCTTTCCGTCGGTCGACTGGCTGAGCTTCGGCGGCGGTCTGACATGGGACGCAGAGGATGACAGCAATGAAATCGACGACGTCTATCGCTATGAACGTGAGCTCGGCTATCAGGCTGAATTGCTTTCGGGGGCCGAGGTGTCGGATAGTATCCCGGGCGTGGAGGGCAGCGCGGTGACGCAGGCTGGTGCCATCCTCAACCGCAACGAAGGCTGGGTCGACCTGCCGTCGCTGATCCGAATCTTGGCGGACGAACTTGTCGGTGCCGGTGGGGTGATCGTGACCGATGCCGATAGGGCAGAACCCATCGTACGCGACGGTCGCGCCTGTGGGGCCAGCACTCAGGACGGTCGCGCATTCCATGCGGACGTGGTTCTCATGGCCACGGGTCCGGATGTGCCTGCGATGTCTGCTGCGCAAGGGATCACGATCGGCGACGACACTCCGATCGCCCTGCTGGTGGAAACCGAACCTGCTCCGCATCCTTTGCGCACGGTCCTGAACACGCCGCGTGTCGCCATTCGGCCAACGCCAAACGGGGCCTTTTACCTCGATTCAGGCTGGTCGGAAGAGGAGGTGATCCTACACCCTGATGGCCGCTTTGAGGCGCCGGCATCCACGGTGCAGGGTTTGATCGATGAAGCATTGAAGGTGATGTCCCCGAAACCGGACCTGACGGTGAAGGCGGTCCATCTGGGGCCAAAGCCGATCCCCGGCGATGGTGAGCCGGTCTTTGGAGAGCTGCAGAGGCTGCCGGGCTGCTTCGTGGCTTTTTCCCATAGTGGCGCCACTCTTGGCTTGATCGCAGGTGAGCTTCTGGCTGAGGAAATGGCGCTCGGGGTGCGCCACCCCTTGTTCGAGGGCTTCCGCCCGGAGCGTTTCGCGCTCCCCGCATAAGTTACAACAGGCTGCAGCGGATTCCACTGCAGCCTGACCTTAAGCGCAGGGTTGTGAAAGGTGGAGTAGCGCTCAGATCTCGTACAACTCCAGTGGTAGGCCATCCGGATCGGAAAAAAAAGTAAATCGACGCTTAGTAAAGGGATCTGTGCGTATCTGTTCGACAGTAATTCCATTTAACGTCAGATGCTCTTTCGTAGCCTCGATATCATCGACTTCAAAGGCGACATGTCGGAGCCCCGTTGCTTCTGGAAAGCTGGGACGGGCAGGGGGCGCAGGGAAAGAAAACAGTTCGATCTGCCCCCCTCCTGGCAGAGCAAGATCTAATTTGTAGGAAGAGCGATCGGCTCGGTAGTTCTCTGCGACTATCTCGAGGCCCAGCACTTCGGTATAGAAACTACGGGATATTGCGTAATCGCTGCAGATTACAGCCACGTGGTGGATTTTCTTGAGAAAGGTCAACGGTCCGTTCCTTGTGGTCAAATGATTTGGTGTTTGATCACTAAAATTACAAATAGCGAAAATCGAGCGTACTTATTACTAAGTTTGGGGCTTAACTGTGCCATCCTGAAAGGTGATAAGGCAATTTCCTGAAAAACTCTGGCTTAAGTTTGTGCGAGTCTTTCATCGCCTGCAAGGGTGTCTTGAATAGCCCCGCGTTTCTTAGATGCCCTCGTGCCTCAGTTTTTGCTGCTGCTCAGAGTCGATGTGAACCGCGCCGGGTTTGCCGGAGGCTCCAACTCCTGAGTAGGATGGAGCATCATGAGCAAGACGACGAACAAGTTTTCCCCCGAAGTGCGCGAGCGTGCGGTGCGGCTGGTCCTCGACAATGAGGCTCGGCGAGGCGGGCATCGAACCTTCCGTCGGCAGCGTCGGCGATAGTTACGACAACGCCCTGGCGGAGACGATCAACGGCCTGTTCAAGGCCGAGGTCATCCACCGTCGCGGGCCGTGGCGCAACTTCGAGGCCGTCGAATATGCCACCCTCGAATGGGTCGACTGGTTCAACAACCGCCGCCTGCTCGAGCCGATCGGGAACATCCCGCCGGCAGAAGCAGAGGCAAACTTCTACGCCGCTCTGGAAACTGAAGACATGGCCGCGTAACTAACCGAAATCAGCCTCCGGCAAACTCGGGGCGGTTCAGGTTGACCAGACGCTTTGGCCTGGAGCGCAGCGAACGGCAGCTCCGAGCCCTCTTTGCCGATCCTCTGCGATGCAGATAATGTCTGGTACCACATAAGAGCCAAAGAAATTCAACATCTACCTGAGTTTTGAACGGGTTTTTGACGGGGCACGACAGGCCATTTTCCAGCAGTGCCAAAAACGAGTAGTTGGATTACAAGGGGGCATTTCGCGTAACTACGAAATTTGTGCTTATAGTGATGGTGCCGAAAGGCTATTTATCTGCGGTTCTACTTGGTGGATTAGGCATCCGGAAGGTAAATACGGTTTCGACATCATTCGACGCCACTGTCAGCGTTCCACCGTGTCCCTTCGCGATTTCCATAGCGATGAACAACCCAAGCCCAAGCCCCTCGCGGTTGGGGCGGTTGCTTGTGCGCTCGAATGGCATGAACATAGTCGGAAGGAGATCCTCGGGTATCGCGTCACCGCTGTTGGCTACTGTCAGGACGAAGTCACCATCGACAAGTCGGGCTGCAACCTCAATGGGTCTTCCTGAAGCTCCGTGGGTGACTGCATTTCCCAAAAGGTTGGAAAATAACTGAGATATGCGTGCGACATCGCAGAGTACCGGAGTTGGCAACTCAATGGTCATTTTGATCGGTTGCTCCGGCGTTATGGTCTGAAGCTCGGTTGAAATCTGCGACAAAGCTTCCCCCAAATCCTCGGCGTGGCTTAGCTCAATGACGATCCCGCCGCCGCTGCGTTTACGTGCCTGATCTAGAAGGTTTTCGATCAAAAGCCCCATACGATTGACAGAGGCGCGCATGAAACCAACAAGCTCAACCGTTGCAGCGTCAATATTCCGACGCTCTACCATTCGCAGTCCCGAGGCCAGCGCACTGATAGGGTTGCGCAGATCATGTGCCAAAATGGCAATGAACTGTTCTTGGACCTCGGCAAGGTTTCGCTCACGCAACAGGGCCCCCTTGCTATCAGCAAGGATCTCATCGGCATCCAAGACTTCTCCGATCATCTTGGAGAACAGACGAAACATTCCCAAGACCCGCTCATCTGTAAGCTTGTGAGGTTGGGGATCGATGGCGCAGAGTGTGCCAAAGAACGATCCGTCCGCGCGTCGGATCGGAACGGAGATATAGCCACGGAAACCGTAGCGGGCGGGGCAGTGATGGTTGACGTAGACCGGATCGCTGTTCACATCATCGATCACGATCTCCCGATCATATTGCCGGACTTCGTGACAGAGCGTGCTCTCGATATCAAGTTCATCGCCCGGCACTAAACCGAACGAGATAGTGTCAACAGCTCTGCATGTCACCCAGCGAGCTTCAGTCACACGTGCCACAGCTGCAAAACCCATGCCAGTCGCAAGCACGATCGTTTCAAGTAATGTCGGAATAACTGTGCTGCGCCCAATCGCGTCGATATCGTCCTGAAAATCGTGGGTCTTAGGAGAAGTATTCATTCAGCAGCGTCTCGTTACCTTAGAGCCCTTAGCGCCTTTCCAAGAACCTACGTCATATTTCCCCCAGTGTCATTTTGAACCTGTCCCGCTTTCATGCCGTCCCAAGTGCTCGTTTAAGCCGCCATCCGTACTCGGGAAGTTTCAGCATCGATGGGCGAGGGTGCTTCCCAGGCTGCCGGCCGGCGTTTCCGACAAAAGTGGTCAAGGCGCAGAGCACGAGGGTAAATGATCCATCTTGTTCGCATTTCCCTTTGCGCCGGGTTCGGGGGCGCCGTGGCGGCACCCGGTTGGAACGAAGCCGGCATGCTTGCGTTGGTCCTTCGAATGCACACAAGGACAGGAGCAGTCCATGAACAGCCAGACCGCACACGTCAATGGAATCGAAATGCGTTGGGAGGAAACCGGATCAGGGGATCCGATTATCCTGGTCCACGGGATCCCGACTTGCCCGTCTCTGTGGCGCGATGTGATGCCCCTGATAAAGGGTCACCGCGTGATTGCCTGGGAAATGCCGGGCTACGGGGCCTCAATCCCGCAGGGCGAGGGCCGCGATATTTCGCTCGCCAAGCAGGCCGATTATCTTCTTGAATGGATGAAGAGCCAGAAGATCGAGCGCGCCATCCTTGCCGGGCATGACCTTGGCGGGGGCGTGGTTCAGATCGCAGCTGTCCGCCAGCCGCAGATGGTGAGCGGGCTCTTTCTGACCAATGCGGTCTGTTACGATTCCTGGCCTGTACCACTGGTCAGTGCCGTGGCGAAGGCGGGCTCGGTTCTGAAACACGCGCCGGACGGCTCGCTTCATGGATTGCTCAAGATGATCTTCTCCAAGGGCCATGAAACGGACGCCGCGGCGCAGGCATCTCTTGATACGCACGCACCGCATTATGACGAAAACGGCGGCGCGGAGGCCTTTGTTCGCCAAGCACAATCGCTGAACGTCGAGGACACCACCTCTATCTCCGACCAGCTGCCGTCGCTCGACATACCTTCGCGTGTTGTCTGGGGCACAGCGGATGAGTTTCAGGAGTTGAAATACGGTGAACGTCTTGCGGCCGACCTGCGGGCACCGCTGAAGCGCATCGAAGGTGGCAAGCATTTCACACCTGAAGACCATCCCGAGGTTATTGCCGCTGAAATCAACGCCCTTGGGCAGGACGTCAAAGCCGCTTCGGTCGCGGTCGGGTGAAAGGCCGGGTTGAGTTCGGTCAACCGGTCCGTCCAGTCGTCCAGAGTTCGTGAATGATGGGCGGCCTGTCGCAAACGCTTCGGGCAATGTCGACGACATGGCGGTGGTGGGTGAGGTAGATTGCCTGCCCACGACCGCCGATGTCTTCCATGACGCGGCAAGCGGCGCTTGTGCGCGCCTCGTCGAAGGTCTCGAAGATGTCGTCGCAGAAAAACGGAAGCGTCGTGCCCTGAGTGACGAGTTGCTCATGGGCCGCTGCGCGCAGAGCAAGGTAAAGCTGGAACCTTGTGCCTTTTGACATCTCGGCCGCACGCTTGCTGACGCCGTTTCCGTCCACGGCAAGCAGGATCTCTGCATCCTTTTCGACATGGGTGCTCAGCGAGGGGTATTTCCCCTGCGTGAGGCTGGCAAAGCATTGTTCCGTCGCGGTCATCATGCCGCTGCGGTGGCTGTCGCGGTAGCGCCGGATGGCATCCGAAGCAAGGTGGTGACCAAGCGAAAGCTCTAGGTGCTCGACCGCCGCGTCCTCAAGCTGCAGCTCAAGGGTCGCCTTTTGTTCGACCAATGCGGCGATCGTGTCGTCACCCTTCACCTCGGCCAGCGCATGATCGGCTGTGACCCGTTGCTGAATGGCCAGGGTCAGCGTTTCATCCGCATGGCGAAGATCGGAAACGCTGCTTTCCAGGGTCGCATCCAGGGCGGTGATCGAGGTTTCGGCAAGTGCGCAGCGGGTGGCTTCAAGGTCGGCGGTGCCGAGGTCGGACAGAACCTGGCGCGTGTATCTATCCAGCGTGGCGCGATTCGCGATCACCTGCTGCGCCCGCGTCGTGACCTGTCGCAGGGCATCGATGTCGTGTGGGGGGATAGGGTCCGGAAAGACCGCCGCAATCGCCGCGACCTCGTGATCGATGGCGTCTTGTCTGCCCTCGTGTTGCGCCTTCTCTTCCTTGGCCGCCTCCATTGCCATGTCCAGCTTGTCGGCCGTTGCACTGGCCTGGCGCGCTTGTTCCGCAAGGGCCTTGAGCGCGGCGTATACGTCAGCCGCGGGTCTGTCGGTGGCCAGGTCGTGGGTCCGTGCCAGCGCACCGACCTCCTTGCTGAACTGCCTCTGGTCGGCCAGCATGGTCGTGACCCTGCGCGCGGCTTCCGCACGGGTCGTTTCGTGTTCCCGCAGTGCCCGCAGGGGATCAAGCGAGGCCGCCAGGTCGTCGGGCGCAATCGTTTCTCCAACAAGATCGTGGATCAACGTGAGCCAGGCCGCAGTCGCCCTTTGCCGGACCTTCAGCGCCTCTGCATGGCGGTCCTCGCGCCGGGCAAGATCACGTTCGGCCTGTCTCAGACCGTCTTCGGCCTTCGTCCGGGCGTCGGCGTGCTTGCGTTCTTCCTCGGCCATATGGCGGGCGGTGTTCAGGGCCTGGCCGAGGTCCGCCGGTGAAAAGGGCAGCTCGCTTGCAAGCTCTGCCAGCAGGGCATCGGCATGCTCAAGGGGCGGGCGATTGGCCGCTTCCGTTTCCTTCAGGGATTGGGCGTCTTCGCGGGCCAGGTCATGGCGCAGGACCCAGTCCAGCCAGTCGGCAGGTGTGAGGCTGCCTGCAAGTCCGGCCCGAGCCGCTGCGGCGCTGACCGAAGTTTCGATGGCGGTGCATTCGTCGCGCAGGGCGGCGATGCGGTTCTCCGCCTGGGCGGCGCGGGCGTGGGATTCGGCTTCGGCCTGTTTGATCTCGCGCAATTGCGCGACCTCGCGGGACTGGGCCAATCGCGCGTGGGTCGCGCTATCGTGGTCCTGCATCGCTTCGTGAAAGGCGGCGGCGGTTGAGCTGTCGAGGGCGTCAAGGTGCTGCGACCACCGGGCGTCGCGCAGGGTCAGCAGATCCTCTGCTTCGGCGTCCGAGACGACCTTTGCGTCCCTTGTGAGGGCAAGTGCCTTGGCGCCGCGGGCCGCCGCGTCTGCGTTGTGCTCGTCGCGCTTGTCCATCGTCGTGCGCAGGTCGTGCAGCAATTCCTTGTGGCGTTCGGCCCAAATTGACGCCTGTTTCCCTGTGGTCGGGCAAGCCGGCAGATGCTCGAAGGCCTCGCCTGCGAAAGCGAGGGCCGACAGGGACCGTCGGGATTTGATCCTTGCGGCCTCAATGGCCTGCAAGGCCGCCGCATGGGCGGGCGCGAGGTTGTCCGCATCGAAACGCTGCAACAGGTCCGCGATCCGCAGCGCGCCCGCGGGTGCCGGCGCGCTGTCCTGCAGGACGTCGGTCGCGGCGCTCACCCGGTCCCTGAGGTCGGCGACCTCGCGGGCCTCTGCCTCTTCATGGGTAATGGCGTCGCGGAGGGTCGCCCTGGCATCTTCCAGCCTGGAAATATCCGCAGTCGTCAGGACAAGGTCTTGCGGATCCACGGTCAGCGATGCGCCGCCGATATCGCGAAGTGCCTGCTGCATGGCGTCCTCTGCGGCCTGCTGTTGGGTCTGGCGTCTGGCAAGATCAAGCTGTGCGGTACGATCCCGCGCGGCGAGGTCCCCGAGCGCCTCAAGCGCGGTAGATAGGTCAAGGCGCCTGGGATCCATGGCGAGGCCGGCGCGGTCTTTCTCAAGGGTCGCGATTTGTTCGTTCAGGCGGGCGATGTTCTGGGTGGCCAGGCTGCGATCGCCGCGCAGTTCGATCAGGCGGTCGGGGTTGAAATCGAGGTGATCCGGGTAGGTGCTCCATGGCGCAACTGCCTGTTCCAAAGCGTGGATTTCGGAAAGCAAGGGCAGGGCGCGCCGCTGTGCCTCGGCCTTTGCCCTGGTGGTGGTCAGGTCATCCCGCGTCCGGCGTGCGCTTGCTTCGGCCTCCTGTGCCCTGCCAAGGTCCCGCTTGAGAACCTTCCAGGCGCTGGCGGTCACGTCGCGCGTCTTGATTTCCTTCTCGACCTCCCCAAGGTCTCGCTTCAGCTCGGCCAGCCGCGTGGTCCGTCCCCGCTTTTTCCACAGCGCATCGGCCCGGTCGCGGACGCCATCCAGAACGGTGCTGAGATCTGCAACACCGGCAGCAGCGGAAAAGAGCAGGCGGCCGATATCGCCTTCGGCATTCGCGATCTCTTCCCCGCCGCGTTCGATCGTCTCGTCGTCAAGGCACAGAAGACGGCGGTAGTCGCCTTCCGAAAGCCCCGCAAGATGGGCCGACAGGGCAGCCTCTGGCAGGGCGGTGCCTGTTTGGTCCACCAGGGACCCGTTGCGGGTCGGCAGGCGAGTGAAATCACGCAAGGTCCCGTCGATATCCAATGTGGCAGAGACCTGCAGGTTATTGCGCGGATGCTTGAACGCATAGCCTTCGCGCAGCGGAAAGCCGTAGAACAGCCGCAGGACGGCTTCCATCGTGGTGGTCTTGCCGGCCTCGTTGGGACCGTAGATGATGTGGAAATCACCGGCCTCTTCGCCGGGTCCGAAATCGAACTGCCGATCGGTGAAATGGCCGAAACGGTCGAGGTTGAGACGTCTGATCCGCATCAGTCTCCGGCCCCCTTCATCTGCGCCAGAACCAGATCGGCACCGGATTTCGTCAGCCGGTCGACCAGGTCATCGCGACCCGACTCGTCCGCCATCAGCTTGTCGCGCAGGGACGCGGGCAGATCCTGCAGCACGGTCTCGACCTCTTCACGGGCAAGGGCGGCAAAGCCAGGTTCGATGCGGATCCCGGCCATCGTGGCCGCCAGTTCATCGGCGGCGGCGGAGACGTCCCCTTGCGTTTCCGGCGGAGAAAGGGCGAACAGCACCTTGTCGATCCACAGATCGCCTGTGGCCCCGGCAAGCTCGTTCACCTGTTCGATCCAGACATCGCGATCCCTCAGGATTTGCCAATGGCGGGGGGGGCGACCGGTCAGGGTCAGTCGGATCACGCCGACCGGCGCGGCGATATCCTTGCGCAGGGCGCTCAACCGGGTCTTCAGCAGGCCGCGCAGCGCCTCGTCGCTGCTTGCCCCCGTCACGTCGACTTCGCTATGGGCAAATTCCACGGCGGAGGTGGGCATTTCGGTCGTCTCGATGCGGCCCTGATCGATGGTCAGCAGCGTGGCGGATTTGGGTCCGGCCTCGCCAATGTCGCGCCCCTGAGGGATGCCGGGCATGACCACCCAGGGGCTTTCTGAATGCACCTGCCGTTTGTGGATATGCCCGAGCGCCCAGTAATCGAACCCCATGGCGACCAGATCCGCCAGGCTGCAAGGTGCGTAGGTGTCATGGCCCGCCGCGCCGGCGAGGGAACTGTGCAGCATCGCGATGTTCACCGCGTCGGATACGGGTGGTTTGAAGCGTGGCAATAGGCTGTCGGGGGCATGGCGGTCCGCAAAGCTGACCCCGTGGATCCAGACGTCATCGGTCAGTTGAACCTTGCCCCCGCGCGCGTCGAAGACATGGACATGCGCAGGCAGATCCAGCGTCCCGGTGATGGGATTTTCGGCGTCGTGGTTGCCCTTGATGTAGAACACCCGGATCCCGGCCTCGCCAAGGCGATCCAGCTCGGCCATCAGGAAGGCGCCGGTCCGGGCACTGCGTTCCTTTCCATCGAAAAGGTCGCCGGATATCAGCAGCGCGGAAACCTTCTGAGCAATGGCCAGATCGACCAGACCGCTGAAAACGGAGCGCGAGGCGGCCACAATCGTGGCGCGCAGATCAGCGTTCCGCAAAGCCAGAGATCGAAGGGGCGCGTCCAGATGGACGTCGGCGGTGTGCAGAACTTTGATCACGACGGACCCCCTTGCTGGGGCCGAGTGAACCAAGAGTTCAGGTGCTAGACAATAGCGAAAACCTGAGGTCGGGGTCCGACGCGCTTTGTCATCCAACCGGTTCGAGGATCGCTTTGGCCGGGGAGGATTGCGACCGCTGGAATTCATTGCGACGGAAGGCCGCGAAAAGCTGCTTCGTGTAGGAATGCCGAGGATGGGCAAGCACCTGGTCGCAGGGCCCATGGTCCCGCAGCTGACCCTGTTGAAGGACAAGGATCTGGTCGGAAATCCTCGCAACCACGGCTAGATCATGGCTGATGAACAGCAGGGCAAGCCCGCGCTGATCCTGCAGCCGTTTCAGTAGTGCCAGGACCTGGGACTGAACCGTCATATCGAGGGCAGAGGTGATCTCGTCACAGATCAGCACATCGGGATCCGCGATCAAAGCCCGCGCGATTGCAATGCGTTGCTGCTGCCCGCCGGACAGGTGTTGCGGACGGCGCGCAAGGATCTCTGGTGCAAGTTCGAGTTCCGCCAACAGGGAAACTGCGCGCGCCCTTGCTTGTGCTGCTGTCAGCCCGAAATAGCGCTGTGCCGGTCGAATGAGCGTCTGTTCGACGTTATGGGCCGGGTTGAGCGAGGAAAGCGGGTCCTGAAAAACCATCTGGATCCGGCGGCGCACGTCCTGCGGCCGCGTCCTGGCAAGGCCGGTCACCACCGTTTCACCCAACCGGATTTCGCCGCTGTTCCCGGACAAGATGCCCGCCACCAGCCCGGCCATGGTCGATTTTCCAGAGCCGCTTTCGCCCAGAACCCCAAGCGTTTCCCCGCGTCGGATGGCGAAGGACAGATCGTCCACCGCCTTGACCGTATGTTCACGCCCCCGCAGGAAGCGGGTCGGTCTGTGATAGGTGAAGTCGAGGTGGTCGGCCGAAAGAACCGGATCGCCCTCGGGCCGGGGCGGTCTTGGGACAGATTGGTCGAGCCGCGGAATGGAGGCAACAAGCCTGCGGGTGTACCCGGTGCGGGGGGTGTCGAAGACCGAGGTGCTGCATCCGGCCTCGACCTCTCTTCCATCTTTCAGGACAAGGACCCGCTGGCACAGCTTTGCGATCACGTTCAGATCATGGCTCACATAGATCAACGTCGCGCCAAGCTCTGCCTGAACGCGTCCGACAAGGTCCAGAACCCGCGCCTCGACGGTCTTGTCGAGGGCGGTGGTCGGTTCGTCCAGCACGATCAGGTCCGGGCGCGCAACCAGCGCGGCGGCGATCACCAGACGCTGGCGCTGTCCGCCGGAAATTTCATGGGGATAGCGCCGGAACATTAGGTCCGGTTCGGGCAGGCCCGTGGCCGCCATCAGGTCAAGGGCGCGGGCGCGTGCTGTCGCGCCACGGCGGGTGTCATGGTGGCGGATCAGCTCCACGAGCTGCTCGCCATTGGTCAGGTGGGGGGTCAGTGACGACAGGGGGTTCTGCGGAACCATCACGGCAGTTGCCCCGCGATAGGCGCGCAGTTCTTTCCGCGCGAACGCCAGCACGTCGCGCCCGCCAAGCAGGATCTGGCCGCCTTCGAGCCGGGCACCGGGGCGTGTAAATCCGAGTAAAGCGCGCGCGACAGTGGATTTTCCTGATCCACTTTCGCCAACGATGCCTAGCGTTTCGCCCCGTTCCAGCGCAAAGCTCAGCCTATCGACAGCCGCCAGGTCGCGTCCGGCAGCATCGCGATAATGAACGCTCAGGTTCTCTACATGCAGGTGGGGCATTTCTAGAGATCCAATGGCGAAAGGTCGTAGGCGCGGGCAAAGCCGTCGACCGTGAAGTTGATGCCGATTATAAGGGAAGAGAGCGCGATGGATGGCAGGATCAGGAACCAGGGATCGGTGAAGACCACGGCCATCGCCTCCTGTACCATCAGGCCCCAATCCGGCGTTGGCTGGGTGATACCAAGTCCGAGAAAGCTGAGCGCGCTGATCTTGAGCACCGCCGAGGAAACCCGGACCGCCACCTCGACCGCCAGAAGACCCGTCAGATTTGGGGCAATCTCGCGCAAAAGGATGCTGACTGTCGTCTCTCCGCGCAACTCGGCCGCCCGCACGTAGTCGAGGGCCGCGAGCGAAAGCGTGCGGGCCCGCACGACGCGGACCATGCCGGGCGTGTAGACGATGGCGACGATGATCGACAGCGCCCAAAGGTCCTTTCCGAAGGTCAGCACGAGGATCGCGATCAGCACCAGTTCCGGCACCGCCATCAGCGTGTCGGTCAGGCGCATGACGACATCATCGACCCAGCCGCCGCAATACCCGGCGGCCAGCCCGAGCGCCGTCCCGGTGAGGACGGCAACGGTGACCCCGAGCGCCGACACCAGCAGCGCCACGCGACCCCCGGAAATGAGACGTGAAAGGTAGTCGCGACCGATCTGGTCCGTCCCCAGCCAATGGTCTGGCGACGGCGGCGTCAACCCGTTGGTCAGGATGGCGCTGACCCCATAGGGCGCGACAAGGGGGGCAAACAGCGCCAGGAACAGATGGATCGCCACCAGCATCACCCCAATCCGGGTCAGAGGCTGCGCAAGGGCCGTTTGCCAGCGGGACGGCGGTCGTACCGAGGCGGAAACCGGGTCGGAAGCGAGGCGCAGGTCAGCCATGGGATTTTCTCCGGACTTTCGGATCAAGCGCCAGAACGGCAGTATCGGCCAACAGGTTGGACAGGATGACACCGAAGGCCGCAAGGAAGGTGATCGCCTGGATCGTCGGGACTTCGCGTTGCGCGATTGCACGGATCAGTTCAACGCCGATGCCGGGAAACCTGAACACCGCCTCGATAACGACGGTGCCAGAGACAATTCCCGCGACGAACTGCGCGGTGCCGTTCAGCATCGGGATCAGGGCGGTCGGCAAGGCATGGACGATCACCAGCCGCCATTCCGGCAGGCCCGACAGGCGGGCACGTTCGACATATTCGCTGGCCATCGCCTCGACCATTCCGGCGCGCAGCAATCGGAACTGATAGGCAACGCCAGAGACGATCAGCGCGCAGACCGGCAGGACGGATACGGCAAGGATGGCGTGCCAGGAAGCATCCTCGCCGATCATCAGGACCGCCGGCGCCCAGCCGAGGATCAGGGCGAAGACGATGATGAAGACATTTCCGACCACGAAATCCGGCATTGAGTAGGTAAACAGCGTGGCACCCGAAATGACCCCGTCGGCGCGCCCGCCGGGGCGCAGCGCCGCCCAGATGCCAAGGGCGATAGACACCAGTGGCGTCAGCAGGATGGCGACCGAGGCCATCAACAAAGAATTCAGCATCGGATGGAAGATCGCATCGAAAACCGGTTCCTGGGTCATCAGGGTGACGCCGAAATCAAAGGTGACGAGGTTCCCGAGGACCTGCGCAAACCGCATGAACGGAGATTTGTCGAGGCCCAGTTCAGCCCGCATGCGATCAAGGTCTTCTTCGGTATACCAGATCATCTCGTCGGCCGGGATGCTTGCGTCGAGCGCATCACCGGGCAGGATTTCGGTGCCGATGAATACCAGCCCCGAGACCATCAGCAGGATCAACACCGAAAGCGCCAGCCGGCGCAGGACCAGATCGAGGATCGGGCTCATACGGCCAGTCCCAGACCTTTCAGATGGGCGAAGCCTTGCGGAATGTCACCTGGCCGGCGCAGCTCAAGGACCAGGTGCGGGGCGCTTTCGCAATCGGCCAGGGCGCGGAACACCTCGACCCACTCGATATGGCCCTCGCCTGGTGCCCAATGACGGTCAGCAAAGCCGTCGTTATCCTGCAGGTGAACATGGCGCAGCAATGCGCCGGCATCGCGCAGGTAGACGTCCACGGGCGGCGCATTCGATGCGCGCGACGCGACCTGGGCGTGACCGGTGTCGATGGAAAGTGCCAGCGCAGGGGAACCGATCGCCTCGACCAGTTCGCGCCGGATCGAAGGCGTGATATCCTTGATGTTCTCGACGACCAGGGTGACCCCGTGCTCGGTGGCCAGGGTCAATGCGGGTCCCATGACCGCGCGGAAGTCATCGGCGACCTTCGCCACCATGCCGCCGGGGCCGAACCCGTTGAATCGGTTGAATTCGTGCCAGTTGTCGAAGGGGGAATGGATCACCATCTGCGTTGCGCCAATCGCGGCCGCCGATTCCACCGCCCTGAGGTATTTTCCGCCGATGACCTTCGCCATGTCACGGTCGGGATTGGCGACGTCGAGCCCCCAGAATGGACCGTGAATGCCAAGGCGCCCCTGAAAGCCGTCAAGGGCCGCTTTCGCCTGTGCCACAGCTTCGTCCCATCCGTCGCTGACGACGCCCGGCAGGCAGAAATCCTGGATCTCGAGGTCACGGTTCGCATCGAACAGCCAGTCGCGATGGGATGCGATATCCTTGGTCAGCAGCGCGGCGCCGATCTTGAGCGGAGTCATGGGCTTTGTTCCTTCGAAGTTGGGGAATTGGGGGCGGTCGCTGCCGCCCCCGAAGGGGTCAGGATCGGGTCAGCCGTCTTTCCAGACGGTCTCGAAACGGGGCCCCTGCCAAAGCTGCGTGTGCGGGCGCAGGTTGTGCCAGCCCTCACGATAGACAAGGTTGGTGCGACGCCCGCCGACCATCACGCCGGGGACCTCGTCCTGGGCGATGCGCTGCATCTCGTGATAGATCGAAAGGCGCTTTTCCGCGTCTTTTTCTGCCGCAGCCTCCGACAGGAGCGCGTTGTACCGATCAAAACCCGGACCTTCCCACCCGCCCGGTTCGGCGTCGTTCAGGTTCGAGGCGCGCGACAGGTTGATCGCGGGGTTGCGCGCACCGATCAGGTTGCGACGCGGGCGACCGATGGGCTTGTTGACCGCGCTCACGAAGGGATTGAAGCCATCGCAGGGCCGTTCGGAGAACTGCAGGTTGATGCCGGCCTCCTTCAGGCTTTCCCCGACCACGGCCCAAAGTCGGGGCTCTTCGGGATATGTGGCGCAGTAGAAGATCGCCGGCAGGTCGATCCCGTCGGGATACCCCGCCTCGGCCAGCAATGCCTTTGCCTGGGCAACGTCCCGTTCGACGGGGCGCGGCAGGAATTCCTTGTTGGCGCCGTTCATATGGGTGTCGTTGCCGGTCCAGCCTTCGGGATCGTTGTAGATGATGGTATTGATCCGCGGGCGGTCGATGGCCAGCGACATGGCCTTGCGCACACGCACATCGTTCCAGGGGAAATTGACGTTCTTGGGCAGCACAAGCCAGAACTGATCGCCGGAAGAGGCCGTTTCCACAACCCCGCCAGCATCCCGGAACTGATCGAATTGCCCCGGATCGGCATTCAGGACCATGTCGAACTGTTCGGCGCGGAAGCCGTTGATCGCATTGGCCCCCATCGCCAGAACACCGACAAGCTCGTCGATATAGGGCCGGCCCGGCATCCAGAAATCCTCGTTCCGCTCGGCGCGGAACTGGCGCTTGTTGTCGATTTCCAGAAGCCGGAAGGCGCCGGTGCCAATGCCGTCATATCCCATCTCGTTCAGGTCGTCCCGTGCGGGCAACATCATCGCGCGGTACTCGGCCGTCGCATGGGGAAATTCGACGTTGGGCTGGTTCAGGTGAAAGCGGATCCCATGGTCGCCCATCGGTTCGACGCTCTCGACATATTGCTTGAGGAAGCCCACACCGCCAAGCCTGGGATCCGCATGCAGGCGGCAGGAGGCCACGGCATCCTTCGAGGTGAATTCCCTGCCGTCATGAAAGACCACGCCTTCGCGAAGCTTGTATTCCCAGACGGTCCCGTCGTCGTTTGAGGCAAATTCCGTCGCAAGCTCCCCCCGAACTTCGAGGTTCTCATCAACCCAGGTCAGGGCATTCCAGATGCTCCGGGTTTGAATGTCCATGAAGTAATAGGGGTGGGTCCCGCGGTCGCTCTGGCCGAGGGCCCAGTTCGGCACCGGATTGCCATAGGTAAGACGGCCGCCCTGACGTGGTGTTTGTCCGGCAACCAGGCCGTCGACGAACTCCGTGACCGTGGAGGCGCGGGCAAGACCCGGCGCTGCACCGAAGCCGATGATGGCGGCCGAACCGGCCATGAAATCACGTCTGGAAAAGGAGGGCATGGTACGATCCTGTGCTGTTCATTGGGGGTCCAAGAACACAGGCCCGTGACGCGGTCGTGACGGGGGTAGGTCGCAATAAAAGTTTCACCGAAGCTTCGTGCAGACCATGAAAGGCCGAGATGGCCGATGCCGGCGGGAACGGCCGCGCCAGCCGATTTCCGATCTTGCGTTGTCGGTGTCCCTGACAAAACGCCTTGGCAAGGCGCGCGCCAGATACGCCCGCAACGTCCGTCGGCATCTTGTCACAACATGCTTTTCCAGAGGGGGGGTCAGTTCAGTGTCTGGCCCTCGGGAACCCCTGAGCGAGTCTTGTGGCGCACGCACGTCTTGGGAGATTTCAGATGTCCGGCAGACGGTGAAAGCGGATCGCGCGGCAGAAGCAGGCAAATTTCGGCGCCGTTCCCTTTGGTGTCTTTGCACCAGATGAAGCCGGAATGCCGTTCGGCGATCTTCCGGCAGGTGGCCAGACCCAGGCCGGAACCGGGGATTTCACTGACGGTTCCGAGGCGCTGGAAAGGTTCGAACATCTTTTCACGGAAATGCTCAGGCACGCCGATTCCGTTGTCGGCGATAGAGATCAGAAGTGCCTCCGGGTTCTGTTGCGCGATCACCGAGATCCGCAGTTTCGGCTGTTGGCCGGGACAGAACTTGATGGCATTGGCGACAAGGTTCTGCAGCAATTGCGAGATTTGCGGCGGATTGCAGGTCAGATTACTGTCATCGGCGGCGGGGATGTCGATCTCGATCTCTGCATCGCTGTCCGAAATGGTCAGGCTTAGCGCCGTCAGCGCGCGGTCGATCACGTCGCGTACCGGGACGTTGCTCATCTCGGCATCGCCGTCGTAGCGCAAATGCGCGGCGAGGCTGTCCACCAGTTCGGACATCTGGCGGGTGGATTTCTGGAGATAGGCAAGGTCTTCCTGGACAGTATCGGTGTCCCCATTTTGCAAACTGTCCGACAGCATCTCGGCAAGCGATGATATTGCAGCAATCGGTGCGCGGAAATCATGGACCAGGATGCTGGAGAACATCATCAATTCCTGGCGCTGCTGATCGACCATCCAGCGCATCCGCGCGGTTTCGACGCTGACCTTCATCATGCGTTCGACCGCGTTCTGGTTCAGGTCACGCTTGGAAATATAGTCGATGGCTCCCCGCTTGATCGCTGTCTTTGCCACGATGGCATCACCTTGTCCGGACACCAGGATGACGGCGGATTTGGGCCATTTCTTCATCAGTTTCTCGACGATGGTCACGCCTTCGACACCGGGCAGACGGTTATCGAGGAATACCACGTCCATCTCGGGTGCGATAAGGTCCAGCGCCTGCGCCGCGTCTTCGCATTCATGAACCTTCCCGGCCAGAGAGGATTTCACGACCATACGGCGGAGCATCTTGCGATCGGCGCCATCGTCATCAACGATCAGGATTTTCAGGAACTCCCCCATTCACCCCTCCGTCAGATAGGGGTTCGTCGGCAATTCGACGATGCGCCAGTAGTGATCGAGCGTTCCCACAAGGTTGATGAAATCCGTCCCCGCCTTCGTCTTCAGGATATAGCCGGCGACGTTGTGGGCATAGGCTTCGCTCTTGTCTCGGTCGTCGTTGGAGGTGGTCGTAATAAAAACGATCTCTTTCTGAAGCCTGGGATCGGCGCGGATCCGGGACAGGAATTCCAATCCCCCCATGCGTGGCATATTGAGATCAAGCAGGATGACATAGCTCGCCGGCGGCGTACCGGATTCGCCACGCAGCAGCGCCAGCGCCTCTATCCCGTCGGTAACGCGGATGATCGGGTTGGCGATCCGGGCCTTTGAAAAGGCGCGACGAATTGCTTTCGCGTCGCCATCGTCATCCTCGATCAGGATGATGTTCAGCAATGTGGGGTCATTCATCTGAAGGTCGGCCATCAGGCGGCTTTCTCTTTCGGTTGATCCGGTTGCTTCGGCCAGGTGACGTGGAAGGTGGTGCCACGGGCGACATCGGAACAAAGGTCGATGTGACCGCCGACGGTGTTGACGTGTTTCAGCACCATGGCGAGACCCATGCCGCTGCCATCCACCTGGTCCCGCGGTCGGATGGTCTGGAACATCTCGAAGACTTTTTCGTGGAATTCCGGCGGGATGCCGGGACCGTCATCTTCGACCGAGAATTCCCAGGTTTCGGCGGTTTCCCGACATTTGACGACAATACGTCCATCCGGCCGGTGATGATGCTTGATCGCGTTTGAAATCAGGTTCAGCAGCACTTGCTGGATCGGCAGGCGGGGCAGACGAATGGCGCCGAAATCAGGCGCGAATTCCAGTGTCATTTCGTCAGGCAGATCGACCAGTGCAGCAAGGTCCGTCGCAAGCATTTCGCCGTCGATTTCTACTGTCCGGATATCGGTACGTCCAATCCGGGAATATTCCAGCAGATCGTCCAGCAACCGTTCCATCCGGGCGACCCTGTTGCGCATCAGATCCATGCTTTCGCGGGTATCCTCGGTCAGATGGGGGGCAAGGTCCTCTTCCAGCCAGCGCGAGGCATTGTCGATGACCCGCAGCGGTGCCTTCAGGTCATGCGAGGCAACATAGGCAAAGGTATCGAGGTCGGCATTCGACGCCTCGAGCGCAGCCAGCAGCTTGCGCTGTTCCTTTTCCGCTTCGTGACGGATCGAGATGTCACGGATGACGCCGATGAAGTGGGTGGCACCCGAATGTTTCAACTGGCTGACTGCGATTTCCAGGGGGATGAGGCGGCCATCCCGGGCGCGGCCAAAGATCTTTCGGCTTGGGCTCATGATCTTGGCGCCGTCCCAAAGCGATCCGCCGGTCAGGAAACGGGAATGGATGGCGGCCATGTCATCCGGCATGATGGTTTCAATGGGCCAGCCCTTCAATCCATCGGGCGGATATCCGAACAGGGTCGCGAAGGCGGGGTTGGCCTGTTCGATCTTGCCGGCTTCGTCGATCATCACGATCGCATCGGCTGCGCCCTGGAAGATTGTGCGCGACAGGCTGCTTTCGCGGCTAAGCTCGCTTCCCAGGCGTTGAAAGCTCTGGGCCAGGTCCCCGACTTCGTCGCCGGTCACGGGCAGGTCATCCATCAGGGGGTCGCCCGCGCCTGCTTCCCGCATGGCGAGCGCCAGGGCGCGGATCGGCCGGGTCATGCGCTGGCCGATCAGCAGGGCCCCTAAGGACAGGGTCAACGTCAGGCCAAGCAGGTACAACATGTTGTTGCGCAGGGCCATGCGCGTCCCTGCGTACAGGGCCTGTCGTGAAATTTCGGTCTGCAGAAACAGCGCGAAATTGCTGTCCGACGAGGCGCTGACCACCGGAATCGTCAGGACGGCTGTATCCTTTTTCACGATGATCTCGGACAGGGCGGTCTTGTCCCTGATAAAGGCGGCGTAATCGGGCGCTGACCAATCAGGATCCTCGTGAAAGTGCAGCGCCCCGACGCCCTGAGATGTCCAGGACATGTGGTCAAGCTGGTCCGTTACCACGGTGATCTTGTCTGCACGACCGAGGTCCGGCGTTGCCTTCGACAAGAGGGATCGGAGGTCGGCGTTGATGACCACGGCGCCGAATAACCTTCCGTCCCTGTCCAGAACCGGCTTGATGTAGCGGATCACCGGGGGGCCGTCGATTTCACCGTGCTCGCGGTTGTAGGTAACTTCCGAGAAATAGCCCTGGAGGTTGCGCATCATGTCCTGCTCGTCGATGTAGGGTTCCGCGCCCTTGCGCTGCAGCGCCGGTTCCGATGTGGCCACCAATTCGTCAGAGACCCGGTCGACGCGCACCAGTTCGCGCCAATTGTCGGCCCTCCCGATGAAACGGATCTGGGCATAAAGCGGATGGGTGGCCATGCGGGCGGAAAAGATGGTGGCCAGGCGCGCGGGCCAGGGGCCGAATGCGGCGGGGGTGCTCAGGTCCGGGGTGCCGGCACCAGCGCCCTCGGCAATTTCAAGCATGGCCAGGATGGGCGGCATCTCGGACAGCGAGGTGGTCTCGTCGCGCATGGTGCCAAGCGCGAAATCGATCTGCTGGGCCGAAAATTTGGCGATCGCCTCAAGCTCGACCTCGGCAGCGGCGCGTTCCTGTCCCCGCAATTGCCCCAAAGCCAGAAGCCCGACGGTCAGAGAGGCACTGGCCGCGAGGACCATCGCAAGCAGGCTGATCTTGCCGCCAAGGGTTCCGAACATCTTGCTCTCCCGTCATCGTCCGGGCAGGTCAGGGGGCCAAAAGCCCGGCTCCCATCCAGTCCCGCGCGCAATCCAGGCAAGACGCGCCGTCGGCTGGACGCGCGGACTCTGGCCCGGCTTCTACCTAGCGACCGAATGTTTAGGGACAGGTGAACGGGGGCGGGGAACTGGATCGGATTTGATGTTTCGGGCGGGATCGGGCGCGCCGGTTTGCGACGAATGCCGCTCCGGGCGCGGGCCAGATCCCGACGCGGCGTGGCTATTCTTCGCGTTCCGTCGTGAAGGCCAGCGGATAGCCATGGTCGCGCGCGGCATCGTTGGCGGCCTGCGCCTTGGTCTCGGCAACTTCGCAGGTATAAACGGCGACAACGCAGGCTCCCTGTTTATGCGCCGTCAGCATCACGCCAAGCGCCTCGGATTCTGTCATGCGGAAGACCTGTCGCAAGATCTGCACGACGAAATCGCGGGGCGTGAAATCGTCGTTGAGCAGGATGACCTTGAAAAGCTTCGGCGGCTGGCTCCGCAGCCGGGCTTTCGGGCGGGTCAGAAGATCGGGAAGCGCGGTGATCTTTTGCATGAACAATGCTCGCTCGGTCAGGACAGACGGGCGGGTGAGACGGGGCATCCTTGCCCCATTCTATCCATCATTTCCGTGCAAAAGTCCAGTTTTCTGCAAGGTTTCCGCCGTGTGCCCCTTGCGGCCTGTCAGCTGCGATCGGGGTGGACAAGGCCGTCGGTCAGCCCATCCAGGATGGCGCAATCCGGCCCTGCATCGCCGTTGCAATCGGCTACCAGGGTCGACAATTGCCGCCGCATCGCCTCCAGCTCGGCGAGTTTCGTGTCGATCCGGGTCAGGGCGGCACCGGCAAGGCTGCGGACATCGGCGCTGACACGGCCGGGATCGCCGCGCAATTCCAGAAGCCGGGCGCAATCGGCGGTCGAAAAGCCCAGGCCCCGCGCCCGCGCGATAAAGATCAGCGCGCCAAGGTCGTCATCGCCGAAACTGCGATAGCCATTGTCCCCGCGTTCAGGATGGATCAGCCCGATGTCCTCGTAATAGCGGATCGTCTTGGCAGGCAGGCCGCTGGCGGCGGCAACGTCTCGGATCTGCATGGCTTGTCCTTTCGCGGGGATTGCGGGGTTTATGCCATGGCAAGGCTTGACCTTCCAGTGACTGGAAGCCCTATCTGCCATAGCAGGACGATATCTGCCAAGAAGGGGCGTGACATGCAGGCTGAAAACCACTCCGAAAGCTACCGGGATCCGGTCTGCGGCATGGAGGTCGCGGGGGATGGGTCGAAACCGGAGCTTGAGCTTGACGGGAAGGTCTATCATTTTTGCTGCGACGGATGCCGGACCCGGTTCAGGAACGACCCGGAGGCCTACCGAACAGCGCGGGACCCGGTCTGCGGCATGCAGGTGGAGCGCGCCGATGCGGCCCATATGGCACGCCACGAAGGCAATCGCGTCTATTTCTGTTCGGCCCGCTGCAAGGACCGCTTCGACGCTGACCCGGACGCCTGGTCCGGCGAATTGCCCACGCCCGAACCGCAGCCCGAGGGCACCGAATACACCTGTCCCATGCATCCGGAAATCCTGCAGGACCATCCCGGCGATTGCCCCAAGTGCGGCATGGCGCTGGAACCGCTGTCGCCCTCGGCGGACGCCGGGCCGAACCCCGAACTGGTGGATTTCACCTGGCGGCTGAAGCTGGTGGCGCCGCTGGCTGGCCTCATCTTCCTGCTTGAGATGTCTACGCATGTCGGCATTCCGGTCGATGAGTGGTTTGGTCATCCGCTGTTCGGGTGGGTTCAATTTGCGCTGGCGACGCCGGTCCTGTGGCTGTGCCGGACCTTCTTCCGGCGTGGCTGGTCGTCGATCGTGAACCGGGCGCCGAACATGTGGACGCTGATCGCGATCGGCACCGGGGCGGCCTATCTGTTCTCTCTGGTGGCCCTGCTGGCGCCGGGGGTGTTTCCGGCCGAAATGCGCGGCGCCAATGGCGCGGCCCCCGTCTATTTCGAAGCGGCGGCGGTCATCCTTGCCCTCATCCTTGCGGGTCAGGTGATGGAGCTTGGCGCCCGGGAAAAGACCGGCGACGCGATCCGCGCGCTGATGGATCTGGCGCCCAAGACGGCCCGCCGTATCGACGAAAGCGGCGAAACCGACGTGCCCTTGGACCAAGTTGAACAAGGGGACCGGCTGCGCGTGCGCCCCGGCGAAGCGGTGCCGGTCGATGGCACGGTCGATGAGGGGTCGTCCTCCATCGACGAAAGCATGATCACGGGCGAGGCGCTGCCGGTTGAAAAGGCCGCTGGCGACGCGGTGACCGGCGGGACGCTGAACAAGTCCGGGTCTTTCGTGATGCAGGCCGGGGCGGTGGGATCGGACACGACCCTTGCACGGATCATCGACATGGTGTCCTCCGCGCAGCGGTCCCGCGCGCCGATCCAGGCCATGGCGGACCGGGTGGCGGGCTGGTTCGTGCCCATCGTGGTGGGGATCGCGCTGCTGTCCTTTGTGCTCTGGGTGCTGTTCGGCCCGACGCCGGTGCTGTCCTATGCCATTGTCTCGGCAGTGTCGGTGCTGATCATCGCCTGTCCCTGCGCTCTTGGGCTTGCGACCCCGATGTCGGTCATGGTCGCCACGGGGCGCGGCGCCCATGCCGGGGTGCTGATCCGCGACGCAGAAGCGCTCGAGCGGTTCTCGAAGGTTGATGTGCTGGTGGTAGACAAGACCGGCACCCTGACCGAAGGCCGCCCGGTTCTGACCGATGTGCTGCCCGAACCCGGCGTGTCAGAGGGTGATCTGCTGTCCTGGGCCGCGGCGTTGGAGCGCGGCTCGGAACATCCGCTGGCCGAGGCGATCCTGGCCGGGGCCGGTGAGCGCGTCGCGCCGGAACGGCAGGCGACTGGCTTCGAGGCCGTCACCGGAAAGGGCGTCACCGGGCAGATCGACGGGCAGGACGTGGCGCTTGGCAATGCGGCCCTGATGGCGGACCTTGGTGTCGCGGCCGATCCTGTACGGCTTGAGGAACTGCAGGCCGACGGCAAGACGGCGATGTTCCTGGCCCTTGATGGCTCTCTTGTCGGGATCATTGCCGTTGCGGACCCGATCAAGAAGACCACGGGAAAGGCCCTGAAGGGACTGCGGGCTGCCGGGCTGCGTATCGTCATGGCCACCGGCGATGCCGGGGCCACGGCGCGCGCGGTGGCATCCGAACTGGGCATCGACGAGGTGCACGCCGGTGTCAGCCCAGAGGACAAACAGGCTCTGGTGGCCGATCTGCAAGGGCAGGGCGCGCGCGTCGCCATGGCCGGCGACGGGATCAACGATGCGCCTGCACTGGCGGCGGCAGATGTGGGCATCGCGATGGGGACCGGAGCGGATGTGGCCGTCGAAAGCGCCGGCATCACGCTGGTGAAGGGTGATCTTGGCGGCATCCTGCGGGCCCGTATCCTGGCGCGCGCGACGATGCGCAACATCCGTCAAAATCTGGTCTTCGCTTTCCTCTACAACAGCGCCGGTGTGCCGCTGGCCGCCGGGCTGCTTTATCCGCTGTTCGGTGTGATGCTGTCCCCTATGGTGGCGGCCCTTGCGATGAGCCTGTCTTCGGTCTCGGTCATCACCAACGCGCTGCGTTTGCGGGCCGTAAAGCTGAAGCGCTGAACATTGGTCGGGTGGGGTGATCCATCCTGCCCGACCAGTACGCATACCCCGGAACTGACTGGCGGATAGGCTCCTCGATGTGACGCTTATTAGCGCCACATGGGGTGACTGGTCCGCAAATAGACCGAAGCATTCGCAATTTACCAAGGTGTGCTTTAGCGTTTGCATTTCCAGCCAAGACTGTCGCCCGCTAGAAAACGAATATGGTATTGCTTCCCCGAGAATGTAATCGTGACAAGGTTTCCCAGTTTATTGATGGGTATTGAGACAATTGCATCCGACGCGCAGATGCCGTTCTGGTATCTCGAGATCCTGAAGACTAGGGTCAGAATTTAAAATTCATGCCTAAGTTGTATGACGATTCATGGGTTTTGGGCGCTTGTGATGGAGCGTGGCCCTTGTGGAATTAGGCATACGGTATTCAGCAATGGGACCGGTTGGCATTTGTCTGTCCGTTCGGACAGCGCGGTAGCCACGACGAAGGAAACCGAAACAGGATGAAAAGTGAAGGCAGCGCCATCAGGTTTTCGATGCCTGAACGCTGCTTCAACGTCCCGTTATCCCGCAGAGACATCCAAAGCGACAGCGCCAGCCGAACCCGGGTCAAGCCTTGGGTCTTGGATGAAAAGCGCTCCTTTTCTTTACCTTAGGTCAGTCCTGAGGGGGCAGGCGCGATTGCAGGTTTCCGCAATTGACCCTTCGGCGGGCATCGCGAGGAATGGCGTGCACGCGATTGGGACGGGGCGGGCTTGGGCAATATTTGGGCGATGGAGGCGGAGGGCCTCCATTATCCGTTACGATGCGGGTCCCGAATCGCAAACGTCCTCTCTTGCGAAGGATTTGAGGAGAGTCTGATGCCGGTTAATCACCTGAGAGTGGAGTTGGTTTAGGGATTTATTTACGATTTCCCCCCTAAAAATCGATAGAAATTGGGCATGTTGGAGGGTGTTTTCGGTAAAGTCTGGCCGGGGTCTTGCTTCGGAATTGTGGCAATTGATTTGGCTGTGATTTCATTTTACACAATCCGAATGGGACTCGTCTAGGGAAGCGCATGTTTGCAGCCCAGTGTGTTAGAATTCCGGGGTGGGCAAGAATGCCCAAAAGTTGATTTGCCAGACATCCGGGGTGCCGGGGGTGTCGTGGCAAGGACCGGTTTGACCGGTTCGGAACTGGCCCCCGATTTGACCGAGTTCCCCGCAATTCATCGGGGCCGGGTCCGAGCGGGACACCTGATCGGTCCGACCTCTCTGCCCTGCGGTGACGCATATGGCGAGGGTGGTCGGATCGAACGTTGCGACGTTGGAGCGGATGAAAAGTGGCGACTGAAGATACAATCAATGGGACAAGCAACAACGACACGCTTGTCGGCGGAAGTGGCAATGACGAGATCAATGCCTATAACGGTCAGGATCGGCTTTACGGCGGATCCGGGGACGACGAACTTTACGGTGGCGATGGCGAAGACCTGCTCTATGGCGGCCATGGCGACGATTTCATTTCCGCCGGATCGGGCCGGGACTCCATTGCGGCTGGGGCCGGGGATGACACGGTCGACGGCGGCGATGGCGAGGACTTCATTTACGGCGGTTCCGGCGACGATGACCTGACCGGTGGACGCGGTCAGGACACGATCTATGGTGGCCGGGGCGACGATGTCCTGAATGACGGTGACGAAGGCAACCATTCCGTCGATTCCTTCTACGGTGGCTCCGGTGATGATACGATCTATTCCACTGGCAACCAGGACACGCTTTATGGCGGAGAAGGCAGCGATCGCTTCGTTGTTGTCGCGGATGGACAGAACTTCAACAACCTCACCGTCTATGGCGGCGACTCCGGTAGTGGCGAAGAAGGTGGTCGCGGCGAAGGTGGCCGTGGAGAGGGCGGATGTGGCGAAGGTGGCTCATCGGAGGAAAATGTTCTTGATCTGAGCCAGATATACGCGAATTACAGCAACGTTCAGATCATCTACGAAAGCGGCAACGCCTCTTCAGAGGATGGCCGCATCCTGATCAAGTCCGGTGGTAACGAACTGGGCCGGATCAACTATTCCAACATCGACCGGATCATCATCTGCTTTGCCCCCGGCACCCTGATCGCGACAATCCGCGGCGAGGTCCCGGTCGAGGATCTGCAACCCGGCGACCGTATCATCACCCGCGACAACGGCATGCAGGAACTGCGCTGGATTGGCAGCCGTCGACTGACGCCGCATGAACTGACGCTGGCACCGGAACTGCGGCCCGTGCGGATCCGCTCCGGCGCGCTTGGCCGTGGCTTGCCGACCCGTGATCTGCTGGTCAGCCCCAACCACCGCATGCTGATCCGCTCTGACCGTGCCTCCTTGCTCTATGAGGAAAGCGAAGTCCTGATCGCTGCCAAGGATCTTGTGGGTACGCCGGGGATTGAACGGGTGGACGATGCCTCTGTCACCTATCTGCACCTGCTTTTCGACCAGCACGAAGTGATCCTTGCCAATGGCGCCTGGAGCGAAAGCTTCCAGCCTGGTGATTACTCGATGAAGGGTTTGGGTAAGGATCAGCGCAAGGAGATCTTCTATCTGTTCCCCGAGTTGAACAAGGCGGGCGCTTTGCAGGAATACAGTTCAGCCCGGCGCAGCCTGAAAAAGCACGAGGTAAAGGTGCTGCGCGCCAGCGGTGATTTCCTGACCTACTGAAGGCACTTGCGCGTGGCATTGGTCGGCAGATCAGGCTTGCTCCGCGCGCCACCGCGCCCAGTCTTCGGGCGTATCCAGATCGATCATGGCATGACGGCCAGGCAGAGGCACAAGCCGAAGCCTGCCCGAATGTGTTGCAAGCAGGGCACGGGCCCCTTGGTCGCCACTGATTGTTTTTAGATCGGGAAACAAATCAGCGGGAAACAGGACGGGATGCCCGGCCAGGGATTGGGCCGTGCCCGCCTCGGTAACCTGGCTGGCACCACGCAGGATCGGGGCCTCGCCCCTATGGAATGCCTCGGCCAAGGTCAGCATGTCGGCACTGGTGATCTCGGGCATATCGGAGGGCAGGATCATGACCCCGTCCAGTCCTTCGGGCAGGGCGGCGATCCCGCAAGCGATCGAGGCGCCCATGCCGTCCTGAGCATTTGGCACGTTGATCTTCTGGACGGGTAGCCCCTTGAGTGCCGCGTCGCGCTCCGGGCGGTCAGACGTCAGCGTGATCTGCACCGGTCCCAGATCTGCCGCCAATGCCCTTTGCGCTATGCAGCGCAGCAGCGGTTGGCCTTCGACCTGTTCCAGAAGCTTGTCCGCACCCCCCATGCGCCGCGCGGCGCCGGCCGCCAGCAACAGGATGGCGATCACACCCCGGCCTCGTCGAGACGCGCTCGAAGATCCGCGAGCACATAAAGCCGAATGGCCGAGGCCAAGCCGGTTTCGATTTCGCGCCCCGCATCAATTCGTGCGGCCAAGGCATTGATTGCGATATCCTTTTCACGGGCTATACGGCGGAACTCGGCCCAAAATTCATCCTCCAGAGAGACGCTGGTACGATGCCCTTTCAGCGTGAGGGAACGTTTTACGGGACGGGTGCTCATACCTGCGGGTCAGAGCCGTCATCGTCTCCCGCCTCGGGCGCGACATTTTCAGGACGTTCCAACCTATGGCCATCCAGCGCCCCTTCATGCTTGTCCGCATGGGCCTGATCGAGACGCTTCTGCGCCTTGCCAAGGCCGAAACGCAGGGCGTTTTCATCCCCTTTGGCGCGCTTCCCGGCCCGCGCCTTGTCCTTCCGGACCTGGTTGAGATTGACGATCTTTGCCATGCAGCGATTCTGCCAAAGCCGCGCATCCTGCGCAAGCGCGGACATGCAAACGGCCCCACGCGGGGGCCGTTAATCCTTGGTCAAGGGTGGCGGCCCTCAGCCCTTGGGGCCGATCATCTGCTCGGGGCGCACCACGGCGTCAAAGGTGGCTTCGTCGACGAAGCCGAGGTTGATCGCCTCTTCCTTCAGCGTGGTGCCGTTCTTATGCGCGGTCTTGGCGACCTTGGTCGCATTGTCATAGCCGATGGTCGGCGCAAGCGCGGTCACCAGCATCAGGCTTTCATGCAGCAGCTTTTCGATCCGGGGTTCATTGGCCTGAATTCCGGTCACCATGTTGTCGGTGAAGGCCGAGGCGCTGTCGCCGAGCAACTGCATGCTTTGCAGGACGTTGTAAGACATCATCGGGTTGTAGACGTTCAGCTCGAAATGCCCCTGCGACCCGGCAAACCCGATGGCTGCATCATTGCCCATGACATGGGCGCAGACCATGGTCAGCGCTTCGGCCTGGGTCGGGTTGACCTTGCCCGGCATGATCGAGGAACCGGGCTCGTTTTCCGGCAGGATCAGCTCTCCCAGACCGCAACGGGGACCGGAGCCGAGCAGGCGGATGTCGTTGGCGATCTTGAAAAGGCTGGCCGCAACCGTCTTCAGCGCGCCCGAGAACATGACCATGGCGTCATGCGCTGCAAGGGCTTCGAACTTGTTGGGGGCGGTGACGAAGGGCAGGCCGGTAATCTCGGCCATATTGGCGGCAACGGATTCGCCCCAGCCCTTCTTGGTGTTGAGCCCGGTTCCAACGGCGGTGCCGCCCTGCGCCAGCTCGTAGATATCGGGCAGGCAGCTCTCGACCCGCTGAATTGCCTTGGTCACCTGATGGGCATAGCCACCAAACTCCTGGCCAAGGGTCAGGGGCGTCGCATCCTGCGTATGGGTGCGGCCGATCTTGATGATATCCTTGAATTCTTCTGACTTCGCGGCAAGCGCGGCCTGAAGCTTTTTCAGCCCCGGCAGCAGCACATCGCGGGCCTGCATGGCGATGCCGACATGCATGGCGGTGGGGAAGGTGTCGTTGGACGATTGCCCCATGTTGCAATGGTCATTGGGGTGCACCGGCGATTTCGAGCCCATGGTCCCGCCCAGCATCTCGATCGCGCGGTTGCTGATGACCTCGTTGGCATTCATGTTCGACTGGGTGCCGGACCCGGTCTGCCAGACGACCAGCGGGAAGTTGTCGTCGAACTTGCCCTCGATGACCTCGCCGGCCGCCGCGACGATCGCATCGGCAACCTCCGCTTCCATGTCGCCATTGGCCTTGTTGGCCATGGCACAGGCCTGCTTTATAACCCCGAGCGCCCGGATGATCGGAACCGGCTGCTTTTCCCAACCGATGGGGAAGTTCAGGATCGAGCGCTGCGTTTGCGCGCCCCAATACTTGTCGGAAGGAACTTCGAGCGGGCCAAAGCTGTCGGTCTCGGTGCGGGTTTCGGTCATGGAATTGCTCTCCCCAAGGGTTGTCGCAGTCGGTTTACCCGATGCACCCGTGGATTCAATGCCGTTATGGCTAACAGAGTGTGCGTCATTCCCGGGGTGATCGAACCGCGCCTTTTACCGCTCCCCGTCATCTGGCCGAAAAATACTCTGGGGGAACGCCCGGAGACCGCGCCGAGCGGTCCCCGGGCGTGGGGGCAAAGCCCCCGGCGCCAGTGCTCAGGGGCGTGGCAGAAACTACTGGACGTGACGGCGGAATTCGAAGACCCGCGCGGGGGGCAGGTTGGCCCAGACCGTGCCGCGCTTGGTCGCGACCAGACCCATTTCCGCCTGCACCTCGGGCGGGATTGGCGCATTGGGGCTATAGGTGATCTGCACGAAAACCCCACGGGGCGCCATGACCTCGAAGGCACGCCCGACGACCTCTCGCTGGATCTGTGGCCGCGCCAGAACCGGCACACCAGAGATCACGCAACCCAGATCCGAAACCCCTATCTCTCCGATTTCCTGCGCCGGCCGGTTCAGCACGCGCACACCGGGGAACTTCTGGCTCAGGGCCTCGCAGAAGCGCGGGTTCAGCTCCATCAGGATCAATTGTTCGGGCGGCACGCCCCGTTCCAGCATCACACGGGTGAAGCTGCCCGTGCCCGGCCCGATCTCGAGGATCGGCCCTTTGATCTTTTCCACGCCCTCCGTCATCTTGCGCGCCACGGCGGCGGATGAGGGGGCGATGGCGGAAACCTCCATCGGGTTTCGCATCATCTGTCCGATGAATACCGCAAAATCGCTGGCCACCTGCGTGCCTCCCAAACTGGTGTCGTTCCGAATTCATAAGCGAATTCGAAGCCGATCCGGCAAGGGTAAAACCATGATTTTACAAAAAATTCACCAATGTACCGCGCGAGTGGAAGCAGGCTGACACCCGACAGGACAGGCCTGCCGGGTGTCAATCACTTGCGAAACTTGTCCAGGCGCACAACCTCGGCCTCACCGGCGGGACGGTTTTCGGGCTTGCGGTCCTGATCCTTCTTGCTGCGATCGCGCAGCGGACGCGGAGGCTCGGGCGGCGTCGGATCGTCTTCTCCGAAATCGTCTTCCTCATCTTCTTCGTCGTCATCATCCTGGCCCTGGGTTTCAAACCGCAGGCCAAACTCGACGGATGGGTCGACGAAGGTCTGGATCGCGTCGAAGGGAATGTACATCCGCTCCGGTGCATCGCCAAAATTCAGTGTTACGGCAAAACCGCTGTCCGTGATCTGCAGATCGTCGAACCAATGCTGCATCACCACAGTCATTTCGCTGGGGTAACGGTCCTTCAGCCAATCGGCCAGTTCCGCCTCCGGATGGGTGGTGTCGAAGGTGATGAAGAAATGGTGCGCGCCGGGCAGGCCTGTCTCGGCGACTTCCGTCAGGACGTCGAAAATTAGGCCGCGCATCGCGCGATGCATGAGATTGCCGTAGTCGATAGTGCGGGGCATGGCGTCTTCCGAAATCCTTTTGGAGAAGCATAGGGGATTCGATCCAAAACGAAAGATCACCCGGCAAGATTCTGTGCAAGGTCAACGTTCCAGCCCCCAAAGTGTCATTTGTTCAGGGCAGGGGCTCCGTGCGCCAAAGCTGGACCTTGAGACTGCCGAAGGACACCGGCGCGCCGGGGGGCAGCAGGGGCAGGCCGGTCGCCTTGGCAAGCCCCGGTTCCGAGGTCACGATGCCGACACGCCAGCCGCTGAACCGCTCAGCCATAACCTTGCCGAAACTTCCGTACAGCGCATAAAGCAGGTTCTTGTTCCCGATCCGCGCGCCATAGGGCGGATTGGTGATTACCAATCCCGGCGGACCCGCGGGGCGTTCCAGCGCGGAAATCGGCGCGCAATGCAGGTCGATGATCTCGGCCAGACCGGCGCGTTCGGCATTCTTGCCGGCCATGCCCACGGCTCCGCTGTCTCGGTCGGAGCCATGAAATCGCACGGAATCCGCGGGAGGCAGGAGGCCGACGGGAAGGCTTCCCTTCATTTCGGCCCATTGCGCGGCGTTGAATCCGGCGAGCTTTTCAAAGGCAAAACTCCGCTCCCGTCCCGGCGCCAGTCCGACCGCCATCTCGGCCGCCTCCAACAGAAACGTTCCGGATCCGCACATCGGATCCAAGACAGGCTCATCCCCGCAATAGCCGCATTCGCGCAGGAACAGCGCCGCCAAAGTCTCGCGCATCGGCGCTTTGCCCACGGCCACCTTGTGCCCGCGCCGGTGCAATGGCTCGCCCGATGTATCAAGGCTGAAGGTCACCAGGTTGTCATCGATCCGCGCCTTCAGAACCAGGGCCTCTTCGCCACCGATATCGACGCCGAGGCTCTCCTTCAACGCGGTCTCGATCCGCTGCTGCGCGGCCCGACCGTGATAAATCTTAGACTTCCGGTTCGTCACCACGTCTACCCGCACCGGCATATCTCGCCGAAGGAAGTCACCCCAGGGAAACTTCCGCGCCCGCTTGTCGAGCTGTGCGAGGTGAAACGCCGGAAATCCGCCAATCCGCGCCAGAACCCGCGCCGCGCCGCGCAGGACCAGATTGGCGCGCTGCACATCCTGCCAGTTGCCCTCAAAACTCACGCCTCCCGGGGTGACGATCGGATCAGAAAACCCCGCCTCCACCATTTCACGGCTTAGGGCGTCTTCCAGCCCGGGGGCTACGGCACAGAAAATCTCGAATGTCTCGCTCATCCGCTGCTCATACAGCCATTGCCCGACGCCGACGAGGGGCAAATCCCGCCAAGTTTCCCTGTGAAAAATATCCCAGGGGGTGAATTGGCCATGGCCAAGAGGGGGACAGCGTCCCCCCGGCGACTGCGCAGATCTGAAAAGGTGTGGGAAAGTGCAGGTTTCTGTTGCCAGGTACCTGCGAACCCCGCCTTAAGCTGCTAGGCCAAAGGGCTTAAGTTTCGATAGATCGAACCGCTTACGCGGCCAGAGCCATCGGAGCACGATTGTTGTTGGCAATTGTACTTTTTTCGCCGGTAACGGTGGCAGACAGCCGAGACAAAGCTAACCCCTTTAGACGTTCGTCGATCCTGTTTCGGCCCCATGATCCCCCAACAAGGGATGTTTGGTGGAGCCGCCGGGTACCGCCCCCGGGTCCGATCCGCTTATGACGAGCGCGTTTATGTCCATAGTCGCCGAAGCGACAAGGTTCTTATAGGGCCGCCACGCCCGGATTTCAAAGGGAAAACGTAGCGATTTGGGAAGGTCGGTGATTGCCGCATGATGACATCGCCTGCCAGGACATCCGATAGTACCGTCACTGCACAGACAAGGGTCCATGCAGTGACATTCCATTCAAGGCACGAGGCTGGCTTCTCAGCGCGCCAGCTTCACTAGGGCGTGGCGTTTCTTGCCCGCCGACAGCTTGACCGGAGAGGCCAGCGCAGCCTGATCCAGCATCAGCCCGGCATCGGTCAGTGGGGCGTCGTCAAGCCGCGCCCCATTGTCCGCGAACAGGCGCTTGGCCTCTTTGCCAGATCCCACCAGACCCGAGCGCAGGAACAACTGCACGACGGAAATCCCCCCGCCGACCTCTTCCGGGCTCAACTCAAGCGTTGGCAGATCGTCCCCGGTGCCGCCCTTTTCAAAGACTTCGCGGGCAGTGGCTTCGGCGGCCGCTGCGGCTTCGGCGCCGTGCAGCAGGGTGGTCACCTCGTTGGCAAGAATGATCTTGGCGGCATTGATCTCGGACCCGCCAAGGGCGCCAAGGCGATCGCATTCCTCGACCGGAAGCTCGGTATACAGCTTCATGAACCGGCCGACATCGGCGTCGGTGGTGTTGCGCCAGAACTGCCAGAATTCATAAGGCGACAGCATGTCCGGGTTCAGCCAGATCGCGCCGCCCTGGCTCTTGCCCATCTTGCGCCCGTCCGAGGTCGTCAGCAGCGGCGTCGTCAACCCGTAGATCTCGTGATCCAGCACACGCCGGGTCAGGTCGATCCCATTGACGATATTGCCCCATTGATCCGATCCACCTAGTTGCAACAGGCAGCCATAGCGGCGGTTCAATTCAAGGAAGTCATAGGCTTGCAGGATCATGTAGTTGAATTCGAGGAAGGACAGCGATTGTTCGCGATCCAGGCGGGATTTCACCGATTCAAAGCTCAGCATCCGGTTGACCGAGAAATGCCGCCCGATGTCGCGCAGAAACTCGAGATAGTTCAACTCATCCAGCCATTCGGCATTGTTGCGCATAAGGGCGCCGCTGTCCTCGTTGTAATCGAGGTAGCGGGCAAAGACCTTCTGCATCCCGGCGATATTGGCATCGATCTGTTCCGGGCCCAGCAGGGGGCGTTCGTCGGACCGGAAGCTGGGGTCACCCACCTTGGTCGTGCCGCCGCCCATCAGGGTAATCGGGCGCTGGCCGGTCTTCTGGAACCAGCGCAGCAGCATGATGTTCATCAGGTGCCCGACATGCAGCGACGCCGCCGTGGCGTCATAGCCGATATACCCCGGAACGCCGCCCTTCAGCAGCGCATCGTCCAGCGCCTGAAAGTCGGTGCAGTCGGCGACAAAGCCGCGTTCCATGATGACGGACAAGAAGTCCGACTTGGGGATATAGGTCATGACACTTGTTCCGCTTGGTTTTGCAGGGCACTCTATATCCTTGGGCAGAGCAAAGGAAAAGACCATGTCTGAGGCCGCTGAAACGGGGCGAATCATGGCGCTCGGGGTGATGTCGGGCACCTCTCTGGATGGGGTGGATGCCGCATTGGTCGATACCGACGGGCAGCAGATCTTCGGGTTCGGACGCAGCGCCTACCTTGGTTACTCCGAGGCAGAGCAGGCGGCGCTGTCCGCAGCCCTCGGTCTGTGGCCGGGCGAAGACGCGCGCATCACGGCGGCGCATGATGTGGTGCTTGGCGCCCACGCCACCTTGATGGGGGAGTTTCCCGAAGCCGGCGTGATGGGCTTTCACGGCCAGACACTGGCCCATGAACCGCGAGGGCGCGGGACCTTTCAACTGGGTGACGGCGCGGAGCTGGCCCGGCGTCTTGCGCGGCCCGTGGTCTGGGATTTCCGCAGCGCCGATGTGGCGGCAGGTGGCGAAGGCGCCCCATTGGCGCCGTTCTTTCACCATGCCTGCGCGCGGTGGTGCGGTGCGGATGCACCGGTGGCCTTTCTGAACATGGGCGGCGTCGGCAACCTGACCTGGGTCGACCCCGGCTTTGAGGATCCCGCCGCCGATGGCGCCTTGCTGGCCTTTGACACCGGCCCGGCCAATGCGCCGATCAACGACCTGCTGCTGGCGCGACGCGGGGCGGGCTTTGATCAGGACGGCGCGCTTGCGGCCTCCGGGGTTGCGGATGAAGGTGTCATTGCCCAGATCATCAGCCATTCCTATTTCTCAAGAGTGCCGCCCAAGTCACTGGATCGAAATGATTTCGGCGACCTCAGCTCGGCCTGTTCACACCTGTCGGATGCCGATGCCGCCGCCACGCTGACCGGGCTGGCCGCCGAAGGAGTGGCCCGTGGATTGCGCCATTTGCCCGCTCGGCCCGAACGTCTTCTGGTCACGGGCGGCGGGCGGCGCAACGCGGCCCTGATGAAGGCGCTCGACGGGCGTTGCGGCCTGCCTGTCGCTGCGGTCGAGGCCGTCGGGCTGGACGGCGACATGCTGGAAGCCCAGGCCTTTGCCTATCTTGCGGTGCGGGTCCTGAAAGGGTTGCCGATCTCGGCGCCCGGTACGACCGGCGTCCCCAAACCGCAAACCGGCGGGCGGATCAGCCAGCCTGCCGACCTGCAAAGTGCCTGAAAACGCGGCAAGGCCTGCGGCAGATCCGTCCGGTCCCCAGGCTTTGTTGTGCCCTGCTGGCCACGGTCCCCTGTGATCATGGAAGGGCGCCGATTTCTGCGGGCAGTTACCGCTAACGGGCGGCATTGTGATGGGCGCGGCATCTGTTATGCTGCGCTCGGTTCTGCCGTGCCGTGACACCGGTTGCAGCGCGGGTCCCGGCGCCCAAAGCGCGATCTGAAAGGAGCTTTGATGGTTTCTCGAGTGATTCCCGTCGACACGTTCGACCTGGTCATCTTTGGCGGTACGGGGGACCTTGCCCGGCGCAAGATCCTGCCGGCGCTATACCGCCGTTTCTGCTCGGGTCAGATGGAAGGCGACAGCCGGATCATCGGCGCGGCGCGGTCCGACCATACGGCGGAAGAATTCCAACAGCTTATCGCCGAGGGGATCAAGGAATTCGATCCCAAGGCCTATGATGCGGAAAAGGTGGCGGAATTCACCAGCCATCTCGATTACGTGCATGTCGATGCCCTGGGTGAAACCGGGTGGAAAGCATTGGCCGAGAAGGTCTCGGGTGATCGGGTGCGGGCCTTCTATTTCTCTGTCGCACCCAGCCTCTTTGGCGCCTTGGCGGAACGGCTGCATACCCACGGGATGGCCGACAGCAATACGCGCATCGTGGTGGAAAAGCCCTTTGGCCATGACCTTGCCTCGGCACGGGCGCTGAACCAGGATCTGGCAGCGCATTTTGACGAAAGCCAAGTATATAGGATCGATCATTACCTCGGTAAGGAGACGGTTCAGAACCTGATGGCCGTCCGCTTTGGCAACATGCTGTTCGAGCCGCTCTGGAATGCGCAATACGTCGATCATATCCAGATCACCGTTGCCGAAACCGTCGGTGTCGGCGGGCGGGGCGAATATTACGACAAGTCCGGCGCGATGCGGGACATGGTGCAGAACCACCTGATGCAATTGCTGTGCCTGATTGCGATGGAGCCGCCAGCGCGGTTTGAACCCGATGCAGTGCGCGACGAAAAACTGAAGGTCATCCGTGCCTTGGAGGCCGTTCCTGCGGATGACATCGTGCGTGGGCAGTATTCTGCGGCCGGGAAGCAGCCGAATTACCTTGATGATGTCGGGGATCCGACCAGCCGCACCGAAAGCTTCATCGCCATGAAGGTGAAGATCTCGAACTGGAGATGGGCGGGTACCCCGCTTTACCTGCGCACGGGCAAGAAGCTGAAGGCGCGGACTTCGGAAATCGCAGTGGTCTTCAAGCAGACGCCGCATTCGATTTTCGGCCCCGAAAGCGGATCGCACCGCAATATCCTGACAATCCGGCTGCAGCCCAACGAAGGCATGGACCTTGGTGTCACGATCAAGGAACCCGGTCCCGGCGGTATGCGGCTGGTCGATGTGCCGCTCGACATGACCTTTGCCGAAGCGCTCGGCCCGGATGCCGAGGACGTGCCGGATGCCTATGAACGGCTGATCATGGACGTGATCCGGGGCAACCAGACCCTGTTCATGCGCGGGGACGAGGTCGAGGCGGCCTGGGCCTGGGCCGACCCGATCATCGACGGCTGGGAACAGCGCGGCGACCGGCCGATGCCCTACGATCCGGGTTCTACCGGGCCCGAGGAATCGATGATGCTGATGCACAAGGATGGCCGCCGCTGGCGGGAGATAAAGACATGAATTTCAAGGAATACCCTGATCGCGATATGCTTGCGCTGGACCTGGCGGACACGTTGGCCGGGGAGCTTGGCGCGGCGCTGCGGCACGAGGACAGGGTGACCTTTTCCGTGCCCGGGGGGACCACGCCCGGACCGATCTTTGACGCCTTGTCCGGGGTCCGCCTGGACTGGGAGCGGGTCGATGTAGTGCTGAACGATGAACGCTGGGTGCCGGAAACCTCGCCCCGGTCCAACACCGGCTTGCTGCGTCAGCGGCTTTTGTCGGGCCATGCGGCCGCCGCAACCCTGTTGCCGCTATATGCCGATGCACCGGAACCTGAAGGCGCGCTTGAGGCGCTGTCGCAGGCGTTGGCGCCGCATATGCCGATCAACGTGCTGGTGCTCGGCATGGGCGGCGACATGCACACCGCCTCCCTGTTCCCCGGCGCAGATCGCTTGGAAGAGGCCCTTGCTTCGGACGCGCCGATCTTGCTGCCGATGCGCGCTGAAGATGCCGGCGAGCCGCGGATCACCATCACCGCGCCTTATTTGCGCGGTGCTCTGTCGACCCATGTGGTGATCATGGGGGCCGAAAAGCGCGCAGCACTGGAGCGCGCCCGGACCCTTACCCCGGTCGAGGCGCCCATTGCGGCCGTCCTTGCAGAGGCGACCGTGCATTGGGCACCCTGAAACGAAATTACTTCGTGTGACACTTTAATAACGCATATCATCCGATTGAAAACAAGGGAATTTAACCCATGTGGGACAAGCTGAAAACGCTCGCCGAAACGCAGGGCGCTGGCCAGATCCTCGACCTGTTTGCCGCAGATCCTTCACGGTTCGAAGGCTTTTCTGCTCGCGCCGATGGGCTGCTGTTCGATTATTCCAAGACCTCGATTGATGCCGAAGTCCTTCAGGCGCTTCTGGATCTTACCGAAGCCGCAGATCTGCCGGCACGACGCGAAGCGATGTTCAGCGGCGAAAAGATCAACGAAACGGAAGGCCGCGCCGTCCTGCACACCGCGCTGCGTAATCTTGATGCCGACCCGGTGTTGGTCGACGGTCAGGATGTGATGCCGGAAGTCCTGTCGACCCTTTCCCGAATGGAGGCCTTTGCGACCTCGCTGCGCGACGGCAGCTTTACCGGCCAGGGCGGTGCGATCACCGACGTCGTAAACATCGGTATCGGCGGGTCGGACCTGGGACCCGTCATGGCGACGCTTGCCCTGGCACCTTATTGCGACGGGCCGCGGGTACACTACGTGTCGAACGTCGATGGCGCACATATCCACGACACTTTGCAGGGTCTGAACCCGGAAACCACGCTGGTAATCGTTGCCTCCAAAACCTTCACGACAATCGAGACGATGACCAATGCTGCAACGGCGCGCGACTGGATGGCGGAAAAGGTTATTGATCCTTCCGCGCAGTTTGCCGCCCTCAGCACCAGTGCCTCGCTGACCGGCGAATGGGGTATTCCGGCCGAGCGCGTCTTTGGTTTCGAAGATTGGGTCGGGGGGCGGTATTCAATGTGGGGGCCGATCGGTCTGCCGGTGATGATTGCCGTGGGCCCCGAGAATTTCCGCGATTTCCTGTCCGGTGCGCAAGCCATGGACAAGCATTTCCGCACGGCGCCAGCGGCTGAAAACCTGCCCGTGCTGCTGGCGCTGGTGGGGATCTGGCACAATCAGGGGCTTGGCCATGGAACGCGCGCCGTGCTGCCTTACGAACAGCGCCTGCTGCGCCTGCCGGCCTATCTTCAGCAGTTGGAGATGGAGAGCAACGGCAAGCGTGTCGCGATGGATGGCAGCGATCTGACCCAGCCCTCCGGTCCCGTGGTCTGGGGTGAGCCGGGCACCAATGGGCAACATGCCTTCTACCAGCTGATCCACCAGGGCACGCGGGTTGTTCCTTGTGAATTCATGATGGGGATCAATGGCTTCGAAGGTGATCTTAAACATCAGCATGACCTTCTTCTGGCCAATTGCCTGGCCCAGTCAGAGGCGCTGATGATGGGCCGGTCCCTCGAAGAAGCGCGCGGGCTGATGCAGAAGGCCGGCCTTGAAGGCGCGGAACTGGAACGCCAGGCACGCCACCGGGTCTTCCCCGGCAACCGGCCCTCGACGACGCTGCTTTACCCAAAATTGACGCCCTTTGTCTTCGGCCAGATCGTGGCGCTGTACGAACACCGGGTCTTTGTCGAAGGGGTGGTGCTGGGCATCAATTCCTTCGATCAATGGGGCGTAGAACTGGGCAAGGAGCTGGCGCGGACGCTGTCGCCGATTCTTGCGGGGACCGAACCCGCGACGGGCAAGGATGGTTCGACCCGGGGCCTGATTGCCGCGATCCGGGGCGCGCAGTAGCCCTTAGGACGGGATGTCGAAATCCGGCTCCGCCAGGGTGAAATCGGCAAAGTCGAAGCCCGGGGATACGGTGCACCCAACCAGCGCCCAGCCCCCCAGCGGCGCGGCTGTCTGCCAGTAGTTGGATGGCACGATCACCTGGGGGCGCTGACCGGCGGCAAGGTCGGTGCCCAGCAGATGCGTACTGGCGGGTCCGGTTTCGGTTTCCGACAGGCGCAGCTTGATCGGGGCGCCGGCGTAATGGTGCCAGATCTCGGTCGAGACCACCTTGTGCCAATGGCTGACCTCGCCTTGTTTCAGCAGGAAATAGATCGCCGTGCCTGCGGACTTGCCATCCTTGGTATCCTCTTGCGCGCGCCAGGTTTCACCAAAGGCGCCGCCTTCGGGATGGGGCAAGAGGCCGAGCAGGGCGACGATCTCTTCTGCGGTCATGTCGGTCATTTGCAATCTCCTTAGGGGAATTCGGCGGCCATTGGCCCAACCTGAACGAAAACGCCCCGCGAACCAATGACGGATCGCGGGGCGCAGATGGGTCGCACGGGGGAAACGCCCTATTTTTTCAGGATCGAGGTCCCGGCGTATTCTGCGGTTTCGCCCAGCAGTTCTTCGATGCGGATCAACTGGTTGTACTTCGCCAGCCGGTCGGAGCGCGCCAGCGAGCCGGTCTTGATCTGGCCGCAATTGGTTGCCACGGCGAGGTCGGCGATCGTGGCGTCCTCGGTTTCACCCGAGCGGTGCGACATGACGTTGGTATAGCGCGCACGATGCGCCATCTCGACGGCCTTCAGCGTCTCGGTCAGGGTGCCGATCTGGTTGACCTTGACCAGCATGGAGTTGGCCACGCCCTGTTCGATGCCCATGGCAAGGCGGGCAGGATTGGTGACGAACAGATCGTCGCCGACCAGCTGGACCTTGTCGCCGATGGCGTCGGTCAGCAGCTTCCAGCCCTCCCAGTCATCCTCGGCCATGCCGTCTTCGATCGAGATGATCGGATAGGCATCGCAGAGTGCCTTGAGGTAGTCGGCGTTTTCCGCAGAAGTCAGGGATTTGCCTTCGCCCTTCATCTCGTATTTGCCATCGACGAAATATTCGGTCGCCGCGCAATCGAGCGCCAGGAAGATATCCTCGCCGGGCTTGTAACCGGCCTTTTCGATGGATTTCAGGATGAAATCCAGCGCGTCGGTGGTCGAGCCGAGCTCGGGGGCAAAGCCGCCTTCATCACCAAGGCCGGTGGACATGCCGGCGGCCGAAAGCTCTTTTTTCAGGGTGTGGAAGACTTCGGATCCCATGCGCACCGCGTCACGAATGTTCGTGGCCGAAACGGGCATGATCATGAATTCCTGGATGTCGATCGGGTTGTCGGCATGTTCGCCGCCGTTGATGATGTTCATCATCGGCACCGGCAGGACCCGCGCCGAAGTGCCGCCGACATAGCGGAACAGCGGCTGGCCGGTGAAATCGGCAGCAGCCTTGGCGACGGCAAGCGACACGCCGAGGATGGCATTGGCGCCTAGGCGTCCCTTGTTGTCGGTGCCGTCCAGTTCGATCATGGCAAGGTCGATACCGACCTGGTCGATAGCTTCGAAACCGACGATGGTATCGGCGATCTCGCCGTTCACGGCCTCGACCGCCTGCAGGACGCCCTTGCCCATGTAGCGATCCTTGTCGCCATCGCGCTTTTCGACGGCCTCGTGGACGCCGGTGGAGGCGCCCGAGGGCACGGCCGCGCGGCCCATGGTGCCGTCTTCCAGGGTCACGTCGACCTCGACGGTGGGGTTGCCCCGGCTGTCGAGGATTTCGCGGGCGAAAATATCGATAATCGTGCTCATCGGGCAATGTCCCTTGTGGAGAATGGCTTTGCCCCAAGTCTTAGGCCCTCGCTTGGGGCGTGGAAAGGGGCGAGGCGCAACTGTTTGCGTTAACCCGTGAAATTGCCGACGCGAGGCCGCCCTTGGGGGCCAGCGGGCCCGGTGCAGGGTCAGGCCGGCGTCAGTCCTTCTTGATCGGCGTGCCGTAGAGTTCCAGTCGGTGCCCCTGAAGGCGGTAGCCCAGCTTGGCGGCTATCCGTTCCTGAAGCGCCTCGATCTCGGGATCTACGAATTCGATCACCTTGCCTGTGGTCATGTCGATCAGGTGGTCGTGATGGGCGCGTTTCGCGTCTTCATAGCGGGACCGGCCATCGCCGAAATCGACCTTTTCCAAGATCCCGGCCTCTTCGAACAGCTTCACGGTCCGATAGACCGTGGCAAGGGAAATGCGCGGATCGAGCGCATTGGCGCGGTCATGCAGTTCTTCGACATCGGGGTGATCGCGCGCATCATCCAGCACGCCCGAGATCACCCGGCGTTGTTCGGTCATGCGCAGGCCGGATGCTTCGCACCGGGCAAGAATGGAATCTGCTTTCGCCATGGAATCCTTCGCTGATGATGGGTCAGATTTGCAGTCTGCGGCGCTCAGGGTCAACCGTGCCTGCCGTTGGCAAGGCTGACGATATCGCGACCCGTGGCGTCGGAGACCTGTTGCGCTGCAGCCTGCCAGACAGCGCGGGCCCGGTGCCAGGACGGGGTGAAGCGGTTGGTATCGGCGGTTTCGGGATCCCAGGGTTTGAACCCCCCGGCGAAATGAAAGATGCCGGGATCATCGGTGGCCCGGCGCAACTGATCCTTCATGGCGCGGGGCAGGTAGGGTTTGGAAACCAGCCCTTCGGGATCGATGGCATTCCAGCGCAGGTCAAGCGGCTGGATATTGCCGGCAAAGGCATGGTTCAGCCAGCCCTGATCGCGCCGCGGAAGGCCCAGTCGTTCGGTTTCGGCAGGGGCAAGATCCACGTCGAACATCGGCCAAAGGGGCCCTGCGGACAGACCGGGCAGATCGACCAGTATGACGCCGGCATTGAAGTAATCGGCACTGGCGGGCAGCAGGTCCCGGCCCAGGTAGGCTTCCATCTTGGTGCGATACCTGGCCGCGCGGAAGGGCAACCGCGCCCGCGCCCAAAGCCGCAGATAGGGAATGTCGCGAATGGCCCCAAGGGAATGGCCGCCAAGATCGGTGTCAAACAGCGGCGCAGGGTCCTGCATGACGCAGGTGTCGCCATCGATCAGCAGCGTCTTGCAATCCAGATGATCGCGCAGGCCGTAGATCCAGAAGTGCGCTTCAACCGCCGTCATCGCGGGGGCTTCGGTCAGGGTGATCCCGGCCTTCGGAAAGGCCTCCGCGATCTTGTCGACGGCTGGCGAAAACCCCTTTGGGGCGGCGTCTGTCAGCAAAAGAACCTCGCAAGGCCCCGAGACCGATTGCAGCAGGCTCCAGACCGAAACGAGAGTCAGGTAGGAATAGTCCCGGTCGAAGACATAGGTGTAATGCGGAAGGGGCACTGTGGGTCCTCGTGGCCTTACGAACCCCATACGGCGAAGGCGCCAGATGATCCATGCGGGATCGTTTTATCCTCACCCGCCAGCTGCCCAGATGGGGACATTGGCGGGGGAAGTTCTAGGATCCTCTGTTCCGCCGCGTCCCGACCGTCGCGCAGGAGGCGTGGTTCATTCCCACTCGATCGTTCCGGGGGGCTTGGAGGTGATGTCGTAGGTGCAGCGGTTGATGCCCTTGACCTCGTTGATGATCCGCGTCGCGGTCTCGCCAAGGAAGTCATGGCTGAAGGGATAGTAATCCGCCGTCATGCCATCGACGCTGGTCACCGCGCGCAGGGCGCAGGCGTAGTCATAGGTGCGTCCATCGCCCATCACGCCGACGGTGCGCACCGGCAGGATGGCCACGAAGGCCTGCCAGATGTCGTCGTACAGCCCGTGCTTGCGGATCTGGTCGATATAGACCGCATCCGCCTTGCGCAGGATTTCCAGCTTTTCGCGGGTGATTTCGCCGGGGCAGCGGATCGCAAGACCGGGACCGGGGAAGGGATGGCGCCCGATGAAGCTTTCGGGCAGGCCAAGTTCGCGGCCCAGGGCGCGGACCTCGTCCTTGAACAGTTCGCGCAGCGGCTCGACCAGCTTCAACCCCATCTTTTCGGGCAGGCCGCCGACATTGTGGTGGCTCTTGATGGTGACGGAAGGCCCGCCGGAGAAGCTGACGGATTCGATCACATCGGGGTAGAGCGTACCCTGTGCGAGGAAGGCCGCGCCTTCGATCCCGTCGGCATATTTCTGGAAGACGTCGATGAACAGGCGGCCGATGATCTTGCGCTTTGTTTCCGGATCGGAAACACCGTCCAGCTCTCCGAGGAACAGCTCTTGTTCCTGGGCGTGGATCACCGAAAGGTTCATGTTGTCACGGAACATCGACACGACTTCGTCGGCCTCGTTCAGGCGCAACAGGCCGTGGTCGACGAAGACACAGGTCAGGTTTTCGCCAATCGCTTCGTGCAGCAGCGCCGCCGCGACCGAGGAATCGACCCCGCCGGACAGCGCGCAGATGACCTTGGCATCCCCGACCTGATCGCGGATCTTGCCGATCATCTCTTCGCGGTAGGCGGCCATGGTCCAGTCACCGGCGAATCCGGCAAGCTTGACGAAATTCTCGTAGATCATCTTGCCGTTCGGGGTGTGGTGCACCTCGGGGTGGAATTGCACGGCATAGAAATTGCGTTCGCGGTCGGCGGTGATCGCAAAGGGCGCACCGGGCGAGGTGCCGAGCACTTCGAAACCGGGGGCGATTTCGGCAACGTGGTCGCCGTGACTCATCCAGACCTGCTCGCGTTCTTCAAGGAACCAGCCGTCCAGCATCGCATCGCGCTTTTCCGACGGGGTGACCCATGCGCGGCCGAATTCGGCTGTTGCATGTTCGCCCGCTTCGACGCGGCCGCCAAGGTCCTGCATCATGACCTGCTGGCCATAGCAAATGCCCAGGATCGGCACGCCGAGGTCATAGACCTCTTTCGGGGGGCGGGGGGATCCATCGCGCATGACCGAATCCGGCCCGCCCGAAAAGATCACCGCGCGGGGGGCAAATTCTTTCAGGAAAGCGGCGGTCACCTTCTGGTAGGGGTGGATCTCGCAATAGACATTCAGCTCTCGCAGGCGGCGCGCGATCAGCTGCGTTACCTGGCTGCCGAAGTCGATGATCAGGAGGCGGTCATGGGATGTCTGGCTCATGTGGACGCCTTAGTGCGACCGGGCCAATCGCGCAAGAGAAAGCGCAAGCCGCACGCATGGACGCGCTGATTTCGTCTGCAAAGTGTCGGGATTTCGACAGGGGCACAAGGCGGTGACCGCCGGACCTGCCGGGGGCGGGCCACCGGGGGCGCGGGGCGGCCTGCGCCGCGCAAGGCGGGCGAAGTGTCGGTTTCGCACCTCATCCGCCGCAATCGGTCCCTTGTCGCCCCGTCCGGCCCGGTATCTATGACGGCGAGGACCCACGGGCCGCGGCCCGTGCGCAAGAATTCACGGGCAAGCGTCCGTGCAGGTGTCTGGGCAGGGAGACAGATCATGACCGAAGCAGCAACTGGCCGGCGCGGACGCGGTGGCGGAGGGGCGGCCCGGCGCGCGGCCCGCAGCGCGGTCAGCTTCGAAAGCGCTCCGGTCATCGCGCGCAATATCCCGAATTTCGACATGCTCGGTCCCGAGGCCCTGGAGATTATCGAGGCCAATGCCGAAACCGTTCTGGCCGAGGTCGGGGTGAATTTCGTCAACAACCCCGCTGCGCTGGACCGCTGGCGCGCGGTCGGCGCCGACGTGCAGGGCGAACGTGTGCTCATCCCGCGCGGATTGGCCCGCAAGCTGTGTGCCACGGCTCCGGGAAGCTTTGTCCAACATGCCCGCAACCCCGAACGTTCGGTCGAGATCGGCGGACGGAACCTGGTCCTGGCGCCGGTCTATGGCCCGCCGTTCGTGCGCGACCTCGACGGCGGTCGGCGTTACGCCACGATGGACGATTTCCGCAATTTCGTGAAGCTCGGCTACATGTCGAAATGGCTGCATCATTCCGGCGGGACCGTCTGCGAACCTACGGATGTGCCGGTGAACAAGCGTCATCTCGACATGCTGCACGCCCATATGACCCTGTCGGACAAGCCCTTCATGGGCTCGGTCACCGAACCCAGCCGCGCCCAGGACAGTGTCGATATGTGCAAGATCCTGTTCGGAGAGGATTTCGCCAGCAACAACACGGTGATGACCTCGCTCATCAACATCAACTCGCCGCTGACCTTCGACGATACGATGATGGGCGCGCTCGAGATCTATGCCGCCAACATGCAGGCCTGCATCGTGTCACCCTTCATCGTCGGGGGGGCCATGGCGCCGGTGTCCGTGGTGGGCACGCTGACTCAGGTGCTGGCCGAGGTGCTGGCAGGGGTCGCCTACGCCCAGCTCGTGCGCCCCGGTGCGCCGGTAATCTTCGGCGCCTTCGTCACCTCGATCGACATGAATTCCGGCGCGCCCACCTTCGGTACGCCCGAAGCCAGCCAGATCCTTTACGGGGCAGGGCAGCTGGCCCGGCGGCTCGGCCTGCCGTTCCGGTCAGGTGGCGGGCTCTGCGGGTCGAAATTGCCCGACGCCCAGGCCGCTTATGAGACCTCGAACACGCTGAACGCCGCCTTGTTGGGCGGGGTGAACTTCATGCTGCATGCCTGTGGCTGGCTGGAAGGCGGGCTGGTCGCCTCATTTGAGAAATTCGTGCTGGACGCAGATCAGCTTGGCATCCTGCACAGGATCGCTGCCGGTGTCAGCCATGACGAGGAAGCCCAGGCCATGGATGCGATCCGTGAGGTGGGGCCGGGCGGGCATTACCTTGGTTGTTCGCATACCCAGCGGAATTTCCAGACCGCTTTCTGGCGTTCGGATGTGCTGGACAACAAGCCCTATGAAACCTGGTCGGAAGAGGGCGCGCGCTCCAGCCAGCAGCTGGCGGCGGTCCGGGTCAAGAAGTTGCTCGATACCTACCAACAACCCGGGTTGGCCCCCGACGTGTCCGAGGCGCTGGCCGCCTATGTCGCCCGCCGCAAGGCCGAAATGCCCGATGCCTTTGTCTGAACGGGGGGCGTTGCGGGCAATTCATGACGAGGCCGGCCCTGACAGGCGCGCATTACGGTCTTTCGGCACAGCCCCCGTGTGATTGCGCCTTCAGCCCTGCATCAGCCGTGCTTCGCCGATCAGCGCACATAGCACCGAAACATGCTGGCTTGGTGAATAGGTCGTGCAGCCGTCGCGGCGCAACCGGTTCAGCTCGGCCTCGCGGTCCATCAGGTGCATCGCCGCCGCCCCGTGGCGTGGCAGCACCGACTGGCCCAGTACGGCGCTTAGGTGCACCTCGCGGCGATAGCCGTCGGCGGCGATCCTTGCCGCGCGGATCAGCATCCGCGGGCGGCGCAACTTGGCGAGCATCGATTGAATATCCTGCATCTTGATCTTCCTTGGCATCCCAGGTGGCGGACCAGCAGCTGATCCATACCATCACTCAATCATGCCGAGTGTTGCGCAGGCCCTATGTCTCCGCACGGTGGTTCAAGGATAGTTTATGTTTTGGAAACAATCTTTGTGTCAGGGGTTAATTGTTAACCCTGAAGAAACCTTAACGCCGTTTGCTAGAGAGAGGACCGGGAGACCCCCGCAACCATGTTTGGCCTGATCGTGATGGATATAGCTGACCTGTCTCGAAATTCGGATCCCCATTGCCGGGATCTGCCTGCATGGGTGCCGGATTCCGCCCGCCATTTTCTGGCTCATACCGAGGATGGCGTTTCACTTCGTCAATTGGCGCGGGAAGCGGGCTGCCACGCTTCGACCGTCCTGCGCCGGATCCGCCGGTTCGAAAAGCTCAGCCAAGATCCCCTGCTGGATCACGCGCTGAGCCGTCTCGGACAGCACCGCAGGCCTGCCAGCCTGCGCGACCTGCACCGGTCGGATAAAAAGGAGCCTGTATCGATGAAGCCTTCTCTGCCCGAAGATTTCCAACAACCGATGACCGAAGCCGCCCTGCGCCGGGATGCCCTGCCGGTCCTGCGCCATCTTGCCCATGCTGGAACGGTTCTTGCCGTGGCCCAGGACATGGACAAGGCGGTTGTCGTCCGGGACCGGATCGATGGATCGCCCGATCGGCTGGACATCGTGTCCCGCACCCTGGCCGAGGCTATGGCGCTGAACGACTGGATCGCTTGCACGGCCCCCGGCCGGGTCGCGCGCTACACCATCACCAGCGCGGGGCGTTCGGTGCTTAACCGTCTGACGGCGCGATCGGAAAATGCCGCCCGTGGCTTTGCCGAAGGCATGGCAAGCTTTGATCATCGCAGCGCCACAGCCGTTGATCCGGAGGCCGACGACGGCGCAGAGACGCCTCGTTCGCGGGGCTATCAAAGCGATTCTCCCGTGGCGGCCCTTGCGCGGCGGCGTGACCGTGACGGGACGCCTTTCCTGCGCCCCGAACAGGTTCGGGCGGGTGAACGCCTGCGCGAAGACTTCGAATTGTCGCAGATGGGGCCGCGTGTCACGCAGGATTGGGACCGTTTCCTGACAGCCGGGATCTCTGGCGCCGCGCATCAGGGCGGCGGGCGCGGACCGGAAGCCGCGCGGGACCGCGTTGCCTCTGCATTACGTGACCTCGGGCCCGGTCTGGGCGACGTTGTGCTGCGCTGCTGCTGTCACATGGAGGGCCTTGAAACCGCAGAGCGCAAGATGGGCTGGTCGGCGCGGTCGGGCAAGATCGTGCTGCGCATCGCGCTTGACCGGTTGGAGCGACACTACCGCGCCCAGCCCCGCGACAGCGGGCTGATCGGCTGACTGGGGGCGTCTTCCCCGATCCCGTGGAACCTGACCCCGGCCGGAGCCTTCCGTGCCGGGTTTTTCATGTTCAAACCGGAAAGAAGGATCTTACTGGTTTGCAGACAGATCTTCGCATCGGGTCATTTTTCCGCAGAACCATGAAGATCGGTTAACCACTTACCAGCAGGCCGACCAGATAGGCGACCAGAGCACAGGCTGCACCAACGGCGATGGTTTCGCCAAGTGTCCGCAACAGCTTTTCCCCAGTTGTCCGCCAGCGCAGCAGGCCGAGGGCCGCCAGCGCCGAAAAGGTCGCGATCACAGAATACCAGAAGATCCGGGGCGAGGCCTCGAAGAAGAAATAGGGCAGTAGCGGCACCGCACCGAACAGGACGAAGCTGAAAAAGGTGACGAGGCCGTTGATCGCCGGATTGTCTTCGGCCGGGTCATGCATCCCGAATTCATAGGTCATCATAAGATCCGCCATGATCGACGGGTGATGCACCATGATCTCGGCCGCTGCATGGGCGTCGCCGTCGGACAGGCCCCGCTGGCGCAGGATCACCTCCAGCTCGTCGCGCTCATGGCCGGGGTTCTCGGCAATCTCCCGAAGCTCCAGCTGGCGGCGGTTATGATAAAGGTCATGCTGCGCGCGTCCCGACAGGAACTCTCCGAGGCCCATCGAAACCGCATCCGCGAACAGGTTGGCCAGCCCGAAGACCAGTACGGCCAGACCGCCGATCATCGCGATCCCGTCCCCCGCCGAAGCCCCGGCGAAACCGGCGACAATGGCAAATGTGGTCACGATCCCATCGTTGCCGCCATAGACGATCTGCTTGACGTATTCCTGTGCGTGGCTCAGCTGGTGCGCTTCCCGCCGGTGCCTGGCCCAATCCATCGGCGGTCCTTTCCCGAGTCGTCTATTGGCGCCCAGCTTACAGGCCCGGAGCGGATGGTTAAATGCGGCTATGGTCGGCAAGGCCGCCGTTGATCGACCTCGTAACTGACTTGGCCAAATCAGACGTCAGCGGATGCCGCATAAGATCTTCTTGAAGATATTCCGAGACCTGATAAAAATTTCTTATGAACATCACTCTGCGCCAACTCACCTATTTTCGCGCGCTCGTGCAGCATCGCAACTTTGGCCGTGCGGCCGAGGCGGTCCATGTGTCCCAACCCGCCTTGTCGGTGCAGATCCGTGAAATGGAGCAAATGCTGGGCGCGACCCTCGTTGAACGGCGTACCCGCGACGTGGTGCCGACGCCCTTCGGACGGTTGGTGCTGAGCCAGGCGGAAAAGATCCTGGCCGAAATGCAGGTCCTGACCGAGATCGCCCGTTGGAATGAAGGCCTCGCCGGCGAATTGCGGCTGGGGCTGATTCCCACGATCGCGCCCTTCCTTCTTCCCGCCGCGTTGGCGGCAATCCGCGCCGAAGATATCGGCCTGAACATCCAGGTGCAGGAAGCTCATACCGCCCGGCTGATAGAGGACCTGAAGGCCGGTCGGCTGGATGCGGCCGTTGTGGCGCTACCGCTGGACCCCGATACGGATCTGGAGGTCGAACCGCTGTTCGAGGACCGCTTTCTTCTGGCGGGGTCCGAGGCCGGGATGGCTGCGCTTGGCGGACGGGGTGAAAGCCTGCGCCCCTCGGAAATCGGCCCGGCCCGGTTGATGTTGCTCGAAGACGGCCACTGCCTGACCGATCAGGCGCTCGAAGTCTGCGGTCGGGGCAGGGGCCACGCGCAGATCAACATGGGGGCATCTTCCCTGGCGACGCTGACCCGGCTTGTGGCGGCGGGCTTCGGCCTGACCTTGCTGCCGGAACTGGCGCTGGATACCGAAGGGCGCGGGCTGACCCTGCGCCGCTTTGCAGCACCCGAACCGTGCCGGACCATCGCGTTGTTGCGCCGACGCGCCACGCCGGATGACGGCTGGTTCCGCGCCCTGGCCCGAATCCTGTCCGAAACCGGACAGGGCCTGGTTGCGACGACCCGTCCACAGAAGCCCGCGATCTCCTCCGTCCCGGGCTGAGCCCCTTGCCACCTCACGAAAAAACCCGAAGCGCAGGCTCCGGGTTTTTTCATTTCAGATCTTGTCGGCACTTGCCTGGATCAGGCAGCCGCTTCCTTCTTGGCTTCCAGGAAGGCCAGCAGGGTTTCGGGGCTGGATTCGCCATAGGGGTCTTCGCCATGGTTGTCGCAGATGCCCGGCTCTTCGAACCAGCCTTCGACCACGCCGTCGTTGATCACGGCCGCATAGCGCCAGGACCGCATGCCGAAGCCCAGGTTGTCCTTGTTGACCAGCATGCCGACGCGACGGGTGAATTCACCCGAACCATCGGGGATCACAGTCACGTTTTCAACGCCCTGCGCCTTGGCCCATTGGTTCATCACGAAGCTGTCGTTGACCGACATGCAATAAATCGCATCGACGCCCAGTTCCTTGAACTTTTCGGCGTTGTTCTCGAAGCCGGGCAGTTGGTAGGTCGAACAGGTTGGGGTGAAGGCGCCGGGCAGCGAGAACAGGATCACCCGCTTGCCGCCAAAGTAATCCGCCGTCGTCATGTCCTGCCAGCGGAACGGGTTCGACCCGCCGATGCTTTCATCGCGGACGCGGGTGCGGAAAGTGACATGGGGAAGCTTGGAACCGGTTTGCATGACGTATCCTCGGATTGTTCAGATTTAGACTGTTTGCGCAGAAATGGGGCGCGCGCTCCGGAGAAAAGAGTCGTCGCCCCGAAATTCACTGGATCGAATTTTAGAATGGGTCAAAATCCACTGCAAGTTTCTTTCTGCGTCGCAGCGCCCCAGACTTTGTCCCACGCTCATGGTTTCGGCAGGAAACAAGGGATTTGTGCCTGTGTCGTTCTGCATCTGCATAACGGCTCTGCACCGAACGCATTCCTGAAATGTGAAACTGGTTCTTTCCTCCTGGGGTGCATATGATACTCCCCAATCCGCAAGGAAAGGCCAGACTATGCGTGATCTCAAGATCCCTGAACAGCGCCATCCCGAAAAGGCGCGCCGTCCGGACAATGCCCAGCCGAAGAAACCCGACTGGATTCGTGTCAAGGCGCCGACCAGCCGGGAATACATGGAAACCCGCAACATCATGCGGGAAAACAAGCTGGTCACGGTCTGCGAAGAGGCCGGTTGCCCCAATGTCGGCGAATGCTGGAGCCAGGGCCACGCCACCATGATGATCATGGGCGAAGTCTGCACACGCGCCTGCACCTTCTGCAATATCGCCACCGGCAAGCCGCCCGAGGCGCTGGATGCCTTCGAGCCCGGCCGCGTCGCCCATGCGGTGGACAAGTTGGGACTGAACCATGTGGTGATCACCTCGGTCGACCGCGATGACGTCGAAGACGGCGGGGCTGAACATTTCGCCCAGACGATTCGCGCCATTCGCCAACGTAGCCCAGCCACCACGATCGAGATCCTGACCCCCGACTTCATCCGCTGCGCCCCCGAGGCGCTCGAAGTCGTGGTCGACGCGAAACCTGATGTCTTCAACCACAACCTCGAAACCGTCCCCGGCCTCTACCCGGAGGTCCGCCCCGGCGCGCGTTACTTCCACTCCCTGCGCCTGCTGCAACGGGTGAAGGAACTCGACCCGACGATCTTCACCAAGTCGGGCATCATGGTCGGCCTCGGCGAGGACCGCCAATCCGTCACCCAGGTCATGGAAGACATGCGCGCCGCCGATATCGATTTCCTCACCATCGGCCAATACCTTCAACCGACGCCGAAACACCACAAGGTGGACCGTTTCGTGCACCCCGACGAATTCGCCAGCTACGAACGGGTCGCCTACAACAAGGGCTTCCTCATGGTCTCGGCCACCCCGTTGACCCGCTCCAGCTACCACGCCGGCGATGACTTCGCCCGTCTGCGCGCCGCCCGACTGCGCAAGCTCGGCCAGGCCTGAAAGCGACCATGGGGGCATCGCTCCCCATGGCACCCCTTCCAGGTTTCCCTGTTCGAAATATCCCGGGGGAGCCCAAAGGGCGGGGGCAGCGCCCCCTTACTCGCTCTCGACCGGTGCAACGGCCTTCACATAGGCACCGATCGCCTCCAGATCCGCGCGCGGCAGATGCGACAGGTTGGTCACGACGTCCGCCATCTCGCCCCCGGCCACATCGAAATCGGGTGTCAGACCTGAACTCAGATATTCCGCGATATCTCCGGCCGACCAGTCGAGCTCCCCGGAGGTGATATTGGGGATGTGCCCTGCGCCCGACGGGTTCTCGGCCCCGCCCAACCAGCGGGATGTATCCGGTCCGCCTAGCGCATTGCGCGGCGTGTGGCATTCCCCACAATGCCCAAGCGCCTCGACCAGATACCGCCCACGGGCGACCTCGTCCGACCCCGGATCTTCCATGATCCAATCCCTGTCGAGGTAAAGCAGATCCCAGCCCCCGAGCAACCGGCGGATATCGAAGGGAAATCCGACATCATGCGCCTTGCTCGGTGTCGGGTCCGCAGGCAGCCCCTGAAGGAAGGCATGAAGGTCAGCGATGTCCTGCAGGTCGGCGCGGGTGTAGGTGGTGAAGGGGAAAGCCGGATAATAATGCCGCCCCTGCGGGGAGACCCCGTTCTGCATCGCATTGGCCAGGTCCAGCGACGACCAACCTCCGATGCCGGCCGAACTGTCGGATGAGATATTGGGCGCATGAAAGGTTCCGAAGTCGCTTTCCAGCGCTCGCCCCCCGGCCAGCACCAGCATCTCCTCGCCCGAGGCCCCGGGGGCCGCGTGGCAAGAGGCACATCCACCGGCATAGAAGACCGATTCGCCGGCAGCGGCGTCGGGCTCCAGGCCGGCCATGGCATCCTCGGGCAGGTAGGTCGGAGCAGTCAGCCACCAGGCCGTGCCCCCTCCGGCAAGGGCCAGAAGACCGATGGCTGTCAGGGTCTTGCGCATGTTCATCCCCATTTGGCTGGTCGGGCTTTGCCCTGGATCGACTTCAGTCTAACAGGCAAGCCGCGCGAAATCTCTGACGATTTCGTCAGAGGGCAGGCCCGCAGTTCCCCGGGGACAAACCGCACTCACCGCCAGCGCCTCGTGTCCGGTACCAGCCAGTCGGGAAACCCGAACAGCTTTTCCGCGCCCCAGATCGCGATACACAGCGCGATCACGACCAGCACCAGGATCACCCGTTTCTCTGATGGCGGATTGCGCACCCAGAGCACGGCGCGGATCATCCAGCGATTCATGCCCCGGTGAACCGCACCTTGCCGATGAACGGCAGATTGCGATTGCCCTGCGCATAATCGATACCGTAGCCGACGACGAACTCATCCGGGATCTCGAAACCGATGTAATCGGCGCGGAAATCAACCTCTCGGCGCGACGGCTTGTCGAGCAGGGCGATGGTGCGCAATTGCTTGGGCAGGCGCGATTCCAGCAGGTGGATCACGTGGTTCAGCGTGTGGCCCGTGTCGACGATATCCTCGACCACCAGCACGTTGCGCCCTTCGATCTTGCCCCGCAGATCCTTGAGGATGCGGACCTCGCGGCTGCTCTCCATGGCATCGCCATAAGACGAAGCCTCGAGAAAATCGACTTCCACATCACGGTCGGACAATTCCCGCACCAGATCGGCGATGAACACGAAGGAGCCGCGCAGCAGCCCCACCACGACCAGCCGTTCATCTGCGGGAAAAACATGCCGGATATCGCGGCAAAGCGCCTCTATCCGGGCGGCGATTTCCTTGGCGGAAATCATTTCATCGATGACATAAGGACGCGCGCTCATGCTTTCCCCTTGAATGTGCCGGGCGAGTGTAGGACATGGGTCGCCCAAGAAAAACCGTTACGTGACCCAATAGCAGACCGAGGCGGGAGCACCATGCCGACCCATTCGGAAACCCGGAAATTACCCTATCGCGCGCAACAGATGTACGATCTGGTCGCCGATGTCGGATCTTATCCCCAATTCCTGCCCTGGTGCGCCGCCGCCCGGATTCGCAAGGAAATCCCGCAAGGGGACTCGACCTTGCTGGAAGCCGACCTGGTGATTTCGTTCAAGGTCTTTCGCGAACGCTTTGGCAGCCGGGTCGTCCTGTGGCCCGATGCGATGAAGATCGACACGGAATACCTAGACGGGCCTTTCCGCTACATGAAGTCGAACTGGGCCTTCCGCGATACGGAGACGGGTTGCGATGTCGATTTCCACGTCGATTTCGAATTCAAGAACGCGGTGTTGCAAGGCATCATCGGCGTGGTCTTCAACGAGGCAATGCAGCGCATCGTGCGCGCCTTTGAGCGCCGCGCGGCCGAGCTTTACGGTTAGGCCGCAGCACCGCTGGCGGCCTCAAGCAGCAGCGTCAGGGCCAGTTCGGCGCTTTTGCGCCGCACCTCGTCCCGACCGCAGGGACCGAACTGCTCGGTCCGGGTAATGACCCTCCGAGCCGAGGCGATGGCGAAGCAGACCATGCCCTCGGGCTTTGCCTCTGACCCGCCAGGCCCGGCAACGCCGGTGATCGAGACCGCCAGATCCGCGCCCAGGCGTTGCCGCGCGCCCTTCGCCATCTCTGCCGCAACCGGTTCGGAGACCGCACCATGGGCGGCCAGCGTGGCGGGCAGGACCCCCAGCAGGTCGGTCTTGGCGGAATTGGCGTAGCTGGCCACGCCCCCCATCACGACCGCAGAGCTGCCCGGCACAGCCGTCAGGCAGGCGCTGACCAGCCCGCCGGTACAGCTTTCGGCGGTGGCAAGGGTCAGACCGGCGGCGCGGCAGGTTTCAAGCAACCGGGCCGCCAGGGTGGTATCGGGGGCAGGCAGGCTCACATCAGCACCAGGTGCGAAAAGGCCGCCGTGACGATCACCACCACGGCCGCCATGACCCCGGCGATCACGTCGTCCAGCATCACGCCGAAGGCATCCGACCGCCGGTCGGCCCAACCCACCGGGCCTGGCTTCCAGATGTCGAACAGGCGAAAGGCGAGGAAGGCCATGATCCAGCCGGGATAAAGCGCCGTCAGCGACGCGCCCACATGCGCCGCCCCGAAGGACACCGGCAAAAAGGCGATCCACAGGCCGACGACCTCGTCGATCACCACTTCGGACGGGTCGTGATCCCCGGTGCGGGCGGTATGGGATTCGGTCGCCACGACCCCGGCAAGGAACACCGCGAAACAGGCCAGCAGCAGCAACATGGGCCCCCCGGCGACATGCAGCGCCCAGGCCAGGGGCAGGGCGGCCAGCGACCCCCAGGTCCCCGAGGCCGGTTTCAGGTAGCCGATGCCGCCGAGGGTGGCGAAAACTGTCGAAATTTTCATATGCGTATCAATACCGCGGTTGCGATGGCCGCGATCCCTTCTTCCCGTCCGGTGAAACCAAGCTGTTCGGATGTGGTCGCCTTGACCGATACCCGATCTTGTTCCAGTCCCATGATCGCGGCCATCCGGGCAATCATCGCAGGGGCATGCGGGCCGACCTTGGGCCGTTCACAGATCAGGGTGCAGTCGATATTGGTGATGGCAAAGCCCTTTTCCGCCGCCAGGTCCACCGCGTGCCGCAGGAAGACATGGCTTTCAGTGCCTTTCCATTGCGGATCGCTGGGGGGGAAATGGCGCCCGATGTCGCCTTCCGCCATGGCCCCGTAGAGCGCATCCGTCACGGCGTGCATTCCCACATCGGCGTCCGAATGCCCTTTCAGCGCCTTGTCATGCGGCACCTTGATCCCGCAAAGCCAGCAACCATCGCCCGCTTCGAAGGCATGCACGTCAAAGCCGTTGCCCATGCGGATATCGGGACCGCGGGGTGGCGGCGGGGGGACGGGCAGATCCTCGGACCGGCTTTGGGAACGGTTGTCCATGCGGGCTCTCAATATGGCTTCGGCCCGCGCGAAATCGGCAGGCAGGGTGATCTTCAGGTTGTCCTCATGCCCCGGCACGATGGTGACGTCCATCCCCGCGGCGCGCGCCACCTCGACATCATCCGCGGCTCCGCCGGGATGAGCGGCATGGGCCGCCAGCAGCGGCTTCAGGCGGAACCCCTGCGGGGTCTGGGCACGAAACAGCCCGCTGCGGTCCTGGGTTCCGGTCACCCGCCCCTCGGCCCCCCGCCAAAGTGCGTCGGTAACCGCCAAACCGGGAGCCGCCGCCTGCGCGGTCTCCAGCGCCCGGCGGATATCGGCAATCAGGTCCTGCGGCACGCAAGGCCGGGCGACATCGTGGATCAGCACGTTGCGGACCTTTTCCGGGTCCAGCACCGCCAACCCGGCCCGGACCGAGGCATCGCGGCTTGCCCCCCCCGCGACCCGGATCACGCCATCGGGCAGGGGGAGGCTGTCCACTTCATCCGGCGGAAGAACCACCACGACCGGCGCGCACCCCGACCCGAGGATCGCCGCAAGCGTCCAGTCCGCCACACGGCGCCCCGCAAGGGGCTGCCATTGCTTGGCGAGGTCCCCGCCCGCGCGGCTGCCGCGTCCGGCGGCGACGATGATGGCGGCATCCTGCATCTTTCCTCACAAAAACTTTCTCGCGTCGCTGTCCTGCCTGAGATATGCCGCCGGGGTCCCAAGAGCAATGTTGGCCCTGTTGCGCCGCTGATTAAAAAACAGGCGGACGCGTCAGGCCCATTATTCATTCTTCGGCCGATTCATTGTTCTCTTCCCGGATTCGGTCTAACGCATAAGCTGTTGCCCAAGGTTTAAGCATGTTTCTCTCACTTCTGAACGATAAAGCTGCAAAACCCGTCTGCCTTGCACCTATGGCGGGTATCACCGACCGGCCGTTCCGCGACCTCGTGCTGCGGTTCGGGGCCGATCTTGTTGTCAGCGAAATGGTGGCGAGCCAGGAAATGGTGCAGGCGAAGCCCGGCACTCGCGAACGGGCGGAACTGGGGTTCGGCAGCGAACGCTCCTCGGTCCAGCTTGCGGGGCGCGACACCCATTGGATTGCCGAGGCCGCCCGCATGGTCGAAGGCCAGGGTGCCGCAATCATCGACATCAACATGGGCTGCCCGGCCAAGAAGGTCGTCGGCGGGCTGTCGGGCTCGGCGCTGATGCGCGACCCCGACCACGCCCTGCGCCTGATCGAGGCGGTGGCCAAGGCGGTCGACGTGCCCGTGACCCTGAAGATGCGGCTTGGCTGGGACGACGACCAGCGCAACGCGCCTGACCTTGCCCGCCGCGCCGAAGCGGCCGGGGTGCGGATGCTCGTGGTACATGGGCGCACCCGCTGCCAGTTCTACAAGGGGCGGGCCGATTGGGCTGCCATTGCCGAGACCGTCGAGGCCGTCTCGATTCCGGTGATCGCGAATGGCGATATCCTGAACAGGGACGATGCGGAAAGCGCGCTGGCCCGATCGGGTGCGCGCGGCGTCATGGTGGGGCGTGGCATTCAGGGCCGGCCCTGGCTGCTGGCGCAGATCCGCGCCGGGATCCAGGCGAAGACCGGACCGCAAGTCCCTGACGCAAAAGACTTTATCGACATGGTGCGCGGCCATTATGACGCCATGCTGACCTTCTATGGTCTGGACCTTGGGCTGCGCGTCGCGCGCAAGCATCTGGGTTGGTACATGGACACGGCCGCCACGCCCGGCGCCCTGCGCGGGGCTGTCCTGCGGGAAACCGATCCCGATCAGGTCCTTGCACGGCTTGGCGATGCTCTTTCTGCCGGGCCCGAGGCCGCTGTTCCCACTCATGTTCAATCGGAGGCCGCTGCCGCATGAATTCCCCGATCCCCGAGCTTGATCGCACCGTCAGCCGCGAAGAGCAGACCACGCTGGCCATCGCAGATGTCGAAGAGGCCCCTGTCTGGGTGTCCCTGCCGGTGCCCGCGCTGCTGCTGGACCCCGAAGACCGGATCGTGTCGATCAACCCGGCCGCCGAAGGATTTCTGAACACCTCGGCCAAGTCGATCCGGGGCCAGAACGTCTGGGAACGGGTAATGATCGACGTGGCGCTCGAAGAGGCGTTCTCCCGCGCCCGCGCCTCTTCCTCGCCGCTGTTCGTCAACGACGTGGACGTTGGCACCGGAGAGCGGTCGCCGCTGCATTGCAACCTTCAGATCGCACCGCTGAGCGATCGCGACGGCTACATGCTTTTCCTCATTTCCCCGCGCGAACTGGCCGGACGGATGAGCCAGGATCATTCGGTGAAATCGGCCGCCAAATCCGCCATCGGCATGGCCGAGATGCTGGCGCACGAGATCAAGAACCCGCTCGCCGGCATCACCGGCGCGGCGCAATTGCTGTCCATGGGCCTCAGCGCCGAGGACCGCGAATTGACCGACCTGATCGTCGCCGAAACCCGCCGGGTGGTAAAGCTGCTGGAACAGGTCGAGCAATTCGGCAACCTGCGGATGCCCGATTTCAAGCCGGTGAACCTGCACGACGTGCTGGACCGGGCGCGGCGGTCCGCGCAGCTTGGCTTTGGCGCCAACATGAAGATAGTGGAGGATTACGACCCCTCGCTGCCCATGGCCCATGGCGACCCCGACCAGCTGCTGCAGGTGGTCCTGAACCTGCTGAAGAACGCCGCGCAGGCGGCCGGTGCCAAGGGCGGGCGCATCCGTCTGCACACCTATTTCGAACATTCCTTCCGCCTGCGGCGCGCGGACGGGCAGGGCCGGTCCCTGCCGCTGCAGATCGAGATCGAGGACGACGGTCCCGGCCTGCCCGAGGACATCGCAGCGGATATCTTCGACCCCTTCGTTTCGGGGCGCGAGAACGGAACCGGGCTGGGGCTGGCGCTGGTCAGCAAGATCATTTCCGACCACGAAGGCTGGATTTCGGTCACCTCGGTTCCCGGAAAGACGGTGTTCCGCATTTCCCTGCCGCGGGCCCCGAAAGAGAAAACCAAGAAGGAGATAGGCTGATGGACGGAACTGTCCTTGTCGCCGACGACGACCGCACGATCCGCACCGTGCTGACCCAGGCGCTGACCCGCGCCGGATGCAAGGTGCATGCGACCTCTTCGCTGACCACGCTGATGCGGTGGGTTGGCGAGGGCAAGGGCGATGTCGTGATCTCCGACGTGATGATGCCCGACGGGAACGGGCTGGAAATGCTGCCCAAGATCGCCCAGGACCGCCCTGGTCTGCCTGTGATCGTGATCTCGGCGCAGAACACCATCATGACCGCCATTCAGGCAGCCGAAGCCGAGGCCTATGATTACCTGCCCAAGCCCTTCGATCTGCCCGACCTGATGAAGCGCACCGCGCGCGCACTTGAACAGCGTCAGCGCACGCCCGCAGGTCCCAAGAGCGAAGAAAAGGAACGTCCCGACGAATTGCCGCTGGTCGGGCGCACGGCCTCGATGCAGGCGCTTTACCGGCTGGTGGCGCGGGTGATGAACACCGATCTTCCGGTGCTGATCGCTGGCGAAAGCGGAACAGGCAAGTCGCTGATCGCAAAGGCCATTCACGATTTCAGCGATCGGCGAAACCTGCCGTTCGTCGCCGTCTCCGCCTCGGATCTGCAGGACCTTGAAGGCCCCGCACGCGTGCTGGCACGCTCCAAGGGCGGCACGGTGCTATTCGACGAGATCGCCGATATCGACCAGGAAGTGCAGGCCCGCATCGTGCGGATGATGGACGGGCCGACCGACATGTTGCCGCGCTTCATGGCCACGTCGCAGACCGACCTGAACCGCGCGATGGAAGAAGGCAACCTGCGTCAGGACCTGTTCTATCGTCTGACCGGCGCGACGATCAACGTGCCTGCCTTGCGCGAAAGGGTCGACGACATCCCGCTGCTGGTCGAACATTTCCTGCAAAGGGCAGAACGCGAAGGCGCCATGCGCCGCTACCTGGCCGAAGACGCGCTGGAGATGATGCGGACCTATTCCTGGCCCGGCAATGTGCGGCAGCTTGAAAACGCCATCCGCCGCCTGGTGCTGACCGCACGCACGGACGAAATCAGCCGCGCCGAGGTCGAAAGCGTCCTGGGCAACCAGCCCGAGACCGAACCGCTTCTGGGTGGGCAGAGCGATACGGAGAAGCTTTCGGGCTCCGTTGCCCGGCATTTGCGCCGCTATTTCGACCTGCACGGCAATATGTTGCCACCCCCCGGCCTTTACGCGCGCATCCTGAAAGAGGTCGAACAGCCCCTTATCGAGATCGCATTGGAGGCAACCGGCGGAAATCAGGCCAAATGTGCCGATTTGCTGGGGATCAACCGCAATACCTTGCGCAAGAAGATCACCGATCTGGATATTCGCGTGACACGGCGCCGGAAATTGATGTAAAAACGCCACATAAGCGTGGCCGTTCGGGGACAAGCCCGGCGGGAACCACTAGATATGGCGGTGGCGCCAATGTGCGCCACATCACGGCGGGGGCAGCCTGTGGCAACCCGGGCACGACAAATGAACTGGGAGCGCCTGTTGCGCTTGCGGCGTATCCGGCGCTTGCAGAACGTGGCCACTCTGGGGCTGGTTCTGCTGGGGCCGGGCATGGTGCTGGCAACTTTTCTGGTGCTGGGTCCGCTGGACAAGGGCGTGTCGTCCATGTCGCTGCGGCTCGTGGTGCTGGCCGACCTTGTCTATGTCATCATCGTGGCCGCGCTGGTCCTGCAAAGGGTGGCGCGGATGGTGGCCGCGCGGCGCGCGCAATCCGTCGGATCGCGTCTGCACCTGCGGCTGACGGCGACTTTTGCGGCCATGGCGCTGATCCCGACAGTCTCGGTCGCGGTCTTTGCGGCACTGACCATCAATATCGGGCTCGAGGGCTGGTTTTCCGACCGGGTACGCAATGTGGTCGGGGCCTCTCTTTCCGCCGCACGCGCCTATGAGGAAGAACATCAGGACGACCTGACCCAGGATGCCAACGCGCTGGCCCGCCTGCTGGACGCCAGCCGCGACGCGGCCTTCTTCGTCGGCGATGCTGAACTGCGGCAGGTACTGACCAGCGGGCAGGGCCAGATCCAGCGCGGTTTGAAGGAAGCCTACGTCATCGACGGCGCGGGCGAGATCCGGGCGCGGGGCGAACGGTCCTACCTGTTTGATTTCGAGAAACCCGAACAGACCGAGATGACTGCGGCGCGCGGCGGCGAAGTCGCCGTTATCGAGGATTGGGACAACAACGAATTCCGTGCCCTCGTGGCGCTGAAACGCTTTCCGGATCGCTATCTTTACGTCAGCCGCGAAGTTGATGGCAAGATCCTGAACCTGCTCGACGATACCCAGCAATCCGTGCTGCTGTACCAGCAGTTGGAAAGCGAACGGGGCCGGGTGCTGTTCGAATTCGCGCTTCTTTATCTGGGTTTTGCGCTGATCCTGATCCTGGCGGCCACCTGGTTGGGTCTTTGGTTCGCCGAACGTCTGGCGCGCCCGATCGGCCGACTGGCCAGTGCGGCCGAACAGGTGCGTGAAGGCAATCTGCACGTCCGGGTCCACGAAGAAGACGGCAACGACGAGATCGCCATGTTGTCCCGCCATTTCAACCAGATGGTTCTGGAACTGCGGAACCAGCGGGGCGCGCTTCTGGACAATACCGCGCAGATCGAGCAACGCCGCCGCCTGTTTGATTCCGTGCTGAGCTCGGTCACATCCGGGGTCGTCGGCCTTGATGCGACGGGGCGGGTGACCTTCGTCAACCGCTCGGCCGAACGGCTTCTGGACTGGCGCGAGGGCAAGCAGCACATGGCCATCGGCGTGGCGGTCCCGGAATTCGGGCCGCTGTTCGAAACCCTGCGCCGCGGCGGCGGCCAGGTCGCGCAGGAAGAGATCAAGGTATCGCGCAACGGGCGGCTGGAAAACCTGTTGGTGCGGATGGCGACACGGCGTAATGCAGATGGCGACCGCGAAGGCTATGTTGTGGCCTTCGATGATGTGACCGACCTCGTGACCGCGCAACGCATGGCCGCCTGGGGCGACGTGGCGCGCCGCATCGCCCATGAAATCAAGAACCCGCTGACCCCGATCAAACTCTCGGCGGAACGCATCCGGCGCAAGTTCGGGCGCCACCTCGACGAACAGCAGGCCGGGGATCTGGAAAACCTGACCGATGTGATCGTGCGCCAGACCGATGGGCTGCGCCGTATCGTCGACGAATTTTCGCGCTTTGCCCGCATGCCCGAACCCCAACGCCGTGCCGAGGATCTGGCGGCGATCCTGCGCGACGCGGTGCTGTTGCAGCAATCGGGGCAACCTGGTGTCAGTATCTCGCTGAACATGCCCGAGGGCGATGCCCCGGCCGAGGTCGACGCCACCATGATCACCCAGGCCCTGACCAATCTGATCAAGAACGCGGGCGAGGCGACGGACACGCTGGCTGAGAAGGGCGCGCCCGATGGCTGGAAACCGGAAATCCGCGTCTCGCTGGACATCGAGCAGACCGAGACCTTGCCCGAGGCGGTGATCCGCATCAGCGACAACGGGATCGGCCTGCCCGAAGACCGCGCCAAGCTGTTCGAACCCTATGTGACGACGCGGGACACAGGCACCGGCCTTGGCCTGCCGATCGTCAAGAAAATCGTCGAGGAGCACGGCGGCACGCTGATCCTCGACACGGCGCCGGTCTTTGACGGCGCAACACATGCCGGGGCGATGGCTGTTGTCCGGCTGACACTGAACCCGGCAGAGACCGGCGGAACCGAATGAGGGAGCTCATGAACGACATTCTGATCGTCGATGACGAACGCGATATCCGGGAGCTGATCTCGGACATCCTGCAGGACGAAGGCTATGCCACACGGATGGCGGCCAATTCCGATGATTGCATGTCCCATATCAATTCCGAACCCCCGGGTCTGATGATCCTGGATATCTGGCTCAAGGACAGCCAGATGGACGGAATCGACATCCTGAAGACCGTGAAGCGGGACAATCCGGATATCCCGATCATCATCATCTCGGGGCATGGGAACATCGAAATCGCGGTCGCGGCGATCAAGCAGGGGGCCTATGATTTCATCGAAAAGCCGTTCAACATCGATCAGTTGCTGGTGGTCATCCGGCGCGCGATGGAAACCAGTCGGCTGCGTCGTGAAAATTCGGCCCTGAAGAAACGCGAAGTACAATCGGCCGAGATGATCGGCGGATCGCCGGGCTATCGCACGATGATCGCCCAACTCGACAAGGTGACGAAAAGCAATGGCCGGGTGATGTTCACGGGCCCCTCGGGTGCCGGCAAGGAAATCGCCGCGCGCTACGTCCACAGCAATTCGCAGCGCGCAGATGGCCCCTTTGTCGTGGTTTCCTGCGCGCAGATCGACCCTGATCGTATGGAAGAGGTCCTGTTCGGGCGCGAGAACGGTGAACGCGGCGTCGAGCCAGGCCTGTTGGAGCAAGCCCATGGTGGGGTGATCTATTTCGACGAGGTGGCGGATATGCCCCTTGGCACCCAGTCCAAGATCCTGCGGGTGCTGGTCGATCAGCAGTTCCTGCGGGTTGGTGGGGCGGACAAGGTGCGCGTCGATCTGCGCGTCATCTCCTCGACCGGGCGCGACCTTGAGGCCGAGATCGACGCCGGGCGTTTCCGCGAGGAACTGTACCATCGTCTGAACGTCGTGCCGGTTGCGGTGCCGTCGCTGTCCGAACGGCGCGAGGATATACCGCTGCTGGCCGAACATTTTCTAGAGATGCTGCACGCCGGTCAAGGCCTGCCACGCCGGCAATTGTCCGAAGAGGCGGCGGCCCTGATGCAGACCATGACCTGGCCCGGCAATGTCCGCCAGTTGCGCAACGTGATCGAACGGATCCTGATCCTGGGGGATTCCAACGAGGTGATCGAGGTCCGCGAGGTCCCCGGCGAAGAAGAACGCCGCGACGACAGCGAAGGCCGCGTGGTGCTGTCCGGGTCTCTGGCAACACTGCCGCTGCGCGAAGCACGCGAAGTGTTCGAGCGGGAATACCTGCTGACGCAGATCAACCGCTTTGGCGGCAATATCTCGAAGACCGCGCAATTCGTCGGGATGGAACGCAGCGCGCTGCACCGCAAATTGAAGTCGCTGAACGTCGTGACCTCGGCGCGGGCCGGTGGCCGTGTGGCCCAGCTGGACGACGACGGCGAAGAAGACACGGCTGCCACGGCCAGCGTCGCGGGTTAATGCGATGCACGAAGTTCAGCGCGTAAGTGTCAGCGCCCCTTCCGAAATCTGTATGCTTGAGAATCGATTCAGATAGGCCATCCCCAGCAAGGGGGTGCCAAGGTCGCCGTCATTGACCATGGCGCGGACATCGCGATCCATCAGCGGGCCAAGGCTGACCGTGTCCAGAACGACCGGCGCGGTCCGAACCTGACCGTTGGCGGTGCCGGCGATGCCAGAATAGACCAGATTGTCGGGGTCGAGGCCGAATTTCCGCGCCACGTCTCTTGTCAGAACGATGTCTGTCGCGCCGGTGTCGACCAGAAAACGCTGGCGTTCTCCGTTGACCACCAGGGTGGCGTAGTAATGTCCGTCCTGTCCGCGTGGCAGGGCGATGACCTCTCCGTTCGCGTAGACCTGTTGGGCGGGGGCAAGGGTGGTCCTCACTTCGTCCCAAAGGCCGACCCCGGCCAGTACGCCGACAAAGATCAGCGCCCAGAGCAGGGCGTGCCGGGTCATCCGCCCGATCTGGTTGCGGTTGGAGACGAAGAAATATCCACCGACCACCACAAGCATCAGCAGAATATAGGCCAATTGTCCGAAATCATTCGCGTTCATGGCTTCGATATAGGGGCGCTTTTGCGGTTTGTCATCGGGGCAGTCCCAAAGGGACTGGGGGCTTCAGGAAGCGAAGCCAAAGGCCTTCAGCCCGTCCAGCACGAATTGTACCGACAGGGCGGCCAGCAACATGCCCAGAAGCCGGGTTACCACGTTGATCCCGGTACGCCCCAGGATTCGCTCCAGCGCGCCGGCGGTCAGGAACAGGGCAAAGACCACTGCCAGAACTGCCAGCGTGACACCCAGCACCAGCGCGAGCCCCCCAAGGCCCGGCCGCTGCCCGGCGAGCAGGATCACCGAAGCGATGGCGCCCGGTCCGGCAATCAGGGGAATGGCCAGGGGAAAGACCGATGGATCAGGGCGTTCGACCGGTTCGGTCTGGTCTTCGCGGCGTTTGCTGCGGCGCTCGAACAGCATCTCGAGCGCGGTGAGGAACAGCAGCAGCCCTCCGGCAATGCGAAACGCGGGCATCGAGATGCCGACAAAGCCCAGTACCTGTTCACCGAAGAGCGCGAAAGCGACGAGGATACCAAGCGCCAGCGCGCAGGCCCGCAGGGCGATGGCGCGGCGGCGTGCCGGGCTGTCGCCCTGGGTCAGGGCCACGAAAAGCGGCGTCAGACCGATGGGATCGATGATGACGAAGATCGTGACGAAGGCCGAGATCAGAAATGCGCTGTCCATACCGACCTATGGACCGAAGCGACCCCATTTGCCAAGGGGCGCGAGGGCACGCGCGCCTCGGCGATGGAGCGGAGGACGCGCTTGCCTTCAGGGCGCCTCGGCCTGTTCAAGCCGTTCAAGTGCGGCCATCCACATGGTTTCGGCCTTGGCCATCGCCTGACGAAGCTCGGCGTATTTCTTGTTCCAGACCTCGAGCTCTCCGGCCTTGGCGGCGTCATAGAGCGCAGGGTCGGCCAGCTTCGAGGACAGCTTGTCGCTCATGTCGTTCAGCTTGGTGACCCGCTCTTCGCATTTGCGGACTTCGGAGCGCAGGCTGAGAACCGTTTCGCGCGAGGCCTTCTTGGGCTTCTGGGGCTTGGGCTTGGCCTTTTCCTTCTGGCCCATGGGCCGGTCGGGGGTCAGCAGCATCTGGCGATAGGATTCCAGGTCGCCTTCGTAGGGCGACACGCGGCCATCCTTCACCAGCCAGAGACGGTCGGCAACCAGGCTCAGCAGGTGCATGTCGTGGCTAACCAGGATCACGGCGCCGGAATAGGCGGTCAGCGCCTCGACCAGCGCTTCGCGGCTTTCGATGTCGAGGTGGTTGGTCGGTTCGTCGAGGATCAGCATGTGCGGCGCGTCGAGCGTGGCCAGCAGCAGGCTTAGACGGGCCTTCTGGCCACCCGACAGGCGGCCGACCTCGGTATCGGCCTGATCCGCGCCTAGGCCGAACCCGGCCAGGCGGGCGCGCAGGCGGGCCTGATGTTCCGCAGGGCGTTCGCGCTGGATGTGTTGCAGCGGGCTTTCGTCGATATGCAGCTCGTCGACCTGGTGCTGGGCGAAGAAGCCGATGCGCAGCTTGGTGCTGCGGACCATCTTGCCGTCGATCAGCGCCAGCCGGTCCGAAAGCATCTTGGACAGGGTCGACTTGCCTTCGCCGTTGCGCCCCAGCAAGGCAATGCGGTCGTCCTGGTCGATGCGCAGCGCCATGTCGCGCAGGATGACCTTGTCGCCGTAGCCGGTACTGGCGCCTTCGACCGAGATGATCGGGGGGGACAGTTCCTCGGGTTCGGGGAAGGTGAAGACCGTGCGCGCCTCGTCCTCGGGCGCGGTGATCTTTTCCATCTTCTCCAGCATCTTGACGCGCGACTGGGCCTGCTTGGCCTTGGAGGCCTTGGCCTTGAAGCGGTCGACGAAGCTTTGCAGGTGCTCGCGCTTGGCGGATTGCTTCTTGGCCGCGGCGGCCTGCAATTCGCGCTGTTCGGCGCGGGTGCGGGCGAATTGATCGTAGGGGCCGGTGTAAAGCGTCAGCTTCTTGTCGCTGAGGTGCAGGATATGGTCGACGGCCCGGTTCAGCAGTCCGCGGTCGTGGCTGATGATCAGGACCGTATGCGGGTAGCGGCCAAGGTAGCTTTCCAGCCAGAGCGCGCCTTCGAGGTCGAGGTAGTTGGTCGGTTCATCCAGCAGCAGCAGGTCGGGCTGCGAGAACAGGACCGCGGCCAGGGCCACGCGCATCCGCCAGCCGCCCGAGAAGGCGGAACAGGGCATGCGCTGTTCCTGATCGTTGAAACCAAGCCCCTTGAGGATCGTGCTGGCGCGCCCTTCGGCGGACCAGGCATCGATATCCGCCAGTCGCGTCTGGATTTCCGCTATGCGATGCGGGTCGGTGGCAGTCTCGGCCTCGACCAGCAGGGCGGCGCGTTCGGTATCCGCGGCCAGCACCGTGTCGATCAGGCTGACCTCGTTTCCGGGCACTTCCTGCGCGACGCCGCCGATGCGGGCCTTTTCGGGCAGCGACACGGTGCCGCCGTCGAGCACCAGCTCGCCCCGGATCAGCTTGAAGAGCGTGGATTTCCCCGCGCCGTTGCGCCCGACGATGCCGACCTTGTGGCCTTCGGGAATGACTGCGGAAGCCTCGACGAGAAGCGGACGTCCGGCAACGGAATAGGAGAGGTTCTGGATGCGTAACATGCGCGCTCTGTGCCTCATGGCGCGGGCATGGTCAATCGGAGTTACCGCAGAGCGGGCAGGGCGCAGCGGGGGTGCCGGGATTTCGGGCGGCGTGTGGGTGGGACCGGGGGCCTCCGGCGGGGATATTTGGCACAGGGAAACGGGCGGGGTGAACTGGGGCGCCGGCGATGGCGCGGGGGGCAATACCGGCTTTTCAAAGGGCGCGCCTCATGGTACGCGGGCGCAGAATTTGAGGCCCCGGAATTTTCAGGCTTCGGCCGGTTCCGGGCCAGACCAGAGAGAGAGACTGAGCCATGGCTATTGAACGCACCCTTTCGATCATCAAACCCGACGCCACCCGCCGCAACCTGACCGGCAAGATCAACGCCAAGTTCGAAGACGCCGGTCTGCGCATCGTGGCCCAGAAGCGTATTCACCTGACCCCGGCTCAGGCGGGTATCTTCTACGAAGTCCACAAGGAACGCCCCTTCTACGGTGAGCTTTGCGATTTCATGGCCTCCGAGCCGGTTGTGGTTCAGGTTCTCGAAGGGGAAGGCGCGATCGCCAAGAACCGTGAAGTCATGGGCGCGACCAACCCCGCCGACGCCGCTGCCGGCACCGTGCGCGCAGAATTCGCCGAATCCGTCGGCGAAAACTCGGTCCACGGTTCGGACGCGCCGGAAACCGCCGCGGCCGAGATCGCCTATTTCTTCTCGGGCCTCGAACTGGTCGGCTGAAGATGATGCGGCCGGGCTGAGGCCTGCCGGATGAGAAATTAAAGCGCCGCTTTTCCGTTGGGAAGCGGCGCTTTTTCTTTGGTGGGCGGGGCCTTGCGGATGGGTTTCAATTTGACAGCCCCGCACACGCCTGCGACTTTCGCCTAAGCTGTGCGTGGGTCCGGATGCTATCGTTTAGGCAGGGTGCGCCGCCGTGATTTGTCTAAAAAGAAAGCCTTGGTCTGTGTCAAAAGTTGTTCGCCGCGCGGTTCGGGGTCTGGTCGTCGGCTTTTTGGTGTCCCTGGGCGCGGCGCTGCCGGCGATTGCGCAGAAGACGGGCTATGTCGGATCCGAAACCTGTATTGCCTGCCACGCCGAGGCCGGAGAGGCCTGGCGCGGATCGCACCACGATCTGGCCTGGACCAGCATCGAGGATGGCAACATCGAGGCGGATTTCGACGGGACCCGCTTTGCCCTTGGAGAGATGGTCGCCGAATTCCGCCTGGATGAGTCCGGCGCGCCCCATGTGCGGGTCACTGAACTGGACGGCGAGACCCGCGATTACCCGATCCATTCGGTGATCGGCGAGGAACCCCTGCAACAATATGTCATCGAGACTGCGCCCGGCCGGATGCAAAGCTTTGATGTGGTCTGGGATACGGAAAAGGGCGAATGGTTCCACCTTTACCCCGATCAGGAACTGCTGCCCGACGATGCGCTGCATTGGAGCGGGCCCTACAAGAACTGGAATGACCGCTGCGCGACCTGCCATGCCACGGGGTTTGAGGCGAATTACAATTCGGCGACACGCAGCTATGACTCGACCATGTCCGAGATCGGTGTGGGCTGCGAAGCCTGCCATGGACCCGGCGCGCGCCATTTGGAATGGGCCGAGGCCTGGGATGCCACAGCGGTGGAACAGCCACCGCTGAACTATGGCTTTGCGGTCGACTTTTCCGATACCGAGGTGTTGATCCAGCAATGTGCGGGTTGCCATTCGCGGCGCGAGACCTTCTTTGACGGCAACCCGGTGCCCGGCACACCTTATCATGACGCCTATTCGCTGTCGCTGCTGCGGCCAGGTCTGTACGAGGCCGACGGCCAGATCCTGGACGAAGACTACGTTTATGGTTCTTTCCTGCAGTCGAAGATGTATTCGATGGGCGTCGGCTGCGTTGATTGCCACATGCCCCACGGCGGAGATCTGATTGCCGAGGGAAATGCCGTCTGTGCGCAGTGCCACAGCCTTGCCGGCAATCCCGAATTCCCCAGCCTGCCGCTGGTCGATTTCGACAGCCCGGAACATACCCATCACCCCGAAGGCTCCGCCGGAGCCGAGTGCAAGAACTGCCACATGGTCGAACGGGTCTACATGGGCAACGACTGGCGGGCGGATCATTCGTTCCGAGTTCCGCGTCCGGACCTGAACGGGGAAACCGGCGCGCCGGATGCCTGCACCACCTGTCACAGCGACCAGCAACCCGGTTGGGCCGCCGCCAGGCTGGAAGAATGGTTCCCCGAAAGCACCCATCGCGGGCCGCATTTCGGGCAGATCCTGGCGCATGGGCGGCGCAACCCGCAGGCCTCGATGGGCGAGTTGGTCGGTTTGGCGCGCGACGAAGGCGAGGCGGGTATCGTGCGGGCCACGGCGCTTTGGCTGCTGGAACAGCCGCGTGATCCGTCGGCGGCCGAGGCCGTTTCGGGCCTGCTGGACGACCCCGATCCACTGGTGCGCGCAGCCGCCGTGAAGGCCATGCGCGCGATCGAGCCGCAACAACGTACGCAACGGGTGATACCGCTGCTCGGGGACCCGGCGCGTGCCGTGCGTATCGCCGCTGCGCAGGCGATGTTCGACAGCCAGATCGCCTACCTGCCGGATCATTACCGCGAGATGATGACAGGGGCCTTTACCGACTGGCAACAGATGATGGAAGCCCGGCTCGGCTTCCCGGAAGCGCAGCTGCAACTGGGGGGCTCGGCCCTGACGATGCGGAATTTCCAGGGCGCGGTCGATGCCTTTGCGGAAGCGACGGTGCTGGATCCCGCGCTGGTCAATGCATGGTCCATGCGGGTCCGTCTGGCCGAGGCGCTTGGCGATCCGGCGCGTGCGCTGGAGATCCTGGATCAGGGGCTCGCGGCGAATCCCGACGCGATCCCGCTGATCGACCTGCAACGGCGCATGTCCGGTCAGGCGCCCGGTCTGTTGCCGCCGCCACGCGAATAGGCGCTGCCTGCCCTCTGTGGTCGGACAGACCGATCCGGTTCGGAAATCCGTCAAGCCCTCGCGCAAGTCGGAGGCCTTGATGGCGGATGTCTCCCTCGCCTGAGCGCACAGTGCATCGAAAGGCCGCTCAGGCGCGATCACCCTGGTTTTGCGCACCCAGCAGGTAAAGACCTAAATAACCGATTGGCAGGGGGACCTGACCGACGAAGACGTCGTTGCCGACATGATCCGTCTCATCGACGGCGCACGGCCAGAAGATCGCGAACAGGGCCTCTGGCACAGGCAGGAGCCGGACTGCTGCTTGCGGAGGATGCCCGCGCTCAGGTGCTTTCCAGCCAGCCCTCCGGACCGCGCGCCAGCAGGGGGGTGGCAAAGGCACCTTCTACCCGGCAGGAGCCGATGCGCCTGCGCCAGACCTCGCCCTGCAACATCGCCGCGCCTATAACGGCGGGGGTAAGTCCGGCGATGTTCAGCAATTCCAGGACCGCGGCCATGGAACTGCCCGTCGACAGCACGTCATCGACGACCGCCACCGGACCCTGCAACAACGGAATCATGCGGGGGTCGAGATAAAGCCGCTTGCCGCCCCCGGGCGAGGTGATCGAGGTCAGTGGCACGGACAGGTCTTCGTCGTACCAGAACTTGCGACTGGTCCCCAATGGCACCATCCGCGTATGGCCCAGCCGTCGCGCGACAGCTTCGGCCAGGGGCAGGCCAAGGGTCGGCACACCGATCACCACCTGGGGGCGAAAGGCGTCCAGCCGCGCCGCCAGCACATCCGCGATCCCGTCCAACACGTCAAAGCTTGCCTGGTTGAGGATCATCGAAGCGACACCGCGCTTGCCATCTGCCAGCGCCCGGATCGGCAGCAACAGGTGACCACCGCCGAAAGGCACCGCATAGCTTTCCTGATCTTCCTGCACGCCGGTCGTCAAATCGGCATGCACGTGTTGCCAGAAATCAGTTCTCATGTGGCTTCCCCCTTGCGCTCACCGGGAACGCGCGTAGCTTCGCCGCAACTTACCAAGGAGCCGCCCGGATGAAAGACGAGACCCTTATCGCACCGGAAAAACTTTGCGATCTGACTGCCTTGCGTCAGGATCTTCACCGCCATCCCGAACTGGGCTTCGAGGAGCATCGCACCGCCGATATCGTTGCCGCACGGCTTCAGACGGCGGGCTACGAGGTCACGCGCGGCCTGGGTGGCACCGGAGTCGTGGGCACCCTGCGCAAGGGCGATGGCAACCGCGCGATCCTGTTGCGCGCCGACATGGATGCGCTGGCGATGACCGAGGCGACGGGCCTCGGCTATGCTTCGACCAGTCCCGGCAAGATGCATGCCTGCGGTCATGACGGGCACACCACCATGCTGCTTGGCGCGGCCGAGGCACTGGTGGATCTGCCGTTTTCCGGCACCGTGCATCTGGTCTTCCAGCCCGCCGAAGAAGGGCGCGGAGGGGCGGCTGCCATGGTGCGGGACGGTTTCTTCACGCAATTTCCGGTCGATGCGGCCTATGGGCTGCACAATATGCCCGGGCTGGATCTGGGCGTGGTCGCAGCGGTCGACGGCCCGCAACTGGCCAGTTCGGATCATTGGCACGTGACCTTCCGGGGCATCGGCAGCCACGGCGCCAAGCCGCACCAGGGGCGCGACGCACTGACGGCGGCGGCGATGTTCCTTGGGCAGGTCCATGCCATCGTCGCGCGCGAGGTTGATCCGCTGGAACCCGCTGTCGTTTCGGCCTGCGCCATCGAGGCGGGCGATTTCAACGCGTTGAACGTGATCCCGGAGGCGGTGCGCATCGGTGGGACGGCGCGGGCCTATTCGGTTGCAGTGCGCGATCAGCTTGAAACGGCAATCGGACGTCATGCAAAAGGCGTTGCCGCAGGCTTCGGGATCGAAGCGGACTACAGCTTTACCCGCCGCATTCCGCCTGTGGTGAACGCGCCGGCTCCGGTCGCCGTGGCGCAGAAAGCGGCCCTTGCAGCGCTTGGCCCGGATCGTATGCGCAGCAGTTTCCCGCCCTCGACTGCCGGGGACGATTTCGCCGAATTCGGCACCCGGGTTCCCGGCGCCTATGTCTGGCTCGGCATGGGCGAGATGCGTGAAAACGGTCAGCATCACAACGTGAATTATGACTTCAACGATGCCTGCATTCCCCACGGCGTCGCCTGGTGGTGCGCCGTGGTGCAAGAGGAACTGGGGGTCTAGACCGCCAGCCCGCGCCGCAATTCCCCCCGCAGCCCGCGTGCATCCAGCCCCATGGCGACGCGCAGGAGGCGGTCCCCCGGAATCAGGCGCCCCGTGTCGGGCTCGACGGTAACCTGCCGTTCGGTGACACGGAACAGCTCCGGGTGCAGCGCGAACAGCGGCACGCAGGGGTCATGCAGCGGGCGGCTTTCGGCGGTCTTGCTTTGATGGGCGGTCTGGGCGAAATAGGCCGCGATCAGGTCGGCCGAGGCCGTCGCCGGAGCTTTGCCCATGGCGCGCAGGTCCGCGATATAGGCCGCATCGGCCCGGAATTGGCGCGTGGCGTCCAGCGGGATCAGGGTGATGTCGAGATCCGAAGCGATGACCTGCATCAGGGCCTCGGGATCATGGCCAAAGTTGAACTCGGCACCCGAGGGCATGTTTCCGGGTTCTTCCAGTGCGCCGCCCATGGCGATGATCCTGCGGATGCGCATGGCACTTTGCGGATATCTGGCCAGCAGCAGGGCGATATTGGTCAGCGGCGCAAGACAGAAGACGTCGATGCTGGCCTCGGGGGCTGACGTCAGCAGGCTATGCATCGCCTCGACCGCGTGCAGCGATGATGGCTCGGCCAGGGGGGCCGGAAAGGCGATGCCGCCCAGCCCGTCATCGCCATGAATACCGGTTTCGGGGCGCGGTTCGCGCCCCAGCGGGGCAGCTGCGCCGGGATGGACCGGTACGCAAACCCCGGCCATGGCGGCGATGGCCCCCGCATTGCGGGTCGTCACATCAAGCCCGATATTGCCCGCGACCGTGGTCAGTGCCGCGATCTCGAGATCCGGTTGGCGCAGGGCGTAAAGCAGGGCAATGGCGTCGTCGATGCCGGGATCGGTGTCGATAATGGCGCGGATCATGTCAGGTCTCGGTCAGTCAGGGCCGCGAAGCGGTTTCGCGGTCGATTTCGGTAATCTTCGCCTTGAAACGTCGGGCCACCTGAAGCGCATCCGCCAGCGCGCCGGCGGCGTCGATGGTGGTGCATTGGCGGTCCTGCATCAGCCACCGCCCGGCGACCATGGTGGCGGTCACGTCGCTTGGCAGGGTGGCGAAGGTCAGCATGGAATAGATGTCATAGATCGGGTGCAGGCGCGGATCGGCCAGCGAGATGCGGATCAGATCCGCCTGCTTGCCCGGTTCCAGCGACCCGATGCGGTCCGACAGGCCCAACACAGCTGCGCCTTCGATGGTGGCCATACGCAGCACGTCGACGCAGGGCAGTGCCTTGCGGGTGCCGGCGGCGATCTTCTGGAACATGGCGGCGGGGGCGAACTGGCTGAACAGATCGAGCGTATTGCCAGACATCGGACCGTCTGTCGCCAGACCCACGGGAATCCCCCGTGCCCGCAGCGCGCTGACCGGCGCAATGCCACGCCCGCCCTTGCCGTTCGAGCGGGCGTTGTGGGCCACCTTCGCCCCACGTTCGGCCATAAGGTCCATGTCGCTGTCGCTGGGATACATGACATGGGCGGCAACCAGTTCGGGGCGCAGCAACCCGGCGCGATCAGTGACCTCGACCGGCGTTCCGCCCTGTTCGGCGGCCCAGTCGATCTCGGGCAGGGTTTCAGCCAGGTGCATCTGGATCGGCACGCCGGGATGGGCGTCGGACCAGGTGGCGACGCGCTCCATCACCGCGACGCCGGTGGAATAGGGCGCATGGGGCGCGGGGCCGGCCATGATCCGGGGGTGATCACGATAGCGGTCGTGCAGCGCTTCGACCAGGGCAAAGCCTTCGTCGGCGGAGCCATGATCGGGGGCGTCGAAATCCGCCAGGGTCTGGCCGACCAGCCCGCGCAACCCGGATTGATCCAGAACCGCGCCGATGCGGTCCTCGAAATAATACATGTCCGCGACGCAGGTCACACCGCCCCGGATCATCTCGACAGCGGCAAGGCGGGCGCCGATTTCCGTGACCTCGGCATCGACCAGCGCGCGTTCCAGCGGAAGGATATAGCGGAACAGCCGGTCATCCACGTCCTCGCCCAGACCCCGGAACAGGGTCATGGGCATATGGCAATGCGGATTGACCATGCCGGGCATGATCAGGTCGCCCCCCATGTCCTGCGCAGGGCCAAAGCCTTCGGGCGGGGCGCCGGTGCCAAGGCCGGTGATCTGACCACCCTCGATGGCGATCCAGCCAAGCGGGATCTCGGTCAGATCCGGATCCATGGTCAGGATCCGGGCATTGGTCAGCAGGGTCACGCGGTTTCCGCGGGCAACAGGCAGCATTGTTCGGGCTGCGGCACCAGGTTCACGGCAAGGCCAGGCTCATGCGGGGCGGTCAGGGGGCCATTGGCCTTCAGTTCGCCTGCGGCGGTGGTGCATTGGTACTGGTAGGCGCGGCCGAGGTAGGTGCGCAGGCCAAGCGTCGCCGGGATGCCCCAATCGGTGGTCGAGACGGCCAGCCCTTCGGGACGGGTCGCAAGGACGAAGTTCCTGGCCGGAACGGAGAACGTGTCCTTCGGGAAGTCCAGCGTCGCGCCGCCAGCCATTTCGGCGCGCACGGAATCGCCGGCTTCGGCGATGACGGTCATCGGGATCATGTTCTCGAAGCCGACGAAATCCGCGACAAAGGCGTTGGCGGGGCGGGAATACAGCACCTCTGGCGTGTCAAGCTGCATGATGCGGCCCGCGTTCATGATCGCGACCCGGTCAGAGATCGAGAACGCCTCTTCCTGATCATGCGTGACATAAAGCGCGGTGGTGCCATTGGCCTGTTGCAGGCGACGGATCTCGACCCGCATGTCGACGCGCAGCTTGGCGTCGAGGTTCGACAGCGGTTCGTCGAACATCAGCAGCGGCGGTTCGATCACCAGCGCGCGGGCCAGGGCGACCCGCTGGCGCTGACCGCCCGACAGGTTGGCCGGATAGCGGTCGGCAAGGGAATTGAGGCCGACGCGGTCGATCATGTCGTCGGCCCGCTTGCGGCGCTCGGTCGTGCCCATGCCGCGCTGCTTCAGCCCGAAGGCCACGTTGTCGCGCACGCTCAGATGCGGGAACAGCGCGTAGGTCTGGAACACCAGCCCGATGTCGCGGGCATGCGGGGGCAGGCGGGTCAGGTCCCGGTCGCCCAGCTTGATGGTGCCCGACGTGGGCTCGAGGAAGCCTGCGACCAGCCGCAGCGTCGTCGTCTTGCCGCAACCGGACGCTCCGAGCAGCGAGACAAGCTCGCCCTCGCCGACGTGCAGCGACAGGTCTTCAAGCACCTTGGTCGATCCGTAATGGGCGGTGATCGCGTCGAGAGAAAGAGAGACAGTCATGCGGCAGGCTACTTTGTAAGGAAGGTCAGGCCGAGCGTGCGTTCCACGATCGCCATGACGGCGGTGGTGACGAACATCAGCAGGACAGAGACAGAGGCGATGGTGGGGTCGAAGAACTGCTCCATATGGGCAAGCAGCTGGATCGGCAGGGTCGAGACCCCCGGTCCGGTCAGGAAGATCGACACCGACACATCGTTGAGCGAGGTGATGAAGGCCAGGATGAACCCGGCGATGATGCCGGCCTTCACATTGGGCAGCACCACGGTAAAGAAGGCCTTCCAGCGCGGGCAGCCAAGCGAGACGGCCGCGTCTTCGATCGAGAAGTCGAAGGCGTTCAGCGAGGCCCCGGTGACGCGCACGCAGTAGGGCAGCACCAGCAGGGCGTGCCCGACCAGAAGCGAGGTCATGATCGGCAGGCCGGCCCCGATGGCGACGCTCTTCATCAGTGAAAAGCCCATGACGATCTCCGGGATCAGGATCGGTAGGACAAAGACATTGCCAAGGAACTTCGGCAGTTCGACCCGGTAGCGGGCCAGCGCATAGGCCGCCGGGATACCGATCAGCATCGACAGGGCAGTGCCCCCCACGGCCAGGGTGAAGCTGGTCACCATGGTCCGGCGGAAGGCCGAGATGTCGAAGATGTTCTCATACCAGTGCAGGGTATAGCCCTGCGGCGGGAAGGTCAGGTAGGAGGTATCGGACAGCGATGTGCCGATGATGATCACCAGCGGACCGACCAGAAAGACAAAGGTCAGCAGCGCGACAGCGATCAGTGCGGGATGGGTGCGTTGTTTCATCAGCCGGCCACCGGGTTCAGTTTGCGTGCAAGGCGCGACATCAGGATCACCGTCGTCAGGGTCACCACCACCATGATCGCCGCCACGGTCGAGGCCGCGACCCAGTCGAAGCGCACCATGGCGTTCTGGTAAAGGAAGGTCCCCATCATCATCTGGCGCTCTCCGCCCAGAAGCTGCGGCGTCGCGTAGGAGGTGAAGCTGCCGGTAAAGACCAGCACCGAGCCGACGATCAGTCCCGGCACGGCCATCGGCAGGACGACCTGCCGGAAGGCCGCCGCGGGCCTGGCGCCAAGCGAGGCTGCCGCATCGGTCATGTCCTGGGGGATGCCTTCCAGCACGCCGACCAGGGTCAGGATCATCAGTGGCACGAACAGGTAGACCATCGCCACGATGACCGAGCCTTCGGTGTAAAGCATCGACACCGGTTCGGAGATCACGCCGATCCAGAGCAGCGTATCATTGAGGATGCCATTCTTGCCGAGGATGATCAGCCAGGCAAAGCTGCGCACCACCACACCGGTCAGCAGCGGAAAGACCGCCGCGATGATCAGCAGGCTTTTCAGCCGGCCGGGTGCGCGCGACACGACCCAGGCGGTCAGGAAGCCGATGAAGACGGAAATCACCGTGGTGATCACCGCGACTTCCATCGTGCGCCACAGGACGCGCATGCGCAGGCGGGAATTGAAGAAGGTGGCATAGGTGGCCAGAGGCCCTTCGGGATCACCGAAGGTGGTCGCCAGGGTCGAAAAGACCGGGACCAGCAGGAACAGCACGACCAGCAGCAGCGCCGGGGCCGACAGCGCCCAGGCGCGCAGGCGGGGGGATGAGAGCGAAGACACCAAGGATATTCCGGTGAGAGGTCAGTCAGGCGGTCCGGAGGCCGGGCCGCAGGCCCCTGCGCCGAAATGGCAGCGTCGGGCCGGTTTTCAGGGCGCCCGGCCTGCCGTGCAGATGCGGGCAGGCCGGGCCGGGAAAGGCTGGGCGCCTTTCGGATGACGTCGGCAGGTCGGACGGTCCGGGCGGGGGTCAAGCCCCCCCCCCGCGCGTCTTACATGCCGAAGATTTCGTTCCACATGTCGATCCAGTCGGACTTGTGGGCGTTCATCTTGGCGTAATCCATGGTGTTCAGCGCGTCGATCGCCTCCTGACCATAGGTCCACATGGCGGCCTGTTCGGGGGCCAGTTCCACGTTCATGTTGATCGGCGCATCGACGCCCTGTTCGGCTTCTTTCTGCTGAACCTCGTCGGAGAGCACGAAGTTGATGAACTCATGCGCCAGATCGACGTTTTCCGATCCGGTGGGGATGTTCAGCGTGTTCAGGACCGCGATGTCACCGTCTTCAAGATCCGCCCAGGTCATGGTCGGCACGGCGTTCTTCAGCGAGCCGAGCGTGAAATCCTGCGTCATCGTGATCTGGGCTTCGCCGGTCGAGATCAGGTTTACCATTTCCGAACCGTTATTGTAGTTCTTGACGACCTGCGGCTTCAGCGCCTCGATCAGCTCGAAGGCGGGGGCGTCGTCTTCGTAGGCATCGGTGCCCGCGACCATGCCGGCCTGCACGACGACCATCGGGCCCGCCGTGGTGGTGATGCCGGGCAGCGAGACCATGCCGCCAAGGTCATCGCGGAACAGATCGCTCCACGAGGTGATCGGCTCGACCGTGGCGCTGTCGTAGACGATCCCGATGCGCCCGACGGTGTAGGCCGGACCGAAGCCGCCCTGGGGATCGCGCGCGACGGGGTAGATGTTTTCAAGGTTCGGGATCTTCGCGGGATCGACCTTCTGGAAGACGCCCTGTTCGACACCGATCTGGCTATAGGCGTCGGTCAGGAAGATGACATCGACACCCTTGCCGCCGCGCGCCTGCAGCTTGCCCAGACGGTCGGCGTTGTTGCCGGTCTCGAAGACCACGTCGCAGCCGCACATTTCCTTGAAAGGCTGGATGATGTTGGCGTCGAGCTTGTCGCCGTTGTAGCCCCACCAGGAAACAGTAAGGGTTTCGGACTGGGCGGCCGCCGCAGAGGCGATCAGAGCGATGGCGGAGAGCGAAGCAAGATTTCTCATGGAATTCCCTGTCGTTTGGATGTTGTCGCGGGCCGATCTGCGTCGCCCCACGATTTACGTGACGGGTGAACTATTCCGAAGCCGGGGCAAAGTGCAAATGCGGGGCTGCATTCAGCGATATGCGGGTCGTCGGTTTCACGCGTTAAGCCTGATCCTGTGGCAGGTTGCGAAAAACCACAGATCATTTTCAGACAAATGACCCTGATCAGCGTCAGGTTTCCGGGTGTTCCTGCCTCGGAGCAGCTTCTTAAACGCTACCACACAACCGGGTGAGTCGCGCCTGTCGTTACGTTAACCAACCCTTCCGGCGCGTGGTCCGACGGTGCGACAAGGACCCAGGTCCAGGGCGAACAGGTCAGGGTGGCCCAGGCGAGTCGCTCCGGGAAGCCGGGTTGCCAGCGCGGATTGTAGGAAGGCTCGTACAGCCAGTCGATGGTTTCGGCGGCCTTCAGCAGTGCCTGCATGTCCGCGTCCAGCGCCTGCGCGGGGCGGGCGGACATCAGCCCGGCGATTTCCCAGCGGATCGTGGCCAGCACCTTGCCCCCAGACACCAGCGCCCAGCCTCCCTGCATTTCAGCCACTGTATTGGCCGCCAGCGCCATCGCCGCGTCCGAGGACCCGCAAGCCCAGAGGTTATGCTTGTCATGCGCCATGGAGCAGGCGAGCGCCGTCTCGGGCGTTGCCGGGCCGCAGCCCAGCCAGAACATCTTTGACACTTCGCCGCGCCCCGAGAACCGGTCGATCACGGCGAACTTGGTGACATTGCGCGCGCTGTCACGCTGAACGGCGCCGTCCTGTACGGGCAGATCGGCGGTCAGGAAATTCGGCGCCCAATGGAAGGGACGCAGCAGCGCCGCTGTCATGGTCTCGCGCCCCGGAGCGGCAGGGATGCGAAAATCCTCGGCCTGCAAGGTGCGACCGACATTCACCGTATCACTGGCCCAGTCGGGCCAGTCGATCTGCGGGATTTCGGCAAGGTAGGTCTTGCCCCGCGATACCCGGCGACCATCGGCCCAGACCTCGGCGATGGCAAAGCTGTCGACGTCGTCAAGCAGCACGATATCTGCATAGCGGCCCGGTGCGATCAGGCCCTGCCAGGCCTCGAGCCGCATGTGCCGGGCGGGGTTGATCGTGGCGCATTGGATGGCGATTTCGGGCGCAAGACCGGCGGCGATGGCGGTGCGGACGTTGTGATCCGTCGCCCCGGTCTTCAGCGTGTCCGTGGCGGACCGGTCATCGGTGGCAAAGGCCACGCGGCTCCAGTCGCGCAGACCCATCTGCAACAGTCCCTGTACCATTTCGGTCAGCGAATGGATGCGCAATTCGACGAACAGCCCCGCCGCAAGCTTGTCCATCGCTTCCTGCGCGGTCCACATTTCATGATCCGAGGCGATCCCGGCGGCGGCAAAGGCATTGATGCCCGGCAGATCGGTGATCCCGGCAGCATGGCCTTCGACCACGGCGCGGGCGGCCATGGTGGCGGTCATCATGCCCCAAAGCCGGTCATGGGACGGGTTTGCAGGATCGGAGACCCCGGGCCAGTCCATGACCTCGTCCAGACCGGCGACCATGCGGCTGTCCTTCAGGAAATCGCGCTGCGCATCGTGACCCAGCCAGCCGCCGCCGTGTTCATAGGCAGTCGGCGGAACGGCCGAGCCGGGCAAGGGATAGATCTTCAGCGGCGACCCGGCGCGCCGCGCCGCAAGCCAGAAATCCAGCGTGTGATCGGCATCGACATTGGAAAATTCGTGGCTGGCCTCGCAAGTCCAGGTATTGCCGCGCGGCAGGACAAGGGCTGCTTCGTATTCCGGCGTCAGGTGCGAGCTTTCGATATGCTTGTGGACCTCGCCCAGACCGGGCACCGCGGCCAGGTCCGGCAGGTCGACGATCTCGGGCGCGGTGCCGGGCCAGCTGCCCGCCGGACCGGTATAGGCGATGCGAGCGCCTGAAATGACGATCTCCTGCACGTCGCGCCACAGGCCGGTCCCGGTATCCAGAAGCCGCCCTGGACGCAGGATCCGGTCGGCAGGCGCGTGGCCAAGGGCGACCTGCAAAAGGGCCTGGCGAATGGCGGCTTCGGCGACGGGATCAAGATCGGTATCGGCGACGGTCTCGGGGGGCAGGGTCATGGCAGGCATCCGCTGAGTGGCTGAGCCCCCGGCCTACTCCCTGCGCGGGGTCACGGCAAGGCGGCAGGATCACTTGCTTCGGGATGGGCCACTTCGATCTCGTCGACCCGTTCGGCCAGCAGCAGCGCCAGCCAACGCGTGGTGTCGAAGCTCGACAGGACGATCGCCAGGATGGATGTCAGCGGCACGGCCAGAATGGCACCGGGGATGCCCCACATGGTGGTCCAGACCGCCAGGGCCAGCAACACCACGAAGGGGCTGAGGTTCAGCTGACGCCCGATCAGGCGGGGTTCGACGATGTTGCCCAGCACGAATTGCACGCTTGTCAGCGACACCCCAACCAGCAGGGTCAGCGAGATCGAGCCGAATTGCGCCAGTGACAGGGCCACGGGAAAGAAAACGGCAAGGTAGGAACCGACATAGGGAATGTAGTTCAGCAGCCCGATCACCACCGCCCAGAAAAGGGCGAAATCCACCCCCCAGGCCCAGAGCACCGCAAAGGATATCACCCCGAGGATCACGTTGATCAGGGTCTTGAAGGCAAGGTAGCGGCTGATCTTGATGTTGATATCGGCCAGGATATGGGCGACCCGGTCAAACTGCGTGCGGCTTTTCAGGGCGGCGTTCAGGCGGCGCTGAAACGACTCCCGTTCGGCAATCATGAAGGCCGCGTAGATGAACACCAGAAATATCATTGCGCCGGCGTTGGTGAACCCGCCCAGCACCGCCAGAAACAGCACCCGCAGGTCGATCCGCCCGATGGTTTCATCGCGGATCTTGTCCCAGGCTGCCTGTTCCTCAAGATGGAAACGGGTGGCGACACCATCGACCATGGCGCGCAGGTTTTCCTCGTATCCTGGTGAAACCGCGATGATTTCCTTGACCGTGGCGGAAATGATCGCGGCCAGGATCAGGATCAGCAAGATCAATCCCACCAGCAGGATCAGCCGCAGGATCTGCACCGGAAAGACCCGCAGCACCGGCAGTCGGCGGATCATGGTGACGGCGGATTCCAGCACGTAGATCAGGATCAGGGCCGTGACGATGGGCAACAGGATGCTGCGCCCCAACACCAGCATACAGGCAATCGCCATGAACAGGATGACCCCGAGAACGAGGTTCTGAAACCGGTTTTCCTGCATGTGTCGTCCTGTCTTCTGTGGGCATCATGGGGGTCGTCAGGCGCGCCCGGGACCGACCTTAAAAGGGGCGTATCGCAAGGATGAAGTCAACGCCTGCGGCCAAAGTCTGTTGCGGCGGGCAAGGTTGCCAGGTGCCCGCGCAGGAATGACGGCAATCGCGGCGCTCAGCGCCGGTCGGGCGGCGCCGGGCGCTGCCGCCGGGCCAGGATGCGGCGGAAGCTCATCGAGACATGGGCGCGGTGGATGGAGGCCGCGGCCTCCAGGTCGCCTGCCTGCAGCGCGGTGCAGACGTCTTCGGCTTCGCGGGCGAAAATCGCGATCTCCTCGGCAAGGTCAAGGTCGTCGGCCGCGAGGCTATGTATCCAGATGCGCGCGGTTTGCAGGTAAAGATGCCGGGTCATCTGCATGAGTGGCCGGTTCGCCGAAAGCTGTCCTTGCGCGAGAATGAAATCAAGGATCAACCGGGCAAAATCCCGGCGGTTCGTAGGATCCGCGGGAAGGGCGGCGGCGCGTGCGGCAAGGGCGCGGAACTGCCGGCAAAGGGCAGGGGACGGGGGGCGCGGATCAAGACGCGCCGGCAAGATGCAAAGGGCGATCCGCAGGTGATAGATCTGGTCAAGGGCGTCATCGGCCAGATCCGTCACAAAGGTCCCGACCCCATGCACCGCATCGACCAGCCCTTCGGCTTCGAGCCGCGCAAGCACCCGCCGCAGAGGCGTCCTCGAGATGCCGAATTCAGCGGCCAGTTCTGCCTCGGACAGGCGTTGTCCCGGCGGGTAGTCGAGCATGCAGATCCGGTCCCGCAGGGCCTCTTCAATCCGGTCGCTCCGGTCGCGGGCGGTTTCGCTCAGGCCGTCCTGCGGCCCCGCGCCTTCAGCCTGCGTCACCGGTTCGCCCATGGCGGCGCGCCAGCTTGCCGAGCATCTCAAGGCATTGTTCCAGCTGAGAAATCTCGACGAACTCATCCGGTTTATGCGCCTGATCGATAGATCCGGGACCACAAAGCACGGCCTGCATACCAAGCTGCTGGAACAGGCCCGCCTCGGTGCCGAAGGGCACGCAATGGGCGCCATTCGCCCCGGTCAGACGCTGGACCATATCTCGGATCTCGTTCTCGGCCATGGGAACAAGGCCGGTAACCTCGCCGATGGTTTCGGTCTGAATGTCCGCTCCGGGTGTCACTGTGCGCATGGCGGGCAGAAGCTCGGTATCGCAATAGGCCGCGACCGACGATTTCACGAAGGCCATGTCGTCGTCGTTGATCGGGCGCATTTCCCATTCCAGCGTCGCCATGCCGGGGATGACGTTATGGGCGTGGCCACCGTGCAGGGCGCCGATGTTGATCGTGGTCTCAGGCGGCTCGAACGCCGAAATTTCGGGCGCGCGGGCCTTCAGATCATCGCGCAGGGACAGCAGGTGGGTGATGTAGCGGGTGGCGAATTCCACCGCGTTGGTGCCGCGATCAGGCGCCGATCCATGCCCTTCGGAGCCCGAAAATCGCACGGTGTATTCGCAGACGCCCTTGTGGCCTTCGACCACCTGCATGCTGGTCGGCTCGCCGATCAGGGCAAGGGCCGGGCGGATGGCACGTGCGCGCAGCATGTCGACAAGGGCGCGGGCGCCGATGCAGCCGACCTCTTCGTCGTGGGTGATCGCGATATGGATCGGGCGGTCCTGCGCGGCCTCTGCCAGATCCGGCGCCAGCGCGAGGCAGGCGGCGATGAAGCCCTTCATGTCGCAGGTGCCCCGGCCGAAAAGCTTGCCCTCGGCTTCGCGCAAGCTGAATGGATCGCTGCTCCAGGGTTGTTCTGCCACCGGCACCACGTCGGAATGGCCCGACAGGACCAGACCGCCGTCGATTTCGGGGCCGAAACTGGCCCAGAGGTTCGCCTTGGTGCCGGTCGCATCGCGCAGCACCTCGACCCGCGCGCCAGCGGCTTCGAGATGGCGCGCGATATAGGCGATGGCCTCCAGGTTGCTGTCCGCCGAGATGGTCGGAAAGGCGATCAGATCGGCCAGGATCGTGCGGGTTTCGGCAAGCCTGTCCATCAGTCTTTGACGAACAGCTTGCGGGGCACGTTGCACAGGGGCTCCGCCGCGCCGTCTTCGCGGATCAGGATGGTTTCGGTGGTTTCCAGCCCCCAATCATCCATCCAGAGCCCGGGCATGAAGTGGAAAGTCATCCCCGGTTCCAACACGGTTTCATCCATGGCACGCAGGGACACGGTATGTTCGCCCCAGTCGGGCGGGTAGGACAGGCCGACGGCATAGCCGCAGCGGTTCGGGCGTTCGATCCCGACCTTCATCAGTTCGACATCCAGCGCGCGGGCGATATCGCAGGCGCGGTTGCCGGGGCGGGCGACCTCGATCCCGGCATTCAGCCCTTCGGTCAGCGCCTTGGAGGCATCGGTCAGATAGGTCGGAGGCTTGCCGAAAAAGATCGTCCGGCACAGCGGCGCGTGATAGCGGCGATAGCAACCCGATTGCTCGATAAAGGTTGCCTCACCCTTTTTCAGCGCCTCGCCGTTCCACGTCAGATGCGGCGCGCTGGCGTCTTCCCCCGAAGGCAGCAGCGGTACGATGGCCGGGTAATCGCCCCAGCTGTCCTCTTCACCCTGCACGGCCGTTTTGAACAGTTCGCCCACCAGGTCATGTTTGCGCATGCCGGGTTCGGCCAGTTCCATCGCCCGTTCGATCACCAGTTCGGAAATCCGCGCGGCCCGGCGCATGAAGGCCAGTTCCTCGTCGCTCTTGATCAGGCGCTTCCAGTTCACCAGGGTCGAGGCGTCGATCAGCGTGGCATCGGGCAAGCCGTCTTCCAGCACCGCATGGGCGCGGGCGGTGTAGAAGTAGGTCTCCATCTCAAGTCCGATGCGCGCATCGCCGTAACCCATGATCCGCAGGTGCGAGGCGAGGTCTTCCATCGGGTGACAATCGGTGGCCTGGATATAGCGGTCGGCGTAATAAAGGATGTTTTCATGTTCCATCCAGACCGTGCGCTTGGCGCCATTTGCGTCCTGCATGCGGCCCCACCAATAGGGGTCGCCTTCCATCGGAAGGATCACCCCCTGGTGAACATAGAAGGACCAGCCGTCATAGCCCGTCAGCCAGTACTGGTTGGACGGATTGGTGACGAACAGCACGTCGATCCCGGCCTCTGCCATGGCGGCACGGGTGATGCGGATGCGGCGCTGGTATTCGGCCGGGGAAAAGGGCGCCTTGTTGGAGGCCATGTTTCGGTTCCACTTGTGTACAACGTTGCGGGGCATGTCGGAAGAGCGCAACGATTCCGGGATGGGGCCAGCCGACTCGGGGATCGTTGTACACATCATTGGAACAGGCGCGGCCGCCCCGTCAATCGCTCCGATGTGGCGGGGCCGGCAATCTGCAAGGGCCCCGGCGCTGGCTGCCCCCGGATTGGGCTTTCCTCATGTCTTGGCAGGGCTTGCAGGCATGAAAAAAGGCCGCCCCCTGGCGACCCTGTTCAATATCGGCGGGAAAGCGGGCCGTTGCCCGGATTCCGACGTCTGTCGCAACACCTGCGGCCTGAAGATCAGGCGCCCCAGGTACGTACGGGACCGCAATCCATGTGGACGAAGTTCGACCCGCTGTAGCGTCCGACACCGCCGGCACGGCAGGAGGCGGCGGCACGGGCCATCTGGTTGACACTGCGCGACGCCAGACGAAGGTCTGCGGCCTGTGCCTTCATGTGCAGCGAATTCTTGGCCACGCCGGAAGACCGGGACCGCAGCATCGCATTGGTCTGCGGAGACCGGTAACCGGACAGGAGCATGTAGGGTTCCTTGATCTCCATCAGGTTATGGGCTGCGGCCATGATGTCGACGGTACGCAAATCGACCTGCTTGACGGCGCCGCTGCGCCAGTCGCGCATGAAGGTGGAGATCTCGGTCAAGGCATCTGCCAGGTATTCCCCTTCGATCCAGTAGATCATGTCGAGGTTTTCACCGGTTCGGGCGTTGTACATCTTGATACGTCGGATATCACCTGAGCTGCGCAGGAACCCTGCTGCCTTGGTGTAAGTCGGTGCCGCAGTTACCACGGTCGCCGCGAATGCCCCCAAAAGGGAGCGACGCGAAATTTTCGCGAAGCTTTGCTCGGTCATGTCAGCGCTGTCCCATCGCCATGTATTGGTGGACCCCGGTTATCCGCGGTTCCGTGCTATCTCATCCCCAGATGCATGGCTGTTATGCCACAGTGAAGAATTGTCTCAAACCCTTCTTGGAGAAAAGTTCCTAGCGATCGGTAAAAGTCGGCAAGAAATCGCCAGAAAATGGCGCGAAAACCGCCGTTCCCTGTCTTGACCGTGTTCTCTATGCTGCGCTTGAAAGCCTTGTTTCGGGGATTACCTTTAAGTGAATGGACAGCCATAAGGCACTGACGGCACGGTTTTTCCAGGCAGTACGGTCAGAACGGAAAGTTAGGCAGGCACAATGACGACATTCAGCATGAGACAGGTTGGCGGGGCAGCACTGCTATCGCTTACTTTGCTCGCACCCTTGGCGGGACATGCCGCGCAGGACGCACAAGTGACGCCGCGCAAGCTGGCCTTTGCCGAGGCTGTCTCAGCGGATACGGACCTGGCGGCCTATTACCGTGCCCGTGATTTCGCCCCGATCTGGACCGGAACCGACACGACCGCCATGCAACGCCGTGCGGCGCTGATTGCGGGGATGGAAACGGCCACGGCGCATGGGCTCCCCGAAGGCAAATACAACGCCGATGCGCTGATCGCGCGTATGCAGGGTGTCCAGACCGACGCCGACCTTGCGCGGATGGAAATTGCGCTGTCGCGCATTTACCTCGACCTGGCGGGCGACCTGGCGACGGGTATCCTCGCACCGGACAAGGTTGTTCCCGGTATCCTGCGCGAGGCGCCGGTGAGGCCTGCGGCCTATTACCTGGACGGCATTCAGAGCGCCGATCCGGCCGAATTCGTTCGGACGCTGCCGCCCCAGACGGCCGAATACCTGGGCTTGATGAAGGCAAAGTTCCAGATGCAGGCGATGGTGGACAGCGGCGGCTACGGCCCGCAGGTCCATGCCGAGATCCTGCGCCCCGGCGATTCCGGGCGCGAGGTCATCGCCCTGCGGGACCGGCTGGCGGCTATGGGATACCTGGGCATGTCGGTGACGGCCACCTATGACGCAACGATGCAGGCGGCGGTTGCGGCCTTTCAGGCAAACATGGGCCTGGAACAGGACGGGGTTGCCGGACCTGCCACGATCACCCAGATCAACGTGCCCGTTACGGAGCGCCTGCAATCCATCGTCGTCGCGATGGAGCGGGAACGCTGGCTGAACATGCCGCGCGGCGACCGGCATGTGCTGGTCAATCTGACGGATTTCTCGGCCCGGATCGTGGATTTCGATCAAGTGACCTTCCAGACACGTGCGGTCATCGGGGCCAAGGGGGCGGATCGCGAGACACCAGAGTTTTCCGACGAGATGGAATACCTGATGATCAATCCGACCTGGCATGTGCCGCGCAGCATCGTGGTCAACGAATACCTGCCCAAGCTGCAGCAAAACCCCAACGCGGACAGTCAGCTGAACATCATGGATTCCCAGGGTCGGATCGTTCCCCGCGACGCGGTCGACTGGCGGCAGTTCACCCGGGCCAATTTCCCCTTCGTGATGAAGCAGCCGCCATCCAATTCCAACGCGCTTGGTCTGGTCAAGTTCATGTTCCCCAACAAGAACAACATCTACCTGCATGACACCCCGTCAAAAAGCCTGTTTCAGCGCAATGTCCGGGCCTTCTCGCATGGCTGCGTGCGGCTTCAGGATCCGTTCGATTTTGCCTATGCGCTGCTGGCCCCAGAGGTCGATGACCCGGAATCCTTCTTCCAGTCAAAGCTGCGCTCCGGCACGGAGACCCGCGTCGATCTGGAAACCCATGTGCCTGTGCACCTGATCTACCGGACGGCTCTGACATCCGCGAAGGGTCAGATCGAATTCCGCGACGATATCTACGGCCGGGACGCGCTGATCTGGAATGCACTTGCGGCGCAGGGGGTGACTCTCGACCCGGTTCGCGGATAAACCCGACCCATAGAGTTCATGGGGAGCGTCAGGCCATATGGCCCATTCCATTCAAACGATCGCCGAAGCCCTCGGCTGCGTTGCCGTAGGTGACACCAGCCTGATGGTCGATGGCCTGGCAGAACCTGCCACGGCCGGACCAACCACCCTGGCGCTGGCGATGAAGCCGGCCTTTGCCGAAGGGCTGGCCCATGGCCAGGCCCGTGCGGCGATCCTTTGGGAAGGGGCGGATTGGCAAAGCTACGGCCTGGAAGCGGCGGTGTTTTCGCCCCGTCCGCGTCTGGCCTTGTCGACGCTGACCTCGATGCTGGATCCGGGGCCGGGGTTCACCCCCGGCATCCACCCCTCGGCGGTTGTCGACCCGACAGCCATCCTGGGCGAGGGCGTCTCGGTCGGTCCCTTCACCCTGATCTCGGCCGGTGCCCGTATCGGCGCAGGGTCCAGCATCGGCCCCCAGTGCCACATTGGCCCGGATGTCGAGATCGGCGAAGGCGCCCTGATGCATTCCGGCGTCAAGATCGGCCGGGGCGTGCGGATCGGCGCGCGCTTCCGCGTGCACCAGAACGCCGTCATCGGCTCGGACGGCTTCAGCTTCGTGACGGCCGAGGTCAGCAACGTGGAACGCATGCGGTCCTCCCTCGTGGCCGAGGTCGACGACAGCGAACAAAGCTGGATCCGCATCCATTCGCTCGGCTCGGTCGAGATCGGGGATGACGTGGAAGTCGGGGCCATGACGGCCATCGACAGCGGGACGGCACGGGCCACCCGGATCGGGTCGCGGACCAAGATCGATAACCTGTGCCATATCGCGCATAACTGCATCATCGGCACGAATTGCCTGCTGGCCGCCTTTGCCGGCGTCGCGGGTTCGACCCGCATCGGCAACAACGTGGTCTTCGGCGGCCGCGCCGGTGTGGCCGACAACCTGAAGGTTGGGGACGGCGCCATCATCTCGGCCGCGGCGGTCGTGTTGCAGAATGTGCCTGCGGGGCGCGTTGTGATGGGGCATCCGGCTCTGAAGCTGGATCAGAACATTGCCATCTACAAGGCCCTGCGCCGGTTGCCGCGCATGGCCCAGCATGTTGCCGATCTTCAGAAAGCAGTTTTCAAGCGCTCAGAGAACGACTAAATCGGCGCAAGACCTTGCGATAGGGGGATGGGGCTATGACAGACATCAGTCAGAAGGTGGTCGAGATCATCGCCGAACAGGCGGTGCTTGAACCATCGGACGTGTCTTTGGACAATACACTGAACGACCTGGGCATCGATTCACTCGGCCTGGTCGAAAGCATTTTCGCGATCGAGGAAGCCTTCGACATTCAGGTGCCATTCAACGCCAATGAGCCGGGTGAAAGCGATTTCGACATCTCGGATGTGAAGTCCATCATTGCCGGGGTCGAAAAACTGGTGGCGGAACAGCATTCGTGAAACGTGTGGTGATTACCGGGGCAGGGACAATCAACGCCCTTGGCCATGACGTGGCCGAAACCCTGGAATCGATGCGCGAGGGCCGCTGCGGCATCGCGCCGTTGGATGTGCGCGATGCGGACCGGCTGATGGTGAACATCGGCGCGCAGGTCCAGGGCTTCAGCAGCGAAGGCCTGTTCAATCGTCAACAGATGGTGCTGTACGACCGGTTCACCCAATTCGCCCTGGTCGCCGCCCGCGAGGCAATCGCCCAGTCCGGTCTGACCTTTGCCGGCGAATTGGCGCATAAGACCGGTGCCATTCTGGGCAATTCCGGCGGTGGGATGACGACCATCGACGAAAACTACCGCTCGGTCTACGAGGACGGCAAGAACCGGGTGCATCCTTTTGTCGTGCCCAAGCTGATGAACAATGCCGCCGCCAGCCATGTCAGCATGGAATTCAACCTGAAGGGCCCGACCTTCACGGTGTCCTCGGCCTGCGCCAGTTCCAATCACGCCATGGCCCAGGCGTTCCAGATGGTGCGCAGCGGCATGTCGCCTGTAATGATCACCGGGGGGTCCGAAAGCATGCTTTGCTTCGGCGGCGTCAAGGCCTGGGAGGGCATGCGCGTCATGTCCAAGACCGCCTGCCGCCCCTTCAGCGCTAACCGCAACGGCATGGTGCAGGGGGAAGGCGCAGGGGTCTTCGTCTTCGAGGATTATGACCACGCCCGCAAGCGCGGGGCCGAGATCCTGGCCGAAGTCGTCGGCTTCGCCATGACCTCGGATGCGACGGATATCGTCATGCCGTCCAAGCAAGGGGCGTCCCGTGCCATTGCAGGGGCCATGGCCGATGCCGGGATCGGACCCGAGGACATCGGTTACATCAACGCCCATGGCACCGGCACCGCGGCCAATGACAAGACCGAAAGCGCCGCCGTTGCGGATGTCTTCGGACGTCATGCGGACACGGTGATGATCTCTTCGACCAAGTCGATGCACGGCCACCTGATCGGCGGCACCGGCGCGGTGGAGCTTCTGGCCTGCATCATGGCGGTGCGCGACGGGGTGATCGCGCCCACCATTGGCTACGAGGAACCGGACCCCGAATGCGCGCTGGACGTGGTGCCGAACGAGGCCCGCGATGCCAAGGTGGAATATGCGTTGTCCAACGCCTTCGCCTTTGGTGGACTGAACGCCGTGATCGCCTTGCGTCGGGTCTGACAGGACGGGCCAGACCCTGCAGGATCGGACCGGCTTTCCAGCTTTGATCCCGACGACCTTCTGAAACGAAAAACGCCGCCGGGCAGGATCTGCCGGCGGCGTTCTCTTTACAAAAGGGGTTCCCGGATCAGTTCGGGGCCTTGGTCGGGATGACGGTGGTCTTCTCGAAGCCGTTGGTGAAGCCAGTCAGGGACAGCGGCAGTTTCACTTCGACCTGCGGGGCGCTGTAGGGGCGAATGATCACCTCGGCCGAGCCGCCGTTCTTGAAGGTGTTCAGATCCGCTTCGGTCAGGCCGATGCGCGACACGCAACCGACGCGGTTGCAGACCGCGAAGGGGTATTTCTTCGGTGCTCCCTGATCGACACTGACAACAAGGCCAGCCGGCAGCAGGGTTTCCAGCGGGGCCACGATATTGGCACCGGCAACGGCCTGGCTGTCGTCTTCCACCTTGTAGACGATGATCTCGGCTACCGGATTGTTCTGTTCATCGCGCAGCAGTTGGTACAGCTGGCAGGGTTCGTCTTCGCCGTTCTCGGTCTTGATGCACTGCACCGCCCAATCGCCGGCGTTCTCGCGGATGTAGACTGCGCCGGTCTGGGTCTCGGTCATGGGATCTTCGCCCATCGACAGACCGCCCAGATCCGTGCTCCCGGCTTCGGGCGTCGGGGCATCGGTGGCTGGCGTTTCAGCATCCTGCGCATAGGCCGGAAGGGCGAGGAGGCCGGTCAGGGCCAGGGCAGTCGTGACTTTGGAAATTGCAAACATGTCGGTCCCGTTTTTCGTCCTGTCGGAGGCCGACTTACCACGCAGCCGATCAAGTGTCAGGCCCCTTACTGGGCGCGGCGGATCAATTTGCGGATATCGGCGACTTTCGGCAAAGCATGGCCTCTCTCGTGGCCGCCCATTGCAATTCCGGGGTCACGCGCGCAGACGGGAAAAGATCGTGGACACGCAAGGATCTGGGCACAATAAGAAAAGGAGCCCGATCGGACCCCTTTTCTATCGTTTCTCCCCGTCGGACTGGCCGACTTATAATTGTCACGAACGCTAGGTCTTTTGCTGATAGCCGTCAACAGGGAATCGCGCGGGATCCCCAGCACCTGCTGGGCCTGCAGCACCTAAGGGGGCGGGATTGGAAAAAAGCCGCGCCATTAAGGCGCGGCCAGTCTGACAGGGAGGAAGTCAGTCCGGAACGAGCCTGAGCCCCTTACCGGACAATCCAACCTTCGCAGCAAATGGTTAAACAAGGATGAGGCCCTGCGCGCGTTCCTCAAAAAGCTTGTCGGTCATTGAACATGAGCTTCCAGAACCTTGTCTGCACACGGTTTTCCCGATCGTGGCCGCCATCGGCACCGGATATGCACCGGGGTCCTGAAAGGGCGGCGCCAGTGGCACCGCGATTGCCTGGCCGAACTTTCGGCGCAGCGGCAGAAGGTTTTCGACCGCCAAGGACATCATTGCCCGGAATTCAATCAGATCACGGCCACCCCGGACCCGGCGGTCAGATCGACAGGCGTCCGGCCTGGCTGCCCCGTTCCCGGTAGGGGGTCGTCTGATACTGCGCCCGGTAGCATTTGGAAAAATGCGACGGGCTGGCAAAGCCGCAGGACAGGGCGACGTTGATGACGCTCATATCCGTCTGCATCAGGAGGTTGCGGGCCTTTTGCAGGCGCAATTCCATGTAATAGCGTTTCGGGCTGCGGTTCAGATACCGCCGGAACAGCCGTTCCAGCTGACGCGTGGACATGCCGACATCGTCCGCGAGCAAGCCTGGGCTGATCGGTTCCTCAATATTGGCCTCCATCATCTGGATGACCTTGCTCAGCTTGGGATGGCGCACACCGATCCGCGTCGGAACCGACAGGCGCTGCGTGTCCTGGTCGGTGCGGATCGACGAGTAGATCAGCTGATCAGCCACCGAATTGGCCAGATCCTCGCCATGGTGATCCGCGATCAGCTTCAGCATCAGGTCGATGGAAGACGTGCCCCCGGCGGTGGTCATCCGGTTGCCATCGACGACGAAGACCGACTTCGTCAGGTTCACGTCGGGAAATTCCTCGGCAAAGCTGTCCTGGTTTTCCCAATGAATCGTCGCCCGCTTGCCATCCAGCAAACCAGCCCGCGCCAGCGCATAGGCAGCGGTGCAAAGCCCGCCAAGCACCAGTCCGCGACGGGCTTCGCGGCGCAGCCAGTTCATCAACCGTCGCGAACATTCGTCCTGCACCTTGATCCCCGAACAGACCAGCACGAAATCATCCCGCCCAAGCTCTGCCAAGGGGCCGGAAACCTGAAAACCGGTCCCGCCCGAGCAGGACACCATTTCACCGGATTCGCTCTGCATTTCCCACAGATACAGGGTCTGGCCAGCCATCCGGTTGGCAATCCGCAGGCATTCCATCGCCGAGGCGAAGGAGAGCAGCGAGAAATTGTTGAGAAGGACGAATACGAACCGGCGTGGCCGGGACGGCGGAACGGAAATGACCTGAACCGAGGAGCCTTTCCCGGACATCTGCTACCTGCTGATCTATCATGGCGCCGGGCGGCATCGCCCGGACGAAACTATCGGCGCATGTGGGCAGAGCCTGCCAGCGACGTCAAGCGTCGTAAATAAAATATGGTCCATTCAGCCCAAGTTCTATATAGGCTGACGCCTCAAACACCAAATGACCCCGGAGGACAAGATGGGTACCTGGCAAAAATCCGACTGGCGCAACAAGCCACGGGTGCAGATGCCTGACTATCAGGATCACGAAGCGCTCGCTGCCGTCGAGGCACAGCTTTCGAAGTATCCTCCGCTGGTCTTTGCAGGCGAGGCGCGCAAGCTGCGCGACGAGCTGGGCAAGGCTGGTCGCGGAGAAGCGTTCCTGTTGCAGGGCGGCGATTGCGCCGAGAGCTTTGCCGAATTCGGCGCCGATCAGATCCGCGACACCTTCAAGGTGATGTTGCAGATGGCGATGGTGCTGACCTTCGGCGCCAAGGTGCCGGTGGTTAAGGTCGGTCGCATGGCCGGGCAATTCGCCAAGCCACGCTCGGCGCCCACCGAAACCGTGAACGGCACCGAGCTGCCCAGCTATCGCGGTGACATCATCAACGGCTTCGACTTCACGCCGGCGGCACGGATTCCCGACGCCAGCCGCATGTTGCAGGCCTATACGCAGGCCGCGGCCTCGCTCAACCTGCTGCGCGCCTTTTCCAAGGGCGGCTATGCGGACGTCAACCGCGTCCACAGCTGGACCCTGGGCTTCACCGATACGGACGAGGCGCAGCGTTACCGCGACATGGCGAACCGGATGCAGGATTCGCTTGATTTCATGCGGGCGGCCGGCTTGTCGGGCGAAAACACCCATGAGCTTCAAACGGTCGATTTCTACACCTCGCACGAGGCCCTGCTGCTGGAATACGAAGAGGCGCTGACCCGCGTCGATTCGACCTCCGGCCGCTGGCTGGCGGGGTCGGGCCACATGATCTGGATCGGTGACCGCACCCGGCAGCCTGATGGCGCCCATGTCGAATTCTGCGCGGGCGTGCAGAACCCGATCGGCCTGAAATGCGGCCCTACGACCACGGCCGAGGATCTCAAGGTGCTGATGGCCAAGCTGAACCCGCTGAACGAGATGGGTCGCCTGACCCTGATCGCGCGCTTCGGGGCCGGCAAAGTCGGCGATCACCTGCCGCGCCTGATCAAGGCCGTTCAGGAAGAAGGCGCCAATGTCGTCTGGACCTGCGATCCTATGCACGGCAACACGGTCAAGGCGTCTTCTGGCTTCAAGACCCGGATCTTCAACAACATCCTGGCCGAAGTGCAGGAATTCTTCGCCATCCATCGCGCCGAAGGCACGATTCCCGGCGGCGTACATTTCGAGATGACCGGCAAGGATGTGACCGAATGTACCGGTGGCGTGCAGGCGGTGTCGGACGAAGATCTGTCGGATCGCTATCACACCGCCTGCGACCCGCGCCTGAACGCGACCCAGGCGCTGGAGCTTGCCTTCCTGGTCGCCGAGGAACTGACGGCCTTCCGCGAAGAACATAAAGTTGCCGCAGTCTGACCCCTGAAGGGGCGCGACGCGGAAATCGGAAGGGCCGCCCCATAGGGCGGCCCTTTTCCGTCAACCGGAGCTTTGCCCCGGACATGCGCCGTAAACGGAGCTTGCCCCGATCAGATCGGCGTCACGCATCCTTGTCGGATGTCACGACGCTCAGGTAGGGACGTGGACCGGGTTTCAGCTGGGCGCTATGTGGGGTGGAGGTCGTCCTGGACCCAGAGCGGCTTTTGAACCGGGCCGCGACGTCGTTGAACCCCTTTGACGTCGCCTTTTCCCCGGCCTGCGGCGCGGCAGTGACGCCAGCCCGGATCACGTCGTCTTCCGTCGTGGTCTGCGGGGCCATGAAATCGCCCAGCAGCGGCTTCACTTCGGTATCGACCACCTCGAAACGGCGCGGCGTGCGGCCAATCTCTCCGACCGTGGCGAAACAGCCCAGCGCGCGACTGATGTCGCCAAGGTCGCTTTTCATCGGCAAGAGAACCAGGCGCGCCGAGATCTCGGGCTTGCCTATGGCGCTTTCGGAATAGAGATCGACGGTGGCCTTGGCCGGGCTTTCAAAGACCTGTTCCAGCACGTCCCCGATCTTGTTGCGGGATGCCGGCGTCACGAAGGCGCTGATCGGCATGCCGCGCACCTCCATCCCCATCAGATCCGACAGATGCGACCCGGCGATCCGCAATCGGGCGATCCCCGGCGCCACACGTTCCAGGATGAAGGCATATTCCAGGGCGCGTTCGATGCCGCGCGGATCGATGTCCGCCCGACGCGGGACCAGCCGCCCGGCACGGATCGCTTCCCAATAGGCCTCTACTTCATTGATTGCATGGAACTTTGCTGCGTTCATGAACCCTGAAAAACTGATGACGGAATGTTCGCCGCCTCCATCCTGTGGCATCTGGATGCTCCTGCTTTGTCTATTTCGCCCCCTGTGACGATTGGCAAAGACCGTGACAGCGCCCTGTGGCACCTCATGGTTAAAGCTATCTTCATAGAGGTTACGTAAGGATTAATATGCCAGATTTGCCGTAAAATTTCGGGCAAAACCCAGCGTTTGGTTAACACTAGGCCCGGACCCGGCGCAGTTTCCCGACCTTTTCACTTTTATTTCCGGGGGTTGCGAAGAAGAGGCAGGGCGGGCGATATGATTTCGGATAGCATTTGAATGCTGCAACGCAGGAGCAGAGCAGACCCATGGCACGATCGATGACGGCCTTTTCCACCGCACAGGGCCAGGCGGGCAGCTTTCACTGGACCTGGGAGATTCGGTCGGTCAACGCCAAGGGGCTGGATCTGCGTCTGCGTGTGCCCGACTGGATTGCCGGGCTGGAAGCCGGTTTGCGCAAACGTCTCGGACAGGGAGAAACCGGACCGGCGCGGGGCAATGTGACGCTGAACCTGCGCGTGAGCCGCGACGAGGCCGCCACTGCCCTGACGCTGAATTCCGCGCAGCTCTCTGCGGTTCTGGAGGCGTTGGCGGACGTTGAAAAGGCCGCAGCGGTGCGCGGGCTGACCCTTGCGCCGTCGCGGGCCGCAGATCTGCTGCCCCTGCGCGGCGTTCTGGACACCGTCGCGGCCGAGGTCGACAGCTCGGGCCTTCTGGGTGACCTTCTGGCTGATTTCGACCCCGTGCTGGCCGATTTCATGGAGATGCGTGACCGCGAAGGCGCCGCGATTGCCGAGGTCCTTCTGGCGCAACTGGCCCGCATCGAGGCCCTGATCGCCGAGGCCGAGCGCGCCGCCAAGGCCCGCGCCCCGAAAACGGCCGACGCGATCCGCATCGCCCTGAACCGCGTTCTCGAAACCTTGCCGGGGCAGGACCCGCAACGGATTGCGCAGGAGCTGGCGATCATTGCCATCAAGTCCGACGTGACCGAAGAGCTGGACCGCCTGGGCGTCCATGTCGTGGCGGCGCGTGAACTGCTGGCGGAAACAGGGCCCATCGGGCGCAAGCTCGATTTCCTGAGTCAGGAGTTCAACCGTGAAGCCAATACACTTTGCGCGAAATCCCAGGACAGCGCGTTGAGTGCGGCGGGTCTGGAAATGAAGGCGGTGATCGACCAGATGCGCGAGCAGGTGCAGAACATCGAATAGGTCGCGGGCCCGGCCCGGTTGCCGAGCAGGGCAAAACCTGCATAACACGGGCGAAAGACACCAAACTCCGGGAAGTGGTTCATGAGCATTCGGCGCGGTCTGTTGATTATCCTGTCGTCGCCTTCCGGGGCGGGGAAATCGACTCTTTCCAAGCGGCTGCTGGCCTGGGACCCGGATATCCGGTTCTCGGTCTCTGCCACGACCCGGGCGCCCCGGGCCGGTGAAGTCCACGGACGGGAATACTATTTCCACAGCCGGGAAGATTTCGACGACCTGGTTGCCCGAGACCAGATGCTGGAACATGCCACGGTATTCGGCAATTCCTACGGCTCGCCCCGCGGTCCGGTCGAGCAGGCGATCGACGGCGGCACGGACCTTTTGTTCGACATCGACTGGCAGGGCGGTCAGCAGATCCGGACCTCGGCTCTGGGCAAGCATGTTTTGTCGATCTTCATCCTGCCACCTTCGATGATCGAACTGGAACGCCGCCTGATCAGCCGCGATCAGGACAGCGCCGAGGTGATCGCCAGCCGCATGGCGCAAAGCCTGGACGAGATCAGTCATTGGCCCGAATACGACTACGTGCTGGTCAACGAGGATCTCGAAGCCACGGAAGAAAAGCTGCGCACGATCATCTGCGCGGAACGACTGCGCCTGTCGCAACAGCCGGGCATCGTCGAACTGGTGCGTGGGCTGAACACCGAATTCGGAGACCGCACATGACGCTTTATTCGCTCGACGGCCAGGCCCCGCAAACGCCCGAGAACGGCGATTTCTGGATCGCGCCGGATGCCAATGTCATCGGCCGGGTGGTGATTGGCAGCGCGGCGTCGGTCTGGTTCGGTTGTACCCTGCGCGGAGACAACGAGGTGATCGAGATCGGCGCGGGCAGCAATGTGCAGGAGAACTGCGTGCTGCATACCGACATGGGCTTTCCCCTTCGGATCGGGCGCGATTGCACCATCGGGCACAAGGCCATGCTGCACGGCTGCACCATCGGCGAGAACTCCTTGATCGGCATGGGCGCCACGGTGCTGAATGGCGCAATTATCGGACGCAATTGCCTGATCGGGGCCGGCGCCCTGGTGACCGAAGGCAAGGAAATCCCTGATAATTCCATGGTGCTCGGATCGCCCGGCAAGGTGGTGCGCAGCCTCGGGGCGGACTGGGAACAGAAACTGCAGGCCTCGGCGCTGCATTACCAGCAGAACATGCGACGGTTCCGCGACGGGTTGACGGCGATCTGACCACGCCTGCCAGAAAAGGCGCTTTCATGACTGATACGTCCATCACTGCGCTTCTGAGCGCCATTCCCCTGCCGGCCATGCTTGTCGGGCGCGGAGAGCGCATCATCGCCGCCAACGCCCGGACCGGGTCGCTGTTCGGGCCTTCGATCACGGGGCGGCATTTCATCACCGTCATCCGCCAGCCGGCCGTGCTGGACGCGGTCGAGGCCTGCCTGCGGGATCGCCAGCCCCAGCAGACCCGCTACCTGGTGACGCGGCAGGGCGTGGAAACCAGTTACGAGGTGACCTGTTCCTACGTCGATTCCGTGGTCGGGCAGGGGGTGGTCGTCTGTTTTCAGGACATCAGCCTGCTGGAAAAGGCCGAAATCATGCGCCGCGATTTCGTCGCCAATGTCAGCCATGAATTGCGCACCCCCCTGACCGCGCTGCTGGGGTTCATCGAGACCCTGCGCGGGCCGGCTCGCAACGACGAGGCCGCGCGTGACAGGTTTCTTGAGATCATGGCCAACGAGGGCGGGCGGATGGAACGTCTGGTCAAGGACCTGCTTTCGCTGAGCCAGGTCGAGGGCGATGCCCGAATGCGGCCTACCGAACGGGTCGAGATGTTCGGCCTGATCCAATCGGTGCGCAATGCGCTGACACCGCTGGCACGCGACGCCCGGGTGCAGGTGAACCTGCGCTGCGATCAGGACGAGGTATTCGTCCAGGGCGACCCGGATCAACTGCGCCAGGTGCTGACCAATCTGGTCGAGAACGCGATCAAGTATGGCGGCGCGGGCGAGGTCGACATCACCCTGTCCGGCCCGGCCGAGATGGAGAATCTGCGCGGTCCCGGGATCTCGCTCACGGTCACGGACCACGGTCCCGGCATCGACGAACTGCACCTACCGCGATTGACCGAACGCTTCTACCGGGTGGATTCGCACCGCTCGCGCGAAATGGGCGGAACCGGGCTTGGCCTGGCCATCGTCAAGCATATCGTCAACCGCCACCGGGGCCGGATGCGGATTGCCTCGACGTTAGGCGAGGGGACCTCGATCCGGATCATCCTGCCCGCCGCCTGACGACCCAAGGGCGCAGGATATTGAACGCGCTCGGGAAATCCCGCTCCGGTCCGGAGGCGGCGCATCCCGGCGCGGGCGGTGTCCGGAGCGTTTTCAGTTCTTTACGGGCTTACCTAAGGGCATGTCATAAAAGCGTTACACTTCTGTCACAAAAGCATTGCGCGGAGTGCCTAGCAGGGGCGGTGAAGTCACTGCCTCTCACCGGGTGACTCAACCAAGTTTACAGGAGCAAACCATGTCCATCATGAAACTGACCGCATCTGCTCTCGCCGTTGCCGCAGTCTCTGCCACTGCCGCTGCCGCCCGCGACCAGATCCAGGTTGCAGGGTCCTCCACCGTTCTACCCTACGCCTCGATCGTGGCCGAAGCCTTCGGCGAAAACTTCGAATTCCCGACCCCGGTCGTGGAATCCGGTGGATCCTCCGCCGGCCTCAAGCGTTTCTGCGAAGGTGTTGGCGAAAACACCATCGACATCGCGAACGCCTCGCGCGGCATCCGCGAAAAGGAAATCGCGGCCTGTGCCGACGCCGGCGTGACCGACATCATCGAAGTCCGCATCGGCTATGACGGCATCGTCTTTGCCTCGCAGCTGAACGGCCCGGAATTCACCGCCTTCGAGCCTTCCGACTGGTTCAACGCCCTGGCGGCCGAGATCCCCATGGACGGCGAAATGGTCACCAACCCCAACATGACCTGGGACGAAGTGAACGCCGATCTGCCGAGCGAAGAGATCATGGCCTTCATCCCCGGCACCAAGCACGGCACCCGTGAAGTCTTTGAAGAAAAAGTCCTGCTGCAGGGCTGCGAAGACACCGGCGCCATGGCAGCCATGGCCGAGCTGGGCATGGACGAAGATGCTGTCGAGCACGCTTGCATGGCGGTCCGCACCGACGGCAAGTCGGTCGACATCGACGGCGACTACACCGAGACCCTGGCCCGCATCGACTCCAACCCGCATGGTCTGGGTGTCTTCGGTCTGGCGTTCTACGAGAACAACACCGACAAGCTGAAGGTCGCCACCATGACCGGCGTCGAACCTTCGACCGAAACCATCGCCTCGGGCGAATACCCGGTGTCGCGTCCGCTGTACTTCTACATCAAGAAGGCACACCTGGGCGTCATCCCCGGCCTGAAAGAGTTCTCCGAGTTCTTCGTTTCCGATGACATCGCAGGCCCCTCCGGCCCGCTGTCCGCCTATGGACTGGTGTCCGACCCCGAGCTGGCCGATACCCAGTCGATGGTTGCCGACGAAGAAACCATGGGTTCGAACATGTAATCATGTTCCGGGCGATGCGGATCCCCTCGGGTCCGCGTCGCCTGATTGCCGGACCATGGGGGCAGGGCGGATGTCCCGCCCCCATGGTCCGGCAGATTTTCACTTTTTCCAGCGAGTAACTCATGCCGGCTACCTGGATTTTTCTGATCGTCCTGGCGCTTGCCGTCATCGGCTTCGTCCTGGGACGCCGCCGCGCCCTGGCGTCGGCCGGTGGAGACAGTCGTTTTCTTCACTCCCTTCCTTCTTATTACGGGACCAATGTCGCGCTTTTCGTGACCGTCCCGGCGCTGATCGTTCTCGGGGTCTGGCTGATTGCCCAGCCGACGGTCGTTGAACGCAGCACCCAACACATGATCCCGGAAACGGCCTATGAGACATCCGGCGCGTTGAGCCTGATGATGTCCGATGTACGCCGTGTCGCCTTCGGTCTTGAAATGGCGCTGTCCCGTGACGCGGTCAGCCCCGAGGAGCTTGAGGCGCTGGATGCGGATGCCACCGATATTCGCGCCATCCTGGCCTCGGTCGGAATCGCCGTCGGTTCCGACATTACGCCGGTGACGCTGGAAGCCGCCAAGCGGTTCCGCAGCCTGAACGACACCGCCAACCTGCTCCGCAGCATCGTCGTGTTGCTTTTGGCCGCAGGTGGTCTGGTGCTGGCCCTGAGCCGGACCGACAAGGATTACCGTGCCCGCAACTCCGTCGAAAAGGTGATGCTGGCGCTGCTGATCCTGGCGGCCTCGCTCGCCATCCTGACCACGGTCGGCATCGTCTTTTCCCTGCTGGCGAACACGATCCAGTTCTTCCGGCTCTATTCCGCCTGGGATTTCTTCTTCGGCACGACCTGGGCGCCATCCTTCGGCGGGGGATCCGAACTGGGCATCCTGCCGCTGCTTTGGGGCACCTTCTACATCTCGCTGATCGCGCTGGCGGTGTCGGTCCCGATCGGGCTGTTCGCGGCGATCTACCTGTCGGAGTATGCCTCGCGCCCCGTACGCAGCTTTGCCAAGCCATTGATCGAACTGCTGGCGGGTATCCCGACCATTGTCTACGGGATGTTCGCACTGCTGACCGTCGGCCCGCTGCTGCTGGACGCCTTCGGGCCCGGCACCGTCGGTTGGATGTCGGGTGGCACCGCCGTCATGACCGCCGGCCTGGTCATGGGGATCATGCTGATCCCCTTCGTCAGTTCGCTGTCCGATGACATCATCAACGCCGTGCCGCAATCCATGCGCGACGGCTCCTACGGGCTGGGCGCCACCCGGTCCGAGACCATCCGCCAGGTCGTCATCCCGGCCGCGTTGCCGGGGATCGTCGGCGCTGTGCTGCTGGCCGCGTCGCGCGCCATCGGCGAAACCATGATCGTGGTTCTGGGGGCAGGGGCCGCGGCACGGCTCAGCATGAACCCCTTCGAAGCCATGACGACCGTCACCGCCAAGATCGTCAGCCAGTTGACCGGGGATGCGGATTTCGCCAGCCCCGAGGCACTGGTTGCCTTCGCGCTCGGCATGACGCTCTTTGTCATCACCCTCGGCCTCAACGTCTTCGCGCTCTGGATCGTGCGCAAATACCGGGAGCAATACGAATGACCGACGCAACCGTCTCCGGTCCGACTCCGACCGCCGGCACGCCCGGATCACTGCTGAGCCAGGATACCCGCACCCGCCGCCGTAATGCTGCCGAACGCCGGTTCCGCTGGTACGGCATGACGGCGGTCGGGATCGGCCTGGTCTTCCTGGTCATCTTGCTGGTCGCCATCGTGCGCAACGGCATCCCGGCCTTTACCCAGACCTTCATCGAAGTGCCGGTCCACCTGTCCCAGGAAAAGCTGGATCCCGATAACACCGGCGATATCAACGTGATCAGCAAGACCACGACCTTTGGCTACAACGGTATGATCGACCAGTCGCTGGTCGATCTGCTGGACGCCCAGGGGATCGAAAACACCTTGGCCAAGCCAGCGGACCTGCGCAAGCTGGTGTCCTCGGCCGTACCGGCGCAGGTGCGTGACTACGTGCTGAGCCATCCTGATCAGGTCGGCGAGACCGTCGATTTCAAGGTTCTGGCCTCATCCCGTGTCGATGGCTACGAAAAGGGCCGGGTGACGCGCGAGGCGCTGGCACGCGACAAGAACCTCGACGCCGCCCACCTGGATCTGACGGACGAGTTGCGCGAGGCCGGGCTGCTGCGCCGTCAGTTCAACTGGTCCTTCATCTTCGGCACCGACGCCTCGGAAAGCCGCCCGGAACAGGCGGGTATCGGGGCCTCGATGGTCGGGTCCTTCTTCATGATGCTGGTTGTGCTGTGCCTGTCGCTGCCGATCGGCGTCGCGACCTCGATCTACCTCGAGGAATTCGCGCCGAAAAACTGGTTCACGGACGTGATCGAGGTCAATATCTCGAACCTCGCGGCGGTGCCGTCCATTGTTTTCGGCATCCTTGGTCTGGCGGTCTTCATCCAGTTCATGGAATTGCCACAATCCGCGCCGCTGGTCGGTGGGCTGGTGCTCACGCTGATGACCCTGCCGACGATCATCATCTCGACCCGTGCCTCGCTGAAATCGGTGCCGCCGTCGATCCGGGACGCGGCCCTGGGTGTCGGTGCCTCCAAGATGCAATCGGTCTTCCATCACGTGCTGCCGCTGGCCATGCCGGGCATCCTGACCGGGACCATCATCGGCCTTGCACAGGCGCTTGGCGAAACAGCGCCGCTGCTGCTGATCGGGATGGTGGGCTATATCGCCTCCAACTTCCCCGATGGGGTTGCTTCGGGCTTCCTTGATCCGAATTCGGCCATGCCGGCACAGATCTACGAATGGGCGAAGCGCGCCGACCCGGCCTACTACGAACGCGCATGGGGAGGGATCATCATTCTGCTGATCTTCCTTCTGAGCATGAACATCATCGCAATCATTCTGCGGCGCCGCTTCGAGCGTCGGTGGTAAGAGGTATGGAAGGGAGTAGGACCATGTACGACTCGCCCGCCCTGGAGAGCAAAGTGGACAGCAAGACAATCAAGATTTCCGCCAACAATGTGCAGGTTTTCTATGGGGAGACCCATGCGATCAAGGACGTGGATGTCCGGATCGAGGAAAACACCGTGACCGCCTTCATCGGTCCCTCGGGCTGCGGGAAGTCGACCTTCCTGCGCTGCCTGAACCGGATGAACGACACCATCGACATCTGTCGCGTCGAAGGCGAGATCCTTCTGGACGACGAGAATATCTATGATGCCCGCGTCGATCCGGTGCAATTGCGCGCCAAGGTCGGGATGGTCTTCCAGAAGCCCAACCCGTTTCCGAAGTCGATTTATGACAACATCGCCTACGGCCCCCGGATCCACGGGTTGGCCAAGAACAAGGCCGACCTCGACGAGATCGTCGAAAAGTCGCTGCGTCGCGGGGCGATCTGGAACGAGGTCAAGGACCGTCTGCACGCGCCCGGCACCGGCCTTTCCGGCGGCCAGCAACAGCGTCTGTGCATCGCGCGGGCCATTGCGACCGAACCAGAAGTCCTGCTGATGGACGAACCCTGTTCCGCACTCGATCCGATCGCGACCGGCCAGGTCGAAGAGCTGATCGACGAACTGCGTGAAAGCTATTCGGTGGTGATCGTGACCCACTCGATGCAGCAGGCGGCCCGTGTCAGCCAGAAGACCGCGTTCTTCCATCTTGGAAATCTGGTCGAATTCGGCGCAACCTCGCAGATCTTCACAAATCCCGTTGATCCGCGGACGGAAAGCTACATCACCGGCCGTATCGGCTGAATCACCCCGACGAGCAGGGAGACCGAGACATGTCGCAGCATATTGCGAGCATTTACGATCGTGATCTGGAAGGTGTCCAGGCACGCATCATGAAGATGGGCGGCCTGGTTGAACAGGCGATCCAGGACTCCAGCAAGGCGCTGGAAACACGAGACGAGGAACTGGCCGAGAAGGTTCGCCAAAGCGATATCGCCATCGACGAACTGGAAGAGATGATCCACGAGGAAACCGCCCGGATCATCGCCCTGCGGGCGCCGACCGCCGGGGATCTGCGGGTCGTCCTGTCGATCATGAAGATTTCCAGCAACCTGGAGCGGATCGGCGATTACGCCAAGAACATGGCCAAGCGGACCAGTGTTCTGCTGCAGATGACGCAGATCACCGGCGCGCATTCCGCGTTGCGCCGCATGGCGCGCGAAGTCGAAAGCATGTTGCAGGATTCGCTGGACGCCTTCATCCAGCGGGATCCGGTCCTGGCCCAGGACGTGATCAATCGCGACCGCGACGTGGATCAGATGTACAACGCATTGTTCCGCGAATTCCTGACCTTCATGATGGAAGATCCGCGCAACATCACCGCCTGCATGCATCTGCATTTCATGGCCAAGAACACCGAACGGATGGGGGATCACGTGACCTCGATCGCGGAGCAGGTGATCTATCTGGTGACCGGCGATACCCCGGACGAGGAACGCCTCAAGGGCGACAAGACCTCGGTCGATCCTTCAATCGCTCCGCCGGCGCCATCCCACGGAGGCAAGTAAGATGCCTGCCGATCAGCAACCGACCGTTCTGGTTGTAGAAGACGAACCGGCGCAACGTGAAGTCCTGGCCTATAACCTGGAAGCCGAAGGTTTCCGGGTGTCGCGGGCCGAGAATGGCGAAGAGGCGATGCTTCTGGTCGAAGAGGTCGCGCCGGATATCATCGTTCTCGACTGGATGCTGCCCAACCTGTCAGGGATCGAGGTTTGCCGTCAGTTGAAGATGCGTTCGGAAACCCGGACCGTGCCGATCATCATGCTGTCTGCGCGCTCGGAAGAGGTGGACCGGGTTCGGGGCCTCGAGACCGGCGCGGATGACTACGTGGTCAAGCCGTACTCGGTAATCGAACTGATGGCGCGGGTGCGTGCGCAACTGCGTCGCACACGGCCGGCTTCGATGGGTGAGCGGCTGGAATACGATGATATCCTGCTTGATGCGGAAACCCACCGGGTGATGCGCGATGGCAAGGAACTGAAACTTGGCCCGACCGAGTTCCGGCTTCTGTCGACCTTCATGGAAAAGCCCGGCCGCGTCTGGTCGCGGGAACAGCTTCTGGATCGTGTCTGGGGGCGTGACATCTACGTCGATACACGGACAGTGGATGTGCATATCGGCCGGTTGCGCAAGGCCCTGTGTACCCACGGCGGAGACGATCCTTTGCGCACGGTACGCGGTGCGGGCTATGCGCTTGGTTAAGGGAACTGGTCACCTGCGGATGGCCCAGTGACTTACTGATAATCGGTATTATGTAAATATTACCTCCACCGAACAGATATTCCTTGTTCAGGTCCCACGTTGCGAAGGTTCTGTAAGTTACTGTTCGCGAGAGGTTTTCAACACCATGGACTCGCTGGAGGTCTTCGGACATCTCCTGCGGGTCTTTTCTCCGTTTATAGATTGGCCCAGCCAGTTCTCGCTGGAAGGAAAGCCAATTTGGAGAGTCAGAACAGTTCCACACCGTTGCGCACCGGTTTCTCTGGCGGCTTCACCGGTTGCAGGACCTCCGGAGCCCCGGCGACTGTCCGCTGCATTACGCGTCCCTCGGATGGAAAGAACTTGATCTGCCGCGCTGCATTGCCGCCAAGGCTTTTGCCCAGACACGGGATGCCTTCCTTTTCGAGGAACTCGACAATGAAGGAGCCGTTACTTTGACCGATGTCCGACAGGCCGTTGATCATCCGGGCACCGCCAAAGACTTTTGCGTTGAAGCGTGTGCGGTCGGCCCCCAGACGTACCAGTCCGTTAATCAGCAATTCCATCGCATTGACGCCTGCATAATCGTTCGTACCACCAGAGGTTTGCGAGCGCGCGACAAGGATGTGGTTCATCCCGCCAACCTTCCTTACCGGATCCCAGATACAGGTGGCGATGCATGACCCCAGAATGGTCGTGATGACGCCACCTTCATGATCGGATACGGCATATTCGCCCTGGGTGATGTTGATGTTTGGCCCTCGGCCTGCCGCTCTTTTCACATCATGCTCCTGTTAGCTACGCCGAGCATCGCAACTTGCACAAATTGCCTTGGCGATGGCCGTCAAGGGCAATTGTTCGTCGAGGATGCCCATCTCCGAGGCCGCACGCGGCATACCATAGACGACGCAGGTTTCCTCGTCCTGGCCGATGCAATAGGCACCGCGTTGTTTCAATTGCTTCATCCCATCAGCTCCATCCTTGCCAATGCCGGTCAGAAGAACGGCCGTCACGGTTTCCGCAGTGTCGCCCGCAGACATGAAGAGTTCGTCTACGGACGGAATATGCCCGTTGCGCTTGGGACCGATGATTGCCGCGATCTCGAAACGGCGGCCCTTGCGACGGATGCCTGTATGCTCTGTTCCGCCGGGCGCCAGGTAGACATGCCCCTGTAGCAGTTCCATGCCGTCCTGCGCGACCCTGACGTTTTGCGGAAGAAGGTCATCCAACCTTTTGACAAAGCTTATCAAAAAGCTCTCGGGCATATGTTGCGAGATCACGATGGGTGGGCAATCCTCCGGCATTCGGCGCAACACTGTTTCGACGGCCGCCACGCCACCGGTGGAGGCGCCAAGAAGGACGATCTTGCCGTTCCAGCGATACAACGTTTCCCTTGTCACCGCCTGATCCATGACTTCGTCATTCATCGAAGGGACCTTGGAACGATTGAAGCGGGTTGCTGTCACAAGTCGTCCGGCAAGCTTTTTCAGGGTTTCCGCGTCCAGGCCGGTGGTTGGCTTGGGCATGACGTCGACCGCACCAAGGGACAAGGCCCGAATGGCATGTTCACTGCCCTGGTGGGTCAGCGAAGAGAACATGATCACTGGCATGGGCCGCAGACGCATCAGACGTTCGAGAAAGTCGAGCCCGCTCATCCGGGGCATTTCCACGTCAAGTGTCAGGACGTCCGGATTCAGAGTCTTGATCAATTCCCGCGCTTCGTAGGCGTCATCGGCGGTGCCGACAACTTCGATCCGGTCGTCTTGCGACAAGGCGTGGCGAATTAGGCTTTGAACAGAATGCTGATCGTCGACGATGAGGACGCGGGTCTTTTTGCAATCTCCGTCGGATCGGCTGCCGGGCAGCGACGGCGTGGGCATCAGAAATCTTCCCAATCATTCGCCTCTGACCTCTCCTTCGAAGACACCGCGAGATTCCCCTGCAGCGATAGCCTCTGCGACTGGGGGCGGCCGGACGGCTGCGGCGCGAGGGTGACCTGGGCATTCCCCGTCCCGATCTGGAAGTGGCCGATTGTTTCCGTCAAGCGTGTCGCGCGCTGTGCAAGTGCGTGGCTGGCAGAGGTGGTTTCTTCGAACATGGCTGCGTTCTGCTGGGTTACATGGTCGATCTGGTTCACCGCGGAATTGACCTGAGCAAGCCCGATCGACTGTTCCTTGCCAGCTTGGGCGATTTCCGCGATATAGCTGGAAATATCCGAAATCGAGCTGACAATCGTCTTGAGGGTCCCGCCCGTAACCCCGACCAATTCGACGCCCCGCGTTACATGTTGCCCCGAAACGGTGATCAACTGATTGATTTCGGCGGCGGCATTCGCGCAGCGCTGTGCCAAAGCCCGGACTTCAGTGGCAACAACCGCAAATCCACGACCCGCTTCCCCTGCCCTTGCAGCCTCGACGCCGGCATTCAGCGCCAGAAGATTGGTTTGGAACGAGATATCGTCGATCACCGAAATAACCTTACGGATTTCATGGGAAGACGCTGCGATTTCGGCCATGGCGGATTCTGCTTCGTCGACAACCGTACCGCTGGATTCCGCGCTGGCGCGCGCTTCGGTCACCACCTCGTTGGCTTTGGCCGCCCCTTCGGCAGTTTGGGAGATATTAGCGGTCAACTCGTCCAAGCTTGCGGCGGTTTCCTGCAGGGTCACGGCCTGACGTTCCGTTCGCACGGACATTTCGTCGGCCGCCCTGACGATTTCAGCGGTTTCCTGATGCATGGCCGTCGTCTCACCAGAGATGTTCCGCATCGCATGGGTCAGGTTTTCGAGCGCGGCGTTGAAATCTTTGCGCAACTGTTCGTACTCAACATCGAAAGGCTCCTGCAGGCGGGATGTCAGGTCCCCGTTGGTGATATCGCGCATGCCAACCCGAAGGGCCTCGACCACGGTTTTCTGCGCCTCCTGCATTGCTTTCTGGCGGGTCTCAGCGGCTTGTAGTTCCAGATGCGCGGCGGTGACATCGGTGCAGATCAGGGTTATGCCCGATGTTTCCTGGCGGCGGTCCAGAACCGGGTAGATCCCGCCATCGACAATGGCATCGGAACCGTTCTGGCACTTGACCAGGAACTTGCCTTGTATGACATCACCCCTTTTCGCGGTTTCCAGAATGGCTGCGCGATCAAGCTCGCCTTCTTCCATCCGCAGGAAGTCGGCGAAATCCACGCCAGTTATGGTGTCCGTGCCCATTGAAGTCAGTGCGAGGAAATTCTCGTTCACTTGTTGGGTCGCACCCGAGATCTCGAACTCGGCCATGATTTGGCCGCCTTCGATGGCATTCAATACGGCCGTCTTGCGCCGTTCTTCGGTCACGTCAACCCATTCCACCACAAGGCCTGCTATTGCGTTCTGGTCATTCCAGACTGCATTGATCTCGATTTGAATATGCGCTGACCCGACGCGCATGTCGGTCCGGAAGGGTAGCTGGTCAGGGCGTTCGATCAGGCCACGGATCATGTCTGGTTTCGCATGAAATCGGTCCATGTTCGTGCCTATCAACCGGTCAGGATCAAAGGTGCTCAGAACGGTTTGGAAATCTTCGACCCGGACGCGCATCATCTTCTTGACCGCTTCGTTCATGAAGGTGATCGTGAAATCATCGTCAGTTATCATGAGAGCGGCCGAGGTCGCCTCGAGTGCGGCGCTCTTGAAGGACATCTGGTGGGTTAACAGATGGATTTCCGACAGTCGTTCGCGCAATTGTTCCAACGAACGCCCGATATCCCCGATTTCGTCGGCACGGTCCGTATGGGGCACCATGATATCGTAATTGTCGTCGCAAACATCCTCGATACATTGCGCGACATCGCGCAGGGGCAAGGAAACGCCCATCGCAATGACCAGACCGATAGCAGCCGTCACGGCAAGGATAAGGGCACCGAAGATCAACGAGTTCGTGGTGTGATTGGCGACGGACGCGAGGATCTCGGCGCGGTTCTTGCTGGCAATGGAAATCCAGTCTGCCGAGAAAACCTCAACCGGTGCAAATGCGGTCAGCTGGTTTTTCAGATCGGTCATGGGCAGATCGGTTTCAATGATACCACCGCCGGTGCCGAGCGTGTCGCGAAGCGGCGTATCCAAGGGCAGCGGATCATTGTGCCAGCCCTGTGCCTTTGTCCGGGCGACACCATCGTACCCGATTGCAAAGCTCTGCCCGGTTTCGCCCAAACCTGCGCTTTCACCGATCTGGCCCGTCAGGGTTGCAGCGGTGATCCGGTAGGCGATGGCTCCCAAGATCTTGCCGTCACCGCCGCTGATCGGGGCAACAAGGAAGGAAGATTGTTCTGCCGAGGTTGAATATTCGAAGAAATCGACAAAGCTGGCCTCGCCCTGGGACCCGCTGGACAGAGCACCTGCGACCATTTGATAGAACGGATTCTGGCCTGCATTCCCGATGTTCTGCGCGAAATCATCCTGCTTTGCGGCAGAGTACAGTATGTTTCCGCTGGCATCGACGAGATAAATATCTCGGTATCCGCCACGTTTCATGAGGAAACGGAAATGGTTGTGAAAGCGCGCATGGGCACGGGAATAGACCGACCCGTCACCGGCATCCTCCAGAGCGGCGCGCTGGAAAGGCGGCAGCGGGCTGTCGGTTACATACAGGCGCAATATCTGGTCGGCGGCCGTAGGGCCCATCACTTGCCAGCCGGCCGAAAAGGCGCGTAACGCATTGACCAGAAGCGGGCTTTGAGCCTGCATCAGCAGATCGGTCTCGACCTCGTTGGCCCAGGCTTCCATGGCGCGGGCCTGGGTTTGAGCAACGTCAAGAAGGTCGGATTCTCCGGCTTCCAACAGGGTATTCTTGGCGGAACTGTTCGCATAGAGGCCAAGAACCCCAAGTGAGATCGCAACCAGCAAGAGGAAAGCGATGGGTAGCCGGATTGCGATGCGGATCTTGGAAAGCCCCATGAATAACCCCTGAATGCCTGGCAAAGCGACCCTGGTGAAGAGATCGCGTTCAACGTGCCGGAGGTATGAGGCGGCAGGCGTGAAAATTGATTTAACCCGGAGCCTGTCCCGCGCATGGCCATTCCGGAATTTATCGAAAATTCGCAGTGCCAAGCCGCTGGATCAGAAGATTACAAAGGGAATTTACTGCCGCCGACAGATTAAATTAAGTTATGGTAGGTAACCGGAATACATGAACGTCCGACGCCAGCCAGGTCCTGCCGCGGCGATCGGACTTGAAAGGATACGCTATGAAAAACTTGCTCACAGTCATTTGGATTGGGCTGCTTGGTCTTTTTCCAGCGCTGGCCAATGCCGAAGACCGGCCCTTGCTGACCGTGACCCTGCCGGATCGGGTCGTCGAAATGACAGCAGACGACCTGGCCGCCCTGCCGGTTTCGAAATTCGAGACAGAGACGATATGGACCGAGGGCGTGCAACAGTTTCTCGGCGTTCGGATGGTGGACCTTCTGGCCCATTTCGACATCGATGAGGGAACGTTGCAACTGACAGCTGCAAACGACTATTCCATCACCTTGCCCGTCGACAGCTTCCGGGCGGATGGTGCGGTCCTGGCCTACGAGCGCAATGGCGCGCCCATGACCCTGCGCAGCAAGGGACCACTCTGGCTGGTCTATCCCTATGATTCCTCGTCCGATTTCCAGACCGAAGTCATCTATTCAAACTCGATCTGGCAGCTCGACAGAATTTCACTGATTGCCGAATAGGAGCATCATCCCGGGCCGGATGTTGCGGCGTCAGACCAGGCGGATCGTTAAAATGGCGAAGCCCATCTTTCGCAGCACAAGCCTTGATACCGGTGTGATCCGTATCGCGATCCTGGGGACGATAACGGCGCTGTGCGTTATCGTGATAGTCTACCTTGTCACGGATGTCCGCCAGAAACTGCGGGATCTCAATTCATCTCCGACAGATTCAATTCAGTGGACCCTGTCGCAGCTTGAGGTCGAATATCTGGAACTTCAGGGCGCAGTGGCTTTGGCACGTCTGCAGCCCTTCACAGGCAGCGAGGCCGACGTCAGGGCTGCCTTGACCAAGGTGCGAGATCGCTACGATATCCTGTATTCGCGTTTCGGGACCCTCGCCCAGGCACCGCTTTACACCCAGGTGCTACTGGGGCTGAAAACCCCGACCGGTTTCATCAGCCTGCGCGATGATATCTATGCCTACACCACTCTGATCGACGATACGGACGCCGGTCTGCTAGCCGGGCTGCCAGGACTGCAAGCTACCCTGGACTCCCATCGCCTGGAAATTCGCAGGCTCCTTTCCAACGCGAACCTGATCTTCGTTGGCCTGTCCGACAAGGCGCGCCTGGATGCGGCCCATGTGCTGCGGGTTCTGGCCGGGACCACCGCAGTCCTTCTTCTGGCCTTGAGCGCGATGGTCATCCTGTTCCGCTCTCTGGCGCGGGTTTCCAAGCGGCGCCTGGAACAGAAGCTCGTCGCCTCGGCGCGGCTCGAAACGATTTTCAGCACCTCTCGTGATGCCATTCTGGTTTTCAATCAGCGGGGGCAGCTGATCGAGGCGAACCGCGCCGCGCGCGAGATGTTCCGGTTCACACGAGAGGAAGCCCCTACCCTTACGGCCTCGCACCTCCTGCGCCGGCAGGGAAAGGAAGGCAGCATCGGCGTCAGCGGCAAGGAGCTGTTCGCCACCTGCGGCGATGGTCCGCGAACCGGCTATCGGTTGCAGGGGCGTAGCTGGGATGGCCATAGTTTTCCGGTCGAATTGTCCATGGCCGTCAACAGCGCCGAAGAACGCCCGATCCTGGTCTGCGTCATCCGGGACGTGTCGCATCTTGTCACCAGCGAGGCCGAACTGAAAGCCTCCCGAGACAAGGCGCTGGCCGGGGAACGCGCCAAGGCCCGGTTCCTGGGCGTCATCAGTCACGAGATGCGCACACCGCTGAACGGCATCCTCGGGACCATCGACCTGATGGAGGAAAACTCCGATCCGGCGGAAAACGAGACCTACGTCAATGTGGTCCGCAGTTCGGCGCAAACGTTGCTGGATCTGGTCAACGACGTGTTGGATATCACCCAGATCGAAGGTTCCGATGTGATCATCAATCCCGCACCCTTCGATCTTGACCGTCTGATAGAGGATATTCTCGCCAGTGAAATGCCGCGAGCGCGCCGGCTACGGAACACGCTCACCCGATCGGATCAGGCCGCTGCCGGCTGGGTGCTGGGGGATGCGACACGAGTGCGCCAGATCCTTTTGAACATCGTCTCCAACGCGGTGAAGTTCACCGAAGACGGCGCCGTGACCATCACCGTCGAACGGCTGGCCGGGGACAGGGTCTGCGTTGCCGTGCGTGATACCGGCATCGGCATGACAGCCGAAGATTGCGAAAGGATCTTCCTCGATTTCGTCCGTCTCGACGGCGCGACCAGCCGGCAGATCCAGGGCACCGGCCTCGGCCTTGGAATTGCGCAGCGCCTTGCCAACGCGATGGAGGGCGGGATCGAAGTCGACAGCGACCCTGGCCGGGGGACTGAATTTCGCCTGATCCTGCCCCTGCCCGCGGTTGAAGCTGTCCAGGCCTGCAGGAACGACAGCGCCGAGACCCTGCCCGAGATCGGCTCGCTGGATATCCTGCTGGTCGAAGACAATATAACCAACCGCTTCGTGGCCCGCCGGATGCTGGAGCGGGACGGACACCGCGTGACCGAAGCAGAGAACGGAAAGCTGGGGCTCGAGGCCAGTTGCAGCCAACGTTACGATATCATCCTGATGGATGTGTCGATGCCGGTGATGGATGGGATCGAGGCGACACGGGCGATCCGAGCCGGCATCGGCCTGTCCAGAAAGACCCGTATCATCGCCCTGACCGCCCATGTCGGCGAAGAGGTGACAGAGCGGCTGCGCGGCGCGGGTCTGGATGACGTCATTGCCAAGCCCATCCGCGCCCAGGTCCTGCGCCGCTTGCTGGTGGAGGCGGCCCGCGAAAAAGTCACCTCCGGCGGGCGTGCAAGGAACCGCCACAGGTAAATCCCGCTACGCGCTATGCGCCGGAGGTTAGCGATGCCGCATGGAGGTGCCGTTGTGGAACAGGTGCACATGCTGAGGCTCGGCAGCCAGGGACACGGTATGACCCCGCAGGCCGGAATGCACGCCGGGCAACTTGGCGATGGCAGTGGCAGTTTCCCCTTCGATACCGAAATAAAGCAGCGTGACCTCGCCAAGGGCTTCGACGATCTCGACCTCGCCGGCGAAAAGCCCGCCCTCTTCCACCGGCTCAAGATGCTCTGGCCGCACGCCGATATTGACCGGCTTGCCGATATCTTCGGGAACGGTCGGCACATCGGAAATCGCCGTCAACCCGCTGTCCATCGCGATCGTGGTCTGCGCACCGGTCCTGCTGATCTTGCCGGGCATCAGATTCATGGAGGGCGAGCCGATGAACTGCGCGACGAGTTCGTTTTCCGGCGTCTCGTAAAGGTCGAGCGGAGAGCCGACCTGCGCTATGCCCTTGTTGGCCAGAACCACGATACGATCCGCAAGGGTCATCGCCTCGACCTGGTCATGGGTCACGTAGATCATGGTGCGATCCGGCATGTCCTCTTTCAGCTTGGCGATTTCGATCCGGGTGGCGACCCGCAGCGCGGCGTCAAGGTTCGACAGCGGTTCATCGAAAAGATAGATTTGGGGATCGCGCACGATCGACCGCCCGATCGCGACCCGCTGGCGCTGCCCGCCCGACAGGGCCTTGGGCAGCCGGTCGAGATAGGGTTCAAGCTGCAGTACGCGGGCGGCATTTTCGATGGCTGCGTCGATCTCGGCCTTGCTCTTCTTGGCCAGTTTCAGCGCAAAGGCCATGTTGTCACGCACGGTCATATGGGGATAAAGCGCGTAGCTTTGAAAAACCATAGCGATGCCGCGCTGCGCCGGGGGCACATCGTTCATACGCTGCCCATCAATGGTCAGATCCCCGCTGGTGATCTTTTCCAGACCGGCGATCATCCGCAGCAGCGTGGACTTGCCACAGCCCGAAGGGCCGACAAAGACGATCAGCTCGCCCGCCTTGATGTCGAGATTGATGTCGTTCAGCACGTTGACGCTGCCACCATAGGTCTTGCTGACGTTGCTCAGGACCAGATCAGCCATGGGTTTACCCTGCCTTCCGTGCGAAAATTGCGTAGCCCCAGGCGGGCAGTGCGACCTGCCCCCCGGCTTGATCCTGTGCGCCCTGCAAGCTTGCGGCAAGGTTGATCCAGTCGCCCTCGGGCAAGCTGGCAACCAGCGGCTGAGCGCCAAGGTTGAAGACACAGAAAAGGGTCTCTTCGTCGTTCTTGCGGATGAAGGACAGAAGGTCGCCATCCGCTCTCATGTCGTCCTGGCTGCCATTGGCCAGCACCGGATGGTCCTGTCGCAGCGCGATGGCGTGGCGGTAGTGATGCAGCATCGAACTGGCGTCGCCGATCTGTGTATCCACCGACAGGACAGCCTGGGCCGCGCTGACCGGCAGCCAGGGCTGACCGGTGCCAAAGCCGGCATTTCGGGCATGTGCCTCCCAGACCATCGGGGTGCGGCAGCCGTCGCGACCCTTGAATTCGGGCCAGAATTCGATGCCGTAGGGGTCCTGCAGGTCTTCGAAGGCCACATCGGCTTCGGGCAGGCCCAGTTCCTCGCCCTGATAGATGCAGACCGATCCACGCAGACACATCATCAGCACGTTGAAGGCGCGAATGCCCTCCGGACCCAGCTTCCAGCGTGTGGCGTGGCGTTCAACGTCATGGTTGGAATAGGCCCAGCAGGCCCAGCCATCGGCCGCGACGGTTTCAACCTGATCCATGACCTCCTTGACATAGGTGGCCGTGGGCGTGTCCCCCGAAAGCAGTTCGAAGGCATAGCACATGTTCATCAGATCATCGCCGGTAGTATATTCCCCGAGGATCTCCAGCCCGCGCTGTTCGTCGCCCACCTCGCCCACGGCCGCGGCGCCATAGGGATCCATGACCGCACGCAGCCGGCGCAGGAACAACAGGTTCTCGGGGCGCGATTTGTCGAAAAGATGCTCCTGCCAGTTATAGGGATTCACCGCAGGCGCGGTGCGCGCGGTGCGCTCGGCGGGATCAAGGGCGGGATTGTCGCGCAGTTCGGCGTCGTGGGTGTAGAAGTTGATCGTATCAAGGCGGAACCCGTTCACGCCGCGATCCAGCCAGAACCGCGCGACCTCCAGCAGGGCGTCCTGCACATCCGCGTTGTGGAAGTTCAGATCGGGCTGCGAGGTCAGGAAGTTGTGCAGGTAATACTGCTGGCGACGGGAATCCCATTGCCATGCCGAGCCGCCGAAGATCGACAACCAGTTGTTGGGCGGCGTCCCGTCGGGTTTTGCATCGGCCCAGACATACCAATCGGCCTTGTCATTGTCCCGACTGCTACGGCTTTCGGCGAACCAGGGATGCTGATCCGAGGTATGCGACAGCACGAGGTCGATCAGGACCTTCAGCCCATGGCGCCGGGATTCCGCCAGCAGCGCATCGAAATCCGCCAGATCGCCGAACATCGGATCGACATCGCAGTAATCGCTGACGTCATAGCCGAAGTCCTTCATCGGAGAGGTGAAGAAAGGCGAAATCCAGACCGCATCCGCCCCGAGTGCGGCGATATGGTCCATCCGCTGAGTGATCCCGGCCAGGTCGCCGATCCCGTCGCCGTTGCTGTCCTGAAAACTGCGCGGATAGACTTGGTAGATCACAGCGCCGCGCCACCACTGCGCATTTTCCGTCTGGCTGCCTGCGTGATAGCCCGTCTGGCTCATTGTCTCGCTCGTCATCGACATGTCCTATTTCACCGAACCGGCCAGCAAACCGCGGACCAGATATTTCTGCATCAAGAAGAAGACCAGCAGTGGCACCGAGATCGACACGAAGGCCGCTGTGGCCAGGATCTCCCAGTTGCCGCCGCGGGTGCCCATCAATTCGACGATCTTTGCGGTCATCACCGTGGTCTTGCCGGTCGCGTCGATCAAGAAGACCTTGGCCACCAGCAGATCGTTCCAGGTCCAGAGGAACTGGAAGATCGCGAAACTGGCCAGCGCCGGGAAGCTAAGCGGCAGGATGATGCGCATGAAGATCTGGTATTCCGTGGCCCCGTCGACCCGCGCGTTTTCAATGATGTCGCGGGGCAGCCCGACCATGTAGTTGCGCAACAGGTAGATCGCCATCGGCAGGCCGAACCCGGTGTGGGCCAGCCAGACGCCCAGGTACCCCTTGCCGATGCCGATCGCCAGGTGCAGGCGCAGCAGCGGGATCAGCGCCAGTTGCAACGGCACCACCAACAGTCCGACCACGCAGGCGATCAGCAGGGCACGACCCTTGAAATCCATCCAGGCCAGGGCATAGGCCGCAAAGGCCGCCACCACGATGGGGATCACCGTCGCCGGGATCGTCACGGTCAGGGTGCTCATGAAGGCGCGGCTCATCCCGTCGACGTTGTTGGGGTCAAACAGCAGGTTCTTGTAGTTGTTCAGTGTCAGCTCGGGCGGGGTTTCGGCCGTAACGAAAACGCGCGACCCGCGGCTGCCCTCAAAGGGCACCGGGCTTTCCATGCGGTAGCTGCCATCGGCCCCGACAAACAGGGTTTCGCCATCGTCCAGTTGCGCGGTCTCGCCGGCCTCATAGGCTGCGATATCGCGGGACGAGGCGCCCCAGACCGAAATCTCGGCCTCGCTGCCCGGCTCGAACAGCTGACCTTCCAGCACGTAAAGACCGTCCTGTTCGACCTGCTCGTCGGGGCCCGCAGTGCGCAGGGTCAGGTTCTGTTCGGATGGAAACAGCACCTTCCACCAGCCGCTTGACGCGATCTGGTCAGCGGTGCGGAACGACGACACGAACAGCCCCACCGTCGGCAGCAGCCAAAGCACCACGAGAAAGAAGACCGAGATGTTGACCACCCAGGAAAGTGAGGATTTGCGGCCTGCGATATTGTCCATTACTCGGCGCTCCTAGCGCATTTCTCGGCGCGCATTGCGCACGTTCCAGACCAGGATTGGGGTGACAAGTATCATGATCACCATGGCCGAGGCCGATCCGACGCCCCAGTCATTGGCCCGGAACAGCTTGTCGAACATGTAGTTCGCCAGCACCTGTGTTTCCCACTGGCCGTTGGTCATCGCGAAAACGATGTCGAAGATCTTGAGCACGATGATGGTGATCGTTGTCCAGACGACCAGAATGGTCGACCGGATCTGGGGCATCTTGATCTTGAAGAAGATCTGCCAGCCACTTGCGCCATCGACGATGGCCGCTTCGATGGTTTCCTCGGGGATGCCGCGCAGGGCCGCCGACAGGATCACCATGGCAAAGCCGGTCTGGATCCAGATCAGCACCGCCATCAGGAAGAAGTTGTTCCAGAACGGGATGGTCAGCCAGGTCTGCGGCGCCGCGCCGCCAAGGGCCAGATAGATCGCATTCAGGATGCCGATCTGTTCAAGGTCGATGGGCCGCGCATCATAGACCAGTTTCCAGATCACCGCCGCCCCGACAAAGGAGATCGCCATGGGCATGAAGATCAACGATTTCGCCAGCCCGCCCCATTTGATCCGGTCGGTCAATTGTGCCGCCAGCAGGCCGAAACCGGTTGCCGCCGCCGGCACCACCAGCAGCCAGAGCATATTGTTGCGCATGGCTTCCCAGAACTTGGAATCCTGCATCATCCGTTGGTAATTGTTCAGCCCCACCCATTCGTATCCGCCCCCCGCGACGCGCTGCATCAGCGACAGGCGCAGGGTCTCGAATACCGGGTAGGCGAGGTAAAGCGACAGGGCAAAGATCGCCGGGAACATGAACAGCCAGGGCCGCCACAGGTTGGCCCGGTTGATGTTGCGCCCCGCATTTGGCCCCCTTGCAGGGAATAGAACCCGGTCGAGGATCAGGTTGGAAAGGTAGAAATAGGCGATACACCCGCTCAGCCCGATCAGGATGATGCCGATCCCCTGCAGCATTGGGTTCATGTCTTGCGCTCCTGTCGGTCTTGCGGAAGGACGGGCAACTCAGGATGCCCGAGATGCCCGTCTTCGCTCACTTCGATTTGGTGACGTCGGTCCGACCCTGATTTACTTGATCGTTTCCCAGGCCGACTGGATGTCGTCTGCCACGTCCTGCGCGGGTTCACCGCCGGTGTAATCCACCATGCCTGTCCAGAAGGCCCCGGCACCGACCGCGCCCGGCATCAGATCCGAGCCGTCAAAGCGGAAGGTGGTCGCACCCAGAAGGATGTCGTTCATCTTCTTCAGCGTCGGATCCGAGAAGAGGCTGGTGTCGACACCCTTGTGCGGGGTCAGGAAACCTGTCAGCTGCATCCAGATCTCATTTGCCTCGGGGGTCTCGAGATATTCGATCAGCGCGCGGGCCCCTTCGCTGTCGCTGGTGATGCCCCAGAGGGTCCCTGCCCCCAGCACCGGCTGACCGAGGTCCTTGCCTTCATAGGCCGGGAAATAGAAGAAATCAGCGTCCTCGCCGATGATCGTGCCTTCGGGGAAGAAGCTGGGAATGAAGGACGCCTGGTGATGCAGGTAGCATTGCGGTGGCGAGGCGAACAGGCCCTTGGGGCTGTCGCGGAAATCGCTCGAGGCCACGGCATTGGCCCCACCCGAGACGAAATCGTCATTCTTGGCGAAATAGCCGAATTCCTCGATCGCCTCGACCACCTTGGGGTCGTTGAAGGGGATCTCGTTGGTGACCCATTGGTCATAGACCTCGGGGCTCTGGGTGCGCAGCATCAGGTCTTCGACCCAATCGGTTGCCGGCCAGCCGGTCGCGCCGCCTGATCCCAGACCGATACACCAGGGCGTTTCGCCTTCGGACGCGATCTGTTCGGTCAGCGCCTTCAGCTCTTCCATGGTGGTGGGGACTTCGTATCCGGCGTCCTCGAAGTTCTCGGGGACATACCAGACGAGGGATTTCACATCGACCTTGTAGAAGAAGCCGTAAAGGTCTTCGGAGCCGTCCGCGCCGGTAAAGGTTCCCAGATCAACCCAGGACTGACCGGCGGCGTAATTGTCCCTGACCCAATCGGCCGTGCCATCGGGCAGCGGCGTCAGGAAGCCGTTGCTGGCCATGTCGGCGGCAAGGCCCGGCTGAGGGAAGACCGCGACGTTCGGGGCCGATCCGGCCTCGGCATCGATCATGATCTGCTGTTCGAAGCTGTCGGAACCGACATAGGAGACCTCGTAACCGGTCGCGGCGGCAAAGCCGTCCAGGACCGCTTCGACGTTCTCCTGGTCCGGACCCAGCCAGGGCCCGAAGACCGTCACCAGTTCGGCGTGCGCCGTGCCCGCGCTCAGCGCCAGTGTCGCGGCGCCGGTCAAAAGCGATTTCCTCATTTGCAGTCCTCCCTCATATGCGCCGCAGGGCGCAGTGATCATCAGATACGCCAAAACGGCGTGATGCTCTTCAGATGCACCAAATGGCGCAATGATCCAGTTTTCGCGTCACACTCGAATCAAATTTCAAAGCGCTTTGAATGTAGGAAGTTAGAGTACGCCGCAGGCCTCGCTGTCAACCGGTGCGGGAGGATTGGCCAAATAAGCCTGCAATAATGAACAATTATGACGAAGCCCCTCTTGCCCCGGCAAGAGCATTGACCTGTGCGATCTTTGCCTACACATATGGAATCGAGAGCAATTTGAAAGCGCTTTGAATGGCAATGAACCTGAAGTCCCTGGCCGAGGCCCTGGGCCTGTCCCAGACCACGGTCAGCCGGGCGCTTAACGGCTATCCGGAAGTCAGTGAAGCCACCCGGCAGCGGGTAATGGAGGCGGCGCGCCAACACAGCTACACCCCCAACAGCCGCGCCAAGGGATTGGCGACCGGGCGCACGATGATGATCGGACAGGTCATTCCCACCACCCTGCGCCACGAAATGGTAAACCCGATCTTCGGGGATTTCGTGGCAGGCGCGTCCCAGACCCTCGCCGAATTCGGCTATGACATGGTGTTCACCCGCGTACCGGATGACGACGAAAGCCGGATCTACCGCGAGTATCACGCGCGCCGCGTGGTTGATGGCGTGATCCTGCAGGGTCCGGCAATTTCAGATACGCGGATTCCGCATCTGAACGGCATCGGCCTGCCCTTCGTGGTGCATGGTCGGTCCTCGGGCGTCGACGAGCCCTATAGCTGGGTCGATGTGAACAACCGCCGGTCCTTTCAACGCGCGACGCAGTTCCTGATCGACCTCGGGCATCGCCGCATCGCCCTGCTGAACGGGTTGGAGCATATGGATTTCGCCTTTCGCCGCCGTCAGGGCTATCTCGACGCCCATGCGGACAGCGCCATCCCCTGCGATCCCGCACTGATGTGCAGCGAGGAAATGACCGAGGAATACGGCTATCGCCTGACCGCCGGCCTGTTGCGCACCGATCAGCCACCGACGGCGGTGCTCTGTGCCTCGATGATTGCCGCCATCGGTGTGCGCCGCGCCATCGAAGAGGCCGGGCTGGCCATGGGCAGGGATGTTTCGGTCATCACCCATGATGACGACCTGTCCTACCTGCGCAACGGCGGCGATGTGCCGATCTTTACCGCCACCCGGTCATCCGTGCGGCAGGCCGGGGAAATACTGGCCCGCCAACTGGTTGCCCAGATCAGCGACCCCCAGAACGCGCCGCGCCAGACGATGATGGAGGCCGAGTTGGTCGTGGGTCGCTCCACCGGCCCGGTGCCGCGTCCCGATGCCACAACCGGCGCAGGCTGAGCGCATCATCCACCTGCCCCAACACCCCGAAATTCAATCCGATCCCGTTTCGTGACGCCCTGACAAGGACCTTACCATGACTTTTTCCCGCAAGGATTTTCCGCAGGATTTCCAGTTCGGCACCGCCACCTCTGCCTACCAGATCGAAGGCCACGGCTTCGGCGGCGCCGGAAGCACCCATTGGGACAGCTTCGCGCGCACGCCGGGCAACGTGGTCAGGGCCGAAAACGGTGACCGCGCCTGCGATCACTATCACCGCTACGAAGAGGATCTGGACCTTGTCGCCGCCGCTGGATTCGATTGCTACCGCTTTTCGACCAGCTGGGCGCGGGTCATGCCGGACGGGTGCACGACCAACCCAGAGGGCCTCGATTTCTATGACCGTCTGACGGATGCCATGCTGGAACGCGGGATCAAGCCCTGTGCCACGCTCTACCATTGGGAACTGCCCTCGGCGATGGCCGACCAGGGGGGCTGGCGCAATCGCGACATCGCCGGGCGCTTTGCGGATTTCACCGAAGTGATCATGGGCCGCATCGGGGATCGGATGCATTCGGTCGCGCCGATCAACGAACCCTGGTGCGTCGGCTGGCTAAGCCACTTCCTGGGCCATCATGCGCCCGGCTTGCGCGACATCCGCGCCACGGCCCGCGCCATGCATCACGTGCTGCTGGCCCACGGCAGCGCCATTCAGGCGATGCGCGGCCTCGGGATGAACAACCTTGGCGCGGTCTTCAACATGGAATGGGCCGACCCCGCCGATGACAGCGCCGAGGCCCGTGCGGCAGCGGACCTGTATGATGGCTATTACAACCGCTTCTTCCTGGGCGGCGTCTTCAGGAAAGAATATCCCGAGAACGTCATGCAAGGCCTCGGCCCGCATATGCCCGAGGGATGGCAGGACGATTTCGACGTGATTTCTTCTCCGGTCGACTGGTGCGGGGTGAATTATTATACCCGCAAGCTGATCAAGCCCAACTCCGGCCCCTGGCCCAGCCATGAGGAGGTCGAAGGCCCTCTGCCCAAGACCCAGATGGAATGGGAGATCTACCCCGAGGGCCTATACAAGTTCCTGACCCGTACCGCGCAGGAATACACCGGGGACATGCCGCTGATCGTCACCGAAAACGGCATGGCCAACAACGATACTCTCGTCGAGGGCAAGGTCGCCGACCCCGAGCGACTGGCTTATGTCGAGGCGCATCTTGCCATGGTGGAAAAGGCGATTGCCGATGGCGTGCCGGTCAAGGGCTACTTCCTGTGGTCGCTGCTGGACAACTACGAATGGGCGCTTGGCTATGAAAAGCGGTTCGGCCTGGTGCATGTCGACTTCGACACCATGGTGCGCACGCCGAAGGACTCCTATCACGCGATCAAGGCGGCGCTTGGCTGACAAGGCCACCTTGAGGCGAGACATGCAAAGGGCTGCCTTGGCGGCCCTTTGCGCATTTCGGGGCGCACTGTCCCCCGGCCGGCGGGGCCCATTGCGTCCCGCATACAACCTTCGGGCGCAATTTACGGCTTGTTAACATTAAATAATTGCAACCCCGGGACGTCCTTGGCATGGTTTACGCAAGGCGAGCGTCAGGGCCTGTGTCCCGGCGTGCCGCGCCGCCCTGCCCGCGCCGCTGTCTGGCCGCTGATGGTCTGCACAGGATGCCCCCGCGGTTCGAGAACAGGAAATATCTGATGCGGTTTTTGCGCGCGCTTCTCGTCCTGATCGTGCTTTGCGGTCTCTTTGTTTTCGGCGGTCGGCTACTCTACCCGCTGCCCGATCTTTCGGAACGCGAGATCAGTCTGGCACGCCCGGTGAACGACCAGTCCCGCCTTGGGGCGCTGTCGGCCAGCCTTGGCGCGCAGAATCCGGGAAAGACAGGCGTTCTGGCGCTTGAATCCGGACAGGACGCGCTGATCAGCCGGCTGGCGCTGGCCGAGGCCGCAGAAACCGAAATCAACGCGCAATATTACATCTGGCAGGATGATACCTCTGGCATTCTGCTGCTGGAGGCGCTTCGTCGCGCGGCCGAGCGCGGCGTACGGGTGCGTCTGTTGCTGGACGACAATGGCGTGCCGGGGATGGACGGCTATCTTTCGGCGCTCAATGCGCTCGACAAATTTGACATCCGGCTGTTCAATCCCTCGACCGTGCGATCCCCGAAGATCATGGGCTATGCCTTTGATTTCATGCGTATGAACCGGCGGATGCATAACAAGTCCTTCACCGTCGACGGGGTCACCGCGATCATCGGCGGGCGCAATATCGGCAATGATTACTTTCGCGTCGGAGAGAACGATTACTACGTCGACCTCGATGTGCTGGCGACCGGTGAGGTCGTGCAGGACACGGTAAATGTCTTTGACGATTACTGGAACAGCGCCTCGGTCTTCGAACTGGAAACCATCATCCCCGAGGCCGCGGACCTGTCGGTCTTTACCAACCGCGCCCAGGAGATCCGCGACGCTCCGGAGGCCCAGGCCTTTTTCACCGACATCCAGAGCACGGCCCAGGCGTTCATCGACACCCCCGCCACGCTGGAATGGACCGATGTCCGCCTCGTGGCGGATGATCCGGTCAAGGGCCTCGGCATCGCGCGCCCAGATCAACTGACCATCACCCGCCTGACCGAGATGATGGGCCATGTGCAAGACCGCCTCGACCTTGTCTCGGCCTATTTCATCGCCGGCACAGAGGGCACCACGTTTTTCGGTAACCTCGTGGCAGAGGGGGCCGAGGTCAATATCCTGACCAATGCGCTGAACACCACCGATGTGCTGCTGGTCCATTCCGGCTATACCAAGTATCGCCGCGCGCTGCTGGACGCCGGAGTGCGCCTGTTCGAACTGAAGCTGCGCGGCGGCGCGACCTCTCCTTCCAGCAGCGTTCAGGTCAAGCCGTTTGGCCTGTCGGGTGCCAGCCTGCATGCCAAGACATTCGCCATCGATCAGCGCCAGATCTTCATCGGCTCGTTCAACTTCGACCCCCGGTCGGCCCAGCTGAACACCGAGATGGGCTACCTGATCGACAGTCCCGACCTCGCACGGCGCCTGTCACGGGCCTTCGATGACTCCGTACCCGAGGTCAGCTATCAGCCCCGGCTCAGCGCGGAAGACAGGCTGGTCTGGATCGAGGCCGATGATGCGGGGGATTTCGACGTCTATCAGCAGGAACCGGGGGCCACGCTGCTGCAGCAGATCACCCTGACCCTGATGGGCTGCTTACCGATTGAATGGATGCTTTGATTTCTGGAAAAGGGGATAATTCGTGAAAAACTGGTTCTTATGGCTATTGGCCGGGATCGTCTCGGTCATCGGCGGGGTGCTGGCGCTGTCCAATCCATTTGCCGCCTCGATCACGGCCAGCCTGCTGGCGGGCTGGATCTTCATGCTGGTGGGCGTGATGATGATCGCCTCGGCCTTCGGGGACAAGGGCTGGGGCGCGCGCATCCTGGCCATACTGATGGGACTGGCCATCGTGTTGATCGGTTTCAGCCTCGTGGCGCATCCGCTGATCGGAGTCTTTTCGCTGACGCTGGCGGTGGGGATCTTCCTGCTCGTTGCCGGCGTGATCCGGATCTTCGTCGGCCTGCGCTCCGAATTCCGTGAATTCCGCTGGGTGATGATCCTGTCCGCCGTGGTTTCGATCGTGCTGGCGGTGATGATCCTGACCAATTTCCCGCAATCGGCACTGGTGGTGCTGGGCATCTACCTCGGGATCGAGCTGATCTCGACCGGGGTGTCGCTGATTGCCATTTCCCTGACCCGCAAGAAACAAGAGGAACCCGTGACATGAAAAACTGGATGGTCCTGATGGCTACAGGCGCCGTGGCCCTGATCGGAGGGCTGCTGGCCCTCTTCAACCCGACCGGCGCGGTCCAGACCAGCAGCACGATCGTCGGCTGGGTGCTGCTGATCGTCGGCGCGATGCAGGTCTATGCCTTCTGGAAGGCCGAAGGGTTCAAGACCCGCTTCGGTCCCGGTGTGATTGCCGCCGTGGCGTTGGTCATGGCGATCCTGCTGCTGTTCGGCCCCTTCGGAGACGGCAGTTTCGTACGCTTCATGCTGGCCTTGCTGCTGCTGGTTTCGGGCGGGGCCAAGATCTGGTCCGCGCGGGACATGAAGGGCGAAGACGCCTTTCTGCCCGTGCTGATCGCGGGCGCGGTCTCGGTCCTGCTGGGGGTGGTCATCCTGACCGGATTCCCGGGCTTCCTGGCCACGGCCATCGGCATCCTGCTGGCCATCGAACTGCTGTCGATCGGCGTCTTCCTGATCCTGATCGGCCGCCGTCGCCAAAAGCTGGGCACGGCCTGAACCATAGTTGGAATGACGGATCGGCGGGGCTTACAGGCCCCGCCGATCCGCACCAAAGCCTATTCGGGCCGTTCGCGGAACCGCGCCGTAGCCAGGCCGGCCTCATTGGTAAAGGTCAGCAGGCCGCCGTTGCGGATGTAACCCGTGGACTGCCCCAAGGCCTCGAGGATATCCCTTTCCAGACGGTCCTGCCCCGGCGGACAGGCCATGCGCGTCCCGGCGATCTGGTCCGGCCAGACGAACGCCCCCGCCTCATAGGTCTCGACCATGCCGGTATAACGGTTGCAGCCTGTAAACAGCCCGATCTGGCCGGTGTGATCCATCGTGAACATCGGTGGATCCCTGGCGATCAGCGCGCGCCCCGCGATCTCGTAAGCGGACCAGGCGATACCGGTGAGGCCCGTCGCAGTGCTCGGCGCCGCGGGGCCTTGCATCTGCGTCAGGAGAACCGCGACTTCCGTTGGTGCGTCGCGGGTGATGACCGGTGTGACTTCGGTCAGGCGGAACAACACCCGGTCGCCGGACAGGATCCGCGCCCCGATGGCATAGGTAAGACGCGGGTCGATATCGTCGCTGTCATAGCCGACAGCGACCGAGGCGGGCACGCCCGATATCGCAACCGTTTCGATACCCAGCCGCATGGCGGCGGCATCGGCACGCGAAATATCCAGCAGGGACACCTCCAACTGCGCATCCGCCGGCAGTGCGATCCGTTCGCGATAACTGGCAGTCACCTGCACCTCGGCCGGCTCGGCCAAGGCCGGAGCCGCCAGCCCAAGGGTGGCCAGAACCGCGGCGCAAGCCTGTCTGAATGACGTCATCTACTTTCCCTTCCCGCAGACCGGCCCATGGGGGTCACCAGGGCCAAGTCTACTCCAGATAGGAAGGATGGCGAAGGATGCAATCCAAAGGCGGCCCGCAATCACCCAGGGGGACGCCCGGACCCGCCCGCCACCAGATCGGCCAGCATCCGCCCCGTGCCCGCCGCCTGGGTCCAGCCGTTCGATCCATGGCCAAGGTTCAGATAGAGGTTGTGATAGCCCGTCCGCTCTACCCGGCTCGGCCCGCCCGGGGTCATCGGTCGGAAGCCGTGCCAATAGCTGGCCTCCTCATAGGCCGCCGCACCGGGAAACAGCGCCTCGACCCGTTTACGCAACGCGGACAGGACCGGCGCAGGCATGGCGCGGTCGAAACCGGCAAGCTCGGCCACCCCGGCGGCGCGCAGCCGCGACCCGAGCCGGGTGATCATCACCTTGGAATGTTCATCCATCACCGAAGACCGCGGCGCGGCCTGCGGATCGGTGATCTGCGCGGTCAGGGAATAGCCCTTGACCGGATAGACCGGCACCTTGAGACCAAGCGGTTTCAACAGCGCGGTCCAGGGACCGGTCGCCACGACGAAGGCATCGGCAGTGATTTCTTCGGCCCCAAGGGACAGCGACGCGATCCGTCCCCCTTCGCGCCTGAAGCCGGTGACAGGGGCGTTGAACCGGAACCGCGCTCCGGCTTCGGCGGCCCGTGCCGCCAAGGCCTTGCAGAACAGATGGCAATCTCCGGTCTCGTCGGTGGTCAGTTGCAGCCCTCCCGCCATTTCTAGATCCGAGCGCGCCAATCCCGGTTCGACCTCCAGCACCTCGCGCGCATCAAGCAGACGGTGCGGCACCTCCATACGGCGCAGCACGGCGGCAGAGCGTTCACCGGCCGCGACTTCGTCGGCGGTCTGGAAAATCTGCAGAACGCCCCCAGTACCATGGTCATAGGCTATGCCGGTTTCCTCGCGCAGTGCGACAAGGCAGTCCTTGGAATAATGCGCCACGCGCTGCATCTCGGCCTTGTTGGCGGCAAACCGGCTGGCGGTGCAATTGGCGGTGAACCGGGCCAGCCAGCTCCACTGCGCGAGCGAGGCTTGCGGGCGGATCTTCAGCGGGGCGGCGGCGCGGAACATCCAGCCCATGGCCTTCAGCGGCATGCCGGGCGCGGCCCAGGGACCGGCGAAACCGGGGCAGACCCCGCCGGCATTGCCGAAGGATGTTTCCAGCGCCACGCCTTCACGCGCCTCCAGCACCGTGACTTCGTGCCCGTCCCGCGTCAGGTACCAGGCGGTGGTGACGCCCACGACCCCTGCCCCGATGACGACGATCTTCATCCCGCGCCCCTAGTAGGTGCCGGGATAGCTGCCGCCATCGACCAGCAGGTTCTGCCCGGTCACGAACCCGGCGTTCATCGAACAGAGAAAGGCGAAATAGGCGCCGATTTCTTCCGGGGTGCCATAGCGCCCGGCGGGGTTTCCGGCGGCGCGGGCAGCGCGCATCTGTTCATAGGTCGGCCCCTCGGGGGTCACCATCGCCTCGATATGTTCGCGCTGCGCGGCGCTGTCTATGATGCCGGGCAGCAGGTTGTTGATCGTGACGCCCCGCGTGATGCTTTGCCGGGCCAGACCGGCGGTAAAGCCCACGAGGCCAGAGCGCGCGCCGTTCGACAGGCCCAGCTCCAGCTGCGGGATCTTGACGCTGCGCGAGACGATATTGACGATCCGGCCCCAGCCGCGATCCATCATGCCGTCGACCACATCGCGCATCATCAGGATGGGCGGCAGCATCATCAGATCGACGGCGGCGATCCAATCGTCCCGGCCCCAGTCGCGAAAATCCCCCGGTGCCTTGCCGCCCGCATTGTTCAGCAGGATCTCGGGCTCCGGGCAGGCATTCAGGATCGCGGCGCGACCGGCCTCGGTCGTGACATCCCCGGCGACCCAGTGGACGGTGGCCCCGGTCGCCGCGCGGATGTCGGCGGCGGTGCGGTCCAGAGTTTCGGCGTCCCGCGCCGCGATAGTGACCTCTGCGCCTTCGGCGGCGAGGGCCATGGCACAGGCGCGGCCCATGCCCCGGCTAGCGCCGGTCAGAAGGGCGCGGCGCCCTGCGATCCCGAGATCCATTTCAGTCGTCTCCTTCAGGTATTGTTTTCGGGCGCCGGGTCCATCGGCGCGATGCGCACCAGGGCCGACAGCGCCGCACAGGCCTGACCCAAACGCGACGTACGCCGGTCAGAGGTCAGGACATTTGGATTTCCGTTCAATTCCAGCGCCTTGTGGCTAGATGCTGATCCATCGCGCGAACTGTCGCGCTGAAACCAGGCGCCGGTCGGCATGACCAGCACACCACGCCGCAGCCCGGCATCAAGGCACAGGGTGGCGCGGCATTCGCCCCGGTCGTTGTGCAGCCGGACCACCTGTCCGTCGGCCAGGCCCTGCCGCGCGGCGTCCCCGGGGTGGATGCGCACCGGAGCAGGCCCCCCCGACATGCCCGCCGAGGTCTGCCAAAGCTGGCTGTGCAACTGCTTTTCGGGCTGGTTGGTGACCAGGTGAAACTGGTCGCTCTCGGCGCTGCCGAGCCATTCGTCGGGGGCATGGAAAACCGGATGTCCCGGCTGATCTTCGTAGGCGAAACCGGCGATCCGCTTCGAAAACAGCTCGATCCGCCCTGACGGCGTCGGCAGCATATGCGCCATGGGATCGGCGCGGAAATCGCCCAGAAGCACTTCGGGCTCCGTGGGGGCCGGGACATCCCAGATACCCATCCGTTTCAATTCCTCGAAGTCGGGCACCTCGATGCCCTCGGCCTGCCCCTTGGCGATGGATTGCGACCAAAGGCGGCGCAGCCAGCCGGTCTCATCCAGGCCCTCGTCAAAGGCGGCGCGGCAACCCAGCCTGTCGGCGAGCGCGGTCAGGATATCGCGGTCGTTACGCGCCTGCCCCTGCGGCGGCAAAAGCGGCGCCATGTAGACCACGTGGCGATCCCGCGAGGTGCCGCCGATATCCGCTCGCTCGGCCGTGGTGGTGGCAGGAAAGACGATGTCGGCCCGCTGCGCCGTTGATGTCCACCAGGGGTCATGCACGATCACCGTTTCGGCGCGGGCCCAGGCGGCTTCGACCTTGCCCAGGTCCTGGGCGTGGTGGAAGGGGTTGCCCCCGGCCCAATAGATCATCCGCAGATCGGGCAGCGTGATGTCTCGCCCGTCAAAGGCCAGGGTTTCGCCTGGATGCAGAAGTGCGTCGGCAAAGGCGGCAGCGGGGATCTGCATGCCCCTGTTCGCCAGCCCCGGAAAGGCCGGCACATAGCCGCGTCGCGCATTCGCCCCGACCGACCCCATGGAGCCGTATCCAAAGCTGAACCCGCCGCCCGGCAGACCGATCTGACCGAGCATCGCCGCCAGGGCGATCAGGGCCCAATAGGTCTGTTCCCCGTGCTGGCCGCGTTGCAGCGACCACGACGCCGTCAACATCACCCGACCCGCCCGAATGCGCTGCCAGAGCGCGCGCAGGTCGCTTGCCGGCACATCCGCGATGGCCGCCGCCCAGTCCAGCGTCTTGGGCTGGCCATCCGCCTGCCCGGTCAGATAGGCGGCCAGCCTGTCGTGCCCCACCGTGTAGCGGTCCAGAAATCCGGTATCCGCCCGGCCAGAGGTCAGCGCCTCATGCGCCAGCGCCAGGATGATGGCGGTGTCTGAACCGGGGCGCGGCTGGATCAGCGTGGCTTCCAGCCCCGCCGGCACGTCCTGCGCCAACGGCGAGACCACCGTAAAGCTGCAACCGCGCGCGGCGGCGCGTGCGACCATGTCGGGCAGCGGATGATCCACCGCCCCGCCGGAGGTCACACGCCAGTTCTTCGGGTTGAGCCCGCCGAAGGCCACCACGTGATCGGCATGGGCCGCGATACTGTCCCAGCTTGTTGCGGCATGGGACACCGACGCGACCGAGCCCAGCACATGCGGCAGCAGCGCCGCCGCCGCGCCCCAGGAATAATTGCCGACCTGATCGGTAAATCCCCCGCTGGCTGCCAGGAAACGACGCAGGTTGCTGCGCGCATGATGCAGCCGTCCGGCCGAGGACCAGCCGTAGGACCCGCCGAGGATCGCGGTGGGACCGTGGTTGTCCTGCACGCGGGCAACCTCGCCCGCCGCAAGATCCAGCGCCTCGTCCCAGCCAAGCGGGATCATCTCGTCCCGGCCACGGTCGTCTGACGCGCCCGGCCCGTTTTCCAGCCAGCCGCGCCGCACATGGGGCCGGTCGATGCGCCGGGGCGAATGCACCAGTTCGGGCCAGGCCCCGACCATGTCGGGATCGGCTCCGCCAAGTGGGGTGGCGCGGATCAGCCTGCCCCCCCGAACCTCGGCGCGAAAGGCGCCCCAATGGCCCAGGCTGACCGCCCCGCCGCCATCCTGCGGGGCGACACCTTCCGCCACAGGATCGAGGGCGGGCAGATCACCGGAGCCGGGCATTACTCGGCTGCCATCCGGGGCGCCGAGAGGCCGTACTTCTCGGCCAGACCAAGCTTTTCGAAGGCATCGAGGCCCTTTTGCAAAATCTCGGGCTTGGCCGGTTGCAGCGGCGCACGCAGCGGCCCCGAAGGCAGGCCGACGGCGCGCATCAGGGTCTTCACCGAAACCGGGTTGATTGTCGAATAGGCGAAATGCAGCATCGACAGGTTGTCGAGCCAGGCTTCGCGGCAGGCAAAGGCGTCCTCGCCGGTTTTCCACGGGGTCGAGATCACGGCCATCTCGCGCGGGATGATATTGCCGGTCATGTTTGCGGTGCCATGGCCACCAAGCGCCATGGTCGGGATCACCAGCCCGAGGTTGGGCGAACAGCAGCACATGATCGACATGTCGGGCTTGGCCGCGCAGACCTGAGCAACCTGACCGACGCGGGTGGTGCTTTCCTTCAGGACGACCATGTTGTCATGTTTCGCCAACTTCAGCAGATTGTCCCAGTGCAGGTCGGTCTTGACCCGCGGCGGGTTGTTGTAGAACCCCATGGCAAGGTCGGCGCTGTCCAGCACCTCCATCGCGTAATCGGTGATCGCGTCGTTGTCGGCGCAGATATAGGCCGGTGCCGCCATGATCGCGCCATCCGCGCCTGCGTCGCGCGCAAAGCGGACATAGTCGATGGTGGTCGCCGTGTTGTTGCCGGTAACGCCGTAATACATCAGCATGTTGCCGGGCTTCATCTTGGCGGTTTCGGCGATGATCGCCTTGCGCTCCTCTGGCGACAGCATCGAAACTTCGCCGGTCGAGCCCATGATCAGCACCGCCTCGGTGCCGTTTTCGGCGTGCCAGTTCAGCAGCGTGCGAAAGCCTTCGAAGTCGATGGAGCCGTCTTCGTTCATGGGGGTGACGAGCGCGACGAAAGAGCCGGTGGGTTTGGTATGGGACATGAATTCAGCCTCCGTTGAAGAGTTCGGGAACGAGGAGTTTGGGCAGACCCAGGACGATGTCCGGGATCCAGAATGACAGGATGGCGACGAAAATCGTCAGCAGGCAGATCGGGGCGGCCGCCAGCATGCAGCGTCCCAGTGACGCCCCGCCGATCTGCGAGGCAATCAGCAGGCAGATCCCGTAGGGTGGCGTGATCAGGCCGACGGACAGGATGATGGTGGACAGCACACCCATGTGGACCGGGTCCATGCCGGCCGTGTCGCCAAGCGCCTGGATGATCGGCAAGAAGATCAGCGTGGCCGAAATCGGGTTCAGCACCATGCCGACCAGCAGCAGGAAACCGACCAGCATCAGGATGATGAAGAACGGTGTCTGGGTCACGCCGAGGATGAAATCGACCACGATCTGCGCCGCGCCAAGATAGGCGATCAGCCAGCCGAAGATGCCGGCGCCTGCGACGGTGAACATCGGGATGGCGAAATCGATCACCGCATCCGACAGCAGCTTTGGCAACGCGCGCAGCGGCACGTCACGGTAAACGACCACCGACAGCAGCAACGCCCAGAGCACGGCGGCAATTGCGCCTTCGGTCGGGGTGAAGATGCCGCCGACGATGCCGCCCAGCACGATCACCGGGATCAGCATCGGGGCGACCCCGCGCAGCAGGATACGGCCCATCATCGGAAAACCGGGGAACGGGTTGGCCGGATAGCCGTGCCGCACCGCCAGAACATAGGTGTAGCCCATCATGAACAGGCCAACCAGAAGACCCGGCACGATCCCCCCGACAAACAGCGCTCCGATCGAGACATTGCCGAAGGCGCCGTAGATGATCAGCACGATGGAAGGCGGGATGATCACGCCCAAAGTCGAAGACGCCGCCGTCAGCGCGGCCGCAAAGGGCGCCGGATAGCCTGCCTTCTTCATTGCGGGGATCAGGATCGAGCCGACCGAAGCGGTATCCGCCGCCGCAGACCCCGAAAGACTGGCAAAGACCATCGAGACGAAGACATTCACATGCCCAAGCCCGCCGCGCACGTGACCCACGGTGGCATCCGCCACCTCGAGCAGGCGGGTGGTGATGGATCCGGCATTCAGGATCCGCCCCAGAAGCATGAAGAAGGGCACCGCCAGCAGGGTAAAGCTGTCGATCCCGGCGAACATCTGGTTCACCACTGAAATCAGCGGCAGACCCTGCATCTTGATGACCACGGCCGAGGACAGGATCAGCGCGAAACCGATGTTGACCCGCAGGGCGATCATCACGAAGAAGACCAGGATCAGAACGACAAGGGGGCTCATGCGGCCCCCTTTCCGAAGGGATCACGCACCAGTACCAGTGCCTGTTCAATCAGGAAGACCGCCATCAAGGCGCCGGAAACGGGAAGCGGCAGATAGATCCAGAACCGCGAGATTCCGAGGGACTGGACCTCTCCGCTGGCGCGCATCTGGGCCAGGGTCCAGCCATGCACGCCCAGGATCCAGGCCACGGTGAAACCGGCAAGAAGCGAGATGATCTCGACAAACAGACGCACTTTGGGGCGGTGGGTCGGCAGCATGTCCACCAGGTAATGCGCCCCGGTCCGCAGGCCAAGCGCGGCCCCGACGAAGATGAGCCAGGTGAACAGCAAAAGCGCCATGTCGCTGGTCCAGATCATCGGCGCGTCCAGCAGGTTGCGCGCGGCGACCTGAAGGGCAACGGTGGCGATCATGCCGGCGAAGGCGATCCAGGCAAGGGTTCGGATCACGCCCGAGATCCCGTCGCAAAGACGATGCAACATGTGAGGTCTTTCCAAATGGTATTGCCCCGCCCGGTAGAATTCCGGACAGGGCGAAGGTCTGGGCAATTACTGCTTGAGCAAGGCGTATTCGGTGGCGAGGTCAAGACTCTCGGCCAGTTCGACCTGCAGCGGGGCCAGGACCTCCATGAAGGCCTGCTTGTCGGGCCGGGTCACGGTCACGCCGTGGTCGGTCTGCAGCGTTTCGACCAGAGCCGCGTCATAGCCCTTGGCCTGTTCGACCCCATAGATATTGGCGGAAATGGCAGCCTCTTCGACGATCTGTTGCAGATCTTCGGGCAGCTTGTTCCAGGTGATCTCGGAAATCGAGGTGTGGTTCAGCTGCACGGTATGTTCAGTCAGGGCGAGGTTCGGCGCCACTTCGTAAAGCTTGGAGCCGGTGTATCCGGGCAGCGAGCTTTCCATCGCCTCGGCGACGCCGGTCTGCATGGCGGCGTACAGTTCACCCCAGGCGACGGTGACGGGAAGCATGTCGAAAGCGGCCCAGGTCTTGGAATCCATCGGCGACGGGGGCGTGCGCATCTTCAGCCCGGCAAGATCGGCGGGGCCTTCGATGGGAACGGATTTGGTCGACATGTTGCGGGTGCCCGACCCGCCAAGCGCCAGCAGCTTCATGCCCACGCCGCGATCGGCATAGACCTGTTCGAAATGCGCATGCACATCGGTGCCGGGACCGACGGCGGCAAGCGCCTCGTCCATGCCGCCGAACAGGTAGGGCATGGTAAAGATGCCGAATTCGGGGATCTGCTGGACCGCGTTCGAGGTGGTCGAGATCATGATGTCGATGGTGCCAAAGGCCATCTCGCCGATCACTGCCGGGTCCTGCCCCAACTGGCCGCTGTCAAAGATGCGAACCTCGACCCGACCGTCAGAGGCTTCTTCGATCTCGGCCTTCATGGCTTCGGCCATGTCGTTGTAGGGGTGCGGCGATTTCACCAGCGTGTGGATGCGCAGCGTGTATTCGGACGCGGCAAAGGCCGGCCCGGCGGCAGTCATGGTTGCAAGGGCAGCACCGGCTGCAAGGATCGTGCGTCTTGAGATCTTCATGGTCATTTCCCTGTCGTGAAGTTTGTTATGTGATTGACGAAGAGGTTTTCCTGACCGGATCATAATTTCAAATACAAAATTTGGCGGCAGTCATGCAATTTTGTTATGTAACTGCTGCCCGAAGCGGTCTTCACTGGCGATGATCTTCTGGACGGAATCGAAAAAAGCCGTTGCAGCACGGGACATTGGCATGCCTGCGGGCTTGATGATCTGGTAATCGAAGGGGATTTTCGGCGTGAAGGGCACGACCTGCACCCGGTCGCCCAAAATGCCCGGCGTGATCGGATCGACCACCGCAATGCCTACGCCAAGGGCAGCCAGGCTGCAGGCGGAATAGCTGGGCTGGGTTTCAGCGACGATCTTGGGGGCGATCCCGGCTTCGGCGAAGCAGCGCATGAGGTAGCTGTAGGTCAGGGTGCGGAAATTCAGCGCCACCATCGGTTCGCCCTGCAGGTCTTCGGGCGTGATCGCCGCGCGCGTCCGCAACGGATGATCCGGCGACATCACGCAGACGCAATTGGTGCGATAAGCGGCCAGGATCTCGACATCCCCACGTCCTGGGTCTGTCTGCGCAATACCGATATCGATCTGGCGCGAGGCCAGAAGATCGAGGATCCGCGCCGATGTGTGCACATCGTGGTTCACGTCGATGCCCGAATGGCCGTCGACGATCTGCTTCAGCGCCCGTGGCAGGATCTCGAAAGACACCATGGGCATCGAGGCCACCCGGCAGACCGCCCGGTTCAGCATCCGGATTTCTTCCGCAACCTGGCTCAGGCGGTCGAGACCGTAGAACATCCGCTCGACTTCCTGATAGAACTCATAGGCCTCGCGGGTGGGAATGGCCTTGCCCCCCGGCCTGTGCAGCAGTGGAAAGCCGATGTCGGCCTCAAGGTCGGCAATCAACCGGCTGACCGCCGGTTGCGACACGCTGAGCGCGCGCGAGGCTTCGGTGATCGTGCCATGCTGCATGACCATCCGAAAGGCGGTAAGCTGTTTGGGGTTCATGGACCCTCCGGGACTTGCGAACCGCGCCGCCCCCTGCCGCGCGCTGCACCGCAGACTGCGGCCAACCGCGCGCCGTGAACAGCCCCGGATCGGACAAAGGCCGGATTGCCGGTCTGTTGGGCACGCCTCCTGTGGGCGAAGAAGGCCTCGGTTTGAACGCCATGTGTAAAATCATACCACGATATACCGATTTCCGGGTCAGAAATCACATCGTGACGCCCAAAGGATGGAAAATCGGAAAAACCTTTGCGCGCGCCCTGCCCTATCCTGTCCGCGAACCGCTACAGGAGCCCGCAATGACCACCGCCACCGCCCAGGACCTGCTTGATACCTTTCGTGCCGCGCTGCCCAAGGGGGCCGACATGGCCACCGGCCTGATCGGCAAGGACGCCGGTTTCGACGGCCCCTTCGGGCACAAGACACTGGTCTATGCCGATTACGTCGCCTCGGGGCGGGCCCTGATGCCGGTCGAACAGTTCATGCTGGAACAGGTCCTGCCCTTCTATGCCAACAGCCATACCGAAGCCTCGCATTGCGGCGGTTTCATGACCCGGTTGCGCAACGCCGCGCGGCAGACCATTGCCGCCCATTGCGGCGCGGATGACCAACATGCGGTGATCTTTGCCGGTGCCGGGGCCACGGCGGGGATCAACCGATTGGTGCGCCTGCTGGGGGCGGATCAAGGCCGGGTCAAGGTGATCCTCGGGCCATATGAGCATCATTCCAACATCCTGCCCTGGCGGGAAAGCGGTGCCGAGGTGGTCATGCTGCCTGAAGCCCCCGAAGGCGGGCCGGATATTGACGCACTTGAGGCTGAGCTGGCCTCGGGCGCAGGGCATGACCGGGTGATCTGCGCCTTTTCCGCCGCGTCCAACGTGACCGGCATCATCGCCGATGTCGAAGGGCTGACACGCCGGGTCAAGGCCGCGGGCGCACTGATGGTCTGGGACTACGCAGGCGGCGCGCCCTATCTGCCGATGCAGATGCAGCCTGGTCCGGACGCGGGAATCGATGCGCTGGTCTTTTCGCCGCACAAGTTCATCGGCGGGCCCGGCGCCTCGGGCGTGCTGGTGATGCGGCGCGATGCCCCTGTCATCGACCGTCCCAGTCTGCCCGGTGGCGGCACGGTGCGCTTTGTCTCGGCCGAGGCGCATGATTACACCGACAGCCTCGAACACCGCGAAGAGGCCGGGACGCCCAATGTCGTCGGCGACATCCGCGCCGCCCTTGCCGTCATCGTGAAAGAGGAAATCGGCGCGACCTTCCTTGGGCAACGCAACCGCGACCTTGCCCACCGGGGGCTGACCGCCCTGCAGGACACCCCCATGATCGCGCTTCTGGGTCCGGACGCCGAAACCGGCCCGGACCGCCTGCCCATCCTGTCCTTCTGCCTGCGCCATCCCGAGGGCGGCCATGTGCACCAACAACTGGCCACCCGATTGCTGAGCGACCGCTACGGCATTCAGGCCCGGGGCGGCTGTGCCTGCGCCGGTCCCTATGTCCTGCGTCTGCTGGGGCTGGAAGGCGCCGCCGCCGGTTTGCGCACCGCAATCCTGTCGGGCAGAGAACTGGAAAAGCCCGGCTTCGTGCGTCTGAACCTGTCGGTGCTGATGAGCGACGCGGAAGTCGATTACCTCCTCGACAGCCTGCGCGCCCTGGCCAAAGAGGCGCCCGAGTTCATCGACATCTATGACGCCGACCCCAAGCGCGCGATCTTTACCGCCACAGCCGCCTGAACACCCCGTTGGCCGGTTCCCGTCCGGGGCCGGCCGGCACACAGGGGTCAGGCGTAGTCCAGCGGCAATTCGGTCGAGGATCGGATCGTCTCCATCGCGAACATGGAAGAGACATCGTAGATGTCCACCCGCTCGATCAGTTTCTGATAGATCGCGTCATAGGTCGCAATATCGGGCACCACGGCGCGCAGCATGTAATCGACATCGCCCGCCAGACGGAAGACATCGACGATCTCGGGGATTTCCTCGACCGCGCGGACAAAGCTGCGGGCCCATTCGCGGGTGTGCTGGTTGGTGCGGATCGCCATGAAGACCGAGACCCCGACATTCAGCTTGGCTTCATCCAGCAGAGCCACGCGTTTCTTGACGTAGCCTTCTTCTTCCAGCTTGCGGATCCGGCGCCAACAGGGGGTGGAGCTAAGCCCGACGCGGTCGGAAATTTCGGCAACCGACAGGCTGGAATCGCCCTGAAGCAAGGCAAGGATCTTGCGGTCGTGGGAATCGAGCATCCGGGCCTCCTACGGGAAATGAATTGCGCGATAAGACTGCCCGAGAGGATTAAATATCGCAATCCCTGGAATCTGTGCAAATTTTCCCACTAAAACGCGGCATCCGACACCATCCCATACCCCTGCTTCAGGTGACACGCCAAAACCATCGTCACCGCCCCCGCAAAGGGCGCGATCAGCATCGGGATTGGTCTTGGGGGATAGTGGCGGACAGACAGGGATTCGAACCCTGGAGACGGTCTCCCGCCTACACACTTTCCAGGCGTGCGCCTTCGACCACTCGGCCACCTGTCCGTGACGCGTTCTTTAGCCTTACCGCATGGGGGAGTTCAAGGGCCTTGAGACAGAAAACTTGTCCTCAAAGCCCGGATTTTTCGCCGCGGCAAAGCAGGGCGGTAGCTGCCCGAAGGTCAGCCCCTGAAACGCCGCGAAAACGCCCCTGCCCGCTGCGCTGAGGACGGTCAGGGACGCCGATCAATCGGCGTCCGGGTCGCCGCCCTCCATATCGTCTGCGGTGATCGCAGAGGCCGCTGCGGCCGGATCCTGGGTCCCGGCCGCCTTGGGCGTTGATGGCGACGGCGCGGTGCGCGGTTGCAGGGTCTCGGGGTTGCGAAGCCAGACGTCGCGCTGTGCGAAGGGAATCTCGAGGCCCTCTTCGGCAAAGCGTTCGGCGATGCGGTGATTGACCTCGGTCTGGACGATCAGCACCTGGGTCACGTCGCGCAGGATCATGCGGATCTCGAAATCCAGAGAATCCGCGCCGAACCCCATGAAGATAACGCCCGGCGGCGGGCTCATCACCACGATGGGGTGGCTTTCGGCGATCTCCTGCAGGACCGATTGCACATGGCGCGTGTCCGACCCATAGGCGACCCCGACCTTGACGATCAGCCGCCCGATCAGGTTGCCGCGCGTCCAGTTGGTCACCTGACCGGAAATAAGGTCCGCATTGGGCACGATCACGTCCGTACGATCGAAGGTTTCGATTCGCGTTGCGCGCACGGAGATCGACCGCACGAAGCCCATCTGGCCGCCGACCTCGATCCAGTCCCCTTCCGAGACCGGGCGTTCGATCAACAGGATGATCCCGGAGACGAAGTTCGACACGATGGTCTGCAGGCCGAAACCGACCCCGACCGACAGCGCACCGGCAACGATGGCAAGCGAGCTGAGGTCGATGCCCGCGGTGGTGATCGCCACCAGTGCCGCAAGGAAGATACCGACATAGCCAAGCCCCGAGACAACGGCGTTCTGCCCCCCGATATCCAGCCTGGTCTTGGGCAGGACAGATGTCTTCAGCGCCCCCTGCACCGCGCGGGTGGCCCCGTAACCGACCACGAAGACCAGCAACAGGATCATGAAGCTTTCCGGGGAAATCATCGTATCCCCAATGGCAAAGCCATGCATGAAGCGCGACCAGAGCTCGGCCAGATCGGTGCCGCGCGCGCCCCAGATAAGCGCGAACAGCGGCAGCGACAGCAGCGTCAGCAGGAAGCCGATCAGCACCGGGGCCAGGGCGTCGCGGGCGCCGTCCCGGTTATGGGTCAGCAGGATGTAGACCTCGGTCACCAGCCGCTGAAGGATCACCAGCGTGGCGATCAGCTCAAGCGAGATGCCCGTCTGGATGGTCATCGTCTCGCCCATGCGGAAATAGCCGATGGCGGCCAATGAGGGCCCGAGCACGGCGAGGATGGCCACAACCCGCGCCAGGAAGGCGGTCATCTGGTTGCGGAACCCCGCCTCGCCTTCGCCATGATCGGCGCGCGCCCGCAGGCGGATGAACCGCGAGATCCGCAGCAGGAACAGCCCCATCACCACGAGGATGGGGAAGTTCAGCACATTGTGGGTCGCGTCGCTCCAGTCGGCGTTGCTTTCGGCGGCTTGCAGCAACAGGCTCAGCCCGAGGAGCAGACCGAAGATCAGCGTATAGATGCGACCCTCGCGGCGCTGATTGGCGGTCAGGACCTCGGCGGCGGCCTCGTTTTCAGAGGCCGGAAAACTGTAGTTGCCGATCCAGCGCGCAAGGTAGACCGCAAGCCCGGCCATCGGCAGGATAACGGCCAGGGTTTCACCGGGCAGGCCGAACAGGGTGCTGCTGGCGGCGGCAAAGGCCACCAGGCTGAGGCCCGCGACCGGCACGATGATCTGGCAAAGCGAGACGACGAAGCGCAGCAACCAGCGCTGCGCAGAGCGGTCATCGCCGATGAACCGGTTGGCCAGCCGTTCCAGCCAGTGCACGCCGCGCACCACCAGCAGGAAGGCAACGGCCAGCACGGCCGCGATGACCGGCAGGTTTTCCCGGAAGGTCTGGCGGCTGGTCGGGTCGTTCCAGCTGGCCGCGACATTGCTGCCCATGGTGGTAAAGACCTTGGCCAGATCCGCCATAGCCGTCGGCCAGATCGTCGGGATCAGCGGCGATGAGCTTACCTCAAGCAGGGCGTTGGTCTGACGGCTGCGCAACCGGCTGTCGATGGCGCTGATCAGCGAATCCGCTTCGGCATAATCAAGCTCTGCCTGACGCACCGGGGTCTGCAAGGTATCCAGCCGCTCGGTCAGCGTGGCGCGCTGTTCGGTCACCGACTCGGCTTCGGCAGGCTCGCCCTCGGCCGGGGCGGTCCCAAGCGTATCAAGCTGCGCCTGAACCGTCTGGATCTCGGTGGAATTGGCCGATCGCTGATCCTGGAAGCGTTGCCGCCAATCGGCGACCTCGGCCCGCAGGGCGTTCAGTTCGGCATCCGTGGCGACATCGGCATTCAGCGTTTCCTGCGCCGTTTCGGCCAGAACATTCCATTCCGCGAAATCCGCATCGCTGAGAAGGGCATTCGTCCCCGTGCCGCTATCCTGCGCCTGCGCCGCCATGGGCGCGGCCAGCAGGAACAGGCACAGCAAAAGCGAAAGCGCGAAGGCAAGGCCGCCGCTCAGGCGCCCAAGCAGCCTCTGCGCTGTCCCGCCGGCAGAACGCCCCGGCAAGATCTGTTTCGCTGTCGTCTCGGTCGTTGCGGTCTGGTTCATCAGCAACCCGGCCTCCTGCTATTCGCTGAAGACTCCCGGTATGGAACGCGGAGCCTGCCGCAGCCAGCCCGGCGTCGGAAGCCCCTTCTCCTTCAGGAAGTCAGGATTGAACAACTTAGACTGATATCGCGTGCCGTAGTCACAAAGCACGGTGACAATCGTGTGACCCGGGCCCATTTCGCGCGCCATGCGCACCGCGCCGGCGACGTTGATGCCCGAAGATCCGCCAAGGCAAAGCCCCTCTTCTGACAGCAAATCAAAGACATAGGGCAAGGCTTCCTCGTCGGGCACCTGATAGGCGAAGTCCGGCGTAAAGCCTTCGAGGTTCGCGGTAATCCGCGCCTGCCCGATGCCTTCTGCGATCGAGGAGCCCTCGGAGGCCAGTTCCCCGGTCTTGTAATAGGAATAAAGCGCGGCGCCCATGGGATCGGCCAGACCGATCTTGACCCCCCTCGGCTGCAAGGACATGGCGACCCCGGCCAGCGTCCCGCCCGAACCGACCGAGCAGACAAACCCGTCGACGCCCCCGGCGGTCTGGTCCCAGATCTCGGGGCCGGTGGTTTCGATATGGGCCTGACGGTTGGCGGTATTGTCGAACTGGTTGGCCCAGATGACGCCGTTTTCCTCGGTCCGGGACAATTGCTCGGCCAGACGCTCGGAATAGCGCACGAAGTTGTTGGGGTTGCGATAGGGGGCGGCAGGCACCTGAACAAGATCCGCACCGGCAAGGCGCAGCATGTCCTTCTTTTCCTGGCTCTGGGTCTCGGGGATGACGATGACGGTCCTGAACCCCATCGAGGCCCCGACCAGCGCCAGACCGATCCCGGTGTTCCCGGCGGTGCCTTCGACGATGGTGCCGCCGGGCTTCAGATCCCCGCGCCGCACCGCGTCCTGGATGATGAAAAGCGCCGCCCGGTCCTTGACCGACTGGCCGGGATTCAGGAACTCGGCCTTGCCGAGAATGGTGCAGCCGGTCTCTTCGCTGGCGCGGCGCAGCTTGATCAGCGGCGTATGGCCAATGGCGCTGGCCAGGTCCTGGGCGATGTACATCGGGTCATCCTTCCAATCGGTTGTTGCCCCTCATGTATCCGCCGCCCGAAGGTAACTCAAGCAGCGCCCCGCAATTGGGAACGCTTGCCCGATAGCCAGATCAGCGCAAGGATAAGCGGCGCGTTCTGCGCCTCGCCAGAGGACAGCAGTTCCATGGCCGCATCATATGACAGGACATGGGTCCGGATATCCTCGGCCTCTTCCTTCATGCCGAAGGTTCCGGTGATCTCGTCCGGCAGATCGCAGATACCGAGGTAGCAGTGGAAGTATTCAGTCATGCAGCCCGGCGAGGGATAGCAGGACGCGATGTGCAGCAGGTCGCGCAGCTCCAGCCCGGCCTCTTCCAGCGCCTCGCGCCGCGCGCAGGTTTCCGGGGTTTCGCCGGGATCGACGCGGCCCGCGACCGGTTCCAGCATCCAGGGCAGATTCTCTCCCCGCGCGTAAGGTCCCATGCGGAATTGTTCGACCAGCAGGACCCGGTCGCGCACCGGATCATAGGGCAGCAGGATGGCGGCATCGGGGGCAAGGAAGACCTCGCGCCGGACCTCTTCGGACATGCCCCCGGCAAAGGTGCGGTGGCGCAACTGGAAGGTCCGGGTAAAGAAGTACCCGGCGTGTTCATCGCGGCGCGACAGGAATTCGATCTGCGGATCGGGCGGCCCCATGCCGACCTTATGCGGCGGAGAGGCGCTTTCGGCCCGCAGACGCGCAAAGGCCCGCGCCTCGATCTGGGGCACGCGGAACCGCAGGTCCGCGCCGTCGAAGCGCCCCCAAAGCCGCATGATCTCCTGCGCGGCAAAGATATCCGCGCGTGCCCGTCTGGCGACCCAATGCGCCAGGCTCCACTGCCCCGGTTCGACCCGTGCCGGATCGCCGGGCACAAAGACCTCGGCCAGAAGGGTTTCACCACCGACTTCCACCTGGCAGGCGCGCAGATGCATGTCGTAGGCGCTTTCGTAATGCGCAATACGGTCGCGCATGTCGGGCTGGATATCCCGGATCACGAAGCCTTCGGCATAGGCCCCCGGCTCCTGCACCAGCACAGGCCAGTCGCCCTCTCCCGAAGGCGCGATGCGAAATCCGTCGCGGCGCGCCGGTTCAAGGTCCGGCAGTACCCCGGCCACCGCTTCCAGAAGCGGGGCGTGGCGCAGGGTTCCGAAGATAAAGAGACTGGTGGACAAAATGCTCTCCTGACAAAAGCCATTCAGGTTGGTTCTAGGCATATCGCCCTCTTCGCGGCCAGACAAGGCAGGCCAGAGCCGTTGGATGACGGGCGCGGGCCTTACGCTTCGGCTGCGTCCTTCATCTCTCCGTAGGCCGCCAGCGCCCTTTCGCGCCCTTCGGCAAGGGTCAGGGATGGCCGGGCCGGAGCATCCCCCGGCGAAAGGTTCCAGGCCCTTGGAATAGCGTCATAAAAGGCCAAAGCCTCGGGGCCCGGATCGCCCTGCCCTTCGGCCAGCCAGCGGCTGCGATAGCTGCCATTGCGATCGAAACGGGTCGCCTGGGTGTCCGGGTTGAAGATGCGGAAATATGGGGCGGCATCGGGGCCGCTGCCCGCCACCCATTGCCAGCCCATGGCGTTGGAGGCCGGGTCCCAGTCGACAAGACACTCCTCGAACCAGGCCTGCCCGATGCGCCAGTGGCAAAGCAGATGCTTGGTCAGGTAGCTTGCCGCGACCATACGGGCACGGTTGTGCATCCGCCCGGTAACGTAAAGTTCGCGCATCGCGGCATCGACGATCTCGACCCCGGTGCGGCCCTGCTTCCAGGCCAGCACGTCGGGCGTGTCGGGGTCTTCGTTCCAGCCGAAATCCTGCCAGCCCTCGCGCCAGTTTTCATCCAGCATTGCGGGGCTGTGATACATCAGGTGATAGGCAAATTCCCGCCAGACGAGTTCCTTCAGAAAGGTCTCGGCGCCGTCCTTGCCCGCGGCCATGGCGCGCTGCCCGGCCTGCCAGCAGGACAGGGGCGAGATTTCCCCAAGGCTCAGGTATTGCGACAGGTCCGAGGTGGCCGCGACGCCGGGAAAATTGCGCTGATCGGCGTAGTCGCCAATCCGGTCGCGGGCAAACAGGGCCAGCGCCTGCTGGGCGGCCTCTTCGCCGGCAGAGACATGCTGCGCGACGACCTCGGCCCCCCGGTTCATCGCGGCGGAAAGCCCCCAGTCGGACAGGGTTTCGCTGTCGGGCCAGGCCCTGGGCGCCGGGATCTCGCTGGGGGCGGCTTGGGTTTCGGGCAGATCCCTCCCTTTAACCGCGCGCCAGAAGGGGCTGTAAACCTTGTAGAAGTCTCCCTTTTGCGTGGCGACTTGCCAGGGTTCAAACAGCAGATGCCCGGCAAAGCTGTGCGCTTCGGTCCCGCGCTTTTTCAGGGCCGCCTTCACGCGGCTGTCCCGTTCGATTGCCTCGGGGTCGTAAAGGCGCTGCCAATGCACCGCCCCCGCGCCGGTTTCCTCGATGACCTCCTCCAGCACCTCACGCGCCGGGCCGGATCGCAGGATCAGACGGTTGCCCGCCGCCTCCAGCCGTTGCGCCAGCGCGGCCAACCCCATCTCGAGCCGGAATTTCGGCGCCGCGCCCAGGGCATCGACCTGCGCGTCGCGGATGAACAGCGCGATGACCGGCCCGCCCCGCGCCACGGCTGCTGACAGCGCGGCATGATCGCTGAGCCGCAGATCGCGTCGAAACCACAGGATGGTGGGGTCTTGCATCGGGTGTCCTTTCCTTGCGGGCCTTGGCTGGGGTTACGCGCGCACCTTGCAACAGGATCAAAAAAACCCTCGGGCGGTTTCACGCGCCCGAGGGAACAGGTCTGACGTCAGTAGATCACTCAGACGCGTCGTTCGGCCATCAAGCCCTTCAGGATGGCCCAGCACATCACCAGAAGCACGATGGTGAAGGGCAAGCCGGTCGAGATCACCATGCTTTGCAGACTGGCAAGCCCACCCGCGGAAAGCAGCAGCACGATGGCCACGGCGCCTTCGAAGATGCACCAGAAGACCCGCTGCGGCACCGGCGCGTCGACCTTGCCGCCCGCCGTGATCGTGTCGATCACCAGCGACCCGGAATCCGACGAGGTGACGAAGAAGACGATCACCAGAACGATGCCGATAAGCGAGGTGATGCCCGAGAGCGGCAGCACATCCAGCATCTTGAACAGCTGCAACGGCAGATCCGCATCCTGCGCAGCGGTATAGCCATCCGCCACCACCTGGTTGATCGCGACGCCGCCGAAGACCGACATCCAGAGCACGCAGACAAGGCTGGGGATCAGCAGCACGCAGATGATGAACTCGCGCACGCTGCGGCCCCGGCTGACGCGGGCGATGAACATGCCGACGAAGGGTGACCAGGAAATCCACCAGGCCCAGTAGAAGGCGGTCCAGCCCTGGGAAAAGTTGACGTCCTCGCGCCCGATCGGATTGGCCAGTGCGGGCAGGTATTCGAAATAGGCCAGCAGGTAATCGACAAAGCCCGTCAGGATCAGCAGCGTCGGCCCGGCGATCAGCACGAAGGCCAGCAGCAGGAAGGCGAGCCCCATGTTGATCTCGGACAGCAGCTTGACCCCGCCATCAAGGCCGCGCAGCACCGAGACCAGTGCAATGGCGGTGATACCGGTGATCAGCAGCACTTCGACCGTATCATTGATCGGCACGCCGAACAGTTCGTTCAGGCCCGCGTTGGCCTGCGTCGCCCCGAAGCCGAGCGATGTTGCCAGACCGAAAAGGGTCGCGAAGACCGCCAGGATGTCGATGCAATGCCCCGGCCAGCCCCAGACACGATCCCCCAGCAGCGGGTAGAAAGCCGAACGGATGGTCAGCGGAAGGCCCTTGTTGTAGCTGAACAGGGCCAGCGCCAACGCCACGATCGCATAGATTGCCCAAGGGTGCAGACCCCAGTGGAAGATCGTCGCGGCCATGCCGAGCCGGATCGCGGCGGCCTCGTCGCCTTCGGCCGCACCAAGCGGCGCCCAGTCGCTGCGGACGCCGTTTTCTGCCGAGATCCCGCCCAGGGAGGACGAAAAGTGGCTCATCGGTTCGGAGACGCCGTAGAACATCAGCCCGATGCCCATGCCGGCGGCGAACAGCATCGCGAACCAGCCCAGATAGGTATAATCCGGCGTCGCATCCGCGCCCCCCAGCCGGACCGAGCCGAGCGGCGACAGGACCAGGCCGATGCAGAAGATCACGAACAGATCTGCCGCGCCGATAAAGAACCAGTCAAAGCTCTTGGTGACCGTGCCGAACAACCAGGTGAACACCGCGCCCGATTGTTCCGGCAGCGCCAGCGTGTAGAATACGAAGGCCACCACGGCGAGACCCGACACCAGGAAGACCGGGTTGTGGATGTCAAAGCCGAAGGGCCCGACCTGACCGTCGATATTGTCCTGACCTATCTCGTATTCGGTGTCGATGATTTCGGCCGCCCCTTCGGGGGCCGGTATGCCGTGATCGGCATTTTCGTCCGTCATCTGAGCTCTCCTGTAATTATGTGCGGGACCGCGCCGCGCACGATCCGATGTTCAATGGCGCCGGTCAGCGCACCAGCATGACCGAGATCCGGGCGTGACTGGCCAGGCGCCCGCCATGGGACGGCCAGACGCGATCGATAAAGCCCGGGGCATGGCTGGCCATGACGGCAAGGTCGGCGCCGCTGTCTTCGGCCGCTTCCAGCAGCGCATGGTCGACGTCGACCGCCACGTCATGGCTGAGCTTGGCAATGGACGAACAGGCAACGCCGTAGCGGGCGCCTTGTTCGTCGGCGAAAGCCTTCAGCTTGTGCCCGTATTCCGCCGGGTTATGTGCCAGCGATCCCGGCAGCGCCGAGGTGACGCCGACATAGATCAGTTCGGCCTTGAACTGCATCGCCAGTGCCCCGGCACAGGTCAGCGCCTTTTCCAGCCTGGCGAGGTGGTCAAGATCCACAGGGACCATGATCTTCGTGAACATTTCGCGCTCCTTCCGTCTTTTCGGTCGACCCTTTTTTCAGTCGGCGAATGCCTGGTCGACCGTTTTGGGGCGGTCGGCCAACGGTGTTCGGGGCACCCCCGCCGCGACCCGCACCGCGTCGTTGGTGGGCGCAGGGACCAGGCGCCAAATGGCCTGGCAATCGCGTGGAAACAGGGTGCCGCACCTGCATTGCAAGCCCCGGATTGGTCCGGGGTCACGGGGAGGTTAACACAAGTTAGGGGAGAATGACGATTGGTCTTGACCAGAAAATGCCAATCTTCGCGGGCGGATACCCTCGTCCACCGACTGTATCTAAGCCGGTGGACGAAAAGGCAAGGGTCGGTCGGCAACCCGGTGGTCGGGCGGCTGCGCTTCAGGCGCCGAGATCGACCAGAACGCGGCCCCGCACCCGGCCCTCAAGGATATCCGCTCCGAGGCGCGGCAGGTCTTCAAGGCTGGCGCGCGTGATCATCGACTGGAGCTTGTCCACTGGCAGATCGGTGGCGATCCGGTCCCAGGCCCGTTGCCGATCGGCAAAGGGCTTCATCACGCTGTCGATCCCCAGCAGGTTCACGCCGCGCAGCAGGAAGGGAATGACCGTCGCCGGCAGGGCCGCGCCCCCCGCAAGACCGACCGCAGCCACCGAGGCGCCGTAGCGCATCTGGCCAAGGACCCGCGCCAACATCTCGCCACCGACGGCATCGACGGCACCGGCCCAGGTCTCGGCCTCAAGCGGACGCTTTGTCGTGGTATTGATCTCGTCCCGCGCCACGATCCGGCTGGCGCCGAGCGCGGTCAGGTAATCGGCGGTCTCGGGGCGCCCGGTAACCCCGGCCACCTGATACCCGAGTTGCCCGAGGATCGCCGTCGCGACAGACCCGACGCCGCCGGCCGCCCCGGTCACCAGAACCTCGCCCTTTTCCGGGCTCAGCCCGTGATCTTCCAGCGCCATGACCGCGAGCATGGCGGTGAAACCGGCCGTGCCGACCGCCATGGCGTCTTCGGTGCTCAGGCCTTCGGGAAGCGGGACCAGCCAGTCAGCTTTTACGCGGGCCTTCTGAGCATAGCCGCCCCAATGGACCTCGCCCACGCGCCAGCCGGTCAACACCACGCGATCACCAGGGGCATAGCGCGCATCCGTGCTTTCCTCGACGCGACCGGCGAAATCGATGCCCGGTACATGGGGATACTTGCGCACCAGCCCGCCCCCCTTGGGCGACAGGCAAAGGCCGTCCTTGTAGTTCACGGTGGAGTATTCGACGGCAACCGTCACCTCGCCCTCGGGCAGGTCCTGCGTGTCGATTTCGCGGATATGCGCCTTGGCGGGGGCATCATCGCCCGCCTTTTCCATTACCAGTGCCTTGAACATCTTGCCTCCCAACGGGGTATTTCCTGACTTTTCAGGGCCCCGAGGTCAAAGCCAGGGGCCCTGTTGTGGCATATAGGGCAGATCCGTGTCCTGTGTCCTGCACCCTGCTGCGGTCAGCATGGCATGGATCTGACCCCGATGGTGAGTCTGGTGATTGAAAAGCTGCATGACAAGCAGGGCGCGCGGCTTGCGCATCTGCGTGGCGGCCACCCCGGAATACCAGCTGAGGTCCCCTGTCAGATCCAGCGCCTTCACATGATCGCTCCAGTAAAGGATATGCGCATCAAGGCGAAACCGCTCCGCCCCCCAGGTGGCAAGAGTGGGCATGTAGCGGGGCGATTCCGCCCCGGGAAGGTTGGGTTTGGGCCAGTCGCTGAACCGCGACATCCACATCGCATCGCCCCAAAGCAGATGGTTCGCCGTCCCCAGGATCGACCCGAAAAACGCCCCCCGATCCTTCAAAAGTTCTGCAAGGGACAGGGTTTCCATCGCAAGGCGCATGGAGCGGTTCTGCCAGGCGTTGTAGCGCGCCATGGTTCGACAATAGTCCGGCGTGATCATGTCTTTGGGCCCCCTTTTCCCTGTCACGGGAATAAACCGCAGGGATTTCAACGCGAAGGCCGAAAAATTGCAAGCGATGCGCGCTCAGCGCCGCGACAAAGCCTCTTGCAGCACGCCAAGCACTACGTCCCGGGGCACATCCGAGGCAATGAAGGACCTGCCGATGCCCCGCGCCAGCACAAAGCGCAGCTGGCCATCGACGACCTTCTTGTCCTGACCCATCAGGGTCAGCAGGCCCTCGGCATCGGGCAGGTCGCCCGAAATGTCGCTCAGGTCGACCTTCATGCCCATCTCGCTCAGGTGCTGGCGGACACGGCTGGGGTCCTCCTGGGCGCAAAGGCCCAGTTTCGAAGACAGCTCGAACGCCAGAGCGCAGCCGATCGCCACGCCTTCGCCATGCAGAAGCCGGTCGGAATAGCCGGTCGCGGCCTCCAGCGCATGGCCGAAGGTATGGCCAAGGTTCAGCAGCGCGCGGTCGCCCTGCTCGGTCTCGTCCCGCGCCACGATATCGGCCTTCATCTCGCAGGCGCGTTTGACGGCAGCCACACGCGCGGCCATGTCCCCCGCCGCAAGCGCGGGCCCCATGGATTCGAGCCATTCAAAGAAGGCCGCATCGCCAAGCATGCCGTATTTCACCACCTCGCCGTAGCCGGCTAGGAAATCGCGCGGCGCGAGGGTCCCCAGCACGGCCGTGTCGGCCAGAACCAGACTTGGCTGGTGGAAGGCACCGATCAGGTTCTTGCCCTGGGGCGCATTGATTCCGGTCTTGCCCCCGACAGAGCTGTCGACCTGGGCCAGCAGCGTGGTCGGGATCTGCACGAAGCGCACCCCGCGCCGCAGGACAGAGGCCGCAAAGCCCGCCAGATCGCCGATGACCCCGCCGCCAAAGGCGACGATCACGTCCGAACGTTCGATCTTCTGGTCCAGCAGCCAATCCAGGGCGCGGGTGAACTGTGGCCAGCCCTTTGTCGCCTCGCCCGCCGGCAAGGAAAGCGACACCATGTCGATGCCTGCCGCGGCGAGCCCGGCACGCAGGCTGTCCAGATGCAGGTCCGCCACGGTTTCATCGGTCAGCACCGCGACACGTTTGCGACGCAGGAACGGGGCGATATGCGCGCCGGCCTCGGCCAGCAGACCCGGCCCGATCAGGATCTCGTAGCTGCGCTCCCCAAGCGAGACCCGAAGGGTTTCGCGCAGGGCCTCAGGTGTCTTGGCGGTTTCGGTGGTCATGCGGTTTCCTCCAGCACATCCGGGCGGGTCAGCAGCGCCTGGGTGACTCTCTGGGCCATATCCGGAATGCTGTATTCGGGGGCTGATTCCACGTCCACATCGGCCAGCGCATAGACCGGCACGCGGGCCTCGTAAATCTCGCGCAGGGTGGCGCGCGGGTCAGCGGTGCGCAGCAGCGGACGGGTGTTGCGGTGACGCACCCGCGACCAGAGCAGGTCCAGATCCGCGTTCAGCCAGACCGCCAGCCCCTGATCACTGATGATCTCGCGGTTGCGCGCATTCATGAAGGCCCCGCCCCCGGTCGAGAGCACGCACGGACGGCCTTTCAGCAGCCGGGCGATGACCTGATGTTCCTTTTCGCGAAAAAAGGCCTCTCCGTCGCGGGAAAAGATTTCGGCGACAGACATGTTGGCGGCTTTCTCGATCTCGATATCCGAATCGCGGAACGGCACCCCGAGCAAGGCCGAAAGGGACCGGCCCACGGCGCTCTTGCCGGCACCCATCATGCCCACCAGGACGATCGTCTTCTTGAGGTTCCAGCTCATCCGTAATGCGGCGCTCGGCGCCTGCCTGCCTTTTCGCTAATTTCTCGTCTGAATGACGTGATATTGCCCGGAAGGCCAGTTATATGTTCGGCAAAACCAAAAGGAAATGGGGCGCCCACCACATGCTGAGCATCTTCAAATGGCTGGTATATCTGCTGATCCTCGCCGGAATCGCGCTGATCGCCTACGCCTATATCGGCCCGCCCCTTGGCGCGAACTTTGCCCCTGCGATGCAGGAATACAGGACACCGCTGACCCTTGATGCCGACTGACAGATTGATCTTCCGGCCCGGGCTTCGGGCATGCGACCTTGCGGTGACGGCCCTGTGGCTGGCACTGGCCGGGCCGGGTGTTGTCCATGCCCAGGACAGCACTGTCGGCGGGATTACCGAGACCACCGACGAGGATGCGCAGGCGGGGGCCGAAGATACCGGCGCGCTGCTGCCGCCCGGTGTGCTTCCGGGGCTGGAAGACGGCATCGTTCTGGTGCCGCCGCAGGGGCTTGCCTCCGGTGCCGAGGCGCCTGCCGCAGATCGGACCGCCGGCCAGGCGCCCGCTGCGCGTCAGGCGGCGCCCCCCCCGCAGACCGGCGGGCCGGGGCAGCCGATCTCGGCCATCAACTGGCTGAATGCGGCCGCAACCGGATCGGCGCCCGGCGCAGGCACGACCCCGGCCCCCGGTGTCACGCCGCGCCCCTCGGGCAATGGGGTGCTGAGCGTCGCCATGCCCGATTACGACCCCGGCCGCCGCGCCCCTGCCCCCGAAGAAGTCCCTGTCGCCAATAGCGCCACGGTGCCCACGGTTCGTACGCTGGGACTGGGCGAGACATCGGGCGGGACGGTCGGCCTGCTGCCCGCGTCGGTCACCGGATTGTCACCGGACCTCTGGCAAGGCAGCTCGTCCCGCGAACTGGGCCGCCAAATCGCAACGCTGAATGTCGATGGCGCCCCGGCGATGCAATCCCTGCTTTACATGCTGCTGCTGGCCGAGGCCGAGGCGCCTGCGGATGACAGCGGCGTTCGCCTGCTGCGCGCGCGGATTGCCAAGCTGCGGGATCTTGGCGCGGTCGAACCGGCGCTGGCACTGATTGACCTGGCTGGACCGTCCCGCGATCCGGGGCTGTTCGCCGATTGGTTCGACCTGTCTCTGATCGCCGGCACTGAAACCGAGGCCTGCGCCGCGATGATTGCCGCGCCCGAGCTTGCGCCTGGCGAAGCGGCCCAGGTCTTTTGCCTGGCGCGGGCGCAGGACTGGATGACGGCGGCGCTGATCCTGGATACCGGTAGCGTGCTTGGCCGCTTTTCCCCGACCGAAGAGCGACTGCTGACCCGGTTCCTGCATGACGATCTGGACGATGGCGCCCTGCCCCTGCCGCCGCCCGCCACGGTGACGCCGCTGCTGTTCCGCCTGTCCGAAGGGATCGGAGAGCCGCTGCCGACCTCTTCCCTGCCGCGCGCCTTTGCGGTGTCGGACCTGCGCGGGTTGACCGGCTGGAAGGCCGAGCTGGAGGCCGCCGAACGGGTCGCGGCCAGCGGTGCCCTGGCCGACAACCGGCTGCTGGGGATCTATTCGCAAGGCCGGCCCGCCGCCTCGGGCGGGATCTGGGACCGGGTGACGGCCGTTCAGCGGTTCGACACCGCGATTTCGGCCGCCCAACCGGATCGCGCGACGATCCTGGCCCGCCTGCCTGCCGCCTGGCAGGCCATGATGGCGGTCGAACTGGAGGTGCCCTTCGCCCAGATCTATGGCCCGCAATTGACAGCCTATGCCGATGCGCCGGGCGAGGCGGGTAAACTGGCCCTGCATGCCGCGCTTCTGGGCCCGGACCCCGCCGAACAGGCCAGCCGCCTGACGGCGCGGGACCGGGAAAGCGCTTTCCTGCTGGCGCTCGCGGCGGGTCAACCCGATCAGGCCAGCGCCTATGACCGCGATTCCCGCCTTGTCGCCAGCGGCTTTTCCCCCGACACCCGGCCCCCCGCCCGCATCCTGTCGCTTCTGGGCGAGGGGCGCTCTGGCGAAGCCATCCTGGCCGCCATGCGCCTTTATGCCAACGCCATGTCCGGCGAGATGAAGGATGCCGAACCCGCCCTTGCCGCCTTCCGCGCCATGGGGCTCGAGGACACGGCCCGTCGCGGCGCGCTGCAACTGCTGCTGCTGGAACGGCGCGGCTGATGGGCGCCGATCCGGCCCCCGAGGACCGCTGGCTGCCCGCCTTTCTGGATGCCCAGGCGGCCGAGGCGGGTGCGGCGCGCAACACCCTGCTGGCCTATGGCCGCGACCTGAAGGACGTGCGCAGCTGGCTGACCGGCAAGGGCAAGGGGTGGCGCAACGCCGAACAGACCGATATCGAAGCCTACCTTGTGGCCTGCGATGCGGACGGCTTGTCCCGCGCCACCCGCGCCCGCCGCCTGTCCGCGATCCGCCAGATCTATCGCTTTGCCTTCGAGGAAGGCTGGCGCAGCGACAATCCCGCGATCCGCATCCGGGGTCCGGGCCGCGCACGCAGCCTGCCCAAGACCCTCAGCATAGATGAGGTCGACCGCCTTCTGTCCGCCGCACGCACCACCGGCCGGACCGAGGCCGACCGTCTGCGCAACACCTGCCTGACCGAGCTTCTATACGCCACCGGAATGCGGGTGACTGAACTGGTGACCCTGCCCATTGCCTCGGCGCGCGGGCGGCCAGAAATGCTTCTGGTGCAAGGCAAGGGCGGGCGCGAACGCATGGTGCCCCTGTCCGGCCCCGCGCAGGAGGCCCTGACGCTCTGGCTGGCGCGGCTGGACGAAATCGGGGAACAGGCCCGGCTGGACGGCAAGCCCGTGTCGCGGTTCCTGTTCCCCTCGCGCTCCCGCGAAGGCCATCTGACGCGGCACCGGTTCTACCTGCTGATCAAGGAAATCGCGGTGGCCGCCGGGGTGTCGCCCGACCGGGTAACGCCGCACCGGTTGCGCCATGCCTTTGCCACCCACCTGCTGGAAAACGGCGCCGACCTGCGCGCGATCCAGACCCTGCTGGGCCATGCCGACCTGACCACGACCGAGATCTATACCCATGTGCTGGAAGACCGGCTGAAGGACCTGGTGGAAGGGCACCATCCGCTGAACCGCCAACCCTGAACCGGCCTCCAAGGGGCATGGGACGCCGGCCGATGCGCACCCGGAGGCCTTGAAACCCGGCCTTGCGCGTCCCATAACCGCTTGAACCAAAACGCCGGCGCCGGGTGACCGCCCGGCCCGCACACAAAGGCAGAAGGCCCCATGCTGAGCAGTCTCGACATGACATTCTGGATCACCGCCGGGGCGATCATCGCCCTGCTGGTCTGCTCGGCCTTCTTTTCGGGCTCTGAAACGGCGTTGACCGCGGCTTCGCGCGGCAAACTGCGCAACCTTGCCGACAAGGGATCGCGCGGTGCCGAACGCGCGCTGACGATCACCGAAGACAACGAACGCCTGATCGGCTCGGTCCTGCTGGGCAACAATCTGGTCAATATCCTGGCCACATCGCTGACCACCGCGCTGTTCACCACCCTGTTCGGAGACAGCGGCGTGGCGCTGGCGACCCTGGTGATGACCCTGCTGGTGCTGATCTTCGCCGAGGTGCTGCCAAAGACCTACGCGATCACCAATTCCGAGGCGGCGGCTTCGCTTGTCGCGGCCCCCATCGCGATCTTCATCCGCATCTTTTCGCCCGTGGTTTCGGCCGTCCGCCTGCTGGTCCGGGCCGTGCTGCGCATCTTCGGAGTGCGCATCGACCCGGACAGCCGCATCCTTGCGGTGCGCGAGGAAATCGCCGGCGCCCTGCAGTTGGGCCATTCCGAAGGCGTCGTCGAAAAGGAAGACCGCGACCGGATCCTTGGCGCGCTCGACCTGTCCGAACGCACGGTGGAAGAGATCATGTTGCACCGCTCGCGGATCGAGACGATCAATGCCGACGACACGCCCGACGACATCCTGAGCCAGTGCCTGACCTCGAACCACACGCGCCTGCCCGTGTTCCGCGACGAGCCCGAGAACATCATCGGCATTCTGCATGCCAAGGACCTGCTGCGGGCGCTTTATTCGCTGCGCGCCAGCGATCGCACCCGGCAGGAGACCCTGGATGCCTTCAAGCTGAGCGACGTGATGATGCAGCCCTACTTCATCCCCGAGACCACGACGCTCGATGAACAGATGCGCCAGTTCCTGCATATGCGCACCCATTTTGCCCTGGTGGTCGATGAATATGGCGCGTTGCAGGGGCTGATCACGCTGGAAGACATCCTGGAAGAGATCGTGGGCGAGATCACCGACGAACACGACCCCGCCACCTCGGATGAAGAGGTCCGCCCCGGTGCCGACGGGCAGTACACGGTCGATGGCTCGATGACGATCCGCGATCTCAACCGGGCAATGGACTGGTCGATGCCCGACGAAGAGGCCAACACAATCGCCGGTCTGGTGATCCACGAAGCGCAGATGATCCCCACCGTGGGCCAGGTCTTCATGTTCCACGGCTTCCGCTTCGAGGTGCTGTCGCGCAAGGAAAACCGCCTGACCCGGCTCAAGATCCGTCCGCTGGAAACCTCCTCCTGGTCCTGAAGCGTATCGGGCCCGGGCTCAGTCTGCCTTGAGATCCCTGGCCTTCCGGCGCAGGGCGCGGGCGGCCTCGGCGATACCGTCGTGGTCATGGCTTTCCAGCGCGGTCAGGGTTTCATCCACCGGCCCCACCATTTCGGGCCGCCCGGCCCCGTCCATCAGCACCGGCCAGAGCGGGCGGTTGACCAACGCATCGACATCCAGAGGCGGCAGGAACAGCCGGTCATGCAGCGGGCCGTCATGGCGCGCACAGGCGCCGTCCAGCAGAATCCGCGTGATCCGGCGCAGCATATCGACGGCAGTGCCCGGATCGTTGACGCCGGGTGACAGCCCGCGCACCGCGATTTCGGAAAGACACGTCAGGCCGAAATGCGGATCCTGCACGAAGTCCCGCAAGGAGCCGATGCGGATATTCTCCAGCACGCCTTCCCCCAGATCGCCCTCGCAATGGGCAAAGACCTGGCCCTGATAGATAAAACCGCCCACGGGCACGGTAATCCAGATCCGGCCATCCGCCTTCTTGGCGGCCTCTTGCAGCAGGTCCTGATAGATTTCCTGAAGGTAGCCCGTTTGCGGCGCCCGAATCCCGGTGGCGCCTTCGGGGATCCTGGTGGCCTCCAGGGGGCTGGCCCCGAGACAGGGAAATTCCGACCGGATCTTCCAGGCCTCCCGGGTCTTGTCCTCGATCTTCTGGGCAGTGCCGATCAGGCTGCCCAGCATCTCCAGATGGGAAATCCAGCGGATGATCGCCGCGACGATCAACAGGATCACGAGCAGGGTCATGGCAAAAAGCACCACCAGCCCCGGCCCTTCGAAGATGTCCATTTCCTTCAGGATGATCGCCAGAAGCGCGAAAAGATAGGCCCCGACGAAGGTGGCAAGCACCGTGTGGGTGGTGGTGTCCTCTAGCAGGATCTGATGCGCCCGTGGCGTCCAGAGGGTCGAGACATTGCGATGCGCCGCCGCCATCACGGTCAGCGAAAAGGTGGTGACCGCCAGCATCGAATTGGCGATGATCGACAACAGTCGGTCCACGGCCTCGGCCCCGACACGGCCTTCCAGCCCCTCCGGCAGGCCGCGCCCCAGCAGCTTGGACAGCAGCACCGCCAGCACGGCCAGCAGCGCGATCAGCAGCACCCGCACCACGAGACGGCGCGAGAATTCATGAATTTTGCGAAGCAGGGATGGCAGCATCGGGATGGTGTTCCTCGTGACGGCGCATGAAGGGGGCGGTCTCCCCACTAACTAACCCGAACCGCGACCCGATCCATCGTCTTTTCGGTGCCTTGCCGGGATCGCGTCCGATGTCCGCCACCGGTGTCCATCCTGCTCAATCCGTGACCGTCCCATTGCCCACGCCGGCGCCGGCCAGCCCGCCATGGGGTCCGCGCAGCCCCTTGCCAGCACCGCCAATCCTGTTTCCGACACCGGATGTCGCGTTTCGGCTTGCCTGCGCCTGTCGCCTTTCTAGCATCGCTGCATAGCCATAAGGAATCTGCCATGCAAACCACCACCCGCGTCGCGGTCATCGGCGGCGGCGTCGTCGGCTGTTCGGTGCTTTATCACCTGACCAAGCTCGGCTGGACGGATGTCCTGTTGCTGGAACGCTCCGAACTGACCAGCGGATCGACCTGGCATGCAGCGGGCGGGTTCCACACCCTGAACGGCGATACCAACATGGCCGCGCTGCAGGGCTACACGATCCGGCTTTATCGCGAGCTTGAAGAGATCACCGGCATGTCCTGCGGGCTGCATCATGTCGGCGGCGTGACCCTGGCCGACAGCCAGGACCGGTTCGACATGCTACTGGCCGAACGGGCCAAGCATCGCCACATGGGGCTGGATACGCGGATCGTGATGCCGGACGAGATCCGCGACCTCAGCCCGATCACCAATCTCGACGGGATCATCGGCGCGCTCTACGATCCCCTCGACGGACACCTGGACCCGTCCGGGACAACACACGCCTATGCCCGCGCCGCCCGCATGGCCGGGGCCACGATCGAAACCCATTGCATGGTGCGCGAAACCAACCAGCGCCCCGACGGCACATGGGACGTGGTGACCGACAAGGGCACCGTGCATGCCGAACATCTGGTCAATGCCGCCGGTCTCTGGGCGCGCGAAGTCGCGGCGATGGCCGGGCTCTACCTGCCACTGCACCCGATGGAGCATCACTACATCGTCACCGACGATATCCCCGAGATCTACGAACGCGACAGCGAACATCCCCATGTCATGGATCCGGCCGGCGAAAGCTATCTGCGACAGGAAGGGCGCGGGCTTTGCATCGGGTTCTACGAACAACAGGCCAAACCCTGGGCCGTGGATGGCACGCCCTGGAGCTTTGGTCACGAATTGCTGCCCGATGATCTGGACAAGATCGGCGATTCCATCGAATTCGCCTATCGCCGTTTCCCGGTGCTGGAAACCGCCGGTGTTAAATCGGTGATCCACGGCCCCTTCACCTTTGCACCCGACGGCAATCCACTGGTCGGGCCGGTGCCGGGAATGCGCAACTACTGGTCAGCCTGCGCCGTCATGGCCGGGTTTTCCCAGGGCGGCGGCGTCGGGTTGATGCTGGCGCAATGGATGGTCGAGGGCGAATGCGAACGCGACACCTCGGCGCTGGACGTGGCCCGCTACGGGCGCTGGATCACGCCGGGCTATACACGCCCCAAGGTCATCGAGAACTACCAGACCCGGTTCTCGGTCGCCTACCCGAACGAGGAAAAGCCCGCCGCACGCCCCTTCCGCACCACGCAGATGTACGACATTTTCGATACCATGGGCGCGGTCTGGGGTCAGCAATACGGGCTGGAGGTGGTCAATTACTTCGCCGCCGCGGATGAACCACGCTATGAAACCCCCAGCTTCCGCCGCTCCAACGCTTTCGCAGCCACCGGGCGAGAGGTCGCCGCCGTGCGCGGCGCGGTCGGGATCAACGAGGTGCAGAATTTCGGCAAGTACAGCGTGACCGGCCCCGGCGCGCGGGCCTGGCTGGGCCGGGTCATGGCCGGACGCCTGCCCCGGCCCGGCCGGATTTCCCTGACCCCGATGCTGGCGCCATCGGGGCGGATCATCGGGGATTTCACGATCTCTTGCCTGGGCGAAGACGCGTTCCGCCTGACCGCCTCCTATTCCGCGCAGGATTACCACATGCGCTGGTTCGAGGCGCAGGCCGAAGACGGCGTCGAGGTGCGCAACATCTCGGACCTGTCGACGGGGTTCCAGATCGCCGGCCCGAAGGCCCGCGCGCTGCTGCAGGCCTGCACACGCAGCGATGTCGCCGCGATGCGCTTTCTCGACGTGGCGCAGATGAGCATCGGGATGGTCGATTGTCTGGTGCAGCGGGTCTCCTACACCGGGGATCTGGGGTATGAGATTTATTGCGACCCGATGGCGCAACGGGCGCTCTGGCAGGTGCTCTGGAAGGCGGGCGAACCGCTCGGGATCACACCCTTCGGAATGCGGGCCATGATGTCGCTGCGCCTCGACCGGCTGTTCGGATCCTGGCTGCACGAGTTTTCGCCCGATTACACACCCGCGGAAACCGGGCTTGACCGGTTCATCGACTGGACCCGCGATTTCATCGGCAAACCGGCCGCCGAAGCGGACCGGGCAAACGGCCCCACCCGCAAGCTTTGCGGTTTCCGCGTCACGGCGCAGGACGCCGATGTGCAGGGCTATGAACCGATCTGGCTGGGCGGGAAGGTCGTCGGCTATTGCACCTCGGGCGGCTATTCGCATCATCTTGGCCAGAGCCTCGCGCTCGGCTTCCTGCCGGTCGGTGACGCGATCCCCGGCACCAAGGCCGAGATCGAGATCCTCGGCAGGATGTGCCCGGCTGTCGTGATCGAAAACACCGGCTTTGACACCGATGCCAGCCGTATGCGTGGCTGACGGCGGGACCGAAGACCTTCATGCCTCCGGCGGGAGCATTTCGCACAGGGGAAATGGGGCTCGGCGTATCCTCTGTCCGGTTTCATCCTGTCGAAATTACTCCGGGGGACGGGGTTGCCGGACACTGTGGGGGGCAGAGCCCCCTCTTCAGGTCCGCGGCACCAGACGCAGGCGGATGCCGTTTTCGCTGCGCACCGTCAGATGGGCCACGGGGCGCGGGATGTCACCCGGAATGGGTTCCAGACGATAGCTGCGCAGGATTTCCGACAGGATCAGCACCCCTTCGATCATCGCGAACCCCGCCCCCGGACAGATCCGGGGCCCTGCCGAAAACGGCATGTAGGCATCGCGCTGGCAGCGCCGTCCGTTGTCGGTCTGCCAGCGGGAAGGATCGAAGCCGTCGGGATTATCCCAGAGCCTTTCGTGGCGATGAAGATGCCAGGGGCTCAAAACGATCTGCCCGCCGCGCGGCAGGTCCCGATCCCGGAAACGCTCCGGGCGGGTGGTTTCGCGCACCATCATCGGCACGGGGGGATACAGGCGCAGGGCTTCGCGAAAGACGTCCCGGGTCAGATCAAGCCGCGCCAGACCGGCGACACCGGGCGCGACAAGCCGGGCCTCGGCAGCGGCCTTTTCCTGCCATTCCGGATGCGTGGCCAGCAGATAGAGTGTCCAGCCAAGCGCCGACGCACTGGTTTCATGCCCCGCCAGGAAGAAGATCGCGACCTGATCGACCATTTCCTGCGCTTCGAAACAGGCACCGGTTTCAGGGTCCGGCGTCGTCATGATCTTGGTGGCCAAATCATCCGGCGCGGTGCCGGCGGCGATCTCGGCGCTGCGTGCTTCGGTCATCTCGGTGATCAGCGCCCGGATGCGACGCGCATTGGCCCGCGTGTCGCGTCGGAACAGGCGGGGCATCAGGCGGGGCAGCGGCAGGAAGGCCGCAAGGTTCAGGATCGGCTGGCTGCGTTGATAGGCCTGAAAGGCGTGAAAGACCTCGGCCGCCCGCGCATCGTCGATCGGGATCGAGAACAGCGTGCGAAAGATCACGTCGGCGGTGGCGTGGCTCATTTCCTCTTCGATCTCGACCGGACCGGGGCGCAGGCGGACGACGCAGGCCTCGGCGGCGGATTTCATCGCCGGGTAGGTGTCCTTCAGCCGCCCGCCTTCGAAGGCCGGGTCGATGATGCGGCGTTGGCGCGCCCAGGTGTCGCCATTGGTGACAAAGACACTATTGCCCAGAAGCGGGCGCAGCCCTTCGCTGATCCGGTTGCTTTTCGGGAACTCCGCCGGGCGTTCCTTCAGCACCTGGCGCAACAGGTCGGGCTGGTTGATCAGGTAGGAGCGGAAGAAGGGCGTGCGAAATTCGGCCATCCAGGCCCGATACAGCCGCGCCGGTTGGGCCGACAGGATATCCTTGCGGAACAACCGCGCATAGGCCAGCAGGCTGACACGGCCAGCACGTGCCGGGGGCTTGGGTGGCAGCGGTGGATCGTGCGGGCTCATGACGAGACCGAGGTATGGCGGTTGACCGCCCTGGTGATCCGGCTTTGCGACGGAGCGGCACCTGCAAACCTGTCGCGCAGGTTTTGGGGCCCGGCCGTGATGCGGAAATAGTCGTAGGCGCCAGGTCTATCGAAGGCACAGAGGTACTGAAAATGCAGGCGGAAGAACCGCCAGCGCAAGGCTTTCCACCGAGCGGGGCTGAGGGTCTGGGTGAAGGCCGCGGACAGGATCAGCGGCGCAACCTGGCCCTCGGGCGCGACGCCGCTGACCCCGGCGGGATCGCAAAGCGCAAAGGCGCAGCCATCCCCCGGCGCGCTGACATCCAGCCAGAAGACATCTGTTTGCGCGGAAAGAAAGGCCAGATCACCGCGCAACCGGTCCGCCTTCGGCAAGAAGGAGACCATCGGCACCACCTGCCCCAGCGACAGGAAGGACAGCGCCGGGCCAGTCTTCGCCAGCGGCCCCGCGCGCAGCAGATCGGCCAGAATCGAAATGCCCAGATGCGCGCCAGAGCTATGGCCGATCACCAGCACTTCGTCCCAATCCTGGTCCAGCGCCTCGGTGATCAGGGCGCGAAAGTCCCGCATCCGGGTTTCTAGCGCCGCGGGATTGGCGCCCCGGTGCCGGGCCGAGAAACTGTAATCATGCATCAGGTAATAGGCAAAATAGCGGCCATCGCGCCGCCGGAACCAGATCAGCACCGCCACGCACAACGCCACCCCCATCAGCGCCCCGACGACAGGCCCGATCATCGGGGCGATCCCCTCGACACCCATCGCCACCAGTCGGGCGGCCAGCAGGCCCAACCCAAGCGCGATCCCCAGTTGCAGCAACAAAAACCCCACCGGGTAAAGCGCCGCGATCACCGGCCCCTTGCGCAGGCGCATCAGGCGGAACAACGCTCCGGTCGAAATATAGACCCAGGCCGTGCGCAGCAGCGCGCCGTAGGTCGCCGCGATCGAAGTGCCCATGCTGTCGCGCACGATATCCGTCCAGGTGAGAACCGAGATATCGGCCGTCACATCCGCCCCTTCAATCCGTGCGGCAACGGTCCAGCCATAGGGGATCCCCACGGCCCGGCCTCCGGGTTGCGGGGTCTGTGAAATCTCGTAACCGGATATCGCGGCCTGAACGGATGATTCCTTGCGATATAGCTCTCGGTAGCGGCGCGGGTGGATCGGGTCGAAACCGGGGATATAGAACACCTTGCGCCGCGTTACGGGGCGCATGCCATCCCTGCCCTCGATCCTGGCTGCGCCGGTCACTGATCTCTCCTGCCCCTGCTTCAGGGGATCAGGTTAGAAGGCCGAAGCCGCGAAGTTAAGCCCCCAAGGGGCAAAGCCTGTGCCGCTGCTCAGCCGAGGGTGGCAAGACCGGGGAAGCTTTCCAGAAGCCAGTAGGAAAAGCGCGAAAAGCCCCCTGTGAGCATCATCAGCCCGATGGTCCAGAGCAACAGCCCCATGAGCCGTTCAATGGCGCCCATATGGCGCTTGATCCAGGCCATGGTGCCCGCCAGCCGTGGCAGGAAGGCCGCAACCAGAAGGAAGGGAATGCCGAGACCGGCCGCATAGACGCCCAGCAACAGCATCCCACGCGTCACCGAGGCCTCGGAGGCGGCCAGCGACAGGATCGCGCCAAGCTGCGGGCCGATGCAGGGCGTCCAGCCGAAGGCAAATGCGAGGCCAAGCACATAGGCTCCGAACGCCGTGCCACCCCGGTCGCCCGCATCCATACGCGCCTCGCGGTTCAGGAAGCCGATGGGCAGGATGCCGAGGAAATGCAGGCCGAAGATCATGACGACGATCCCGGCGATCGTGTTGAACCAGCCCTGATAGGCCAGGAAGACCGCGCCAAGGGCCGAAGCCGCGAAGCCGAGGAACAGGAAGACCGTGGACAGCCCCAGCACGAAGAACAGCGCCGGCAAAAGCGCCCGCCACCGCGCGCCGTCGCGCCCCAGATCGGCCATGCTGACCCCGGACATATAGGCCAGGTAAGGTGGCACGATGGGCAGCACACAGGGGCTGAGGAAGGACACCAGCCCGGCAAGGGCGGCCACCAGCATTGCGGGCAACAGGGCCGCATCCATGATCTCGATTCCGAACATGGCCAAGGTCTATACATCCCCGCCCCCGAGGTCACGGGCCGATAGGTCGCAGGGCTTTCACAGCCGCGTGTCCCCTGCGGTCTTTTCCACCCGCAAACCCTGCCCTGCAGATCCGGCCCGTTAAGGGGGTTCACCCATAGGGCGAACCGAGGCAAGATTCCGGGACCGCAGCCTGAAACACCGAGACAGAGGTCAGGCAGGCAATCGGTCGGAGAGAACCGGGGGTCGAGCGCCTTCCATAATCTTAAATTATCAAAACTTTCCGAAAATTGAATTTCTTTCTATGCAATCGGGCTGGTAGAACGTTTGCAACGGGCAAGCCGACAGGCAGAGGTCGGGGATTGGGGAACGACTCCACCCGATCTGCCCTGCTGCCCTGACGGACGGACGATAAACCAACGCTTCTTTGCCGGAGGAAAAAACTATGGACGGAAATGATATGGCCAGCGGGGGCAAATGCCCGGTGATGCACGGCGGGATGACCAGCACGGGCAGTTCGGTCACCAGCTGGTGGCCCAATGGTCTGAACCTCGACATCCTGCACCAGCACGACAGCAAGACCAACCCGATGGGTCCGGACTTCGATTATTCCGAAGCGCTCAAGACCCTGGACGTCGAAGCGCTGAAGAATGATCTGCGCGCGCTGATGAACGAAAGCCAGGAATGGTGGCCGGCGGACTGGGGCTCCTACGTTGGCATGTTCGCGCGCGTCGCTTGGCACGCCGCAGGTTCCTATCGTCTGGCCGATGGCCGTGGCGGTGGCGGCACCGGCAACCAGCGTTTCGCGCCGCTGAACTCCTGGCCCGACAACGTGAACACCGACAAGGGGCGTCGCCTTCTGTGGCCGATCAAGAAGAAGTACGGCAATGCCGTGTCCTGGGCGGACCTGATGATCCTGTCCGGTACCATCGCCTATGAAGTCGCCGGCCTGAAGACCTTTGGCTTTGCCTTCGGTCGCGAAGACATCTGGCATCCGGAAAAGGACGTCTACTGGGGCGCGGAAAAGGAATGGCTTGCCCCCTCCGACACCCGTTACGACGACGTCGCGGACGCGGCATCGCTGGAAAACCCGCTGTCGGCCGTCCAGATGGGCCTGATCTATGTGAACCCCGAAGGGGTCAACGGCACACCCGATCCGATGAAGACCGCCGCCATGGTGCGCGAAACCTTCGCCCGGATGGCCATGAACGACGAGGAAACCGCAGCTCTGACCGCCGGTGGCCACACGATTGGCAAGAGCCACGGCAACGGTGACGCGGGCGACCTGTCCGAAGATCCCGAAGCGGCGGACGTCGAATTCCAGGGCATCGGCTGGATGAACACCAAGGGCCGTGGCGTTGGCCGCGACACGGTGGTTTCCGGGATCGAAGGTGCCTGGACAGCCAACCCGACCAAATGGGACATGGGCTGGTTCGAGATGCTGTTCGGCTACGAATGGGAACTGACGACCTCGCCCGCCGGTGCCCACCAGTGGAAGCCGGTCGACATCGACGAAGCGCACATGCCCGTCGACGTGGAAGACCCCTCGATCCGCTGCATGCCGATGATGACCGATGCCGACATGGCGATGAAGGTCGACCCGATCTACAACGCGATCTGCAAGAAGTTCATGGCAGACCCGGAGTATTTCTCGGACACCTTCGCCCGCGCATGGTTCAAGCTGACGCACCGCGACATGGGCCCCAAGGCCCGCTACACCGGCCCCGATGTGCCCGCCGAAGACCTGATCTGGCAGGATCCGATCCCCGCCGGTACCAAGGGCTACGACGTCGGCAACCTGAAGGCCAGGATCGCCGCTTCCGGTCTGAGCCTGCCCGAGATGGTCGCAACGGCCTGGGACAGCGCACGGACCTATCGCGGGTCGGACATGCGGGGCGGTGCCAATGGCGCGCGCATCCGTCTGGCGCCCCAGAAGGATTGGGAAGCCAACGAGCCCGAGCGTCTGGCCAAGGTGCTTGCCGTTCTGTCCCCGCTGGCCGAGCAAGCCGGTGCCAGCCTGGCCGATACCATCGTCCTGGCCGGTAACGTTGGGGTCGAACAGGCGGCGAAGGCAGCCGGTTACGACATCGCGGTGCCCTTCGCACCGGGTCGTGGCGATGCGACCGACGAGATGACCGACGCGGATAGCTTCGACGCTCTGGAACCGGTGGCCGATGGCTTCCGCAACTTCCAGAAGAAGGACTATGTCGTCAGCCCCGAAGAGATGCTTCTGGACCGTGCCCAGCTTCTGGGCCTGACCGCTGCGGAAATGACGGTCCTGATCGGCGGCATGCGGGCCATGGGCGCCAACTATGGCGGCGATACCCGTGGGGTCTTTACCGATCGCGTCGGAACGCTCAGCACCGACTTTTTCGCCAACCTGACGGACATGGCCTTTACCTGGGTCCCGACCGGCAGGAACAGCTACGAAATCCGCGACCGCAAGAGCGGTGCCGTCAAATGGACCGCCAGCCGCGTTGACCTGGTGCTCGGGTCGAACTCGATCCTGCGCGCCTACTCCGAAGTCTATGCCCAGGACGACAATGGCGGCAAGTTCGTCAATGATTTCGTCGCAGCCTGGACCAAGGTCATGAACGCCGACCGCTTCGATCTGTAAGCGATCCCTGCCGCCTGCGGGTGGCTTGGCTGAAATCGAAAGGGGGCTCCGGATGGGGCCCCTTTTTTCGTGTCCGCTGGACAGGATGGCCAAGGGTGCCTAAGCCAAGGGGATGGAGATACTGGAAGTAGATGCCCGTGGCCTGCGCTGCCCCCTGCCCGTCCTGCGCGCCCGCAAACGCCTGAACGCCATTGCGCCCGGTACCTGCCTGCGGGTGCTGACCGATGACCCAATGGCGCAGATCGACATGCCGCATTTCTGCAATCAATCGGGGCACGAGATGCTGTCAGCAGAAGACTGCGGCGGGCATCATGTCTTCGTGATCCGCAAATCGGCCTGAGGCCGCTGCCGCCGCGCCACAACGCATTTCCCGCCCACAAATGAAAACGCGCCCCGCAGGATGTCCCTGCGAGGCGCGTTTCCGTTTACAGTTCGTCAGCAGTGCCGGGCGATCAGCCCCGCGACCACCAGCCACGACGCTTGGGCTTGTCGTCCGCCTCGGCGCTGGCCTCGGTGGTTTCCTCGGCCATGACCGGCTCGGGGGACGGTTCGGGCGTCACTGCGCTATCGGATTGTGCCTCGGGTTGCGCGGCCTCGGGGGCCTCTTCTGCGACCGGATCGGCAGCAACCGCCTTGGAAACCTCATCCGTGGCTGTGTCTGCCTCGGTCACCGTTTCGGGAGCCGCAGTCGCTTCGACCGCTTCTTCGGGTTCAGGATCCTGCGTGACAGGTTCCTGTGCCTCATGGGTTTCTTCGGCGGCAGCGACAACTTCAGCCGGAGCATCGACCGGGATCTCTGCCGGGGGCAGATCCGCGACCTCCGCAGGTGCCGGTGCGGCAACCTCCGCTGCTGCAACGGCTTCGGCCGGTGTCTCGGGTGTCCCTTTTTCGGGCACGGCAGCTTCGGCTACTGGCACCGCAGCTTCGGTCCCGGTTTCCGCAGCAACGGTGTCGGTATCCTGACCCCTGTTGCCACCGCGACGTCCCCGACCCGAAGACCGGCGGTTCGACGATTTCCCGTCGTTGCCCGATGCGTTCTCCGTCTCGTCACTGCGCGTCTCGCTGTCGGACCCATTGTCGGACCCGTTGTCGCTATCCGAGGACATGTCGTCATCGCCCGACCCACCCTTCTTCTTGCGCCGACGCCGACGGCGCCGCTTGGGCTTGGGTTGATCATCGGACCGTTCGCCTTCGGGCTGCTGTTCCTGCGCCGGAGCGTCTGCCGTCTCGGGGGTCTCGATTTCCTCGACCGCTTCCTCGTGAACATCGTCCTGTGCCTCGTCGTCGATGTCATCCATCAGCGAGGTATTGGCCGAAACCACATGCGCCGCTTCGACAACCTTGCGAGTCGCGGTCTTGAACTTCTCCATCTCGAAATCGGGGGAGATCAGATGCGGGTCGCCTTCGATCCGGACAGCCATGCCATAGCGCGACTCGATCTGGGCGACATGTTCGCGCTTCTGGTTCATCAGGTAGTTGGCGATCGCGATCGGGGCCTTCACCAGAACTTCACGGGTGCGGCGACGGGTGCCCTCTTCCTCGATCTGGCGCAGGATGTTCAGCGCCACGTTGTCGTCCGACCGGATCAGACCCGTGCCATGGCAGACGCTGCAAGGCTGTGTTGTTGCCTCCAGCATGCCGGGCCGCAGACGTTGGCGCGACATCTCCATCAGGCCGAAGCCCGAGATACGACCGACCTGGATACGGGCGCGATCCGTCTTCAGCTTGTCCTTGATACGCTTTTCGACGGCGAGGTTGTTCTTACGCTCGTCCATGTCGATGAAGTCGATGACGATCAGCCCGGCAAGGTCGCGCAAACGCAACTGGCGGGCAACCTCTTCGGCGGCCTCAAGGTTGGTCTTCGTCGCGGTTTCCTCGATCGAACCTTCCTTGGTGGCCCGGCCGGAGTTGACGTCGATGGCAACAAGCGCCTCGGTGATGCCGATGACGATATAGCCGCCGGATTTCAGCTGCACGACGGGATTGAACATGCCCGACAGATAGCTTTCGACCTGGAAGCGGGCAAACAGCGGCAACTGTTCGGCGTAATGCTTCACGTTCTTGGCGTGGGACGGCATGATCATCTTCATGAAGTCCTTGGCGTTGCGGTAGCCGCGTTCGCCTTCCACCAGAACCTCGTCGATCTCGCGGCTGTAAAGGTCGCGGATCGAGCGTTTGATCAGGTCACCTTCTTCATAGATCTTCGCCGGAGCGATGCTTTTCAACGTCAGCTCGCGGATCTGTTCCCAAAGGCGCTGCAGGTACTCGTAATCGCGCTTGATCTCGGACTTGGTGCGCTTGGCACCGGCAGTCCGCACGATCAGACCGGCCCCCGAGGGCACGTCGATTTCGGTCGCGATTTCCTTCAGTTTCTTGCGGTCGACGGCATTGGTGATCTTGCGCGAAATGCCGCCCCCGCGGGCAGTGTTCGGCATCAGCACGCAATAGCGTCCCGCCAGCGACAGATAGGTGGTCAGCGCCGCGCCCTTGTTGCCGCGTTCTTCCTTGACGACCTGCACCAGAAGGATCTGGCGGACCTTGATGACTTCCTGGATGCGATACCGCTTGGCACGCGGCTTGCGCGGAGGACGGATATCCTCGTGATCGTCTTCGTCGGCGACGCTCTCGATCTCGCTGTCCTTGGACTGCGCATCTCTCCGACCACGGCCCGGAGCATCATCCCCGTCGTCGCTGTCGTCGTCATCATTGCTGTCGTCGTCATCCTCGGATTCGGCGACCGGAGTCTCACGCACGGTCTCCATGGGAGAGCTGCCCTCTTCCACGTCGTCGTTGTCATCCTCGTCCAGATCGATGGTTTCCATGCCACCGATCTGTTTCGCCGAAGCGGCGTCGGTCTTGTCGCCCGCGTCCTCGCCAGAGACCTCCTGCGTCGCGACCGCATCGTCCGAAGCCGTTTCCTGAGCCTTGGAGCGGGACCGCGACCGGGACCGGCGCTTGGGCTTCTCGTCTTCGTCTTCGCGCGCCTTCAATGCCTCGGCATAGGCCCGCTCTTCCTCCATCAGCGCCTGACGGTCGGCGACGGGGATCTGGTAATAATCCGGGTGGATTTCCGAAAAGGCCAGGAAACCGTGCCGGTTGCCGCCGTAATCGATAAAGGCCGCCTGAAGCGAGGGCTCTACCCGCGTAACTTTGGCGAGGTAGATATTGCCGGCAAGCTGGCGCCGGTTCTCTGATTCAAAGTCGAATTCCTCAACCTTGTTTCCGTCCACGACCACAACGCGGGTTTCTTCCGCGTGGGTCGCATCGATAAGCATCTTCTTTGCCATGATAACCATATGCGCAACGCGAACGCCCCCTGGCGGCGGACGACCCAATGGGCCTGCCCGGCGGGGCGGAGGTGCTGAGGTTGCGACTGTCAGGGGCGATAAAGGCGTCACGGTCGGCAGCGCCGCGGGCGCCGGTTACGGCGCTTCCCAGGGCTGTCTCGATCCTCGCACGCTTCATCGCGTTTCTTCTCCGACGGTGCTGTACCCACCCGAGGTGGCCTTCACGAAGACCCTGCCCCGAACGGTCGCCCGCCCATTCTATGCCGAACAGACTTGGGTTTTTGTCCCGAAGCCTTCCGGCGAGTGCGAAACCCTTGCGGGTTCAATCGGCCCGAAGCCGGTGGTCATACATGCCAACCCGGATCCGGCGAAACTGTCTCGGCCCAAACTAGGGGCCGTTTCATGAACATAAGGTGGAGAGCCATGCCCTGACAATGACCAAATTGGCACATTCCCTTTTCAAGAGCAGTTTTTCGCACTTCGAGCGCCGATTGGTCGATGCGTTTTCCCAGACGGGGCCGCCATCCAACAGGGTGCCTCCGACATTGCCCCACCGCAGCTCCACCCCAACGGAACAAGAGTTTTCATGCCTCCGGCGGGGATATTTCCGACAGGGAAACATGCAGGAACCTCTACCCGTTTCCCTGTTTCAAATATCCCGGGGGGACACGGCTTGCCGTGGCGGGGGCAGAGCCCCCACTGCCTGGAAATCAGAGGTAATCGGCCCGTTGCAGTCCATACTTCGCCATTTTTTCGTTCAATGTGCGACGCGGCAGGCAGAGTTCGTCCATCACGCTGGCGATAGAGCCCTTGTGCCGCCGCATCGTGTTGTCGATCAACATCCGCTCGAATGCTTCGACATATTCCTTCAGCGGCTTGCCCTCTGTCGTCATGACTGGCTGCATTTCCTCGTGATCGCTCATCAACAACGAGGCGATCGTGCCGGAGCCTCGACGGGATTGCAGAACCGCACGTTCGGCGACGTTGATCAACTGACGCACGTTACCCGGCCAAGGGGCCTGAAGAAGCTGGGCGGCTTCCTGCGCTGTGACTTGGGGGGATTCGCAGCCATATTCATCGGCGAACTGCTCACCCAGACGCGTGAAAAGCGTCAGGATATCCTCGCCGCGCTGACGCAGTGGCGGGACCGTGATGCGCAGGGCGGCAAGACGGTAGAACAGGTCCGGGCGCAGCACATCTTCGCAGGTGCGGTCCTGTTCCTGCAGGTTGGAAATCGCCACGATTCGGGTCTCGCCGGGCATCCCCTGTTCGTTGATAGCGTTCAGAAGGCGGGCTTGCAGGCTGTCGGACAGGGCCTCGACATCTTCCAGGACCAGCGTGCCACCGCGGGCTTCTTCGATGGCGGGCAACTGGCTGTCCTCGGGCTGCATCGGACCGAAAAGGCGCTTCGCCAGCGCTTCTTCTTCGAGGGCGGCGCAGGATATCAGCACGAACTTCTTGCCGGCCCGCGCGCCGACCGCGTGCAGAGCATGGGCGACAAGGGTCTTGCCGGTCCCGGTCTCGCCATCGATCAACACATGGCCATCCGCCTGACCAAGATCGAGGATATCTTCGCGCAACCGTTCCATCACTGGCGAGGTGCCGATCAGCTTCTTCATGATCTGGCCGCCGTCCGACAATTCCCGGCGTAGCTGGCGGTTGTCCATGACAAGGCGGCGCGCATTGGCGGCCTTCTTGGCAAGGGCGGTCATCTTTTCAGGATTGAAGGGCTTTTCAAGGAAGTCAAAGGCCCCAAGGCGCATGGCCTCAACCGCCATGGGCACATCGCCATGGCCGGTAATCATGATAACCGGCAAGGCGCTGTCCGATCCCATCAGTTTCTTGAGGAAGGACATCCCGTCCATACCCGGCATCTTGATGTCGGAAATCACGATACCGGGATAGTCCGGGCCGAGCTTCTTCAGGGCGTCTTCCGCGCTCGGGAAGGTTTCTGTGTCGTAGCCTGACAGGGCAAGCCATTGGCTGATCGACTGACGCATGTCCTGCTCGTCATCAACGATCGCGATTTTCATGGCCTTTTGCATGGGTAACTCTCCGGTCTCGCGTTTTGCGAATGGTAATTTTCTATTCCGCGGCTTCGATCTCTTCTGACAAGATAGGCAGCTGTACTTCAAAAACAGCCCCCCCATCTTCCGCATTGCGCGCGGTGAGGCGTCCGCCGAGGTCATTCACGATCCCGGTCGAGATGGCGAGGCCAAGCCCCACCCCGTCGCCGGGTTTCTTGGTGGTGTAGAAAGGTTCGAACAATGCCTCGAGGTCCTGAATGCCGGTGCCGTTGTCACGCACGGTCAGCGTTGCGGTCTCGCCTGCCGACAGCAGGATGTCGATCTGCGCTTCTGCCAGGTTCGACGTTGCATCCAGCGCATTGCGCAGCAGGTTGATCATCACCTGTTCCAGGCGCACGCGGTCGGCCATGATCATCACCGGGCGTTCGGGCACCGCGCGGGTGATGCGCACCTTGCGCTGGCGCAACTGCGGTTCCATCATCGCCAGGGCCGAGGCAAGTGCCTCGCCCACATTCACCGGCACAAAGGTCGCCCCCCCCTTGCTCGCAAAGCTTTTCAGCTGGCGTGTGATCTGGCCCATGCGGCCAATCAGATCGTCGATACGTCCGAAGCTCGACAGCGCCTCCTCCGGGCGGTTGCGCCGCAGCAGAAGCATTGCCCCGGCGAGGTAGGTCTTCATCGCCGCCAGGGGTTGGTTCAGTTCATGGCTAACGGCAGCCGACATTTCGCCCAGAGCTGCCAGCTTCTGGCTTTGCAGCAGGGTCTGTTCTGCCACCTCAAGGCTCTTCTCCATCCGCTCCCGCTCCGCGATTTCGCGCTGGAGGCGTTCGTTCAGGGCGCGCAGATCGGCGGATTCGCGGCGGAAGATATCCATCCGCAACATGGTCTTGCGGCTGAGCGCATAGAAAGCCAGCGCCAGCAGGATGGCAAAACCCATGATTTCCAAGGCCAACACGCCGTTCACCTTTTCGCGCACACTGGCATAGGTGGTATAGCTGGCCACAGTCCAGCCGCGGAACGGAATGCGGTTGGAAACCCGCATGACGGCTTCGCCTTCCAGATAGCCATCGACATCAGAACCCCAATCCGCCGTGGCCTGCAACGCCTTCTGGATCGCCGAACTTGGGGTTTCGCGGGCCACGGCCTCGGCTTCGGTCAGGGTGCGCCAGCGTGGTTCGGTCGACAGGATGATCTGTCCCGGTCCATCCATGACCAGAAGCGCGTCGGAAATTCCCGCCCAGCTTCGTTCGAACTTCTGCAGGTCGACCTCGACAACGATGACGCCAATCAGTTGGCCCTGACTTTCAATCCGTCGAGAATAGGTAAACAAAAACCCGGGAGCTTCACGTGCGATCACCGAAAAGACGGTTTCATTGGACCGCTGCGCCTCGATGAAGAAGGCGTCGCCACGGTGCTGCTCTCCCAGCCGATTGCGATCCGTCGCCGCCACCGTGCGACCATCCCTATCCAGCAACATCAGACTGGCCGCGCCAATTTCGTCGAGGAAGGACAGCAGTCGTTGCGTCGACTGGCTGTAATCGGCAGTGTTGAGCGCGCTGATCAACTCGGGATCGCGTGCCAGCAATTGCGGAACGATGGAATTCCGCCGCAGCTCGCTGACCAGATTGGCACCGAACAGGGCGAGACGCAATTCAGCCCGATTGCGAGTCGTTTCCGTGAACCGGGCCATGAGAAAACCGTTGGTGGTCACCACGACACTGATGACCAGTGCGAGGAACAGCCCAAGCGCCAGCCGTGCGCGCCAGCTGACCGTGCGGCCTGATCTGACCCGAGAGCGGACCTTACTGGATTGGGGAACTACCATCGGCGCAGATTACGCCGCCCCGCAGCGCCGCTCAAGAGAGCGCGAAGTGGGTTTGGGCAGACCCCCGCCTATGGACAGATACCTTGTGGCTGAAGAAGAAGGGCTCTGCCCTCTTGCGCCCCGAGGGGCGCAATTCACCCGGGATATTTGGAACAGGGAAACGGAGAAAATGTTCCGTTTTGACCGGAAGACAAACTCAGGCGGCGACAAGAGCGCCGGCAATCCCGGTAAAGAGCGCGGCGCCCTCGGTGCCGCCATGACCGGCATCGGCGGCCCGTTCTGGATGCGGCATCATACCAAGCACGCGGCGGTTTGCGCTGAGAACGCCGGCAATATCGCCAGCCGAGCCGTTGGGATTGTGTTCGTAGGTAAAGGCGATCCGATCGGCCTGTTCAAGGTCGGCACGCAGTGCAGCATCAGCCTGGTAATTTCCGTCGTGATGCGCGATCGGGATCGAGACCATGGCCCCGGCATTATAGCCTTGAGTGAATATCGAGTCCGAAGTCTGCACATTCAACGGCACATGTTTGCAAATATATTTGAGCCCGGCGTTGCGGATCAACGCGCCGGGAAGAATTCGGGTTTCGGTCAGGATCTGGAACCCATTGCAAATACCGAGCGCATAGCCGCCGCGGTCCACATGGCGCTTCAACTCGGCACAGATCGGAGAATTGGCCGCGATTGCGCCGCACCGCAGATAGTCTCCATAGGAAAAGCCACCCGGCACTCCGACCAGATCGACCCCATCGGGTAGCGCGCTTTCCTTGTGCCATACCATGGTCACCTCGGCGCCGACGGCCTCCAGAGCGACTTTCAGATCACGGTCGCAATTGGACCCGGGAAAAACGAGAACAGCGGCTTTCATCGGCAGGCACCTCTGGGCATTGGAAAATGGGTGTCGGAATGGCTTGCATCATCTCGTGCTCTTTACGCCCGCTGGGGCCTTCAAGGCAAGCCATCTGACTTATTTGCATCTTCCCGACCAAAGGTCTGACCCGACCGACCTCCCTTCGCATGTTTCCCTGTTGGAAATATCCCGGGGGGCCAGGGGGCAGAGCCCCCAATAACGACAGCGCGAACAAGCAAGACAGACGCGATTGAAAATGCCCGCCGAAGAGGCTTCGGCGGGCAGAAACAATAGCAGGAGACGTGAAACTACAGCCTTCAGACGAACTCGATCGAGTAGCTTTCGATCACAGTATTGGCGAGCAGCTTTTCGCACATCTCGGCCACGCTGTCCTCTGGCGTTCCATCTGCCAGATCCAGCTCGATCACCTTGCCCTGACGCACGCCTTCGACCCCGTCGAAACCGAGACCGCCGAGCGCATGGCGCACGGCCTCTCCCTGGGGATCCAGAACGCCGTTTTTCAACATGACATGGATACGGGCTTTCATCGGCGGGCTCCTCAGTTGATCAGGGTCGGTTTACTTGGGCCCGAGGACTTGGGCATCACGCCCAGACGACGGGCGACTTCGGTATAGGCATCGGTCAGGCTGCCCAGATCGCGGCGGAAGACATCCTTGTCGAGGTGCTCCCCCGATTCCATATCCCAGAGACGGCAGCTGTCGGGGCTGATCTCATCCGCGACGACAAGCCGCTGGAAATCACCGTCATAGACACGCCCGATTTCAATCTTGAAATCGACCAGTCGAATGCCTGCGCCAAGCATCACGCCGGACAGGAAATCGTTCACCCGCAGCGCGAGGTGCACGATGTCATCCATATCCTGCTGGCTGGCCCAACCGAAGGCCGCGATATGTTCTTCGCTGACCATAGGGTCGCCAAGCGCGTCGTCCTTGTAGCAATATTCCACGATCGGACGCGGCAGCGGCGTGCCTTCCTCGATCCCGAGACGCTTGGACAGGCTGCCGGCGGCGACATTGCGCACGATGACCTCAAGCGGGATGATCTCGCAGCTGCGGCACAGTTGTTCGCGCATGTTCAGGCGACGAATGAAATGGGTCGGCACTCCGATCCCGTTCAGCCCGCTCATGAAGAACTCCGAAAGGCGATTGTTCAGCACACCCTTGCCTTCGATCACGTCCTTTTTCTGGGCGTTGAAAGCAGTCGCATCATCCTTGAAATACTGCACGATGGTCCCTGGTTCGGGGCCTTCATAGAGGATCTTGGCCTTGCCTTCGTAGATTTTCTTGCGTCGCGCCATGGGCCTGGGCCTCTCGTGAATGAGCGGAAGAGTCTTGCCGATGCGATCTCTTAGTGCAAGGCCGCCCCTGCCGCAAGTGAGCGTCAGCTTACCGCGCATAGAGCCGTGGTTTTTCCTATATATCGACCATTTCCCGGATCTCCGGCCGGTGAGGCGGCCAGGTCTCGCTCTATGAGCCTTATTGACGCCGACACCTGCATCCGCCGACTTCCTACATGAAGTTTGCCCTGCAATTATCTGATTAAAAATATTTATTATTCATTCAAGATTGTGCAGTGCCGGGGTAATCGGTCAAATTCGTGCGGTCTCGTCCTCCTGATTTAAGCAACCAGCAAGAAAGCCGCCCTAATCCCTTCGAGGGAGTGAGTGGAAAGGACAGAACAATGACCATGGCGAATGACGCTCCCCCGCGCAGACGCAATGGATGGATGCGTCTTGGTCTGCCGCTTGTCGTTGGCGGTATTTGCATCTGGTTGCTGGCCGGACGGCTTTCGGCGCTCGATCCCGAGACGCTCTGGCAGGCTTTTCGCGAAGTCACGGCCGCCCAATGGGCAGGCTCCTTCGCCGCCACGGCGTTAAGCTTCTGGGCGCTTGGGCGCTATGACGCTGTCATGCACCGGCATCTGCGCACCGGGGTTTCGGACGCCGAAGCCCAGGCATCGGGCGCCAGCGCCATCGCCCTGGGGCAGGTCCTGGGCCTTGGTATCGTGACCGGCACCGTCGCACGCTGGAAACTTTTGCCCCAGATTGGCACTCTGAAGGCAGCACAGGTGACAGCGGCGGTTTCAGTGTCCTTCCTGATGGCCTGGGCGGTCGTGACCGGCCTTTCAGGGCTGATCCTGGCCCCGGCGCTGATCCCCAAGGGGTTGGCGGTCCTGTCACTGGCTGTCGGCCTGACACTGCCGGCCTGTTCGCTATTGCTGCCGGAGCTACGTCTTGGCTGGTGGAGATTCCGGTTCCCCTCGATCCAGGCCATGCTGGCCATCGCCTTCTTTGCGATGATCGACACCTTTTCAGCGGCGATTGCGTTTCACATCCTTCTGCCCGAAGGGGTATCCTTCGGGACACTGTTGCCCTGTTTCCTGCTTGCACTGGGAGCGGGGCTGTTTGCAGGCACACCCGGTGGCGTCGGCCCGTTCGAGTTGACCTTGCTGGCCTTGCTGCCGCAGATTCCGGGCAGCGAACTGATGGCCGCCGTCCTGGCCTTTCGACTGGTCTACTATGCGATTCCCGCATTTATCGCAGTAACTTACGCGTCATTCCAGATCCTCCAGAGACGTCGTTCCACCCTGTTCGACATCCCCCGCCGACACGTTCCACGCAGCATTCCGGAGCTGTTACTGGACCTGGCGCCCCGATCGGAATCCGGACTGGCGCGGCAGAACGGGGCGCGTCTGCTGGGCGCTTCCCACTGCGCGGGGCTGGTCATCGACACACCGCAAAGCCTGACACTGCTCTTCGATCCGCTGACCGGCGGTCTCGGTCCCTTGCTGCCGCGGCTGGCCTGCGCCGCGCGGTCGTCCAACCGGATGGCATTGGTCTACAAATGCACGGCCGCCCCGGCGCTGGAAGCACGGCGTGCCGGCTGGAACGTGCTGCGCATCGCGGACGAGGCTGTGATCCAACCGGGCGAATTGACTCTTGAGGGCTCACGATATCGCCAACTGCGCCGCAAGCTGCGCAATGCCGAAAAGGCCGGTATTACAGTGACCCGGCCTGACACCATGCCCGTTGAGACGATGGCCGCCCTCGACCGGATCTGGGTCAGGGAGCATGGTCAGGCCCGAGGTCTGTCGACCGGACGCTATGACCCGGATTACGTGGCGCATCAGCGACTTTACTGTGCCTGGGAAAATAATGCGCTGGTGGCCTATGTCACATTCCACGAAAACCGACACGAACTCTGCCTCGATCTCATGCGTCATGGACTGGGTCTTCCGGACGGGACCATGCATAAGTTGATCGTCGCGGCCGCCCGGGATGGCGCGAAAGAAGGCCGGGCGCTGTCCCTGGCCGCCATGCCTGCCCGTGATTTGCGCGAAGCCCCCCTTTTGGCCCGATTGCGCCAGTATGTCGCGCGCCGCTCGGGTGGCGAGGGGCTGATCCGCTTCAAGGACAGCTTCTCTCCGCGCCGGGTGCCTCTTTACATGGCAGCCCCGGGTCGCCTGCAGCTTATCCTGGGGGCAGCCGACCTGGCCCTGGCGATGCGACGCCCGGCCCCACGGGCCCCGACCCTTTCAACCCCGGCGCGCAGCGCGTATGAACGGGATGGGGCAGCCGCTCCTGCCGCGCGGAGGTGATCCCGCGCCGGGGGCTTCATCGCGACACCGCCCCGCGCAAACGCCCGCGAAACCCGCAAGGAGTCCGTTATGACCAATGCCCTCTCCCGCCTGCTGGAGACCCGTGACTGGCTGATGGCCGATGGCGCCACCGGCACCAATCTTTTCAACATGGGCCTCAGCTCCGGCGACGCGCCGGAAATGTGGAACGAGGAACATCCGGACCGGATCAAGAAACTGTACAAGTTCGCGGTCGATTCCGGCTCTGACATCTTTCTGACGAATTCCTTTGGCGGAAATGCGTCGCGACTGAAACTGCACGGCGCCGAAAAGCGCGCCGGGGAATTGTCGCGCATCTCGGCCGAACTTGGCCGCGAGGTTGCGGATGCTTCGGGACGCACGGTCGTTGTTGCCGGTTCCGTCGGCCCAACCGGAGAGATCATGGCCCCTATGGGCCCGATGACCCACGAATTGGCTGTCGAGATCTTTCATCAGCAGGCCGAGGGTCTGAAGGAAGGCGGGGCCGATGTGCTCTGGCTGGAAACGATTTCCGCCCCCGAGGAATATCGCGCCGCCGCCGAAGCTTTCAAGCTGGCCGATATGCCCTGGTGCGGCACCATGAGCTTTGACACCGCCGGCCGTACAATGATGGGCCTGACTTCAGAGTCGATGGTCAAGATGGTGGAAAAGCTGGAAAACCCCCCGATTGCCTATGGCGCCAATTGCGGCGTGGGGGCGTCGGATCTGCTGCGCACCGTACTGGGCTTCTCGGCGCAGGGCGTGGATCGTCCGATTATCGCCAAGGGCAATGCCGGGATCCCGAAATATGAAGACGGCCATATCCATTACAATGGCACGCCCGAGCTGATGGCCGAATATGCCGTCATGGCGCGCGATTGCGGGGCCACGGTGATCGGCGGGTGTTGCGGGACCATGGCAGAACACCTTGAAAAGATGCACGAAGCGCTGGAAACCCGGCCGCGCGGACCGCGCCCGACCCTGGAAGAGATCACCGAAAAACTAGGTGGCTTTTCCTCGGCCAGCGATGGAACCGGCGACGATGCCGGCGCCCCTGTCCGCCCGCGTCGTCGGCGGCGGGGTTGAACATAAACATCAATACCTTGCGCGCCGAACCTCACTGGGTTCGGCGCATGTACTTCCAGTCCAGGTCAGCCTAGAACAGCGACAATTGCTCGCCGGGTTTGACCGGGACACGGAACAGGTCACACCGCAATTCCGGTTGCGGCCTGTCCAGCCCCAGGCGCTTCGCTGCCAACCGGAACCTCTGCCCGATCATTTGCGCATAAGGTCCCGACCCGCGCATGCGCCGGAACCATTCCCCGTCATAATCGCGCCCACCGTGCATTTCCCGCAGCCGCGCCATGACCCGTTCGGCGCGGGCCGGATAATGTTCGCGCAGCCAGTCCTGAAACAGCGGAGAAACCTCCTGTGGGAGGCGCAACATGATCCAGCTTGCCGAAACGGCCCCGGCGTCCCTGGCAGCGGTCAGGATCGACTCGATCTCGGCCTCGGTCAGGCCCGGCACCACCGGAGAGACCATGACCCGCACCGGCACCCCGGCCCGCGACAGGCTGCGCATGATCTCTATCCGCTTTTCGGGGCGCGGCACCCTGGGCTCCAACCTGCGGGCGATATCGGCGTCCAGCGTGGTGATCGAAATCCCGACCTTCACCAGCCCGAGCTTTGCCATGCGCCGCAAGATATCGAGATCACGCAGGATGCCGGTGCCCTTGGTGGTGATCATCACCGGGTGACGATGGGCTTCAAGCACTTCAAGACAGCCGCGCATGATCCTGTAATCACGCTCGATTGGTTGATAGGGGTCGGTGTTCGTCCCGATCGCCAGCGGTGCCACGCGATAGATGCGCCTGGCCAGTTCCTGCTCCAGCACGGCTGGCGCATCAGGACGCGCCACAAGCCGGGTTTCGAAATCCAGCCCTGCCGACATCCCGAGGTAGGCATGGGTCGGCCGGGCAAAGCAATAGATGCAGCCATGTTCGCAGCCGCGGTATGGGTTCAGCGTCCGATCAAACGGCAGATCGGGAGAACCGACATGGGTGATCACGCTGCGCGGCATTTCCTCGGTCACCTCGGTACGGATCTTGGGCATATCCTCGGCAATCTCCCAGCCATCATGCTCTGCCTGCCGTTCACGCCGCTCGTACCGACCGGGCGCATTGCTGGCAGCCCCGCGACCCGGGCGGCTGTCTTTGTCGATCTGATGGGCGCTGGTTCGGAACATATGTCGAACATAGGCACTTCACCCCATGATCTCCATGAATTTTTTTCAGTATTTCTTTTCGCCCCGATAGCTATAAGTCGGCACAATGGTGCGATCTGTCGCATTCCGACCAGTCGTCTGTCGAATTCAGGCAGAGGCTGACCTTAACGGCGCGCCACAATGGTACAGGAACGCACATGTCCGACGAAGAAAACGATATCATCCTCGCTGACCTCGCTGACGATGAACTTACCGAGCAGATGATGGACGACCTCTATGACGGTCTGAAGGAAGAGATCGTCGAGGCGACCCAGATCCTGCTCGATCGCGGATGGACCCCCTACGACATCCTGACCAAGGCCCTGGTGGCCGGCATGACCATCGTGGGCAACGATTTCCGTGACGGTATCCTGTTCGTCCCCGAGGTCCTGCTGGCGGCCAATGCGATGAAGGGCGGGATGCATCTGCTCAAACCGTTGCTGGTGGAAACCGGCGCGCCCACCATCGGCAAGATGGTTATCGGCACGGTCAAGGGCGACATCCACGACATCGGCAAGAACCTTGTCGGCATGATGATGGAAGGCGCGGGCTTCGAAATCGTCGATCTGGGAATCAACAATGCGGTCGAGGGCTATCTTGAGGCACTGGCGGCCGAAAATGCCGATATTCTCGGCATGTCGGCCCTGCTGACAACGACCATGCCATATATGAAGACCGTTATCGACACGATGAAGGAACAGGGTATCCGCGAAGACTACATCGTTCTGGTCGGCGGCGCGCCCCTGAACGAGGAATTCGGCAAGGCCATCGGGGCCGATGCCTATTGCCGCGACGCGGCAGTTGCGGTCGAAACCGCCAAGACCTACATGGCGCGCAAGCACAACCGTCCCGGCGCCGAGGCCTGACGCCAACCAGACACCGGGTTTCGGCCCCCATGAACCGGCGCGGGGCTGATCAGCCTCGCGCCGCAATCGTTTGAAAAGGTTTCGAATGCCCCGGAATATGCCCATCCCCGACGATGCCACGCTGACCCGTCGGGGCCATGCGGTGACGCAGCCGGACGGGCGGATCCTGGTGCTGGCCTGCGGGGCGCTGGCGCGTGAAATCCTGGCGCTGATCGACCTCAACGGCTGGTCGCATGTCGATCTGCACTGCCTTCCCGCCATCCTGCACAATCGCCCCGACCGCATCCCCGACGCCGTGGAACAGGCGGTGACGCAGCACAGGCCGGGCTATGCCCGGATCTTCGTCGCCTATGCCGATTGCGGCACCGGCGGCCTGCTACAGGCAACATGCGACAGGCTCGGGGTGCAGATGATCGCCGGGGCGCATTGCTATGCCTTCTTCGACGGACTGGCCGCCTTTGCCGCCCGTGACGAGGTAACCGCGTTTTATCTGACGGACTTCCTTGCGCGCCAGTTCGATACCTTCGTCTGGAAGCCCCTAGGACTGGATCGCCATCCGGAATTGCGGGACATGTATTTCGGCAATTACGACCGCCTCGTCTACCTCGCCCAGACCGAAGACGCGGCGCTGACCGAACAGGCCCGCGCTTGCGCCGAGCGGCTTGGACTGACGTTCGAGCGACGTTTTACCGGTTACGGCGACCTCGCAACCGAACTGGCGCGTGGGCTATTGGCGTGAGTATCGAGCTGCAATCGGATTGCGCCCAATGCGCGGCCCTCTGCTGCATGGCATTGGCACTGGATGCCGGTCAAAGCTTTGCCATAGACAAGCCTGCGGGCCTTGCCTGCCCTAATCTGACGGGGCATGCCTGCCGGATCCATGGGCAGTTGAAGGAACAGGGCTTTGACGGTTGTCGCGCCTATGAATGCCTTGGGGCGGGACAAAGGGTAACGCAGGATCTGTTTCAGGGGCGTAGCTGGCAGGATGATCCAAGGCTGACCGACCCGATGATCCGCGCCTTTGCCGGGATGCGGGCAATTCATCAGCGGCTGGAATTGTTGCAGGCGGCCGGTGCCCTGCCTTTGGACACCGCTGACCGGAACAAGCGGCGCGCCTCGATCGACACCCTGTCCGGAACCCTGCCCCTGGCCCGTGTCGAGAGCTTTCCGGGCAGCGCCGAGGAAGCCGAGGTCGATGCCTTCATCCGGTCACTGTCCCGCTACGTCGCGCGGGAATGAGCGGGCTCAAGCCTGTTCGCGAATCCGCTCTATCATCGCGCGCAACCCGTTGGAGCGCTGTGCGGACAGGTGGTCCTCCAGACTGAGACGGGCAAGCTCTGCGTGGGCGTCGATATTGGACAACTCCGACATGGGGACGCCCTCGTAAAGCGCATGCAGGACGGCGATCAGCCCGCGCACGATCATCGCGTCGCTTTCCCCGTCGAAATGAAACACGCCCGCCTCGGGGTGCGGATGCAGCCAGACCTGGCTGGCGCAGCCGTCGACCTTGGTCGCGGGCACCTTCAACGCATCTGGCAGCGGCGGCAACGCCTTGCCCATTTCGATCACATGCCGATAGCGGTCTTCCCAATCGTCGAGAAATTCGAAATCCGCAACGATATCCTCGAATGCTTCCTGCGCCATGGGGGTCCTTTCCGTCGCTGTCTCGGCCACCTGCATTGTGACCTAAGGCCCCCGGCTCGCCGCGTCCAGCCCCCGACCGGCGGTGCCCGGCCGTCCATTGCGCTCAGCGGTGCCTTTTCAATGGGGCAGGTCTGGGTTAGACGTGTAGCAGGTTCACGGAGCAGGGTCGCGGAGGCCCCTATAGATGCGCAAATCCCTTCCCGTCACGATACTTTCCCTTGCTCTGCTCGCCGGTTGCGGCTGGTTCGGAGGCGGCGGTTCCGCCGTCGACAAGGGCACCAGTCTCAATCCCCTTCTGCCGGCTGATTACGAGCCACCGGCCCCGGACCGGCGCAACCCGCTGGCCCATATCGACACGATCGACGTGGTTGATGTGCCCGGTGGCAAGGTCTTTACCGTCACCGCGACGGCTTCGGTTCAGGGGTCTTACAACATCTCGTTCCAGGCGCCTCAGGGCAGCGCGGCGGCACCGGAAGGCAGCGGCGTGATCCGTTATCTGATGCTGGCAGATGTGGCCGCCTATACCAAAGGCGCGGTCGTCGGCACCGCGCAATCGCGCGAAGTGACCGCCGCCTTCCGCCTGTCCAATATCGAACTCGCCGGGATCTCACGCGTCGAAGTCGTCGGTGTGCAGAACGTGCTCAGCGTCTCTCCCTGAGATTTTCCGCCACTTGCCACGAAAAAGGGCGCCCGAAGGCGCCCTTTTCGCATTTTGATCTCGGGTCGACCGGTCAGTTCAGTTCGACCGTGATGACCTTCTGACCCTTGGTCGCCAGACCGATTTCCCCGTCGCAAAGGCGCAGCGCCTCGGCGCCGAAGACATCCTTGCGCCAGCCATGCAGCGAAGGCACGTCGCGCACCCCGCCGGCCAGGGCATCCAGTTCGGATGTCGCTGCAATCAGCTTGGCCGCGACACCTGCGGTATCGGACTTGGCCTTCAGCAACACACGCAGCAGATCGGCCAGGGCCGGATTGACCTGCAACTTTTCGTCGTCCTTGTCCGGACGCGGCAGATCCGCGTCGGGGCAATTCAGGCCCGCCTGCACGGCAGCAAGGATCCCGTCGGCGATATCGCCCTTGCGGGCCTCGCGCAGCAGCAGGCGCGACCGCGACAGATCCTGATGGTTCTTGGGCTTGGTCGAGGCAAGCTCGACCATCGCATCATCCTTGTAGATCCGGTTGCGCGGCACGTTGCGGGTCTGGGCATAGGATTCGCGGAACCGGGCCAATTCGCGCAAGACCCCCAGGAACCGGCCCGAACTGGTGCGCGTGCGCACCCGCTGCCAGGCTTCTTCGGGACGGGTGATATAAGTTTCCGGATTCAGCAGGATGCCAAGCTCTTCTTCCACCCATTCCTCGCGCCCGGCCTTCTTCAGTTCGGACGCCAGGAATTCATAGATCTCGCGCAGATGGGTCACGTCGGCCAGGGCGTATTTCGCCTGCGCCTCGGTCAGTGGACGGCGCGACCAATCGGTGAAACGGGATGATTTATCCAGCTGTTGGCGGGCGATCTTACGCACCAGCGTTTCATAGCCGACCTGTTCACCGAACCCGCAGACCATGGCCGCGACCTGGGTGTCAAACAGCGGTTCGGGGATGATCCCCTTGTCGACGTAGAAGATTTCCAGATCCTGCCGGGCCGCATGGAAGACCTTGACCACCTCGGTGTTCTGGAACAGCGCGTAAAGCGGCTCCAGAGACAGGCCTTCGGACAGGGGATCGACCAGCACGGCGTTCTCGTCACCCTTGCCGGGATAGGCAAGCTGGATCAGGCAAAGCTGGGAATAATATGTCCGTTCCCGCAGGAACTCCGTATCGACGGTGACATAGGGTTGGCTGCGCGCCTTGTCGCAGAAAGCCGCCAGGCCTTCGGTCGTGGTAATGGTCTGCATGTCGCTCTTTCGCTGCTGCGGGCTCATCCCGCTTCACGCATCCGTCATAAGGCGCTCTGCCAACGATTGAAAGGCCAAGTGGCGCGACGGGGGCGCCTTGCCGCACGGGCGGTTTCGGGCAGGGCGTGATCGGCGCGCCCTGCCCTTTTTCATGGCGATCAGACCAGTTCAGCCAGGTCCGCGCTGTTGAACCCGGTCAGTTCATCGGCCGCCCCGCGATGCACCTTGGCGGCCCAGGCCGGGTCGCTGATCAGGGCGCGGCCCACGGCGATCAGATCGAATTCGTCGCGCTCCATCCGGGTGGTCAGCTTTTCAAGCGGCGTCGCCTGAGACGCCTCGCCCGCGAAGGCCGCAAGGAATTCGCCCGACAAGCCGACCGAGCCGACCGAGATCGTGGATTTGCCGGTGATCTTCTTGGCCCAGCCGGCAAAGTTCAGACCGTTTTCGCCGTCCACCTCCGCGAATTCAGGTTCCCAGAAGCGGCGCTGCGAGCAGTGGAAGATGTCGACGCCCGCCTCGGCCAGAGGTTCCAGCCATTTCGCCATTTCCTGCGGGGTTTCGGCCAGACGCGTCGTGTAATCCTGCTGTTTCCACTGGCTGAGACGCAGGATGATCGGGAATTCGGGCCCGACGGCGGCGCGCACCGCCTTGACGGTTTCCACCGCAAAACGCGACCGATCCGCGATGGTGGACCCACCCCAGGTATCGTCGCGCAGGTTGCTGCCAGCCCAGAAGAACTGGTCGATCAGATACCCATGCGCCCCGTGCAGTTCGGCCACGTCAAAGCCAAGTCGCTTGGCGTCGGCGGCGGCCTTGGCGAAGGCGGCGATGGTGGCCTCGATATCGGCTTCACTCATCGCGACACCGCGCGGCTTGCCGGGCCCGATCAGCCCAGAGGGGCTTTCGACCGGCGTTTCGGGCTCCCATTCCGACGCGCGGGTCGATCCGGTGTGCCAGATCTGCGGACCCATCCTGCCGCCCGCGCCATGCACGGCCGCGATCACCTCTTGCCAGCCGTCCAGCGCCTTGCCGTGGAAGAACGGAATGCCCGGCAGGTTGCGCGATGCGGGCCGGTCGATGACCGTGCCTTCGGACAGGATCAAGCCGACCTCGTTTTCCGCGCGGCGGCGGTAGTAGTCGGCCTGCGCCTTGCCCGGCTGTCCTTCGGGGGCCATGCCACGGGTCATCGGCGCCATGACGATGCGGTTCTTCAGTTCGAGCCCGTTCAGTGAAAAGGGGCGAAACAGGATATCGTTGGAATGCGACATGGGAGGAGGTCCTTTCAGAATGTCTTGGCGTCTAGGTATATTCTTGATACCTAGTGTCAACAACGCACCCTGAGCACACTACGTCACCTGAAGGTAACCCACATGGAAGACCTGACTGTTTTCACCGAAACCTGCGGCATCGAAGCCTGTGCCTCCGAGACCTTTAGCGCCGACAATCCCAGCCGGGAGTTGTTCGACCAGATCGCGGACAAATGGTCGATGATGATCCTGACGGTGCTGGTGCCCGGCCCGTCGCGCTTCAATCAGATCAAACGGCGGCTTGAGGGCATTTCCCAGAAAAGCCTCAGCCAGACCCTGCGCAAACTGGAGCGCAACGGCATCATCACCCGAGAGGTCATCGCGACCTCTCCTGTCGCCGTGCAATATGAATTGAGCGCGCTTGGCGCCTCGCTTCTGCCGGCCTTCCGGGCGCTGTACTGCTGGACGAAATCCCACCTGTCAGAGGTCGAAGCCGCGCGGGTTGCCTATGATCAACGTCAGGGCGAATGATCGCTTTTCGTGACGATTTATGCATCAAGTATTCATTTCAGAAATACTTCTGACGCCGTTATAGCCCTTTCAACAGCTATGAAAGGTGCCACCATGGCCTTCACTCAAACTCAGCCCCGCCCTGCCCCGCGTTTGCGGGTTTCCGTCACCGGCCTGACGTTGGCCGGCATGTTGGCGATCCTGTTGATCGGCGCCGCATTTGTGCCTGCCTCCGACCTGCCCGCGGGGATGGAATGGCGCGGCAATTCCGGCTCGCTTCCGGCGTTGCGCTAGGTCAGCGCGGGATCGGCAAAGCGGCGCAGCACCTCCGGGTAAAGGCGATGTTCCTCGACCAGTACGCGCGCGGCAAGGTCATCTGGCGTATCGCCCGCCTGAATTGGCACCCGCGCCTGACCCAGGATCGCGCCACTGTCCAGCTCGGCGGTGACCTCGTGCACGGTACAGCCGGCCTCTGCGTCGCCAGCCTCCAGTGCGCGGGCATGGGTGTGCAGCCCCTTGTATTTCGGCAGCAGCGAGGGGTGGATATTCAGCATCCGGCCTTCGAAACGGCGGATGAAATCGGGGGTCAGGATGCGCATGAAACCGGCCAGGCACAGGATGTCGGGCCGGGCCGCATCGAGATGTTCCAGCAGCTGTGCCTCGAAACCGGCGCGATCCTTGCCGAAGGGGCGATGATCGACGGCGGCAACCGGAACGCCCATGGCGGCGGCCTTGGTCAGCCCCCCCGCCTGCGGGTCATTGGAAGCTACCAGAACGGGCCGCGCCGGATGATCGCCGGTCATGCTTTCCAGCAGGCGAACCATGTTGGACCCGCCGCCGGAAATCAGGATCGCGACGCGCTTCACGCCAGCTGGCCCTCGTAGGTCATGCCCGGGGTTTCGGTGACGGTGCCGATGCGGTGCACGGTTTCGCCCGCTTCGGTCAGCAGCGCGGTGACGGCCTCTGCCTGATCTTCCGCGACGACAAGGATCATGCCGAGACCACAGTTGAAGGTGACCAGCATATCCTCGGGCGAGGTGCCGCCGACCTCTTGCAACCACTTGAAGACGCCGGGCAATTCCCAGGCGTTCAGATCGACGGTGGCACCGAAATCGCCCAGCACACGAGGCAGGTTTTCCGTCAGCCCGCCGCCGGTGATATGGGCCAGCCCGTGCACGCCACCCGCGCGCATCGCGGCCAGACATTGCGTCACGTAAAGCCGCGTCGGCGTCAGCAGCGCCTGCCCAAGCGTGGCCGTCTCGTCCCAGGGGCAAGGCGCGTCCCAGCCCAGCCCCGAAACCTCGACCAGCTTGCGGACCAGCGAATACCCGTTGGAATGCACCCCGTCCGAGGCGAGCCCCAGCAGCACATTGCCAGGCGCGACACCGGCAGGCAGATCACCGCCGCGCTCCATCGCGCCGACGGCAAAACCGGCCAGGTCGAAATCGCCCTTGGCATACATGCCGGGCATTTCCGCCGTCTCGCCACCGATCAGCGCCGCGCCGGAGGCTTCGCAGCCCGCCGCGATGCCTTCGATGATGGTCGCGGCCTCGTCCACCGACAGTTTGCCGGTGGCGAAATAATCAAGGAAGAACAACGGCTCGGCGCCCTGACAGACCAGATCGTTGACGCACATGGCAACGAGGTCGATCCCGATGGTGCCGACATGACCGGTGTCGATGGCAATGCGCAGCTTGGTTCCGACGCCATCGGTGGCCGCGACAAGGATCGGATCCTCGTAGCCCGCGCCCTTCAGGTCGAACAGCGCCCCGAAGCCGCCGAGACCGGACATGGTGCCGGGCCGCGTGGTGCGTTTGGCCGCCGGCTTGATCCGTTCGACCAGGGCATTCCCGGCCTGGATATCGACACCCGCATCCGCATAGCTGATCCCGTTCTTGCCTTCGGTCATGGCCGGCTCCCTGATGGCGCCTGACCCTTGGCCGGGGCGCGAAAACATTGCGGCCTCGGGTAGCCGATCTGCCGGCCTCGCGCAACGTCAAAGCCCCCGCAAGGCGCCTGTGGCAAGAATCTCTCAACCTCAGGAATTGGCGGTTTCGCGGGGCCGGTCATCATCCAGCCGTCACAGAGCGCAGTCAGGAGGGTCCGGATAACGAATCCGAGGATATCATGAACAAACTTCTGAGCCGCACATCCCTTCTTGCCCTGGCGACCGTGCCCTGGATCGGCCAGGCCCATGCCGAGGCCTGCTCTCCCGCCAATCCCGTCGATGGCGACACGATCACCTGTGCCGCTACCGGCGCCGGCATTCTGGACGACGGCCTTGACGATCTGAGCATCACCGTCACGGCCACCGGCGATGTGCAGGGCGGCGCGGATGCGGCTTTCGAGGTCAAGGATGACCTGGTGCTGACCAATGACGGCGCGATCTCCTCGGTCGGCTCGGCCGCGATCCTCGTCGATGACGAGGCACAGATCACCAACAATGGCACGATCACCTCGACCGATGATCGGGGCATCGACGGGGACGAAGGCATCACGGTCGTGAACCACGGCACGATCACCGCCTGGGACGACGACGGCATCAACATCAACGAGGACGCCACCGTCACAAACTATGGCACCATCAATGCCGGCAGCCAGTCGATCAACGTGGCCGACAATTCCGTGGTGACCAATTACGGCGTCCTGAACTCCCTCGGCGAAGGCATCGAAGGCGATGGCGACAGTGTTACCGTGCTGAACGAGGGCGAGATCTATTCCATCGACGACGCGATCAACGTCGGTGAAAACGCCATGGTCACCAACAACGGCCTGCTTGAGGTCTCCGGCGATCAGGACGGGATCGACATCGACAGCGGCACGATCATCAACAATGGCACAATCCGCGCCCTCGGCTCCGAAGACGGTGTGGATTACGACCCCTCGACTGTCGCTTCCTCGACCCTGACCAACTACGGCGAAATCACCGGCAACATGGGCGTCAATGTCGACAGCGCCAATACGATGGGCCAGACGGTCATCAACTACGGCACGATCACCGGCACGGGCGGCACCGCGATCTATCTGGGCGATGGCGACGACACCCTGTCGCTGCAAGGCGGCAGCATCAGCGGCGATGTGGACCTGGGCGATGGCAGCGACACGCTGATCGTCGGCGCGGGTGTTTCAGCCGGCACGCTCAGCTTCGTTTCCGCGCCCGAGGTCATCGACATGGCCGAGGCCCCCGATACCGCGCTTTTCGCAGGCACAACGCTGGTCGTCGCCGATGCCGAGGCGTTTTCCTCGATGGACTACCTGGCCGCCCTTGGCAGTCGCGACATCGGTCGCGCGCTGAGCGCGGTCGCCTATGCGCCGGGCTGGTGGGGAGATCTGAGCGGCTGGGGCGGTGATCTGGCCCATGGCGGCGCGCTGACCGTGGGGCGCGATTTCGATGCCATCGGCGTCTTTGTCCGCGCCTCCAATCAGGACATGACCAGCGACAATGGCGCGACCGATCTGGAACGGCGCAGCATTGCCCTTGGTCTGCGCAAGGGCTTTGCGCTTGGCCAGGGCTTTGACGGTCTGGGCTTTGCCTATATCGCCAGTGGCGCGACCGATCTGACTTCGGCATTGGACGCGGCAGGCACGGGCTCGACCGACAGCCGCGAATTCGGCATCGGCATGCAGGTGGCCCAAACCCCGGTCATTGGCCGGATCGACCTGTCGGGTTCGCTCGGGGCCAGCTGGGCGCGCTACGACGGCTTTGCCCTGTCGGGTCTTGGTGGTGCGGGTTTCGAGGATCGCGATGCCGGCAGCTATTACCTGACCGGCGAAATCGGCTATTCTCTGGCGACCGGCGTCGGTGCCCTGCGGCCCTTTGGCGGGATCGACCTGATCACCGCTCAGGGCGATGCGGTCACCATGGGCCTTGCCGGGGCAAGCACGCAGTTCGACGTCGAGGATGATGATCTGACGCTTTACCGGATCGGGGCAGAGCTGACCCTGACCAATGGCGCCCTGCCCATCGACCTGCGTCTGGAAACGGCCTTTGACGGAGACGGCAACATGAATACCGGTCTCGGCCTCAGCATGCGGTTCTGATCCTTCAGGCTGACATGCACGACCGGGCGGCGGCGTCTCTTGACGCCCGCCGCCCGGCTGGCTACCACGGCGCAGAGTGGGCCTGTAGCTCAACGGTTAGAGCAGAGCGCTCATAACGCTTTGGTTGCGGGTTCAAATCCTGCCGGGCCTACCAAACCCCCACTCATTCCCTTTGCCGACAGCTATGCACGACCGGGCAAGGCTTGTCCCCTAGCGCGCAATCACCAGGTCGGCCTGAAGCCCCCCCAGCCGCGCGCTTTCCCCCAGGCGCAGCACCCCGCCATGGGCGCGGGCGATATCACCCGCAATCGACAGGCCCAGCCCGACGCCGGAACCGCGGTTCTGATTCCGCGAAGGCTCCAGCCGGGTGAAGGGTTTCATCGCCTCGCCGCGACGGTCGGGGGGGATGCCCGGCCCGTCGTCCTCGATCCGGATGCGCAGGCTGCGGGCGGACAGATCGATGCTGACCTCGGCATGACTGCCATAGCGCACGGCATTGCCGATCAGGTTCTCGACCGCCCGGCGGATCGCCAGGGGGCGCAGTGGCATCCGCCCGGCCCCTTCGGCATGCACGAGATCAACGTCCTGCCCGGCGCGGCGAGAATCCTCGACAATGGCGTGGATCAGGCTGAGGGGATCGACCTCTTGCACGACCTCTTCGGTGGTGCCGCGGGCAAAGGACAGGAATTCGTCCAGCATGCGCTGCATCTCGTCGATGTCGCGCTCCATCGGCACGCGGTCCTCATCATCCAGCATCGCCGCCGCCAGCCGCATTCGGGTCAGCGGCGTGCGCATGTCATGGCTCACCCCCGACAGCATCAGGGTCCGCTGTTCGATCTGCCGTTCGATCCGTGCCCGCATGTCGAGAAAGGCACTGCCTGCCGCCCGCACCTCGACAGCACCTCCGGGGCGATAGGGCACATGGCGACCACGCCCGAAGGCCTCGGCAGCGGCGGCGAGGCGGGTGATCGGGCGCAGCTGGTTGCGCAGGTATATGAAGGCGATGATCGTCATCAGCACCCCGAAGACCGCCATGTTGACGAACAACTGGTGCGGGTTGGAGGCCGAGACCCGCTTGCGCCCGAAGCTGAGCCGATAGGCCTCCTCTCCGCGCCGCACGTAAAGATGCACCACGTGATCGTCCGGCAATTCGATTGCCTGCACCCCGAAAAGACGACTTTTCAGCGACCGGATCACCACCCGCCCGGACAGGTCGAACCAGCGCGCGTAATCCGCGCGCGGCATCTCGTCCGGCGCCATCTCCATCACGCCGATGGCCAGCGCCGAGGCGACGCCGTCGGCCGAGACCCCATCGGGCGGAGCGAGGACCAGTTGCAGTTCGCTGGTCACGGTTTCCGTCATCTGCACGGTCACGCCTTCGAAATGCCGCTGGATGAAGACCACGGACACGACAAGCTGCAAGGTGACCACCGGCAGGATCAGGATCAGCGCGGCGCGGCCATAGATGCCACGGGGCACATAGTGTTTGAGCCATTCAAAGGACATGCGCTAACCTAGGCCGGCAATCGAGCAGAGGAAAGCCGGATGGACATGGCCAAGCGCGAAACCCCGGTTCCCGGCCAGGTGGAAACCCTGCGCCCGGGCCTGCGCCGGCTTCTGGCGTCCAACCCGTCGCCCTTCACCGGGCCGGGCACCAACAGCTATCTGTTGGGGACGCGCGACATCGCCGTGATCGACCCCGGCCCCGATGATCCCGCCCATCTGCAGGCCCTGCTTGGCGCGCTGGAGCCGGGACAGCGCATCACCCATATTCTTGTCACCCATGCCCATCTCGACCATTCGCCCCTTGCCCGCCCCCTGGCCAACGCCACCGGCGCGCCGATCCTCGCCTATGGGGATGCAGAGGCCGGGCGGTCTGCCATCATGCAGGACCTGGCCGCGCGGTCCTCGATCGGGGGTGGCGAAGGCGTGGACAGCACCTTCGTTCCCGATATCGAGGTGCCGGACAATGCGGTGATCGTCGCCGGCGATCAGCGGCTTCGCGCGCTCTGGACGCCGGGGCATTTCGGCAATCACCTCTGTTTCGACTGGGACGGCACCGTCTTTACCGGCGATCTCGTGATGGGCTGGGCAACTTCGCTCGTCTCGCCTCCGGACGGCGACCTGACGGATTTCATGGCCTCCTGCCGACGGCTGAGATCCCTGCCCGCCAACCTTTACCTGCCCGGCCATGGCGCAGAAATCACAGATCCTCACGGCCGGCTCGACTGGTTGCTTCAACACCGGACACAGCGCGAAACCGACATTCTGGAGGCCCTTGCAGGCGGCCCGGCCGCCCCGATGCAGCTGGCCGAACGGATCTACAGCGAAGTCGCCCCCGCCCTCCTTCCGGCCGCCATGCGCAATGTTCTGGCCCATCTCATTGATCTTACATCAAGAAACCTCGTGGAACCGCTTGGCCCCTTGCAGGCGGACGCGGATTTCCGGCGGCTTTGACCAAGCTTCCCCGAGGTCGAGCAAAAAACGTCGGAAGAATGTTAGAATGCCCCTTGCCGCCTCTGAATCACATTGCTATATCGCCCTCACACCGCAGGACGGCAGCGCAACGCGCCACTGTCCGAAGCCCAGTGTTCCGGCGTAGCTCAGCGGTAGAGCAGTTGACTGTTAATCAATTGGTCGTAGGTTCGATCCCTACCGCCGGAGCCAATTTCCCTTAAGTCTCTGACGAACATGTGGAATTGGTATTTCAGCCCCGGCTGATACACATGCGTGATACACAAATGGTTATTTTTGCACGGTTTTCTGGGCGCTCATACAGGAGTGACCGATGGCCCTTGCCGCTCATACCGTCCGACGCAACGCGATTTATTATTGGCGCAGGCGTTACCCCACCGCCCTTGGTGGAAAGACCTTCCTCATCAGCTTGCAAACCCCTGATCCAAACGCCGCCCGCCGCCTTGCCGCGCTGGTGACCGCCGAGAGCGCCCGGGCATTTGAGGACATGGCCAAAGGCCGCTGCGATCACGCGGGCACGGTTGATCGGTTGCGGGGGGTGATCCAAGCCGAACTCGGCCAGCCCCTGCCCGTCCGTCGCCCGCCACAGGCAAAGCCACTGCCCAAATCTGACGCGCAGCCACGCATCGAGACCTATTCCGCCTCGATCAAGGCCATTGCGACCCGTCTCATGGCGCAAAAGCGCAAGGCGGGCATGTCCGAGGCGATGATTGCACAGATGACCAAGGTCTTTGATCTCTTCCGCGAGATCACCGGCGTTCAGGACATGCGCCAGCTGCGACAGCATCATCTGGCGGTGTTCGTCGATGTTCTGGAGCAACTGCCGCAAAGCTATCGCAAATCGCCCAAGGACCGGAACAAGCCGATCCGCCAGATCATTGCAGACGCCAGGGGGCGCGAGGACAGGCGCTTGTCGGTCACAACGATCAACCGCAATCTGGATTACCTCGGCCAGCTGTTCACCAAAGCGCGGGCTGAAGGCGTGCCATCTGTCGGCGATCTCGACCTCGGCGCGTTGCGTCAGCGCAAGAGCCAACGCGAGCGTGACGAGCGGCCCGCCTTTAACGCCGGTGATGTGCAAAAGCTGTTTACCCACCCTGTCTGGCATGGCTGGAAGGACAAGACCCACTGGCAGGAACCCGGGGTGCGGCTGGTGCAAGACGGGCTCTATTGGGTGCCGATGATCGCCGCGCTGACCGGCGCACGGCGCGAGGAAATCGCGGCTCTCAAAGCCGCCGAAATCACCGTGATGGACGGCCTGCCCGCCCTGATCATCGCGCCGAACGCCAATCGCGCTCTCAAATCGCTCACGGCCAGACGCGACCTGCCCCTGCATCCGCAACTGGTGGATCTTGGCCTGAATGACCACGCCGCCCGCCAGATCGCCCGCCACGGGCCGCAAGCCGATCTCTTTCCCGACCTGCGCCCGCGCAAGGGCAAAGGGTTCGGAGGTCAGCTCGATTACCGCTTCCGGAATCTGGTCCAGACCCGGCTCAACGGCAATCGGGATGGCAAGGTGTTCCACAGTTTCCGGCACTATGTGGCGACGCAGCTTGGCCGGATACCCGACCTGCCAGAGGCCGACCGCAAGGATATCATGGGCCATGCCGGTGGATCGATTACCTCGCAGCGCTACAGCGAGACAACGCCGCTGGAGGCAAAGGCCGGGGCGATCCGCCAACTGCCGTGGCTGCCGGTCGCGCGGCCCGATCAACGGTTGTCACGCCGGACCGTTTGAGCATCGTGGGGCTTTCGCGTCCGCCCTGTGGGACGCCAGGCAAGGTTGGCAACGCCAGCCGCGCAGTTTGTTCGTAAAACACATGCCCCGCATGGGTTTTACGAACAGACGGAGCGCCTCCCCGGCGCAAGGGGCAGACGAGGTAGCTTTACCTACCTATAGTCTGTCCCTGTGCATAGCTTTTCCGGCGGCTATTTCGGAACCGCGCGCAAATTTTATTCGACAATCAAACATAACAAATCCGGTCAAAGACAAATACCGTTTTCATATGAGATCAACGTCTTTTGCCGCGCCATTGGCCCGGCTTTGGAGCGTGTATCCACGCAGGGTTTATACGCATGAATCCGGGGAGGCGCGAAGAAATCGCAGGGCTTTCGCCGTCCGACATCGTTGAAATTGAAGGGATCTGGTGCTTTTCCATTGAGGATTCAGAGCTGCGCCGCATCAAAAACCTGTCATCGCGCCGCATGATCCCGATCCATTCGCACCTGATTGATCTGGGGTTTCTCGATCACGTCCGAAAAGCGAATAGCACCAATGAAATCAGTCTCTTCCCGGACCTATATGAAGCGGGAAACAACGCCTTTGGCCGTAAAGTCGGACGCCGCATGCGCCAGATTATCGACCAGGAGCTAGGAACAGAGGGCAAAAACCTCTCGTTTCACAGCCTACGGCATTACGTCCAGAACCAATTGGATCACACAGGTGTAGACGACAAATTTGTCCGGGACATCATCGGTCATGAAGGCAAAGATATTCACGACAAAGTTTACCGCAAATCCGCCCCGTTAACAGATCTGGCACAGGCAATCGAACAATTGCTCAAGGTGATTTAAGGGGACAGGATGGCGAGGGAGATGGGTGGGGAGCTACCGTTCGCTGCACCCCGTACCAACGGCAGCTTAGGTAGCCTGTTAAGAGGCGATAGCTGTATCTTTCACTCTTACCAATAGATCGTCTAAAAAGTCAGATAGCCGCCCAGACTCCGCCGTCGCGCTTGAGAGCTGCTGGGCAAAGTTACCGCCACCCAGCTCTACTCTCACGGTACATTTCTTTCCATTAATTTTGCCGCGATTTCTAAAGTTCTGAGTGAGACATTTAAGGAACTTTATCAAAAATTGCGCAACCATTTTACCTCTTACAATTCAGGCATCACTTACATCCTTTATGTTTCTAACCGTCTCGAAGATCTCAGATGGTGAAGGAACATGTGAAACTCTCGATTCATCTGAAATCCATTCAAACGAACGGTTCTTTGTCTGCAACTTATCGCTATCGAAATCAAAGAAGGTGTTTCATCAGCCATGCTGAATTACCTCATTCGTCTTGAAGAATAGTGAAAGTGAAGACGGTCTGAACCGCTACGAAAGCGGTAATTATTTCCAGTGCATAAGACTTACGTTCGCCATGAATGCGGGAGGGCGCATATACTATATAGATAATGGCAACTAGCACGCCAGGTGCAAACATCGTTCCATATAGAAACATCAGTGTCTTTGCCAGTTTTCTGTAGTTAACGTAGCTTCCCACTGTTCCACTTGGTGGAACCACTAAATCGATTGCTACTGCTGCCAAAACTAAAAAAATAATTGCAATTGATGCCGAGGAGAGCAAGAACAGTAATCGGTTGAAATCCAAAGTCATAGTGTGTCGGCTCAGAACATTACCATGGACTGCGACGACAATCTGAAACGGTCGTTTTTGTCATGCTTAATTTCCGCACGAAAGATAAATCTTTTAACCATTCCAAATATCGATGACAAAACGTTTGGGGTATTGGAGGGTTTTCGTGATCATAGGGTAAGATCATCGGATAAGCTCGAGTTTCACCAACAGCCCAAAACCACCAGGCGCCCAGTTTTTGGCAAAAAGGTTTATATCTCAAAGCCATAACAAACATGAAACGGCTCCTCCTTTTTCCCACGGACGTCGCGCCCTTCGACGATGCAAGCCTCAATCAAACCGGAACGATCCTTCACCGTTAAGAGCTAATCTTACCAAAACGATCAGTCAACAACTTCCGGAATAATTATCGGAAAACGTAGAGCGACGCTGATTTTTCGGCGACATTTTGTCGCCAACATCCCAAAACAGGGAACGCCTGCATAAACCAAGCGATTTGGCGACGCGCGTCGTTACGAGGGTGCTTACACCAAGCCAGTCGAAACACCGTATTCCACGTGACATCACCCGTTGCGCGATCTTCTCGACACCATGATAACTATCAAAGAACGCGGCACGGGTTTTCGATCCTTGGCCGAGGATATCGACACGACAATGCCAGCCGGAGAGCTGATTTTCCCCGTCTTTGCATCCATCGCCCATTTTGAGCGCCGCCGGATCGCTGAGCGCACCCTAAAAAATTCGGCTACTTGCTAATACCGGACCTAGGAGCGCTCGCAGTGAAGGTCGGCATTAGGGAAACTACGCTGCAGCGTCGTTGACGTTTGTGAATGTCCGGTTTGGGCCCTCCTTACATCCGATCAAACGTTTTGAAGGCCCGATGCCGCGCCGCATCCGAGGTCGGGTTTGTGCCTATACCGGACCCAAGTTGAGGTTGCGAAATTGCTTTCGTTTTAGTTTTCTGTTCAACTGAAACGACAGGCTTTGTCCAACAGAAGATGGAAATTTCCATGGTAAAAACTCTCGGAATTGGTGGTTTGTTTTTCAGGGCCAAAGACCCAAACGCTTTGGCTGAATGGTATCAAACCCACCTGGGGATCGATCCTGCCCCAACGTCGGCAACAATGGAACCTTGGATCACGGAAGCGGGAGTTACCATCCTCTCACCCTTCGCCCATGACACAGATTATTTCTCAAAAGATCATGCGTTTATGCTCAACTTTCGTGTTGAAAACCTTACTTCCGCGCTAGCGGAACTCAATGCAGCAGGCATCGACAGTGGTGACATCGTCAGCATGGATGGGGTGGGACAGTTTGCACGCATCCACGATCCAGAAGGAAACCCGATAGAACTTTGGGAGCCTGCAGAGCCCTAAACCTTAAAGGGTTTGATGCGCTTGCCGAATGCCGAAGCGCTATTCAGCGCTAGATACTGAGGGGCTGCGGCAAGGCGAATGTCGGACGAGTCCGCACAGCAGACATTCATCCCCGACAATGCGGCGCCGCGTGGTGGGTGGAAGGCAGCTTCGGGCCGTTCACGCCACACGGCACCCTGTGAAGAAATCCTCCCTTGCGCCCGTCAGGTCGATCCCGTTATGTTCTGTGGTTGATACACAAGACCAAACCAAGCCCATTTTCCGGACAGAATTAACTGTTAGTTTTCAGCAAGTTATACAACAAGTGCTTCCATCCCTACCGCCGGAGCCAAATCACCATCTAAGTCCTTGATCAACTAGGCATAGGCTGGATTTGGCACCCACAGTGTCACACAGCTTTGTAGCTCAACATTCTCAGGTGCGGGTCGCTCATCTCCAACGCTGGCAAAAGCATCCTGGCGGCCCCCCTTCACTCCTGCATCGCGGCTCCACTTGAAGCTGGCGTCGGCGCGTGCCCGAATTTTCCAAAATATCCAGCCATTGGCAGCGATCACTGCGCACCACGGACCGGTCAATCCCGTGCAATCGGGCAACCATGAAACTGGCTGATGTCAGTGAAGATCCACCAAGAACATTCTCCGGGCCCAGGCCTGCCCCCGGGGACACAGATCTTCGATGTCGACGCGCCTCAGTGCCCGGTCGAAAGGCGTTTTGCTGCCACGGCTTGCAGAATCCGCGCTGACATCATGTCAAAGTCATGAAATGGCGATAGTCTGACTTTTGTGCCGGCCGCATGATTTTCGCGGCCCGGATTCCGTAAAAGCATTAAGGACGACAGAAGTCATGGACGTTAAAATCAAGCCGGTAACCCCTTTCGACGGCCAGAAGCCCGGCACCTCGGGCCTGCGCAAGAAGACCCGCGTCTTCATGGAACCCGGTTATCTGGAGGCCTTCGTCCAGTCCATCTTCAACGCCATCGGCGGTTGCGAGGGCAAGACACTGATCGTCGGCGGTGACGGGCGGTTCTTCAACGCCGAGGCGATTCAGACGATCCTGCGCATGGCCGCCGCCAATGGTGCGGCGCGCTGCATCGTCGGCCAGGGCGGGTTGCTCTCCACCCCCGCGGCCTCGAACCTGATCCGCCAGCGTGGCACCGACGGCGGGCTGATCCTTTCGGCCAGCCACAACCCCGGCGGAATCGACGAGGACTTCGGGCTGAAATACAACATCTCGAACGGCGGGCCGGCGCCCGAAAGCGTGACCGCCGCGATCTTCGATCAGACGAAAACCCTTTCCGACTACAAGACGCTGGAAGCGCCGGACCTGGACCTGACGGCCCTGGGCGAGGGCAAACTGGGCGGCATGGTGGTCGAAATCGTCGATCCGGTGACGGATTACGCCGCCCTGATGGAGACGCTGTTCGACTTCGACGCGATCCGCGCCCTGCTGACCAGCGGATTCACCATGAAGTTCGACGCCATGCACGCCGTCACCGGCCCCTACGCCAAGACAATCCTGGAAGGCACCCTTGGCGCGCCGGCGGGCACCGTGCTGAACGGCGAACCATCGGTCGATTTCGGCAAGGGCCACCCGGATCCCAACCCGATCTGGGCCAAGCCCCTTGTCGACATGGTCATGGCCGCGGACGGCCCCGATTTCGCCGCGGCCTCGGATGGGGATGGCGACCGGAACATGATCCTGGGCAAGGGTGTCTACGTGACGCCGTCCGACAGCCTGGCAGTGCTGGCCGCCAACGCACACCTTGCCCCCGGCTATGCCCGCGGCCTTGCCGGTGTGGCCCGCTCCATGCCGACCTCGCGCGCCGCCGACCGCGTGGCCGAAAAGCTGGGCATCGACGCCTATGAAACGCCCACCGGCTGGAAGTTCTTCGGCAACCTGCTGGATGCGGGCAAGGCTACGCTTTGCGGCGAGGAAAGCGCCGGCACAGGCTCCGACCACGTGCGCGAGAAGGACGGTCTCTGGGCCGTGCTGCTTTGGCTCAACGTGCTGGCGGTGCGCAAGATGTCCGTCGCCGAGATCCTGATGGACCACTGGAAGACCTACGGTCGCGATTACTATTCCCGCCACGATTACGAAGCCGTGGATGCCGGCGTCGCCAATGCCATCATGGACGACCTGAAGGCGATCGAGACCCTGCCCGAGGGGATCGAGAAGATCGACAGCTTTTCCTACACGGATCCGGTGGATGGCTCCGTTTCAGAGAACCAGGGGATGCGCGTCTACTTCGATGGCGGCGCCCGCGCGGTGATGCGCCTTTCGGGGACCGGTACCGAGGGCGCAACGATCCGGCTTTACCTTGAGCAATATACCCCCGCCGACGGCGACCTTGGCATTGAAACCCAGGAAGCCCTGACGCCGCTGGTCAGGGCCATCGACGCGCTGACCGGGCTCAAGACCCGCTCCGGCCGCGACGGGCCTGACGTGATGACCTGACGGGGGGCCGCGAAAGGCGGCCTGCCCCGCCCGCATTGCGCGGCCATCAACTGCGTATGTCTCCAATTTTCGCTATGCGCAGTCGGCGGGCCTTCCACAGCAAGATCCGCCTCTGGGTCGCGCGACGTCTGCGGCCCAGTGCCGCCGATCACCGGCACACCTGATACCGCGCCGCAGCTTGGCAAAAGCCGGTGATCGTGCATCCAGCAGTATCTTACATGCTTGATCGTCTCTGTGGAGAGATTGTGCTTTTGCGCCGCGCCCAAGGCGGCGTTCAGAAAGACGAGGCGCCGTTGGCTTTCATTGACGAACACTGTTTCCCTCCTATGTATCCAAGCAAGTGCAACGTCGAATTATGCCCGGAAGCGTGCCCGCTGGCCGAGCTTTTTGTCGCAAAAACCGCGATCAGGAACCGACGGAAATGCCCGAACACAACGTTCAGACTCTCATACGGTCACGAACCTTTTCAGAGGAAAACCTGTGCGTCATCTCGTCCTTTCGCCCGGCTTCGCCGTCCTTGCCTGTCTTTACGCCACCACTGGGCAAGCCCACGAGGCAACATTTCATTGCGAGGCCGTCACTGCCTCGGTCGCGGCGGCGGGCTTTGACGATGTCGTCACGGTCACCTGCGCCGATAACCACGCCTTGATCTCGGGCGATACCTATCCGGACCACGAGATGATGACCGGCATCACCGGTACCAATGAGCAGGTGCCCGTGCCTGCGGTGAACTACGCCTCGCCCATCACGTTGGCCCCGACGCTTGGGACGGCGCCGCACACCCGTGACGCGGCGCTTGGCGTCGCCGTGAACGGTGTGCCGATCTATGATTACACCGCTGGTGGAGAGATGTCGCAAGAGGATCTGGGAACCTATCAGGCGGATCTGGACACCGTCGCAACCGGGCAGCTTGACGCCTGCGGTGGCCATGCGGGCCGGGGTGACGATTATCACTATCACGCCGCACCGACCTGCATGATTGACCAGATGGCGAACAAGGGCCCGGATGCGATCATCGGTTGGGCCTTTGACGGCTTCCCTATCTACGCGGACAGCAATCCGGACGGGACGGCAATTGCGGGTGGCGTGTTGGATGTGTGCAATGGGCAGGCCGATGACGTCTTCGGTTATCGCTACCACACCTCCGAAGGCGCGCCTTACATCATCCAGTGCCTGATGGGCGAAGTGCCTGACATCGATGCCTTGCCGCGCGTGCGCCCTCTGGGTGCTGCCGATGGCGGGCCCGGACCAGAGGCAGGCCAGCCGCCGCGGGGCGGGGTTGACGATCTGGTGTTTGTGCAGGGCGAGGACGGCGAGCGGACGATGACCTACAGCTATCAGGGCGCAGACTACTACATCAAATACGCCCCGTCAGAGACCGAGAATTGCTACAACTTCGAGACCCGCACCGTAACCAACGGCGGCGAATTGTTCGAGCAGGAGCTTTGCCGCGAATGAGCCGTTCAAGCGCACTTGGCCTTGCATTGATATGCTGCACATCCGCGCTGCCCGCTCTTGGGCAGCAGGGCCCAGATTTCACCGTTGGCAGCCCCGCGCTGATCGACGGCGCGCCCTTGCCCGCCGATCTGCGCTGCACCCGCAGCGGCGGGGACGGTGTATCGCCACCGCTGACGTGGGAAAATGCACCAGCAGACACGCGGGCCTATGCCATCGTCATGCAGCATTATCCCAATGGCACCTATCCAGGCGTGAACGCGCCCAGTCAGTATTGGCTGGTCTGGAACATTCCCGGCGATGCGGATGGCGTGGCGCGGGGAAATCCGGGCTCCCTCGGGGTTGAGGGGTCGGACAAAGACAATCGCGCCACCGGCTACACGCCACCCTGTTCGCCCGCCGGTGCCGGCACACATGAATACACGATCTGGGTCTATGCCCTTGATGCGCACCTCGGCGATCTGCCGGAACAAGACGACATCAACGTTGGTTGGAGCGATGTGATGGCCGCGCTGAACGGGCACGTCCTTGCGGCCGATGCCATCTCTTTCCTGAACTGATCCACGACTGAACTCAACAAGATCGGATACAACATGCGCTTCATCCTTGCTGCTGCCACGGCCCTGACGGCTTGCGCCGCACAGGCGGGCACCCGCGACATCACCGCCGATGTCTGGGTCGACAACTGGTTCTCGCTTTCCGCAAACGGTGAAGCGGTCCTGGAAGACTCGGTCTCGATCACGACCGAGCGGTCGTTCAACGCGGAAACCGCGACCTTTTCGGTCGAGTTGCCAGCCGTCATCGCGATCGAGGCCAAGGACTTCAAGGAGAACGACAGCGGGCTGGAATATATCGGCACCAACCGCCAGCAGATGGGCGACGGCGGCATGATCGCGCAGTTCATGGATGCGGTGTCAGGCGAAACCCTGGCCGTGACCGACGCGGACATGAAATGCCTCGTGGTGCAACACGCTCCCATCGAGCCGTCCTGCGCGGATGAGGCGAACCCCGTCGCGGGCGAAGGGGCCTGCGGCTTTGTCGCGACCGACATCCCGGCTGACTGGACCTCGCCCGATTTCGACGACAGCGACTGGCCTGCCGCGACCGTTCATTCCGCCGCCGACGTCGGCCCCAAGGATGGCTATGACGAGATTACGTGGGACGACAGCGCCAAGCTGGTCTGGGGGGAAAGCCTGACGCAGGACAACACGCTGCTGTGTCGCCTGACGATCAGCGAATAGGTAAAACAACAGCTGCAAGGTGGGACATAAATCGTGCCACCTTGCACAGCTGACTTCCGGCATCCTGGCAGCGAAACCCGCAGAATGGGTTCACGGCCCCCTGCCCCCTCGCGGAACGGAGTTGGATTTGCGGGTGTCTCTGAATGCCCACGCCTCCCGAATGCGGATCGGGGTCCCTCCCACGGCGAAGGTCCGGTTTCCGCCCGAACCACTGCATCCGCTTTCCAGCCACCGAAATCGCGGTGCGCGCATCTGTTCCTTGTGTCTCGCATGGACAGGCATTCCGTTGAACCGGCGGCGATCCGTGACAGCGCGTGGTGGACGACCAGATGGGCCCGAACCGATCCCGTTGCACCCGCTCGGACGACCTCGATCCCAGCCTTCCGAAACAGGTCGCGCACAGTGTCCGAAGCGGCGCGATTGGCGACCAGTCCTCCGATCCCGATCACATCTCAGGACCGCACACGGCTGGTAACACCCAGCTTTGCATGGTGGGCAAGAACCACTGTCCGTGCCGCCTGCGCTTCCATCGCGATCGAAATTTCCGCCTCCTGCAGGTCGTAGAAGAACGCCCCTTTCTCGGGGTGCAACGCGACGGGCGGGGAAAAGCAGATGTCGACCGCGAAGCGGCGGATCTCGGACAGGGTAAGTTCGGCCAGGTTGCCGATCCCCATGAACTCCGCGACAAAGCCCGTGGCAGGCCGATGATACAGATCTTCCGGCGTGCCGGCCTGCACGAGATTGCCATGGGTCATGCAGATGATCTTGTCCGCCAGGGCCAACGCTTCATCCTGATCTTGCGTCACCATGAGGGTCGGAATGCGAAGGGAGCGCTGCACCTGCCGGATCTCGTCGCACAGCTCTGCGCAGACCTTGGCGTCAAGCGCCGAAAGCGGCTCGTCCAGCAGCAGACCCGCGGATCGATCGCAATCGCCCGCGCCTGGGCGATGCGCTGCTGCTGCCCGCCTTAAAGCTGGCCGGGCATCTTGTCTGCGACCTGTGGCAGCTTCACCAGATCGAGCAATCCGGCGACACGCGTGGCGATGTCGGTCTTCCGGACACCCCCGATCTTCAGCCCTTAGCCGATGTTCTCAATCACTGTCATATTGGGGGAACTGAGGAACTTTCATTCAGAACCACTCTACCCTCTCCGAGACGGACCGACTGAAGCAGTTCGCGGGGATGCGCTCCACGCAGGCGGCGCTTCTGCTTGACGGGTCATCTGGAAACGATCGTGAAACACGACAGGACCGCAGTTGTCCCACATCCAGGCGCGCGCCATTGGGCCGTCTGATTTTCCGGGCAATGCGGCGCGAGACTTCTTGCAAAGGGTCGGGCAACGGTCAATCCTGTCAGGATCACGGCAGGTCGGGAAGCGACAGCGGGTGCGAAACCCTGTCGTTGGACGAAAGGGGCACGCGCAAATTGCGGTTACATTTCATCAGGATCCTGCGGGGATGCCTTGTCGCAGCTCTTTTCCTTGCCTGCTTGACGGCTGCGCCCGGCGCTGATGCCCAACCGGGCGGGCGGACGGTCCTGCGTGTGCCTTGGACGAACAGTTCCGGCTACAGTTTTACCGATCCGGATGGGACCCCGCACAGCTTCTCGATCGAGCTGGCACGCATGGTCGCTGCCGAAGCCGATTTCGACATCGAGTTCGTCGAGTATCCCTCGGCCCTTGCGGTGACCCAGGCAATCCGGGACGGCACTGCAGATATGCTCGCCGGCGTCGGGCGCCAGGTTCTGGAGGGCCACCCCGTTGCCTTTGCCGGCCCCGTGGCCGAGACGCCGTTTCTTCTGTTCGTGCGTGGTGATGCCCCACAGGAGACGACATTCGCCACCTTCGATGGGACCCGCATCGGGGCGGTCCGCAACACCGCTGCCAGCCTCATCCCCCCGCCCGAGGGTGTCGAGATGGTCGTGTTCGACGATCAGATCAGCGCCTTTGCAAAGCTGCTGAACGGGGATGTGGACGGTGTCATCGCCCTGTCGCCCCTTGGCATGCGCACGCTGCGCAAGACCGGGTTGGACAGCCTGATAAGGCCCAGTTTTCCGGCGATCCGGTCGCTGCTGGGCTACGTCGCCCTGCGACAAGAGCACGCCGACCTCCTGCCGGATATAGAGCAGGCCATTGAGCGGCTCGAAGCCAACCGCGCATTGCCCGAACTGCGCCGCAAGTGGTTCATGGTGCCGGCCGTTCCGATCCCGGACGTGCTGACAGTCGGGGTCACGCAATTCCCCCCCTATTCCTTGATTGCGGAAGACGGAAGCTTCAGCGGTTTTGCCGTCGAGGTCATCCGAGAACTGGCAGACCGTGCCAATATCGCCCTGAAGTTCGAGGCCATTTCCCAGGAAAGCTGGGCGCAGGGCCCGCGCCTGGATGCCTTCGACCTCTTGCCTGCGCGCAGTGCGACCGAAACGGAAGCCGAGTTCCTGCAATTCACCAATCCGATCCAGACAATCGACTACCTGACCTTCGTGCGCGCCGAGGACGCCGGGCAGCCACTGACCCCGGCAACCCGGAGGGTCGGGATACTTGCCAGTTCGCCACAGCGGGCCGGCATCGCCCGGACACTCGGCACTGAACTGATCCCGGTTGCCGATACAGAAGAAGCGGTGACCATGCTGGGGGACGGAAACCTGGATGCGGTGATCTTTCCCCGACGCGCCTTCGAGGATTTCGTGACACAAGCTGGAAAGGAGGGCCAGTTCGCGCGCCTCTCGGAGCCGGCTTTCCAGAATGACCTTTCGATTGCCTTGCGGCCTGGTCTGGGAGACCTGCGCGAGCGGCTCAACGTGGTGATCCAGGGTTTTATCGGATCGGGTCAGTATCGGGACCTGGCCACGAAATGGCTCGAGAAGCCGCAGTTCTGGACGCCCGCGCGTGTCACCCTTCTGCTCTATGCCATCGGGGTCCTCATGGCTTTGGCAGCCTTGGGCATGTTCATTCAGAACTGGCGCGCGCGGAAAGCCTCTGACCGACTGCGATCGATTGCAGAGGCTTCCAATTCGCGCCTTGCGGCCGTTCTATCAAGCACCAGCCAGGCGGTCTTCGGCTTCGGCGGGGATGGGTCTCTGGCGATCGCCAATCCAAGTGGCCGGCGTCTTCTGGGACTGGATCCTGAAGAGCCCGCACGTTGGCCCGAGGCCGCGGCCTTCATCGATCCCGGCACCGGAGACACCTGTCGCCTTGCGGAAAACGACGGGCCGACGTCGGATCGGGCGACGCGCATCCATGGTCAGGCCTGCCTTTTCCGGTCGGACCCGGCGGATCCACCGCGCTATGTGCGTGTCACCTCCGACACTGTTCGCGCCCCTGAAAGCGGGCTGGCGTCGATCATGATCGTCGAGGATGATCACGTGAACGAAATGAACCGGCAGAAGCTGGACAGATCCATGCGCCTGTCGTCTCTTGGGATGCTGACGGGCGGGCTTGCCCATGATTTCAACAACGTCCTCGGCAGTATTCTGTTCAATGCCGAAATGGGACAGATGGGCGAAGCGGACCGAGCCCCCGAGATCCTGGGCCGCATCATTGCCGCGGTGGACGCGGGGCGGAACCTGACGGAACGTCTTCTGGCCTTCTCGCGCGATACACCTCAGGATCCGAGGCCCGTGAACGTCGGGCGCAGTTTCCAGAAACTCGCGGTTCTGGCCAACTCCGCGATCACGGAGGCGATCTCTCTGGATCTGCCGACAGTCGACACGGACTTCTTCATCTTCTGCGATGTGGGCGAATTGGAAAACGCCATGCTGAACCTCATCATCAACGCCCGGGACGCCCTGCAGGGCTCTGGGGTGGGCGACAGGATCACCGTCCGGGTACGTACCTACGACAGCGACCAGATGACGGAGTCGGCACATGGTCTTCGGAATACCCTGGAAATTTCCGTGTCCGACAATGGTCCGGGCATGAGCGCGGTCGTGAAACGCCACGCAACGGACCCGTTCTACACGACCAAGAAGGACGGCGGGGGCTCGGGGCTCGGGCTGTCCATGGTGGCGGGTTTCGTTGACCGCGCCTCGGGCGATCTGTCGATCTATTCGGAGCCGGGACAGGGCACGACCGTCCGCTTGCGCCTGCCGCAGGTCAACGCGGAAGGTGCGCAGAAGCCAGCCGTGAAGGAAGCGGTTTCCCACGGATCAGGTCAGCAGATTCTGCTGGTCGAGGACCAGATCGAGCTGCGCGAGCCCCTGGTGGCGATCCTGATGCGGCTCGGTTATGAGGTCGAAGATGTCGATACGGGGGTCGAAGCGATCGCGCGCCTGGAAAGCGGAGAGACATTCGATCTTGTTCTCAGCGACATAGTGATGCCCGGAGGCGTCTCGGGTGGGGATCTGGCACAGGACATCGCCGCCCGTTTCCCCGGTCTTCCCATCATCCTGATGTCCGGCCATGCCAATATCGACATGAGCGAGCTTCGCAGCCTGGACGTTCCGGTCCTGCAAAAGCCCGCCCCCGTGGTGGAGATTGCCCGCGCGATTGCAGATGTCCTTGCATCCTGCGGTTCGGAAGGATCCGGGCGTCCTAAAGGGGCAGTGTGATGGAAGACACCGCGTCGGGGCGACATTGGCGCAGTGCGATCATTCCCACCGTGCCATGTACACAGGTAGCAGTCCTGGCCGCTGATGGAGCGCTGATGGGAGCCACCTGCCGGCCACTGTCGATGCCCCCGCGTCCCACCTCGCCCGCTGCAGCATAGGCGACGCCGCGCGCGGCACGCAGCCGGCCAAGCCCTCGTCGATTTCCGTCTTGCCCGACCCCGGCCGGCCTAGGTCCGCCCTGCCCTGCACGGTGGTCAGGCTTTGGCGATACCGTTCCGGAAGGCGTGCCAAAGGCCCATCCCCCGACGTCTCAGCCTGCGCGGCCCGTCAATGTGGCGGGAAGAACGACACCTCCGGGTGCCTCCACGCCCCGGCAAACCGGTCTATTTGCCACCCTGAGGGGAACTGATCAACGCCGAGGATCGTTGCCTTTTCGGCAGCTGCGTACCTGAGAAAGTTGCTGATTACAGAAGGTTCTACCTTGTTTCAACGCCCGGGGGCGAACGATGGACTTCAGGCTATTGACGATCTGCGGGGTGCTGTTGACGGCAGCTGTCGTTCCGGCGGTCGGCGCAGTTCTTTGCGCAGTGATCCTGACGGTCCAGATTGCCCTGATGGTCCTCCGCCCAAACCTGGCGCATTTGCCTTCACGGTCTTCAGCGGAAAAGCACAAGGACCTGTCGCCGCGGTTCTCGGTCCATGTCGCGACCCATTCGGAACCACCCGAATTGGTGATACGGACCCTCGCCGCCTTGCTGGACCAGGATTGGCCGGCAAAGGACTACGAGATCATACTGATGGACAACAATACGGCCGATCCAGCCCTTTGGAAGCCGGTCGAGGCTTTCTGCGCTCCACATTCCGACCGGATCACGTTCCTTCACCGGACGGGTGTTGCCGGCGCCAAGGCCGGAGCGCTCAACATCGCGTTGACCCATACGGATCCCCGCACCACGCATATCGTCACCGTTGATGCCGATTACATCGTCGACCGAAGCTTCCTCGGCCTCGCCGCGGGCGCCCTGACCAGAACCAGCGCGGATTTCGTTCAGTTTCCGCAATCCTATATCGGCACCGCCCCCTGGGCCGCGGGCGTGGATGCCGAACTGGAAGAGTACTTTCGCACCAATGCCGTCGTCGCGGACGAGGCCGAAGCCGTGCTTCTGACCGGCACCCTATGCGTGATTTCCAAGGAGGCCCTGATTGCCGCCGGCGGATGGTCCGGCGCGACCACAACCGAGGACGCGGAACTGGGCGTGAGGCTTTGCCAGGCCGGATTTGCGGGACGTTTCATCAACCAGGTGGTCGGCAAAGGGCTCTTGCCGCTGTCGCTCAGGGATCTGGAAAAGCAGCGCTATCGCTGGTGCAGTGGCAACTTCCAGACCCTGCTGAAACACACCGGCACGATCTTTACCCCCGCCGGGTCGGTCAATCTGCACAAGCGGCTGGTGATCGTGTCGCAATTGACCGCCTGGCTGAACCTGACGCTCGTACCTTGCCTTCTGATGACAGTCTGGCTGATGACCGGACAGGAACACTCGGTAGCGGCGTCCCTGGCGGCCGGTATAATCGTGCTCAGCCTGTGTGACACTGCCATTCGCGTCATCGCGCGCGGGGCGCGGGACGGATTGCCCCTGTCTGTGGTCCTGCAGGCGCTGGCCTGCCGCATCGCCCTCGCACCGCAATCGGCCAGGGCGACCTTTGATGCGCTGGCGGGGACGCGACTGACGTTCCTTGTCACGGACAAGTCCGGAGGGGACGCCGGGCGCCTTCCCCCGCTGCCGTTCCATCATCTGCTTCTGTTCGCGGCCGCGCTTCTGCTTGCCGGTCTTCAGCCCCACAATCCGCTGGTCATCTTCGCGGTCCTGACCCTGCTCTTGCCCCTGCCCGCCGCGCTGATCACCGATCACAGCCTGCGCGCCTATCGTAAAACGATCGTCTCTTCCGACATGGAGATTACCGCATGACATCCGATCCTCTGGCCCCCCTCGTCGACATCATCATCCCGACCTACAACCGCGCGCACCTGATAGCGGGCGCCATCCGCGCGGCACTTGATCAAAGCTGGTGGAACATTCGCGTCACGGTCATCGATGACGCCAGTACGGATGCAACCCGGGACGCGGTCTCGGGCTTCCTTGCCGACCCCCGGTTCAACTACATCCGCCTGTCGGCCAACCTCGGGACCGCGCAGGCCAAGAATGCCGGGCTGCTGCTGACCGATGGCGACGCGGTCACCTTTCACGATTCCGACGACATCCCGCACCGCGACAAGGTCCTGCATCAGGTCCGGGCCCTGACCGCGCAGGATATCGGGGCGGATGAATGCCTGAACTGGTCGATGTCCGGCAAGCAGGCCGGTCAGACGCTCGAGGTGACGGCCGCGCTGACCCATCACGAATTGATCCTGCCGGACGGGCGTCGCGTCGCTATCCGGCGGAATATCTCGCTGCTGGATGACGTGTTTCCCAACCTGCAGATGGGCACGCAGGTGCCCGGAGACTGGACGCATATCAATTCCGGGTTGTTCCGGACGGATGTGTTCCGCCGCCTTGGCGGGTTCGAAGATTGCATCGAAGAGGACCGGGAATTCCGCAACCGTCTGATCCTGAACGGAGAAATCATCTGGGTCGTCGATGAACTGCTGCTGACCAAGATCGAAACCCCCGACAGTCTGACCCAATCGGCGGTTTCGGATTACGACAGCGCACGCCGCAGGGCGGATCGCCAGATGGTCTGGGGCAAGGTCGAGGCATGGCGCCGCGACGCGACCGTCCGGCCGGTCCCGTTGGATATCCCGACCCTGGGCCTGCGTTTCACCAGCCGTCCCGACCTGCTGCGGCGGCGCGATGTGCCGACCGCGCCCGGCACCTCGGCGCAACTCGACCGGATCCTGTCGACACATCTGGCCGAAGAGGCCGCCGCTGAAATGGCCGCGCAATGAACCAGATCTCATCTTTGATCAGCCCGGCGCGGATTGCCATCGTCGATCCCTGCTGTGCTGCGGGCTATGCCTCGCAAGACCTTGAAAAAGGCGGGTTGGGCGGGACCGAAGCGACGATCCTGCGGGTGGCCTCGGCGCTTCGGGCGCATGTTGACGTGACAGTTTACCAAAATGGCCGGACCGAGCAGCAGGTGTCCCGCGCCGGTCCGCTGCGCAGTCTGAACGACCGGCGACTTGAGGCCCGGCAGGACGCCATCGTGGTCATCAATCGCTGGAAAGTTGCGCTGAAACTGCGCAAGCAACACCGCGATACCCCGATCTTTCTGTGGCTGCATGTCTATCCCGGCCGCCACAATCGCAAGATGGGGGCTGCGCTGAAGGCCGCCGATGTTACCGTCATCTGTGTCTCCAGAACGCATGCCGAGGACCTGAGGCACTTTCTGGGTCCGGACAATACGCCCAACATTCAGGTAATCTACAATCCGATCGACGACAATTTGCGCCCCGACGAAACGACCCGAAATCCCGACAGGCTGCTGTTCGCGAGCTCCCCTCACAAGGGGCTGGCCGAGGTGTTCTGCCAGTTTCGGACGCTCCGGCAGCACTTTCCCGACCTGACCCTTTGCGTGGCCGACCCCGGCTATCTCAACTGGGAAACCGGGCCAGTGCCTGAAGGCGTGGTCTTTCTTGGCTCGCTGTCGCACGCCGCCCTCATCCGGCAGATGCGTCGCGCGCTATGCCTCTTTTATCCCCAGACGAGCTTTGCCGAGACATTCGGGCTGGTTCTGGCGGAAGCCAACGCCGTGGGAACGCCCGTGCTGGTGCAGGAAGACCTTGGGGCCAACGCCGAAATTGTCGCCGATCCGCGCCAGCGGGTGGATGGGCAGGACCCCGATCAGATCCTCGCCCGCATCCGGGCCTGGCGACGCGCGCCGATGCAGGTATGCGCCAACCCCGAATTCCGCCTGAGCGCCGTCGCCGATGCCTGGATACAGGTGTTCAAGCACGCCACCGCCCCCCAAAAGCAGATGAGCGAGGTGTCGCAATGACACATCCCCAACCTCTTTTCCCCCCGCTTGCGGCGTTGGATGACGGCGGGCCGGTGCCCCGCGACCTGTCCGAAGCATTGGCAAAGGCGGCCGCCGGCGAAGAACGCGGCGACCGCCCCATCGCGGGCTCAATCGATCTTCTGCGCGCCGCAGACCTGTTGGAGGACGACGGCGCCAGTGATCCCGCCCGGACCGCGCGCGCGTTGATGCAGGTGGGGGCTGCGAACCTTGCTGTCGGCCGCCTTTACGAAGGCCATATCAACGCGCTGCACCTGATCCGTCTGTATGGCACCGAGGCGCAACAACAGGCCGTCGCGCGCCGCATTTCAAACGACGCCGTGCTGGGCGTCTGGGGCGCCGACGGCGGCACCCCCGTGCAGGGCGCAGGCACGCAGTTGAGCGGCAGCAAATGTTTCGCCTCCGGCCTCGGGACGGTCACCCATGCATTGATCACGGTCAATTCCGGTCCCCAGGTGCACCTGGCCTTGGTCGATGTGACCGATCCGGGCCGCGCGGATGCCGCGACCTGGGCCATGCGCGGCATGAAAGCGACCGCCTCGGGGTCATATGATTTCACGGACATGCCAGCGGGCAGCTTTGACTGGATCGGCGCGCCCGGCGATTACACGACCGAGCCGCATTTCGTCGGCGGTGTCTGGCGGATCGCGGCCTTGCAGGTCGGCGCTGTCATCGGGTTGATCGACCGGGCCGCCGCCGACTTGCGCGCCCTGGACCGTATGCAGGCAGAGGCGCAAAAGGCCCGCCTGATGAGTGTTCTGATGCGCGCCTGGGCCGGCGTCACCCTGACCGACCGCGCGGCGCAAGCGACCCTTGACCGGCATCTTCCGGCAGAAGACATCGTGGCCACCTCGATCACCGCCCGTCTGATCACGGAAGAGGTCGGCCTCGACGCGATCCGGGCGGTCGAACAAAGCATCGGTCTGCGGCATTTCGAAACCAGGTCGGAAACTGGACGCATCGCGCGCGACCTGTCGGTCTACCTGCGCCAGGCGGCGCGGGACGCGTTTCTGCAACGCGCGGCCGAAAGAGCCCTTGGCGCGTCGGGCAAGGCCTGGGGGGTCTTCGCATGAACATCGCCCTGGATCCCCGACTGCAAGGCGTGTTCGCAGGCCAGGAACGGCTTGTCGTCCTGTCTCCTCATCCAGACGATGAATCCCTGGGGTGCGGGGGGCTGCTGGCGCGGGCCTTCTCGGGTGCCGGCGCGCATGTGATCTGCCTGACAGACGGCAGCGCCAGCCACCCCGGTTCGACCCTTTGGCCGCCGCAGCTTTTGGCCCGTCAGCGCCGCGCAGAATTGATCGAGGCGATTGACCGCCTTGGCGGCTCGGACCGTGACCTGACGTGGCTCGGCATGCCTGACAGCCAGCTTTACCGCGCCGACCCCAAGGTTATCGCAGGAGACCTGGAACGGATCATCGACGGGCTGGGCATCGCGCAGATCTTCGCCCCGGCCATCGAAGACGGGCACGAGGATCACCAGGCAACCGCTGCATTTACACAAGCGCTTCGCGCAAGAAGACCGGACTGGGCCTACTACGCCTACCCCGTCTGGTCCCGCTGGGATGAACCGGATTTCGACAGGAAGATCGCCGCCCACGACCCGGTTCACATCCCCCTTGGCGGCTTGAGCGCCCGCAAGCGCGCAGCAATCGAGGCTCATCAAAGCCAATTGGGCCAGGTCGTTCGGGATGATCCATCGGGCTTTACCCTGCCGCCGGGCTTTGTCGAGACATTCGCAAACGGCGATGAAATCTTCTGGAGGATACCGTGATGGGCGTAGGACGCGATCATCTTCATGGGCTTTATGCCGATACCACCGACCCTTGGAATTTCCGGCAAAGCGAGTACGAGCAGGCCAAATTCGCCGCCACTCGGCGCGCCCTGTCTCGCAGGCATTACGCCCACGCCTTCGAACTGGGCTGTGGCAACGGGCAATTGGCCAGACATCTGGTGGATTTCTGCGACAATTACACGGGCCTCGACGCCGTCGCGACGGCCATCGAAGCGGCGCGGGAGTCGGTGCCCAAGGCCGCCTTCCTGCGCGATTACTATCCTTGTCCCCTGCCCGAGGGCAGTTTCGATCTGCTGATCCTGTCCGAGATCCTTTATTTTCTGGATCACGACAGCCTGCGCAAGCTGGCCTCCGACATCCAAAGCGCGTGGCCCCAGGCAGAGATCCTTTGCGTCAATTGGCTGGGGGATACGGATCACGATCTTCAGGGCCAGGAGGCTTTGACAGTCCTGACCACCGCGCTGCGGACCCATGATTTCAGTTGTGTCGATCAAACGGACGGGTACCGCATCGATCGCGGCCTGCCGAGGGTCCGTCCATGAGCCGCGCAAATGACACGGCCGTCATCATCCCGGCCCGCAACGAAGAGGACCGGATCGGCGCGTGCCTTGCCGCCCTCGCCCCCCAATCCACAGCGGGTGTCACGGTGATCCTGGTCGTCAACAACACCACCGATCGCACGGGCGAGATCGCAAGGACCGTTGCCAACCGCTTTGGCCTGCACCTTGTGGTGCTTGATCACACCCTGCCTGCCGATCAGGGCGTCGGGACGGCACGAAAGATAGGTTGTGACCACGCCCTGAAAAGAATGGCCAACTTGCGCTTCTTGCTGACAACAGATGCGGATTGCATCATTGGCCGGAATTGGATCGTCCGAAACCGGTCCCACCTGCGCAAGGTGGACGCCGTTTGCGGAAAGGTCGATGTGATCACGGAGGAGGCAGACATTCTGCGCAGCATGGATCAACGGCTTGCCACCCTGGAAGGCACCTACCGGGAGTTGGTGCAAGACATCTATGCGCGGTATGCTCCGGGATGCACGGATATCGCCGGTACCCACGGAGAAGCCGCCGGAGCGAGCCTGGGGATCACAAAGCCCGCCTACGTTGCTGTCGGAGGATTTGCGCAGATCAAATGCAGTGAAGACCGCCGGATCATTCGGGACCTGCGCAGCCTAGGGCGCAAGGTCAGACATGCCAGCGACGTCACGGTCCAGGCCTCCTGTCGCCTGGATGGCCGCGCCGCGGGGGGCATGTCTGATGCCTTGAAAGCGCGGATCGGCGGTATGGATTACATGGTGGACAATTGCCTGGCGGAGGCCGACTGGCTGATCAGTCATACCGAACAAAATGCACTTGCCCAATGGCCGCCGCATGTGCCTGACGAAGCCCGTCCGAAGGTCCGCGATCTGCCTCGACACATCAGCAAATTGAAGAGCTTCTTGTACCCACAGGCAGAGATGGAAGAGTCCTGTTTCCAACCAAGCTCCTGACCTTCCATTTAAAATAAGCATGTTCGGGAAAGGGAGCAGGCTTAGGTTGTTCCCTTCGGAATAGATCCAAGTATTTGTCTTGGACCCTGCGGATGGTCGCAATAGAGCGAGTAATCTCGGGCAGGAGACTTCCGGCATCCTATTCAGTGCCTATGACTGGGCGCCACGATCTCCTGCGCCCTCTTCCAAGAGGCCGTCAGTCTCCTAGGTGTATTTTACCAACTCAAGCGCTGGCTTCTTCACACCCCCACGACCCCGAACTCGATTGCTGACGTAATTTGATCCTCTCCCTGGTTTCAGAAATCTTCCCAATCATCGCTTCCGCCGCTCCCGGCCAAAGGACCGTTCACCACGGCTCGGGCAGTCGGCGCCGCTGCAGCGCGCTGTGGCGACCGTGCGGCCATGCTGTTTCCCGATTTTGTCAGCTTGAACCGTCCGACCGCGTGGCGAAGGTTTATCGCCTCCTCAGTCATCGACCGGCTTGCATCCAGAGTTTCCTGGAACATCGCCGAGTTTTCCTGGGTCGCGCGGTCCAGGGAGGAAACCGAGGTGTTGATTTCACTGACCCCGGCCGATTGCTCGTTCGCCGAAGTCGAGATGTCCGAGATATGCGCTGCGATCTTCTGAACCGAGCCGGCAATTTCCTCCAGCGTCTTGCCAGCCGCCCCCACGAGCGAGACACCCTCCGTGACCTGATTGCCACTTTCGGTAATCAGCGCGTTGATTTCCCGCGCCGCTTCGGAAGACCGTTGCGCAAGTGCGCGCACCTCCGACGCCACCACCGCGAACCCGCGGCCGGCCTCGCCGGCCCTTGCTGCTTCGACCCCGGCATTCAGCGCCAGCAGATTGGTCTGGAAGGCAATGTCGTCGATCACGTCCATGATCCGCGAAATCTTGCCTGAAGACCCTTCGATCGAGCCCATCGCAGTCACCGCACGGCCAACGACATCCCCACTGCGCTCGGCATTGGAGGTCGCCTCACTGGCGATCTTGTTGGCCTCGGTCGCACCCTTGGCAGCGAGAATGGTGGAGGACGTCAGTTCTTCGATGGCGGCTGCAGCTTCTTCAAGCGATGCCGCAGATTCAATGGATCTTTTGGCGACCACTTCGGCCGATTGGCTGATCGCCTCGCCCTTTTGCTGCAACATGCCCGCTGTGTCCGATATGGTACCGATCAGGGTCGCAAGATTACTTGCCGTTTCATTGAAATCGGTCCGCAGATCTTCGTAACTTGGCGGGAATGGCCCTGCGATCTGCGTACTCAGATCACCTTCTGAAAGAGCTTTCAAACCGTCGGCCAGGGCGGACACAGCGGCTTCCTGCTCGTTTTTCGCCTTGATGGCTTCCATCTTCATCGCTTCGCCGCTCTGCAGATCTTTCTGGAACGCCTGCACTGACCGCGCCATTTCGCCGATTTCATCGCTGTTCCCGGTCCCAGGGATTGCATCCCTCAGATTGCCGGCCGAGAGGCCCCGCATACGATCGTTCAGTCGAAGAATTGGTCCGGTCACACTGCGCGCGATCCCCCAGCTGACCAGCGACATGACGACGATACCAAGCAGAAGGACCATCAGGCCGCGATTTCGAATCTGGCCGATCTGGGCATCAATGTCGGAAATGGTGGTACCGGTGCCGACCACCCATTCCCAGGGCTGGAACTCCAACGCGTAGCTGACCTTGGGCTGGACCTTTCCATCCATCAGGAAGGAGTAGAAGACAAATCCGCCGCCGGCTTGTTGGCCCACGCGGCCGAGCTCCTGAAACACCATGATCCCATCGGGGTCCTGATGCCCCCGCTGATTGGTCCCATTCAAGGCCGGGTTTCCACCATGGGCAACCACATCCAGGTTCTTGTCGAAGGCAAAGATGTAATTCGTCCCATCATAGGAAATGGCTTCCAATAGCCGAACTGCCTCTGCCTGGGCATCGGATCGCTCCATTGCGCCATTATCGACCCGTTCCTGCAAGGATATCAGCAAGCTGTTTGCCGATTCTACGATATCGCGCAAGTGTGCTTCGCGCATGGTGTAGATGTTGCGGACCGCAATTTCATAGATGGAAAAAGCAAGCGTCCCACTTGCGATGATCGACACCAGAATGATCGAAAAGATCCTCGGCGCGATCCGAAGTCCAAACCTAGCTGCCATGCGATACGCTCCTTGATCGGTTCGCAGCAGAACTGACCGCAAAGCGTAAAGTATCCGTTTAGTCGCCAAGGGTTGGTGGTGTCAAAACCGCAAAAATTCACGACAAACCTGGCCGGATAGGCGTCTGGCCGAAAAAAAATTCCTTCGTTCTGAAATTGTTAAAACCGATCCAGGACATTGCATCGTGCCAAGTCCGAAAGATCCGAGCTGATCAATCACGCAGATCCGATGACAGTCGAACGCCCCCTTTCCCAGGGCCGCGATATCCGAAGCGATCTGACCCCGGGAAGATCCCGCGTATGTCACGGCCCGTGCTACGCTGGGTGAACAGACTGTCGAACCGCAGAACGTTTCCACAAGCGGCACCACAAAGGCCGAGGTCATCGCCTGCATGCGATCCGACAACTTTCTTTGCCATGCCCCGTGCATCATCGAAATAAGGCGTCAATTTCCCGGCGGGATCCGCCGCAAGGGCGGCAAGGGCACGGCGGCAAGCCAAACGCCCAAACACATCTGGCGGCATATTCGGCAGAGCCGGCTGAAACCATCGCAGGGTTTACGGCATTGGTAGATCAGCGTCGGCCTTTTCGACAGCAATCCGGCGAAGGCTTCGAGGCGTCCCGATCGCATCAGGACTTCACCAGGTCTCGCGGCAATTGGCCAATCGCTGTACCGGTGCGTGTTGCAGGTGGACCAATGCACCAAACCTGCGCCTCGCTCAGGGACATGCGCGGGCTTGTTGGCCGTAGACTTCAGGGCGGCTCGCTCGATAATCTGACAGCACGACAATACGACCCCAGATAGAGACATAGCCTGACTGGTTCCCGAAGAACGAATCTTGCACAGACCACCGCATTGCAATTCTGCAGCATGAGACCGAAGCAGAAGCGCAGAATTATTCGAAGAGCGCGGATCTCAAAAGCATCATATCGGGCCCGGAAAAGCTCCAACCTTCAGACGCAAATCCAACTATCTGTAAGATCCGCCCGAGAAGCAAAGGCACTGGAACGCCGATTTTGGAAAATGGTGCACCCAATAGGATTCGAACCTATGGCCTCTGCCTTCGGAGGGCAGCGCTCTATCCAGCTGAGCTATGGGTGCCGCTGGACCCCGCTTATGACGCCGGGACCCTCGGAGGGCAAGAGCCTAGTCCCGCCCCGCACAAAAAATTTTGCGCCTTGAACGCCCGTTCGAAAATTCCCGGGCCGCGGGTGGCTCAGCCCGGTTTCCGACCCTGCGCCAGCATTGTCATCTCGGGGATCATGACCCGGATTCCGCTGCCCTCGAACCCGGCCTGCGTCAGGGCCCCGGTCAGCCAGCCGGCATCCAGCGATCGCGCCTCGGGGGTAAAGGCCGTATGCTGCAACTGCCAAAGTGCGGCCAGCGACGGGCCGGTCCGGTCCGCCTCGACAATGAAATCATGCACCAAAATGATGCCACCGGGGTTCAACACCTCCATCGCCTTGGCAATCAACCCGTCATGGGTTTCGCCCGGCACGCCGGAAAACAGATAGGACATCAAAACGATATCCTGACCCATCGGCCACTCGGCCTCCAGGGCGTTCCCGTCAAGGTAGGTGATCCGCTCGCTCAGCCCGGCATCCTCCACATAGCTGCGCCCAAGGGCCGCCACGTTGGGAAATTCCAGCACCGTGGCCGTCAGATCCGGGAACTTCTGACACAGCGTGATATCGAAAGCCGCCGTGCCACCGCCCACATCCAGCAACTTCTTGCCGCCGCTCAGATCGAGCACCCTTGCCAGCTGACGCGCCGGACCAAGCGATCCCGCATGTTGGCTTTCGGAATAAAGCCGCGCCTCTTCGGGATCCGAAAACCAGTCGGCATAGGATTCCGTCGCCCCTTCGCCCATCTCGCCCTTCAGCGCCCCCTCGATCTGGTCGAGCAGCGGATACATCTGCTTTCCCACCTGCAAACGGATATAGTCGCCGAAATCATACTTTGCCCCGGCAACCAGAAATGCTTCGGAAGCGGGCGCATTCGCAAAGACACCTTCCTTGACCGACACCAGCCCGAGCCCGGCCAGCGCGGTCAGCAAGGTCATTGCACGATCCTCGTGAATGCCCGCTTTGACCGACAACTCCGCGGCGCTCATCGGCGCCTCGGCCAAAAGCGAAAAAACCTTAAGTTCAAGGGCGGCAAAAAGCGCCTTCGACCCCATGAATCCGAAAGCAATTTGCGAAATTTCGTCGGCTTCGGTCAGCAGGGCCATGAGGGTCTCCTAGGATTGTTTCACTGACCCAAGCCTAACGGCCCCCTGTCAGATGAAAACCTCCCGGCCCGAAAACGACATCATTTATGTCGCCTCTGCACAACAGAAGGGCCTCTCCCGCCGGAAAAGGCCCCTGATCGCCCGGGCCGATGGCAATCTCGTGCCCCTGCCCGTTTCCCTGTCCCAAATATCCTCGCCGAAGGCATCGCGCCCCGGCGCGATATTTCATGCAGCGACCTGGCCCCGCCGCTCAGGCAAAAAGATCATGCGCCAGTTCCAACGCCTCGATCAGTTTGTCGACCTCGGCCTCGGTGTTGTACATGGCAAAGCTCGCCCGGCAACTCGCCGTGATCCCGAGGCTCTCCATCAGCGGGCCCGCACAATGATGCCCGGCACGCACCGCGACCCCCTTCTTGTCGAGGATGGTCGAAATGTCATGCGCATGGGCCGCCCCCTCCATCGTGAAGGAGAATATCCCGCCCTTGCCCGGCGCGTTGCCTTGGATGTTGAGCCAGTTCAGACCGTGCAGCTTCTGCGTTGCATAGGCGGTCAGCGCAGTCTCATGGGCATGGATGTTCTCCATACCGATCCCCATCATGTAGTCCAGCGCCACGCCCAGCCCGATGGTCTGGACGATGCCGGGGGTCCCGGCCTCGAACTTCATCGGCGCATCGGCATAGGTCACCGCCTCCCGGCTGACTTCGCGGATCATGTCACCGCCCCCCAGGAAGGGCTGCATCTCGTCCAACCGTTCCTTGCGGATATGGATCGCGCCCGATCCGCTGGGACCATAGAGCTTGTGCCCCGTGATCGCGTAGAAATCGCTGCCGATGGCCTGAACATCGACCGGCAAATGCACCGCGGCCTGCGACCCGTCGACGAGCGAGGCAATGCCGCGCTCCCGCGCCGCGGCACAGATCGCGGCCACATCGACCACGGTCCCAAGCACGTTGGACATATGGGTCACGGCGACCAGCCTGGTCTTCGGCCCCATGGCGGCAATGACCTTTTCAGGATCAAGGCTGCCGTCCGCTTCGACATCGACCCACTTCAGCACCACACCGTGACGCTCGCGCAGGAAATGCCAGGGCACGATATTGGCATGATGCTCCATCACCGACAGCAGGATCTCGTCCCCCGGCTGCAACCGGGGCATGGCCCAGCTATAGGCCACCATGTTGATGCCCTCGGTGGTGCCGGAATTGAACACGATCTCGTCTTCCGAGCCCGCGTTCAGGAACCGCTGCACGATGGGGCGCACGCCTTCATACTTGTCGGTTGCCAGATTCGACAGGAAATGCAGTCCCCGATGAACGTTGGCATATTCTTCGGCATAGGCGCGGGTCACCGCGTCGATCACCGCCCGGGGTTTCTGCGCCGAGGCGCCATTGTCCAGATAGACCAGCGGCACACCGTTCACCTGACGGGACAGGATCGGAAAATCGGCCCTTATGGCATTGACGTCGAACATGGGTTTCTCCGGTTCAGAATTCGGCAGGCTCGGAAATAGTCAGATAGGGCCGCGATCAGACCGCGACCGGCGCAAGGCCAAATACCGCCAGCACCACCGACAGCGCCAGCACGGCGGTAAAGAAGGTCACGCCCAGCACGGCCGCCGCCTTCAGCAAGGTATCGAAACGATGCGCCGCGGCAGTAAAGCAGATGGTCATGTAAAGCCCCCAGATCCAGGCCACCACGGCCAGCATCCAGGCCAGCCCCGGCAGCAATAGTTCGGCAAAGGTGAGCAGGATCTGTGCGCCAAGGCGCAGGAACTGCATCCAGATCCCGATCCGCAGCAGGTCCTCGGTCCGCCCCTGTCCGCCGAACAACTGGCCGACAAAGGCCAGGATCGCGGCGCTGGTCCACACCAGCCCCCCCACCATGATGGCCAGCGGGATCGGAGAGGCCAGCCCGCCGGGATAAAGATCCGCCGGCAGCACGAGGCCGAAGAAGATCCCGTTCAGCGTCGCCACCAGCGCCAGCGCCAGCGGCAGGACACCGCGCGGCAGCGGCCGCCCGGTCAGAATCGGAGCCGCGGCGCGCGGGTCCAGAATGCTTTGCCGGGCAAGCGCGCGCCAGCTATAGGAGGTCATGCAGCAAGGCTCCGGTCAGTGAAGTTGCGTTCCGCTTCGATCATTCCGGCGATCCAGAACCACAGGAAAACTCCCAGCCAGACCAGTCCGACCAGGCTCAGCGCGGCGCCGGGGCCGATCAGCCCCGCCACCAATCCATGCAGGAGCAGCAGCGGCGTCGCCGCCACCAACGCCCAGAACAGCGCGACGCGCGCGCCAAAGGGCGCACCCTGCCCGCCCACGAGCCGCGCCACCAGATGCGACAACCCGGCCAGCACATAAAGCGCCAGCGGCAGGATGAAGACCACGCCCAGAAGCGCGCCCCCCATCAGCATCTGAAGCTCGGCCCCGGTTTCGAAGGCTTCGCGCGCCAGCCGCGGCCATTGCGCCAGAAACATCGCCACACAGCCGCCCATGACCATGGCCAGCGCACGATCTTCGCGCGGGCCATCGGCCAGGATCCGGGCCACGACCCGGCGCGGGCTGCGATAGGTCGCAGCGATGTTCAGCACCAGCGACATCAGTTTTGACGTCGGTCCAGCCAGGCGGTCAGACGCTCCAGCAGGATCTCGCGCAGGGCCTCGGATTCGATCTCTTCCAGCGCCTGTGCCAGGAAGGCCAGCGTCAGAAGGTTCACCGATTGCGCATGGCTGACACCGCGCGCGCGCAGATAGAACAGCGCCTCTTCGTCGATCGCGCCAGAAGTGGAGCCATGCGAACAGGCCACATCATCGGCATAGATCTCAAGCTCGGGCTTGGCCAGGAACTGGCTGTCACCATCCAGCAAAAGCGATTGGCTCAGCTGATACCCATCGGTCCGCTGCGCGCCTTCCTTGACCAGGATCTTGCCCTGGAAGACCCCCTGCGCCCCGTTGCGCAGCACCTTCTTGAAGACCTGGCGGCTTTCGCAATTTTCCGCGACATGCGTCACGAAGACCGTGTCGTCGTGCAGGAAGTCCCCATCCCCGAGCGAGGCACCGGCGACATGGGCAATCGCATCGTCGCCAAGCAGTTCCAGCACGACTTCGTTGCGGGTCAGAACGCCATTGGCGGTCAGGGTGAAGGTCTTGAACAGGCTTTCGCGCCCCAGCCGGCCAAAGATATGGGTCACGGCACGGCGTTCGTGATCCCGGCCCTGGGCGCGGACATGATGGAATTTCGCGCCGTCACCGACGTCCACTTCCATCACCTTGTTGAAACGCGCGGCGGCAGGGCCGTTTTCCAACAGGGTCAGCTCGGTCCCCGGTTCCAGCTTGATCACGTGATGCAACATCGCGTCCGAGGTTTCGGAGCGGTGATGATAGACCACCGACAGCGGCTTGCTGGGCGTGCGGGTCACCCGGATCAACAGACCGTCGGTCGCGGCATAGGTGTTCAGCGCCGCCAACGGGCGCGCCACGGGATCCTGACCGGCAGCTTCGAGTTTGCCGTAGAGCCCCTTGGCCCAGTGGATATCGCTGCCGACCTCGGCCATGCGTTCGATGCTGATGCCTTCCAGCGCCAGATCATCGCTTTCCCCGGCATCAAAGACACCATCGACGAAGACCAGCTTCAGCCGGTCGAGGTCGGAAAACATCTGCGGCTCTTCCGTGGCGAACAGCGCGGCCTTGGGCGGTTTCGCTGCGGTCAGGCTTTCGGGGCGGGTGTATTTCCAGTATTCGTCACGCGGATGCGGCAGGCCTTCGGCGCGCAGCCGGGCCAGCGCATCGGCGCGGGCAGGATCGCTCCACCCCGCGCTCGGGCGCGGAGCAAGGGCCGCAAGCCGGGCTTCGGTCGCGACGGATTTCTGTTCGGCCAGGCGCTCGCGCGCCTTTTGTGCATTGGTCTGGGCAGCCATCAAAGCACCTCCGCAAGGATATCCGCATAGCCGTTGTTTTCGACTTCCAGCGCCAGTTCCGGGCCGCCGGTCTTCACGATGCGGCCATCGGCCATGATGTGCACGACATCCGGTTTGATGTGGTCCAGAAGGCGCTGGTAGTGGGTGATGACCAGGAAGGACCGGCCTGCGTCGCGCAGCGCGTTGACGCCGTCGCTGACCAGCTTCATCGCGTCGACATCAAGGCCCGAGTCGGTCTCGTCGAGGATGCACATCTTGGGTTCCAGCATCGCCATCTGCAGGATCTCGTTGCGCTTCTTCTCACCGCCGGAGAAGCCCACGTTGACCGGGCGCTTCAGCATGTCGGCGTCGATCTTGAGGCTCTTGGCCTTCTCGCGCACGGATTTCAGGAATTCGGCCGCGCTCAGTTCGTCTTCGCCACGCGCCTTGCGCTGTGCGTTCACGGCCGTGCGCAGGAAGGTCATGTTGCCCACACCGGGGATCTCGACCGGGTACTGGAAGGCCAGGAACAGACCGGCGGCGGCGCGTGCCTCGGGGTCCATGTCCAGCAGGTCTTCTCCCAGGAGATTGGCCGAGCCATCCGTGACTGTATAGCCCGACTTGCCGGACAGCACGTAGCTCAGCGTCGACTTGCCCGACCCGTTGGGGCCCATGATCGCATGCACCTTGCCCGCTTCAATGGTCAGATCCACGCCCTTCAGGATCTTCTTGTCTTCTTCTTCAAGTTCGACGTGCAGGTTCTTGATTTCCAGCATTTTCATTTCCTTCTTCTAGCCGCACGCGGGGCCGTGCCCCGGTCGGCCGATCCCTGTTTTCAGGGGTGTGTCAGCATCAATTGAATGTCGAGAAGACGATCCGCGGGGATCGCCATCGGCGTCACGTCAAAGACCGCCAGCCGACCGATAAGCGTCGGCGCACCCAGAAATCCTTCGATCTCGTGGTAGCGGGGCCGGTCCTTGTAATCATCGAACAGCAGCGTCACGGGACGCGGGCTGCGAAAGGCGGTGGCCAGGGCACAGCCGGTGCGGAAGCGCCCATCGACCAGCACCACGTCGGGCAGCGGCAGATCCTGACCCAGACGGTCCCAGACCTTCAGCGGATAGGCCGCGTAATCTTTCCAGCCCGAGGCATCGCGCGGATAGCCCCAGTCGCCGGTCGGCCCGATATCGGCATGGATCACCTCGGCCAGGACCGTGGGAGCGCTGTCGCGGATCCAGCCGCGCATCTGGTAGACCCAACCCGCATCGCTTTCCACGGAAACGATCGGCGTACCCGCTGCCACGGCAAGCATGGTCGACCCGCCTGCGCCATATTCCAGGATCGCCTCCGCTTCCGCATAGGCCAGGCGCACGGCCTCGGCTTCCTGCGGCGGGAAGACAAGCTCCGGCCCTGGCCCGGTCAAAGTCCCTGTCAAAGGCACGGTATCGGACACCGGCAAGGTCATTCGCCCAGCACCACCGCGGTCCCCGAGACCGAAACCATCAGCATGCTGTCACCCACGACTTCGTAGTCGATATCCACGCCCACCACGGCCGTCGCCCCAAGCGCCGCGGCGCGCTGTTCCAACTCGGCCATGGCCACGTTGCGGGCATCCTGTAGCTTGCTTTCATAGGCGCCCGACCGGCCACCGATCACATCGGTGATCGAGGCGAAGAAATCACGCACCACGTTGGCGCCCATGATCGCTTCGCCCACGACAATGCCGCGATAATCGCTGATGCGGCGCCCGTCGACGCCGTTTGTCGTTGTTACAATCACGTCAGATCTCCTTTGGACACGTGCCCTTGCGGGGCCTCAGCCCACCGACCCTTCCAGCGAGATCGCGACAAGCTGCTGTGCTTCCATGGCGAATTCCATCGGCAGCGCCTGAAGCACGTCCTTGCAGAACCCGTTCACGACCAGTGCAACGGCGGCCTCTTCGTCCATCCCGCGCGAGCGGCAATAGAACAGCTGGTTGTCATCCACCTTCGACGTCGTCGCCTCGTGCTCCGCACGGCTCGAATTGTTCTTGACCTCGATATAAGGCACCGTATGCGCGCCGCAGCCCGAGCCGATCAGCAAGCTGTCGCACTGGGTGTAATTGCGGCTGTTCTTGGCCTTCGGGTGCATGGACACCAGACCGCGATAGGTGTTCTGGGCCTTGCCCGCACTGATCCCCTTGGAGACGATGCGCGATTTGGTGTTCTTGCCCAGGTGAACCATCTTGGTGCCGGTATCGGCCTGCTGGTAGTTGTTGGCGATGGCGATGGAATAGAACTCGCCCTGGCTGTCGTCGCCGCGCAGGATGCAGGACGGGTATTTCCAGGTCACGGCCGAGCCGGTTTCGACCTGGGTCCACATCACCTTGGAGCGATCGCCGCGGCAATCGGCCCGCTTGGTCACGAAGTTGTAGATCCCGCCCTTGCCGTTCTCGTCACCGGGGAACCAGTTCTGAACGGTGGAATACTTCACCTCGGCGTCTTCCTCGAGGATGATCTCGACCACGGCCGCGTGCAGCTGGGCAACGTCGCGTTGCGGCGCGGTGCAGCCTTCGAGGTAGCTGACATAGCTGCCCTTGTCCGCAATGATCAGCGTGCGTTCGAACTGGCCCGTGTTCTCCGCGTTGATGCGGAAATAGGTCGACAGCTCCATCGGGCAGCGCACGCCCGGCGGCACGTAGACGAAAGAGCCGTCGCTGAACACGGCGCTGTTGAGCGTGGCATAGAAGTTGTCGCTGACCGGAACCACCGAACCGAGGTACTTCTTGACCAGCTCGGGATGCTCGCGGATTGCCTCGGAGATCGAGCAGAAGATCACGCCGGCTTCGCGCAGCTCCTTCTGGAAGGTCGTGCCGACGGAGACGGAGTCGAAAACCGCATCCACGGCGACCTTGCGGTCGGCCTTGGGTTCTTCGCCATCTTCGGGCTGGACGCCGGCCAGCAGCATCTGTTCCTTCAGCGGAATGCCGAGCTTTTCATAGGTGGCAAGCAGCTTGGGGTCGACCTCGTCGAGGGATTTGGGCTTTTCTTCCATGCTCTTGGGGCGGGCATAGTAGTACTGGCTCTGGAAATCGATCGCGGGGTAGTCGACCATGGCCCAGTTGGGCTCTTCCTTTTCCAGCCAGCGGCGATAGGCCTGCAAACGCCATTCCAGCATCCACTCGGGCTCGCCGTTCTTGTCCGAAATCAGGCGGACGATGTCCTCGCTCAGGCCGAGCGGCGCATAGTCCATCTCGATCTCGGTTTCCCAACCGTATTTGTAAGTGCCAAGGTGGCGAACCGCGTCCACCGTATCCTGGTCGACACCCTCTTTTACTTCGGCGTTGAGGTCGGCTTTCATGTCGTTGTTCCCTTCCGGCGCAACTGCGGGCTGATCAGTGGCATCCTGCTTCCGGGCGTCAGCCGCGGAAGTCTCTGCCTCCGGCCCGACGGCCGGTATATCCATCCGTGTCATTACGTCACGTCCTGTCTGTCGCTGATCATGCCGCGCGGGCCTGATGTTTCCGTCTCTGCGCGAGCCATTTCATGGCAAAACGCTCTGTCTCGTCATCCGTCGTCAACGGACCAAGGCTGACCCGCAACGCTCCGGCTGCGGCGGCCTCGTCATATCCCATTGCGCGCAGCACATTGCTGGCGCGCAACTTGCCGCTGGAACAGGCCGACCCGGCGCTGACCGCGAAACCGGCAAGGTCCATCTGCATCACCTGGGTTTCCCCTTTCCAGCCGGGCGTCACCAGGCAGGAGGTGTTCGGCAAGCGTTTAGCGCCTGCCCCGGCGATCTCCAACCCCGGTTCGCCGTCCAGCAGGATGGCTTCCATCCGATCCCGCCGCGCAGCAACGTCTTCCCAAAGACCCGCCGCAAGATCCCTGGCCGCCGCCTCGGCCGCAGCACCAAAGCCGGCGATGCCGATGACATTCTCGGTGCCGGCACGACGGCCCATTTCCTGACCACCGCCCCGCAATTGCGCAGGCAATTCTGTACCCCGCCGCATGACGATCGCGCCGATGCCCTTCGGCCCGCCCAGCTTGTGCGCCGACACGATACCCATCTGGCTACCGAGCCAGTTGAACGCAAGGGGCAGCTTGCCGAAGCCCTGTGTCAGATCGCTGACAGCCAACCCATCGGGAAGCGATTGAACCACGCCCGTTTCGCTATTGGCGATCTGCAACGTGCTGGCCTGCGGATCGGAGACCTCAACAAGCCCGCCCTGATCCACCTTGAGGTCAGCATCGACCCAGGCCAGCACCGCATCATGTTCGATATCAGCGCCATGAAGCCCGCGCCCCGCCAAAGCCAGCGCTGCACCTTCTGTCGCACTGGAGACGAAGACGATATCGGCCCCCTCCGCGCCAAGCGCTGCCGCGATCTGACCTCGCGCCTTTTCGACCAGAGCCTTGGCTCCGCGACCTTCGGCATGCACCGAAGACGGATTGCCGGCAACGTCCATGGCCGCGATCATCCCCTCCCGCGCTTCTGCGCGCAGTGGTGTCGTTGCATTGTGGTCAAGATAGGCGCGCATCATGCCCGCCCCTCCGTCAAGGCAGTCCCAAAGGGGGGGTGGTGCCCCCTTTCCCGGTCACGATATGTTGCGGCGGTCAGCATCAAGTCACTCGTCCACCACTTCGAACAGGTTCGGCACCGCAGGGCATGGGGCCAGTTCATTTCGCACCACATCCCCCAGCGTCGTCTGGTGCAGGAACACGTAGACCTGTGCGGACAGCCCTTCCCAGAGCCGGTTGGTGACCGATTGCGCGCGTGACCCGGAAAGACCGCCGCTGGCGCCGGCTCCCTTGTGCATGGCGCTCACGGTTTCATCCACCGCCGCCAGCACATCGACCACCCGGAGTTCCATCGGGTCGCGGGCAAGCCTGTAACCGCCACCCGGCCCCCGGACGCTTACGACCACGCCGGCGCGACGCAGCTTGACGAAGAGTTGTTCCAGGTAGGGCAGCGAAATCGACTGCCGGCGCGAAATGTCGCCAAGCGCGACCAGCGAATCTGCCGGCTGCAACGCGATATCCGCCAGGGCAACCATGGCATAACGCCCCTTGGTACTCAGTTTCACCCTGGAACTCCTTGCGGTTCGGGTTGAATTCATTGACCTCTGGGCAAACGCGGACTATCTCGCTTTGAAGCCCGCACCGGGCCTTGCTCGGTCGTTTAGAATATTTCTAAGGTGCCCCAGCAAATTCGTCAAGAATAAGCACCCCACGTAAGGACAGGTCTTGTATGCCCGAGGTTATCTTTCCCGGACCGGAAGGTCGTCTGGAAGGTCGATACCACCCCCAGAAGGATCGTGACGCCCCGATCGCCATCGTCCTGCATCCGCATCCGCAATTCGGCGGCACGATGAACAACAAGGTCGTCTACAACCTTCATTACGCCTTCTACAACATGGGCTTCACCGTGCTGCGGTTCAATTTCCGCGGTGTCGGGCGCAGCCAGGGGGAATACGATCAGGGTATCGGCGAGCTTTCCGATGCAGCCTCTGCTCTGGATTACCTGCAATCCATGAACTCGAACTCCAAGCATTGCTGGGTTGCGGGCTTTTCCTTCGGGGCCTGGATCGGCATGCAGTTGCTGATGCGTCGCCCCGAGATCACCGGATTCATCTCGGTCAGCCCGCCGGCGAACATGTACGACTTCAGCTTCCTCGCGCCCTGCCCCAGTTCCGGCCTGATCATCAACGGGGCCGCCGACCGTGTCGCGCCGCCGGAAGATACCACCGGCCTGGTGTCCAAGCTGCAGGAGCAGAAGGGCATTACCATCACGCACGAGCAGGTCGATGGCGCCGGGCACTTCTTCTCGGAAGAGGCGCAGATGACCCATATGATCGGGTCCGTTTCCGACTATGTGAAGCGCCGCCTGACCGAATCGTCGCGCTGAACGGCCCGGCCCTGCCGGGCGGGACGGGGGCCGGGACCGGCCATCCGTTTTCGCCCGGCGATCCCTGATCTGGGATTGTCCCATATCTGTAAGCGAAGGAACCGCCATGGACGCCGAACCGCGATGGCCGGTGGATGATCCGGCAGCCCTCGAGGCGCGGATCACCTTCCTGACCGAGGCCGATCGCCTGAAAGGCGTCATCCGCGCCTCGACCCTGCTAGACCAGTCGCGACAGGAAAACGTGGCCGAACATTGCTGGCAAGCTGCGCTTGCCGCCTTGGTCTGGCTGGGTGATCTGCCGCCCGACGAGCTTGACCGGATCCTCGCCATGCTGATCCTGCATGACCTGGTCGAGATCGACGCCGGGGATCAACCGATCAACGAACCCCATGATGCGGTCGCGCTGGAGCGCGCCGAACGGTCGGCCGCCGACCGTATCTATGGGCTGCTGCCCGCCCCCCAGGGCGCGCAATTGCGTGGGATCTGGGATGAATTCGAGGCCAGGCAGAGCCGCCCCGCACGGCTGGCCAAGAGCGTCGATTACGCCCTGCCGGTCTTGCAGAGCTTTGCCGCCAATCCGCTGCGCCCCGATCATGTGGCCGTGGGCCAGCAAAACCTGCGGCAAGGTCGCGCGCGCCTTTTGGCCGAGACCCTGCCAGAGTTACATGAGCACCTGCTGTCCGGGTTGACGCTGGGGGCCGAGGCAATCACGGCCCGCTGCGCCTTTCTGGCCGAGGCGGACCAGTTGAAGCGGATCGATCGGGCGACGACCCTTTGCGACGGATCGCGGCAGGAAAATTCTGCGGAGCACAGCTGGCACCTGGCGCTATATGCGTTGGCCCTGGCGGATCACGCGCCGATTGATGTGTCGATTTTCCGGGTGATCCGCATGCTGTTGCTGCATGATCTGGTGGAAATCGATGCCGGGGATGCCCCCATCTATGCCCAGACCGAAGCCAGCCAGAAGGAGATCGCCCAGGCGGAACTGGCGGCGGCGGACAGGATCTTCGGGATCCTGCCAGCGTCCGAGGGTGCTGCACTGCGTGCGCTCTGGGATGAATTTGAGGCGGCAGAGACCGCCGATGCAAGGTTTGCAAAGGCTCTGGACCGGTTCCAGCCCCCCATCCAGAACCTTGCCTCGGGAGGCCTGTCCTGGAAGCGCAATGGCGTAGGGTTCGACATGATAGAAGCCCGCGTCGGCGCAACGATCAGGCGCTCGGTCCCGCTCCTGTGGCAGCATATCGCCCCGCGCATCCGGGCAGTGACCGGTATCTAGTGCAACCGGACGTATATTTTCCGCCCTGCGGGCGGGCCTCCGGCGGGGATATTTGAAACAGGGAAACATGCAGGGGAGCCCACCTGGACAAGGGGCGTTTTGGTGGGACTGGTCAGGGGATGTTACCTCGGTCATGATCACGCGGCCAGCAGGAGAACGGGATGACCTATTTCGACCTGGGAAATCATAGTTTTCCCGTGACCACGCGTTCGAACGAGGCGCAGATCTGGTTCGACCGGGGACTGGTCTGGACCTACGGGTTTCACCACGAAGAGGCCTTGCGTTGTTTTCGGCGCGCGACCGAAGCTGATCCCGGGTGCGCCATGGCCTATTGGGGGATCGCCTATGCGGCGGGGCCCAATTACAACTTTCCCTGGGCGCTGCGCGACCAATCGGTGCGCGAAACCAGCCTGTCCGAGGCATATGACGCGATGCTGGCGGCCCTGGCGCTGGTTGCCCATGTAACACCCGTCGAGGCTGCGCTGATCCGTGCCCTGCCCGCGCGCTATCCAGACCGCGCGCCGGCCGATGACATGGCGCCCTGGGATACGGCCTTTGCCGAAGCGATGCGGCGCGCCTATGCCCGCCATCCCGACAGTCCGGAAATCACGACCTTTTTCGTCGAGGCAATGATGAACCGCACGCCCTGGCAGATGTGGGACCTTGCGACCGGCCGGCCAGCCGAGGGTGCCGATACGCTGGAGTGCCGCGCGGTGCTGGAGGCGACGCTGGCGCGTCCGGACGGGATGAAGCATCCGGGCTTGCTGCATCTGTTCATCCATCTGATGGAAATGTCGCCTGAACCGGAAGCCGCGCTGCCCATCGGCGACGCGCTGCGACAGCTTTGTCCCGATGCGGGGCACCTTGTGCACATGCCGACCCATATCGACATGCTTTGCGGGGCCTATCAGGACGCCGTGGTCTGGAACCAGCAAGCGGTGAAGGCCGATCTGAAGTGGGTGGCGCGGTCGAAAGATGCAGATTTCTACACCGGCTACAGGCTTCACAATTACCATTTCATCATTTTCGGGGCGCTGTTCCTGGGCCAGATTGCTCCGGCCATGGACGCACTGAAGGGCATCAGCGATACGACACCGGAGGGGCTACTGCAGATCACCTCCCCCCCAATGGCGGATTTCTTCGAGAGCTATCTGGCGTTCGAGCCGCATATCCTGATCCGTTTTGGCAGGTGGCGGGAGCTGATCGCCTTGGATCTGCCGGATGATCGCCAGCTTTACGTGACACGTACTGCATTCACGCTTTACGGGCGCGCTCTTGCCCATGCCGCCCTTGGCGAGGTCCCCGAAGCCTTGCTGGCCGAAGCGCAGTTTCTTGACTGCCTCGCGACCTTCCCTGAAAGCCGTCTGCTGGGAAACAACCGCGTCATCGACCTGCTGGACATTGCCCGCGCGATGTTGCGTGGCGAGATCCTGTATCGCCAAGCGGACTACGAGGCGGCCTTTTCGGCGCTGCGTGAGGCGGTTCATCTGGCCGATACGCTGCCCTATGACGAGCCTTGGGGATGGATGCAGCCGCCGCGCCACGCCCTGGGTGCGCTGCTCCTCGAACAGGGCCGGACCGACGAGGCCGAACAGGTATTCCGAGAAGATCTTGGTCTGGCCGGCGCCCTGCCGCGGGCTGCCATCCACCCGGATAACGTATGGGCTCTCAAGGGCTTGCATGATTGTCTTGATGCCAAGGAGACTTCAGAATGCGCCGATCTTCCCCTCATCCGCCAGCGGCTCGGCCTCGCCTTGGCGCGAGCGGATGTATCGGTTGCAGCCTCCTGTTTCTGCGCGCAAGCCGCCATGGAAGTAACCTGCTGCGGAAATAGCTGACACAGGTCTGGTACCACCTTGACCGAAGCGCATACCTGACATAGGTCAGGTAGATGAGTGATGATCCCACCCCCCGCATCCGTCGGTTCAGCCGCGCCGTCACCACGGCGCTTGGCGCGCTGGACCACAGCTTTCTGGGCCTTGGCCGTCCGCTTGGGACAGCGCGGGTCTTGAACGCGATTGGCCATGGCCATGGTGAGGTCGCGCAATTGCGGGATTATCTGGGCCTCGATTCAGGCCAGTTAAGCCGAACCCTGCGCGGCTTGGAAGACGAAGGATTGTTGACCACAGAAGCCGGGGAGACCGACGGAAGACGCCGCAAGGCCCGCCTGACCGACGCGGGCAAAACCGAATTCCAGGCCTATGAGCAATTGTCGAACACCCATGCCTTGGCGCTGCTGGACGGCCACGGCACCCCCGACCGGGTTCTTGAGGCGATGGAGATCGTTGCCAATGCGCTGAACCGGGATCGCATCGACATCCTGCCAACCGACCCCGGCGACAAGGATGCGTTGTCCTGCCTGCAACGCTATTTCGCGGAACTCGCGGCGCGCTTTGAACAGGGCTATGATCAACATCTGAGCCGCGACCCGGAGGCTGGCGATCTGAGCCCGCCGCGCGGCATCTTTTTGTTGGCCACGTCGGATGGCGCGCCCTTGGGCTGCGTGGCCCTGAAGGGCACCGAAAAGGGCTATGGCGAGGTCAAGCGACTTTGGGTAGCCCCTGCGGCACGGGGTCTGGGCCTGGCACGTCGACTGATGACGGCTGTCGAGGACGCGGCACGCGATCTTGGATACGATAAATTGCGGCTCGATACCAACTCGGCGCTTCCAGAGGCGGTTGCGCTGTATCAGCGGACCGGCTGGACAGCGATTGAACGCTTTAACGACGACCCCTATCCCGATTATTTCTTTGAAAAAATCCTGACCTGAGATCTGTGCGGTCGATCAGGGTTTCGATTTTGACTGTGCCTTGGCCTTTTCCTTGGCAACGACTTTTTCGGCGAGGTCGCGCGCGATGGAAAAGCTGCCCTTGATCCGGTCCGCCTCGGACTTCCAATCCCGCATGACGACGATCTTGTTATCGCTTACCTTGGCCGATCCGTTCTGATCCCTGATGAAGGAAACCAGACCTTCGGGCGAGGCGAACTTGTCGTTGTGGAAGCGGATCGTCGCCCCCTTGGGCCCTCCGTCCAACTTGGCGATTCCGGCGCGTTTGCACATCGCCTTGATACGAACTATCAGGAGCAAGGTATTGACCTCTTTCGGCAATTTACCAAAGCGGTCGATCAGTTCCGCGGCAAATCCTTCCAGTTCGACCTTCTTCGAAAGACCTGACAGGCGTCGGTAGAGACCAAGCCGCAGGTCCAAGTCCGGCACATAGTCTTCGGGGATCAGCACCGGCACACCAAGGTTGATCTGCGGCGCCCATTGGTCGTCACTTTCGGTCAGGCCTTCCAACTCGCCCGAGCGGATCTTGGCAATCGCCTCTTCCAGCATCGATTGGTACAGCTCATAGCCCACATCGCGCATGTTGCCGGACTGCTCCTCGCCCAGCAAGTTCCCTGCACCTCGGATATCAAGGTCTTGGGATGCAAGTGTAAATCCGGCCCCGAGCGTGTCGAGAGAACTGAGAACCCGCAGCCGTTTCTGCGCCGCATCGGTCAGGACCGCCCGCGGCTTCGTGGTCAGGAAAGCATAGGCACGGGTCTTGGCACGACCGACGCGCCCCCGGATCTGATATAGCTGCGCAAGGCCGAACATGTCGGCGCGGTGGATCACCATCGTATTGGCGCGCGGAATGTCCAGGCCGCTTTCCACGATGGTCGTGGCCAGCAGCACATCGTATTTCGCATCGTAAAAGGCGTTCATTCGGCTGTCGAGTTCCCCGGCCGCCATCTGCCCATGCGCGGTGACGTAAGTGACCTCGGGCACATGATTTTTGAGGAAATCCTCGATCTCCGCTAGATCGCTGACACGGGGCACCACGAAGAAGCTTTGACCGCCGCGATAATGCTCACGCAGCAGGGCTTCGCGGATCGTCACGGCGTCGAATTCACTGACGTAGGTGCGCACAGCCAGCCGGTCGACGGGGGGCGTGCCGATGATGGACAGGTCGCGGACGCCCGACAGGCTTAGCTGAAGGGTCCGCGGGATCGGCGTAGCGGTCAGGGTCAGCACATGGACGTCCGTGCGCATCTGCTTCAGCCGCTCCTTGTGAGAAACGCCAAAGCGCTGTTCTTCGTCGATGATCAGCAAGCCGAGGTTCTTGAAGCGAATGTTCTTGGCCAGCAGCGCATGGGTACCGACGGCGATATCAACCGTGCCATCAGTGATCCCGGCGCGGGTCCGCGCGGCATCCGCAGAATTAACAAAGCGCGACAAGGGGCTGACCTGAATAGGAAAACCCCTAAATCTCTCGGCAAACCCCTGAGCGTGCTGCCGCGCCAAAAGCGTGGTCGGCGCGATCACCGCAACCTGCACCCCGGACATGGCCGCCACGAAAGCCGCCCGCAAGGCCACCTCGGTCTTGCCGAACCCAACATCGCCACAGATCAGCCGATCCATCGGGTGGCCGGAACCGAGATCGGTCAGCACGTCCTCGATGGCGTGCAGTTGATCGTCGGTCTCTTCATAGGGGAAACGCGCCTGGAAGGCATCCCATTCCCCGTCCGGCGCATCCAGCATCGGCGCGCGACGCAGGGCACGCTCGGCGGCGACGCGGATCAACCGGTCGGCCATCTCGCGGATGCGTTCCTTCAGCCGGGCCTTCTTGGCCTGCCAGGCACCGCCGCCGAGTTTGTCGAGCATGCCTTCGTCATGGCCATATCTCGACAGCAGTTCGATATTCTCGACCGGGATGTAAAGCCTTGCATTTTCTGCATATTCCAGAAGCAGGCATTCATGTGCAGCCCCTGCGGCGGTGATGACCTCCATCCCGTGAAATCTGCCGATTCCGTGATCGACATGGACCACCAGATCACCGGCGCTCAGGCTTTGCGCTTCGGTCAGGAAATTCTCGGCACGTTTCCTGCGCCGTGCCGAACGGATCAGCCGGTCGCCCAGCACATCCTGTTCGGAAATCACCGTCAGGGGGCGATCTTGCCAGCGCCCGGTGAACCCGCCTTCAAGGGGCCAGACCGCGAGGTGGAGCCCGGTCTTGCCGATCCCACCTGCATCGCGCAGGGAGACGGCACCGGTCAGCCCTTCGTCCTCGATCAAGCCATCCAGACGGTCCCGCGCGCCTTCGGAATAGGAGGCAATGACCACCGGGCCATCTTGAAGCTTTACCTTGATATGATCCGACAATGACTTGAAAAGATTTACATTTTCAAGCTGACGTTCAGGTGAAAAATTGCGCCCGGGTCGGCCTCCGGCATCCAGGACACCGGGTCCGGGGCTTTGCGCCATGGGCGACAATTGCAAAACCCGGCGGCCATCAACCTGAGCCTCCCAGCCAGCATCGTCGAGGTAAAGCAGCGCCGGTGGCACGGGTTTATAGACCGTGTCCATCCGCCCCTTCTGGCCAAGCGCGATCCGGCGGGTTTCGTATTGATCCGCGATCGTGTCCCACCGGGCCAGTCGTGCCGGGGTGACCTGATCATCCAGCGTGATCGTGGCGCGCGGCAAGTAATCGAACAGGGTTTCCAGCCGATCGTGAAAGAAAGGCAGCCAATGTTCAACGCCCTGATGCTTGCGTCCGGCGCTTACCGCTTCGTAAAGCGGATCATCGGTGCCTGCCGCGCCGAATTCGATCCGGTAGTTCTGCCGGAAACGGGTGATCGAGGGCTCGTCCAGAATAACCTCGGAGACCGGCGACAATTCGACCCCGTCGCGCTTGTCGGTGGTACGCTGCGTGGCCGGGTCAAAGCCGCGCACCCCATCAAGCACATCGCCAAACAGGTCGAGCCGCACCGGGCCGCCTTCGCCGGGCGGAAAGATGTCGATGATCCCGCCGCGCAGCGCATAGTCGCCCGGTTCGGTGACAGAGGTGTTCTGCACAAACCCCATGCGGACCAGAAAGTTACGCAGCGCGGCTTCGTCGATACGATCACCGACGCGGGCGGTGAATGCGGCCTGTTGCAACACCGTGCGGGCGGGGATCTTTTGCGTGGCCGCGCTGAGCGTCGTCAGCAGGATGAACTGCGACGGCATCCCATGGGTCAGCCCCGCCAGCGCCGCCATGCGGGCCGCGGAAATATCGGCATTGGGCGACACGCGGTCATAGGGAAGGCAATCCCAGGCCGGAAAGATCACCACCGGCATCTGCGGCGCGAAAAAGCGCAGCGCATCGGCCATGGCCGCCATCCGCTTGTCATCGCGCGCCACGTGCAGCACGGGATCGCCGGATTTGGCCACCTCGGCCAAGATCAGCGCCGCGTCATAGCCTTCGGGCGCGCCGCCCAGCAGAAAATGTGTCATATCAGCCATCTAGTGCCCCATCACCCCGAGAGAGGCGTTTACATACATGCCCCAGGTTGTCGTGATCAGCACCGCAATCAGGCCGATCGCCTGCACGGCGGTGCGCAGGCGGCGCAGACGCAGGTAGATTGTTTCGGCCTCCGGCTGCTCATGTGCCAGTTTGCGCGCGGTGCGCAGGCTGAGAAGCAGGACCGGAACCAGCGGCAGCAACAACAGGAAGACAGCCTGCGCAAATTCCACCCAATAAACAAAGCCCAAAAGCGCCAGCATCGTCAGGAAGAAACTGATCATGCCGACCGAAAGCACGCCCGCGGTCTCCCCCATGCGCAGCAGCGCCTTCACGCGCAGGCCAAGCAGATCGCGCAGATCGTCCTCGGCCTCGCCCCCGTCGCGCTGTGCGGTCAGCACCAGCCCATAGGGCACACCCAGAACCCAATGGCTGACCACGATCCAGAGCCCCCCGAGCACCATCCAGAACCAGAGGTTGGAAAAGCTGCGCAGATCGAGCAGTTCGAGTATCGAGTCCCACGGGTACAAGGCCGCGCAATCCTTCCGCAATTTGCCGGGTTTGCCGGCGCTTTCCCGCGATATAGCGCCGCTGCGGGCAAAAGCCTACCCCCGGCCCGAAACGGGTAACGGGGTTGCGACCCACGGCAAGGGCCTTGAGCTTTTTCCGACTTCCTGCCACCTCTCTGGCCACGCCTTTCGAAAGGACCTGCCATGCTTCCGACCCAAGCCGCCTTCCCCGCGACCCGCCTGCGCCGCACCCGCTCATCCGCCGCGATCCGTGATCTGGTGCAGGAAAACCGTCTGTCGGTGAAGGACATGATCTGGCCGGTCTTCGTGACCGAAGGCAGCGGCGTCGAAGATCCCGTACCCTCGATGCCCGGCGTCGTGCGCCGGTCCGTCGACAAGGTGGCAGAAGCCGCGTCCGAGGCCTATGACCTTGGGATCCCCGCGATCTGCCTCTTTCCCTATACCCCGATGGACAAGCGCAGCAGCGACTGCGCAGAGGCCTGGAACCCCGAGAACCTGTCGAACCGCGCCACCCGCGCCATCAAGGCCGCGGTGCCCGATATGCTGGTGATGACGGATATCGCGCTCGATCCCTATTCGGACACCGGCCAGGACGGCTTTGTCGTCGATGGCAAGGTGGTGAACGACCCCACGGTCGAGGCGCTTGTGAAGCAGGCCCTGTCCCAGGCCGAGGCCGGCGCGGATATCATCGGCCCCTCGGACATGATGGACAATCGTATCGGAGCGATCCGCAAGGCCTTGGAAGCGCAGGATCATCATAACGTCATGCTGCTTAGCTATTCGGCAAAGTATGCCTCTGCCTTCTATGGGCCCTTCCGGGATGCGGTCGGTGCCGCCGGCGCGTTGAAGGGTGACAAGAAGACCTATCAGATGAACCCCGCCAATGGCGACGAAGCCCTGCGCCTGGTGGCGCGCGATCTGGCCGAGGGCGCAGACATGGTGATGGTGAAGCCGGGCATGCCCTACCTCGACATCTGCCGTCGGGTGAAGGACCGGTTCGGCGTGCCAACCTTCGCCTACCAGGTCTCGGGCGAATACGCGATGTTGCAGGCGGCGGCGCAGAACGGCTGGCTTGATGGGGACGCGGTGATGCTGGAAAGCCTGATGGCCTTCAAGCGCGCGGGCTGCGACGGTGTCCTGACCTATTTCGCCCCGGCCTTTGCGCGCCTTGCCGGACCCGACTGAGCTTTTCGGCACGTTTCCGCCGCGATGGGGCAAAACCCGGGTTCGGGTCCAAAAGCGGTGACAGTCCCGGCGCAAAGGGCTAAAAAGAGCGCGGAACGACAATCCAGCCGGAGACCCGGTAAAAACGACCCAGAAGGGTCATCGAGGCAGCAGTAGACCGCATACGCGGCCGAAAGAACCGGCGGCGCAGACGGGCAAAGGGACAGGCGACAGACATGACAGATATGACACGACGGACCATGGTCCTGACCGGCATCGTGGCGCTTCCGGCGCTGGCAGCTTGCAGCCAGGGCATCGGCAGTTCGGCCCCCGCCGAAATCGACGCAAGGGTCGATGCGACCGTTGCACAGCTTTATTCGGAATTCCCCCAGACGCGGGAGTTGGCCAACAAGGCCTCCGGCATGCTGGTCATGCCGCTGATGACCGAAGCCGGCTTTACCGTCGGCGGCGGCTATGGCCGTGGTGCGCTTCGGGTTGGCGGGGTGACGGTGGATTACTATTCCGCGACCCTGGCCAATTTCGGCCTTCAGATCGGCGCGCAGCAATATACCCATGTGCTGTTCTTCATGACCCCCGAGGCGTTGTCCGATTTCCGGCGTTCAGACGGCTGGGCCGCCGGGGGCGACGTGGAATACGCCTTTTCAAGCGAAGGCGACACGCTGCGGGCGGAAACCACGACATCGCTGTCGCCGGTCATCGCCATTGTCTTCAATCAGGCTGGTTTGCGGGTCGGAGCCACGATGGAAGGCACCAAGTACACCCGCATCCTGCCCTGAGGCCGCACGACTGCCGGGGCGTTCCGCCCGCCCCGGTTTGCCCGCCGACCCAAGTCTAGTGGTACCGAAGCTCTCCGACCACGCTACGCCATTCGCCACTGGACAGCATCTTGCGATGCGCAAAGCGGACCGAATGCAGCGCGCCTTCGATCTCTGCCTGCCAATATTCGATGAAGCGAAACAGGCGCGGATGATCCGGCGCGATGTCGTAGTCCTGCCAGACGAAGGTGTTCAGGACGTGGGTATGATCGGGCATGCGGTAACAGAATTCCGCCGTGGTCAGTCCATAGCCCTTCAGCATCAGTTCGGTTTCGGTCGGTGCCATTCGGTTTCCCTTTCCTTGCCCGCCCTTTAAAAGCATGCAGAAGGGAAATTGATTTTCAATGAAAACAATATGTTGGCAGTCTCATGCGGGGGCTGCCAAATGGCAGAGGCCCCTGCCATTGCACCCCAGATAAGCGCGGTGTTATACTGTCTTCAACAAGATATAGATATAGACCTCCGAACAGGCAGACCAAGTGACCGATACACCGGAACCCCCTGAGAACGAAGATAAAAACCCGCTCGCTCCAAGCAGCGGCCCGACGATTTCGATCGCCGAGGAAATGAAGTCTTCCTACCTCGATTACGCCATGTCCGTGATCGTGTCCCGCGCGATCCCGGATCTGCGCGACGGGTTGAAACCTGTGCATCGACGCATCCTTTTCGCGATGAACGAGGTCGGCAACAGCCACGACAAGCCCTATCGGAAATCCTCGCGTCCCGTGGCCGACACGATGGGCAAGTACCACCCACATGGTGATTCCGCGATCTATGACGCCCTTGTGCGGATGGCGCAGAACTTCTCGATGTCGCTGCCGCTGCTCGATGGTCAGGGCAACTTCGGCTCCATGGACGGGGACAAGGCCGCGGCCTTCCGGTATACCGAGGTGCGGATGGCCAAGGTGGCCCAGTACCTTCTGGACGACATCGACAAGGATACGGTCGATTTCCAGGACAACTACGACGGCAAGGACCGCGAACCGTCGGTCCTGCCTGCGAAATTCCCGAACATGCTGGTCAATGGCGCGGGCGGTATCGCCGTCGGCATGGCAACCAACATCCCGCCCCACAACCTGGGCGAGGTCTGCGACGCGACCCTGGCGCTGATCGAGAACCCCGACATGTCGATCGAGGAACTGATCCAGTACGTGCCCGGTCCCGACTTCCCCACCGGCGGCATCCTTCTGGGCCGCTCCGGCGCGCGCAAGGCCTACCTCGAGGGCCGCGGCTCCTGCATCATCCGTTCCAAGACCCACGTCGAGGAACTGCGCAAGGACCGCTACGCCATCGTCATCGACGAGATCCCCTACCAGGTGAACAAGTCGGTGATGATCGAGAAGATCGCCGAACTGGTCCGTGAAAAGCGGGTCGAGGGCATCGCCCACGTACAGGATGAAAGCGACCGCAACGGCGTGCGCGTCGTGGTCGAGCTGAAGCGCGATGCGACGCCCGAGGTGGTGCTGAACCAGCTGTTCCGCTTCACCCCGATGCAAACCTACTTCGGCTGCAACATGCTGGCGCTGAACGGTGGCCGCCCCGAGACCCTGACGCTTTACGGTTTCCTGTCGGCCTTCATCGACTTCCGCGAAGACGCCGTCGCCCGCCGCACGGCCTTCCTGCTGCGCAAGGCGCGCGAACGCAGCCATATCCTGTGCGGCCTGGCCGTGGCCGTCGCCAATGTCGACGAGATCGTCGCGACGATCCGGTCCTCTGCCGATGCCGCCGAGGCGCGCGAAAAGCTGATGACCCGTCGCTGGCCCGCCGGTGCCATCGCCGAATACATCCAGCTGATCGACGATCCGACGCACAAGATGAACGACGACGGCACCTATAACCTGTCCGAAACCCAGGCCCGTGCCATCCTGGAACTGCGTCTGCAGCGCCTGACCCAGATCGGCGTCAAGGAAGTCACCGACGAACTGCAGGAACTGGCCGCCAAGATCCGCGAATACCTCGAGATCCTCGGATCCCGCGACCGGATCATGGAAATCATCAGCAACGAGCTGCGCGAGGTGAAGGACAACTTCGCCGTGCCGCGCCGGACCGAGATCGTCGACTGGGCCGGCGACATGGAAGACGAGGACCTGATCGAGCGCGAGGACATGGTCGTCACGGTCACCGCCGGCGGCTATATCAAGCGCACGCGGCTGGCCGATTTCCGCAGCCAGAAACGCGGCGGCAAGGGCCTGTCGGGTGGTTCGATGAAGGAAGACGACGCGGTCACTTCTCTGTTCGTCGCCAATACCCATACGCAGCTGCTGTTCTTCACCACCGACGGCATGGTCTACAAGCTCAAGACCTGGCGTCTGCCACTGGGTGGGCGGACCTCGAAAGGCAAGGCGATCGTCAATATCCTGCCGATCCCGACCGGCGTCTCCATCGCGGCCATCATGCCCGTCGACCGCCCCGAGGAAGAATGGGCCGACCTGCAGATCGTCTTTGCCACCACGGCGGGCGACGTGCGCCGCAACGCGCTGTCGGATTTCACCAACGTGATGCGCAACGGCAAGATCGCCATGGATCTGCCCGAGGGCGTGGAAATGGTGAATGCCCGGATCGCGTCGGAAGATGACGACGTGATGCTGGTGACGGATTCGGGGCGCGCGATCCGCTTCCCGACGACAGACGTGCGCGTCTTCAAGGGCCGTAAATCGACCGGTGTCCGCGGCATCCGGCTGAACGGCGATGACCAGGTCGTGTCGATGTCGATCATCCGGCATTTCGAGGCCGAGGCCTCGGAACGTGCCGCCTATCTCAAGATGCGCCGTGCGATGGCGGGTCTGGCCGATGATGCCGAGGTCGAGGATGACGAAGCCGTATCCGAAGCCACCGATTTCACCCAGGAACGCTATGCCGAGATGTCGGCGGCGGAAAACCTGATCCTGACGATCACAGCCGGCGGGTCAGGCAAGCTGTCCTCCAGCCATGACTACCCGGTGCGCGGACGTGGCGGCATGGGCGTGACGGCCATGGACAAGGCGATGCGGGGCGGCACGATCATCGCCTCCTTCCCGGTCGAGATGGACGACCAGATCATGCTGGCCACCTCGCGAGGTCAGTCGATCCGGGTGCCGGTCGAAGGGATCTCCTTCCGTTCGCGGTCGGCCGGGGGCGTCAAGGTGTTCAACACTGGCACCGGGGAACAGGTTGTTTCCGTCGCGCGGATCGTCGAACAGGGTGATGAAGACGAGCCAGGAGAGCCTGACGAGGTCGCCTGAGGCGGGCCGCCGGGGCAGATCCGGCAGGCTCCAAGCAAGGACCAAGACACGTGAAGAACTGGGATGACCTGCGTTATCTTGTGGCAGTCCACAAGACCGGATCAATGAGCGCGGCAGCACGGCTGCTTGAAACAAACCCGGCAACGGTGTCGCGCCGACTTGCGCGACTGTCGGAAACGCTTGGCTTTGACCTGTTCCTGAAGACGCCGCAGGGCTGGACGGCGAATTCCGCCATCGACGACCTGATCGACAGCATCACCGGCTTCGAGAACGAGATAGAAAGCTATCTGAACGCGCGCGAAACCCGTGTCGATTCCCTGATCGGCAAAATCAACATCGGGTGCCCTCCCTCGATCGCCGCCTATGTGCTGTTTCCGGGGCTGAAGGATTTCCTGGCCTGTAACCCCGGCCTCGAGATCACGTTTACCGGTCAGTTCTATCAAGAAGCCCTTGGGGACAATGATCTTTTCGTCTCGACCCTGCGCCCGCAACAGGGCCGTCTGATCGTCCGTTTCGTCGGAAAGTATGCGACGAACGTCTATGCCTATCCAGACAGCCCGCGCGACGGTCATTGGGTGGGACTGCATGCGCGCCACGACCGATTCCCCCCCGCCCAACATGCCCGTGCAGTTCTGGGCGGGCGCGATCCGATCATCCGCGTCGAAACCATGTACGAGGTGGTCAATACCGTGCAGGCAACTCGCCTGCCCGGTCTGGTGCCCAGCATTGCGGCCACATCGGACCCAGAGCTTCAGCCCTATGATCCCGACAGCCCTCCCTTCCTGACGCCGCTCTACCTGTGTTTCCACGAGACGCGGCGCAAGGATCCGCTGTTGCAACTCGTGGCCGACTGGATCGCGGATCGTTTCACCACCTTTACCGAAGCGAATTCCGACCGGGGCTGAGGCCGCGCCAGTCGGACTGTCGCCATACTTGTGCCCGGCGCTTCGGCTCTTCGCGCTGCGGGAAAAGGCCCATTGAAATGAGCCATTTTGCCACAAATCCAGAACTTTAAGCGCGTCCTCGCTGTTGAGTTAACAAATGTCTGGCGAAAATCCGCCGAACTGAGATACCAAGGGGATGTCTACATCAGCAATACCCCGGCTGGGCATGCCCCATTTCGGGCGTGCCAATTCTGGATCCCCGAATGATCAAATCCCTGTTTATAAATACTTTTTCTCGTGTCGCCCTGGCCCTTACCGCAGTGCTCGCTTTCAGCCCTCTTCCGTCCCTGGCAGAGCCGGTGGCCAATGCGGTCCTGAAACTTGAGATAAGTCATGACTTCGACACCGGGATCAACACCAAGCAGTTTGAATCGGCCTTCGCGGGTCACGTCTGGAACGATTTCGGTCTGCAGTTCGACCTTGGTGTCGGCAAGCACGAGGATTTCGAGTCCACCTCGGCCGCGGGCACCTTGCATGCCTATGTCGAACCCGCGGGCGACCTGGCCTATGGTCTTTTCCTGACCTCCGAAGACCGGCGACCGGGAAATTCCTACTTCTACGGCGCTGAGATGGCCTTTGCGACGCCCGGCCTCAATCTGGAAGGGTTCGTGGCAATGCGGGACGACATCAGCGCCTCGTCCACGGGCTTTCGTATCGGCGGCGATCTGACCGTACCCTTGTCATCCGTCCTGCAAATGCAGGCCGGGGGAACCTATGACAGCGGCGCGCCGCTTGAGCGCAGCTATGCCTACATCGGCACCCGGATCGAGGTGGCAGATGGCATCGCAATCAGCGGTTCCATCGGTCAGACGGATCAGAACGAAACGATCTTTGGCGTAGCGGCCAGCATCACCTTCGGACGCGGCGTGCCCTTCGGGCGGCGCGAGACCTTTGCCCGCTATCCCGGCTACTAGATCTTCGTTTGACTGGAAAGCGCCGGCCCCGCAACAGATGCGGGGCGGGATATCACAGGTCGTAGAGATCCGAGAACTTCGTTTCGATGTAGTCCAGCAGCGGACCCGCGTTCGGCGCCTGACCACAGGCCAGGGTGATGGTTTCGCGCGGCTCGTAAAGCCCACCGTGGCGCTGCACCTTTTCGCCCAGCCAGGCGGTCGCGGGGACGGTATTGCCCTCGGCCAGGGCGGCGTCGAGGTCGGGCACGTCGCGGCGCAGCGCTTCGGCCAGACAGCCGGCATAGACGTTGCCTAACGAATAGGTCGCGAAATAGCCGAACAGCCCGATGGACCAATGCACGTCCTGCAGACAACCAAGCGACGGCTTTGGCACCTCATAGCCGAAGTCGGCACGGAAACGGTCGTTCCAGGCGCCCTCCAGATCAGCCACCGGCAGATCGCCCGAGATCAGCGCCCGTTCCAGATCGAAACGCAGCATGATGTGCAGATTGTATTGCAGTTCGTCCGCTTCGGTGCGGATGAAATCCTTCTGGACGCGGTTCACGGCGGCATAGAAGGCCTCTGCATCCGGCAGGCCAAGGTCGCCGAAGACCTCCTGCATCCGGGCAGAAAGCCAGCCGGTAAAGGCCCTTGAACGGCCAAGCTGGTTCTCGTAGATCCGGCTCTGGCTTTCGTGCACCCCCATCGAGACACCCTGCCCCAGCGGCGTCAGCGCAAAGCCCGCGTCGATGTTCTGTTCGTAGCAGGCATGGCCGACCTCATGGATCGTCGAATAGAAACAGTTGAACGGATCGGTCGGGCTGGTCCGGGTGGTGATGCGCACATCACTGCCCGAGCCGCTGGAAAACGGGTGCACGGCCTTGTCGATGCGTCCCCGGCTCAGGTCATAGCCGAAGGTCAGCGCCAGCTTGCTGGCCAGCGCCAGTTGCTCGGCCTCACCAAAGGTGCCCGCCAGCCCTTTCGGCGTCGGTTTTTCCAGAACCTTGCCGCGCAGGTCCACCAGCCGGGGCCGCATTTCGCCAAACATTGCCTCCAGTTGCGCCGCGCTGGCGCCAGGTTCGTAGTCCTGCAACAGCGCGTCATAGGTCGACCCGCCATCTGCCAGCGCCTGACCTTCCTGCTGACGCAGGGCCACGACACGGGCCAGAACCGGCGCGAAGGCGGCGAAATCGTCGCGCTCCCGTGCCTCGGCCCAGGCGCCCTGACTGACCGAGGTGACGCGGGCCAATTCGGCGGCCAGATCGCCCGGCACCTTGCAGGACCGGTCATAGCTGCGGCGAATATGACGCAGCTTGGCGGCATCCACCTGCGACAGGGTTTCACCGTCACAGGCCGCCAGCCAGTCCCCGATCCGCGGATCGGTGCGGCGCGCATGCAGGACGGATTCAATGGCCGCCATTTCATCGCCCCGCTGTGCGGCGGCACCGCGCGGCATCATGGTTTCCTGATCCCAGCCAAGCCGCCCGGCGATCTGGCCAAGCGCCTCGGTTTCGGTCTGGAAGGCGAGAAGGTCTTGCAAAGCGGTCATGTGTCAGCCCCTGACGCTGGTGACAGTTGGATAGGCGGCGGCGAAACGGGCCCGCAGGATCAGCACCCAAAGCAGCACGGCCACCAGCTGATGCGTGATGGCGACATGCCAGAAGGCCGCGGTCAACACGGTAAAGATCCCCAGGACAACCTGACAGATCAGCACCAGCCAGGCGACGGTAAAGGCCCGTCGGGTCGTGACATTGGCCGACTTGCGCCCCCGAAGGAAGGCAACGGTGCCGAAGGCGAACAGCAGATAACCGGTCATGCGGTGGATGAATTGCACAAGGCCCGGATTTTCCAGAAAATTACGCCAGACCGGCGTGATGTCGAAGGCATAGGGCGGCAGGAACTGCCCCCCCATGGTGGGCCAATCGGTAAAGCTGCGCCCCGCGTCAATCCCGGCGACAAGCGCGCCGATCAGGATCTGCAGAAAGGCAAAGTGCATCCAGCCGGTGGCCAGGCCGAATTGCTTGCGCTCGCGCGACCGGCGCGCCTGCAACAGGTCGCGTTCGTTGCGCCCCAGCAGAAAGGTGTACCAGGCAATATAGCCGAGGATCACGAAGGCAAGCCCGAGGTGTACCGCCAGCCTGTAGGAGGCAACGTCCAGCATCCCGGCCCCAAGTCCCGAAGACACCATCCACCACCCGATGGCCCCCTGTGCCCCGCCAAGAACTCCGATGCCGAACAGGCGTCCCTTCCAGCCGGGCGGGATCTTACCGGCGACGAGGAACCCGAAGAAGCCAAGCGCCCAGACCAGCCCGATGGCGCGGCCAAGGTTGCGATGGCTCCATTCCCACCAGTAGATCTGCTTGAAATCGCCAAGCGCCATCCAGGCGTTCTGTTCGGTGAATTCCGGGATCTGCTGATAGGCGTCGAACTCCGCCTGCCAGTCGGCGGCGTTCATCGGTGGCAAGGCGCCCTCGATCGGTTTCCATTCGGTGATCGACAGGCCGGAATCCGTCAGCCGGGTCAGACCGCCGACGGTGATCATGGCCACGACCATGACGAACAGCAGGATCAGCCAGATCCGCACCGCGCCGCGCGCGCCCCGACGACTGCCGTCGATCACGCCTGTGCGGATCTCGGGTTTCTGCGTGGCATCGACCTCTTCGAAGATGCTGCGTTTCTGGCTCATGTCCGGTCTCCTGATAGCAGGCGGACACTAGGCCCCGCCGCTGTCAGGGGCAAGTCAGTCGCCGCGTTCTTTCCACCGGACCATCTGACGCAGGACGCCATGCAGCATCTGCACGTCCGAGCGGGTCAGGGGCATCCGGGACCAGAGGTTGCGCAGGTTCAGCTTCATCCCCGGCGCCTTGATCTCGGGAAAGAAGAAGCCCGCGGTATCCAGCCGTTCCTCGTAGTGATCGGCCAGCTTCTCGATCTCGATCTGGCTGGCCCAGTCGGAGCCGGCCAGTTCGACGCGCTCTGGCGCGACGTCGACCGTTTGGCGGCGCCATTCATAGGCGGTCAGCAACACGCATTGCGCCAGGTTGAGCGAGGCGAACTCCGGGTTCACCGGCACGTTGATGATGGCATTGGCCCGCGCGATGTCGTCGTTTTCAAGGCCTGCGCGTTCGGGGCCGAACAGCACGGCCACCTTTTCCCCGGCGGCGATCTTTTCGCGCGCGATCTCCATCGCGCGTTCCGGGGTGACCACCGGCTTGGTCAGCCCGCGCGACCGGGCGGTGGTGGCAAAGACATAGGTGCAATCGCCTAGGGCGGCACGGGTATCCTCGTACAGCCCCGCCTCATCCAACAGCCGCCCTGCGCCCGAGGCCATCGCAACGGCCTTGGGGTTCGGCCAGCCGTCGCGCGGCGCGACGATGCGCATCCGGTCCAGACCGAAATTCCACATGGCACGGGCTGCGCCACCGATGTTTTCACCCATCTGGGGGCGGATCAGGACGAAGGCGGGTTGCGACGCGGGCTGCGACATGGGGACCTCATTTTGCATGAGGCTCCCTTAGCCAAGCGCGGCGCAATAGTCGAGGGGCGGGCGCAGCCGCCTGCCCCGGCCGCCCCTTGCGCGCCATGCCGCAATCCCTTTGCCACCGCGCCCGTTCCACGCTATAGCGGCCCAAATTCAAGAGGTTCCCGATGTCCCAGGACGAGCAGCCGCAGATCTACCTGATTTCTCCGCCCGAGTTTGACCTGATGGTCTTTCCCGACCGGCTGGCAGCCGTTCTGGACCAGCACGAGGTCGCCTGCGTGCGCCTGGCCCTGGCCACCCATGACGAAGACCGCCTGTGCCGGGCCGCCGATGCCCTGCGCGAGGTGACCCATGCCCGCGACGTGGCGCTGGTGATCGACCGGCATATCCTGCTGGCCGAACGTCTTGGCCTGGACGGGGTGCATCTGGAAGACGGCGCACGTTCGGTCCGCAAGGCACGCAAGGCGCTTGGCGCCGACGCGATCGTCGGGGCCTTCTGCGGCAATTCCAGCCACGAAGGCATGAGCGCCGGCGAAGCGGGCTGCGATTACATCAGCTTTGGTCCGGTCACCGAAACCGCCCTGGCCGATGGCGGCATCGCCGAGGACGAATTGTTTGAATGGTGGTCCCAGATGATCGAGCTTCCGGTGGTCGCCGAAGGTGGTCTGGACGCTGAAACCGTGACCCGACTTGCCCCGCTCACCGATTTCTTCGGCATCGGAGAAGAGATCTGGTCGCAGGACGACGCCATCGCAGCCTTTACCGCACTGACGGCTGCACTTCGCTGACGCCTAGTCACTGCGCTGCCAGTCCCAGGGCATCCCGCCGCGCACGGCCTGTTCGCAGGCCAGCGCCAGGGATTTGCGGTCGTTGAAATCGGCAACCTTCAGCGGGTCGTGATAGATCACCTCGACACTGCCCTGGCGGCGCGCACCGAAGACCTTGACCAGGTTGCCGGCGAAACTCATGTCGCCCCACCAGCCGTAGAACAACCGATCCTGCCCGGCCGGGGCGCGGTAGATTACCGTGACCGGCTGGATATGCAGAAGGTCCCGCAGGTCCTGCGTCAGGAACGAGGCAAAGAGCGTCGATTTGAACGCCAACACCCGGCGCCCGTCGGTCGAGGTACCCTCGGGAAAGAACAGCAGCCTCTGCCCGGCCTTGAAACGGGCCGTCAGCACGCCTTGCTGGACCCGCGCCTCGCGCCGGTGGCGGCGGATGAAGATCGTGCCGCAGATCCGCGCCAGCGGGCCGACTCCGGGCCAGGCGGCGACCTCGGATTTCGCAACGAAAATCAGGCGGACCGGCGCGGCAAGGCTGAAAATATCAAGCCAGGTGGAATGGTTGGCGACAAAGGCCCCCGGTCCGGTCATCGGGCGGCCCGTGACCCGCAGCGGGATTCGCGCCACCCATAGCGCATAGCGGCCGAACAGCTGCTGCACGCGGCCCGAAACCGGCCGGCGCAGCCCGCAAAGCGGCTTTTCAAAGAGGCGGATCACCAGGATCAGCGCCAACCCCGGCAGGATGAAGATCACCAGCAACAGCGCGCGGAATGCAAACCGGACCCAGTGGCCGGGGCCGAGCCGTGGTTCGGGCGGGGTCTGTTCGGAATGCCAGGTATCGCTCATACGACCGCTCACCCTCCGCGCGTGTAAAGCCGGCTTTGCTTTTCGTTCAGTCGGGAGAGGTCGAGGACAAGGCAGATGTCGATCGTATTGAAAGCATGGTCGACAAAGGCCCCCTCGCCCACGAAACCGCCCAGCTTGAGGTAGCCCTTGATCAGGGCCGGCACCGCCCGCATGGCCGCGACCCGGTCGATTTGATCCTCGGCAATCAGGTCCATCGGCTGAAAGGCTGCCGGTTGGGCCCGGGTGCGGATGTCCTCGGGTGCGAGGTGGCGGGCGTGCAGCAGCGACAGCGGCCCGGCCAGCGCGTCGATATCCGTACCATGGAACGAGGCCACGCCGAACAGCACCTCGATCCCGCGTTCTTCGATATAGGCCGACAGCGCCTGCCACATGACCACCATCGCCTCGCCACCGCGATAATCGGCATGCAGGCAGGACCGTCCCAGTTCCAGCAACCGCCGGCCTGAGGATTTCAGCACGCTCAGATCATATTCATCTTCGCTGTAATACTGTCCGAGGGCCGCCGCCCGGCTGTCCGGCAGCAGGCGATAGACGCCCACAACCCGGTCCCGCAGGGCGCCGGGCCGGGCATTGTCGAGCAGCAGCAGATGGTCGAAATGCGGATCGAAACGATCCCGCTCAAGCCCGGCGGCGTGATCGACCATCTCGCCGGTGCCGCCCAATTCACGGATGAAAACTTCATAGCGCAGATGCTGCGCCGCCTGCAGGTCTTCTTCGGTCTTGGCGATGCGTGTTTCGAACTTCGGCATTGGCAGGGTCATCGCAAGAATTTCGGTCCTGTCGGGACGACAAACATCGCAAACCGGGGGGCCCGGGTCATGTTGGCCAAATCTGGGGGCCTTGTAAGAGAGGCCCGGCCGTGACGCAAGCATGGGCGACGAGATGGTTGACCCAAGGGCAAGTTGTATACAAGCAATGGTTGTGTTAACTCTTCATAAACCAATTCCAGGCTTCATTGGTTAAAGACAGGTATCAATGCGACCTGGGACCCTTCTATGACAACCTTGCCCATTTCCGGAAAGTTCACAGTAATGCGTCCCCTGATGTTCGATTGTACCTGGCCCACCCCCCAATCAAAATGTGACTGATGCCGGACAAGCATGCCGGGTTCCAAAAGTTCATTCAGGTCGTCCATGATAGACTCCAACTCAACTGACAGGTTTGAAGGTCAATGATCTTGCAGAATAGCCATTTACTCGCCTCGCTGATAGGGTCCCGTATCTGCCACGACCTTATTTCGCCGGTGGGAGCCATTCAAAACGGTATCGAACTGTTGTCGCTGGAAGGGGCCGTCCGCGGCCCGGAAATGCTGCTGATCTCGGATTCCGTTTCTGCCGCTTCCGCCAAGATCCGCTTTCTGCGGGTTGCCTTCGGCCTTGCCGGCCACGGTCAGAAGATCGGCCCGCCCGAGGTCTGTTCGATTCTTGATGACCTTAGCCAGAATGGCCGGATCACCTATGACTGGACCCCCCAGGGCAGTTTCGACCGCTCGGATATCCAGGAGGTCTTTCTGGCCCTGCTCTGCCTCGAAAGCGCGATGCCCCAGGGCGGTACGATTTCAGTCACCCGCGCAGATGACGGCCATGGCTGGGAGGTCTCGGGCCCGGCACAACTGTCGCGCCCTGCGGCCTCGGTCTGGGAAACGCTGAAGACCGGCGAAGGCACGGAAACCGTCATGCCCGCGCATGTGCAATTCGCCTTGCTGCCCGCATTGATCAGCGAACGTTTCGGCACCATCAGCATTACCGAGACTGACCAGGGCGTCACCGTCAGCTTCTGACGGCGGCCCCGGTTTTTGGTGCCTGTCCGGGTCAGCCCCTGACGGCACCCTTGCCTTCGACCAGGTACTTGAAGCTGGTCAGCTGCTCGGCCCCCACGGGTCCGCGCGCATGCATCTTGCCCGTGGCGATGCCGATTTCCGCACCCATGCCGAATTCCCCGCCGTCGGCGAACTGGGTCGAGGCATTGTGCATCAGGATCGCGCTGTCGAGCCGCTGGAAGAAGTAGTCCGCCGCGGCCTGATCTTCGGTAATGATCGCCTCGGTATGTTGCGAGCCATAAGCGCGAATGTGGTCGATGGCTTCGTCGACACCGTCGACCAGCTTGGCCGCGCAGATCATGTCGAGGAATTCCTTGCCGAAATCCTCCGGGCTGGCAGGCGTGACACCGGGGATTTTCTGCAGATCGCCCGCGCCGCGCACCTCGACACCCGCCTTCAGCAGCGCGTCGATGATCAGCGGACCGTGTTGGGTATAGAAGCGCCAGTCAAGCAGCAGGCATTCCATCGACCCGCAGATCCCGGTGCGCCGGGTCTTGGCGTTCAGCACGATTTCGACCGCCATGGCGGGATCGGCCGTGGCGCCGACATAGGTGTGGCAGATGCCTTCCAGATGCGCAAAGACCGGCACGCGGGCCTCGCGCTGAACAAGGCCGACAAGGCCCTTGCCGCCGCGCGGCACGATCACGTCGATGTATTCGACCATGCCGAGCATTTCCGACACGGCCGCCCGATCACGGGTGGGCACAAGCTGGATCGCGGCATCGGGCAGACCAGCCTGGCGCAGACCTTCGACGAGACATTCGTGGATCAGGCGCGCGCTGTTAAAGCTTTCAGAGCCGCCACGCAGGATCACCGCATTGCCGGACTTCAGGCACAGCGCCCCGGCATCCGCCGTCACGTTGGGCCGGCTTTCGTAGATGACACCGACAACGCCAAGCGGCGTGCGCACCCGGCGGATGTTCAGCCCCGAAGGCATGTCCCAGTCCGCCATCACATCGCCGACCGGGTCCTTCTGTTCGGCCACGGCGCGCAGGCCATCGACCATCGCCTGCACCCGGCGTTCGTCCAGCATCAGCCGGTCGAGCATCGCCGCAGAGATCCCCTTTTCCTCGGCATAGGCCATGTCTTCGCAATTCGCGTCGATGATCGCCTCGCGCCGCGCCCAAAGCGTTTCCGCCGCGCCGACAAGGGCGGCGTACTTGCGCTCCTGGCTGGCAAAGGCCAGCTCGGCCGCCGCAGCCCGCGCCGCTTCGCCGATGCCGCGCATGGTGGCGGCGATATCGTTGGTGTCCTTCATCATCGTCTCCCTACTTCGCCGTCGGTTCGCTGACCCGCAGGCTCAGCGCCATGTCGTCCCGGTGGATCAGCGCCGCGCGTCCCGGATAGCCCAGAAGCGCCTCGATGTCGTGGCTCTTGTGGCCCCGGATCGCCTCGGCCTCGGGGCTGGTATAGCGCGTGAGGCCGATCCCCAGAAGCAGCCCCTCCGGCCCGAGGATCTCGACCGGGTCGCCGCGCTCGAAACGCCCGGTGACTTGCGTGACCCCTGCAGGCAGCAGCGACCGCCCCTGTTCCAGCGCGCGCACCGCGCCGGCATCCAGTTGCAGGCGGCCCCGCGGCTTCATCGCCCCGATCCAGCCCTTGCGGGCGGCCTGCGGATCGCCTTCTGCCAGAAACCAGGTGGATGGCGCACCGTCCTTAAGCTTTTTCAACGGGTTCTGGTGAGTTCCTAAAGTGATCACCATGGCACAACCGGCAGCGACGGCCATCTTGGCGGCCATGACCTTGGTCTTCATTCCGCCCTTGGACAGGCCGGACCCGGCGTCGCCGGCCATGCCCTCGATCTCGGGCGTGATATGGTCGATGACGTCGAAACGCCGGGCGGTCGGATCCAGCGTGGGGTTGGCGGTATACAGCCCGTCGACATCCGACAGCAGCACCAGCCGGTCGGCGCCCACGGTGACGGCAATGCGCGCGGCAAGACGGTCGTTGTCCCCATAGCGGATCTCGTCCGTGGCGATGGTGTCGTTTTCGTTGACGATCGGCACCACGCCAAGCCCCAGAAGATGGTCCAGCGTGTTGCGGGAATTCAGGTAACGGCGCCGGTCCTCGCTGTCTTCCAGCGTCATCAGCACCTGACCCACCTGAATGCCGTAGCGCCCGAGCGCGTCGTTATAGGCTGCCGCAAGTCCGATCTGACCGACCGCCGCCGCCGCTTGCGCCTGCTCCAGCGCCAGCACACCCAGCCCGAGGCCCAGCACCCCGCGCCCAAGCGCGATGGAGCCGGAGGACACTAGGACGATCTCGACCCCACGGGCGCGCATCTCGGCCACGTCCTGGGCCAGCGCCTGCAACCATTCCGCCCGCAGCTGGCCGGTCTCCTTGTCGACCAGAAGCGCCGAGCCGATCTTGACGACCACCCGGCGCGCACCGATCAGGGACGCCATGCATCGTCCTCCTCGTCGATCTCAGGCGCGTTGCGGCGCAGACGGTCGTCGTCGATCTGGGCCCGCAGGGCGCGCAGCACCTCGGTCACGCCTTCGCGAGAAGCCCCGGACATGAACATTACCGGCCCGCCGGTGACCTCTTCGAGGAATTCGCGCTGCATCTCGCGCAGCTCGTCATCCAGGGCGTCGATCTTGTTCATCACCGTGATGCGGGGCTTGTCGGCCAGGCCTTCGCCATAGGCTTCCAGTTCTCCGATGATGGTCTCGTAATCCTCGGCGATCTCGTCCACGGTGCCGTCGATCAGGTGCAACAGCACCGCGCAGCGCTCCACGTGGCCCAGGAACATATCCCCCAGCCCGCGCCCTTCGGAAGCGCCTTCGATCAGGCCCGGAATATCTGCCACGACGAATTCGACACCGTCGACACCGACGACGCCAAGGTTCGGATGCAGCGTGGTAAAGGGGTAATCAGCCACCTTGGGCCGCGCGTTGGAGGTCGCGGCCAAGAAGGTCGACTTGCCCGCATTGGGCAGCCCCAGCAGACCGACATCGGCGATCAGCTTCAGGCGCAGCCAGACGGTGCGTTCGATCGCCTCCTGCCCCGGATTGGCCCGGCGCGGCGCCTGGTTGGTCGAGGTCTTGAAGTGGGCGTTGCCGAAACCACCGTTGCCGCCCTTGGCCAGCAGCACGCGCTGCCCGACCTCGGTCATGTCGGCGATGATGGTTTCCTCGTCTTCATCCAGGATCTCGGTCCCGACGGGGACGCGCAGGATGATGTCTTCGCCATCCGCGCCGGTGCGCAGATTGCCCATGCCACCCTGCCCGTTGCGGGCGAAAAAGTGCTGCTGGTAGCGGAAATCGATCAGCGTGTTCAGGCCGTCGACGGCCTCGACCACCACGTCGCCACCACGCCCGCCGTTGCCGCCATTGGGCCCGCCGTATTCAATGAACTTCTCACGGCGGAAGGAAACGGCCCCGTTCCCCCCGGCACCGGAGCGGATATAGACCTTTGCGAGATCGAGAAACTTCATTCTGATGTCCCGGCCGCAAAGGTGCCTGTCAGGCAGCCCGGCGGCTCAATCGAGTTTGCGAATATACGTCCAGGTCGCCACCTTGGCGGCCCGGGCGACCGAGAATGTTTCGGCGTCGCCGACATATTCAAAGCCATTTTTCGTGAGCACCCGCGCCGAGGCGGGGTTATCCTGAAACACGCTGGCGAAGATCGACCGATCCTGCAACGGGTTTGCCGCGACCAGGGCCGTCACCGCTTCGGAGGCGACATTGGCGTTCCACCAGGCAGGCGCGACCCAATAGCCGATTTCCGACTGCGCCTCGTCGATCCGCTTCAGGCTGATGACGCCCTTCAGCTCTGCCCCGCCGAAACGGCTGGAATCGATGGCCCAGATGATTTCGCGACGGTCCGGCACCATGGCACGGGCGATATAGGCCTCTGTCGTGCCGGGTGCCAGGGGATGCGGGATCGACGTGGTCATGCGCGCGACCCGTTCATCGGCGGCATAGAGACCGATCAGCCCGGCATCCGAGGGACGCAGGGGCCGCAGGTCAAGACTGTCGACCGTGATCACGGATTGATCGATTGCGATGTCGTCGTTCATGGGGAAACCTCCTGGTGAGGGTTATATAGGGGCCCCGTTCGCTTGCTGGAACAGCAAAGGGGACCGGCGTTTCGACCGATCCCCTGCTTTTCACCACAATGATGAAGATCGGCTTACTCGGCGGCCTCGGCCACTGGAGCGACCGAGATGAAGGTACGACCCTTCAGCCCCTTGCGGAACTCGACGTTGCCCTCGACCGTGGCGAAGATCGTGTGATCCTTGCCCATGCCGACGCCCTGCCCGGGGTACCATTTGGTGCCCCGCTGGCGTGCAATGATGTTGCCGGGAATGACGACTTCGCCACCGAACTTCTTGATGCCGAGGCGGCGACCTGCTGAGTCGCGACCGTTGCGGGAGGAACCGCCAGCTTTCTTGTGTGCCATCTTGCTGTCTCCTGTCCTGCGTTAGCCTTGAAGCTCAGCCGCTTGTGCGACCCAGCCTTCTTTTTCGATCTTGCCCTTCAACGAAAGTTCTTCGTCGATGCGGGCCACGTCAGCTTCGGTCCAGGCAGCGACCTGAGCGTAGCTGGTGACGCCTGCGGCGACCAGTTTCTTCTCCATCGCCGGGCCTACGCCGGAAAGCTTCTTCAGGTCGTCAGCGCCGTCCACGGCGGCTGCGGCACCCTTGCCAGCGGCCGAAGCCGAAGCTGGGGCCGAACCGGCACCCAGAGCAGCCTTGACGCCGGTCTTGTCGCCGCCATCGGCCAGGATGTCGGTCACTTTCAGCAGGGTCAGGGATTGACGATGACCCTTGGTCCGCTTGGACGAATGCTTACGACGACGCTTGACGAAGTGGATGACCTTGTCACCCTTGATCTGGTCGACAACCTCGGCCTGGACTGCGGCGCCGGCCACGAAGGGCGCGCCGACAACGACGGAGTCGCCGCCCAGCATCAGGATGTCGTTGAACTGGATGGTTTCGCCGGCATCAGCCGCCAGCTTTTCGACACGCAGAAGGTCGCCGGACTGGACCTTGTATTGCTTGCCGCCGGTCTTGAGAACCGCAAACATAGTGATCTTCCTTTTCTGTCGCGTCCTGTGGCCCCCGAAGCTTCGGGTGTTCGTGACCGCCGTGCGATCGCCGGTGAACAGCGCGCCCCAACCGGGCGAAATTGAAATTCCCGGCAAAGCGAGGCTTGCCGGGATGGCGGGCTTATCGAGGTTCAGGCAATTGTTGTCAAGACCCGATCCCCGGAGCCTGCCGGGCCGTGACGCGCGCGCCCTGCCCGGCCCAACTGCCCCTTACAGATCGGTCGAAGGCGCGACACCTTCAAGCTTGGCGGCAACCAGTTCGAACCGGTTTGCGGTGATCTCGGACTGCACGGCGTTCATCAGTTCATAGACACGCTGCATCGCCGGGTCTTCCAGGGCCTCGGCATAGGTCTCTATCTCGTCATTGGTGAAATCGCGATAGGTAAAGGCCGCATTGGCCAGAGCGTAGGATTGATTGGCCTCGCGGATCTGGCGGCTTTGCTCCAGCAGCATCTGGCGCATCTGGTCATCGCTGACCTGGAAGGTGATCACCCCGGCATCCCGCGCGGCGCTGAGAAAGCGATACTGCACCTCGACCACGGCGCTGTCGCCATCGGTCGTTGTACTGACGGCGCGGTTCAGGCGGTCCAGTAGCGCGATCCGGTCGTCTGCGCCTTCGTCCAGCAGATCTTCCAGCGCAGCGGCGGATTGGGTCATGCTGTCTTCGCCATCCATCGTCTGCGCGCTGTTCTCGGCCTCCACCAGCCGCTTGCCAAGCTCGCCACCGTAAAAGCCGCTGGCCATCGCCAGATCGGAATCGGTAATTGTGTCTCGGATCATCTCGACGCCCATGTCCTTGATCACCTCTTCATCAAAGACCTCCCGCGTCAGGACGCGCCAGGTGGTGACGAAATCGGACTCCTCCATCCCCAGCATCGCCGGCCCGCTGGCCGCGCTGTCGGTGATCCCCGCAAGGGCCACGTCAAAGCCTGTCACCTGCAAGAAATCCCGCACCTCGGTTTCGCTGGCCGCGCGGGCCGGAAAGGCGTTTGCCACCAGCAGGACAGCCGCCGCCAAAGCCATCACCGCCGAGGCCAGCATGCCCCTGGCCCTGTCGCGCGCCGCGCTCAGGGGGGTGGCGACGGCCTTCCGGGGCGCCTGCAACTGCGCCTCTGTCTGCAAGGGTCTGTCAATCATCATCTGCTGCTCCTGTCTGCCGGCGGTCCCGGAGGCATCCTGTCCCATCCGGCCGCGGTTTTTCGCCTTGGCCGCATGCGCGCGCCAGATCGTCTGCCCGGTTCCGGCCCCGACGACACAGGGTCTGCGCCCTGCCTTGGGCCGGCCCGGTCCGATTGAAGGAAAGATTAGGGCATTTCCTTGCCCTCGCAATGCAAAACGCCTCTTGCACCGCCTCACAATCGTGTTTAAACGCCCCCCACGATCCCCGCGGAGAGGTGCCGGAGTGGTCGAACGGGGCGGTCTCGAAAACCGTTGAGCGTGCAAGCGTTCCCAGGGTTCGAATCCCTGTCTCTCCGCCATTTTCCTTCAGGAATGGCATTTTGCGTCGGACCAGACCGGGTCCGTCGATCGGCGCCTGCGGCCCATTGCGGCGCGGTTGGTCCGGGATCAACGGCCCCCCTCACCTCTGCTTCACGATTTGGACAGCGCGGCGCGCGAAGGCGGCACACCTGTCTGCGTCCTGCGCCATGCCAGCCCGGGGCTCACCCTGTTAGCGCAAACCTTCACACGGCCATCTTCGGCGCGAAGGGCGCATGGCAGGACATCCTTACCAGGGTCTTGAGCGGTTTTCCCACCTTGCATCCTGTGCATGACGGCCTTCCGGAAACGTCAGTAGTGCAGACGGATCGGGTATCCTATCTAGGCGTCAAGACAATTCAAACCGGAGAAACAGCAATGACTGCCCTCAGTACCAACATCCCGTCCACCGGCATCTTCAGCGCGATCGGCAAAGTCCTTCGTTCCGTGACCAGCGCCATGCAAGCCCAACGTGCCTTCACTGCCCTGAATTCGCTGACCGACCGCGAACTGGCCGATATCGGCATGACCCGTCAAGACATCCCGGCCCGTGTTGCCGAAGTCCTGAAGAAAGCCTGACCCTTCGGGATGCGCAGCGGAGAGACCGGCGGCACCCGCCCCCACTCTCCTCCGCGCCCCTGAAGGTTTCGCGATCCGGACCACTTGGTGCCGGAGGGCCCGAACCGGGCCGCAGGATCACCCGGAAGAAATTCGGCGATGATCCACAAGATCCCCCCAAGATGACAAAGCACGACCAAAGACCGGACATGGCCCCTCTCGGGCCGTCCTAAGCGCCTGCCCTGCCGTGCCATCTGGTGCAGCCGGAGCGCAATGGTCGTCGCACCTTGTCCACCGACCGTCCCCTGGCGCGCTATTCGGCAGCCCGCTGCGGGCCTGCGGTGCCGGTCAGTTCCACCCAGGCGTCAAATTGCGACTGAAAGACCTTGCCGTTCAGGTCGTGCAGAAAATGGGTGTCGCGCAGCCGGTCCATCACCGGGCCCTTGACCTCGGCCAGGTGCAAACCGATCCCGGCATCGCGCAGCATGTGGTTCAGCGCCTCAAGCCCTTCCTCGGCCGAGAAATCGACCACATTCACCGCCGAGCACATCAGAACCACGTCGCGAATCCCGCGATCCGCGGCCAGACGCAGGCGCAGCAGGTCTTCCAGCATGTGGGCATTGACGAAAAACAGGCTTTCATCGACGCGCAGCATCAGCAGACCCGGCGCGGTTTCGACGTCATGACGCAGGACATTTCGGAAATGCTGAGTGCCGGGGATCAGGCCGACCTCGGCCACATGAGGGCGAGAGGTCTTGTAAAGATGCAGCGCCAGCGACAGGATCACGCCCGCCCCGACGCCGATCTCGACGCCCATCAGCAGGGTCAGCAGGATGGTCGTCGCCACCACCGCGAAATCGGGGCGCGCGTTGCGCCAGGTGCGGCGCAGGATCGACAGATCCACCAGGCTCAGCACCGCCACGATGATCGTCGCCGCAAGGGTCGCCTTCGGCAGATCATGCAGCAGCGGGGTCAGCGACATGGCCGCAATGCCCAGCCCGACGGCGGTAAAGGCCCCGGCCGCCGGTGTTTCCGCCCCCGCATCTGCATTGACGACCGAACGTGAAAAGCCCCCCGTCACCGGAAAGCCGCCGGTGAAGGCCGCGCCGATATTCGCCGCGCCCAGACCGATCAGTTCCTGATCCGGGTCGATGCGCTGGCGTTTGCGGGCCGCCAGCGTCTTGGCCACCGAAACGGATTCGACAAAGCCGATCACGGAAATCATCAGCGCAGGCACCGCGAGATCGCGCAGCAATTGCGGCGAAAACGCCGGCAGCGTCAGGGGCGGCAGGCTTTGCGGTACGATACCGACCACCGCAACGCCCTGATCGGCCAGCCCGAAGGCCCGCACAGCCAGGGTCGAGGCGATGACGGCCACGACCGGCCCGCCCTTGACCGCCATGTCCGCCGCTCCGGCCCCCAGGCCGAGCCGGCGCAGGAAGGGTCCAAGCCCCCGACGTACCCAAAGCAGAAAGACGATCCCGCCGCCGCCGATGGCCAGGGTCGCCCCCTGCACATCGCCAAGATGGCCCGCCAGCGACAGCCCGATCCCGATCAGCGTCTCGCCCCCTGCCGGAACCCCCAGCACATGTTTCAACTGCCCCGCCGCGATCAGCAGCCCGGAGGCGGTGATGAAGCCCGAAATCACCGGGTGACTGAGGAAATTCGCCAGAAAACCAAGCCGCAACAGGCCAAGCGCCAGCAGCACCGCCCCCGACAGGAAGGCAAGCGTCAGCGCGGCGGCGGCATAGGCGCCGCTGCCGGGGGCTGCGACCTCTCCCAATGCCGAGGCGGTCAGCAGGGACACCACCGCCACCGGCCCGACAGCAAGCGCGCGCGAGGTGCCGAAGATCGCATAGAGCAGGATCGGCACGATCGAGGCATAAAGCCCCGCTTCGGGCGGCAGCCCCGCCAGCATTGCATAGGCCAGCGATTGAGGGATCAGCATGATCGTCACGATCACCGCGGCCACCAGATCGTTGCGCAGGCTCGCGCGGTCATACCGCCGCCCCCAGTCGAGGATCGGCAGGTAGCGGCGCAGGGTGGCAAGCGGGGTCATCGGACAGCCTTTGGCTAACGTCAGCCCGAAGGCTGGTCGGGGAATTGGGACGCCGAACGGGCCGGCGCCCATGGAAGGGTCAGCTAAAGGCTGTCCGGGGTGCAGACACAAGCCTGATCAGGTCCGGGTTAAGGTCCCGTGCAGACCCGGTTCAGAGGCCGTTGAGCGGCACCTTGATATAGCGCTTGCCGTCCTCGTCTTCGGGGGGAAGGTTGCCGCCCCGCATGTTCACCTGCAAGGACGGGATGATCAGCTTGGGCATCGACAGCTTTGCATCCCGTTCGGTGCGGAAGCGGACGAAGTCTTCCTTCGTGGTGCCATTTCCGACGTGGATGTTGTGCGCCTTCTGCTCTGCGACCGAGGTTTCCCAGCGGATTTCGCGCCCGCCGGGCCCGTAATCGTGGCACATGAACAGGCGGGTTTCGTCCGGCAGGCTCAGGACCTTCTGGATCGAATCGTAAAGCTCTGCGGCATCCCCACCAGGGAAATCGGCCCGGGCCGAGCCGCCGTCGGGCATGAACAGCGTGTCGCCGACGAAGGCCGCATCGCCCATCACATGGGTCATGCAGGCCGGGGTATGGCCGGGTGTATGGAGCGCGACACATTCCATTCCACCGACCGTATAACGGTCCCCGTCCCGGAACAGCCGGTCGAACTGGCTGCCGTCGCGCTGGAATTCCGTGCCTTCGTTGAAGACCTTGCCGAAGGTTTCCTGCACCTCGGTGATCCCGGCGCCGATCCCCAGCTTGCCGCCAAGCTTGCCCTGGATATAGGGCGCGGCGGACAGGTGGTCGGCATGGACATGGGTCTCGATCAACCAGTCCAGCGTCAGGCCGTTGTCGCGCAGAAAGGCGATCATCCGGTCGGCGTGGTCATAGCTGATGCGCCCGGCGGCATAATCGATGTCCATGACGGAATCGATGATCGCGCAGGCCGTGCTTGCGGGATCCTTGACGACATAGGAAATCGTGTTGGTGGCCTCGTCGAAGAACCCGGTGACTTCGGGCTTCAGGCCGAGATCGGTGGCATAGTCTTGCATGTTACCCTCCTTGGGCATTGGGATGATCTGATGGGACAGTATCAGCTTTTGGCGCGCAAGGTGCCGGACCCGATCCGGCGCCAGGGCTGGCGGGCCAGCCACATGCCGCCCAAAAGGGCCGCAACGAACAGGAAGACCTGCGGTTGTCCGGTGCCAAGAGCCGGGATGGCCGCACCGGGACAGAAGCCCGCGAGGCCCCAGCCGATGCCGAAGACGGCCGAGCCGCCGATCAGGCGCAGGTCGATGACCGAGGTTTGCGGCATCAGGAACCCGGACCCGAACAGTGGGCGGGCGCCTCGTTGCACGATCGCGAAGCCCGGCAGGGCCACGGCCAGCCCCCCGCCCATCACGAAGGCCAGCGACGGATCCCAGGATCCGGCAACATCGAAGAAATTAAACACCTTGGCCGGGTTGATCATGCCCGAGACCGAGATCCCGAGACCGAAGAGCAAGCCGACGAAATAGTAGAGAACGATACGCATTTCAGCCTCCGAACACATGGCGGACAAGATAGACGGTGATCAGCGTCGCGATCATGAAACTGACCGTGGCGACCAGGGACCGGGGCGACAGCCGCGCCATCCCGCAGATCCCATGACCGGAGGTACACCCGCCCCCGAAGGTGACGCCAAGCCCGACCAGCAGCCCCCCGATCACCAGCATCGGCGTGCTGGCGGTGACAGTCACCACCGGCAATCCGCCTGTCGTGATCAGGTAAAGCAGCGGCGCGGTGACCATGCCGGCCAGCAACGCCCATCGCCAGCTCGTGTCGCCCTTCGGGCGCTCGATCACGGCGCCGGCCAGGATGCCTGTCGCCCCCATGATCCGTCCGAACAGGGCCAGCAGCGCCACGGCCGCCAACCCGATCAGCGCGCCGCCCGCTGCGGAAACCAGCGGTGTGAATGCAGTTTCGGTCATCGATATTCTCCTTGGCTCTCAGGCCTCTTCGACGCAGCGCAGGCTTCGGCACCGGGTCGGGGCCTTCCCCGACCGGCGCCGACAACGCAGCCGATCCGTCTGTTGCATCCTGTTTGGCACGGGGGGCCCATAGGCGACGGTGACTTAGTCACAGGCCCGGAAATAAATTCGAAAAAGCACATAGGATTGGTGACGCGCGCCGCGATCAGGCCGCATCCGGCCCGCGTAGAAAGGCGGAAATGCGGTCCGCTTCGACCAGACGGATCTCTCCGCGCGCCTGTTCGATCCAGCCGCGGCGCTGAAATTCCGCCAGGGTGCGTGAGATCACTTCGCGCGCAGTGCCAAGTTCGGTGCCAAGCACCTGATGCGTGGCGTGAACCCTGCCCCGCGCATCGGCCAGTTCCAGCAACCGCCCCGCCAGGCGCACATCGACGCGCCGCGACACGAGGTCATCGACCAGCGTCAGCAGATCGGTGATGCGGCGCGAATAGGCACGAAAGACAAATTCGCGGAACATGGCGGAATGCGCGACAAGGCTGTCGAAGGTCGCGCGCGGTATGGCAACGGCGCGAATGTCGGTCTCGGCCGTGCCGTCCGCGGTATTCTCCTCGAAGGCCAGCATGCAGGCGGTGGACAACACGCAGCTGTCCCCCGCATGGACCCGGTACAGAAAAACATCGCGCCCGGTGTCAGAGCGTTGCTGCACCCGCACCGTGCCTTCCAGCAGCATCAACAGATGCTCGGGCGACTGGCCGGGCGCAAAGATCTGGGTACCCGCCGGGATCGAGACGATCCGGCTGCCATTTTCCAATTCGTCCCGCAGATCCTGCGGCAGGCGAGACAGCCCCTCGAACCGCTCGATCCAGCTGGCCTCGCCGCTTGCATCCATCTGTCCGACCCCTTGCCCAGCCCGTTCGGGACGAAGGATAGCGTCCGGGGCCCGGTCTTTCCACCACCGATAGGCGGCCTGCATTAAAGCAGGCGCTGCCCGTCGGATTTCGAGAACAGGTGCAGGTCCTGCGCGCGCATGGAGAGGTCCATCTCGGGGCCAAGGTCGCCCTGCAGGCCGGTCTGAATCACCGTGCGCTGGCCTTGCAGAACCCCGTGCAACAGGCGCAGCGCGCCCAGCTCTTCGACGAAATCGAGGCGGAAGTTACCCCCCTGACGCACCGTGGTGGTGATATCCTCGGGGCGCAGACCGGCGGTGACGTGACCCGCGGCCGCGACTCCTTCGGCCAGACGCGCGCCACCGATGCGCAGCACACCGCCATCGACATGGGCGTCAAAGAGGTTCATCGCCGGCGCGCCAAGGAAGCCGGCCACAAAGATCGAGGCCGGGCGCCGATACAGATCAAGCGGCTTGCCCACCTGTTCGATCCGCCCGCCGTTCAGCACCACAAGGCGATCCGCAAGGGTCATCGCCTCGAGCTGATCATGGGTGACATAGACCGACGTGGTGGACAGACGGCGGTGCAATTGCTTGATTTCAGCGCGCATATGCAGCCGCAGCTTGGCATCGAGGTTGCTGAGCGGTTCATCGAACAGGAAGGCCGCCGGATCCCGCACGATGGCGCGGCCCATGGCGACCCTCTGACGTTGGCCCCCCGACAGGGCGCGCGGCTTGCGCTCCAGGAAATCGGTGATCTGCAGGATCGCGGCGGTGTCGGCAATGCGGCGGTCGATCTCGGCCCGCGCCATGCGACGGTTGCGCAAGCCGTAGGCCAGGTTCTGGCGCACCGACATATGCGGATATAGCGCATAGTTCTGGAATACCATGGCAATGTCGCGATCCGCCGGTTCGACCTCGTTCACGACGCGGTCGCCGATGCGGATCTCGCCTTCGGATATGGTTTCGAGACCTGCGATCATGCGCAACAAGGTGGACTTGCCGCAGCCCGAGGGGCCGACGAAGACGACGAATTCGCCGTCTCCGATTTCCAGGTCGACGCCCTTCACGGCCTCGACGCCACCTGCATAGACCTTCTTCACGCCGGACAGGGTGATCTGTGCCATGTTATTTCTCCTGCTCCACGAGGCCCTTGACGAAAAGCCGTTGCATCACGACCACCACCAGTACCGGCGGGATCATCGCCAGCACGACCGAGGCCATGACATAATTCCATTGCGGGTCGCTGTCGGCGACATCGACCATGCGCTTGATCCCCATGACCAGCGTGTAGTGATCCGGATCGGTGGTAATGATCAGCGGCCAGACGTATTGGTTCCAGCCGTAGATGAAGAGGATCACGAAAAGGGCCGCGATATTGGTGCGGCTCAGCGGCAGGACCATGTCGCGGAAGAACTTCATCGGTCCGGCGCCGTCGATGCGTGCGGCTTCGGCCAGTTCGTCGGGGATGGTCAGGAAGAACTGCCGGAACAGGAAGGTCGCCGTGGCGCTGGCGATCAGCGGCACCGACAGGCCGGCATAGCTGTTCAGCATCCCCAGATCCGCGACCACCTTGAAGGTCGGCACGATGCGCACCTCGACCGGCAGCATCAGCGTGATGAAGATCAGCCAGAAGGCCGCGACCCGGAAGGGAAAGCGGAAATAGACGATGGCAAAGGCCGACAGGATCGAGATGACGATCTTGCCGATGGCAATCGACAGCGCCATGATCAGCGAATTCTTCATCATCAGCCCGATCGGCGGCGCGCCAGAGGCATCGACGCCGGAAAACAGGATCTGGCGATAGGTCTCCCATCCCGCCTTGCCGGGCAGCAGCGGGACCACGCCCGACAGAAAGACGCCCGGTTCATGGGTCGAGGCAACAAAGGCGATCCACACCGGGAAGGCGACGAAAAGGACCCCGAGCACCATCACCAGATGGGACAGGAAGGTCAGAAGGGGGCGGTTTTCTACCATTTCAGGGGCCTCAATATTGCACGCGACGTTCGATCCAGCGGAACTGGACGAAGGTCAGCAGCATGACGATCCCCATCAGGATCACTGATTGCGCGGCGGACGAGCCAAGGTTCAGCCCGATAAAGCCGTCCTGGTAGACCTTGAAGACAAGGATGTTGGTCGCCCGGTTCGGCCCGCCGGCGGTGGTCGCATCGACCACGGCGAAGGTGTCGAACATCGTGTAGGTGATATTGACCACCAGCAAAAAGAAGGTCGTGGGCGACAGAAGCGGGAAGACCACGGTGAAGAAACGTTTGACCGGCCCTGCCCCGTCGATCGCGGCCGCTTCGCGCAGACTTTGGGGAATGCTTTGCAGACCCGCCAGGAAGAACAGGAAGTTGTAGGAGATCTGCTTCCAGCTGGCCGCGATGACGACGAGGATCATCGCATGGGTGCCGTCCAGCCGGTCGTTCCAGTCGATCCCCATCACCTTGAGCGCATAGGTCAGGATGCCGATGGTCGGGTTGAACATGAACCACCACAGGACCCCGGCCACGGCAGGTGCCACTGCATAAGGCCAGATCGTCAGCGTGGTATAGATCCGGTTGCCCCGGATCACCCGGTCCACGGCCACGGCCAGCAACAGCGCCAGCCCCATGGACAGCGCCGCCGTCGAGATCGAGAAGATCACCGTGACGCGGAAGCTTTCCAGGTATTCCGGGCTATCGAGCAGCCGGGTGTAGTTGTCGAGCCCGACAAATCGCGTCGACAGACCAAATGGGTCTTCGCGCAGAAAGCTTTGCCGGATGGCCTGCGCGGCGGGCCAGATGAAGAAGATCAGCGTGATCGCAAGCTGCGGGGCGATCAGCAGGAAGGGCAGCCAGCGGCTGCGGAAGGTCATGCGTTTGGTCTGCATCAATTGGGCCGCCATGAGAAAGGAACAGGCCCGCGCGGGGCGCGGGCCCGTCGTCTGGGCGGCCTTGATGGCCCCCCGGTTCAGCCGGTTCAGCCGTTGGCGTCAACGAAATCCTTGATCAGCGCGTTGCCACGCTCGACCACGGCATCCAGTGCCTCCTGGGCGGTCTTGTCACCTGCCAGCAGCGCCTGGAATTCCTCGTCGATCACGGCGCGGGTCTGGACATAGTTGCCAAAGCGCAGGCCCTTGGAATTCGGCGTCGGCGCGTTCAGCGTGATCTGCTTGATCGCCACGTCGGTGCCGGGGTTGGCTTCGTAGTAGCCCTGTTCCTGACCCAGTTCGTAAGCCGCTTCGGTGATCGGCAGGTAGCCCGAGAACTGGTGCCAGTCAGCCTGCACTTCTGCCGAGGAAAGGTAGGAGAAGAAATCAGCAACGCCGTCGTATTCCGCGTCCGACTGCCCTTCCAGCACCCAGAGCGTCGCGCCGCCGATGATCGAGTTCTGCGGCGCCCCTTCGACATCGTCGTAATAGGGCAGCATGCCGATGCCGAGGTCGAAATCGGTATTGGCGACCACGCCCGCGCGCGAGGCCGAGGAGTTCATGTACATGGCACATTCACCGGCATAGAAGGCCGGGGCCGCGTCAGCACCGCCGCCCGGGCCGCCGTACTTGAACAGGCCATCCTTCTGCCAGGTCGCCAGGTTGTCCCAGTGACGGACCTGCTGGGCACCGTTCACGGTCAACTCGCTGTCCATCGAGCCGAAACCGTTCTCGTTGGTCCCGATCTCAAGGTTGTGCCAGGCCGAGAAGTTCTCAAGCTGCACCCAGGAAACCCAGCCGGTGGTAAAGCCGCATTCGGCCGCGCCGGTTTCCATGATCTTGCGCGAATAGGCTTCGACGTCTTCCCAGGTCGTCGGCGCGGTTTCGGGGTCAAGACCGGCAGCGGCGAAGGCGTCCTTGTTGTAATACAGGATCGGCGTCGAGGAATTGAACGGCATCGACAGCATGTTGCCGTTGGTGTCGGTGTAATAGCCGACGACGGCGGGCAGGAAGGCCGCGGGATCGAAGTCCGCGCCATGGTCTTCCATCAGCTTGTAGACGGGATAGATCGCGCCTTCGGCGGCCATCATCGTGCCGGTGCCGACTTCGAAGACCTGAACGACATCGGGCTGTTCGCCGGCGCGGAAGGCGGCAATGGCCGAGGTCATCGTATCAGTGTAGCTGCCCTTGTAGACGGGCGTCACGTGATACTGGTCCTGCGAGGCATTGTAGCCCTCGACGATCTCTTCCAGTTTCGCGCCAAGCTCGCCGCCCATGGCATGCCACCAGGTGACTTCGGTCTGGGCATAGGCAGAGGTTGCCGCGCTCGCCAGGAGACCGGCGATCAGAATCCGTTTCATATAATCTCTCCAAAAATATGGATTGCAGATGAAGGGATGCGCTAGAGATCGGCGGCAACAGGATCGTGACGAAATCTGCACAGTTTCATGACCCTTGCGAAGAAATTGCAAAATCCGCCGCTTCGGGGTGGATTGGCGTGTGACTGGGCGCGGGCGTTTTCCAATGGCTTCGTCCGGCGGCGCTCCTTTGGGGCTTTGGCAGGGTGCAAATTTTTTCAGAGGGTTGGACCTCGGGTCCGGGCGCATTCTTCCTGCCCAACCTGCTTTCCCTGATCACAGCGCACCTCCTGAGGGAAAAAACTTATGTCCTTGCAGCGTCTGGATGTTGGCAGCCCAGCCCATAGCGCCTAAGCTTGGTCCGAGGAGCGAAAGACCGGGGGGAGGTTTCCGGTAAATGCGAGGACGCGCGGCGTCGGGAACCCTGTGGCCGTGGCCGCCGGGTGGTCCCGCGCGGCGTTCGCTTGCGGTTTTCGGTCCTGCAAAGGGAGGTTTGCATGACGATATTTCCGGAGGTTCCCAACTTGCGGCACCTGCGCATGGTGCAGGTCATCGGACGGCTGGGCGGGGTCAGCGGCGCCGCGCGCGCGCTTGGCACATCGCAACCCGCCGTGACCCAGGCCCTCGCCAACCTCGAGGCAGAAATCGGCACGCCGATCTTCGAACGTCGCACCACGGGCACGGTCCCCACCGCAATGGGAACACTGTTCCTGCGTCGGATCGACCGGTTCTTCGATGTCCTTGAGACCGCCGTAGGACAGGTGACAAGCGGCAGCGAACGGCCTCATTCAACGGCGCCGGTCGAAAGCCTGATCACAGGCACCCAACTTCGCGCATTTGTCGTGACATCGGACCCCGCCCAGCTGACCGAGACGGCCAGGCAGATCGGTCTGTCCGCCGCATCCCTGTTGCGTGCAGCCCGGACATTGGAACGCACCCTGGGTTGCCCCCTGTACGACCGCGCGGCGGATGGCCTGCCCCCCAACCAGACCGGCCGCAGCCTGGCCCGTCAATTCCGCCGTGCAATCCGGGAAATCGAATTCGGACGCGGCGAGGTCTTGTGGAACGCCGGTCAGGCCGCTCCGGAAGTCGTTATCGGCACCCTGACACCTTCAGGAAATCGCGACCTCGCCGAGGCGGTTCACCGGTTCCTCAACGCCAGTCCCATCGCAAGGGTGCGCATCATTACATCGACCGATCCGGAACAGGATCTTTCCGACAGCAAGATCGACATGATCTTCGGAGCCTTGCCCCCGTCCGGGGACAGGCCTGGCTTCGAAACCGAGGCCCTCTATCGCGACAGTTACTGCCTGCTCGCCCGTGCGGGCCATCCGCTTGCCGCGACCCGGAACATCCACCCTGAAGACTTGCCAGGGTATGATTGGCTGCTCGCACCCCGCGGCACAGCAAGCCGCGCGCAGATGGAGGCGCTGTTCGCTGACATGGCGAACCGACCAAGGCCCCGCATGGAAAGCAGTTCACCGGGAATGTCACGCGCCCTGCTATTGAGTGGCGACATGGTAACGCTGATGCCCCAGAGCGATGCGCGACTGGACGCCAGCCTCGGTATCCTGAAAATCCTGCCCTGCAGCCATTTGGACGCGACCTTTTCCATTGGCATCACGACGCTTGACGACTGGCTGCCGACCCCTGCGCATCTTTTGTTCCTGACCTGCCTGCGCGCAACCATCTCGGAACGACTGGGCCACGTTATGATCGGCACCTTCATCGGAGAGCAAGTTTCGTGAAAAGCCTGCCCCTCAGGTTTTCGAAAACGCCTTCCAAGACCGAACCTATGTTAAGCAACATAAAAATCAAAAAATCAGGCTGTTGCAAATCAATGTTTGCAAACCGCCACTTTGCAAAATCTGAGATCTTATCGCGCTTAAAAGGGTCGTGAATTTGCAAACAGCACCACAAGACTTTGCAAAAAACTTCCAAATCTCGCAATGTCCCGGCCCTTGATCACCAGACAGACGCAAATAAAAATTGTCTCAGATCTTCGACGCCGCGTTCGCCCGCGCCATCACTGCCGCTTGCTGCAAGGCATGCATCATCGAGGCCGGATCGGCCCGACCCGTTCCCGCGATATCGAAGGCTGTTCCATGATCCGGCGAAGTACGCACGAAGGGCAGACCAAGGGTAATGTTCACCCCTTGCTCCAGCCCCATGTACTTGACGGGGATCAGACCCTGATCGTGATATTGTGCCACCACAACGTCGAACTGACCCTGCCGGGCCTGCATGAAGACCGTGTCGCCCGGCCATGGTCCGCTTGCCTCGATCCCTTCGGCGCGGGCTGCGGCAATGGCGGGGGCGATGATCTCGATCTCTTCACGTCCGAACAGCCCGCCTTCGCCCGCATGGGGGTTGAGGCCGGCCACCGCGACCCGAGGCCGCGCGATACCGAAGGCCCGACACCCGGCATCCGCCAGGCGGATCGCCCGCATGTTGGCATCGAAATCCGCCAATAGCACCGCCCGGGACAGCGCCACGTGAATGGTCACCAGCACAGTCCGGATCACGTCATTGGCCAGCATCATCGCGACCTCGACGCCGCCGGCATGATGCGCCAGCATCTCGGTATGGCCCGGAAAAGGCACACCGGCAGCGCTCAGCGCTTCCTTGTGGATCGGTGCGGTGACGATGCCCGACACCTGCCCCGCCATAGCCATGTCGATGGCCGTCCGGATCGCTGCATAGGCCGCCGCTCCGCCCTCGGCCGCAACCGCCCCATAGGGCACGAGACCCGGTTCGCCCGTTTCGACCAAACGCAGATGACGGGGGGACAGGGCCGCTTTGCCCGGATCCGAAACGATCTGAAGCTCGTATCCGGGTGCCGCCAGCGCCATGGCCCGCTCTGCGACCAGTCGTTGCCCCAACAGAACGACAGGCGGCGCATCCGGCGCAATCACGGATTTCACGGCAATCTCGGGCCCGATCCCGGCAGGATCGCCAAGGGTCATGGCAAGGGGCGGGATGTCGGGGGCGTCAGTCATGCCGCCACAATAGCGCCATGACACCCGAGGAAAAGCGATTCCTCCCCACAGCAAAGCCCGACTTCACTCGCCTTCGGCGTTGCCGCGAAACCCGCTCGCAATGACGAATTTCTCCGAACTGTCCGACCGAGACGACGGCGGCTTCACATGGGCGACCTTGGTGAATTTCTGTTTCAACAGCTTCTGCAACTCACCCTCGGCGCCCCCGGCCAGCACCTTGGCGACAAAGGTGCCGCCATCCGACAGCACATCGAAGGACAGATAGGCCGCCGCTTCGCAAAGCGCGATAATCCGCAAGTGATCGGTCTGCTTGTGCCCCGAAGACGACGCGGCCATGTCGCTCATCACCACATCGGCCTGACCACCCAGCCATTCCTTGACCTGCAGATCCGCGTCATCGGCCATGAAATCCAGCTGATGGATCTCGGCACCCGGAATATCGTCCACCTCTTGCAGATCTATACCGACGATGCGTCCCACGGCCTTGCCGCTTTTCTCGCCAAGCGCGTTGATCCGTGGCACGGCCACCTGGATCCAGCCCCCCGGCGCACAGCCAAGGTCCAGCACCCGCGCACCCGGCACCAGGAAGCGGAATTTGTCGTCCAGCTCCATGATCTTGAACGCAGCCCGCCCGCGGTAGCCTTCGGCCTTGGCTCGCACCACATAAGGATCGTTCAGCTGCCGCTGCAACCAGCGCGTCGACGAAAGCGTGCGACCCCGCGCGGTCTTTACCTTCACGGTCAGATCGCGCTGCCCCCGTCCAGAGGTATTCTTTCCGGTTGGTTTCTTCACCACGGCACCCTCGTCATCTGGCCATAAATACTCCGGGGGAGACGCGCGGCACGCGCGGCGGGGGCAGAGCCCCTACCCGAAGCGATCCCGATAGCGCAAAAAGGCGCTCTCAGAAAGGCCCATCCTCCAAAACCCCGTCCGCCGACATCTGCGCATACAGCAGACCTTCGCGCAAACCCCGGTCCGCAACGCTCAGCCGGTCGGTCGGCCAGCAACGCAGCAAGGCCTGCAGGATCGCCGAGCCCGACATGATCAGCGTCTGCCGATCCTGTCCGATGCGCGGATCGCGCCGGCGCCCGTCCGGGCCAAGCTCAAGGTAGCCCCGGATCACCTTGTCGATCTGGTCCGAGGTCATGCGCAGCCCATCGACCTTGTTGCGGTCATAGCGCTTCAGGCCAAGATGGCTGGCCGCGACGGTGGTCACCGTTCCCGAGGTACCGACGATCTGGAACCCTTCCCGGGCCTGTTCATCGGCATAAGGGGCGAATTCGGACAGGCTTTCCTCGAAAAACCAGGACATCAGCGCAAACCGCGCCGCGTCGTCTTCCACGTCCCGGAACTGGTCGCGCAACGTCGCCACCCCCAATGGAACCGAAATCCAATCGACCACCTTGGCTGCCGGAAACGGGCTTTCGGGCGGATGGAACCCGGCATGCAGGCGCATGATGGCCCGCGGTCGTTCGCGGTGCGGCACGCTGGTCAGGTCGATCCAGACCAGTTCGGTCGAGCCACCGCCGATATCCACCACAAGCAGTTGGTCGGTGCGGGTCGAGACCAGCGGCGCGCAAGAGATCACCGCCAGACGGGCTTCTTCTTCCGGCTCGATGATTTCAAGGCGCAACCCGGTTTCACGCTGGACCTGCTGCACGAAACCGCGCGCATTGGTGGCCCGGCGACAGGCTTCGGTCGCAACAAGGCGCATATTGCGCACCTTGTGACGTTTCAATTTCTGCTGACAGATCCGCATCGCCTGGATAGTGCGCGCCATCGAGGCGCGCGACAACCGCCCGGACCGTTCCAGCCCGCTACCGAGCTGCACGGATTTCGAGAAACTGTCCACCACATGAAACTGGCTGCCCTTCGGCTGGGCAATCAGCATGCGACAGGAATTTGTACCCAGATCCAGCGCGGCATAAAGCTCGGCCGGGTCGGGCATCGTGGGCGCGGGGTTTTCAACCGGTTTCGGGAAAGCGCCCGCACCATTGGGACGCTTGGGCGCCATGGTTGCGCCCTCCATACATGTTTGACACCAAACTAGTCCCTTGATCCGGCCCGTGCAAGAACCTTGACGCAACTGTCGGATTCGACCGCATTTTTGCACAGGCCGCCCCGGCCCGCACCGGGCCGCACCGGGCCGCCCTACGGGTCCGATTGCACTTCGCCGGCGTATCTGATGTGGATAGGCCAATGGCTTTGCCGTCTTCGGCCCCTGCCCTGACCGGTCGCAAAGCTGCCAAGATCACGCTTCTGTCCAAACGAAAGAGACCCATCATGCCCGACGTCACCATCGTCTATTGGCGCGACATTCCCGCCCAGGTCATCGTCGGCAAGGGCCGGCGCGCCGCAAAGGCCGTTCTGCCCGAACGCTTTGAACAGGCCATCGACCGCGCCGCGATGAAGACCGGGGCCGCCGAAACAGATGCCTATCTGGCCGAATGGCGCAAGGCCGCCCCCTATTCTGTCGAAGGAGAGGCAAAAGAGGTCGCTGATGACGAAATCCGACGGCTCGACAACGAATATGATCAGGAAAGACTGAAGACCCTGATCGCCAATGACGGCTGGGCCGAAACGCCCTGACCGCCGCCCGGAGGCCAAAAGATACCCAATGGTCAAGGATGCCGCCAGCGGTGGTATCCCCCGAAAGGAGACCGCCCATGTCCTTGCTTCCCTTCCGGCGCAAACCGACCCCCGGCATCCCGGCGCTTGGCGGCATCCTTTCGGGTTATTCGATCGAGGTCATGCCGCGCACCGCCGCCAAGGTCGAGGATTTCCGCGCCCTGCTGCCTGCGGGCACGCGTGTCTACATCGCCCATATCGACGGCACCCCGATCGAGGACATGGTTGCCACCGCCCGTCGCATCGCCGGCGAGGGTTTCGAGGTCATGCCGCATTTTCCCGCCCGGATCATCCGCGACCGCGCCATGCTGGGCGATTGGATCGCCCGCTACCAGGGCGAAGCCGATGTGCGTCAGGCGCTTTTGCTGGGCGGCGGGATCGCCACGCCGCAGGGGGATTTCGACAATTCCATGCAGCTGATGGAAAGCGGTCTTTTCGACAAGGCGGGCTTTCGCCGGCTGCATGTGGCAGGCCACCCGGAGGGCAACCGCGACATCGACGCCGATGGCGGTGACGAGATGGTCATGCAGGCGCTGCGCTGGAAACAGGATTTCGCCGCCCGCAGCGATGCCGAGATGGCCATCGCGACCCAGTTTGCCTTCGATGCCGGACCGGTGCTGCTATGGGCCGCCCGCTTGCGCGCCGAGGGCATCGCCCTGCCGATCCACCTTGGCATCGCCGGCCCCGCGAAATTGCAGACCCTGATCCGGTTCGCCATTGCCTGCGGTGTCGGACCGTCGTTGAAGGTTCTCCAGAAACGCGCGCTCGACGTTACCAAGCTGATGCTGCCCTATGAACCGACCGAGATCCTGTCGGATCTGGTCGCCGCCTCGGCCGCGGGAAACGGTCTGATCGAGCAGATCCACCTGTTCCCGCTTGGCGGCATCAAGACGGCCGCGCAATTCGCCATCGACCATGGCGGTGCGGCCACCCTTCCGGTCCATGCCAAGGCCTGAATGGTCCCACGGCATCCGGTCCGACACATCTGCCTATGAACAATGCGGCAAAGCGCAGGGCCGCGGCAGGCCGCTGTCGCCCTGCCGGCCCGGCCCGCGCAACGCGGTTGCGCTGCACCGTTAGGGGCGTCATACCTCCGTGCAACTGACGCCAATCAAAGGATCTCACATGACCCGTACCGTTCTTGAATCCAAATCCAAGACCGTGACCATCGGCTTCGACGAACCTTTCTGCGTCATCGGTGAACGTATCAACCCCACGGGGCGCAAGAAGCTGGCGGCCGAGCTCGAGGCCGGGGATTTCTCGACCATTGAGCAGGACGCGCTGCTGCAGGTGGCCTGCGGGGCGGCCGTGTTGGATGTGAACGCCGGCGTCGTCTACAACTCCAACCCCAACCCGAACGAGACCGAGCCGCCGCTGATGCGCGCCGTGATCGAGATGGTGCAGGGGCTGGTGGATGTGCCGCTCTGTATCGACAGTTCCGTTCCCGCCGCTCTGGAAGCTGGCCTCGAGATCGCGGAAGGTCGCCCGCTGGTCAATTCCGTGACCGGCGAAGAGGAACGGCTGGAACTGGTCCTGCCGTTGATCAAGAAGTACAACGTCCCCGTCGTGGCGATTTCCAACGACGACAGCGGCATCTCCGAAGATCCCGAGGTCCGTTTCCTCGTCGCCAAGAAAATCGTCGAGCGGGCCGCGGATTTCGGCATTCCCGCACATGACATTGTCGTCGATCCGCTGGTCATGCCCGTCGGGGCCATGGCCACCGCCGGGCGTCAGGTCTTTGAACTGGTGCGCAAACTGCGCGAAGAACTCGGTGTGAACACGACCTGCGGAGCCTCCAATATCTCATTCGGGCTGCCGAACCGGCACGGGGTCAACGCCGCCTTTCTGCCCATGGCGATCGGAGCGGGCATGACATCGGCGATCATGAATCCGATCCGGCAGGTGGAGATGGAAGCCGTGAAGGCCGCGAACATGCTGATGGACCATGACCCCAATGGGGCCGCCTGGATCGGCTTCTCGCGGGTTCTGGAAGCCGTTAAAGAGGGCGCGACCTTCGCCGAAGCTGCAAAGGCAGCCGCCGCCGCCGGCAGCGGTCGTGGTGGCCGACGCCGCCGCCGGAGCTGAACCGACCCTTCCGGGACGCGTCGCATTTCGCCCCGGCCTGCCCCGCCATGCGGATGCATGAAAAGAATTTCTGCAAGGCGCCTGTTCCCGGACCGGCGCCTTTTTCCTGTCTGACGGCATGTTTTGCACGGCGGTCGGCAGGTCCACACCGGGGCCGCCCGACCAAGGTCGTTCAAAACCCATCTAAACCCTCTCCCCCCGTAACTTCGTCTTAACACGCACGGCCCTATCACCGCTTTGACGCAATGGAACGATGGGAGTCAGGCATGCACCCGAACCTTTCGCTTGCCCTGGGCAGGTGGACATGACCGAGCCGCTGGTCCTTCAACCGAAGCTGGATCTTCCGGCTGCCGCCCCTCTGGCTGAGGAGCTCAAGACGCGCATGACCGGCGATGTCCAGCTCGACGCCAAGGATGTGACGCAAATCGGCTCGCTCTGCCTGCAGGTGATCCTGGCGGCCGCGACCTCGCTGAAAGCAGGCGGGCATTCTCTCAGTCTGACGAACGTCAACGACCGGGTGGTCGAACAATTGGCCCAGATGGGCTTTTCCCCCGAAACCGTGTCGGAGGGCCGGGTATGAGTTTGACAATTCTTGCCGTGGACGACAGCCGGACAATGCGGGACATGATCCGCATGGCGCTGATGCCTGCCGGCTTTACCGTCCACCTGGCCGATGACGGCATCCACGGGATCGAGGTGCTGGAAGGCATCGATCCGGATGCGATCATCACCGATATCAACATGCCGCGCATGGATGGGTTCGGCTTCATTGATGCGGTCCGCGATCAGGCGGATCACCGGGCGACACCCATCCTTGTCCTGACCACCGAAAGTTCGCCCGAACTCAAGATGCGGGCGCGGGAAGCCGGGGCAACGGGCTGGATCGTCAAACCTTTCGATCCTGCAAAGCTGGTCAAGGCCTTGCAGATGGTTGCAGGATAGGAGGAGCCGCAGATGTCCGATCAAAATGACCCGATGGCAGAAATCCGCGCCTCGTTCTTCATCGAATGCGAAGAACTGCTTGAGGCGCTGCAGGACGGCCTGCAGGAACTGGATGATGGTTCCGAAGACCCCGAAACGATCAACGTGGTGTTCCGCGCCGTCCATTCGATCAAGGGGGGGGCCGGTGCCTTTGGGTTGGAAGCCCTGGTTCGGTTTGCGCATCGCTACGAGACCGTCATGGACGAGGTCCGCAACGGCAACATGCACCCCGACAGCGAGGCGATGAAGCTGTTCTTCCTCGCCGCTGATCACGTCTCGGACCTGGTACGCGCCTGCCGCGACGAAGCCCCGCTGCCCGAAGAGACCAGCAAGGAACTGCTTGCACGCCTCGACGAATTGCTGGGCGAACAGGGTATCGAGGAAGAAGAAGAAGCCTCGGCCGACGATTTCCAGCCGCTTGGCGTCGCCTTCTCTCTCGACTTGCCAGATATGGATGCAGGACCGGAAACCGGCCGCTACACGATCAGGTTCAAACCCGAGCAAGAGCTGTTTGCCACCGGCAATGAACCGCAGATGCTGCTGAAGAACCTCTGCGCTCTCGGCGAGGCACAGGTCAACTGCGTCACGACGGATCTGCCCGATCTCGACGGTCTGGCGCCCGAAACCACCTACATCGAATGGCTGATCGACCTCGAGACCGAAGCCGCAGAGCCCGAGATCCGCGACATCTTCGAGTTCGTCGATGGTCTCTGCATGCTGGAGGTAACCGGCGGTCCCGATGGACCGACCCCAAAGGGCGAAGGCACGCCCGATGACACCCCGCCTGTCGAGACCGCCGCGCCTGATCCCGTCACGCCCGATGCAACTCCCGCGCCCGAACCAGAGGCCGCCGCCAAGCCCGACAAAGTCGTCGAAATGAAGCGTGGCCCTGCCGAGAATTCCAAGGACGGCGGCGATGCGGAGCCCAGGAAGGCCGCGGCGCCGGCCCCAAAATCCGTTGTCCGCGTTGATCTCGAACGGATCGAGCGCCTGGTCAATCTTGTCGGGGAACTGGTGATCAACCAGGCCATGCTGTCGCAAAGCCTCGACGAGGCGGGCCTGTCGCCACACTCCGACGCGATGAACGGGTTGGAGGAATTCCAGCGGCTGACCCGCGACATCCAGGATTCCGTGATGATGATCCGCGCCCAACCGGTGAAATCGTTGTTCCAGCGCATGTCCCGGATCGTTCGCGAATCCTCTGCCGCCGTCGAGAAGGAGGTCCGCCTTCTGACAGAGGGCGAGGCCACCGAGGTCGACAAGACCGTAATCGAACGGCTTTCGGATCCATTGACCCACATGATCCGGAATTCAGTCGACCATGGTCTTGAAACCCCCGACGAAAGAGCCGCCGCAGGCAAGCCAAAGGCCGGCACCGTCACACTCACGGCGGCGCACCGTTCCGGCCGGGTCATCATCGAGATCGCCGACGACGGCGCCGGGATCAATCGGGAAAAGGTCTTTCAGGTAGCGGTGAAGAAGGGGCTTGTCGCACCGGACGCTCAACTATCAGATACCGAAATCGACAACCTGCTCTTCCTGCCCGGCTTCTCGACAGCCAGCCAGGTATCCAGCCTTTCAGGCCGCGGCGTCGGCATGGATGTGGTCAAGACGTCTATTCAGTCCCTCGGCGGACGGATCTCAATCACGTCGGAAAAGGGCAAGGGAACGACGTTCTCCATCTCCCTCCCGCTCACCCTCGCCGTCCTCGATGGCATGGTGGTGAACGTCGCCGGTGAAACCTTGGTGCTTCCGCTCAACGTGGTGGTGGAAACTCTGTCACTCGGTGCCGATGACGTTCAGATGTTGCGCCCCGGCTCATATGTCGTCCGTGTCCGTGGCGGTTTCGTTCCGCTCTACGATCTCGGCGTGATGCTTGGCTACCGATCACAGCGCAAGACCGATGCCGGGGCGATCGTCCTCCTGATCTCTCTCGAAGACGGCAATCGGGCGGCTCTTGTCATCGACGGCATCCAGGATCAGCGACAAGTCGTGATCAAGGGACTTGACGACAGCTTCTACCGGGCGCCCGGCATCGCCGCCGCCACGATCCTGGGTGACGGACAAATCGCCCTCATTCTTGACCCGGCCGATATCATTGCAGGCGTCGGTAACCCGCGCGGCGGGGATTTCATGCTCTCGGAAAGGAAGATCGCAAATGAGTGATCAGGCACAAACCAACGACCTGGAGCTGCTTACGTTTCGAGTGGCAGATCAGGAATATTCGCTCGACATCATGTCCGTCCGCGAAATCCGCGGCTGGACCCGGACCACACCCATGCCTCACGCTCCGGACTTCATGCGTGGCGTCATCAACCTGCGCGGTACGGTCCTACCGGTCATGGATCTGGCACGCCGCCTCAACCTGGCTTCGCAGGAAACCAACGACCGCAATGTCATCATCGTGGTCAAGCTTCAGGGCACGCTAACCGGGCTGCTTGTCGATGCTGTGTCCGATATTGTCGCCATCACCGAAGACGATCTGCAGATCCCGCCGGACATCTCGTCCGAGCCGCACATGTCGGTTGTTCGCGCCCTTACGGTCATAGACGACCGGATGATCCGGGTGTTGGACTTGGCCGCTGTTGTGCCCACAACCAGTGACGAAGCTGCATGAGGACGTCCGGACCCGATACTGCGGCGCAATCGATGGACAACAAGTCCTTCGCTGCGATTGCCGCCCTCGCCAAAGAGGAAGCCGGCCTCATCCTGCCAGAAGGCAAGATGACCATGGTGCAATCGCGCCTGCGCAAAAGGCTGCTCGAAACCGGACAGCCGACTTACGAAACCTACTGCAAATTCGTCTGCTCGAATGAAGGCACCGCAGAACGTCGCCTCATGATCTCTGCATTGACCACCAACGTATCGCATTTCTTTCGGGAATCGCATCATTTTGACATGTTGCGGACCAAGGTCGTACCAACGCTTCTTCAAAAGGCGCGCGATGGTCAAAGAATACGGATTTGGTCCGCCGGTTGTTCAAGTGGGCAGGAGCCCTACTCCATTTCAATGTGTCTTCATTCAGCGGCGCCTGAACTGGTCAGCCGCGACATCCTTATCCTTGGAACGGATATCGATCCTGCGATCCTCGAGAAGGCCGAGGCCGCCTGTTATTCTGAACAGCAGATCTCAGGAATTCCGGAGGACATGCGCAAGAAGTACCTGGAACATGCCAACGGTGGGCAATTCCGCGTCAATGCGGACATCCGTCGCCTTGTCCGGTTTCGGGAACTGAATTTACTTCGGGAATGGCCGATGAAGGGCGCCTTCGACGCCATATTCTGTCGCAATGTCGTGATCTATTTCGACGCTGCCACGCAGGCGTCACTCTGGCCCCGGTTCCGGCAACGGATCGCAAACAACGGCTGGATCTTTCTGGGCCACTCCGAGCGGATCTCGGATTCAGCCCTACACCTATTCGAACCAAACGGAATGACGGCCTATCAAGCGGCCGGGTCCGGATCATCTGCCATCAGGAAGGAATGATTGCATGGCCCTGCGAGACCAGATCAGAATCATGGTTGTGGATGACATGTCTACGAGCCGCGGGTTGATCACCCAGGCGCTGGATGCATTCGGGATCCGAAATGTTGCGTCGACATCAGATGGGCCTTCCGCGCTGAAAGCTTTGGAATCCGCCCCTGTGCACCTGGTGATTTCGGACTTCAACATGCCCGGTATGGACGGGCTGCAAATGCTGCATCACCTCAGGACCAACGCCAAGACCAAGGGGGTCGGGTTTATCCTGATTACAGGTAAGGCCGACAAGGCTATCATCGACAAGGGTAAACAGTTGGGAATGAACAATTTCTTGAAAAAACCCTTTGAGCCGAATGATCTGCGCGCCTGCATCGAGGCGGTCGTCGGACGACTCTGATGCTGGCAGATCCCCCAAAACAGGGTGCTGTATCGGGCTCAGATCGTGTCGATATCACGGCACCGGGCATGGTGTCGGTCCTTGTAACCCAGGTCGGCTCGCTGCGAGGATTGACTGCAGGTCTGGAAGAAGCACTTTCTTCCAGCCTCTGCTCCTGCAGCCCCTTGAGCGAAGAGGCCTTCGTGACCTTTCAGCGCATCGACTACATGCGTCAGGCCTTGAAGGACATCGAGGGTTTGCTGAGCCAAGTCGGTCCGAACCTGAATTGGAGCGATCCCGACGCGATCACCTGGGAAGCACTGGCCAGTTCGGTGGATATGGAGGACAGCATCCAGGGCTTCGCAAAGGAAGGCAGCCCACCCATTCTCCGAGACAAGCCGAAGGTGGAGCCCGATGCCGGCGAACCTGATCTGTGGTAGCCCCTTTATCGAAGCGCGACATCCCAAGGGCCATTAGAGGATTGTCAGTCGAGAGTGTCCTGACTTCCGTGTAACCTGGAACCGGTCCATGCTTCCTGAGAAGAGCAAGGACGATGACGATTTCCAAGGAACTGCTGGACGTACTGCTGAAGGGCGGCGAGCGGCCTGATGATCTATCTGATCTATCTGCTTGGCGATGACGGCTTGATGAAAGAGCTGAAGTTCAAATTGATGGAGCGGATGCTGGGTGCCGAGCTGACCGCGCACCTGGGCTATGAAGATGGCAAAGATGCTCCGGCCGATCAGTCCAACCGGCGCAACGGCACATCCTCCAAACGGCTGAAGGGGCAGGACGTCGAGGTGCCGATTGCCGTGCCGCGCGACCGCGACGGCAGCTTCGAGCCTGAGCTGGTGAAGAAGGGCCAGACCCGGATCGATGGGATGGATGACAAGATCATTGGCCTCTACGCCGCCGGTCTGACGGTTCGTGACATCCGCACCCATCTCGAGGATGTCTATGGCCTGCAAGTGCCGCCCGAGCTGATCAGCCGCGTCATAGATGCCGTTCTGGACGAAGTCCGGGACTGGCAGAGCCGCGCGCTGGACTGGATGTATCCCATCGTCATTTTCGACGCTCTGCGGGTCAAGATCCGCGATGCTGACAGCCGCATGGTCAAGAACAAGGCTGTCTACGTCGCTCTTGACGTCAACAGGGAAGGCATGCGCGAAGTTCTTGGTCTTTGGATCGCCGACAACGAGGGTGCCAAATTCTGGCTCTCGGTGATGACGGAACTGAAGAACCGCGGGGTGCAGGACATCCTGATCGCGGTCGTGGACGGTCTGAAGGGCGTCCTTGACGCCATTACCGCAGCCTTCCCGGGCACGGCCGTGCAAACCTGCATTGTCCACCTCGTGCGCCACTCGCTGAACTTCTGCGCCTGGAAGGATTTCAAAGAGGTGGCCGCTGACCTGAGGCGTATTTACAGCGCCCCGACCGTTGATCAGCCAGCCGCCGAACTCGATGCCTTCGAAGAAAAATGGCCCGGCAAATATGCATCAATCGCCCCTGCTTGGCGCAGGGCCTGGCAGGAGGTGATCCCGTTCTTCGCCTTCGATCCGGCCATCCGCAAGATCATCTACACCACGAATGTGACCTGCCCCCTGCTGGTCCCTCATTCATAACGAGAGTCTGAACCGGGTGATCCGCAAGTCCATCAAGACGCGCGGATCGTTCCCCACCGAGGACGCCGCCACAAAGCTGATCTACCTGGCAATCCGCAACTTCGAGGAAGGAGACCGAAATGTCCGGAAATGGTTTGCCGCACGCAACCATTTCGCCATAATGTTCGAGGACCGCTTCAATGCGTGACCGTATCTGAAACCCGTATGAGCCAGACCAGATACACAGAGCTCATGACACTTCCAGTCGGCATTTTTGCAGATCTCCGGCTTGAGGCGTGAATTCCCCTTACCCCGCTGACGTCATGGCACGCGTTCGATCTCGGCAGTGCCGAGGGCCGAGAACCAGTTCATGAGGGCGATGCGGAGCTCACCTCGATTTCGGCGATCTGGCGGTCGGGGTCTCTCGCGGCGATGCGCTCGCCGAAGGCTTTCAGGCAGCGCATCCAGTGACCGGCAGTGCATTGCGCAGCAATGTCACGGGAGGTTTCGCTTCGACCCGACTTCGGGCGTGATAGCCCGTCCAGCGTTTCCAGAAGGCCCGGCCATAGTATCGGGTGGCGCGCAGGGTTTCTTCCGGACGCATGCCGCCGGGCAGTCCTCCTTCCACAGACGTCCGTTTCTGCGGATCGGAATGATCGGGACAGCATCACGCCCGATGATGGCCTTGTGGCAGCGGCGCGTGTCATAGGCGCCACCCATTGCCCGGCAAGCGATTGCAAAGCAATCTGCCGAGAGGGGGCGGTGACGGTGCCAATCTGCTCGCCTGCCGGGATCTGGCTCAGCAGGTCTGGCAGCACGGGGCCGTCGCCGTCGCGGCTGAGGGTAAATTCCACGGCGCGGATGTCCGAAGTGGCCGGATCCATGGCCAGATGGACCTTGCGCCACTGCCGTTGGCCCTGCGGGCCATGCTTGCGGGCCTGCCATTCGCCGTCGCCGAGGAACTTGATGCCGGTGCTGTCTGTCACCCGGCAGGGTCATGCGCAGCATGATCCCGAGAGGGCACGAGCAGGTTCAACGGCCCGTCAGCACGGCGATAGGGGATCTGCACGGCCAGGGTTTTCTGCCTGCGGCACAAGGTGGAGAAGCCCGGCACGGGCCAGTCCAGCTCCGCTAACCGGAGCAGGCTGGCTACCATCCCGGCGGCCTGGCGCAACGGCAGCTTGAAAAGGATTTTGATCCCCTCTCGGGACATTGCTGCGCAACGCCCTGCCGGGCAGTGGACAGGCAGAACCGGATAGCGGCATCGGAAAAGACCGGCGGGCGTCCCGGCCGCCCGCCACGCGGCGCGTGCCAGGTCATATCCTTGTCCACCCAGATCAGCAGAGACCCTCGCTTGCACAGTGACGCGTTGTAGCTGGACCAGTTCGTCGTACGATAGCGCGCGGGAGGTGGCTTGCTCATGCAGCCCATGCAACCGAATGGATTCGCGAAGTGAATCCTCTGGCGTCAGAGATATGCAACAACGCCCCAGGCGACGTGTCTGGTGCAAGAGCCATCTGCTAATCTTCTCCGCCAGTTCCCGGTGGTTGAGCCGATGGGCTGCATCACCGATGTCAGCACCTGCGATACGCACGGGTTTCGCAACACAAGGCACGGTCCGGCAGCGCATGGTTTCCTACACGCGAGGCACCAATCAAAATGCGCCTTCCGGTCAATCCGCCGAGAAAAAACGCCAAGCCCGGAGACCATCGACAGCGATTACAAATGCGCGCAACGAAGTGCACTGCGCGGGGGAAAACCTCGGTCGCACCATCTGGCGAAACTGGAAGAAATACCACCACCATGCGGCGTCGAGACGAAACGTCTCGAGAGAGAGGTTCATATGGAAATACCCCGTCGGTCAGGGGATGCACTGCATGAAGCGACTGAGGCAGCGCCACATTACGCGGGCCCTCGACCGGCAAGTTGCGGAAGTCCTATTCCGCATCGCCCTCAGGACCGCATGAGCCGCACTTGTCATCCCCACTACAAAGGCCGTGAGACCAACGCTACAGGAGAAAGGCGAGGTCCTCTCAGCCACGCCTGTATCCAAAAGAGCCAACCCGAGCCCGACGGCGCGCCCGGAGCCACATCTAACAACTACTCCGGGCAACATGCGCACGGGGAATGTTTCATCGATGCCTACCCTTTTCCCACCAGTCTCAAAGGCCAAGACGGGAAACAACTGTGGACCAACGAGGTGTCGAAAAAGATCTTTTCGCCCGTCTGGGCAGCCCTGGTGATGTCCTTACGGGAGTGGAGGGGATCATCCATTGGCAAGCAATCGCCGGAAATCTCCTTGAAACTGCCGCGAGGGAAGCCTTTTGCTCGACAAGTAATCACCTGACGCGTTAAACAACCTCCGGTGAAGAACATGCTGAAATCCGCGAAAACTCTGCAGCGCCGCCTGCCCTCTTGCGGCGTCAGGAAACCGGCCAGCTCGGCGGGAGGGACCGGGAAATGATGCGTCGTGACTATCTCGAACATCTGACAAATGCCCAGAGCATCGAAGAACTCTGGACGCTTCATTGCGACAAGATGGCTGATTACGGCTTTGACCGGCTTCTTTACGGTTTCACCCGTTATCGAACCCCTACATCTCTGGGGGATCCCGAAGACTTCGTGATTCTGACCAATCATCAAGCTGAGTATCGCGAAGCATTCCTTGGCAAAGGCCTTTATTTTCATGCCCCCATGGTCCGCTGGGCACTGGAGAACGAAGGCGCCTGTTCTTGGCGCATTCTGGGCGAAATGACCAACAACGGCGTATTGACCGAAAGCGAACGCCGGGTGATCGAATTCAATCGATCAATGAATGTCACCGTGGGATATTCGATCTCTTTCAAATCCATTTCTCCGCGCACCAAGGGGGCTATTGCGCTGACGGCCCGTCCCGGAATCGATCAGGACGAGATCGACGCGATGTGGGCCGAAAATGGCCGCGATATCGTCATCATGAACAATGTCGCGCATCTCAAGATCCTCACCCTGCCCTACACCGGCCTTTCGCGCGAATTGACCCGGCGCCAGCGCGAAGCACTCCATTGGGTCGGGGACGGCAAGACCACCCAGGATATCGCGCTTCTGATGGGGCTGACCTCGGCCACGGTTGAAAAGCACCTCCGGCTTGCCCGCGTCACTCTGAACGTCGAAACCACCGCTCAGGCGGTTCTGAAGGCCGCCTTCCTAAACCAGATCTACGTCCTGGACGCGTGACATCAGGGCCGAGTCGCGCAGGCTGCCCGGATAAAATCCTGAAAACGTGAACTTCTGCGGCGAATTCGCCCGGAAAATGCGGCGCTTCAGCAAACAAATCTCTTCAGAATTCCGCAAAAGGTTAGGAATTCCTTACTTTTTGGCCCCCAATTAACCTTGGGTAAGGATTCCCTTACTTTCGACCTCAGGTTCCAGGTCGCATGGTGAGGATGTTCCGTGAGTGGTGGCATTTAGGCCATGGAACACCGACCAGAACCCTTGTGATTACAAGGCCCTACAGGTCGACCGGGAAACCGGAAGCCGGTCGGCGGGCGTATTGATCCGCTCGTCGCCCGGCATTGCGAACGCGGGCCCTTCCATCCCCAAACCAGGGGGCTCCTGTTCTTGGGCGGTGTCGGTTGTCCCGGCCGACACCGCCACCCGCTTCAATCCTCAAAGGATCTGCCGAGTGCGCGCCAAGCCAAAGCCACCAGGCAGGCAGCGCCGAGTGCCGCAATGAAAAACGGCATGGTGAGCGCCAGTTCCCGCGGCAGGATCCTGTCGGCACCGCGGGTGATCCAGCCCGACAGGACCAGGCCCAATGGCATCATTCCCCAGGCAAGAAGCCGGTAGAGCGAATTGACCCGGCCCAAAAGGGAATCCGGGATGGCCCTTTGGCGATAGGCGACCGAGATGGTGTTCCAGATCAACCCGGCGCATTCGAAGGCAAAGAGGATCAGCGCCACACCAAGCGCGCTTTGTGCCAGTGGCAGCGCCAGAAATGCCAGCGCCGAGAACAGCAATGTCCATTGCGCCCCGCGTCCACGCCCGATCGCCCGCACGACCCGGTCCCCCACGAAACCGCCAAGGATTCCGCCCAAAGCCCCCGCTGCCAAGATCAGCCCATAGGCGCGCGGGCCGAGGCCGAGGTTTTCCTGAACATGCAGTATCAGCGCGATGACCACCATTTGATGGAGCATGTTCCAGACACCGGTGACCCAGGCCAACAAGCGCAGGACCGGTTGCCCCTTGAGAAACGAAAACCCCTCGGCCACTTCGGCGCGCCAGTTCCGCCCCCCTTGCGACTGGCGGGGCGGCACCTTCATGCGCAACACGATCAGCACCGCAACACCGAGGGCCAGCGCATTGAAGGCAAAGGGTAAAGGCAGACTGACAGCGATCAAGACAGCACCTATCGAAGGCCCCAGAAGCGCATTTCCGATCAACTCGACGCTCCAGAGGCGGCCATTCGCACGCTCCAGCGCCGCCGGGGGTACAAGGCTTGGCACCAGCGTCTGTGCGGCGTTGTCACGCAACACCTCGGCGCCGCCGATGACCAGAGCGGTCAGCATCAGCAGGGCGAAGAGACCAGGGTTAGAAACGCCACTGACCGGCGCCGCCTTCAGCGGCAGCGCCCAAAGGATCGCCACCGCGGCGACGGCGAAACAGCCGCAACGCAGCCCATCGGCGATAAGGATCAACCGGCGGCGGTCATGGCGGTCGGTGATCAGCCCGGCCGGGATTGCCCCCAGGGCCCAGGGCACGCGCAGCGCGACCGGCATCAGCGCCACCAGCAGAGGGTCTCGGGTCAGCAGCGTCGCGATCCAGGCCCATGCCAGCGTCGCAATCCCGTCGGACAGGTTGGTCAGACCGCTGGCAGCGATGAAACGGGTCAAGGGGCCGGCAAACAGGGTCTGCAAAGGCTTCGACTGCATGAGATCCCCGCCATTTCGACCGGAGACTGCGGCCCGGCCTGATCGCGGTCAACCCTATCGTCGCCCTGGCCCGGCCGGAAGGGACAGCTTGGTGCAAAGGGGGCGGAAATGCAGAAAGGGCCGGCGATTGCCCGGCCCTTTCGCGATCGTCCTGAAAATGCGGTTCCCGCGGGGAAACCCGCGGCCTCAGACTTTGGCGGCCTTGGCGACTTCGGCTGCGAAGTCTTCCTGGACCTTTTCGATGCCTTCACCAACTTCGAGACGCACGAACCCGGCGATCTCGACACCGGCTTCCTTGGCCGCGGCCTCGACCGTCAGGTCGGGGTTGATGACGAAGGACTGCCCCAGAAGCGTGACTTCGGACAGGAACTTCTTCATCCGGCCCTTGATCATGTTCTCGATGATGTTCTCGGGCTTGCCGGATTCACGGGCCTGCTCGGTCAGAACCGAACGCTCGCGCTCGACCAGCGCCTGGTCCAGGTCGGCTTCGCCGAGCGAGGCCGGGTTGACGGCGGCGATATGCATCGCGACCTGCTTGCCGAAGGCTTCGTTGTCGCCTTTCAGCGCAACCAGCACACCGATCTTGCCCATGCCATCCGCAACCGCGTTGTGCACGTAGGACACGACCTGATCGCCTTCGATGGAGGCCATCCGGCGCAGGGTCATGTTTTCGCCGATGGTTGCGATCTTGTCGGTGATCAGGGTCTCGACCGGCTTGCCGTTGACCTCGGTGGTCTTCAGCGCGTCGACATCGGCAACACCGAGCGCGGCCTTGGCGATCGAAGCGACCATTTCCTGGAATTCGGCGTTCTTGCCGACGAAGTCGGTTTCCGAGTTCACTTCCACGGCGACGCCCTTGCCACCTTCGACCGCGACGGCAACGAGGCCTTCGGCGGCGGTACGGCCGGCTTTCTTGGCCGCCTTGGCGAGGCCCTTGGTGCGCAGCCAGTCGACGGCGGCTTCGGTGTCGCCGTCGTTTTCGGTCAGCGCCTTCTTGGCATCCATCATGCCTGCGCCGGTCATCTCGCGCAGTTCTTTAACCTGTGCAGCAGTGATCGCCATGGGGGATCTCCTTACATCTGAAATGGGGTCCGGCCGCGACTAGCACGCGGCCGGTGACAATTCTGTAACGCAGCCCCGAAGGGCGCGCGCCGGGGCTCAGGCCTCGGCGGGGGCTTCGGCGGTGACTTCTTCTTCGACCACGTCAACGAATTCACCCATGTCGACGCCGGCCGCGCCCAGCTGGGCGGTCATGCCGTCGATGGCTGCGCGGGAGGCGAGATCGCAGTACAGCGAAATCGCACGGGCCGCGTCATCGTTGCCGGGGATGATGAAGTCGATGCCGTCGGGCGAGCAGTTGGTGTCGACGATGGCGACAACCGGGATGCCCAGCTTCTTGGCTTCGGCGATGGCGAGCTGCTCTTTCTTGACGTCGATGACGAAAAGCAGGTCCGGCACGCCGCCCATTTCGCGGATCCCGCCGAGCGAGGCCTGCAGTTTGGTCTGTTCGCGTTCCATGCCCAGACGCTCTTTCTTGGTCAGGCCTTCGGCGCCGCCTTCGAGCTTCTCGTCAATTTCCTTCAGGCGGTTGATCGACTGGGAAACGGTCTTCCAGTTGGTCAGCGTGCCGCCGAGCCAACGGTGGTTCATGTAGTATTGTGCGCATCGCTCTGCGGCATCGGCGACGGGCTGGGCAGCCTGACGCTTGGTGCCGACGAAGAGAACACGGCCGCCGCGGGCGACGGTGTCGCGGATGACGTTCAGCGCCTGGTCCAGCATCGGGACGGTCTGCGTGAGGTCAAGAATGTGGATGCCGTTACGCGCGCCATAGATGAACTCGCCCATGCGGGGGTTCCAGCGTTGCGTCTGGTGGCCAAAGTGAACGCCAGCTTCGAGCAGCTGACGCATGGAGAACTCGGGAAGAGCCATGGTCGTTTACCTTTCCGGTTTGCGCCTCGGCGGGGGTAGAAGCGGATGCTTCAACCGGTGGACCTTTGGGGATGTCTCCCCCATTGGCCCGAACCCCGCCTGCGGGTTTAATGGCGGTCCATTAGCGGGAGGGAGGAGGGAAGGCAAGAGGTTTTGGGCAGAAGGGGGTAATCACCCCGCATTCCCGCGATAACGGAATATAAAGAGGGGGCCTGCCCCCCGTCTCCGTGCCGGAGACTCCCCCCGGAGTATTTTCGGCCAGGTGAGAGAGCCGGGGCGGCTCTGGGCCGTTCTATTTCCCTTGCGTTTGCGATGGTCTCTGGCGACAAGGCGGCATGACGACACGCAAGGACATTCTCTGCATCGGGGCGGTGCTCTGGGACATCATCGGACGCTCGGCCAGCCATATGCGCCAGGGATCGGATGTGCCGGGGCGGATCACCCGCCTGCCCGGCGGCGTGGCGATGAACATTGCCATGACCCTGGCGAATTTCGGCATGCGTCCCGTTCTGCTGGGCGCTATCGGGCGCGATCCCGAAGGGGATGAACTGGTCGCGGCCTGTGCCGGACTGGGGATGGATATCACGCATCTTTATCGCTCCGAAGATCTGCCGACGGATCGCTACATGGCGGTCGAGGGCGCAAACGGGCTGATTGCGGCCATTGCAGATGCGCATTCCCTGGAAGCGGCCGGATCCAAGATCCTGCGTCCGCTGACCGATGGGCGGCTGGGCCACGCCAAGGCGCCTTTCGACGGGTTGGTGGCGCTGGATGGCAACCTGACCCGCAGCCTGCTGGAGGAAATCGCCGCCGCGCCCGCCTTTGCCCGCGCCGATCTGCGTGTGGCCCCCGCATCGCCCGGCAAGGCCGAACGCCTGATGCCCTTTCTGGCCCACGGGCGCGCACTGCTTTACGTCAATCTGGAAGAAGCCGGTCTGCTGTGTCAGGCCGATTTCAGTGATTCCGCCGAGGCGGCAGCCGGGTTGCTGGCCCGTGGGGCGTCGCGGGCGCTGGTGACCGATGGTTCCCGTCCCGCCTGCGACGGCGGCCCCGAGGGGCTGATCAGCCTGCCCCCGCCCGAGGTTCTGGTGACCCGTGTCACCGGCGCGGGCGATACATTCATGGCTGCCCATATCGTTGCCGAAGCCGAAGGCGCTTCGCGGCAGGAGGCCCTGTCTGGGGCGCTTCGGGCGGCTGCACGTTACGTTTCGGGCGAAACCGCCCTGTGAAGTTCTGAAAGGCCCCTGCTCATGTTCTCTCTCAAGAAATCCGCCGAACTGATCGCCGCACAAGAGGCCGGCAAGCCGGTCGTGGCGCTGGAAAGCACCATCATCACCCATGGGATGCCCTATCCGCAGAACCTTGAGACCGCGCGCATGGTCGAAGACGACATCCGCGCTGCCGGGGCGGTGCCGGCCACGATGGCGGTGATCGATGGCCAGCTGCATGCCGGGCTGGAAGCCGAGGAGCTTGAGGCGCTGGCCCGCGCCAAGGACGTGGCCAAGCTGTCGCGCGCCGATCTGGCCGCCTGCATGGCGCAGGGTGGCACAGGGGCGACCACTGTGGCCGCAACGATGATCGCCGCGCGGCTGGCGGGTATTTCGGTCTTTGCCACCGGCGGCATCGGCGGCGTGCACCGCGGGGCCGAAGACAGCTTTGACATCTCGGCCGACCTGGCCGAACTGGCGCAGACAGCCGTGACCGTGGTCGCCGCCGGCGCCAAGGCGATCCTCGACATCCCCAAGACGCTGGAAGTGCTGGAAACCAACGGCGTGCCGGTCATCGCCTATGGCCAGGCTGCCTTCCCTGCTTTCTGGTCGCGCGATTCCGGCCTGACCGCGCCCCTGTCGATGAACAGCGCCGCAGAGATCGCGGCGTCCCACAAGATGCGTGCCCTTCTGGGGCTACCTGGCGGCCAATTGGTCGGCAACCCGGTCCCCGAGGTCGAGGAGATCCCGAAATCCGAGATCACGCCGATCATCGGCAAGGCTCTGACCGAGGCTCAGGAACAAGGGATCAGCGGCAAGGCGGTCACCCCCTTCCTGCTGCAGCGGATCTTCGAGTTGACCGAAGGGCGGTCGTTGGTCACCAATATTGCGCTGGTGCGCAACAATGCCCGTCTGGCGGCGGAAATCGCCCGGCATCTCGCGGCATAACTGTGCGTTCCGTCAGGTCCGGCGAATTAGAACGGTCCGGCCATTGTCGGATCGTCCCGAGGCGCCTACCTTCCCTTTTCGTGAGATATGAGCGGTTCCGGACATGAACGACCCCCTGCAAGACCACAACCCGCAGCGACCGGGCCTGTTTGCCCGGCTGCGGTCGTCCTTCCTGACGGGGATCGTGGTGATCCTGCCGGTCTTCCTGACGATCTGGTTGTTCTGGACCCTTCTGGGATGGGTCGATGGCTTTGTCCTGCCGCTGGTGCCGGTGCGGTTCCAGCCCGAGCAGTACATCGGCATCAACCTGCGCGGCGTCGGGATCATCATCTTCCTGATCTTCACGATCATGGTGGGCTGGCTCGCCAAGGGGCTGATCGGGCGGTCGCTGATCCGCTACGCCGAAAGCATCGTGGACCGGATGCCCTTTATCCGGTCGGTCTATTCCGGGGCCAAGCAGATCGCGGAAACCGTCTTTGCGCAGCAGGACCGCAGCTTTGATCAGGCCTGCATGGTGGAATATCCGCGCAAGGGCATCTGGGCCGTCGGCTTCATCTCGACCGAAGCGAAGGGTGAAATCAATCTGCGGGCCCAGACGTCATCGCGGCTGCTGTCGGTCTTTGTGCCGACCACACCGAACCCGACATCCGGCTTTCTGCTCTACTTCCCCGAAGAGGACGTGATCCCGCTCGACATGACGATCGAAGACGCGGCCAAGCTGGTGATCTCGGCCGGGCTGGTCTATCCGCCGTCACGGGACGAAACGGCGCAGGTGCTGCCGGTCGGCGACAAGGTCAGCGACAAGGCTGCTGAATAACCCCCGAGACAACAGGCATTCCCCGCCATGTCGCGGGGGGCCTGCCTGGCGCCCTTAGTTGAACATCTCGACCAGGTTCACACTGGAGCGGTGGCCGAGGTCATCGCGATGCGCCTCAAGAAATTTTTCTGCCGAGGCACGACCGGCGGCCTTCAGCGAATTCAACAGATAACCGTTGGGGAAGGTCTTGGTCACCATGCTGAGATCCAGCATCGTGTCATCGTCAGAGATCATGTGCACGAAAACCCGTTTCTTTTCGTTCTGGGTCACCTTGCCATCGGCGATCAGCCGCTGGACGTATTCCACTGCGCGCAATTCCCGCAGGAGCGAGGAATTGAAGCTGATCTCGTTGATCCGGTTGTGGATCTCGTTGGGCAGCATCGGCAGTTCATCGCGCTCCAGCGGGTTGATGTTCACGATCACCACGTCGTCGGGCAGTTCACCGTGAAACAGCGGGAAAAGCGCGGGATTGCCGCTGAAGCCGCCGTCCCAGAAGGCCTCGACACGGCCTGACCGGGCATCGAAGAACTCGATGGCGCGGAAGGCAGTCGGCAGGCAGGCCGAGGCAAGGATCGCGTCGGTCGTCAGCTCGTCCTTTTCAAAGACCCGGATCTTGCCGTCCCGCACCTTGGTGGCGCAGATGAACAGCTCGGGGCCCTCGCCGCCGCAGATCGCCTCGAAATCGAAACGCTCGACGATGGCGCGCAGCGGGTTGCGATAAAACGGCCCGAGCGCATAGGGCGTGGTCACCAGGCTGAGCATGTCCGACACGGTGCCGGCATAGGACATCTCCATCGAGCGGCCCAATTGCGCGGCCCCCGGTGCCGGCAGCCCGGCGGTCATCCAGCTGAAGATATTGTCGTCACGGACCGCACCCATCTGCTGCCAGAACCAGTCGAGCTCGGCCCGCGCCCCGTCCCGGCCGCCCTTGACCCAACCGGCCTTGTAGGCCGCCGCATTCATCGCCCCGGCAGATGTGCCGGTGATCGCCGCCACCTCCAGGCCCTCGTCTTCCAGCAGTCGGTCCAGCACACCCCAGGTATAGGCGCCATGGGCCCCGCCGCCCTGCAGGGCAAGGTTGATCCGTTTGGTTTCGGCCATGGTCTGCGCTCCGGGTTTGCAAAGTGCTTCAGCGATGTTTGCAAAGGAGCTGGACTCTTTGCAAAGTGGATTCACCAGATTTGCAAAGGCGCCAAGGAAGTGGTCCGAGGGCACGGGACCGATCTGCCAAGCGCCTTTGCCATCAGGTTATTCGGCGGTCCAGCCGCCATCTACGCTCATCGCCGTGCCGGTGATCTGCGCGGCCGCGTCCGAACAGAGGAAGATCGCGATTCCACCGATCTGTTCGACGGTGACGAAGTCCTTGCTGGGCTGCTTGGCCAGGATCACCTTCTCGATCACCTCATCCTCGGACATGTTGTATTCCTTGGCGGTGTCGGGGATCTGCGCCTCGACCAGCGGAGTCAGCACATAGCCGGGGCAGATCGCATTAGCGGTGATGTTCTCCTTGGCGGTTTCAAGACCGACGGTCTTGGTCATGCCGACGATCCCGTGCTTGGCGCTGACATAGGCGGATTTGAACGGGCTGGCGCGCAGGCCATGAGCCGAGGCCACGTTGATGATCCGCCCCCAGCCGGCCTTGCGCATCATCGGCAGCGCGGCGGCGGTTGTATGAAAGGCGCTGGTCAGGTTGATGGCGATGATCGCATCCCATTTCGCGGCAGGAAATTCGTCTATCGGCGCGACGTGCTGGATACCGGCGTTGTTGACCAGGATATCGCAGACCCCCGCCTTTTCGATCAGCGCGCGGCATTGATCACCTTTCGACATGTCGCCCTGAATATAGCGGACCTCGGTGCCGAATTCGGTCGCCATGTCGGCGGCCAGCTTGTGATCGGCCTCGCTGTCGGTGAAGGAATTCAGCACAACATGCGCCCCCACCTTCGCCAGTTCCCGCGCGATTCCCAGGCCGATGCCCGAATTCGATCCCGTGATGATGGCGGTCTTGCCTTTAACACTCATTGCCTCACTCCTCTGATCCGGCCCGGAACCGCCGGGCCAGGGGGTCCCATGGCCCCCTTCTCTTCATAACGAACCTAGGGCATTTTTTCCGCAGTGCAGCGCGAATTCTTGATCCGGCGTGAGAAAATGCGATCTCACGCGGCATGGGACGCCCCGTTTTCCGCGCATCACAGAATCACCCCGGCGGAATCGCTCTCGCCTGTCGGGGCCGATTGGGGGACGAGGGCAAAAGGGGGAAATAACCCTGCATACAGGCCCAAAAAAAACGCCGGCGCGAAGCCGGCGTTAAGTTATTGAGGCAGGTTTCATACAGGCAAGAAACCTATCGAGCAGTGCCCCTGTTATATGCCTTCCGTGGCAAGCATGGAAGCTAAAAGTTTGATAACCTAGGAATCCATGGCTAGGGTCCCGGCCAGAAACGAAGGTTCCAAGCCGAACACAAGGACCCGAGATGCAGTATTTCCCGACATTGGCACGCCAATTTCATGCGCCTCTTGCCGCCACGGCAGGCTTTCTTTCCGGTGTGGTCCTGCTGGCCGGTGTCGCCCTGAGCCAGCCGTCGCATGGCATCTCTATGTATGGGGACCCTGCGCTGCCACCGGATTTTGTGTCCCTGCCCTATGCCGACCCCGATGCGCCGAAAGGCGGCACGCTGGTGGATGGCAATACCGGCGGCTTTGACAGCCTCAATCCCTTTATCCAGAAGGGCACCCCGCCCTGGCAGCTGCGCTTTCTGACCCACGAAAGCCTGCTGATCCGCAATTACGACGAACCCTTCGCGCTTTACGGTCTGCTGGCCGAATCGGTGGAAACCGATCCGGACCGTAAATGGGTCGAATTCACCCTGCGCCCCGAGGCCCGGTTTTCCGACGGCAGCCCGGTCACGGTCGAGGATGTGATCTGGTCCTACGAGACCCTCGGGACCATCGGCAATCCCCGCTACCTCGGGCTATGGCAGCAGATCGACAGCATCGCGCAGACCGGGCCACGCAGCCTGCGGATCACTTTCAACGCCGATAACCGCGAACTGGCCCTGATCGCCGGCCTGCGCCCGATCCTGAAGAAGGCGCAGTGGGAGGGCAAGGATTTCTCCGATTCGGGCCTGACCGAGGTCCCCATCGGCTCTGCCCCCTATGTGGTCGACAGCTTCACCGCCGGGCGCAACGTGGTGCTGAAACGCGACCCCGATTACTGGGGCAATGATCTGCCGGTGCGGCGTGGCACCAATAACGCCGATACCTATAGAATCGAATTCTACGGCGACCAGAACGTTCTGTTCGAGGCTTTCAAGGCCGGCGAATTGTCCTACTTGCGCGAATTCAACGCCGAAAACTGGGCCCGCGATTACGATTTTCCCGCCGTGGCCCGGGGCGACATCGTGAAGACCGAGATCCCGTCGCAGCGTCCCTCGGGCATGACCGGTTTCGTGATGAACACGCGCCAGCCGCCCTTTGATGACATGAGGGTGCGCGATGCGCTGCTAAGCGCCTTCAACTTCGAATATATCAACGAAACCATCACCGGCGGGCGACAGCCGCGCATCAGTTCGTATTTCTCGGGCTCGCAACTGGCAATGCAGCCGGGGCCCGCCGAAGGGCGCGTGGCCGAGATGCTGGCGCCCTTCGCCGACAGCCTGCCGCCCGAGGCGATGACCGGCTATGCCCTGCCGGCCGGCGACGGGTCGGCGCGCAACCGTCGCAACGTGGGCCATGCGGCGGATCTGTTAGCCGAGGCGGGCTGGACCGTGCAGGACAACGTGCTGAAGAACGTACAAGGCCAGCCCTTCACCTTCGAAATCCTGTTGTCGCAGGGCAATCGTCAGGACCAGTCGATCATCGACATCTACCTCAACGCCCTTGCGCGCCTAGGCATCACGCCCGTCGTGACGGCTGTGGACAATGCGCAATATGAACTGCGGGTCGCGGATTTCGATTTCGGCATGACCAGTTTCCGCCGTCAGTTGTCGCTGTCCCCGGGGAATGAACAAAAGCTCTACTGGGGCTCGGCGCAGGCCGATCAGCCCGGGTCGCGCAACCTGATGGGGCTGAAAAGCCCGGCTGCCGACGCGATGATCGACACCATGCTGCAGGCCCGCAGTTCCGAGGATTTCATCGCCGCCACCCGCGCGCTTGACCGCATCCTGACAAGCGGGCGCTACGTGATCCCGCTGTTCAGCTATGATGTGGGCCGCATTGCCCATGTCCGGGATCTGACCTGGTCCGGCAAGGTGCCGATCTATGGCGATGGCGTCTATTTCATGCCCGAAACCTGGTGGTTCGACGACAGCCCATAGGAGTCGGCCTGGTTTCGCCCGCCCCTTGCGAGAGACCTTTCGCCCGCCTACCAAGGGGGATGCTGTCTGTTACCGATCCCGGGCCAAACCGCCCCTGCCCCCGTGCCTTCAACCTGGCAGCCCATGTGCTGACATCGGCCGGGGCGCCGCGTGACAAGATCGCCCTGTCGGTCCTTGGCGCCAAAGGGGCCGAAAACTGGACCTATGGTGGCTTGCAGGACGCGGTGCGGGGCACAGCCACCGGCCTGCGCCGGGCGGGGTTCGAACCCGGTGACATCCTGTTGATGCGCCTTGGCAATACGGTCGATTTCCCCATCGCCTATCTCGGCGCGATTGCGGCCGGTGTGGTGCCGGTCCCGACCTCGGCTCAGTTGACCGCGCCGGAGGTGGCCGGGATGATCGACCAGATCGCCCCGGCCGGCATCCTGCGCGCCAGCGGCATCTCCTGCCCGGACACCGCGCTGCCAAAGATCGACAGCGCCGCCTTGCGCGCCATGCGGGACCTGCCGCCGGCCCCCTGGCAAATGGGCGATCCCGACCGGCTGGCCTATGTCGTCTTCACCTCCGGCACCACCGGGCGCCCCCGTGCCGTGGCCCATGCGCATCGGGCGATCTGGGCGCGTCGCATGATGATCGACGGCTGGTACGGCATGGGTGCTTCGGACCGCATCCTGCATGCCGGGGCCTTCAACTGGACCTTCACGCTTGGCACCGGCCTGATGGACCCCTGGACCTGCGGCGCCACGGCCCTGATCCCCGCCGAAGGCACCTCCCCCGCTGACCTGCCAGCGCTTCTGCGACAACATCAGGCAACCCTGCTGGCCGCCGTGCCGGGCGTCTATCGCAAGATGCTGAGCGCAGGCGCGCCCCTTGCCCTGCCACACCTGCGTCACGGTCTGGCAGCGGGCGACCGGCTGAGCGACGATCTGCGCGACGCCTGGCAGGCGGCCACGGGAACGCAGATCCACGAAGCCTTCGGCATGTCGGAATGCTCCACCTTCCTCAGCGCCAGCCCCGACCGGCCTGCGGACCGGGGCTGTACCGGCGCGGCGCAACCCGGCCGCCACCTGGCGCTGGTCGACCCCGGCGATCCCGCGCGTGGCCCGGTGCCCATCGGCGAGGAAGGCATCATCGCCATCCACCGCTCGGACCCCGGTCTGATGCTGGGCTATCTGGGCGACGATGCGGCCACGGCCGACCGCTTTGCCGGTGACTGGTTCCTGAGCGGCGACCTGGCGCAGATGCAGCCCGATGGGCAGATCCGCTATTGCGGGCGCAGCGGCGACATGATGAACGCCGGCGGCTACCGGGTCTCTCCGCTGGAGGTCGAGACCGCACTTGCCACCATCGAGGGCCTTGCCGAGATCGGCGTCACAGAGGTCTTTCCACGCGACGCAAACGGCCAGATACGCCGGGACGTGACCATTATCGTGGCCTTCTATACTGGACCCCGGCCGCTTGAGCAGGCATGGCTGGAACGAACCGCGGCGACCCTGGTCGCCCGCTACAAGCAACCGCGCGCCTGGGTCCATGTCCCGGACCTGCCGCGCAACCCGAACGGAAAACTGCAGCGCCGGGCCCTGCCCGCGCTCTGGGAGGCCCTGAATGCAAGTTAAGCTCGATATCATCTCCGATCCCGTCTGCCCCTGGTGCTACGTGGGCAAGTCCCTGCTGGACCGCGCCCTGGCGCAGCGGCCCGGCCATCCCTTCGTGATCGAATGGCATCCTTTTGAGCTGTCCCCCGACATCCCCCGTGAAGGCATGGACCGCGTGGCCTTTCTCGAGATGAAGTTCGGCCCCGGTGGCGGCAACAGCCACAGCGGCGCGGTCGATCTTGCGACCTCGCAGGGGATCGAGATGAACTACGATCAGGTCACCCGCCGCCCCCATACCCTGGACGCGCACCGTCTGATACACTGGGCCGGGATCGAGAAATGCCAGTCCGAAGTCGTCGACGGCATCTTCAATGCCTATTGGCGCGAAGGCCGCGACATCGGCAAGCGCGAGGTTCTGGCCGATATCGCCGATGCCGCCGGGATGGACGCCGCGCTGGTGATGCGCCTGTTCGAAAGCCCGGCCGACGAAGAAGACATCCGCAAGCGCGAAGCCCATTCCAACGAAATGGGCGTGACCTCGGTCCCGACCTTCGTGGTGGCGCAGAAACACGCGGTACCCGGCGCGCAGCCCATCGACCTGTGGCTGCAGGTGATCGACGAGATCATGCAGCAGATCGCCAGCGATGAAGCCGCCGAAGAGGTCGCGCAAGGGGAGTCCACTGAAACCAAGGGACCCGACGCCTCCTGATCTCGGGCCGGGGTTGGGGCGCACTGACCCGCCGCCCGCGCCGGACGTTGTTCTGACTATCCGCCCTTTCCTGCAATTGCGCACAGACGGTTCCGCGCGCGCCCTTGGGCCGCGCGACTGGATAGGCACGTGAAAACCTGCTAGCGCCTTTCGAGATTTTTGAATGAGGCGATTTGATGACGCGCAAACTGCACCCGGTGGAATTCGTGGGTCTGATGGCCGTGCTGATGGCTACCGTAGCCTTTTCCATCGATTCCATGCTGCCCGCCCTGACCGATATCGCGCAGGAGCTGACGCCGGATAATTTCAACAACGTCCAGCTTGTGCTGTCCTCTTTCATGATCGGCATGGGGGCGGGCACGCTGTTCACCGGCCCGCTGTCGGACTGGCTGGGACGCAAGACGGTAATGCTGGCTGGGGCGGCGATCTATATCGCGGGCGCCCTTCTGGCCTGGAAGGCGCAGACCCTTGAAATGCTGATCCTGGGCCGGGCGCTTCAGGGTCTGGGTGCTGCCGGGCCGCGCGTCGTCGCCATCGCCGTGATCCGCGACCTCTACGCGGGCCGCGACATGGCGCGGCTGGTCTCGGTGGTGATGACCGTCTTTACCATCTTCCCCGCCCTGGCGCCGCTTCTGGGCAGCTTCATCATCGCCCATGGCGGCTGGCGCGGGCTGTTCCTGGCCTTTTTCGCCTTTTCGGCCCTCTCGTCGCTCTGGCTGGCGCTGCGGCTGCCGGAATCCCTGCCAAGGGAACGCCGTCAACCGTTCCGTCTGTCCGGGTTCCGCCATGCCATCATCGAGATGTATTCGATCCCCATCGTGCGGGTGTCGATCCTGGTGCAGATCATGGTCTTTTCGATCATGTTCACCACGATCTCGCTGATCGAACCGGCTTTTCATCAGGTCTTTCACCGGGGCGAGCAATTTCCCTACTGGTTCTTCGGGCTGGGTCTGATGGCGGCGTCCTCGTCGGTGGTCAACGCGATCTTCGTGGGCAAATACGGCATGCGCAAGATCGTCACCCTGGCGATGGGTGTCTTCATGGTCATCAGTCTGGGGATGCTGACCATCCTCGGCATGGGGCTGAGCGGAAACAGCCTGTTCTACTGCTTCCTGGTCTGGCAGGCGGCGGTCTACTACCAGCTGGGCCTGACCATCGGCAATCTGAACGCCCTCGCGATGGAGCCGCTTGGCCATATCGCGGGCTTCGCCGCATCGGTGATCGGCGCGATCTCGACCGTGACAGCGGCTGTCTTTTCGACCCTCGTGGCGCAAACCTTCGATGGCTCTATCCTGCCGCAGGTGCTGGCCTCCACCGCCCTCGCGGCAATCGCCTTCCTGTTGATGCTGCATATGCAAAAGCTCGACAGGGTGCGGGATATTTGACTGCAGACCGCCCGGATGAAACAGCAGGCGCGCTTCCGATGGAGCGCGCCTTTTTCGTGCAGGCCTGTCGCCTTGTCCCACCGGGAAGAATATTTATCAGTATACAATTGTATACGCACTATTGTGCTAAGGCTCGGTTAGGCTATGCAGGGGCAGAACATGCCTGCGCGATTCTGGAATCGTGCTTTTCCCAGCCGGCGTTTCGGCGCCGCGCATCTGCGAAGGAGCCCCCATGACGAAGATCAAGGTAGAGAACCCGGTTGTCGATCTCGACGGCGACGAGATGACCCGGATCATCTGGGATTTCATCAAGCAGAAGCTGGTGCTGCCCTATCTGGATATCGACCTGCTGTACTACGATCTCGGGATCGAGGAACGCGACCGCACTGATGACCAAATCACCATCGACGCGGCCCACAAGATCAAGGAAGTCGGCGTCGGCGTGAAATGCGCCACCATCACCCCGGACGAAGCGCGGGTCGAGGAATTCGGCCTGAAGCAGATGTGGAAAAGCCCAAATGGCACGATCCGCAACATCCTGGGCGGCGTGGTCTTCCGCAAGCCGATCATCTGCCGCAACGTGCCCCGCCTAGTGCCGGGCTGGACCTCTCCCATCGTGGTCGGGCGCCATGCCTTCGGGGATCAGTACAAGGCGACGGATTTCCACTTCCCCGGGGCCGGCAAGCTGACGATGAAGTTCGTCGGCGAAGACGGCACGGTGATCGAGCGCGAGGTTTATGACGCGCCATCGGCCGGAGTCTATCAGGCGATGTACAACCTCGACAATTCGATCATCGATTTCGCGCGGGCCTCGTTCAACTACGGGCTGTCGCTGAAATGGCCGGTCTACCTGTCGACCAAGAACACCATCCTGAAAGCCTATGACGGCCGCTTCAAGGACCTGTTCCAGAAGGTCTTTGAAGAGGAATTCGAAGAAGACTTCAAGAAGGCCGGGATCTGGTACGAGCACCGCCTGATCGACGACATGGTCGCCTGCTGCATGAAATGGAACGGCAAGTTCGTCTGGGCCTGCAAGAACTACGATGGCGACGTGCAGTCCGACACCGTGGCGCAGGGCTTTGGCTCGCTCGGGCTGATGACATCGCAGCTGATGACCCCCGATGGCAAGGTTGTCGAGGCCGAGGCCGCCCATGGCACCGTCACCCGCCACTACCGCCAGCACCAGGAAGGCAAGTCGACCTCGACCAATTCCATCGCCTCGATCTACGCCTGGACCGGCGGGCTGAAGCACCGCGCCAAGCTGGATCAGAACACCGCCCTGATGGACTTTGCCACCACGTTGGAAAAGGTCGTGATCGACACCGTGGAAAGCGGTTCGATGACCAAGGATCTGGCATTGCTGGTCGGGCCAGATCAGGGCTGGCTGACCACCATGGGCTTCCTCGAGAAGGTCGATGAGAACCTCAACAAGGCGCTGGCGGGCTGAAGGTCGCACGTCGGGGGCACGCCAGGCCCCCGGCGACGCGCTGGCGGGCCCGGTACGGTAGTTGCCTCCGGCGGGAATATTCTGGACAGGATGAAGGGGAGCGGACGCGCCCAACCTACCCTCCTTGCATGCGGCCGGGCCTTGGAATTGCCAGCGACGCGGCCTTTATCGCGGTGTTCCGCCAGTCAGCTGCCAATCTTCTCTGGCCCGCTTCGCCGGACCGGTCTAGAAAGGAAACAATACTGACCTAAACCGGAGGCACCCATGCCGGCCCCATTTCCCCTGCCCACGGAATACCGTCAGAGCCATACGCCGCTGGAAGATGTCCAGGGAATGGCCATCGCGCTGCTGACCGCCTCGGTCGGGCTGGTTTTCCTGACCCATCTCGGGTTCCTGACCGGGCAGACGGCGGGACTGGCGCTGATCATCTCCTACGCGACGGGGTGGGATTTCGGGCCGGTGTTCTTTCTAGTGAACCTGCCCTTCTACGCCCTGGCCTGGAAACGGCTGGGGGCGGAATTCACGCTGAAGTCCATCTTCTGCGTCGGGGCGATTTCGGTTCTCGTGGATTATCTGCCCCTGGGGCTGAGCTTTGAGTACCTGAACCCGATCCTCGGAACGACCATCTTCGGGGTGTTGACCGGTTTTGGCCTTCTGGGCGTCTTTCGCCACAAGGCGAGCCTTGGCGGGCTTGGCGTCGTGGCGCTGCTGATCCAGGACCGTACCGGGTTTCGCGCCGGCTATGTACAGATCATCGTCGACGCCATCCTGTTCACCATCGCCTATTTCATGTTCGACAGCTATATCGTGGCCTATTCGCTGTTCGGAGCCCTGATCCTGAACATGGTGATCGCCTTCAACCACCGCCCCGATCGCTACATCGCCGATTGACCGGCTGAGCTTCGCGCTCTACCACCTTGAGCAACAATCATATTTGCGAGGAACAGCGGATGTCGGATCAGCCGCAGGATGGGCCCGGAACGGATCAGGTCGCGGAGACGACCACCGGCAAGGGCGTAGGCCACAGCCTGTTGGAAGACGCTCAGGGGCTGGCTTATGGGACGCTGATGGCGGGCTTCGGCATCGTGATCCTGACCGAGCTCGGGCTGATCACCGGCCAGACTGCCGGGTTGGCCGTGCTGATTTCCTACGTCACGGGCTGGAGCTTCGGGCTGATCTTCTTCGTGGTCAATCTGCCGTTCTACTGGCTGGGATATCGTCGCATGGGCTGGCGTTTCACGATCAAGACCTTTGTGGCCGTCGCCCTGCTGTCTTTCCTGTCGAACTGGCTCAAGACGCAGATTTCCTTTGATTTCCTGACGCCATGGACGGGCGCGGTGATCTTCGGGATGGTCACCGGATCGGCCCTTCTGGCGCTGTTCCGGCACGGGGCCTCGTTGGGGGGCGTGGGAATCCTCGCGCTGTATCTGCAGGAAAAGACCGGATTTCGCGCCGGCTGGACGCAGCTCGGCTTTGACGCCTGCCTGTTCTGTGCCGCATTGTTCGTGCTACCGCTCGACAAGGTGCTGTTTTCCCTGCTGGGCGCGGTGATCATCAATTTCGTGATCGCCATCAACCATCGCCGCGACTGGTATGTCGCTACCTGAATTTTCGCATGCAAGGTGTTGATATGCCGGTCATTCTCTCACTTATCCTCGCCGTTATCGCAGAGACGATCGGAACCATGGCGCTGCAAGCCAGTGCGCAGTTCACCAGGCTTGGGCCCTCGGTCCTGGCGGCTGTCGGATATGGGGTGGCCTTCTATTTTCTGTCTCTGACCTTGCGCACCATGCCGGTCGGCGTGGTCTATGCGCTGTGGTCGGGTTTCGGCATCCTGCTGATTGCGCTTTTCGGCTTTCTGGTCTTCGGACAGAAGCTTGATCTGGCGGCCGTCCTCGGCATGGCGATGATCATCGGTGGCATCGCGGTAATCCAGGTGTTTTCCAGGACCAACCTGCATTGAAGACGGCGCTCCGACCCGGAGCGCCGTCCTGGGGTGTCAATCCTCGCTGAGGCGCTTGATCAGGCTGGACGTATCCCAGCGGGCGCCGCCGAGCTTCTGCACATCCTTGTAGAACTGATCGACCAGCGCCGTGACCGGCAGGCTGGCGCCGATTTCATTCCCTGTCGCCAGGCAAATCCCGAGGTCCTTGCGCATCCAGTCGACCGCAAAACCGTGTTCGAATTCGCCGGCCAGCATCGTCTTGTGGCGGTTTTCCATCTGCCAGGACCCGGCGGCCCCTTGCGAAATCACCTCGACCACCGCTTCGCCGTCCAGCCCCGCCTGCTGGCAGAAATGCAGCGCCTCGCTGAGGCCTTGAACAAGGCCGGCGATGGCGATCTGGTTGCACATCTTGGTCAGCTGGCCCGCGCCGCTGTCGCCGATCCGGCGGCAGATCCGGGCGTAGGCCCCGACGATGGGTTCGGCGGCGGCATAATCGGCCTCGTCCCCGCCGCACATCACCGAGAGCACACCGTTTTCCGCCCCCGCTTGCCCGCCCGAGATCGGGGCATCGACATAGGCAAGGCCAGAGGCCTTGGCCGTGGTGTATAGCTCGGCCGTGACCTTGGCCGAAACGGTGGTGTGATCGACAAGGCAGGCCCCCGGCTTCATTCCTGAAAACGCGCCGTCTTCGCCCGTGCAAACCTGGCGCAGGTCGTCGTCGTTGCCGACGCAGGTCATGACGAAATCGGCGCATTCGGCGGCCTTGGCAGGGGTCGGGGCAAGGCTGCCGCCATATCGGTCAACCCAGGCTTCCGCCTTGGCCGTGGTGCGGTTGTAGACCGTCACCTCGTGACCCGCCGCGACCAGATGCCCCGCCATCGGAGCCCCCATCACACCCAATCCCAGAAACGCGACTTTCGCCATGGTTCAATCCCTTGTATTGCTTCGACCGCAAGGTCTTGTGGCCGTCAGCATGGCGGAACGCAAGGCACGGGGAAAGAAGGAAACGGAAATGCGAACCATCTTCCGCTGGCTCCTCCGGATTGCCGGGGGAATGGTCATACTGGCGGTGCTGGCCGTTGCGGGGGTCTATTTCCTCGCCTCCCGCTCCCTGCCCGATTACGATCGCACGGTGCGGGTCGACGGCCTTTCGGCCCCGGTCGAAATCGTGCGCGACAACGCCAATGTGCCCCATATCTTCGGTGCCACGGATGCGGATGTCTTCTATGCGCTAGGCTATGCCCATGCCCAGGACCGGCTGTGGCAGATGATCACCCTGCGGCGCACCGTGCAGGGCCGGCTGTCGGAGATCTTCGGCCTGCGCACGGTCGAGATCGACAAGCTGATGCGGCGCTATGACCTTTATACGCAGGCCATTGCCTCGGTCGAGGATCAGACGCCCGAAACGCGCAGCGCCCTGACCGCCTATGCCGCCGGGGTAAATGCCCGCCTGAACGAGATCAACCGCGATTCCCTTGGCCGTGGCGCGCCCGAGATGTTCCTGTTCGACGTGCCCGTTTCGCCCTGGCAGCCGGCGGATTCCATCGCCATCGGCAAGTTGCTGGCGGTGCAGATGTCCGGCCAGCTTGCGCAGGAGGTCGAGCGCGCGCGCGTTTCGCTGGCGCTCCCGCAGGCCGGGATGCTGCGCGACATCCTGCCCGACGCACCGGGGCAGGAGATCCTGGACCTGCCCGAATATGCCAGCCTGATGCCCAAGGGCGCCGGAAGCCGCTATGCCGGGCTGACGCCGGGTTTCACCACCGATGGTCTGCCCGACACGCCGCTGTCCCCTTTCCCCGCGCCGGGCATGGCAGGGGCCTCCAACGCCTGGGCCGCCGCCCCGGCGCGCTCGGCCTCGGGGGGGACATTGCTGGCCAATGACCCGCACCTCGGCTTTACCGCGCCGACGGTCTGGTATCTCGCGCGGTTGGAATTGCAGCAGGGCGGCGTCATCGGCGGCACGATCCCCGGCATACCTCTGGTTCTGGTGGGGCGGTCTCAGTACCTCGGCTGGGGTCTGACGTCCTCCTACCTCGACGATCTGGACACCTACATGGAGGAGGTGAACCCCGAGAACCCCGAAGAATACCGCGGCCCCGACGGGTGGGAGACCTTCCGCACCCGCAGAAGCATCATCGGCATCAAGGACGCCTCCCCTGTCACCATGACCCTGCGCTGGACCGACAACGGGCCGGTGCTGCCGGGCAGCCATTATCATCTGGATACGGTGACACCGCCGGGTCATGTCGCCTCGATCAACTGGACGGCGCTGTCGCCCGACGACACCTCGCTTTCTGCCGGGCTGGGGCTGATGTATGCGCGCAGCGTCGATCAGGCGATCGAGGCCGGCCGCCTGCATATCGCACCCTCGCAGAACCTGATGCTGGCGGATGCCGGGACCGTCGGTTTCAAGATGATCGGCGCAGTGCCCGACCGGGACGCGGCCCATGACAGCCAGGGGCGGATGCCCAGCCTCGGCTGGCGAAGCGAGAACCGCTGGAAGGGTTTCCAGCCCTATGACAACAACATCCAGATCGTGGCGCCCGAAGGCGGCATCATCGGCAATACCAACAACAAGTTCACCGACCGCGCATTTCCCGACAATGTCGCCTTCGACTGGGGTGACACGCAGCGCATCCACCGCTGGCAGCGTCTGATGCAAAGCCGCGAGGTCCATACCCGCGACAGCTTTATCGAAGCGCAGCTGGATACCGTGTCCTTCACCGCGCGCTCGCTGCTGCCGCTGATCGGCAAGGATCTGTGGTTCACCGGGGAACCCGCCCCCGATGGCACGCCAGAACGGCTGCGCCAGGATGCGCTGCTGCTGCTGGCGGACTGGAACGGCGAGATGAACGAACACATGCCCGAGCCGCTGATCTATGCCGCCTGGGCCGCAGCGCTTCAGGACCGGCTGATCCGGGACGAGCTTGGGCCGTTGGCGGATGACTTCGTACATCTGGATCCTGTCTTCATCGAACGGGTGTTCCGCGACATAGATGGGGCCGGGCGCTGGTGCGACGTGATCCGGTCTGCGGTGACGGAGACCTGCGATGACATCGCCCGGCAAAGCCTGGATGCGGCGCTGATCTGGATTTCCGAACGCTACGGCGACAACCTGGAAAGCCTGCGATGGGGCGATGTGCACCAAGCGGCGCAGGATCACCCGGTACTGGGCAATATTCCGGTGCTGCGCTATTTCGTGAACATCCACCAGGATACCTCGGGCGGGGACAACACGCTGATGCGCGGCGTCACCAAGGGCACCGGCCCGAACCCCTTCCTGAACGTGCACGGGGCGGGCTATCGCGGCGTCTATGATTTCGCCGATCCCGACAGTTCGGTCTTCATCATCTCGACCGGGCAAAGCGGTCATCCGCTGTCCCGCCACTACGACGATCTGGCGCAATTGTGGCGGCGGGGGGAATATATTCCCATGTCGCTTGATACGGCACTGGCAAAGGCGGCGGCGGTCGGCATCACCCATCTGGAACCCGCGGCGCGCTGACCAGCCCGGTCACGCAGGCGTTTCGAGGCCGGTGCGGGACAATCGGCCGGAAAGCACTAGCTTGGCAACGATGGCAAGATCAGGATCCGAAATGCAGACCATTCCCCTTGGCAGGACAGGCCTTACTTCCTCGGCGATCGTCTTTGGCGGCAATGTCTTTGGCTGGACCGCCGATGAGGCGACCTCTTTCCGCATGCTCGACCGGATGTACGAAGCCGGGCTGACCACCATCGATACCGCCGATTTCTATTCCCGCTGGGTCGATGGCAATGCGGGTGGGGAAAGCGAAACCATGCTGGGGCGATGGTTCGCCGCCAATCCCGGCAAGCGCGACTCGGTGACCCTGATCACCAAGGTCGGGGCCGACATGGGCCAGGGACACACCGACCTTTCCCCTGCATGGATCGCCGAGGCGGTCGAGGCGTCACTGAAACGGCTTCAGACCGGGGTGATCGACCTGTATCTGTCCCACTTCCCCGATGACCGGACGCCCGATGCCGACACCCTTGGCGCCTTTGATCGACTGCGCGAGGCCGGCAAGATCCGCGCCATCGGCACCTCGAACCGGGATCTGGCGCAGATGCAGCGCGCCGCGAAGGCCGCCGAGGACGCTGGCCTGCCCCGCTACGAGGTGCTGCAGAACGAATACAACCTGCACGCCCGCGCCGCCTTCGAAGGGCCTCTGGCCGATTGGTGTGCCAAGGAAGGCGTGGCCGTGCTCACCTACTTCTCGCTCGCCTCGGGCTTTCTGACGGGCAAGTATCGGCATGCCGACGATAATGCGGGGGATCGCGCGCGAATAGTGGACAAGTACATGGATGGCCGTGGAATGCGCATCCTCACGGCGCTCGACGAGGTCGCGCAGTACAGCCGTGCCACCCCGGCCGAGGTCGCCCTGGCATGGCTGCGCCAGCGCCCCGGCGTCACCGCGCCGATTGCCTCGGCCAGCTCGGAACGCCAGCTCGACAGCCTGATCCGCGCCGCCGACCTGACCCTGTCGGAGGCGGCAATGGAGCTGTTGAACAAGGCCTCCGTCTTCGGTCCGGCACAGGGCTGAGCCACCGCCCCCGGCGCGCCGCCCCGGTGCGGCGGGGGACGATGAACGCGACCTGTGGCCAGGTTTCCGGCAAGCCGTGCGCCCGGTCCGGTGGCCCGGCCACAGCGGCGCAATTTGAATTGACCCCTCCTGCCCTCTCTGCCATTCAGGGCTTTCAGAAATGCGGGATCCGAAGACATGAAGGTCATCATCTGCGGAGCCGGTCAGGTCGGGTGGCAGATCGCCCGGCACCTGTCGGGCGAAAAGAACGATGTGACGGTTGTCGACAACAATCCCGACCTTGTGCGGCGTGCGACCGATACGCTGGATGTTCAGGGGATTGCCGGCTTTGCCTCCTACCCCGATATCCTGGAACGCGCCGGCGCGCGGGATGCGGACATGATCATCGCCGCCACCTTCTCGGACGAGGTCAACATGGTCACCTGTCAGGTGGCCCACTCGGTCTTCTCGGTGCCGCGCAAGATCGCGCGACTGCGGGCACGCAGTTACCTCGAAGCGATCTATTCCGACCTTTACCGGCGCGACCACATGCCCATCGACGTGGTGATCTCGCCCGAACTCGAGGTGGCCGAGGCCGCCCTGCGCCGCCTGGCCGCCCCTGCCGCCTTCGAGGTCGAACAGTTCCTCGGCGGCAAGGCGCAGCTTCTGGGGATCCAGATCGACGACGACTGCCCGGTGGTCAACACGCCCCTGCGCCAGTTGACCGACCTGTTTTCGACCCTGCGCGCCATCGTGGTCGGCATCCGCCGCGACGGGCGGCTGTTCGCGCCGGAACCGGGCGATCAGATCTTTGCCGGGGATGAATGCTATGTCTGTGTCCATACCGACGACGTGACCCGCACGCTCGAGGTCTTCGGCAAGACCAACCGCCTGCAGGAACGCGTCGTCATCGTCGGCGGCGGCAATGTCGGGCTGACGGTCGCCCGCACCTTGGAAGAAAAAGCCCGCAAGATCCGCACGAAGGTGATCGAAAAGAACCGCAAGGTCGCCGAAGTCGCCGCCGATGCGCTGGAACGGACCATTGTCCTGCACGGAGACGGTCTGGATTCGGCCCTGCTGGCCGAGGCAGGGATCGGCCGGGCAGATGCGATCCTTTGCGTGACCGACGACGACAAGACCAACATGCTGACGGCCGTGCGCGCCAAGTCGCAGGGCTGCCCGATGGCCATCGCCCTGATCAACGACCCCACGCTGATCCCGCTGCTCGGACCGCTGGGGATCGACGCCTATATCAACCCGCGGGCCACGACCGTGTCCTCGATCCTGCGCCACGTGCGCCATGGCCGGGTGCGCGGTGTCTATTCCATCGGCGATGCCGAGGCCGAGGTGATCGAGGCCGAGGTCCTGTCGACCTCGCCCATGGCGGGCCGCCCAATCCGCGACATCGACTTCCCCGAAGGCGTGCTGGTCGGCGCGGTCATGCGGGGCGACAAGGTGACCCGCCCTTCGGGGAACATGGTCATCGAACAAGGCGACACCATCGTCCTTTTCGCGCTTACCGGCGACGTGCCCGAGGTGGAGCGCCTGTTGCAGGTCTCCATCGACTACTTCTAGGCCGGGGCGCCCACGATGACCCGCAAACCCGTGCATCGACGCCTGGAAGGCCAGCCGCTGTTCCTGGTGCTGTTCCTGATCCTGGCGCTGCAGATGCTGGTGCCGGCGATGGTGGCGCTGGTGCAGGAACATTACACGATCGCGCGCAGTTTCTTCTATACTTCGATCCTGGCCAGCACGATGGCCCTGTTGATCATTCTGGCGCGAGGCACCCGTCCTGCGGTGCTGACCGGGCGGGCCGATCTTTACGCCCTGCTCTCGCTCTTCGCCGCCTTCCTGTTGCTGCCGCTGCTGCTGGCCGTACCGTTTTCCGAAAGCCTGCCCGACACGCGCTTCATCAACGCCTATGCCGAAATGGTGTCCAGCTTTACCACCACCGGCATGACCTTCTACGACGATCCACGCCGCCTGGCCGCGCCGCTGCATCTGTGGCGGGCGCAGGTCGGCTGGATGGGTGGGTTCCTGATCTGGGTCGCCGCCGCCGCCGTCATGGCGCCGCTGTCGCTTGGCGGGTTCGAAGTCACCTCGGCGGGGCGCGAAATGGGCGAAACGCGGATCGACAGGTTCCAGCGCGCCGGGGTGATCCGCCGGATGCTGCGCGGGGCCGAACAGCTTGGCCTGGCCTATGTGGGTCTGACCGGCGCGCTCTGGCTACTGCTGCTGCTGGCCGGGGATACCCCACTGGTGGCGCTGATCCATGCCATGTCGACCCTGTCAACCTCAGGCATCTCGCCGGTAGCGGGCACACATGAAGCGGCCTCCGGCGTACCCGGAGAGATGGCCATCGCCCTGTTCCTGATCTTCGCGATCAGCCGCATGACGTTTTCGTCGGATACGGTGACGGCCAAGATCGGGTTGCACCGCGACCCCGAGATCCGCATCGGCGCGGCCCTTGTCGTGGCCGTGCCGCTGCTGCTGTTCCTGCGTCACTGGATCGGCGCCTTCGACGTGCAGGCGGGCGAAGACATGGGGCTGGCCATCGGCGCGCTTTGGGGGGCGGTCTTTACGGTGCTGTCCTTCCTGACCACCACGGGCTGGCAAAGCGTCCACTGGGACACGGCGCAAAACTGGTCGGGGCTGTCGACCCCCGGCATGATCCTGATGGGCCTCGCGATGATCGGGGGCGGCGTGGCCACCACTGCCGGCGGGGTCAAGCTGTTGCGGGTCTATGCGCTTTACCTCAATGGGCGGCGGGAGCTGGATCGCCTCGTGCATCCCTCCTCGGTTTCTGGCAGCGGCACGGCCGGCCGGCGCATCCGGCGCCACGGGGCCTTCCATGCCTGGATCTTCTTCATGCTCTTCGCCATGTGCCTGGCCGCCGCCATGTCGCTGCTGGCCCTGTTTGGAATACCGTTCGAAGACGCCACGGTCCTTGCCGTCGCCGCCCTGTCCAACACCGGCCCGCTGACCGAATACGGCGCGGTGCGACCCGTCGACATTTCCCTGATCGGTACGGGCGGCAAGCTGGTACTCTGCGCCTTCATGATCCTCGGCCGACTCGAGCTTCTGGCAATCATCGCGCTCTTCAACCCTGATCTGTGGCGCGATTGATCCACTGACCCGGCCATCCGCGCCCTTGCACATATCGGGGGTGGAAGTTTCAGGGCGGGCATTTCATATTGTCCGGATAACTTCCGAGCGAAGTTCCGCGAAACGAAAGCCGCACCAGGCAAAAAGAAGAAAAAAAGGCTAGCAAGAATGGCTTCGGACAAACAGAATCTCCAGGACGCGTTTCTCAACCATGTCCGGAAAACCAAGGTTCCCGTCACGATCTTCCTGATCAACGGGGTCAAGCTGCAGGGCGTTATCACCTGGTTCGACAATTTCTGCGTTCTGCTGCGCCGCGATGGACAGGCCCAGCTGGTTTACAAACACGCCATCTCGACAATCATGCCGTCGCAGCCTATCTCGCTCTATGAAGGCGAAGACAACAACTGAGATAGGCACTGCAATTGATCGGCCATGAGGCGGCGTCCACACGCGCCTACGTAATCCATCCCGACATGCGGCGCGAAGAACAGCGCCACGCCCCGGAATATGCGCTGGAAGAGGCCCGAAGCCTTGCTCTGGCGCTGCCGGGGCTGGAAGTCGTGGGCGCAAAGATCGTTCCGCTGTCCAAACCCGTCCCCAAGACGCTGTTCGGCTCCGGCAAGGTCGAGGAACTGAAAGCCCTGTTCGAGGCCGCGGAAACCGAGCTGGTGCTGATCGACGGTCCCCTGACCCCGGTGCAGCAACGCAACCTTGAAAAGGCCTGGGGGGTCAAGATCCTCGACCGGACCGGGCTGATCCTCGAGATCTTCTCGGATCGGGCCCGGACCCGCGAAGGCGTGCTGCAGGTCGAAATGGCCGCGCTCGGCTATCAGCGGACGCGGCTTGTGCGCGCCTGGACCCACCTTGAACGGCAACGCGGCGGGCTCGGCTTTGTCGGCGGACCCGGTGAAACCCAGATCGAGGCAGACCGCCGCGCCATCGACGACCAGCTGACCCGCCTGCGCCGTCAGTTGGAGCGGGTTGTGAAGACCCGCGAATTGCACCGCTCGGCGCGCGCCAAGGTGCCTTTTCCGATCGTCGCGCTGGTGGGCTACACCAATGCCGGCAAATCGACCCTGTTCAACCGGCTGACCGGCGCGGATGTGCTGGCCAAGGACATGCTCTTCGCGACCCTCGACCCGACCATGCGCCGGGTGCAGCTCGACTCCGGCTCGGAAATCATCCTGTCGGACACGGTGGGCTTCATCTCTGACTTGCCCACGCAACTGGTCGCGGCTTTCCGCGCCACGCTTGAAGAGGTCCTCGAAGCCGATCTGATCCTGCATGTGCGCGACATCGCCCATCCGGAAACCGCCGAGCAGAAAGACGACGTCGAAGACATCCTGAACGACCTCGGCCTGCCCAAGACCGTTCCGGTGATCGAGCTCTGGAACAAGATCGACCTGCTCGAACCCGAAAACCGCCAGGCCATGACCCTGCGCGCCGAACGCGAAGACGGCATCGGCGCAATCTCGGCGGTGACCGGTGAAGGCCTCGACTCCCTTCTCCGTGACATTACCACCGCCCTCGACGTCCATCGCTTTGCCGAAACTGTCAGCCTTCCCTTCAGCGACGGCCGCCGCCGCGCCTGGGCCTACGGAGAAGGCCTCGTCCAGTCGGAACGCCAGACCGAAGACGGCGTCGAGCTGGACCTGCTCTGGACCGCGCGCCAGGCCGCCCGATTCACCGACCTCTGATCGTTTCCCTGTTCTAAATATCCCCGCCGGAGGCATCACGGCCTGGCCGTGGTCCCCGGGCGCTGCCCGGGCATGGCGCAGGGCGCCATCGCTTCGCGGAGGATATTTGAAACAGGGAAACAGCAGAGTCAGCGCGTGCCGGTCTCGGCCTTTTTTTCCCAGCGGCCTGATTCTTCTGACCAGTAGATGACCGCGCAGCCCGCCGCCGTCAGCGCCTTCCACTGGGTGCGGGCCTGCGCGGTGGCTTGCGGATCCTGCCCGTCAAAGAAGATGCAGCAACGGGCCATCGCCGCGATCTCGGACGGGTCGAGGTCAGCGCCGTCGATGGACATCAGGCATTGCGGGTCATTGGACGGCGCCCCGAGGGTCAGCAGAACCGGCTGAAGCTCGGGATGCGGATTCTTGTCCTGTCCATGGGGCAGGAAATCACCCGGCCTTCCGCGCCAGAGCATTTGGTCAAGCTGGTCAATCCGCTCGGGGTCGCGCCCCCGGACCGCAACCCGCCACCCGGCCTGCAACGCGCGGGGGAGGAGAGCCAGCAAGGCGTCCTGCGTCGAAGAGCGCGTCAGGTGATAGAAATAGACCTCTGCCATTGCGGGGTCAGCCTTCGAACCCGTCGGCGATCAGCCGGTTCAGGGCCATCACGCCCCAGCCGGTTGCGCCAGCCGGCGCCGTGTCGGTTTCCGATTTCACCGAAGCCACACCGGCGATGTCGAGGTGAATCCAGGGGGTCTCTTCCTTGACGAAGCGGCGCAGGTATTGCGCGGCCGTGATCGAACCAGCCGGGCGGCCGCCGACATTCTTGAAATCGGCAATACGACTTTTCAGTTGATCGTCGTAGGCCTGGCCCATGGGCAGCCGCCAGGCGCCTTCGCCTTCGGCGCCAGCCGCTTTCAGGAAGGCATTGCAGAGGGGATCGGAGTTGGAGAAGACGGCGGCATTCTCGTGCCCGAGCGCTATGATGCAGGCCCCCGTCAGAGTCGCGAGGTCGATCATCGCCTTGGGCTGGAACCGCTCCTGCGCGTACCACATCACGTCGCAGAGCACGAGGCGGCCTTCGGCGTCGGTATTGATGACTTCGACCGTGTCGCCCTTCATAGAGGTGACTACGTCACCGGGGCGCACCGCATTGCCCGAAGGCATGTTTTCCACCAGACCGACAAGTCCGACGACGTTGCTGGCCGCCTTGCGCAGCGCCAGCGTCTTCATCACGCCCGACACGACACCGGCGCCGCCCATGTCCATGGTCATGTCTTCCATGCCGCCTGCGGGTTTCAGGCTGATGCCGCCGGTGTCAAAGACCACCCCTTTGCCGACCAGCGCCACCGGGGCTTCCCCCGACTGGCCGCCATTCCACTGCATCACTACGACCTTGGAGGGGCTGTCCGACCCCTGCCCGACGCAAAGCAACGCGCCCATGCCAAGCTCTTGCAGCTTGTTCTCATCCAGCACTTCGACAGCTACACCGAGGTCCTGCAGCGCCAGAAGTTCCTCGGCGAAGGTGGTGGTAGTCAGCACATTGGCCGGCGCATTGACCAGATCGCGGGTAAAGAGCACACCGCGAACCACTGCGTCCAGCGCCGCGATATCGGCCGGGGGCTTGGCGCACATCACCGTGACGGCCCCCTTTTCACCCGCTTTTTCGGTCTTTTGCGCGTCATACTCATAGGCCCGCAGCATCAACCCGAGCGCCAGGTCCTGCGGCGCGTTGAGGTTCGCGCTCAGCACCAGCATACCGTCTTTTCCCAGCAACTTGGCCAGCGCTGCGCCGGTCTTGCGCAGCAGTGCCTGGTCGGCGCGGCGGGGCAACAGGATCACGTCCAGCGCCTCGGCGGTCAGACCCTGCGGCCAGGCCAGGGTGATGACCTCGCCCGCCTTGCGCTTGGCAAAACCGTCGCTTTCCACCAGCCGCGCCAGAGCCCCCCTGGTCAGCCGGTTCACCCGGCGCGCCACCGCGGACAGGCTGCCGTCAGGATCGACCACCAGGGCGACGCGGCCCGATTGCAGCGGAATTTGGTCAAGATCGGTTTCGGCAAAGGACAGGGCGACAGGGTCGGTCACGAGGCAGGCTCCTGGATGGTGTTGGCAGGCGGGGTGCGGTGGTGCACCCGGCAAGAGGGTTTGTCGGTTCAGATTTCCCCTGAAGCGAAAGCTGACGGGGGGGCACCGTTCCGCGCGGTTCGGCAAAGGCTAGCGCCCCGGCGCGGCTTTGACCAGATTGCAGTTTTTTCCCGCCACAAGAGCCGCTAGACTTGCCCGACCAAAGCCCCCCATGCAGGAGAGGGCAAAGCTCATGGGGGACTGATGGCGCGATTCGACAGATACCTGCTGTCGCAACTCATGATGCTGTTCGGCTTCTTCGCGCTGGTGCTGGTAGCGATCTACTGGATCAACAGCGCGGTTCGGTTGTTCGATCAGTTGATTGCCGACGGCCAATCGGCCTGGGTCTTTCTGGAATTCACCGCGCTGACCCTGCCGAACGTGATCCGCATCACCCTGCCGCTGGCCGGATTCGCCGCTGCGGTCTATGCGACCAACCGGCTTATGGCCGACAGTGAATTCGTGGTCATGCAGGCCACCGGGTTTTCCCCCTGGCGGCTGGCGCGCCCGGCGCTGATCTTCGGGCTGATCACGGCAGCGATGATGGGGGCGATGACCCACTTTCTTGTGCCCATGAGCCAGGAACAGATCGTGCTGCGCAATCGGGACATTGCCGCCAATGTCACCGCCCGGCTGCTGACCGAGGGCACCTTTCTGCATCCGGCGGGCGGCATCACCGTCTATATCCGCGAGATTTCCGAGGATGGCACCCTGAACGACCTGTTCCTGTCGGACCGGCGCCGGGCCGACCGTCCCCAGACCTACACCGCCGCTCAGGCCTATATCGTCAACGCAAACGACGATCCCGAAGGCGCACCGCAGCCCAAGATTGTCATGGTTGACGGGCTGGCACAGGATCTGAACACCGAGACAGGGCGCCTGTTCACCACCCATTTCCAAAGCTTTTCGTATGATGTCGGCAGCCTGGTCGATACCTCGGATTTCCGCGTCGTCTCGGTCCGCAATCTGCCGACCTGGATGCTGTTGCTGCAAACACAGAAGGTGTCCAACCTGACCGGCGAAGGCATCGGCTGGGTCGTGCAGGAAGGCCATGGGCGAATTACCCAGTCGCTGCTGTGCATTGTTGCGGCCCTGATCGGCTTTTCCGCCTTGCAGGTCGGGGGCTATTCCCGCTTCGGGGTCTGGAAGCAGATCGGCTTTGCAGTGCTGCTGCTGGTGGCGGTGAAATTCGTCGAAGGGCTGGTGACCGATCCGGTACGCAAGGATCCGGACATGTGGCCGGTGCTGTATTTCCCTGCCGTTCTGGGTCTGGCGATCTCGGCCGGGTTGCTGTGGTGGGCCAGCCGGTCCAGACGGCCCCGTGACCGGGCCTTCCCGCCGGATGCGCCATCGGATAGGCCACCGGGTATGCCATCGGGGGCCGAGGCCTCTGGCCGCGCGGCCGCAACGGGAGTGCCGGCGTGATCCTTTATTTCTACTTCGCACGCCGGTTCCTGCGGGCCTTCTTCGGCATACTGGCCGTGTTCTTCATCTTCACCGCCCTGCTCGACATGGTGGAACAGATGCGCAAGCTGTCCAGCGCCGATGTCTCGCTAGGCGCGATCCTGGAACTGGTGCTGCTGAACGTGCCCGGCGGGCTGTACGAGATCCTCCCGCTGATCATGATCCTCGGCTCGATCACCATGTTCCTGGCCCTGGCGCGCAGTTCCGAACTGGTCGTGGTGCGCGCAGCGGGACGATCCGCGATCACGATGCTGGGCGCGCCGGTCATGGTGGCCCTGTTGCTGGGAGTCTTTTGCGTGACCATGCTGAACCCGATCGTGGCGGCGACCTCGAAACGCTATGTCGATCTTTACGAAGGCTACCGGTCCGGCGGGGCCGACAGTTTTTCGGTGTCGGCCGAAGGGCTGTGGCTGCGCCAGGGCGGTTCGGACGGCCAGACGGTGATCCGCGCCGCACGGGCCAACCCGCAGGCGACCAACCTGTTCGACGTGACGATGATTACCTATGCCCCGGAAGGCGGCGGCCCAACCCGGCGGATCGAGGCCGCGCGGGCCGCGCTGATCCACGGTGCCTGGGCGCTGGAGGACGTCAAGATCTGGCCGCTGAACCAGAGCCTCAATCCCGAGGCAGGCGCGCTTACCCTCGCGGCCTACACCCTGCCCTCGACCCTGACAGAAGAGCGGATCCGCGACAGTTTCGGTGATCCCTCCGCGATCCCGGTCTGGGAATTGCCCGCCTATATCCGCCAGTTGGAAGAGGCCGGGTTCTCTGCCCGCCGCCATGCGGTCTGGTTCCAGATGGAGCTTGCCCGGCCCCTGTTCCTGGTCGCCATGGTGCTGTTGTCGGCCGCCTTCAACATGCGCCATGCGCGGTTCGGCAAGACCGGCCAATCGGTGCTGGCGACGATCCTTCTGGGGTTCACATTGTTCTACATCCGGAATTTCGCCCAGGTGCTGGGCGAAAGCGGCCAGATCCCGGTGTTGCTGGCGGCCTGGGCCCCGCCGGTGGCGGCGGTGCTGCTGTCGCTCGGCTTGCTGTTGCAGATGGAAGGTGGCTGAGATGCTGGTCCTGCTGAGAAACCGCGCACTGGCGCATCCCCCCCTGCGTATCGCCACCATGCGTCCGGTCAGGCCGTTGCGCACCGGCCTGGCGACTCTGGCCGCTATGCTTTGCGTCCATCTTGCCGCGCCCGGGACCGCCCGGGCCCAGGAAACCGGGGCGGCAAGCGTTGTCCAGCAAGGCGCAACAGATCAGGACGCACCGGCGTTGCTGGTGGCCGACCGGGTCTACATGGATGGCCCGGGGCGGCTTATCGCGGAAGGCAATGTCGAGGCCCTGCGCGACGGGCTGCGCCTGCGCGCCAGCCGCATCGTCTATGACGAGGAAAACGGCACCCTGTCGGTCGAGGGCCCGATCACCATCACCGGCAGCGATGCGGCTGGCGACAACTCGGCCGTGGTGCTGGCCGATACGGCCGAACTGGACGCCGATTTCCGCAATGGCCTGCTGAGCAGCGCCCGCATCATGCTTGGCCAGCAGGTCCAGATGGCCGCGCAGCAGATGGCCCGCGTCGATGGGCGCTACAACCAGCTTTACAAGACAACCGTATCCTCCTGTCATGTCTGCACCGACGGCAGCCCGCCGCTGTGGCAGATCCGGGCGGAACGGGTTGTGCATGATGAGGTCGGCCAGCAGTTGCACTTTGAACATGCGACGCTTCAGGTCTACGGGGTCAGCGTCTTCTACCTTCCCTACCTGCGCCTGCCCGACCCCACGCAGGAGCGCGCCACCGGCTTTTTGACCCCCACGATCCGGCGCAACTCGGAGCTCGGGACCGGGATCAAGCTGCCCTATTACATCGCCATGGGGGACGACCGCGACCTGTTGCTGACGCCCTATGTCTCGGAGGTCACGACGACGCTGGAATTCCGCTACCGGCAGGCCTTTTCCAACGGCGCCCTGTCGGTATCCGGCGCGGTGGCGAATGACACGCTGGATGATGCGGACATGCGCGGCTACCTGCAACTGGCCGGTACCTTCTACCTGCCGCAGGATTTCGTGCTGCGCTTCAATATCGAGGCAATCAGCGACGATTCCTACCTGACCGACTACGGCTATTCCGACGAAGACCGGCTGAAGAGCGAGATCATCATCAGCCGCGCCAGACGCGACGAATGGATGCGCGCGGCGCTGGTACATTACCACACGCTGCGGGATTCCGAGGATACCGCGACGATCCCGGCGCTGATCGCCGATCTGAACTATCAAAAACGCCTGTTCCCTGCGGCCATGGGCGGCGAGTTGCGGCTGAGCGCCGAAGCGCATGAGCATTACCGCTATTCCACTCTGGACTATGACAGCGATGACAGCGACGACATCACCGACGGGCGTGACGTTACGCGACTGAACGTTTCGGCGGATTGGCGCCGCAGCTTCACCCTGGCGGGCGGGTTGCGGGTCGAGACCCTGGGCGGGCTGGCCATCGACAGTTTCTACACCACCCAGGACGAGCTGCTGCCTACAAGCCAGACCGGCGTCACACCCTATACGGCCGTGACCCTGCGCTGGCCCGTGCAGAAGGTCTCCGATTCCGGCAGCGTCACGATTATCGAGCCGGTCGCACAGATCGCCTGGTCCGGCGGGTCGCAGCTGGACATCGCCAATGATGAAAGCACGCGGACCGAATTCGACGAAGGCAACCTGCTGGGCCTGACCCGCTTTGCCTCTCCCGATCGGCGCGAACACGGCTGGCGCGGGGCCTACGGCGCGATGATCAGCCAGTTCCATCCCTCCGGCTGGACCGGCCGGCTGGTGGTGGGACAGATCCTGCAGGACACGCCGGATTCCTCCTTCAACGAGGCTTCGGGGCTGACGGGGCAGTTTTCCAACGTGCTGGTAGCCGGTCAGGTGACGGCCCCCGGCGGCTGGTCGCTGAGCGCACGGGGGCTGTTCGACAATGAATTTTCGGTCACCAAGACCTCGGCCCGCGCCTCCTGGCTGAACGACGACGCAGAATTCGGCGCCACCTATGTCTGGCTTGGCCCGGATCAGGCGGTGGACCGGGATCAGGTCATTTCGGAATGGACCATAGACGGGGCCTATCAGGTATCGCCGAACTGGGGCGTTTCGGCTGATATCCGCTATGACGTGGCCGAAGACCAACCCGCCTCTGCCGGGCTTGGGGTCACCTGGACCAACGAATGCGTCGACGTGAATCTGGCCGTCTCCAGAACCTACACCTCGTCTTCCGTGGTGACGCCTTCGACCGATTTCAGCTTTACCATCGGGCTTCTGGGCTTCTCGACAGGGGGTAGCTCCTCGGCCAGCTCGGGCAGTTGCAGGAACTGATTGAGACCGGCCGGCAATCGGACTAGACAGGATCGCGACCCCCGGCCAAAGGCAAGGTGCCCGATGGCCGGTCCTGCTGACGCCATGTCGGCGGCGAGACGACAAGATCAGGGCGGCCCGGCAAGGACCGCCAAAGACAGGCAAACCGACTGACGGGCCGCCCGGCGACGGGAACCGGCCCCGACAGAACCAAGTGGACGAGGCAGACAAGATGACCCCGAAGATCCGTCCGAACGCAGGCGAAACCGGCCCGGGCCGCAGTGGGCGCCGCCCGAAGACGACCCTGGGCGCGGCGTTGCGCCATGCTCTGCCGCTCGGCCTCGGCCTGGCCATGGTGCCGGGAGCATCGCTGCTGCCGCTTCCGGGCATAGCCCCGGCGGTTGCACAGGCGCAGACCTTCGGCCCGGCCATCAAGGTCAATGACGAGGTCATCACCCAATACGAACTGGACCAGCGCGCCCGCCTGCTGAACCTGCTGAACCCGCAGGGCAACCCCACTGCCGAGGCCCGCGATCAGCTGATCGAGGAACGCCTGAAAGGCGCCGCCGCCGACAGCGCCGGCATTCGTCCCGGCCAGGCGGATATCGACCAGGGCATGGCCGAATTCGCCGGCCGTACCAGCATGGACAAGGATGAATTCATCGCCGCGCTGAACGATTCAGGCGTCTCGACCGAGACTTTCCGCGATTTCGTGGCGAACGGCATCGCCTGGCGTCAGCTTGTGCAGGGGCGTTTCGGCAACAAGGTCCAGATTTCGGAAGACGAGATCGACCGTGCCATCGAAAGCCAGTCGCGCCCCGGTGGCGTCCGTGTCCTGCTGTCGGAAATCTTCATCCCGCTGCAGCCCGACCCGGCGCGCGCCGAATCCCTGGCGCGCCAGATCTCGGAGATGACCACCATCGCGCAGTTCTCCGACGCCGCCCGGCAATATTCCGCCGCGCAATCGCGGGAGAACGGCGGGCAGATCGACTGGATGGATGCCTCCAGCCTGCCGCCGGTCCTTCAGGGCTCCGTCATGGGCCTTGCACCAGGCGAAGTGTCCGATCCCCTGCCCGTCGAAGGCGCCTTTGCGCTGTTCCAGATGCGTCAGGTGCAGGAAACCGGCGCGCCGCAGATGACCTATTCGGCGGTGGAATACGCGGCCTATTACGTCGACGGCGCGAATACCCCCAAGGGTCAGGCCCGCCTGGCCGAGATCAGCGCCGAGATCGACACCTGTGACGATCTTTACGGCGTCGCCTATGGTCAGCCGCCTCAGGTCCTGGACCGCGAGACGCTGGCACCGGCCGAGATCCCGTCGGATATCGCGGTCGAGCTTGCCAAGCTGGACGATAACGAGGTTTCGACCGCCCTGCGCCGCAATGGCGGACAGACCGGCGTCGTGCTGATGCTCTGCGGTCGCGTCCCGACCGGAACGCCTTCGGCCGATCAGGTCGACCGCGGTCAGGTCGCCTCGCAATTGCAGAACCGCCGGCTGGCCTCTTACGCGGATGGCTATCTGGCGCAGCTGCGTGCCGAAGCGCGGATCATCGAATAGTGGCGACCATCGACGGCCTGCCCCCGCTGCGCGACGTGATCACGCAGCATGGGCTTTCTGCGCGCAAATCCCTTGGCCAGAACTTCCTTCTGGACCTGAATCTGACAGCCAAGATCGCCCGTCAGGCCGGGGATCTGAGCAATTGCGACGTGCTGGAAATCGGTCCCGGTCCCGGTGGGTTGACCCGTGGCCTGCTGGCCGAAGGCGCGCGCAAGGTGCTGGCCATCGAAAAGGACCACCGTTGCCTCGCCCCCCTGGCCGAGATCGCAGCGGCCTATCCCGACCGTCTTGAGGTGATCGAAGGCGACGCTCTGGATATCGATCCGCTGGCCTATCTGACGCCACCGATCCGCATTGCTGCCAACCTGCCCTATAACGTCGGGACCGAACTGCTGGTGCGCTGGCTGACCCCGCCGCAATGGCCGCCTTTCTGGCAAAGCCTGACCCTGATGTTCCAACGCGAGGTCGCGGAACGGATCGTGGCGCAGCCCGGCTCCAAGGCCTATGGGCGGCTGGCGCTGCTGGCTTCCTGGCGGGCGGATGCGCGGATCGTGATCTCTCTGCCGCCCGAAGCTTTCACGCCTGCGCCCAAGGTGTCTTCTGCCGTGGTCCATCTGACCGCCCTGCCCGAGCCGCGCTATCCTGCCGATCCCAAGGTGCTGGAACGCGTGGTCGCCAAGGCCTTCAACCAGCGCCGCAAGATGCTGCGCGCAGCACTGAAGGGACTTGCGCCGGATCTGGAGGATCGCCTGATCGCCTCGGGCATCACGCCGACGGACCGTGCCGAGACCGTGGGGCTGGAGCAGTTCTGCGCCCTCGCCCGCAACATCACCGCCGGCTAACACCACCGTCCGGCCGGCATCACGAAAACCGAAGCGAACAAGAAAAAGGGCGGCCCCATGGGACCGCCCTTTGATCTGTTTCGCCCACCCCTTTCAGGGCTTACATCATTCTGCGGCGGATTGCGGCACATCGCCCGTGGCGTCCGGCGCGCTGCCCTCGGAAGAAGAGGCGCTTTCCTGTTGAACAGGGGCTTCCTTCTTGGCGCGCGGTGCGCGTTTGCGCGGCGCGGGCTTGGCGGCCTTGCCTTCCGGCGTTTCCACCAGCATGGAGCTTTCGCCCTCTTCCGTGGCAGAGGTATCGATCACCTCGTCGGAGGCAGGCGCTGCCTTGGCGCGCGACTGGCGGCGGGGCTTGGGCGCAACGGCGTCATCACCCGAGCCTTCGTTGCGGCGCGACCGCGGTTTGCGCGGTTCAGGCGCAGCGCCAGAGGCCTCGGCGTCCTGCTTCTGCTGGCCGCCGTTTTTTCCACCGTTGCCGTGGTTGCCACCATTATTGCCGGACCCATTGCCGTTGCCGGCCGTGTCCTGGGCGTTCTGGTGAGCGTTGCCTGAACCGGAATTGTTCTGGTTGGCAGAGTTGCGGGATCCATTGTCCTGCTGATTGTCATTGCCATTACCGTCCTGGCGGGTTCCGCGGTCACGATCGCGATCCCGGTCGGCCTGGCGCTGACGGTTTTCCTGTTCCTGCTGCTCGCGCTGGCGGTCCTGGTCCTTCTGGGCTTCACCGAGAAGACGCAGGTAATGCTCCGCATGCTGCTGGAAGTTCTCGGTTGCGACCCGGTCGCCGGATAGCTGCGCATCGCGAGCAAGCTGGTTGTACTTGTCGATGATCTGCTGCGGCGTGCCGCGCACCTTGCCCTCGGGCCCCGACGAATCGAAGACGCGGTTGATGATGTTACCGACCGAGGACCGGTTGCGGGATTTGTTCCGCGAACGTGATTTCGAAGATCTCATAAGGTCTGCTGTCCAGCCTTGTTGTCTGATTGCCGTATCACCCCAACAACGCCTCATTGCGTCGTGCGTGATCGCCTTGAGCGCTTATTTTCGCCTTGAGCGAGGGGTCGGCTCCTGTCTGGCTTGGTATCCGGGGGGAGCGCTGAATATCGAGCATCCGCGTCCCGGATGGTTCGAATAAACATGTCATCGCGTCAAAGACAAGGGGGAAGTGACAGTTTTAGCCAGATTACCCGGTTTTCCCGCCGTCAGGGCTGATGTGTCGCGGGCTTGCGGCCGCGCACCACCCTGTCCCTGTTCCCAAGGTCGGGTCTGGTGGCCACGTCTTCAAGACCCGCAGCGCCAAAAATCTCCGCAACCGCCGGCCCCTGCTGCCAGCCGACTTCCACCATGAGCCAGCCATCCGGCGCCAGATGCGCAGGGGCGCTGGCGCAGATCGCCCTGTAGGCATCCAACCCGTCGCCCCCCGGTGTCAGTGCCAGATGCGGCTCCCAGTCGCGGACCTCGGGTGACAGCGATGGCATCTCGGCAGCGGCAATATAGGGCGGATTCGACAGGATCAGATCGAAGGTACCCGTCAGGCCCGCGCACCAATCGGACTGAACAAGATCCAGCCGGTCGGCAACGCCGATGGCGGCCGCATTGCGCCTCGCAACCGCAAGGGCGGCGGGTGAAATATCGGTGGCGACACCTGTGGCCCCGGCGCGCTCATCCAGCAAGGTGATCGCGATGGCCCCTGACCCGGTGCCAAGGTCCAGAAACCTGTTGAAAGGCAGTTCCAGCGCCTCGGCAATCAACGTCTCGGTTTCCGGGCGCGGGTCGAGGACATCGGGCGTGACGATGAATTCGCGGTTCCAGAAGGCGCGGCGGCCGATGATCTGGCTGACCGGTTGGCGGATCAGCCGGGCCGAAATGGCGGCCTCGAACCGCGCCGCGACATCGGGTGGCAACGCCCCCGCGAGGGCCTCGCGCAGAGCCAGACGCGATACATCCCTGCCAAAGGCATGGGTCATCAACGCCAGGGCATCGCCCTGCCCGTTCTCGATCCCCGCATCACCCAGCCGGGCGGCGGCGGCCTTCAAAACGTCATTCCCCAAAGGGCTCACGCGCCTGCCTCGGACAGCAGCCGCGCCTGATGATCGGCCGTCAGCGCGTCGATGATTTCATCCAGATCGCCCTGCATCACCTGATCCAGCTTGTAGAGCGTCAGGTTGATGCGATGGTCCGTCATCCGCCCCTGGGGGAAATTGTAGGTACGGATACGTTCCGACCGATCCCCGGTGCCGACCTGCGCCTTGCGATCTGCGGCGCGCGCGCTGTCGGCACGACTGCGCTCCAGATCGAACAGTCGGTTGCGCAGGACCTGCATGGCGATGGCGCGATTCTGGTGCTGGGATTTCTCCGAAGAGGTCACGACGATCCCGCTCGGAACATGAGTGATCCGAACAGCGCTGTCGGTGGTGTTGACATGCTGCCCGCCCGCCCCCGAGGCCCGCATCGTATCGATGCGTATGTCATTGGGATCAATCCGTATATCGACGTCTTCTGCTTCGGGCAGCACGGCCACGGTCGCGGCCGAAGTGTGTATCCGTCCGCCGCTTTCCGTGCTTGGCACACGCTGGACCCGATGCACGCCGCTTTCGTACTTGAGCCGCGCAAAGACCCCGTCGCCCTTGACGGAAACAGTGACCTCCTTGATCCCGCCAAGCTCGGTCAATTGCTGCTCCACCAGATCGAATTTCCAACCCCGCGCCTCGCAATAGCGCTGGTACATACGCAGCAGATCACCGGCAAACAGCGCCGCCTCGTCGCCCCCGGTGCCGGGCCGGATCTCGATCATCGCGGGGCGTGAATCGGCGGCATCTCGGGGGAGCAGTGCCAGTTGCACCTCGTGCTCAAGCTCAGGCAGGCGGGCCCGCAGCGCTGGCAGTTCTTCTTCTGCCAGGGCGCGCATCTCGGGATCGTCCAGCATCGCCTCAGCCTCGGCCAGGTCTGCCACCAGGGCCTGATAGCCCAGCACAGCCTCGACCACCGGGCGCAATTCCGCATATTCCCGCGCCAGGGCGGCGTATTCGCCACCCGACTCGGCCATTGCGGCCTCAAGGTATTCATATCGGCCCGTGATGCGGGCCAGCCGGTCTTCTGAGATCATGGGGTTCCTGTCACCTATCCCGGCCCTTTGGTCAAGAGCCGGACCCTGCCGGGAAACGCCGAGTAACTACGCGCCGGGCAACACGGGGGCTCTGCCCCCAAAGCGCCGGCCCGCTGCGCGCCCCGTCCCTTTTCCCCCAGAGTACTTCCGGCCAGATGATAAAGAGCGACCTCCCTGTCATCTGGCCCGAAATACTCCTGCCGGAGGCATTCCACGGGGAAAGCTCTTGCCTGAGTATCGTAACGCGCTGACCTCAGCCGCGACGGGTCCAGGCCCAGAGGCTAAGGATCTCCATAGCCACATGCGCCCCCGCGATCGCCGTGGCGCCGGTCGTGTCGAAGGCGGGCGACACCTCGACGATGTCCCCGCCTTGCAGATTGACCCCGGCGATGCCGCGCAGGATGGCGGCGGCCTGGGCCGAGCTCAGCCCACCCCAAACCGGCGTCCCGGTGCCCGGTGCGAAGGCCGGGTCAAGGCAGTCGATATCGAAGCTGAGGTAGGCGGGCCGAGCACCGACGATCTCGCGGATCTTTGCGGCCACCGCCTTGTTCCCGGTCTCGTGAACCTCCGGCGCATCGATGATGTTCATACCCATGTCACCATCCAGGTTGATCGTCCGGATTCCGACCTGGACCGAGGTCGCCGGATCGATCAGCCCAAGCTTGATCGCCTTGTAGAACATCGTTCCGTGGTCGATGCGCTCCATGTCGTCATCGACCCAGGTATCGCTGTGCGCATCGAAATGGATCAGCGACATGGGTCCAAATTTCTCGGCATAGGCCTTGAGGATCGGGAAAGAGATATAGTGGTCGCCGCCAAGCGCGATGGAGGCCGCGCCCTGCGCCAGGATGCCCCGGATATGTTGCGTCAGCGCCTCGGGAAAATCCGCGACCTTGGCGTAGTCGAAGGCGAGATCACCGTAATCCGCGACGGCGAATTCAGCGAGGGGGTCGAACCCCCAACCATAGGGCGGATCGTAGGGTTGCAGGGTCGAGGCTTCGCGGATCGCACGCGGACCAAGGCGGGTGCCGGTGCGGTTGGTCACTGCCTGATCGAAGGGCACGCCGGTCACGGCCAGATCGAAGTCGGTCAGATCCTTGGTATAGCGACGGCGCAGGAAACTGGTTGCACCGCCAAAGGCGTTCTCGAAGCTGGAACCACGCGAGGCATCACGCGTAAATGCCTGGTCTACTTGGGATTTCGCATCTTCAAGGGCCATGTCAGTCTTCCTGCAATTCAAGCGCCGGAACGGGCAGCGCGGTTTCGATCAACCGGGCAAAGAAGCTCGCCCCGATGGGCGCGATCCGGTCATTGAAATCATATTCGGCGTGATGGACCGGGGCGGTATCCCCCTGTCCGATGAAAAGAAACGCGCCGGGCCGGGCATTCAGCATGAAGGAAAAATCCTCGGCGCCCATCTCCTTGCCGACCTCCCAAAGCACCTGCCCCGAGACGCCGCGCGCGACCTCGGCCGCAAAGGCCGCCTTGTCGGCATGGTTCACAGTGGCCGGGTACCACCGCTCATAGATCAGCTCGGCCTCGACACCGTAGCTTGCGGCCTGACCCGCGACGATCTCGGTCAGGCGGCGCTCGACGAGGTCCTGCACAGCGGGGTCGAAACTGCGGATAGTGCCGTTGATATAGGCGGTGTCGGGCACCACGTTTTCGGCGCTGCCGGTGTGGATCTGGGTGACCGAGATCACCAGATCGGACAGCGGATCGGCGTTGCGCGTGCCAATGGTCTGGATCGCCGAAACGATGCCGATCACCGCCGGAATCGGATCGCGGGTCAGCTGCGGCGTTGCCGCATGGCCACCGACCCCGCGCACATGGATGTGCATCGTATCGACGCCCGCCATGATCGGGCCCGGCTCGGTGCGAAATGTGCCTTCGGGCATGCCGGGGGCATTGTGCAGTGCATAGACCTCTGCAATGTCGAAACGGTCCATGATGCCCTCTTCGACCATCTTGCTTCCGCCACCGCCGTCCTCTTCCGCGGGTTGGAAGATCAGCGCGACGCGACCGGCGAAATTCCGTGTCTCTGAAAGGTACTTGGCCGCGCCGAGCAGCATTGTGGAATGGCCATCATGGCCGCAGGCGTGCATCTTGCCCGCACGGGTCGAGGCATGCTCCGCCCCGGTGCGTTCAAGGATCGGCAGCGCATCCATATCGGCGCGCAGGCCGATTGTGGCGCCGGGCCCGCGCCCTTCGATCAGGGCGACGATACCGGTTTTGGCGATGCCGGTATGGATTTCGTCCACGCCGAAGTCAGCCAGACGCGCAGCGATGAAAGCGGCCGTTTCGTGGCATTCGAATCCCAACTCGGGATGGGCATGCAGATGCTTGCGCCAAGCCTCCATTTCAGGGCCGAAACCGGCAATCCGGTTGAGGATGGGCATTGGCTGGACTCCTTGGCGCTTCGTCGTCAGGCTGGACAAAACCCCAAACCGGAGATGGCTGCAATGGCCGACACGCATCACGACACGCCACGGGACGAAATCCACGACCTGCCCGCCGGGCTGCCCCGCCTGCTGGCGGTCATGACGCGACTGCGGGATCCCGAAACCGGCTGCCCCTGGGACATCGAACAGACTTTCGCCTCCGTCGCGCCCTATACGATCGAGGAGGCCTACGAGGTCGACGACGCCATCCAGCGAGAGGCCTGGGACGAACTGGAGGGCGAATTGGGCGATCTGCTGCTGCAGGTGGTCTTTCACGCCCGCATGGCCGAGGAAGAGGGGCTGTTCGATTTCGCCCGCGTCGCCGAAACTGTGGCGCAGAAAATGATTGCCCGGCATCCGCATATCTTCGGCGAAGAAAGCCGCGACAAGAGCCCGGCCCAGCAAACGCTTGATTGGGAACGCATAAAGGCCGCCGAACGCGCCGCGAAATCCGAGACACGGGCGCTGGATGGCGTGGCCATGGGGCTGCCGGCGCTGATGCGGGCCGTGAAGCTGCAAAAACGTGCGGCGCGGGTCGGTTTCGACTGGCCCGAGGTCGATCAGGTACTGGACAAGATCGCCGAGGAAAGCACCGAACTGGTCGAGGCGCGTGATACGCTGGGTCCGGCGGAGATGGCCGAGGAATACGGGGACTTGTTGTTCGTGATGGTCAACCTTGGCCGCCACCTTGGGATCGAACCGGAACAAGCCCTGCGCGATGCGAATGCGAAATTCACACGCCGTTTCAATTTCATAGAAGATGATCTTCATCTTGACGGGCGCCGTCCCGAGGACAGCGATCTGGCCGAGATGGACGCGCTTTGGGACAAGGCGAAGGCCGCGGAGAAGGCGGGCTAGGCCTATGGGAAACTGGCCTCTTTCCCGCGCCCATCATGACCTTTAAGACATTCGTCCAGAACAGATTATTCCAGACAGGAGCCGGCAGCGGCGCCCGAGACAGGAAAGACCATGACCCAGAGATCCCGACTTGTCCCCCTCGCCCTGATCGCGCCCTTGCTTCCCCTCGCTGCGCAGGCCGAGGACGTGAACCTCTACTCCTATCGCCAGCCCGAGCTTCTGGCGCCGCTGGTCGAGGCGTTCGAGGCCGAAACAGGCATCAGCGTCAATGTCGCCTTTCTGGAACAGGGTATGGTCGAACGGCTGAAGGCCGAGGGCATGCGGTCGCCCGCCGATCTGGCGCTGACCGTGGACATCGCCCGGCTGACGGCGATCACCGGCGCCGGTGTCACCCAGCCGGTCGACAGTGCCATCCTCAGCGCCGCGATCCCCGACGGGCTGCGCGATCCCGAAGGTCACTGGTGGGGTCTGACCACCCGCGCGCGCATCGTCTATGCAAGCAAGGACCGTGTCGCCCCGGAGGAGATCCCCACCTACGAAGGGCTTGCCGATCCGAAATGGCAGGGGCGCATCTGCACCCGGTCCGGCACCCATCCCTATAACGTCGCGCTGGTCGCCGCCTATCTGCTGCACCACGGCGAAGAGGACACCCGCGACTGGCTAGACGCGGTAAAGGGCAATCTGGCGCGCAAACCGCAAGGCAATGACCGCGCGCAGATACGGGCAATATGGGCCGGGGAATGCGATATCTCGATCGGGAACACCTATTATCTGGGCGAAATGCTGGCCGATCCCGAGGAACGCGAATGGGCCGAAAGCGTCACACCGGTCTTTCCGATCTTCAAGGGCGGCGGCGCGCATGTGAACATCTCGGGCATTGCCATGACCAAGGCCGCGCCGAACAAGGAAAATGCCATCAAGTTCATGGAGTTCCTCGTCTCTCCTGAAGCGCAGGAGATCTACGCCGAGGTGAACTACGAATACCCCGTGACCGCCGATGCCAGCCCCGCGCCGCTGGTGGCGGGCTGGGGCGACTTCACCCCTGATCCGGTCGATCTGGTGGAGCTGGCCCGGTTGCGTCCCGCCGCCCTGCGTCTGATCGAAGAGGTCGATTTCGACGGCTGATCCGCAAGCTGCCGGGCCCCCGCCTGTGATACAGGCACAAGCTGCGTCCAAGGCCGGGCAATCGCGCATTTCCCTAGAGGCAAGATGGACAAGGTCCCGGCCACTCGGCAGGGTCCCGCGACATTCGCGAAGGAGACAGAAATGCCACGCAAGATCATCATCGATACGGATCCCGGACAGGACGATGCCGTTGCCATCCTGCTGGCCCTCGCCAGCCCGGAAGAGATCGATGTGCTGGGCATCACCGCCGTTGCCGGCAACGTGCCGCTAAGCCTTACGGCGCGTAATGCACGGATCATCTGCGAGCTGGCCGGGCGCCCCGAGGTAAAGGTCTTTGCCGGGTGCGACCGCCCGATGATCCGCCCGCTGGTAACGGCCGAGCATGTGCATGGCCAGACCGGGTTGAACGGCCCCGTGCTGCCCGATCCCACCATGCCGCTGCAGGATCAGCACGGCGTCGACTTCATCATCGAGACGCTGCGCCGCGAAGACGCGGGCACGGTGACGCTTTGCGTACTGGGGCCGCTGACCAATATCGCCATGGCCTTCAAGATGGCGCCGGATATCGTTGAGAAGGTTGAGGAAATCGTCCTTATGGGCGGGGCCTATTTCGAGGTGGGCAACATCACCCCGGCGGCCGAATTCAACATCTATGTCGACCCCGATGCCGCCGCCGTGGTCTTTGGCGCCGGTGTGCCGCTGGTGGTCATGCCGCTGGACGTGACACACAAGGCGCTGGTGACACGCGCCCGGATCGAGGCCTTCCGCAGCCTCGGCAATGCCAGCGGCATCGCGGTGGCCGAGATGACCGATTTCTTCGAACGCTTCGACAAGGAGAAATACGGCTCGGACGGCGCACCGCTGCATGACCCCTGCGTCACGGCCTACCTGTTGCAGCCCGACTTGTTCCAGGGCCGCCAGATCAATGTCGAGATCGAGACCGGATCAGAGCTGACCCTCGGTATGACCGTCGCCGATTGGTGGGGTGTCTCCGGGCGCAAGGACAATGCGCTTTTCGTGGGCAACCTCGACGCGGACGGGTTCTTTGCGCTGCTGACCGAACGCATCGCCCGGCTACCTTGAGCCGGGATTGGCGCGCCGGGCTGGCAATGCCGCCCGGCGCGCCCTAGATCTAGGACATGGACCAGACACTTACCGCCTCGGCGACCAACCCGCTGTCGATTCCCTTCGACAATTCCTATGCTGCCCTGCCAGAGGGGTTCTTTGCGCGCAGTGCGCCCCGTGCGGCTTCGGCGCCCCGGCTGCTGGCCTTCAATGCAGGGCTGGCCGCGGATCTGGGCATCACCGGCACCGGTGACCCGGACGCGCTGGCCCAGGCCTTCAGCGGCAATGCCCTGCCTGATGGCGCCGATCCGCTGGCGCAGGCCTATGCCGGGCACCAGTTCGGCGGCTTTTCCCCGCAACTTGGCGACGGGCGTGCCCTGCTGATCGGAGAGGTCATGGGACGGCATGGCCAGCGCCTCGATGTGCAGCTCAAGGGCTCCGGCCGCACGGTGTTTTCGCGTAATGGCGACGGGTTGGCGGCGATCGGGCCGGTGCTGCGCGAATATCTGGTGGCCGAGGCGATGCAGGCGCTTGGCGTGCCCACGACCCGCGCATTGGCCGCGGTGGCAACAGGAGACCGTGTACAGCGCGAGACGGCCCAGCCCGGCGCGGTGCTGACCCGGGTCGCGTCGTCGCACCTGCGGGTCGGTACCTTCGAATTCTTCGCCGCGCGTCAGGACAAGGCGCGTCTGCAGGTCCTGCTGGATTACGCCATCGCGCGCCACGATCCTGATGCGGACAGCCCGCTCGCCTTCCTGAAGGGCGTGATCGCGCGGCAGGCGAAACTGGTCGCCCATTGGACGGCCGTCGGGTTTATTCACGGGGTGATGAATACCGACAACACCACGATTTCCGGCGAGACCATCGACTATGGTCCTTGCGCCTTTCTGGATGGGTATCACCCTGCGACGGTCTATTCCTCGATCGACCGGCAGGGGCGCTATGCCTATGACAACCAGCGCGAGGTCCTGCCCTGGAACATGGCGCAGCTTGCCTCGGCCTTGCTGAGCCTCGAGCCGGATACCCAGGCCGGGATCGCGGCCTATACCGAGGCGGTGAATGCCATGCCCGCGCTGATCGATGCCGCCTGGCTGCGCCACTTCGGCGCCAAGATCGGATTGGCAGAGCCGACCGAGGCGGACCGTCCGATGATCGAGGGCCTGCTGACCCTGATGGCCAATCAGGAGGCGGATTTCACCAATACCTTCCGGGGCTTGTCAGACGGCACAGCGGGCGCGACCTTTACCGACCCTGCTCCCTTCCACGACTGGGAAACGACTTGGCGTGCGCGGTTGGCGCAAGAAACCGACCCGGAGGCGCGGATGCTTGCCACCAACCCGGCCGTGATCCCGCGCAACCACCGCGTCGATCACGCGTTGAAGGCTGCGGCAGAGGGCGACATGGCACCATTCGAGACCCTGATGCGGGTCCTCGCGACGCCGTTCACACTTTCGGACGCCAACGCAGCCTTCGCCCAGCCTCCGCGCCTCGAAGAAGAGATCGAGGCGACTTTCTGTGGCACCTGATCGGCGCCGTTTCATCTGCGGCTTTGCCCGCCTGGTGCGCGCATCCACACCTGCGCTGACGCCCCCCGGCCTCTGGCCCCACCCCGGCCAAATCGTGGCCATGCAGCAAGGCACAAGTTCCCCCGCATGAGCCAGACACACCTTCGGATCGCGACCTACAACCTGCAGAAATGCGTCGGGCTGGACCTGCGCCGCAATCCGCGCCGCACGCTGGAAGTGCTGGAGGATACCGAGGCCGATATCGTCGTCCTGCAAGAGGCCGACAAGCGGTTGGCGCCGCGTCCCACGGCCCTGCCCCACGACATGATCGCCGCCGAAGGATGGGAGATCCTGCCCTTCGGTGTGCCCGGTGGTTCCATCGGCTGGCACGGCAATGCGATGCTGATGCGTCCCGGCGTGACGGTGATCGAAACATCGAAACTGGATCTGCCGGGGATCGAGCCGCGCGGTGCCATTCGCGCCGATCTCGACACCGCCATCGGGCGCTTGCGGATCGTGGGGGTGCATCTTGGGCTTGTGCCCCGGTCGCGCCGTCAGCAATGCGCCGCCATCCGCCGGATGCTGGAACGCCTGCCCCCTTGTCCAACCCTGATCGCGGGCGATTTCAACGAATGGGGGCCGGGCCATGACCTGGATGCGGAACTGCATCCGGTGCAACTGCTGCCCGGCGTGGCGAGTTATCCCGCGATCCGCCCTGTGGCCGCACTGGACCGCTTCGGAGTGACAGCGGATCTGGACGCGGGCCCGGTGCGCCCGCACCTGGCCCAGCCTGCCCGCATCGCCTCGGATCACCTGCCGGTGACGGTCGACCTGACGGCCACCCGGCCGGGCTGAGCGTGCCGCGACGGTAAGGAACCGCTCCCCCGCTTTCGCGGACCTTCCCGCAAACCCGCCCTTGACCATGTTGCCTATTTCCGCGCCAGGCGTGACAAGAGGAGGCTGGTCAAGAAAGGTATCCGATGACTGCCCGATCCGACATCCTGCGCGCTGTCTTCTGGATGAGCGGCGCCATCGTTTCGTTTCTGGCGATGTCTCTGGCCGGACGCAGCCTCGGCACGAGGCTCGATACCTTCGAGATCATGACCTGGCGCAGCCTGACCGGAATGGCGATCATGATCACGGTGCTGACCCTGCGCCGCCGCTGGGGTCTGATCACCTTTGACCGCTTCGGCCTGCACATCGCGCGCAACCTGGCTCATTTCACCGGCCAGAACCTGTGGTTCTTTGCGGTCACGCTGATCCCGCTGGCGCAATTGTTCGCCTTGGAGTTTTCCTCGCCCATCTGGGTGCTGATCCTGTCGGCGTTGCTTCTGGGCGAAAAGCTGACCCGCAACCGGGTCCTCGCGGCGCTGCTGGGGTTCTGCGGCATCCTGCTGGTCACCCGACCGGGGTCAGAGCCGCTGTCACCGGGGATCATCGCCGCGGCCTCGACCGCGATCTTCTTTGCGCTGACAACCGTCTCGACCAAGCGGCTGACCCGCGACGTGCACCCCCTGGCAATCGTCTTCTGGATGACCGTGACGCAATCGGTCTTCGGCCTTGTCACGGCCGGGTACGACGGCGACATGGCAATGCCGACCGCAGAAACCCTGCCCCTGCTTCTGCTCGTCGGCTGCTCGGGCCTGCTGGCGCATTTCTGCGTCACCACGGCGCTGTCGCTTGCGCCAGCGACGGTTATCATGCCGATCGATTTCACCCGCCTGCCCCTGGCAGCGATCATCGGGGCACTGTTCCTGGCCGAGCCGCTGAACATCTGGGTGCTGATGGGGGCCGTGGTGATCTTTGCGGGAAACTACCTCAACATCCGCGGGGAAACCCGGGCGCGGCCGCCGGTCGATTCGGCCTGAGCCCAGCCGAAAACCCGACAAATTCCCTTGTTTTGCGGCCTGCCACCGCGCCAAGGGCATGTAACACCCGTATGACGTTACGGCACGTATCGAAATGACGTAACGGTTACATCACGTCATCCCTTGCCCGGCATTGATCCATTTCTCCACACGGATAACGATCCTGCATGCGATCACTTTCGCACCTTGAGGGAGGAGACCACCATGAACCACGTCGCAGCATTTGCCGCGGCCGGGATCGGAGTCGGCATCGTTGCCGGACTTGGCGCCACCCCGGCGCAGGCCGGCGGGATCGAACGCACGACCCAATCCGCCATGCCCCTTTTCGAAGAAGGCAACAAGTTCACGCTCAGCTACGGGTATGCCTGGCCCCAGGTCAGCGGGACCACCTATGCGGTCGGACCCTTCGGGGCGGCCGGCACCGGAAATGTGGCAAACAACTTTGCCCTGCCCGGCTTTTCGTTGAAGATGGACCTGGACGACCGCTTTGCCCTGGCGCTGATCTACGACCGCCCCTTCGGCGCGGATGTCTTCTATGACCTGTCCAACCCGGTCCTCGGCGGCACCAGCGCAGTATCGGACACAAGCGCGCTGACCGCGCTCGGGAAATACAAGGTCACCGACAATGTCAGCCTGTTCGGCGGCCTGCGGATCCAGCAATCCAATGGCGACATCACCCTGCAGGGGGCGGCCTACAGTACGCTTTCGGGCTATTCCGTCTCGCTGCAGGACGATACCGCCTATGGCTATGTGCTGGGCGCGGCCTACGAGATCCCCGACATCGCCTTCCGCCTGGCGCTGACCTACAATTCCGCCATCGAGCATGATTTCGACACGGTCGAGAACATCAACCCCACCGTCACCACCACGACGCAGACCAAGACGCCCAGTTCCTGGAACCTGGAATTCCAGACCGGGATCGCCGAGGACACGCTGCTGATGGCCTCGGTCCGCTATGTCGAGCATTCCGAATTCGTCGTCAAACCGGCCAGCTTCTATGGCCTGACCGGGCGCAGCCTGGTGAACCTGGAAGACACCACGACCTACCGGATCGGCGTCGGACGGCGGTTTTCGGATCGGATCGCGGGCTCCGCGATGCTGGTCTATGAACCCGAGGGCGATCCCATGGTGTCGCCCCTGGCACCCAAGACCGGCATGACGGGTATCCAGCTGGGCATGTCCTACCTGGTCAGCGATCAGGTCGAGATCTCGGGGGGCATCAGCTATCTCATGCTCGGGGATGCCACGCCGCAGACCGGCGGCAGCGCACGCGCCGATTTCGCCGACAATTCGATCACGGCCGTCGGGCTGAAGGTCACCTACAGCTTCTGACCCTTGGAAGGCTGCCGCGTGCAGACTGCGCGACAGCCCCGGGAGCGACTGGAAAACGACCTGAAAACAAGGCCGCGCGCGGGGTTTCGATTTGACCCCCCCGCGCGGCTCGCCTACCCATGGCAAAGCCCGGCCGGCGGCGCGACCCCGGCCCCGATCAGCGCCAAGGGAGCCCCGATGCTGTACCAATCCGCCCAAGCCTGGCGTGACGCCAGCGAAAAGCGCGTGCTGCTGTTCGGCATGTCGGGCCTCGGCAAGACCCATGTGTCGAACATGCTGCGCGACTCCGGCGATTGGTTCCACTACTCGATCGATTACCGCATCGGCACCCGCTACATGGGCGAGCATATTTCCGACAATGCGAAGAAACATGCCATGCAGGTGCCCTTCCTGCGTAAGCTTCTGATGACGGATTCCATCTATATCGGCTCCAACATCACCTTCAACAACCTGACCCCGCTGTCGACCTACCTGGGCAAGCCGGGAGATCCGGACAAGGGCGGGCTCGGCTTCGAGGAATACATGACCCGGCAGGAACAGCACCGCGAGGGCGAGATCAGCGCCCTGCTGGACACCGAGCGTTTCGCGCGCCGGTCGCTGTCGCTTTACGGTTATCCGAATTTCGTCTGCGACAGCGGCGGGTCCATCTGCGAGGTCATCGACCCCGACAACCCCGCGGACCCGGTACTGAGCGCGCTTTGCGACACGGCGCTACTGGTCTGGATTCGCGGCGACGAAGCCCATACCGAAGAACTGGTGCGCCGTTTTGACCGCGCGCCGAAACCGATGTATTACGAACCTGCCTTCCTGCGGCAGGCTTGGGCGGATTACCTGGAGGAGTCCGGGGACAGTCCCGAGACCGTCGATCCCGATACCTTCGTGCGCTGGACCTATGCCCGCGCCCTTGCGCATCGCCAGCCCCGCTACGCCGCCATGGCCCGCCACGGGGTCACAGTGTCTGCCGATGACGTCACCCGCGTCCGGTCCGCCGGGGATTTCGAAGGCCTGATCGCGCAGGCCCTTGCGTCGCGGGAAACCGATATTAGCTAAGCCTGCCAACAAGCCCGAGAGCCAGATGCCCATCAAGATTCCCGAAGACCTGCCCGCCTATGATGTCCTCACGCGTGAGGGTGTCTCGGTCATGTCCGAAGATCAGGCATCCCGGCAGGATATCCGGGCGCTGCGGATCGGGTTGCTGAACCTGATGCCAAAGAAGATCCAGACCGAAAACCAGTTCGCCCGGCTGATCGGCGCGACGCCCCTGCAGATCGAACTGTCCCTGATCCGCATGACCGAGCATCAGACCAGGAACACCGCCGCCGAACATATGGAAAGCTTCTACCGCCCCTTCGCGGAAGTGCTTGCCACGGATGAGAAATTTGACGGCTTCATCATCACCGGCGCCCCGATAGAGCATCTCGATTTCGAAGATGTCACCTATTGGGAAGAAATCTGTCAGGTCTTCGAATGGACCCAGACCAACGTGCATTCCACCTTCGGCGTCTGCTGGGGTGGCATGGCCATGGCGCATTACTTCCACGGGCTGCCCAAGCATCTTCTGGGCGAGAAATACTTTGGCTGCTATCCGCAGACCAACCTTGATCCCGCCTCGCCCTTCCTGCGTGGTTTTTCGGATGTCTTTGCCGTGCCGGTCAGTCGCTGGACCGAGGTACGCAAGGAAGATGTCGCCGCCGTTCCCGGCCTGAAACCGCTCCTCGGCAATTCCGAAAGCGGCCCCTGCCTGCTGGAGGACGCGGCGCATCGCGCGCTCTATGTCTTCAATCATTTCGAATATGACAGTGACACGCTGAAGCAGGAGTTCGACCGCGACGTGGCCTCGGGCAAGCCGATCACCCTGCCGGTGAACTATTACCCCCAGAACGATCCGACCCAGAAGCCGCTGAACCAGTGGCGCAGCCATGCCCATCTGCTTTACGGCAACTGGATCAACCAGATCTACCAGACAACGCCCTTTGATCTGGAGCTGATCGGCACCCATGTCTGGCCCGAGAAGGCCCTTGGGTAGGCCGCTGACCATCGCCGCCGGGGTCCTTCTGGTGCTGCTGGTGATCGGCATCGCCACGACCCTTTGGCGGGCCGACCGGCGCAGCCGCGAGGCGCGTGCCGCCTTTCCCCCGCTGGGTCAGATGGTTCTGGTCGATGGCCAGCCGGTGCATGCGCTGCAAATGGGCAGCGGGCCTGATCTGGTCCTGCTGCACGGGGCCTCGGGCAATTTGCGCGATTTTACTTTCGCACTGGCGCCCCGACTGGCGCAGGATTTCCGCGTCACCCTGTTTGACCGTCCCGGTCTTGGCCACAGCCCGGCGCTGGCACCCCGTGGCGTGACCCTGAAGGATCAGGCGGATCTGCTGTCACGTGCCGCCGCGCAACTTGGCGTCACCAGGCCCGTCGTCGTCGGCCAAAGCTTTGGCGGTGCGGTCGCCCTGGCCTGGGCTGTGCATTTCCCCGACCGGATCGCCGGGCTCGTCTCTGTCGCCGGGGCCAGCCACCCCTGGGAAGGCCCCATCGGTGCCGACCATCGCATCCTTGCCGCGCCGGTGCTCGGGCCCGTGGTCTCGACCCTCGCCGCGGCCTGGGTCAGCACGCCCTATGTAAACCGCCAGGTCGCCGGGGCCTTTGATCCGCAACAGCCCCCCTCCGGCTACACCGGCCACCTTGGCGCCGCCCTGACGCTGCAGTCTTCGGTCCTGCGCGCCAATGCCCAGCAAAGGGTCGACCTGCGCGAAGAGCTCCGCCAGCAAAGCCAGCGCTACCCAACCCTCGATCTGCCGGTCGAGATCCTGCATGGCACCGCCGACAGAATTGTCGGGCTCGACATCCATTCCCGGCCACTGGCGGCCGATGTCCCCGGTGCGCGGCTGACCGTTCTGCCCGGCATCGGCCATATGCCGCATCACGCCTCCGCCGACGCGGTGACAGAGGCCATCACCCGCGCCATCCGCCGCAGCCGCCCCTGACCACCGGCACGATTGCACTAGGTTACCGGCATCGTCATATTCGTCAGAAAAGGAAAATCCCGATGCAATTGCCATTTGACGGGGCGATCTCGGCCTTCTTCAAGGAGGACGCGCCCGACCATGTCCGCAAGGCGATCCGCCGCGCCGACCGCGACGAGATCCTGAACGACAGCTATCCCTATTCCGAGCGCATGGCCCGCAAGGCCTATGAACGGGAGCTGGCGCTGCTGCAGATCGAACTGGTACGGATGCAGGCCTGGGCCAAGAGCAGCGGCGCCCGAATCGTCTGCGTTTTCGAGGGCCGGGATGCGGCCGGAAAAGGAGGCGTTATCAAGCGCTTCCGAGAACATCTTAATCCACGCGGCGCGCAGGTCGTGGCGCTGTCGGCCCCCAATGAATACGAACGGGGCCAGTGGTATTTCCAGCGCTACGTCGACCACCTGCCAAGCGCCGGAGAGATCACCTTCTACGACCGCTCCTGGTACAATCGCGCGGTGGTCGAACATGTCTTCGACTTCTGCACCGATGAGCAACGCAGGCAGTTCTTTGAGCAGGTCCCCGATTTCGAAAGCCTGCTGGTGTCCGAGGGTATCCAATTGTTCAAGTTCTGGCTGAACGTCGGACAGGCCGAGCAGTTGAACCGCTTTCTTGCGCGCGAACAGGACCCGCTGAAACAGTGGAAGCTGAGCAATATCGACGTCGAAGGCCTGCACAAATGGGACGATTATTCCAAAGCGATTTCGGAAACGCTGGAACGCACCGACACGGAGCATGCCCCCTGGACCATCGTGCGCTCCGATGACAAGCGCCGCGCCCGGCTTGCCGCGATCCGCCATGTGCTCAAGTCCCTGGATTACGATGGAAAATCCCACAAGGCCCTTGGCGAGGTCGACGAAAGCATCTGTTCGGGAACGGACATCTGGAATGCATAAGAAGCGCGGCTATCACCATGGCAATCTGCGCCAGGCCCTGGTCGAGGCGGCCCTTGAACTGATCGAGGCCAAGGGCCCCACCGGCTTTACCCTGTCCGAGGCTGCCAAGTTGGCTGGGGTGACCCCTGCCGCCGTCTACCGACATTTCCAGGGCCGCGAAGACCTGATCGCCGAAGCCGCGCGCCAGGGCTACGAGATCTTTGCCGATGTGATCGACTTCGCCTATCAATCCGGCCAGCCCTCGGCTCTGGCCGCCTTCGAGGCCACGGGGCGGGCCTATCTTGCCTTCGCGCGCAAGTATCCGGGCCATTACATCGCCATGTTCGAGAGCGGGATCTCGGTCAACCGCACGCCGGAACTGGCCAATGTGGCGCGTCGTGCCTGGGATGTGCTGGAACGCGCGGCCGAGGATCTGTCCAAGCATATTCCGGCCAACAAGAGGCCGCCGGCCTCGATGTTCACCGCCCATATCTGGGCGCTCAGCCACGGCGTGGTCGAACTGTTCGCCCGAAACTCCCCCGGCACGCAAAGCCCGCATGCGCCCGAGGACCTGCTGGAAAGCGGGATCGGCGTCTACCTGCGGGGTCTCGGCCTGATAGACGCCGATAATTAAGGATATTAAGCCGGTAGCAAGAATACTCTGCCACACCCTTCCCGCATGCGAACAAGCTGGGGACCGATGTGAAAAGCGCTACCTTACCTCCCGAAGAAAAGATCCAGATTTCGGCCAAATCCCTGGGAGACCGGTTCGAGAAACATCGCCGGACCGCCATGCGGATCGTCGCCTGGGTCACCATCGGCTTGATCGTTCTGGTTTCCGGCGCGGCGATCCTGATCGGCAATCCGGCGGCCTGGATCATCACCCTGCTCAGCATGGGGGTCGCAGGATCGGCGGTTCTTGCCCTCAGGATGGAGGGACGGACCGGCCGGATCCTCCTGTCGCTTTGCCTGGTGGGGCAATGCATCCTACTGAATGCGGCGATGGTCGGTCACCCGATGCAGCCGGACAGTCACATGCTGTATTTCACCGCCCTGACAGCGATTGCAACGCTCAGTTCACGGCCCGCGCTGCTGGCCGCATTGGGGCTGATCTCCGTACATCACGTGATTGCGGCCTCCCTGTTTCCGACGCTGACCTTCCTGACCACCGACCTGTGGTTCAACCTGATGCGCGCCGGCTTCCACTGGGTCGCAGCGGTGCTGGCGGTGGGAAATCTGCTGCTGATCGTGCGCATTCGCCTGATCCAGACAGTCCATGCCGAACGCCGCGCCAAAAAACTTGAAGGCGCGATGGCAGAGGCACAATCCGCCCTGGCCGATGCCGAGGAACAGCACCGTGAAGCCGCCGAGGCCAAGACCCGCGCCGAGAAGGCGCTGGCCGCAGCCGCCGAATCCCAGGCCCAGGTCGAAGAGGCGTTGAAAAATGCCGAAAAGAATGCCGAAGCCGCCCGGCGCGCCGAGGAAAAGACCACCCGGATGCGCCTTCAGCACGAGGCAGAGATCGAGGATGTCATCAGCCACCTGCAGGAAAAACTGTTCCGCATGGCCGAAGGCGACCTGACGACCCGGATCGAACGGCCCCTGCCCCCGGCCTTTGCTGAACTGTCCCAAAGCTTCAACGTCGGCGTCTCGCGGCTTGAGGACGCCCTGGTTGAAATCCGCTCCGAGGTCACCTCGATCCAGGTGCAATCCCAGGGCATAAACAATGCAGCCGAGGATCTTGGCCGGCGGACCGAAAAACAAGTGACCACCCTCAGCGAAACCGCAACAACCTTGCAGCAATTGACCGAACTGATCCGCGGCATCGCCTCCGACACGGGCGCGGCGCGGACCGCAACCGAAGAGACCCGCGGCGAAGCGGTATCGGGCACCGATGTGATGGAAAACACCGTCACCGCCATGGACAAGATCGAAGGATCCTCTGCCGAGATCCGCAACATCATCACGGTGATCGACGATATCGCTTTCCAGACCAACCTCCTGGCGCTGAATGCAGGGGTCGAGGCCGCCCGAGCGGGTGAAGCGGGGCGAGGCTTTGCCGTCGTCGCGAACGAAGTCCGTGCCCTCGCGCAGCGCAGTTCCAATGCTGCCAAGGAGATCGACACACTGATCAACGACAGCGCCAGCCACGTGGCCCTGGGGGTCGGCTTGGTGAAGAACACCGGCAATGTCCTGGCCGGGATCCGCGACGCCGTGGAACACACGGCAGAGCGTATGGAGGCCGTGGCCGATGCCACTCAGGACCAGTCACGGGGCCTGACCGAAGTCAATTCCGCAATCCGCGAACTGGAAAGCTTTACCCAGAGCAATGCGACGATCTTTGCGGAAACCCTCACGGCAAATGCGGAACTGTTTGAAACCACCAAGGCGCTGTCGGACCGTGTCGGTCAGTTCCGCATCAAGGGCCAACCCGATGCCGGGGGCCGGGGCCAATCGACCTTCGCCAATTCCGCCAGACCATCAGCAAAGGCCCGCGCCTGATCCAGGTCCATGCGCCTTGTAATGTCGATGGGCGCAGGGAACCAGAAATGGCTGGCATACCAGGAGCCCGGCCCCGCCAACGCAAGGCAAGATGGCGGGACATCAAGACCCGCACAGGCTTGCGCGATTTTCCGACAAGACGGCCCGAACGGAAAGCAGGCCCGATTGGCCTTGGAGCGCGAAAGATACCAAAAAGGCGCGCCCTGGGGCGCGCCTTTCCGTATCTGGACCGTAGAAGCAAAAGCCTCAGCGTTTGGAGAACTGGAAGCTCCGGCGGGCCTTGGCCTTACCGTATTTCTTCCGTTCCACGACGCGGCTGTCGCGGGTCAGGAAGCCGGCGGCTTTCAGCGCGGCGCGCAGGCTGGGGTCGTAAAGTTGCAGGGCCTTGGACACGCCGTGCTTGACCGCACCGGCCTGACCGGAAAGACCACCGCCCTTGACGGTTGCGACAACGTCGAACTCGCCTTCGACGCCAGCAACGGTGAAGGGTTGTGCGAGGATCATCTGCAGCACGGGACGCGCAAAGTAGTCGTTCATCGGCTTGCCGTTGACGGTGACCTTACCGGAACCCGGCTTGATCCAGACGCGGGCAACCGCATCTTTCCGCTTGCCGGTCGCATAGGCACGGCCAAGCGCGTCACGGACGGGCTCACGCGTGATTTCGACGGCAACGGTTGCGTCCTCGGACACGACGTCTTTCAGCTCTTCGAGAGAGTTCACTTGATCAGCCATCTATCAGCTCCGCGTGTTCTTGGAGTTCATGGATTTGACATCCAGCACTTCCGGCGCCTGGGCTTCGTGCGGGTGTTCCGCCGATGCATAGACGCGCAGGTTGGTCATCAGCTGGCGGCTCAGGCGGTTGCCCGGCAGCATGCGCTTGACGGCAGCGGTGACGACACGCTCGGGGTGAGCGCCGGTCAGCAGCTGGTCCGCGGTGCGGTTCTTGATCCCGCCCGGGAAACCGGTGTGCCAGTAATAGACCTTGTCGGTCCGTTTCTTGCCGGTCAGCTGGATCTTGTCCGCATTGATCACGATGACATTGTCACCCATGTCCATGTGCGGAGTGAAGGTCGCCTTGTGCTTGCCGCGCAGGCGCATGGCGATGATCGAGGCGAGACGGCCGAGAACAACGCCTTCGGCGTCGATCACGATCCATTTCTTCTCGATATCTGCCGGAGTCGCAGAGAAGGTTTTCATAACGGGTGCCCTTTGGAAATTGGCAGCGCACGAAGCCGCAAGGCCACGTGCGCGAATTGATGGACGGTTTATACAAGGTGGAACCGGCCAGTCAAGCGGCGCAAAATCTAATTAACCTAGCAAAATCAATATCTTGAAATTTAGGTATCAAAATACCCCATAAATCTACCCTTTCGGCGGGATCGAAAAGGTCAGGCTGGCCCGCGCCACCGGGTCCGGAACCCCGTCCGAGAAGATCCGCACCTCGCCCACCGCCAGAACCCGGCCCAGTTTCAGCAATTCACACTGCGCCAGCAGGTCCTGCCCGGAGGCGGGCTTGCGCATGAAATCGAGCGACGCATTGGTGGTCACCGCCAGCGCCTGCGGCCCGATCATGGCAAGGATCGCAAGGTAGACCGCGACATCCGCCAGGGCGAAGATCGCCGGACCCGAGACAGTGCCGCCGGGGCGCAGGTGGCGATCCCCGACAAGCAGGCGCATCACCAGGCGGTTCTCGCCTACGCTTTCGACGCGATAATCCTGCGCGACCTGCGGAAAGGCCTGCGCCAGAAACCCGTGCAGCGCTGCGATGTCCATCTTCACCATGATCGCCGTCCTCCCGACCGGCAGGGTTCCGCATCGCGCGCGCGCGGGCAAGCAAGATCACGCGATAGGTTTTGATTTCCGCGCGGTGATACCCTACATCGCGCCCATGAGAGAAAAGCTTCATATCATCGGTGGCGGCATGGCCGGCTCCGAAGCCGCATGGCAGGCCGCGCAAGCGGGTTGCCCGGTCGTCATCCATGAAATGCGCCCCCAGCAGGGCACCTTCGCGCATCAGACCGGCAACCTGGCCGAAATGGTGTGCTCCAACTCCTTCCGCTCGGACGACAGCGAACAGAACGCGGTCGGTCTGCTGCACTGGGAAATGCGCCAGGCGGGCGGCATCATCATGCAGACCGCCGATGAATACCGCCTGCCCGCCGGCGGCGCGCTGGCCGTGGACCGCGATCCCTTTGCCGAAGCCGTCACCGCCCGCCTGCACGCCCACCCGCTGATCGAGGTCGAATCCGGCGAGATCACCGCCCTGCCCGAGGACGGCCAGTGGATCATCGCCACCGGTCCGCTGACCTCGGCCGGGCTGGGGGCGGCCATTGCGACGGAAACCGGCGCCGATGCACTGGCCTTCTTCGACGCCATCGCGCCCATCGTCTATGCCGACAGCATCGACATGGATCAGGCCTGGATGCAGTCGCGCTATGACAAGGGCGAGACGGAAGAGGAACAGAAGGCCTACCTCAACTGCCCGATGACAAAGGAGCAGTACGAGGCCTTCATCGACGCGCTTCTGGCCTCCGACAAGACCGAGTTCCACGAAGGCGAGACGGCCGGCTACTTTGACGGCTGCCTGCCGATCGAGGTCATGGCAGAGCGTGGTCGCGAGACCCTGCGCCACGGCCCGATGAAGCCCGTCGGCCTGACCAATGCCCACAAGCCCGAGGAAAAGGCCTATGCGGTCGTGCAGCTGCGGCGCGACAACAAGCTGGGGACGCTCTACAACATCGTCGGGTTCCAGACCAAGATGAAGTACGGCGCCCAGACCGAGGTGCTGCGCATGATCCCCGGCCTGCAGGACGCCCGCTTCGCGCGGCTTGGCGGGATCCATCGGAACACCTTCATCAACTCGCCGCGCCTGCTGGATGACCGGATGCGCCTGAAAAGCCGCCCCAACATCCGCTTTGCCGGGCAGATCACCGGGGTCGAGGGCTATGTCGAAAGCGCCGCCATGGGCCTGCTGGCCGGGCGCATGGCCGCCGCGGAAATCGCGGGCCGCGACCTGCCCCCGCCGCCGCCCGAAACCGCGCTTGGCGCGCTGGTGACCCATATCACCGGCGGCGCGGACGCAAAGACCTTCCAGCCGATGAACGTGAACTTCGGGCTGTTCCCGCCCGTCGACGGGCTGAAAGGCGGGCGTCGCGGGCGCAAGGATCGCTACAAGGCCTATACGGACCGTGCCAAGGCGCTCTGGTCCGACTGGCTTGCCACACAAGAGGTTGAACGCGCATGAACTATATCCTGGCCCTTTTCCTGCCGCCCCTGTCCATCCTGCTGACAGGTCGGCCCATCGTCGGCATCGTGACCTTCTTCATCTGGATCCCGGCGATCATCTTCACCGGCGGGCTGACGCATCCGATGTTCATCCTGCTGGCCTGGATCCTGATCTACCAAAGCAATGCCGACAGCCGCGCGCGTCGGATGGGCGGTGGCGACTAGGCTCATGCGCACCCGTTTCGCGCCTTCGCCGACCGGGCCGCTGCACCTGGGCCACGCCTATTCGGCCCTTTTCGCAGCGGATCTGGCGGCGCGAAACGGCGGAGACTTCCTGCTGCGGATCGAGGACATCGACCGATCCCGCGCCCGCCCCGAATGGGAGGCGCAGATATACGACGACCTTCATTGGCTGGGCCTTGACTGGCCGCAGCCGGTGATGCGCCAGTCCGACCGCCTGCCCGCCTATCGCGATGCACTGCAGCAGCTTTGGGACCTCGGCCTGCTTTATCCCTGCACCTGCAACCGTCGCGACATCGCCGCCGCGCTGGAGGCGCCGCAGGAAGGCGGCGCGCCGGTGCTTGGGCCCGACGGGTTGGTCTATCCCGGCACCTGCCGCCCCGCGCCTGCCCCGGACGGCGCGATGCCCGCCGACGTGCCACTGCGTCTGAACACGGCGCGCGCGCTGAGCGCTCCGCTGTCCTTCACCGAAACCGGTGCAGGCCCAAAGGGCGAGACCGGGCAGATCGCCCTGCCCCACGCCCGTATGCTGCAAGGGATCGGAGACGTGGTCCTGGCGCGCCGCGACATGGGCACCTCCTACCACCTGTCGGTCGTCGTCGATGACGCGGCCCAGGGCATCACCGACGTGGTGCGCGGTCAGGACCTGTTCGAGGCCACCGCGATTCACGTTCTGCTGCAATCCCTGCTGGGGCTGGCGCAGCCGCGCTATCATCACCATGCCCTGATCCGCGACGAGACGGGCAAGCGCCTCGCCAAACGCGACGACGCCCGCGCCATCGCCGCCTACCGCGCCGAAGGCCTGTCGCCCGCGCAAGTCCGCGCCATGGTCGGGCTTTAGGCCATCGGCGCCATTATCTCGACCTCTTCGCCCTCGCGGATCGCGGTGTAGAAGCAGCTGCGCCGGTTGGTGTGGCAGGCCGGCCCGGTCTGGCGCACCTGCACCAGCAGGCAATCCCGGTCGCAATCAAGCCGCATCTCGACCAGTTCCTGCACATGACCGGAGCTTTCGCCCTTGACCCAGAAGGCCTGCCGCGAGCGCGACCAGTAGGTGACGCGCCCGGTGGCCAGCGTGCGGGCCACGGACTCGGCATTCATCCAGGCCATCATCAGAACGTCGCCGGTTTCGGCGTCCTGCGCGATGGCCGGAACCAGACCATTTGCATCGAATTTCAACGTCTCCGGGTCAAAGCGCATGGCCGCCCCCTTTGCTAAATCCTCGTCGCGGTCTATCTAGGGGGGAAGACCAAGGATGAACAGCGCCGAAAGGACCAGGGATGAGCGAGAGCGACCTGATCAAACTCTACTCCACCCGCATCCTTGCACTGGCCACGGATATTCCGCGCCAGGACCGGCTGACCGATCCTGCGGCCACCGTGCGCCGCCGCGCGCCGCTGTGCGGATCGACCGTGACGGTGGATGTGCAGGTCGCCGACGGCAAGGTCGCCGATTACGGGCAAGAGGTGCGCGCCTGTGCCCTGGGTCAGGCCGCTGCCAGCATCGTCGGTGCCTCTGTCATCGGGCAAAGCAGTGCGCAGGTCCATGCGGCGCGCGATGCGCTGAAGGCCATGCTGAAGGACGACGGGCCGACACCTCCCGCGCCCTTCGATGGGCTCGAGGTGCTGCGCCCTGCGCAGGCCTACAAGAACCGCCATGCCTCCATCCTGCTGTCGCTCGATGCGTTGTGCGAGGCAATGGAAAAGGCCGAGCAAAGCCACTGCGCTTAACCGCATCTTGGCATTTCGTCCCTAAGTCTTGGCAAGTCTTCACAGAACCGGCCAGGCATGGAACACGAAACAGACTTCCGAACCCCGTCACGCATCGACCCGTCGCTGGACCGTCTGGCGGCCAATGCCGCGACCGTCAGTCAGGAAATCGTCGATGTCGACGGCTTTGTCTCTGACCTGGCTGAGCGGACCGAGGTGCTGTTGAACCAGCTTCGCAAGGCCCACGAAGGCTCAGGTCACGTGCTGCAGATGAATGCCAGCGTCATGTCCACACTCCAGAACGCCTTTGCAGAGCTGGAGCAGACGCATGCAAGCTTTCTCGAGGCATTGGGGCAAAGCCAGACCGCAGGCAAGCTTGGCCAGGAAGTTCTGACCTGGGTCGATACGCTGAGTGGACGCACGAAGGATGTGGAAACGGTGCTGACTGACGTTCAGTCCAGCAATGAACAGATCACGGTTATCGCCGCGCAAGTGAACATGCTCGCCATCAATGCAAAGATCGAGGCGGCCCGCGCTGGCGAGGCCGGGCGCGGGTTCTCGGTCGTGGCCGATGCGATCAATACCCTGTCCCAGCAGACCGGCGTGGCAGCGGAACAGATTGGTGACAACGTCGAACGGCTGGTGGCCTGGATCATGCAGTTGCAAAGCGAAACCGCATCCGTCAGCGTGACGTCTGGCAAACTGTCTGCGGTCAACCGGGTCTCCCAGGACCGCAATGTCGCGGTCCGCGAAGCCCTGGCTCAATCGGTCAGGCAGATGAAGCTGGTGCGCGACGACGCGGTCGAGGCCGATCACGCCCTGCGCGACTACGCTCCTCGGGTCGAGGACACGTTTACAACCATGCGGCAAAGCGTCGGTGGCATTACCGAAACCCATGAACGCCTGCATGAACTGGTGGACCTGTCCGAACGCCTTGTTCAGGACAGCATCGCGGCGGGGGGCGGCTCCGAAGACAAGCCGATGATCGAGGCTGTACAGGACCGCGCCGCGCAGATTTCCGCGTTGTTCGAAGAGGCGGTTGAGACCGGGCGCATCGCCTATGATGATTTCTTCGATTGCGAATACCGCAGCCTGCCCGGTACCGACCCAGAACAGGTCATGACCCGGTTCACCCCGCTCACGGACATGCTTCTGCCCGAGATCCTGGAAGAGGCATTGAAACTGGATCCCCGCGTGGTCTTCTGCGCCGCGGTGGACAAGAACGGCTATCTTCCGACCCACAACCGCGAATTCTCCGAACCCCAGGGGGATGACCCGGTCTGGAACATGGCCAATTGCCGCAACCGCCGCATCTTTGACGATCGGGTCGGATTGAAGGCCGGGCGCAATCAGGAGCCGTTCCTGATGCAGGTCTACCGGCGTGACATGGGCGGCGGCGATCATGTGTTGATGCGCGACCTTTCGGCGCCGATCTTCATCAAGAACCGCCATTGGGGCGGGCTGCGCCTGGCTTATCGGTTCTGAAAAAAACCGCCGCCTCTGGCAGGAGGCGGCGGCAAGTGGTGCATCTCGCTTGGGACCAGGCGCGAACCGGGGGATGAGGCGTTCCCGGCGGTCAGGGACAGACAATCCCGGACGTCACTTGGGGGGTGTCGCGCCTTGAACGAGGTGCAGGCAGATTTCAGATGATCACGGGCAGATAGAGCGATCCGACCAGAAGGACGGTCAAGGCAACCACGCCAAGCAGATCTTGCAAAAGGGTGGCGCGGGACCGGCGCATGACTTTCAGGACTTCGCTCATTTCATACCTCCTCGGGATCAAATCAGGATCATTTGGTTGTGTTGCCACTTTGTTCCCATATTGCTGCCGCTGAGTAAAGAACTTTTTAAGAACATTAGTGAACAAAACTGGATGCCGGCGCGATTCTAGCCGACGGAGACGAGGCGAATGGCCTCATCCTGTCCCATCAGCCACAGCAAAACCCGCGCATCGCGGCCTCGCGGGCTGGTCAAATCGGGGTCGCGGGCCAGTAGCGCGCGGGCATCGGTCTGCGCGATGCGGATCAGGTCGGATTGGGTTTCAAGATCGGCAATGCGGAACCGGGGCAGTCCGCTTTGCGCGGTGCCAATCAGGTCTCCGGCGCCGCGCATTTCCAGATCCGCCTCGGCAATGCGGAACCCGTCTTCGGTTTCGCGCAACAGGGACAGGCGGCGCAGCCCAGTTTCCGACAATGGCGGCTGATAGATCATCAGGCAGGTCGATTCCACCGGCCCCCGCCCCACGCGGCCCCGCAGTTGATGCAATTGCGCCAGACCAAAGATCTCGGCCCGTTCGATCACCATGATCGAGGCATTGGGCACATTCACCCCGACCTCGATCACCGTGGTCGCCACCAGAATGTCGGTCTCGCCCCGCTGGAAGGCGGCCATGGCGGCGTCCTTTGCCTCGGCCGGCATCTGGCCGTGGACAAGGCCGACACGCCCTTCGCCCAACCGGGCACGCAGGACCTTGAATCGTTCCTCGGCCGAGGCAAGATCGACCCGCTCGCTTTCTTCGACCAGCGGGCAAACCCAATAGGCCTGCCGCCCCTCGCGGGTCGCGCGATCCAGATGCGCGATGACCTCGTCTAGACGATCAGAGGCGGCCAGCGTGGTGCGGATCGGTTTGCGCCCCGGCGGCTTTTCATCGAGAATGGAAATATCCATGTCGCCGTATTGCGCCATCGACAGACTGCGCGGGATCGGCGTGGCGGTCATGACCAGCATGTCCACACCACGCCCCTTGCGGCCCAGCTCCAACCGCTGCCGGACACCGAACCGGTGTTGCTCGTCCACAATGGCGACCCGCAGATCGTGGAATTGAACGCTTTCCTGGAACACCGCGTGGGTGCCGACCAGGATGTCGATCGCGCCGCCCCGCAAATCATCAAGCTTGCGTTGACGATCGGCCCCCTTGTCACGACCTGTCAGGATCTCGAGCCTTACGCCCGCCGCCTCTGCCAGCGGGGCGAGACCCTCCATATGCTGGCGGGCCAGGATCTCGGTCGGGGCCATCATGACACCCTGCCCGCCGGCCTCGACCGCGATCAGCAAGGCCAGCAGCGCCACAAGCGTCTTGCCCGCGCCCACATCCCCCTGCAACAGCCGGATCATGCGGGTCGCTTCGCCAATGTCGGTTTCGATTTCGCCAATGGCGCGCAATTGCGCCCCGGTCGGGACATATGGCAGCGCGGCCAGAACCTTGGCCCGCAGCGCCCCATCGCCCCGGCTGGGCTGCCCGGCGGACTTGCGTTCCCGCGCGCGGGCAAGCGCCAGGGTCAGCTGATGGGCCAGAAGCTCGTCATATGCCAGGCGTTCACGCGCCGCGTCGCGGGGTTGCACCGCAGCGGACCCGTCCGGATTATGGGCCGCCACCAGCGCCTCGTGCCAGGCGGGCCAGCCCGCCGAAGCCCGTTGCTGTGGATCGATCCATTCCCCCAGATGCGGTGCAAGCGCCAGCGCCCCGGCGGCCGCGCGCGCCATCACCTTTTGCGACAGGCCCACCGACAGGGGATAGACCGGTTCAAACAGCGGGATCTGGTCAGCGTCTTCCAGCGGAAGCACATGATCGGGATGCGGCATCTGGGCCTGGCCGTCGAAATGCTCCAGCCGTCCCGAGACGAGGCGCCGGGCGCCGGTTGGCAGGATCCGCTCGATGTAATCTCCGCGCGCATGAAAGAAGACCAGTTCAAAGGTCGTCTCCTCGTCCGACACCTGTACCCGGTAGGCTCCGCGCCCGCGCGGCGGGCTGTGGCGGCCCACCGTCACCTCCACCGTGGCGGTTGCGGGCAGCGTCAGACCCAGGATCGTCTTGCGGCGTCGCCGGTCGATCACAGCGTGAGGCAGCATGAACAGCACATCGCGAGGCAGGAAAACCTGTAGCTGTTCCAGTGTCTTCGCCGTCTTCTGTCCGATCCCCGGAAGGGTTTCGAGCTTTGCGAAAAGCGGAAAAAGGACCTCTGGGCGGCCGGTCATGTGTCTGCGATCAAGTTCAGCCAGCCGTCTTCGTCGATGGTTTCCACGCCAAGATCCGCGGCCTTCCTGGCCTTGGATCCCGCGCCCGGACCGGCGATCAGAAGATCGGTCTTGGCGGAAACCGAGCCCGAAACCTTGGCGCCAAGCGCCTCGGCCCGCGCCTTGGCCTCCGGACGGGTCATCTTGACCAGCGTGCCGGTGAAGACCAACGTCTTGCCGGCCACCGGGCTGGAACTGGCCTCGGGTGTTGCGATCTTGCGGATGTCGAGCCATTCGGCCAGCCGATTGATCGAGCCGCGCTCCGCCGGTTGCGCGAAGGCCGCGACCAGGGACACCGCGACCTTGGCACCGATCCCGTCGATGTCGATCAGGTCTGCCCAGGCCGCGCGGGCGCTGTCCTCAAGGGTCGGCGCCCCCTCCCAGACCTTGTCACGGGCCTCCTTGACCCTTGCGCGACGACCTTCGTCAGCGGCCAGGGCGCGCTCTTCGGCCTCGGCTGCCTCGACCGCAAGATAACGTTCCTGCGCCGGACGGGCAGCATCCAAAGCGGTCAATAGCGCCTCCCAGGTATTGAAATGCCGGGCAAGATCGGTGGCCACGACTTCACCCACATGACGTATGCCGAGGGCAAAGATCACCCGGTTCAGCGGAATCCGACGGCGCTCCTCGATCGCGGCAAAAAGGTTGTCCGCGGATTTTTCGCCCCAGCCCTTGATCTGCGCGAGCGGCCTTTGCGCAAGATGCCGGATCGCGGCGACCACATGGGCGGGGTCCTCGTCATCGACGGGCACACCGGCCGTGCGCAGCATCTCGGCGAGGCCCGTCAGCAGATCGACGCGGCGCTCGGGATCTTCCAACCCATGGGCCAGGCGCTTTGCCGGATCGGCGGTCAGGCGGTCGCCATCTTGATCGCGGCCCGGCAAGGTGAAGATGTCCGCAGGCTCGGATATCCAGCACATCGCATACAGGAATTCGACCTGGCGCGCGCCCAGACCTTCGATATCGAAGGCCGCGCGGGATACGAAATGTTTCAGTTTTTCCGTGGCTTGAGCGGGGCAGATCAGTCCGCCCGCGCAGCGGCGCACACTGTCACCTTCTTCGCGGATCGCGTCCGACCCGCATTCGGGACAGGTCACCGGAAATTCGTAGGGCACCGAGTTGTCGGGACGTTTCGACATATCCACATCGGCAATCTTCGGGATCACGTCACCGGCGCGATAGACCTGCACCCAATCCCCGACACGAATATCCTTGCCCCCACGGATTTCGGCGCCGCGGCTGTCACGCCCGGCAATGTAGTCTTCGTTATGCAGGGTCGCGTTGGACACCACGACACCACCGACCGTGACGGGCGTCAGCCGGGCCACGGGACTGAGCGCAGCCGTTCGGCCCACCTGGATGTCAATTGCCTCCAACCAGGTCCAGGCCAGTTCGGCAGGAAATTTATGGGCGATGGCCCAGCGGGGCGTCGTGGCGCGAAAACCGAGGCGGGCTTGCAGGGCCAGATCATCCACCTTGTAGACGACCCCGTCGATGTCATAGCCGAGGGTCGCGCGCCGCTCCTCGATCAGGCGATACTGCGCCAGCATTTCCTTAGGCCCGTCGCAAAGCCGAGTCAGAGGGTTGGTTTCGAACCCGAAAGAGGCCAACCGCTCGATCGCCTTCATCTGGGTCTCGGCCAGTGGGTCGGACAGCACCCCCCAAGCATAGGCGAAAAAGCGTAGGGGACGGTGGCGCGTGACCTCGGCATCCAACTGGCGCAGGGAACCGGCCGCGGCGTTACGGGGGTTGGCGAAGGTGCGCGCACCCGCGTCGGTCTGGCGGGTATTGAGCGCTTCGAAATCTGCATGGCTCATATAGACCTCGCCGCGCACTTCCATCCGGGCCGGGGCACCGGCGATCCTCTGGGGAATATCCTCGATCATGCGGGCATTGGCGGTGACGTTTTCGCCCACTTCCCCATCGCCACGGGTCGCCGCGCGGGTCAGTTCGCCATCTTCGTAAAGCAGCGACAGGCTAAGGCCGTCGATCTTCGGTTCCGCAGTGAAGACCAGCGGGTCCTTGTCCGACAGGTTCAGGTAACGGCGGATCCGCTGATCGAATTCCGCGATGTCGCCATCCTCAAAGGCATTGGACAGCGACAGCATACGGATGTCGTGGCGGACCTTGCCGAAACCATCGGCGGGCGCCGCGCCGACCTGATCGCTGGGGGAATCCGCGCGTTTGAGATCCGGAAACTGCGCCTCCAGAGCCGCGTTGCGCCGCTTCAGCCGATCATAGTCCGCATCGGAAATTTCGGGCGTGTCTTCCCGGTGGTAGGCGAGATTCGCGGCGTTCAGAGTCTTTGCCAGCGTGGCCAGTTCTGCCTGCGCCTGTTCAGGCGACAGAGTTTCCGGCGCCAGATCCTGTCCCTCGCCCGCGCGCTTGCCCTCGTCCTTGCCGCCCGTCATGAAAACGCCCCCTTGTCGCCTAGCCTTTCCGGTCGTGGTACCGGTAGGCCAGTGATAGGGGGCGATTTTTCCGAGGTCCAGACGCGAGCGATGACGAAGTGCGGCGTCAGTCTAGGGGCGTGACAAGCAAAGGTGGTGCCCCGCCGATCAACTGGCGGCGCCGATCGCCAGCTTTTTTTCGTCGATCTGACCGGGTTCGGGGTCTCGCAGGACATATCCTCGGCCCCAAACCGTCTCGATATAATTGTCGCCTTCCGTCGCGGTAGAGAGCTTCTTGCGGAGCTTGCAGATAAAGACGTCGATGATCTTCAGTTCCGGTTCATCCATGCCGCCGTAAAGGTGGTTCAGGAACATCTCCTTGGTCAGGGTCGTCCCCTTGCGCAGGCTCAGCAGTTCCAGCATCTGGTATTCCTTGCCGGTCAGATGCACCGGCTTGCCGTCGGCCTCGACTGTCTTGGCATCCAGATTGACTTCGATCCGGCCGGTGCTGATGACCGATTGCGAATGTCCCTTCGACCGCCTGATGATAGCGTGAATCCGAGCCACCAGTTCTTCGCGATGGAAGGGTTTGGTCAGGTAGTCGTCGGCGCCGAAACCGAAGCCCTTGAGCTTGTTTTCGGTATCGTCGGCCCCGGACAGGATCAGGATCGGCGTTTCTATCCGGGCCAAGCGCAACTGGCGCAGGACCTCATGACCATTCATGTCCGGCAGACCCAGATCCAGCAGGATCAGATCGTAATCATAGAGTTTCGCAAGATCGATACCCTCTTCGCCAAGATCCGTCGTATAGACGTTCAGATTGGCATGGGTCAGCATCAGCTCGATGCTTTTCGACGTCGTTGGGTCATCTTCCACCAAAAGCACACGCATGCCGAGTTCTCTCCGTTCATCCTTCTGACATCGTAGACACTGCCGGGAAATGGTTAATCCGAGGTTACTGGCAATTCCCCTGCATTTCAACAAGTCCCACCCTAGCGGAATTTCTGGACGGACGTCGCCTTCAATGCCTCCTCGCCGTGATTGGCAACGGCACTGACCCATTCAAGAAATTCCTCGGGCGAAATCGAATAGATTTCCTGCGCCTCTTCTTGCGTAATCAAGCCATGCACGACCCCGCGAACAACAGCGGCCTTGCGCGAGGCAACCCAACGGCGGGTGTTCCCGGGCGGAAGGTCCGCACGCGTCATGACGCTGCCATCGGATAGTTTCACGGCTCTGGGCCCCTGCACTTTCTTCAGATACATTGCTCCGACCTTTGCTAGATCGGGCATATCCTTGGGCCTGGGATTTAACGGCTGGTGAAACAGCGGGTTGAGAGTATGTCGCATTTTCCTATATTCTCTGCATCCTGCCCCCAGAAAACGGGCAGATTCAGGAGACAAAATGGCACTCGACGCAGTCACCGGACTGAATTCACTCGGTTTTCCCAAACCGCCCGAAGAGACTCGGGTGGTCGTCGCCATGTCAGGCGGCGTCGACAGTTCGGTCGTGGCCGCGAAACTGGCGCAGGAAGGCTATGATGTGGTCGGCGTGACCCTGCAGCTATATGACCACGGGGCAGCCCTGGCCAAGAAGGGCGCCTGCTGTGCCGGGCTGGACATCCACGACGCGCGCCGCGTCGCGGAAGAGATGGGCTTCCCCCATTATGTCCTTGATTACGAGAACATTTTTCAGGACGCCGTGATTGACGAATTCGCCGACAGCTATCTGGCCGGGGCGACGCCGGTGCCCTGCATCCGTTGCAATGAACGGGTGAAGTTCAAGGATCTGCTGGAGACGGCAAAGGACCTTGATGCCGATTGCATGGCGACAGGGCATTACATTCAGCGCAAGGTCGGCGCGGATGGGCCGGAATTGCATTCGGCGGCGGATCCCAACCGAGACCAGAGCTATTTCCTGTTCTCGACCACGGCAGAACAGCTCAAATTTTTGCGATTTCCTTTGGGGCATCTGGCCTCCAAAGCGGAAACGCGGGCCCTGGCGGCGCAATATGGCCTGCCGGTCGCGGACAAGCCGGACAGCCAGGACATCTGTTTCGTGCCCAATGGCGACTATGCCAGCGTGATCGAAAAGCTGCGCCCCGGTGCTGCGGAACCCGGCGAGATCGTCGATGTGGAGGGCCGCGTATTGGGCCGCCACGATGGCGTGATCCATTACACGATCGGCCAGCGGCGCGGTCTTGGCATCGGGGGTTTGAGCGAGCCGCTTTACGTGGTGAAGCTGGATGTCGACAACCACAAGGTGATCGTCGGTCCGAAAGAGATGCTTTCGACCCGGGTCATTCCGGTGCGTGAAATCAACTGGCTGGGCGCCGGGCGTCTGACCGATCAGCCGAGTTACGATATCTCGGTCCGTGTCCGGTCCACCCGCCCCCCGCGCGAAGCGATCCTGCGGCCGATTTCCGATACCGAAGCCGAGGTCGAATTGCTGACCCCCGAAGAAGGGGTTTCACCGGGGCAGGCCTGTGTTTTCTACGAAAACGAAGGCAGCCGGATTCTGGGTGGCGGCTGGATCTGGCGCGGCAATTGATGGGTGCCGATACCGGGCGGCGCTGTCAGGGGTGATAGCGGTCCAGTATTGCCCGGGCGGCGCGTAGTCCGGGGGATTCTCCCCCGCAACCAAGGCGTTGCATGGTCAGTTCCATGGCAGATTGCTGCGCGGTCGGGTCGGCAAGCACCGCATCCAATGCGGGGGCGATCAGCGTGGGGCGACATTTCGCGCCAAGGAATTCCGGCACCACGCGGGTATCAGAGACCACGTTGACAAGCGTCACCGTGTCGATAAGTGCCATGCGGGTGGTAATCTGCATGGTCAGCCAGTTCATGTCATAGGCAATGACCATTGGCGTCGCATTGGCCGCCAGTTCCAGCGACACCGTCCCCGAGGCCGCAAGGGCCAGGTTCGCCGCGCCGAAGGCCGCCCGCTTGCGCGCAGCATGAATGCCAGGGTCCTGATCGCGGGGATCAAGGATCAGTGGTTTGACCGGCCAATCCCGGCTCAGTTCCTCGACCAGCCCGGCGACATTGGCGGTGGTGGGCAGAACCGCGCGCAGGTCGGGGCGGCGTTTTGCCAGTTCGGCCAGGGCCTTGCCGAAGACCGGGGCCAGTCGGGTCACCTCACTGCGGCGCGATCCGGGCAGAACCAGCAGCAGCGGCGCGTCGCCCAACCCGTTTTCGGCGCGGAACGTCTGCACATCGGCGTCACTGGCCAGCGGCTCGGTCACCACTGGATGACCGACGAAATCGCATTCCATCCCCGCCTTCTGCATCAAAGGGGGCTCGAACGGCAGCAGGGCAAGCACCTGATCGATGACCTCGGCCATTTTGTCAGCCCGACCCGGTCGCCAGGCCCAGACCGAGGGCGCGACGTAATGCACCGTCCGGATATCCGAAGCCGCCTTGACCAGACGCGCCACCCGCAGGCAGAAATCCGGGCTGTCGATGGTCAGCAGGATGTCGGGGGGATCGGCCAGCACCTTGTCGGCACATTCGCGAATCCGCCGTTTCAGATGAAAATACTTCGGCAGCACCTCGGCAAGGCCCATGATCGACAATTCGTCCATGGGAAACAGGCTTTCCAGCCCCTCGGCCTGCATCTGACTGCCGCCGACGCCTTCGAACTGCATGTCGTCGCGCAGGCTTTTCAGCCCGGCCATCACGGCCGCGCCCAGCCGGTCGCCCGAGGATTCGCCGGCGATGATGAAGACCCGCATCAGAAGGGCTCTGCCTGAATCGTAAGGCCGAGGTCATCCGCCAGATCTGCCAGTTTCGCCGCCTCAAGCAGCAGGACCTGACCAGCTGCGATCACGATCCCGTCCAGACCGGCAGCCGCGGCCGCCCGCAGCGTAGCCGGACCGATAGCGGGCATGTCGACGCGCAGATCCTGCCCCTGCTTGGGAAACTTGCACAGCACCCCCTTGCCACGCCGCAGATGCCTCGGCGTCTGCGCCACGAAGCGCAGAAGCGCATCGGTGCCCTGCACCGTCTCCAGCCCGAGGCAAAGCCCCCCGGCCACCACACAGCCCTGTCCGATATCGAGCGGCGCCATGGTGACAAGGATCTCTTGCCCCCGGCGGGCATCGACCGTGGCCTGATCGCTCAATCCCGGTCCCGCGAAAAGGCCCGCAGAGGCGGTGAGACCGGGCAGCAGGTCATGCGCGCCGACGACCGAGAAGCCGCGCTCCTCGAACAGGGAAATGATCAGCCGCAGAAGGGAATCGTCGCCCCCCGCGCCCATGGCAGCGACCAGGCGCGGCATCAGGCCCTGAACCGTCTCGTCCATCAGGCTGGGGTCAAAATCAGGTCGGCTCATCGCGCCGGCCATGACCACGCGGGTCACGCCAGCGGCCCTGAGCGCGTCGAACAGCCCGCCGAGCTGTTCATAGCGGTGCCGTTGCAGACTGCCTTCGGGCAGGTCGCAATCGAGATCATGAAAGCTGATCAACAGCGCTTCGGGGTGAGCCGCGGCAATCTGGAGCGGCAGGGCACCTGCCCCGGCGATGATCGCCAAGCCGGTGCCGGAACCTGGGTCCGCTTTGGCCCTAGGGGAATTCTGCGTCATGTTGCGGCCTCAGGTCTTGCCCGACGTCAGGAAGGACCGGTCGCTTTCGCCAGAGATGAAGGCGACGATTTCGCGAACGAAATCGCTTTCGGTCTCTTCGCCCAGACGGCGGGCGCGATCCTGAAAGGCACCTTCGCCTTGGTTGAGCATCTGGAACGCTGCCCGCAGCGCCGTGATGTCGGATCGCGGGACGCCGCGCCGCTTCAGCCCGACAAGGTTCAGCCCGTCGAGCTTGCCCCGCGGGCCTTGGACCAGACCGTGAGGAATGACATCGGCGGTAACCATGGTGACCGCGCCGATGATCGCACCACGGCCGATGCGCACCCATTGGTGGACGCCGGACAGCCCGCCGATAATGACGTCGTCCTCAAGCACGCAATGCCCCGCCAGGGCGGCATTGTTGACGATGATGACGTTGTTGCCGACCCGGCAATCATGGGCCACATGGCAGCCGGCCATGAACAGACCGTCGTCCCCAACCGTCGTCAGGCCGCCCCCGCCATCCGTGCCGTTGTTCATGGTGACATGTTCACGGATGCGATTGCGCTGCCCGATCACCAGACGGGTTTCCTCGCCCTGGAACTTCAGATCCTGTGGGATCCCGCCAAGCACCGCAAAGGGATGCACAATGGTGTCCGCACCGATCTCGGTGATGCCCTGCACGACCACATGGCTCATAAGCTCGACGTTTTCGCCGATGACCGACTTGGGACCGATATGGCAGAAGGGGCCGATCCGCGCCCCGGCGGCGATGCGGGCCCCATCTTCGACCAGGGCGTGGGAATGGATCACCGCTTCGGGGCTGATGGTCGCGCTGCTTGCCATGATCAGGCCTCGGTCGCGGGTTGTTCGAGCATCGCCATGAATTCGACTTCGCAGGCCATTTCGCCGTCGACGCTGGCCACGCCGCTGAATTTCCAGATCTTGCCGCCGGGCTTGCCGCGCAGGGTCGTCAGGCGCATTTCAAGGCGATCCCCGGGCACCACCATGCGGCGGAACTTGGATTTCTCGATCGACATGAAATAGATCATCGTATTGGTGTCTTCTAGCCCAAGGGCCACGCCCACCATGACCCCTGCTGTCTGCGCCATGGCCTCGATCATCAGCACACCCGGCATGACCGGCTTGGACGGGAAATGGCCGGTGAACTGGGGTTCGTTCATCGTCACGTTCTTGACGCCGATGGCAGATGCGTAGCCGTCGATCTCGATCACCTTGTCGACCAGCAGGAAGGGATACCTGTGGGGGATGATGCGCTGGATCCGGTTGATATCGGCGCTTTCGAGAGTCTCGTTCATGCTGAGCTGTCCTCGTTTCACGGTCGCGTCACTCTGCGTGACCATTTTATATTACTTTTCCCTAGCAAGTCAGGCCAGCTGCAGCAAGCATATGGCGGGATCGCGGCGCGGTCTCCGGTTGCAGGGCCCCTGCCCGACCATCCCGGCGCGGGCCGGAAAACACATTCATTCAGAGGGGCTTGCCGCGTCCGTCCCGGTATTTCCGAGGTTGAGCGCCCCAGCCCCATCGCCGGGGGCTTCGGGCGCCGGCAGCGGCTCGCCCATGTCCAGCGGCGCAGAACCCGCGCCGTCGGGGACTGCTTCGTCCGGGTCCTGCGGCAGCAACGTGGCGTCGATGCGCGCAATGGCTTCGTCGGTGATATCGACCACGTCGCGGCTGAGAAAGACGGTCAATTGTTCCAGCATGACCGCCGCACCGGCGTCGCGCATGATTTCCTTCAGCACCGGTTCCGCCGCCGACAGGAACTGGCGCCGCGCCATGTCGCTGCTTTGACCGAAGGTCTTGGCACGGTCCTCGCGTTCCCGACGGATACGGCTGACCTTGGCATCGAACTCCTCGGCCAGGCTGCGAAAGGCGACGGGTTCCATCTGGCCCCGCAACTCGGTCAGGCTGCGCTCTTCTTCGGCGAGGTCGGCTTCGATCTGACGGTTCTCGGCGGCGATATCGGCGGCTTCGGATTCCAGCCGGGCCGACAGGGACTGGCCGAAACGGCTGCCTGCGAACAGGCGTTCGCTGTCGACTGTCAGTACCGGCGAAGTGGGCAGCGTGCCCGGTTCCACCTGCGACGCGGTCGGCGCGTCACCTGAGACACCGGCCTGCCCGGTCTCCGCCCCGGAAGTCTGGCCCTGCAGACCGCCATCCTGCGCCAGAGCCTCCCTGCCCCCTGCCGCCACGATCAGCGACAGGGTCATGACGAGGCCGGCGAGAGCCCGTCTGATCGGCAGCGGAAAAGCCGTCATCTCCGATCCCTCAGAATTCGGTCCGGATCGTCAGGTTGAAGGTCTGTTCCTTGTCGTAGGTCTCTTTTTCCAGCGCATGCGACCAGTTGAAGCGCAGCGGCCCGATGGGCGTATCCCAGAAGACAGACAGACCGACGACCTGGCGCAGCGGGCCATCGTCGTAAAGGATGTTGCTGGCCGTTTGGTCCAGCCCCCAGGCCGTCCCGATGTCATAGAAGGCGCCGCCGCTGATCCCGTATTCCTCTGGCAGACCCAGGGGGAATTCCACGTCGAACTGTGCCGTTGCAAAGGCCATGCCGCCAATCGCATCGTCATAGGTATCGGCAAGATACTGGCGCGGCCCGAACCCGTCTGAGGTGAAGCCCCGCATATAAGTGCCGCCAATCAAGTACCGGTCGGTCACCAGCGTCGTGGAAGAGCCGATATTGCTGATGTGGCCGGCATTGAAGGTGGCACGCAGGGTGACCTCTTCGTTCATGATCTTGGTCTGGGCGATGGCGCGGGCAGAAGTTTGGACAAACTCCACATCGCCTCCGACACCGGCGAAGTCCTGGCCGAATTCCAGCAGCACGCCGGCATTGGGGTTCAGACCCGAGATCCGGCTGTCGTAGGTGTACCGGTAGCCAACGCTGCTTTCCAGAACGTCGGAGCGCTGGATCTCCGCCTCGATCAGCGGCCCCACGTCCTCATCATCGGCATAGGACAGATCGGTGTTGCTGATGGTGTAATGCAGGTTCAGCGTGGACAATTCGCCCGCCGGGAAGGTCAGACCGGTCGAATATTCCGCCTTTTTGGAATCGTAATTGGCGTAGTCCGACTCTGTCACCTGATAGCTGCCGCCCATGTCGAAACGCAGGTCGCGCCCGAGGAAATGCGGCTCGGCGAAGCCAAGCACATAGTCCTGACTGGACGACACGCCCGTCACCGTGACCTGCAGGACCTGCCCCCGTCCGAGGAAGTTCGCCTCCTGGAAGCTGACGGCCAGACCGAAGCCATCGTCGGTCGAATAGGTGCCGCCAAGCGACAGCGACCCGGTGGTGGTTTCCTCGACATCGACGTCGACAATCACCTGATCCGGGGACGTGCCTTCGCGCGCATTGACCTGGGCATCGGCAAAGAAGCCGAGCGCGCGGATCCGTTCGGCCGCTTCACGGATGGCGCGCGGGTTGAAGGGGTCGCCTTCGACGGTATCGAATTCGGCACGGATGACACGATCCAGAGTGGTGGTGTTACCTTCGATGTCGATCCGCTCGACAAAGATGCGCGGCCCACGGGTCAGTTCGAATTGCACGTCCAGCGTCAGGTCGCGGTCGTTGCGGGTGATCCGCGGTTCGATGCGCAGGAAATCACGCCCTTCGGTGACCCCGAGCCGTTCCATGCGCGTGATCGAATTTTCGACCACCGTCGGCGAATAGACCACGCCCGGCCTGACGTTCAGCGCCTCCTGGAAGATCGCGGCATCGACCCCGGCGTAGGAGCTGACGGTAGAGATCTCGCCGAAGCGGAACTGCTGTCCCTCTTCGATGTTGAAGGTCACGAGATAGCCGTCGCGTTCGCGGGACAGCTCGGCGTTGACGCCGGTGATGCGGAAATCGACATACCCGCGGGACTGGTAGTAATCCTGCAGCACCTGCTTGTCGAAATCGATCCGGTCGGCGACGAAGGTGTCCGAACGGAAGAGAAAGCGCAACAGACCGGCCTGCTTGGACTCCAGCACCTGGCGCAGGCGGCGGTCCGAGAACTGGGTGTTGCCGACGAAGGAAATCCGCTCGACCTCGGTATTGCTGCCCTCGAAGACCTCGAAGACCAGATCGACGCGGTTGTCGCTGCGCCGGATGATGCGCGGCGTGACGCGGGCGGCCAAACGGCCCTGCTGGGAATAGGCCTCGGAAATCGCGGCGGCATCGGCTTCGGCCTGGGTCGGCGAGAAGACCTGGCGCGAGGAGGACTGTACGATGGCCGTCAGGGCCTCGTCGTCGATGCGGCGGTTGCCTTCGAAATTGATCACGTTGATCGTCGGATATTCGCTGACGGCGATCACCAGCGTATTGCCCTGCGGGGTCAGTTCGACGGTTTCGAACAGTCCGGAGGCGACGATACGCTGATAGGCGTCGTTCAGTTCGGCCGCCGAAACGACCTGCCCGCGTGCGATTCCCGCGTAGGACAGCACCGTGCCCGTCGGGATACGCGCATTGCCGTCGACCGTGACCGCGGTGAAACTGTAGCTCTGGGCCTCGGCGCGGCTTGGCGCCAGGCCGGAAACAACCGTGAAAACGATAAGAATCAGGGCTGGAATTAGCAGCTGTATGCGCCCGGTACGGTACGGCGCGGAAGCGCCCGCTGCAAAGTTCATTGGCATGTTCCAGACCCGTTTAGACTTCCATTGAGAACGTCAGTATCGGGAATGAAATCACTTGTCAAAATGCCCTGACGCTCTGCCCGCATGTCCAAGCGGCAAGCCTGTCGCCCGCTGCGAGAGCAGGCGACAGAAGCTTCAATCGGGGGCTTCAGTCACCGGTTCCGTCAGGGACAGAAGACATCATTGGTCAGCGCAAAGATCATCAGCCCGATGACCATGGTCAGCCCCGCCATCATCAGCACCCGCAGCGCCTTGTCCGAGGGCGCGCGGCCGGTCACGGCCTCCCATGCGTGGAACACCAGATGACCGCCGTCCAGCACCGGCACCGGAAACAGGTTCAACAGGCCGACACCGGTCGACAGGGCGGCCACGAACCAGACGAATGTCACGACCCCCTGGCTCGCCATCGCGCCGGACGTCTTGGCGATGCCGATCGGACCGCTCATGTTGCACGATGAAATCGCGCCGGTGAAGATATGGTAGAGCCCCGACAGGGAAGAGGAAATGACGCTCCAGGTTTGCTGGACGCCACCTTGCAGGCTTTCGCCAAGACCCGCGCGGGTAGTCGCAAGGTCGATGGCCATGCCGCCCGCGATCCCGATCCGCCATTCGGTGCGATACCCCCCCGCAGGATCGGGTTCATCGACACGGCGCGGGGTCAGTTCCACCGCCAGGGGGGGCCTCTTCCCCTGCCCGCCAGACCTCCAGGTCCAGCGTATTGCCGGCGGAGCCTTCAACGAGCGCCTTCAACTGATCGAAGGCAAAGATCTCCTGCCCGTCGACGGACGTGATCACATCGCCGATTTCCAGACCAGCCGTATAGGCGGCGGAATTCGGCGCAAGTTGAAGGATCACCGGCGGATAGAGATAGGGCCCCTCGACGTTCAGTGCGTCCGTCCCGCGCTGAACCCTGTAGTCCATCGACCGGGCCACCGGCAGCGCGTCGGTGAATGCGGCCATGGCGGCGGTGTCGGAGAAGGCAGGCACTTCCTGCCCGTCGATGGCAAGGATCTGGTCACCGGCCTGCAGTTGCTCGGCCGCAGCCTGCGCGGGCAGCGGACGCAGGGCGCCCACGGTCAGCGGTTCCGCCACGTCGCCGCGGAACAGCAAGAGCATGGCGAACAGCAGGATCGACAGGATGAAGTTGAACACCGGTCCCGCCGCAACGGTCAGCGCCCGCGCCCAGACCGGCGCGCCCTGCATTGTCTCGCGGCGTTCCCGCGCGTTCATCCCGCGCAACGCGGCCTCATCCGCACTGGCCGAAGCCGCATCGCCATCGCCCTTGAACCGCACATAGCCACCAAATGGCAGCGCCGCGACCTGCCAGCGCGTGCCATGCTTGTCGACGCGCGACAGAAGCACCGGCCCGAAGCCCAGCGAAAACACCTCGGCCTTGATGCCGGTCCAGCGGCCAACGATGTAATGGCCGTATTCGTGGATGGCGACGATGACGGAAAGGGCGACGATGAAAGCGGCCAGCATGTAAAGCGTGTTGCCGAATTCAGGGAGAAAATTCATCAGGATATGCCTGCCTTCTGTTCCGCGCCCGCTGCGGCCCCCAGGGCCTCGGACGCATAGCTCCTCGCCATCTGGTCGGCCGCGAGCACATGTTCAAGACACCATTCCGCATCAAGCGCCCCGCTGTCACGGTCAAGCCGATCAAGAACGCGCGAGACCAGCGGCACCATATCCGTGAACCCGATGCGCCGGTCGAGAAAGGCATCGAGCGCGACTTCCTTGGCCGCATTCATCACGGCACCGGACAGGCCGCCGCGTTGCATCACCCGTTGGGCGATCTCCAGCGCGGGATAGCGGGCCATCTCGGGGCGACGGAAGTTCAGCGTGGCGATCTCCGCCAGATCAAGGCGCGCGACAGGCAGATCGCAGCGGTCCGGCCAGTGCAGCGCATAGCCAATGGCGTGGCGCATATCCGGCGCACCCAGATGCGCAAGGATCGCGCCGTCCACGTGACCGACCAGCGCATGCACCAGGCTTTCAGGATGCACGAGCACCTCTATCCGGTCGGGGCTGATGCCGAAATACTCATGCGCTTCAATGACTTCCAAAGCCTTGTTGAACATGGAGGCACTATCGACCGTGATCCGCTGCCCCATCGACCAATTGGGATGGGTCGCGGCCTGTTCCGGCGTGGCGCGGGCCAGATCCGCAAGCGGCCAATCGCGAAAGGCCCCGCCCGAGGCGGTCAGGATGACGCGCTCGACGCTTTCCATCTTTTCGCCCAGAAGCGCCTGGAAGACAGCAGAGTGTTCACTGTCGACCGGCAGCAGGCGGGCGCCGCTGCGGGCGGCCTCGGCCATGACCAGAGGCCCGGCGCAGACCAGACTTTCCTTGTTGGCAAGCGCGAGGGTCGCGCCCCGTTTCAGCGCCGCGAGACCGGGCGCAAGGCCGGCCGCACCGACAATTGCCGACATGACCCAATCGGCCGGACGGTCAGCGGCTTCGATCAGGGCCGCCGGCCCGGCGGCAGCCGCGATGCCCGTGCCCGACAGGGCAGCCCGCAGATCCTGCAGCCGGTCCGCATGGGCTGTCACGGCGCATTTCGCGTTCAGCCGGATCGCGTCCCGCGCAAGGGTTTCGACACTATGCCCGCCGGTCAACGCCTCGATCACATAGGCATCGGGGTTGCGCGCGATCAGATCGATGGTGCTTTGACCGATGGAGCCGGTGGCCCCAAGGATGGTAATCCGCCGCATTTATTGTCCAATCGTGGTGGCGAAAAGCCCCGTCCAAGGCCCGGTCAGCAACAGCATCAGCGCCGCGCCCAACATCCCGTCAAAGCGATCCAGCAGGCCGCCATGGCCGGGGATCAGATCCGAACTGTCCTTGACGCCGACCTTCCGTTTTGCCGCGCTTTCGGCAATGTCCCCCATCTGCGAAGCCATGGACAACGCCACGGATACACCCGCCAGACCAGGGCCGAAACCTGTCGCCAGACCGAAGCCGACGCCGACCACCCCCGCCGCGACCCAGCCCGCGATCGTGCCGGACCAGGTTTTCTTGGGGCTGACGCGGGGCCAGAATTTCGGCCCCCCGATCATCCGGCCGGCGAAATATCCCGCGACATCGGTCAGCACGACGACGAAGACGATCCAGAAGACCCAGATCACTTCCTGATCGCCGCGCAGACGGGCCATGCCATAGGCCGCAAGCAGGATCATCGCCGTGAAGGTCATGAAAAGCGTACGTTGTCGCGGGACCAGCGCAATACCCAGCATCGAGGGCAGCAGCAGCAACGGCAGGCCGTAGCTGCCCGGCAGCACCAGCGCCCCGGAGAGGCAAAGCGCTGCAGCCCCGCCCAGTTGCAGCGCACGCGACCCGGAATGCGGCGCGACCATGCGCGCCAATTCCCAGATCATGCCGCCACAAAGCAAGACCATGGCGATGCGGAACCAGATCCCGCCCAACAGGATCAGCACGAGGCCAACGGCGATCATGACGATGCTGGATAGCAGCCTTGGCAGCAAATCGGACCAGTTGCGTTGCGCCATTATCGGCCCCTAGGCCCGCACGGCGCCGTAGCGACGCTCTCTCTGGCCGTAGCTTTCCATGACGCTGGCAAAGACATCGCGGCTGAAATCGGGCCAGAGCGTGTCGATGAATTCATATTCCGCGTAGGCTGACTGCCAGAGCAGGAAATTGGAAATCCGCGCCTCTCCGCTGGTGCGGATCACCAGGTCGGGATCGGGCAGCACGCAGGTGTCGAGGTACTTCGGCAAGGTTTCCTCGTCGATCCGGGCCGGGTCCAGGCGCCCGGCGGCGACATCTTCGGCCAGCCGTTTGGTGGCCCGGGCGACCTCGTCACGGCCGCCGTAGTTCAGCGCGATGGTCAGGTTGGTGCCCGTGCAGCCAGAGGTCATTTCCTCCAGCTCGTCCATCAACGTGCGCAGCTTTTCATCCAGTCCCGGACGGTCGCCGATGAAACGGACGCGCACATTCTTTTCCCGCAGTGCACGGGCTTCCTTGCGGATATAGGATCGGAACAGGCTCATCAGCCCGGCGACCTCGATCTGGGTGCGCTTCCAGTTCTCGGTCGAAAAGCCGAAGATCGTCAGGTATTCGACGCCCAGATCGGGGCACGCCTCGACGATCTCGCGGACCCGGCGGGCGCCGGCGTGGTGGCCGAACAGCCGTGGTCGCCCCCGCATCTTTGCCCAACGGCCATTGCCATCCATGATGATCGCAACATGGCGTGGGGCCTTCACCACCAGGGTTCCTTCGTCCTGCGCCATGACTTTTCCTTCCATCAACACGTCCGGCTATAGCCAGCCTTCCTTAGCAAATCGTGTTAAACCTGCATAATCTCGGCCTGCTTGGTCTCAAGCGCGGCGTCGACCTTGGCGATATAGCGGTTCGTCAGATCCTGGACTTCGGTTTCCCAGAACTTCTGATCGTCTTCGGAAAGTCCATCCGCCTTGGCTTTCTTCACCTGATCCATACCATCGCGGCGCAGGTTGCGCACGGAAACGCGTGCATGTTCGGCATATTGCGCGGCGACCTTGGTCAGTTCGCGGCGGCGTTCCTCGTTCAGCTCGGGGATCGGCAGCATGATGATCGTGCCGTTCAGCTGCGGGTTGATCCCGAGGCCGCTTTCACGGATTGCCTTTTCGACCTTGCCCACCATGGCCTTGTCCCAGACGTTGATCGTGACCATGCGGGATTCCGGCACGTTGACCGTCCCCACCTGGTTGATCGGGGTCGGCTGGCCATAGGCGTCCACCGTGATCGGTTCCAGCATGGAGGACGAGGCCCGGCCGGTCCGCAGCGACGCGAATTCGGTTTTCAGGTTCGTCATGGCGCCATCCATGCGGCGGGTCAGATCATCGGTATCCAGCTCGAAATCTTCAGACATCTGTTCTTGGTCCTCGCTTTGGCGTGTTGGCAGCACGTATAGCGCCACCGACAGGAACTTGTATAGTGCGACGGGCCCGGTTTCCAGCCCCCGCGGCCTTCCGGAACCAACCTGGCACAGCCCGACCGAATGGGAGCCCCTCCGGCCTGCAAGGCCCGGCCCAAGACGGCAAAGCCGCCCCCTTCGGGACGGCTTCGGTATCGGGTTGCGGTTCCATCGGAAGCCGGGATCAGTCGTGCACCTTGGTATAGGTGCCCTTGCCGGCCAGAATGCCAAGGAAACCGCCTGGCTCGTCGAGCGAGAAGACGATGATCGGCTTGCGGTTGTCGCGTGCCAGGGCGATGGCCGAAGCATCCATGACCTTCAGGTTCTTGCCCAGCACCTCGTCGAAGGTCACGCTGTCATAGCGTTTCGCATCCGGGTTGGTCTTGGGATCGCAGTCATAGACGCCATCGACACCATTCTTGCCCATGAAGATCGCCTCGCAGGCCATTTCATTGGCCCGCAGGGTCGCGGCGGTGTCGGTGGTGAAATAGGGGTTGCCGGTGCCGGCGGCAAAGATGCAGACCCGCTTCTTTTCCAGGTGGCGCACGGCGCGCCGGCGGATATAGGGTTCGGCCACCTCGTTCATGGTGATGGCCGAGATCACCCGCGTGTAGACCCCCAGCCCTTCCAGCGCGCTTTGCATTGCCAGGGCATTCATCACCGTGGCAAGCATGCCCATGTAATCGGCGGTGGTCCGCTCCATCCCCTGGGCAGAGCCCACGAGACCGCGAAAGATGTTGCCGCCGCCGATGACCATGCAGATCTCGACCCCGAGGTCGGAAACAGACTTCACCTCCTGGGCGATGCGTTCCACCGTGGGCGGATGCAGGCCATAGCCCTGGTCCCCCATGAGGGCCTCGCCGGAAATCTTCAGAAGCACCCGCTTGTAGGTGGTTTGTTCGGCGGTATCGGCCATGTTGCATTCCTCTGCAGCGGGGTTCTAGGATCGCGGGCAAAATGTCCGAAAAGCCCTGCGGGTTCAATCCGCGAAATGGCCCGGACAGCCTAAGGAGTTCCCTTTGCCAATGACTTGGGCAGACAGCCTTTCCGCGACACGTCCGATCCTTGTTGCCGGGCCAACGGCCTCGGGCAAATCCGCGCTGGCGATGGACATCGCGGCGCGGGATGGCGGGGTCATCGTCAACGCCGATGCGATCCAGGTCTATGAAAACTGGCGCCTGCTGACCGCCCGCCCCTCGGCCGAAGAAGAAGCCGCCCTGCCGCACAGGTTGTTCGGCCATGTGGCGCGCGATCATGCCTACAGTGTCGGGGAATGGCTGCGCGAGGTCGCCGCGATCCTGCAGGGGCCGAAGCGGGCGATCATCATCGGGGGCACGGGGCTGTATTTTCGCGCCCTCACGGAAGGTCTGGCCGAAATCCCGCCGATTCCGGAAGATGTTCGCGACCGTGGCAACCAGTTGCGCCTGTCCGGTGGGCTGGACCAGATGCGCGCCGAACTGGACCCCGAAAGCGCCGCGCGCATAGATCTGGCCAATCCGGCCCGGCTGCAACGCGCCTGGGAAGTGCTGACAGCCACCGGGCGCGGCATCGCCGCCTGGCAGGATGCGACCCCGGCGCCCCTGCTGCCCGCCGACCAGTGCGAACGCGTCGTCCTGTCGGCGCCGAAAGACTGGCTAAGCCCGCGAATCGCGCAGCGGTTCGACAGGATGCTGACCCTCGGCGCCCTGGACGAAGCGCGGAACAACCTGCCCGGCTGGGACCCTGCCCTTCCGTCAAGCAAGGCCATCGGCGCGCCCGAACTGATCGGCCACCTGCGCGGCGAGATGACTCTGGAACAGGCCCGCGACAGCGCGGTGATCGCCACGCGGCAATTCGCCAAGCGTCAGCGCACCTGGTTCCGGGCCCGCATGCGGGACTGGCGGGCCGTGGAGCCGGACTGACGCCTTATTTTTAGCCATCGAGGGCAAAGCATCCCTTCGTCATGACCCTCCGGGCAGAAATTCGTTTCCGCCCGGCGCCAAGGTCGTTTCACTACAAGCAATCACCAGAAACCGCGGTCCGGGGCATTTTTGCCGCGCTCCCTTGCCGCACCTACAGGACCGCCGACCGCAGGTTTGGCCGCATATCGGATTGCCCCGCAGATGCGCTTTGCGGTTGCGCTCGGGGGCGTGTCGCTTTTGAAATAGGGCTATGTCGCTTTCAGACCCGCAACGGGTGAAACCACAGATTGACGGAACCGGAATTTCCATGCGGAACTATCCCCGTCCGACAAGGTCCGCGTCAGATGGACCCAACCAAGCGAATTGTCACCGCGCGGCCCCCGGCCAGCGGAGCGCGTGAATGAAACGTCTCAGGGAGAACACCATGACCCAACGCCATACCCCGAAGGGGCCGGTCCACCCGGCAGCCCGCATGTACGCGGAAGAATTCAAGTCCGGCAAACTGAGCCGCCGCGAATTCCTGACCCGCGCCACGGCGCTCGGTGTCTCGGCCTCGACGGCCTATGCGCTTGGCGGTCTCGCGACACCGGCAGCCGCCCAGGAAACGCCCAAGGCGGGCGGCACCCTGCGTGTGCAGATGGAAACCAAGGCGCTGAAGGATCCGCGCAATTACGACTGGTCGCAGATGGCGAACTTCTCGCGCGGGTGGCTGGAATACCTGATCGAATACCAGCGCGACGGCACCTTCAAGCCGATGCTGATCGAAAGCTGGGACGTGAATGACAACGCCACGGAATACACGCTGCATGTGCGTCCCGATGTGACCTGGAACAACGGCGATCCCTTCACCGCCGAAGACGTCGCCTTCAACCTCCGCCGCTGGTGCGAAACCAATGTCGAGGGCAATTCCATGGCCTCGCGCATGACCGTGCTGATCGACGCGGAGACCGGCACCGCTGCCGAAGGCGCAATCACCGTGGTCGACGATCTGACGGTCAAGCTGGTCTGCGCATCCCCCGACATCACCATCATTCCCGGTTTCGCCGATTACCCGGCCGCCATCGTCCACCAGAGCTATGCCGGCGAGGACCCTGCCTCCAACCCGATCGGCACCGGCCCCTTCCTGCCCGAGACCAACGAGGTCGGCGTGACCCAGGTCCTGGTCAAGAACACCGATCACACCTGGTGGGGCGAAGGCGCCTGGCTGGACCGGATCGAATTCATCGATTTCGGCACCGACATGGCGTCGTGGGTCGCCGCGGCGGATTCCGACGAAATCGACATGACCTACCAGTCGACCGGCGAATACATCGAAGTCCTGACGGCGATGGACTGGGTCCAGTCCGAAGCGATCACGGCCGCGACGCTTTGCGTGCGGTTCAACCAGACCCACGAACCCTATGACAACCCGGAGGTCCGCAAGGCGCTGGTTTCGGCGGTCAACAACGACATCGTGCTGGAGCTCGGCTATGCCGGCTATGGCACCGTGGCCGAAAACCACCACGTTTGCCCGATCCACCCCGAATATGCGCCGATCCCGCCGCTGCCCACCGATCCGGCCGCCGCATTGGGCAAGCTGGAAGAACTGGGGTATGGCGAGACGGAATTCGAACTGATCTCGATCGATGACCAGTGGCAATCGGAAAGTTGCGACGCCGTGGCCGCCCAGGTGCGCGATGCCGGTATCAGCATCAAGCGGACCATCCTGCCCGGCTCGACCTTCTGGAACGACTGGCTGGCCTATCCCTGGTCGGCGACCGAATGGAACATGCGTCCCCTCGGCGTGCAGATCCTGGCCCTGGCCTATCGTTCGGGCGTCAGCTGGAACGAAAGCGCCATGTCCAACGCCGAGTTCGACACGCTTCTGTCCGAGGCCATGGCCATCGCGGATGCCGACAAGCGCCGGGTCGTCATGGCCCAGCTGGAACAGATCATGCTGGACGAGGGCGTGATGATCCAACCCTACTGGCGGTCCCTGTTCCGTCACTACAAGCCCGAGGTCATGGGCGCCGAAATGCACCCGACCTTCGAGCTGCATCACTACAAATGGTGGCTGAACACCTGATCGGGTGGGGGCCGGAACGCCTGTTCCGGCCCCGTTCCGCCGCCACCAGCCCCTGGTCCGCGACGTTTCAGCTCCGCCAGTGCCCTCGCCAGTGACCCCGCCAGTGACAGGGACCACCCCGCATGTTGTTCTTTCTCATCCGCCGGATCGGCACCATGATCCTGACGGCGCTCTGCCTCAGCTTCATCGTCTTCTTCCTGACCAATCTCGCCCCCAACCTTGAAAAGGTCGCGAAGTTCGAAGGCAACAGCCGGATGACCGACCCCGAGGTCGAGCTCTGGCTGGAAAACAACGGCTTTCACCAGCCGCTGCTGAAACGCTATGGCGAATGGCTGGGGGCGGCGCCGGGCTGGGTGCATGAATATCCCGATGGGCGGGTCACGGGGCGCTGCATCGCGCCGGGAAGCGATCCGGCGGCGGTTCCTGCCTTCTGCGGGATCCTGCAGGGGCAATGGGGTGAAAGCCGGGTCTTTCGCGAGGATGTCAGCACCATTGTCGCCATCCGCCTGGGCCAGACTGCCAAGCTGATGTTCTGGGTCATGGTGCTGATGGTGCCCACGGCGCTGATCATCGGCGTGCTGGCGGGCATGAAGGAAGGCTCGGTCACCGACCGGGTGCTGTCGACCTTTTCCATCGCCACCACGGCAACGCCGGAATATGTTTCGGGCGTGATCCTGATCGCGGTCTTCGCCTCTTCGGCAGTGGGGCTTAAATGGTTCAAGGGCACCGCGACCAGCGCCATGGATGGCGCGACATTCGAGAATTTCTTTCTGCCGGTCCTGACCATCGCGCTTTATGGCATGGGCTATGTGGCGCGGATGACGCGGGCCTCGATGGCCGAGGTCATGACCGCACAATATGTCCGCACCGCGCGGCTGAAGGGCGTGGCCTTCCACAACATCGTTTTGAAGCACGCCCTGCGCAACGCGCTAATCGCGCCCTTTACCGTGATCATGCTGCAATTTCCCTGGCTGCTGAACGGCGTCGTCGTGGTCGAGACGCTGTTCAACTACAAGGGCCTCGGCTGGGCGCTTGTGCAGGCGGCGGGCAACAATGACATCGACCTGCTGCTGGGGATCTCGGTCGTGTCGGTCTTCGTGGTGCTGGTGACCCAGCTGATTTCGGATATCGGCTATGTCTATCTCAATCCCCGCATTCGCATTTCCTGAGGAGAGCTGAGCATGGAACCGCTTTCCTGGGGCGACATCATCCTGGCCCTTCTGGGTCGCTTCACACCGGTCTGGATCGCGCTTGTCGTGACCTTCGCCCTGTCGATCCGCTACAAGCGCCGGCTGGGGCTGTATGGCAAGCTGTTCGACAACGGCATCGGCATGGCCGGCTTTGCGCTGGTGATGTTCTGGGTCTATACGGCCCTCGCGGTCGGGCTGTTCGACCTCGTGTTGACACAGGACCCGCTGAGCGCGGTCACGGGCATGAAGAACAAGGTCCCCGGCACGGCCCTTCGCAGTGTCGAGGACGGTCAGTACCCCTACTACCTGCTGGGCGGGGATACGCTGGCGCGGGATGTCTTCAGCCGCATGGTCTCGGGCGCCTGGGTTGTGATCCGGATCGCGCCGCTGGCGACGCTGTTCGCTTTCATGGTGGGGATCACCGTCGGTTTGCCGGCCGGTTACATCGGGGGTCGGCTGGATACGGTACTGAGCTTTGTCGCCAACCTGATCCTGGCCTTCCCGGTGATCCTGCTGTTCTACCTGCTGGTGACGCCCGAAATGGTGCAGACCGGCATCCCAAGCTACATGGCCATCGTGCTGTTCATCTTCCCGGTCATCTTCCTGACCGTGCTGATAAACGCGCGCTACTACACCCAGCCGGCGCGGCGAAACCTGATGCTGGCGGTGCTGCTTTTCGTGCTGGGATGGGCCTATCTGTCGCTGATCTCGGACCCCGCGACGCGGGTGGCCTTCCTGCCCCGGGCGCTGGATCTGTTCGATATACCCGGAGGGATCCTGGTGGTCTTCGTCTCGGTCGTCTTCGTCAATGCGCCGACGGTGTTCCGGATCGTGCGGGGGCTGACCATGGACATCAAGACGCGCGATTACGTAGCCGCCGCCCAGACCCGCGGCGAGGGGCCATGGTACATCATGCTGTGGGAGATCCTGCCCAATGCACGCGGCCCTCTGATCGTCGATTTCTGCCTGCGCATCGGGTATACGACCATCCTGCTGGGCACGCTGGGCTTCTTCGGGCTGGGCCTGCCGCCCGAGAGCCCGGACTGGGGGACGACGATCAACCAGGGGCGCAAGCTGCTGTCGATCTATCCGCATCCAGCCATCGTGCCCGCGGTGGCGCTGCTGAGCCTGGTGCTGGGGCTGAACCTGCTGGCGGACGGGTTGCGTGAAGAGAGCCTGAAAGACTGAGGTCGCGCAAATCGAGGTTTCGGGACCGGGGGCCGGCCCCCGGACCCCCGGGATATTTGAAACAGGGAAACATGGGGGAGCCTGCCCCCGGGGAGAGGTGTCATGGCCGAATATGACGGACCCATCCTGGAGATCGACGCCCTGTCGATTTCCTTTTTCACGCGGCTGCGGGAGATCCCGGCGGTGATGGATTTTTCGGTCTCGGTCCAGCCGGGCGAAGCTGTGGGGCTGGTCGGGGAATCGGGTTGTGGCAAGAGCACCGTTGCGCTTGGCGTGATGCAGGACCTGGGCGTGAACGGGCGCGTGACCGGGGGCTCAATCAAGTTCAAGGGTCAGGACCTGGCCGCGATGAGCGATGGAGAGTTGCGCCGACTCCGGGGCAATGAGATCGCAATGATCTACCAGGAGCCGATGGCCAGCCTGAATCCCGCGATGCGGATCGGTCGTCAGTTGATGGAAGTGCCGATGATCCACGAAGGGGTCGGCGCCGAGGAGGCCCGTGCCCGCGCCCTTCAGGTGGTCCGGGACGTGAAGCTGCCGGACCCCGAGCGCATGCTGAAGAGCTTTCCCCACCAGTTGTCGGGCGGGCAACAGCAGCGGATTGTCATTGCCATGGCGCTGATGTCGAAACCGTCGCTGTTGATCCTTGATGAGCCGACCACGGCGCTGGATGTGACCGTGGAGGCCGCCATTGTCGAACTGGTCCGCGATCTGGGAAAGAAATACGGCACCTCGATGCTGTTCATCAGCCATAACCTGGGACTGGTGCTGGAGACCTGCGACCGGCTGTGCGTGATGTATTCCGGCGAGGCGGTCGAGCGGGGCTCGATCGAAGATGTCTTCGACGAGATGCGCCACCCCTATACCCAGGCCTTGTTCCGCTCGATCCCCTTGCCCGGCGCGGACAAGACCGCCCGCCCGCTGAAGGCCATTCCGGGGAATTTCCCCCTGCCGCACGAACGCCCACCGGGTTGCAACTTCGGGCCCCGTTGCGATTACTTCGTGCCCGGGCGCTGTGATGCGCAGGAGATCGGCATGACCCGCATCCGGGGCGGGGATCGCCATGTGTCGCGCTGCCTGCGGGTCGATGAGATCGACTGGGACGCACCGATGGCGGTAACGGAGACGCGGGCACGCTCAATCCCCGGTGCGCCGGTGCTGAAGATCGAGAATTTGAAGAAGTATTACGAAGTGGCGGCCTCTGCCCTGTTTTCGGGGGGCGACAAGAAGGTCGTGAAGGCCAACGAGACGCTGAGCTTCGAGGCGCGCGAGAGCGAGACCCTGGCCATCGTCGGGGAGTCGGGCTGTGGCAAGTCGACCTTTGCCAAGGTGCTCATGGGCCTCGAGACGGCGACCGAGGGGCGGATCCTGCTGGATAACCGCGACCTGCAGCACATTCCAATCGAGAAACGCGACCGACGCACCATTTCGGATGTGCAGATGGTGTTCCAGAACCCCTTCGACACGCTGAACCCCTCGATGAGCGTCGGGCGCCAGATCATCCGCGCGCTGGAAGTCTTCGGCATCGGGGCAAGTGACCGGGAACGGCGCGAGCGGATGCTGACGCTGCTTGATCTCGTGAAGCTGCCCCGCGCCTTTGCCGACCGGATGCCGCGTCAACTGTCAGGCGGGCAGAAACAGCGGGTCGGCATCGCACGGGCCTTTGCCGGGAATGCGCGGATCGTGGTTGCGGATGAACCAGTCTCGGCGCTGGATGTCTCGGTACAGGCGGCGGTCACCGATCTGCTGATGGAGATCCAGCGCGAGGAAAAGACCACCCTGCTGTTCATCAGTCATGATCTGTCCATCGTGCGCTATCTCAGCGACCGGGTCATGGTCATGTACCTTGGCCATGTGGTCGAGATCGGCACCACCGATCAGGTCTTTGCCCCGCCCTATCACCCCTATACCGAGGCCCTGCTGAGCGCCGTGCCGATTGCCGACACGAGCATCGTGAAGAAGCATATCGTGCTGGACGGGGATATCCCTTCGGCGATGAACCCACCGCCGGGCTGCCCGTTCCAGACCCGCTGCGGCTGGAAGTCCAAAGTTCCTGGGGACTTGTGTGATCGTGAGGTGCCGCCGATCCGCGAAATGGGTGATGGCCATCAGGTCAAATGCCACCTGCCGGATGCCGAGCTTGCGCAGATGGAGCCGGTGATCAAGATCGCCGCCGAATAGCCGCAGGCCCCGCGTCAGCGGGATCCACCGCGCTCAGCTGCCCCAGATGACCTTCACATAATTGCGGGTCTCGGCATAAGGCGGAATGCCGCCATAGCGTTTTACCACGCGCGGACCCGCGTTATAGGCCGCCAGCGCCAGCGGCCAGGAGCCGAATTCGCGGTACTGCTGCGCGAGGTACCGCGCGCCACCATCGAGGTTCTGGTAGGGGTCGGTCGCGTCGATGTTCAGGAACCGCGCGGTTTGCGGCATGATCTGCGCCAGACCGATGGCCCCCTTGGGCGAGACTGCGGTGCTTTGCCAGCCGCTTTCCTGCTGCACGAGGCGCAGGAACAGGCTTTCGGGGATGTCGTGACGCCGCGCGGCAGAGCGGGCCATGTCAAGGTAGGGCCCCTTGTAGCTGCCGGTGAAGGGGGTGGTGCCGCCCCAGATCGTCGGCGTCTCGATCGCCCGCGGCTGAAGGCGCACCGAGTTGGCATATTGCTGTGACGCCCGGCTGTCGAGAAGCCGGGTCTGGGCGTTGAACTGCGCCCGGCGCGCGCCCGCGCTCAATACATCTGCCGACGCGCCCTGCGCGGTCAAGGCGATTGCCACGGCGCACCATGTCGCGGTGCCGTACAAGTTGTGCAGCTTCACCTGCGGTCCCCTTGCTTTCCCACACTGTCCGGGGGCTCTTATACGAAACCGGATAAGGAATTGCACCCCTTCCGGCGTGCTTCTTGGGCAGGGGAGCGCGCATCGGGGGACGATGCCGGAAATATCATGGAACCGGAGAGGGAACTTGCCCCCGGTGGCGCGCTCTGGTGTAACCGATGAAACACGCGCCACCGGATTCGCCGGGGCGCGATCCCGAAGGATATGAGGAGTCACCGCATGGCCGGATCCGTCAACAAGGTCATCCTGATCGGCAACCTGGGTCGCGACCCGGAAGTCCGCTCGTTCCAGAATGGTGGCAAGGTCTGCAACCTGCGCATCGCCACGTCGGAAACCTGGAAAGACCGTAATTCCGGTGAGCGCAAGGAACGCACCGAATGGCACTCGGTCGCCATTTTCTCGGAGCCGCTGGTCCGGGTGGCAGAGCAATACCTGCGCAAAGGGTCGAAGGTCTATATCGAAGGCCAGCTGGAAACCCGCAAATGGCAGGACCAATCGGGTCAGGACAAGTATTCCACCGAAGTCGTGCTGCGTCCCTTCCGGTCGGAACTGACCATGCTCGACGGTCGCAATGAAGGCGGCGGCGGTGGCGGCGGCTCCTACGGCGGCGGCTCGTCCTCGGGCGGCGGATACGATGATCGCGGCGGATACGACGACCGTGGCGGCTATGGCGGTGGGTCTTCCGGTGGCGGCAGTTCATCGGGTGGCGGCGCGCCGAGCCGGGATATAGACGACGAAATCCCGTTCTGAGCTTCAGAACAGCCAGCTGATCCCTGTCAACACGACGTAGACCGGCAGGGACAGCGCAAGAAACACGAGGAATGCCGCCTGCCATGTCGGGCGGCATTCCTGCATTCTGCCTTCCAACGATCTGTGCCCTGCCCTGCGCCGAGACAGCGCTTTGGCGCTACTCCGCCTTGGACCGTTAAGGCCGGTACGGCGTGGGCCGGGGCTGTCAGGGATCAGCTTGCGGGTGTTTTTCATTCCCGCATTAACGACGAATAAGGTTTTCCTGTCGTTAAACTGGGCCATGAAACATGTCGCCCCCGAGGCCTTTCCCGATGACCGGATGCACCGGCATTTCTATTATGCCAAGGCGCTGGCGAAGCTCGGCTCGGAAACCACGCTGATGCCGGATGGCACCTTCGGGGTGCGGCGGCGGTTCGGGCCGACGGCCGTGCTCTGGCTGCCCGCCCCGCGCGAGGTGCCTGTGCTGCGCGGGCGGCGGGGGGTGACGATCCTGCAGGCCCCGGACCGGGACATGGACCGCGCCCTGCGCCGCAGCGGGGCGATCCCGGTGCTGACGCCGCAAAGCCACGCGGTGCTGGATATCTCTCTCAGCCAGGACAAGCGCGAAGCGGGCTTTGCGCAGAAATGGCGCAATCGGCTGAACCGGGCGCGCCGCAGCGACCTGCAGGTGACCCATGCGCCCTTTCCCCGCGATCTCGACCACTGGCTTTTGCGGCGCGAGGCCGAGCAACGCAAGGCACGTGGCTATCGCGCCCTGCCCTCTGGCTTTGCCATCGCCTGGCCGCAGACCCGGCTGTTCACGGCCTATGCCGAAGGTCAGCCCGTTGCCGCGATGCTGTTCCTGCTGCATGCGCCGGGGGCCAGTTATCACATGGGCTGGTCAGGGACGACTGGCCGGGCCTGCTCGGCCCATAACCTGCTCCTTGCAGAGGCGGCTGAATGGCTGCACCGGCGCGGCCATGCCCGGCTGGACCTCGGCACGCTCCAACCGCGCCGTGCGCCGGGTCTTGCGCATTTCAAGCTGGGCAGCGGGGCGCAGGTCGAAACCTCAGGGCATGCCTGGATCCACAGCCGCGCCACGTCTCTGCTGGGTTGTCTGATCGCCTAGGACGCCTTTCCTCTGGCAATTCACCCGCAGCCAGTATAGGCGCGGGCGCAAGCTATTTAGGGATGCCCAATGGACCTGCGCAATATCGCCATCATCGCTCACGTTGACCACGGCAAGACGACGCTCGTGGATGAGCTGCTGAAGCAATCCGGTGCCTTCCGTGCCAATCAGGCCGTGGCCGAACGGGCCATGGACAGCAACGACCTGGAACGGGAACGCGGGATCACGATCCTTGCCAAGGCGACTTCGGTCGAATGGAAAGGCACGCGGATCAATATCGTCGACACCCCCGGCCACGCCGATTTCGGCGGCGAGGTCGAGCGGATCCTGTCGATGGTCGACGGTGTCGTCCTGCTGGTCGATGCGGCCGAAGGCCCGATGCCCCAGACCAAGTTCGTGACCTCCAAGGCGCTGGCCCTGGGCCTGCGTCCCATCGTGGTGCTGAACAAGGTCGACAAGCCCGACGCCGAGCCCGACCGGGCGCTGGACGAATGCTTCGACCTGTTCGCCTCGCTCGACGCGGACGACGATCAGCTTGATTTCCCTCACCTTTACGCCTCGGGCCGCAATGGCTGGTGCGATGCGGAACTGGACGGGTCGCGCAAGAACCTCGACGCGCTGTTCAATCTTGTCGTGAACCACGTCCCGAAGCCCAAGCAGATCGCACGCCAGGACGAGGACTTCCGCATGCTGGCCGTGACCCTTGGCTCGGACCCCTTCGTGGGCCGGATCCTGACGGGCCGTGTCGAAAGCGGCAAGCTGAAGGTTGGCGCGACCGTTCAATCCCTGAGCCGCATCGGCCAGAAGATCGAACAATTCCGCGTCACCAAGATCCAGGCTTTCCGTGGCCTCGGACAGCAGGACATCGAGGAAGCCCAGGCGGGCGACATCGTGTCCATCGCCGGCATGACCAAGACCACCGTCGCCGACACGATCTGTGCCCTGGCCGTGGACGAGGCGCTGGACGCCCAGCCGATCGATCCGCCGACCATCACCGTGACCTTCGGCATCAACGATTCGCCGCTGGCCGGTCGTGACGGCAAGAAGGTGCAGTCGCGCGTCATCCGCGAACGCCTGATGAAAGAGGCCGAATCCAACGTCGCCATCAAGATCCAGGACACCCCCGGCGGCGAGGCCTTCGAGGTTTCCGGTCGTGGCGAACTGCAGATGGGCGTGTTGATCGAGAACATGCGTCGCGAGGGCTTCGAGCTGTCGATCTCGCGTCCGCAGGTGATCATGCGCGAAGGGGAGAACGGCGAACGGCTGGAGCCGATCGAGGAAGTCACCATCGACGTGGATGACGAATACTCCGGCGCCGTGATCGAGAAGATCACCGGTGCACGCAAGGGCGACCTGACCGAAATGCGCCAGGCAGGTGCCGGCAAGACCCGGATCATCGCCCATGTGCCGTCGCGCGGGTTGATCGGCTACCACGGCGAATTCCTGACCGATACCCGCGGCACCGGCGTGCTGAACCGCGTGTTCCACAGCTGGGCGCCGCACAAAGGGTCCATTCCGGGCCGTCGCGCCGGGGTCCTGATCTCGATGGATGACGGTACGGCTGTCGCCTATGCGCTGTGGAAGCTGGAGGATCGCGGCAAGTTCTTCATCGGCGCTCAGGCGGCTGTCTACCAGGGCATGATCATCGGCGAGCATTCGCGCGAGAACGACCTGGAAGTGAACCCGCTGAAGGGCAAGCAGCTGACCAACGTCCGTGCCTCGGGAACCGATGACGCCGTGCGTCTGACGACGCCTGTCACGCTGTCGCTGGAAGAGGCGATTGCCTATATCAACGACGACGAGCTGGTCGAAGTGACGCCGACGTCGATCCGTCTGCGCAAACGCTTCCTCGACCCGCATGAGCGCAAGCGGCAGTCGCGCGGCGCCTGATCACCGGCCGGGATGGCGCCTTCGGCGCCATGCCTCCGGCGGGGATATTTGAGACAGGGAAACATGAAAAGGGCGGCGCGAGGGGAAACCTTGCGCCGCCCTTTTCCTTTGGAGTGATCCCGCCGGTTATTCGGAGGTTTCGACGATCAGGAGTTCCCGTTCGGAGGCGCCACGCGCATGGGAGAGGGCCTCCTGGTATTCCGGGGAATGATAGCAGGCTTCGGCGGCTTCGACGCTGTCGAATTGCGCCACGACATTGCGCGGGCGTTCCTTGCCTTCGAGTTGGACAAAGCGGCCACCGCGGGCGACGAATTTGCCGCCATGGGCGGCGATCGCCGGGCCGGCGAGCTTGGCGTAGCGGCCATAGGCCTCTTCGTCGGTGACGGTGACATGGGCGATCCAGAGTGCGGGCATCAAGCTCCCTCCACGATAACGAGGTCCCGTTCGCTTGACCGCAAAGCGATGGGAAGGATCTCCTGATAGGCAGGAGAGTCATACCACGCCTCGGCGGTCGCGCGGTCGGGAAATTCAATGATCACATGACGGCCAGGGCCCGTCCCTTCGAGGAAGCCTTGCGGCCCGCCCTTCGCAAGGATCCGGCCCCCGCCTGCCTCGATCAGCTTTGCAGTGCGGGAGGCGTAGGTCGCATAATCCTGCGGATCGGTGACATCGATCCGGGCGACGATATAGGCGGCCATGAATTCAGCCTTCCAGAACGGCGCGACCCGCCGCAATCGCGGCCTCGGCCCCGGCAAAGTCCTTGCCGCCGCCCTGTGCCATGTCGGGGCGGCCTCCGCCTCCCTTGCCGCCAACGGCCGGCACCGCCGCCTTGAGGACATCCACTGCAGAGACCCGATCCGTCAGGTCATCCGTCACGCCGGAGGCCACCGCCACCTTGCCGTCTTCTTCTGCGATCAGCAGAATCACGCCCGATCCCATACGCGTTTTGTGCGCGTCGATCAGGCTGCGCAGATCCTTGCCGGAAACCCCTTGCAGGACCTGGCCGAGGAACGGAATGCCATTGACCGCTTCGGCCTCGATACTTGCCTTGTCCCCGCCACCCATGGCGATCTCGCGCTTGAGTTGCGCGACCTCGTTGGTCAGGTTGCGGCGTTCCTCGACCAGCGCGCGGACGCGGTCGAGCGTCCCGGCGCCGGAGGTTTTCAGAAGGCCTTCGATTTCGCTGAGCGTGCCGTCCCGGCCGCGCAACTCGGTAAGTGCCGCCGCGCCGGTCAGCGCCTCGATCCGGCGGACGCCGGCAGAAGACGCGCTTTCACCGGTCAGGGCAAAGGCGCCGATGTCCCCGGTACGGGTGACATGGGTGCCCCCGCAAAGCTCGATTGACCAGGTCTGACCGTCCTGGCCCTTACCAGTCTGGGCCTTGCCCATGGAAACCACGCGGACCTCGTCCCCGTATTTCTCGCCGAAAAGCGCCTGGGCGCCGAGGGCGCGGGCGTCGTCGGGGGTCATGATGCGGGTTTCGACGGGGGTGTTCTGGCGGATGTAGGCATTGACCTCGGTCTCGATGCGCGACAGTTCCGCCGGGCTGAGAGCCGCGGAATGGCTGAAGTCGAACCGCAGCCGATCCGGCGCATTGAGAGAGCCACGTTGCGCGACATGAGGGCCGAGGGCCTCACGCAGGGCTTCGTGCAGCAGGTGGGTGGCCGAATGGTTGGCACGGATCATGCCGCGGCGGGCGTGATCCAGTTCAAGGATCGCCGCTTCGCCCGGTTTCACGGTGCCGGAGGTCACCTGGCCCACATGCAGGAACAGACCTTCGACCTTTTTGGTATCGGTCACGGTGATGCTGCCGCCGTCGGTGCGGATCTGACCCGTGTCGCCGACCTGGCCGCCGCTTTCGCCGTAGAAGGGAGTCTGGTTCAGCACCAGAGTCACGGCGTCGCCTTCGCTCGCGCTGGTCAGGGCCGCGCCGTCACGGACCAGGGCCAGGATCTGGCCTTCGGCCGTTTCCGTGTCGTAGCCGAGGAATTCGGTCGCGCCATGCTTGTCGCGCAGGTCGAACCAGATTGTCGCGTCGACTGCTTCACCGGAGCCGGACCAAGCGGCGCGGGCCTTGGCCTTCTGTTCCGCCATGGCGGTGTCGAAGCCGTCGGTGTCGACCGTGCGGCCCTTTTCCCGCAGGGCGTCCTGGGTCAGGTCGAGCGGGAAACCGTAGGTATCGTAAAGCTTGAAGGCCGATTGCCCGGGCAGCTCGGCACCTTCGGGCAGGCCGGCCAACTCGTCATCCAGCAGCTTCAGACCACGGTCGAGAGTTTGGCGGAAGCGGGTTTCCTCCAGTTCGAGGGTTTCCTCGATCATCGCCTGGCCCTGACGCAGTTCGGGATAGGCCTCGCCCATCTGGCGGACGAGTTCCGGCACAAGCCGGTGCATCAGCGGGTCCTGCGCGCCCAACAGGTGCGCGTGGCGGGCGGCGCGGCGCAGGATACGGCGCAGCACATATCCGCGCCCGTCGTTGGAGGGCAGTACACCATCGGCGATCAGGAAGGAGGTCGAGCGCAGGTGATCGGCGATCACCCGGTGATGGGTCTTGCCGGGGCCGTCGGGGTCCGAACTGGTCGCATGGGCCGAAGCCTCGATCAGCGATCGCATCAGGTCGGTGGCGTAGTTGTCATTGGTGCCCTGCAGCAGCGCCGCAACCCGTTCGATCCCCATGCCGGTATCGATGGACTGCATGTCGAGCGCCCGCATGGAGCCGTCCTCGAAGCGTTCGTTCTGCATGAAGACGACGTTCCAGATCTCGATGAAACGGTCGCCGTCTTCCTCGGGCGATCCCGGAGGGCCACCCCAGAACTTGTCGCCGTGGTCATAGAAGATCTCGGTGCAGGGACCACAGGGACCGGTATCGCCCATCTGCCAGAAGTTATCCGATGTGGCGATGCGGATGATGCGTTCTTCGGGGACGCCGATCTTCTTCCACAGGTCGAAGGCCTCGTCATCGGTGTGATAGACCGTGGTATAGAGCTTGTCCTTCGGGATGCCGAATTCGCGGGTGATCAATTCCCAGGCGAAGGGGATCGCCTCGGTCTTGAAATAATCCCCGAAGGAGAAATTGCCGAGCATTTCAAAGAAGGTATGGTGACGCGCCGTGTAGCCGACATTGTCGAGGTCGTTGTGCTTGCCGCCCGCGCGGACGCATTTCTGCGCCGTGGTCGCCCGGGTGTAGTCGCGCTTTTCCACGCCGGTGAAGCAGTTCTTGAACTGCACCATGCCGGAATTGGCGAACATCAGGGTGGGGTCATTGCGCGGCACCAGCGGAGAAGAGGGCACCACCTGGTGGCCCTGGCGCTGGAAATAGTTCAGGAACGTCGAGCGGATCTCGTTCAGCGACTGCATTCTGGGCGGCCTTTCCGGTTACCTGTGCGGTTTTGCTGATTTAGCCGGGGCGCGCCGGACTGTCCACCGCCGAGCGGCGAAAGCCACTGGAAAACCCGCGCCGGGCAAGGGGCTCTGCCCCCACGCGGCCCGCCGCCGGGGCGGCGCACCACGTCCCCCCGGAGTATTTTCGGCCAGATGAAAGAGCCGGCAGTGGCGCTGGCCCCTGCCCATGAAAAAAGGCGGCCTCCCGAAGGAAGCCGCCTTGTGTCTTTGCGAAGGGAAGAAGGCCTCAGCCTTCCATGACGTCGCCGTCGTCCGGCCGGTCCTTGCCGAAATCAAGGCCATGGGCGGCGCGGATCTTGTCCTCGACCTCGTAGGCGAGATCGGGGTTTTCCTTCATGAAGGTCTTGGCGTTCTCGCGCCCCTGCCCGATCCGTTCGTCGCTGTAGGAATACCAGGAGCCCGATTTCTCGATCACCCCGGCCTTGACGCCGAGATCGAGCAATTCGCCCATCTTCGAGATGCCTTCGCCGTACATGATGTCGAATTCCACCTGCTTGAAGGGCGGCGCGACCTTGTTCTTGACGACCTTCACGCGGGTGGCGTTACCGACGATTTCGTCGCGGTCCTTGATCGCGCCGATGCGGCGGATGTCGAGACGGACCGAGGAATAGAACTTCAGCGCATTGCCGCCCGTGGTGGTTTCGGGCGAGCCGAACATCACGCCGATCTTCATGCGGATCTGATTGATGAAGATCACGGTGCATTTGGTCCGCGAGATCGACCCCGTGAGCTTGCGCATCGCCTGGCTCATCAGACGGGCATGGACGCCGACCGAGCTGTCGCCCATGTCGCCTTCCAGTTCCGATTTCGGCGTCAGGGCCGCGACCGAATCGACCACGACCATCGAAACCGCACCAGAGCGCACCAGCGTGTCGACGATTTCGAGCGCCTGCTCACCGGTGTCGGGCTGCGAGATCAGCAGTTCCTCGAGGTCGACACCCAGCTTGCGCGCATATTGCGGGTCAAGCGCATGTTCCGCGTCGACGAAGGCGCAAACCCCGCCCTTCTTCTGTTCCTCGGCCACGCAATGCAGCGTCAGCGTGGTCTTGCCCGAGCTTTCCGGGCCGTAGATCTCGACGATGCGGCCCTTCGGGACGCCGCCGATACCAAGCGCGATGTCCAGACCGAGCGAGCCGGTCGAGGTGGCCTCGATTTCCTGGATGGCATCCTTGCCGCCCAGCTTCATGATCGAACCCTTGCCGAATTGGCGTTCGATCTGTGCAAGGGCGCTGTCGAGCGCCTTCTGCTTGTTGGGGTCTTTTTTGCCATCCATGGAAAGTAGATCTGCCGTTGCCGTTGCCATTGTCTGCTTCCTTATCTCACACCCCGGATGGGGCGGCAATCACTGCCGGTGTTCGCCTCTTGTTCACCCCTATATGAGATCAAAAAGGGAACATATCAATAGAATTCTTCTTTCTCGACTGTCCGGCAGGTTGGTTAAGGAGTGGTTGACGCCTGACCGAAGCCCGGTAAATTGTGCGGGGCCGCGGCGAAAGGATTGCAAATGCTGGTGTTTTCCAAGGCGCGCATGGTCTTGCTGTCGGTCCCCAAGACCGGCACCACCGCCTACGAGGCCGCCCTCGCCCCCCACGCCGCTTTGGTGATATCCGACCCGCCGGAGCTGAAGCACGCGCCGGTCTTTCGCTACAACCGCCATTTTCGCCCGATGATCGAGAAATTCATTGGCGAACCGATGGATATTGTCGCGGTCATGCGCGAGCCGGTCTCCTGGCTGGGCAGCTGGTACAGGTTCCGCCAGCGGCCTGGAATGGAAGGGCGCGCCAACGCGACCCACCACGTCAGTTTCGACGAATTCGTCGATGCCTATTGCCGGGGCGACCGACCGGGATTTGCCAATGTGGGCAATCAGGCAAAGTTTCTGGAACCCACCCGCAACGGCACCGCTGTCACCCGGCTGTTCCGCTACGAGGATCCGGCAAAGTTCGATGCCTTCCTGTCGGATCGCCTGGGGCTTGGGCTGGAAACGCAGCGCCTGAACGTCTCTCCCAGCATGCAACTGGACCTGGCGGCCCGGACCGAGGCCAAGTTGCGCCGCAAGTTTGCCGAGGATTTCGCGCTCTACGATTCTCTCTAGGCGGCGGTCCCGGCCGGGTTTACTGCATTTGGCGCCAGACGGTTTCGGTCAGTTCCGCCAGCGAGAAGGGCTTGGGCAGGAAGACCGAATTGGGGATCTTGGCGCTGTTGTCGGTAAAGCTGTCCTCGGCATAGCCCGAGACAAAGACGACGCGGGTGTCGGGGTGGAACTCCAGCGCCTTGCGCACCCAGGTCGGACCGTCCATGCCGGGCATGACCACATCGGTGACAAAGACGTCGATCTTCATCTTGCTGCTGCGCAGGGTCGCCAGCGCCTCTTCCGCGTTCTCGGCTTCAAGCACGGTATAGCCCTTCAGACGCAGCGCGCGCGAGGCGAAGGCGCGCACCGGGGCCTCGTCCTCGACCAGCAGGACAACGCCGTCGCCGCGTGCATCAGGGGTCGCGGCAGGCTTGGGCGCGGCAATCTCTGGCACTGGCGCCTCGTCCTTCTGGACCGGGAACAGCAGACTGAAGCAGGTGCCTTCGCCCGGCGCGCTTTCGACAAAGATGAAACCGCCCGATTGCTTGACGATCCCGTAGGCGGTGGACAGGCCAAGGCCGGTCCCCTCGCCCACGCGCTTGGTCGTGAAGAAGGGTTCGAAGACCTTCTGCAACTTGTCGGGCGCGATGCCGACGCCGGTGTCGGAGACCTTGACCTGAACGTAATCCCCCGGCGCGACCTTGGCACGGTCGCGTTGCATTTCCTCGGTCAGGTGCAGGGTTTCAGTGGCAATGCGGATTTCTCCGCCCGCAGGCAGCGCATCGCGGGCGTTGACGACAAGGTTCATCAGCACCTGTTCCAACTGGCGCTTGTCGGCGCGGATCTTGGGCAGCTGCGTGTCGTGGGTAAGATTGAGCGTCACCTTTTCGCCGACCAGCCGGTTCAGCAGATGGGTCAGGTCCGACAGCGTGTTGCGCAGGTCGATGGTTTCGGGCCGCAGGGTCTGTTTTCGGGAAAAGGCCAGTAGCTGACCGACCAGGGCGGCGGCACGATTGGCGTTTTGGTTGATCTGCACCAGGTCACCATAGTCGGGATCGCCATGGTCGTGACGCAACAGCAGCAGATCACAATGCCCGGTGATCGCAGTCAGCAGGTTGTTGAAATCATGCGCCACCCCGCCGGCCAGCTGGCCGATGGCCTGCATCTTCTGGCTTTGGACGAATTGCGCTTCCAGGGTCTTCAGCTCGGTTGCGTCGCTCATCACCGCAATCAACGCCTTGCGTCCCTCAAAGCGGATCTGGCGCACGGTGACTTGCACATAGACATCGCGTTCGACCCGCGACAGGCGCAGGAATTCGGAATGCGGCTTGGCCGTGGGGTCCGGCGTGCCGGCGGCGACCTCGGCCAGCCAGCCGGAAATCGACCGGCCCAGCCCTTCCATCAGGGTCGACAGGTCGCGGTCCGGTTCGCCGTCCAGTTCAAGCAGTTGGCGGGCGGCGGCATTGGCCAATTCGATCTCGCCCTCCGTGGACAGGCGCAGGATCGGGACCGGCAGATCATCGGCGCGGGACCAGATGTCGTCAGCCCCGCTCGCCGCCTGCGCTGCCGTGCCGGGGTCATCGTCCTCCAACGGCAACAACAGCATTTCGCGCCGCCCGCCCGCGCCCGAAATCACCGCCAGACGCCGGGGAAGCACCCCGTCCGGGGTCTGGACATCAACCACCGCGCCATTGGCGGATTCGGGCTGCGCAAAGAAGTCCTGCAGCCGCCGCGGCCGCCCTCCGGCCAGACGCCGTGCCGCCGCGTTCATGTAAAGGATCGCATGGCCCCGTCCAACCGAGATCAAGGGCAGCTGCGCCTCGGCATCTTCGCCGTCATCGGCGCAGGCAAATTCCTCGAACCGCCAAAGCAGATGGCCGCCGTCCAGGGATTGCACCGTCAGGCTCAGCTTGCCCGTCAGGGTATCGACCACCTCGCGTGCGGCCCCCGAAACCTGCGATGCGATCGTCAGGCGCCGGACCACGCAGGGCGCCTGACCATTGCCCAGCTTGCCGGTCAGGGCAAAGGCGATGGCCTGCCCCGGCTCGGCGTCCAGCGCGGTCTCGGCGGCGGGATTGCAGTAGCTCAGCACGCCGTTCAGCCCGGTGACCAGCGCCGGGCCGGGATCGTTGACCAGCAGGGCGCTCAGGAAATCGTCTTCCAGGGCCTCGTAACCGCCGCTGCGCGGCGCTGTGGCCCGCAGCAACAGAAGTCCCGCACCAAGGGTCAGCCCGCTAAGCAGAAGCGCCATCCCGAAGACCCCGCTGGGGACAACCGCCGCCAGCGCCAGAAAGCTGATGCAGAACAGCAAAAGCGTATGGGTCCGCTCCCCGAACCGCTTGCGCGCCAGGGCCAGATAGCCGAATTCCGTCGTTGCTCCCGTCACCCGTCCCTCCGCCACAACATGCTTCCATGGCATAATATGGTGGTCGCCGGATTAACCAAACATTAACAAGACCTGTCAAATCGTTCGCTTCAACCCAAGGCAGAATGATACACATCAAGCCTTCGCAATAAGGGCGGAACTTCGCCGAATCTGACGCTTTTCGGCGTCGAAATCAAATGCGCCGTAGCAGCGCCAGGTAAAAGCCATCGCCCCCGTCAAGCGGCGTCCAGCGATGGTCCGCCTGCACCTGCCAGCCGGGATTTCCGGCGATGAAGGCATCAATCCTGTCACGATTTTCTTCCGCCAACAGCGAACAGGTCGCATAGGCCAGCAGCCCATCGGGGGCTACAAGGTCTGCGACATCAGACAGGATCTGGCCCTGAATGTTCTGCAGATCATCCAGCCGATCCGCGGTCAGACGCCATTTCCCCTCGGGTGCGCGCCGCCAGGATCCGCTGCCCGAACAGGGCACATCGCAGAGCACGACATCGAAAGGCGCCAGTCCCGGCAGGTCACTTCCGTCAACCAGCGTGACCGGCACCCCGGCCCGCTCGGCCCGGACCGGCAGGTCCTGCATCCGCTCTGGGGTGGCGTCATGGGCAAACAGGTCAAGCTGCGCGCGCGCGGCAAGGGCCAGCGTCTTTCCGCCCCCCCCGGCGCAGTAATCCAGCAGGCGCTGGCCGTCCTTCAGGGGAATCGTCGCGCAGACCGCCTGACTGGCCGCGTCCTGCATCTCAAAAACGCCGTCCGCAAAGGCGCGGGTGCCGGTCAGCCGCCGTGCGCCTTCGCTGACCTCGATCGCAGAGGGCGCCAGCGGGCCGGGTGCGGCGGTTATCCCTTCCTCGGCCAGCATCGCGATCACCGCGGCGCTGTCATGGCGAGACAGGTTGGCGCGGATCTGCACCGGGGCGCGATGGCGCAGGCATTCCGCGACCGCTTCGGCCTGATCCCCGAGAGACTGCGTGACCAGGGGCCAGATCCAATCCGGCATATCTCCGGCCTCGGCCCCAGGAGCGGGTGCGGCACCGGCGGTCTCTTCGGCCTCGGTCAGCGGGGCGGGGCAATGGCCTTCGCCGGTGAACAGTGTCGCGGGGTCGGTGCCTTCGGCACGCAGCAGGCCGATCGTCAGCCCCCGCCCGGTCATCGCGCCACCAAGGGCTGCGTAGGATCGCATGCAACGCAGCGCGTCAAACACGTGATCGCGCACCGCGGCGCGGTCCTTGGACCCGGCATAACGGGATTTGCGCGCCCAGCCGGTCAGCGCCTTTTCGGCCGCTGTCCCTTCGAGAACCGCATCGAGGATTTCGGCCGCCATGGCCAGACGTGCACCGGGGGTCATGCGAGGTCTCCGAACAATTTACCGGGGTTGAGGATGTTGCGCGGATCCAGCGCCGCCTTGACCGCCCGCATTACCGCAAGCGAAGCGCCGGCTTCATCCGCGAGGGAGGTGATCTTGCCCTGCCCGATGCCATGTTCCCCGGTGCAGGTGCCGCCAACCGCCTGCGCGCGACGGCTGATCCCCTTCAGGAAATCCGCAACCTGAGCCGCCTCATCCATGTCTTCGGGATCTGTCATCAGCACCACGTGGAAGTTTCCATCCCCCACGTGGCCAAGGATCGTGCCAGTCAGGCCCCTTGCATCCAGATCTGCACGGGCCTCGGCGATGCTTTCCGCCAGTTTCGAGATCGGCACGCAGGCGTCGCTGACCAAACCCTTGCAGCCGGGACGCAGGGCCAGCGCGGCCCAATAACTGTCGTGCCGCGCCTGCCACAGTTTGTTGCGGGCCTCACGCGCAGCGGTCCATTCGATCGACAGCGCGCCTTCTTCCTCGGCGATCTCGGTAAAGATCCGCGCCGTGTCGCGGGCCGAGGCATCGGTGCCCCCGCATTCGAAGAACAGCGTCGGCACCTCTGGCAATGTCAGGCCGGAATAGGCGTTGCAGGCGCGGATCTGCACCGGGTCGAGCAATTCCACCCGCCCGATGTCCAGCCCGATCTGCACCATGATGATGACAGCCGCACAGGCGCTTTGCAGATCAGGGAATCCGGCGACACCGCCAATCGTTTCCTCGGGGATGCCGCGCAGGCGCAGGGTGATTTCGGTGATGATTCCAAGCGTCGCTTCGCTGCCGATCATCAGGCGCGTCAGGTCATAACCAGCCGCGCTCTTGACCGCGCGGGTGCCGGTGCGGATGATCGTGCCATCCGCCATCACGACCTCCAGCGCCAGGACGTTCTCGGCCATGGTGCCGTAGCGCACCGCATTGGTGCCCGAGGCCCGCGTGGCGCACATGCCACCGATGCTGGCATCCGCGCCGGGATCAATGGGGAATTGCAGACCGGTATGGCGCAACTCCTCGTTAAGGCGCTTGCGGGTCAGGCCGGGGCCGACCACGGCAATCAGGTCTTCGGCAAGAACCTCGCGCAGACTGTCCATCCGGCTCATGTCGACCGAGACACCGCCAAGGGGCGCATTCAACTGCCCTTCCAGCGACGACCCGGCGCCGAAGGGGATCAGCGGCACGCCCTGTTCCCAGCAGGTCCGCGCAATCAGCGAGACCTCTTGCGTGGTCTCGGGCCAGACCACCATATCGGGGGCCTGCGTGCCGCGCCCGGTGGCCGTATTGGCGTGTTGTTCGCAGAAACTGGTGCCGCTTTGCAGCCGATCCCCGAAGTGTTCGGCCAGGGTCCCCCGGACCGCGTCGACCGCCGTGGCGGCAGGTTTCAACGAAAGGTCCATGATAGCCTCCGGGCGCTGCTTGAAAGAGGCTCTTGCCCTACTCCTCCTGCCGTCGTGGCGCAAGGGACAGGCCAAGTGAGCCCGGCAGCGTCCAACCGGAAACTCCGCATGGGGCGCGGGATATCCACTGCCATGCGGAGGCCAAATTCAAAAAAGTGTTACTTAACCGTTAGATGAGAGCGGTCTGCGGATCACCGCTGCCCGAATCGCACAGGTTTGAAATTTCACCACAGGAATGGCCACTAAATTATTGATTTCATTTCATCTTATTGGATTACGCCACAGAGCCACCGCTGCCGACATGGTCGCCCCGATTTCGACCGCAAGTGATAACCCAACGGAAGCCACCCAAATCAAGCCCGGACCCGCTTGGTGACGGCCATATCCATCAACAGACTTATCCACAATCTTACCCTTGGTCATCTGGGGATATCTCTCCACCCGACCTGCCGCCGGTGCCGGAAAAAATCCCGGACCGCCCGGGGCGTGACCGGCTGGCAACAGCCTGCCGATACAGAAGAAAACCCGAGGGGTCCCGACGTCTCAGGCTCGACTTCGGTGGCGGGATTGTCTACTTAGTGGCGATCCGGAACAGGCAATGGCGGCCCGGAAACTGCCGGGTCCCTGGACCTTTCCCGAAAGGACGAAAAACGTGCTCATTTGCTGCGGCGAAGCCCTGATCGACATGATCCCGGCACCCACTGTCGAGGGACCCAATGGCTTTGTTCCCCATGATGGCGGGGCGATATTCAACACCGCCATCGCCCTCGGGCGGCTGGGTCGCCCCTGCTCGATGGTCTCCGGAATCTCGAACGATCTTTTCGGGGCGCAACTGGTCAAGGGGCTGACCGCCTCGGGTGTCGAAACCGATCTGCTGATGCGCTCGGACCAGCCCACGACCCTGGCTTTCGTGACCCTAGTCGAGGGCAAGGCCAGTTACCTGTTCTATGACGAGGCCAGCGCCGGGCGGATGATCGCGCCGAAGGACCTGCCCGACCTGCCGGCCGAAGCCGAAGCGCTTTACTTCGGCGGTATCAGCCTGGCTTCCGAGCCGGGTGCAGACACCTATGCCGCGCTTTGTGCCCGCGAAGCCGGGTCGCGTGTGGTAATGATCGACCCGAATATCCGCCCCAGCTTCATCCAGGACGAAGACCGTTATCGCGCACGTCTGGAAAAGATGATGGCCCTGGCCGACATCGTAAAGATCTCGGACGAGGACCTGTCCTGGCTGCGCCCCGATGCGACCTCGATGGACGAAGCGGCCTTCGGGCTGTGCCGCGCCGGGGCCGGCGTGGTCATCCTGACCCGTGGCAGCGAAGGGGCTTCGGCCTATTACGACATGACGCGCAGCCTGCATGTGGCCGCCCGCAAGGCCGAGGTCGCCGATACGGTTGGTGCAGGCGATACCTTCAACGCCGGTGTGCTGTGTTCGCTGTCGGAAAACGGTCTGCTGACCAAAGAGGCCCTGCGCGAGATCAGTTCCGAGGACCTGTGCGAGGCGCTGGATTTCGGCGCCCGTGTTGCGGCGGTGACCGTCTCGCGGGCCGGGGCGAACCCGCCCTGGCGGCATGAACTGACTGAATAAGACAGATCGCGCGTCCCGGATTGCATCCGGGGCGCGGGCGCTCTACTGGATTTCACGGATCGCCGGATAGGCGGCGCGGAACCGGTCGTAGCCGGCATTGAACTGTTCGGTCAGGGCGCGGTTCGGCGGGACCTCATGAGCGATCTCGGGCCGGGTCAACAGGTCTTCGGGGGCAGCGCCGGTGGCGGCGATCTGACCCAGCCGGGCCGCACCAAGGGCCGCGCCGAATTCGCCCCGCGCCGGCAGAAGCATGGGCATATCCAGCACCGTCGCCATCAGTTCCACCCAGTATTCCGAAGCCGAGCCGCCACCGATCATCAGAAGGGCCTCGGGGCGTGCGCCGACGGCCTTCATAGCCTGTGCCGTGTCACGCAGCCCGTAGGCCACGCCTTCCATCACCGCGCGGGTCAGATCCGCCGTATCGGTCGCGCTGGCAAGGCCGGTGAACGCGCCGCGAATGGCCGCGTCGTTATACGGTGTGCGCTCGCCCGCCAGATACGGCAGGAACCGGGTCTGGCCCGGCCCCCTCAGATCGCCCAGATCCGCGCTCAGCTCTGCCGGACGACGCCCGGTGATCCGACCCAGCCAGTTCAGGCTGTCGGTCGCGGAAAGCATCACGCCCATCTGGTACCAGCGCCCCGGCACCGCGTGGCAGAAGGTATGCAGCGCGCTGTCCGCATCCGGGTGATACCCATCCCGCGCCGCCAGCAGAACCCCCGAAGTGCCGAGCGAAACAAAGCCCTGACCTTCGGACAGGCAGCCTGTCCCGCAGGCCGCGGCGGCATTGTCGCCCGCGCCGCCCGCGATCGTAACCGGGCCAGCGATGCCCCAGGCCGCCGCAAGCTCGGCCCGCAGGATCCCGCCCGCCTCGCAGCCCTCGACAAGCCGGGGCATCTGATCGCGACGCATGTGGCCCGCCGCCAGCAGATCGTCCGACCAATCACGCGCGCCCGTATCCAGCCAACTGGTGCCGGCGGCATCCGACATATCGGCAACCGTCTCTCCGGTCAGATGAAAATTCAGGTAAGCTGCCGGCAGCAAGACCTTGGCAATGCGGGAGAAACTCTCGGGCTCATGAAGGCGCACCCAATCGAGCTTGGGCGCGGTGAAGCCGGGAAATACGATATTGCCCGACAGGTCGCGGACCCCGTCCAGCGCGTCAAGACGTGCGGCCTCGGCATGGCTTCGGGTGTCGTTCCACAGGATGCAGGGCCGGATCACGGCACCCGAAGCGTCCAGCAACGTGGCGCCATGCATATGCCCCGCCGTGCCGATCCCGGCCAGCGCCGACAGCGCGGCCGGGTGGCTGGCCTTCAGCGCCGCCATGACCTGATCCAGCGCCGCAATCCATTGGGCCGGATCCTGTTCGGACCAGCCGGGATAAGGCTGGCTGACGCTGCAGGCGGCCTCGGCCGCGCCGATCACGCCGCCCCCGGCGTCGATCAAAAGGGCCCTCAGCCCCGAAGTCCCAAGGTCGAGGCCCAGATATGTCGTCATTGCTACCCTTCCAGATAGGTCCGGAGCGCGGAGGCCGTACCCTCCGCCCAGATCGCGTCAAGCCATGTGGCAAAGGCTGCGGCAAAGCCCGCATCCGCCCCCACGGCCCCGTAGATTTCCCGCTGTGCAAGCCACAGCGCGGGCGTGTCGCGCGCAGCAATCGCCGTCGCGTTCAGCCGGTCCCAGGCGGGGTCGTTGGGCGCGATCTCCGTACCATCCTCGAGCGTCCCGGCGCAATAGCGGCACCAGAGCGCCGAAAGCAGCGCCAGCCCGGAGACCGAGGTCCCCGCCGCCAGCCCGTCACGGATCGAGGGCAGAATGAACTTTGGCTGCCGGTTCGACCCGTCCAGGCAAAGCCGCCGCGTCGTGTCTTCGACAGCCGGATTGGAAAAGCGCCCGTCGATCAGTTCAAGATAGGCCTCGGGGGTGAATTCGGGCACCGGGTCGACATGGGGCAGGATCTCTTCCTGTTCGACCTTGCGGAAGAAGGCATGAACCAGCGGATGGGCCATGGCGTCATGGGCCAGCACGCAACCAAGCAGCGCGCCGGGATAGGCGATCACCGCATGGCCGCCGTTCAGGATGCGGATCTTCATCCGCTCGTAGCTGTGCACGTCGTCGGTGAAGGTAACGCCGACCTTTTCCAATGCGGGACGGCCAAGCGGGAACTTGTCCTCCAGCACCCATTGCCGGAAGGGTTCGCAGGTCACCGGCACCGGATCGTCGATGCCGCATTGCGCCGCGATGGCGCGTTCGCGGTCGCCGGTGGCCGGGGTGATGCGGTCGACCATGCCGTTGGGGAAGGCCACCTGCCCTTCGATCCACGCGGCCAGATCCAGGTCGATCATCCGGGCGAAGCCGATGACCGTATCGCGGGTGACGTCGCCATTGCCCGGAAGGTTGTCGCAGGACATCACGGTAAAGGGCGGCGTACCGGCGGCGCGGCGGGCCTTGAGTGCGGCGATGATGGCACCAAAGACCGTATGGGGCGCATCGGGCCGCGCCAGATCCGAGATGATGTCGGGGTGTGACGCATCAAAGGTCCCGGTTTCCGCAGAAACGAAATAGCCGCCCTCGGTCACGGTCAGCGCCACGATCCGCGTCGCCGGGTCGGTCATCTTGGCGATCAGCGGGCCATTGCCCTCGGTCACGGGAATGAAATCCATCATGGAGCCCACGACCCGCGCCTGGGTGGTGTCGGGTCCAAGTTCGATCACCGTGGAAAGGTAATCCTGCGCCCCGAGGGCCGCGCGCATTCCGGCATCCGGGGCGCGCACACCGGCACCGGTGATCGCCCAATCCAGGTCGAGCCCCTTGTTGAACAGATCATCCAGGTACACCGCCTGATGGGCGCGGTGGAAATTGCCGAGACCCACATGCACGATCCCGTGACTCAGGGCGCTGCGGTCGTAAGCGGGCAAATCGATTTCGGGGCGCAGCCCGGCGAGCTGCGACATCGCAAGCTTCATGTTAAGCCTCCGTCAAGAATTCAGGCGCCACCAGGGACAGCCGGGCGGCGATATGGTCGGGGCCAGCACGATCGTACCGGCCCCGGGGATCAGGCGATCCGCAGCCCCGCCTCGTCGAAGCGATGCAGCTTGTCCGCTTCCGGCGTCAGATAGATCGTGTCGCCATGGCGCAGCGGCATTTCCCCACTGGCGCGCACGGTCAGGGTTTCCGCAAGCCCGGTGTCATGCACGTGGAAGAAGGTGTCCGAGCCAAGGTGTTCGCTGACCCCGACACGCCCTTGCCACAGACCGGATTCGGACGAGCTGACGATATGTTCGGGACGAATCCCGATGGCTTGGGCGTCATGCTTTGCCGCCTCGGGCCCGTCGATCAGGTTCATCTTGGGGCTGCCGATAAAGCCGGCGACGAACCGGTTGCGCGGCGTGTGGTACAGTTCCAGCGGGCTGCCGACCTGTTCGATCCGACCGGCATTCAGCACCACGATCTTGTCGGCCATGGTCATCGCCTCGACCTGATCGTGGGTCACGTAGACCATGGTGGTTTCCAGCGTGTTGTGCAGCTCGGAGATCTCGAGCCGCATGTTCACCCGCAGCGCCGCGTCGAGGTTCGACAGCGGTTCGTCGAACAGGAAGGCCGCCGGTTCCCGCACGATGGCGCGCCCGATCGCGACCCGCTGACGCTGACCACCCGACAGCTGGCCCGGCTTGCGGTCCAGATAATCGGTCAGGTTCAGCACCCCGGCAGCGTAATCGACCCGCTTGTCGCGTTCCGCCGGGCTCATCCCCGCCATCTTGAGCGGGAAGGCGATGTTCTTGCGCACCGACATATGCGGATAAAGCGCATAGCTCTGGAACACCATCGCCAGCTTGCGCTTGGCGGGGGGCAGATCGGTGGCGTCCTCGCGGTCGATGCGGATCTGCCCCGAGGACACGTCTTCGAGCCCCGCGATCAGTCGCAACAGCGTGGACTTGCCACAGCCCGAGGGGCCGACGAAGACCACGAATTCGCCATCATCGATGGTCAGATCCAGTGGCGGGATGACTTCTACGGCGCCGAAGCTTTTCGTCACCTGGTCAAGGGTAATACGTCCCATTGTCTTTTCCTTACTTCACGGCGCCGAAGGTGAGACCGCGCACCAGTTGTTTCTGACTGAACCAGCCCATGATGAGGATTGGCGCGATGGCCATGGTCGAGGCCGCCGACAGCTTGGCGTAGAACAGCCCTTCGGGGCTGGAATAGCTGGCGATGAAGGCCGTCAGGGGCGCCGCCTTGGCGGCCGTCAGGTTCAGCGTCCAGAAGGCCTCGTTCCAGGCCAGGATGATGTTCAGCAGCAGGGTCGAGGCAATGCCGGGCACCGCCATCGGCAGCAGAACATAGATGACCTCGTTGCGCAGGTTGGCCCCGTCCATCCGCGCCGCTTCCAGGATGTCACCGGGAATTTCGCGGAAATAGGTATAGAGCATCCAGATGATGATCGGCAGGTTGATCAGCGTCAGCACGATGATCAGGCCCAGCTTGGTGTCCAGCAGTCCCATGTTGCGGAACAGCAGGTAGATCGGCACCAGGACGCCCACGGGGGGCAGCATCTTTGTGGACAGCATCCACATCAGCAGGTCCTTGGTCCGCTTGCCCGGCACGAAGGCCATGGCCCAGGCCGCCGGCACCGCGATCACCAGCCCCAGCACCGTGGAGCCGACCGAGATCACGACGGAATTCCAGAAGTGGCGGAAGTAGTTGGACCGTTCCTGCACGGTAAAGTAGTTTTCCAGCGTCCAGTGGAAGTTGAACCAGATCGGCGGATCTGCGATCGCCACGGCTTCGGTCTTGAAGCTGGTCAGCACCGTCCAGAGGATCGGAAAGAAGATCAGCAGACCGATGACCCAGGCCACAAGGGTATTGACCGCCTTGCGTTGATTGGTGATTGCGCGTGCCATGTTTCCCGCTCCTCAGGTGTCGAGATTCTTGCCGATCATCCGCATCAGGAAGATCGCGACGATATTGGCCAGAACGATGGCCACGACACCCCCGGCAGAGCCGGTGCCCACGTCAAAGCGCAGCAGGCTTTCGGCATAGACGAGGTAGGTGAGATTGGTCGATGCATTGCCCGGACCGCCGTTCGTGGTCACAAGGATTTCGGCAAAGACCGACAGCAGAAAGATGGTCTGGATCAGGATCACCACCGTCACCGCCCGGCTGAGGTGCGGCAGGGTGATGTGGATGAACCGGCTGAAGGCCCCCGCGCCGTCCATCTCGGCGGCTTCAAGCTGTTCCTGGTCAAGGCTCTGCATCGCCGTCAGCAGGATCAACGTGGCAAAGGGCAGCCATTGCCAGGACACGATGCCGATGATCGACAGCAGCGGCGCCTGCGCCAGAAAGTCGAAGGGCTGCAACCCAAGGAAATTCGCCAAGTGCGCGAACAGCCCGTTGACCGGGTTCATGAACATGTTCTTCCAGACCAGCGCCGAAACCGTGGGCATGACGAAGAAGGGCGCGATCACCAGGATGCGCACGATCCCCTGCCCCCACATCGGCTGATCCAGCAGCATTCCCAGAAGGATGCCCCCGATCACCGTGATGATCAGCACGCCGCCGACCAGCAGAAGCGTGTTCACCAGCGCGGTCATGAAGGCCGGGTCGGTCAGGAAGTACTGGTAGTTCTCCCACCCGACGAAGGGATTGCTGCCCGGCATCAGCAGGTTGTACCGCAGGGTCGAGAAATAAAGCGTCATTCCCAGCGGGATGATCATCCACGCCAGAAGAAGAATTACCGAGGGCGAGATCATCAATCTTGCCGCGGCGCGCGCGTGCTGTGTCGCCATTTTCCGGCCCCTTGCCTGCGTCGTTTCATTAGAGGGGACCGAGGAGGGAGGAGGATCGCTTCCTCGGCCCCGGGCGGGTGGCCCGGAAGATCGACCGCAGGGCCATGGCCCTGCCGATCATCGTGAACTCCGGCCGCAGCCGCCCTGTGAAGGAAACCGGGCGAAACCAGTTCGCCCGGATCAGTAGAAATCAGTCCTGGTAGCCGGACCGTTTCATTTCGCGCGTGGTCAGCGCCTGGGCATTCGCCAGGGCCTCATCTGCGCTGATCTGCCCGGCCAGTGCGGCCGCGAACTGTTGCCCGACGGCGGTCCCGATGCCCTGGAATTCAGGGATGGCGACGAACTGGACCCCCACATAGGGCACAGGATCGACGGTCGGGTTCTGCGGATCTGCGGCATTGATCGATTCAAGCGTCATCTGCGCGAAGGGCGCCGCATCCAGGTAGTCCTGGTTTTCGTAGAGCGAGCTGCGGGTGCCCGGCGGCACGTTCGCCCAGCCTTCGTTTTCGGCAACCAGGGCGGTGTAGTCCTGGCTGGTGGCCCAGGCGACGAATGCCTTGGCCGCATCGACCTTTTCAGAGCCTGCCGGGATCGCCAGGTTCCAGGCCCAGAGCCAGTTGCCGCGCTTGCCCAGCCCCTTGTCGGGGGCCAGCGCAAAGCCGACCTGATCGGCCACGGTGCTGTCGGTCGGGTTGGTCACGAAGCTGGCCGCGACCGTGGCGTCGATCCACATGCCGCATTTGCCCTGCTGGAACAGCGCCAGGTTCTCGTTGAACCCGTTGGAGGATGAACCGGGAGGACCATAGTTGGTCATCAGGTCCAGGTAGTCGGTCAGCGTGGCTTTCCATTCCGGCGTGTCGAACTGGGCGTTCCAGTCCATGTCGAACCAGCGCGCGCCATAGGAATTGGCCATGGCGCTGAGGAAGGCCATGTTTTCGCCCCAGCCCGCCTTGCCGCGCAGGCAGATGCCGAAGACGCCGGCGTCCTTGTCGGTCATCGCGGCTGCAGCTTCGCGGATCTGGTCCCAGGTCGGGGCATCGGGCATTTCCAGCCCGGCGGCTTCGATCAGGTCCTTGCGGTACATGACCATGGAGCTTTCGCCGTAGAAGGGCGCGGCGTAAAGCGTGCCGTCGGTGGTCAGACCGGCCGAGATCGCGGGCAGGATGTCATCCGCGTCATAGCCTTCGGGCATGCCGTCCAGCGGCACCAGCCAGTCCTGCGCGGACCAGATCGGAACCTCGTAGGTGCCGATGGTCATCACGTCGAACTGTCCGCCCTTGGTGGCGACATCCTGGGTGACGCGCTGACGCAGAACGTTTTCTTCCAGCGTGACCCATTCAAGCTCGATATCGGGGTGGGCGTCGGTAAAGGCGCTTGCCAGACCCTGCATGCGGATCATGTCGCCGTTGTTCACCGTGGCAATGGTGATCGTCTCTGCCGAGGCGCCGGTGGCGACAAGCGCAGAAGCCGCGCAGGCCAGCAAGCGGCCGCGTGTCGTGAAAGTCATGTATCTTCCTCCCTAGCTCTACCGTGCCCCGCCGCCAGCCTGATCCGAAATCAGCGCCATGAGCAATTGCCCGGTTGATGAGCTATTTCCCACACAAAGACATGCCTTCTGTCAAGAAGCTTTTCCGCCGCGTTGCAGAATGTCATGGTTGTACTGCGGGTGACCCGATTTGCCCCAAAGGGGCTGTCAAGCGTCCAGAAGTTGCTGGGCGCTGACTTCGTCGGTGATCAGTGCGCTTATCAGCCCGCCATGAACAGCGGCCTTCAAGGCCTTGATCTTGCTACGACCGCCCGCGATGCAAATCGTGTTCACGCCTTCGCTGCGCACCCGGACGCCGACCAGCATTCCGTTGACGTGGTGCTCAAGGTAACGACCCTGCTCGTCAAAGACATGGCCGCAGATTTCCCCCGCCGCGCCGGCAGCGCGCAGGCTGGCGAGTTCCTCGGCGGTGATGAATCCGTCCATGAAAAGAGGCGCATCGTCCCCCATCTGCCCGATCCCGACGATCACCGTACCGGCGGTTTCAGCCAGGGCACGGCTACTTCGCACATGCGGCAGGGACCGGTAGAGAGAAAGTTCATCCGAATCGCGTGCCATGACCGGAACGGACATCGGAAAATGGGTCGCGCCGGTGCAATCGGCGAATCGCATCACCACTTCGTAGAAGCTGGCAGAGCCGTCCGGGGCGACGTTTCCGATCAGCGACACCACCTTGTGATGGCTGCCCTCGACCGATTGCATGTTCTCGACCACGGCGCGCAGGGTCCGACCGGTGCCAAGGCCGATGACGGCCGGATCAGGTGCGCGGAAGATCCTTTCGATCTCGGCGGCGGCAACGGGGGTCAGCGCCTTCAGCGCATCGCCCTGCCCGCCAAGGCTGGGCGCCACGCGGGCCAGCTTCAGACCGAAGCGGCGGACCAGCTGGCGTTCAAGGTCCAGACAGGCGCCGATGGGGTGGTCGATGCGCACCCGGATCAGCCCGTCCTGCATGGCCCGGGCCACCAGCCGCTGTGCCCTCTGACGAGAAATCCCCATCTCTTCGGCGATCCGATCCTGGCGCAATCCGCCGACGTAATACAGCCATGCAGCCCGTGCCGCGTCGTCTTTCAGCGCCCTGTCGCCATCTTCCGCGTTGCCGTTCGACATGCTCTATTCGCCTTCCGGGAAAAGTCCGGGCGCAAGATGGGGCAATTCATCGAAATGTGTAAAGTGCCTTTGTGGCGCGACGGACAGTTCTCCGCTCAGGTCGAGACCGACAAGATGGCTGCCGCCACGAAAATGCCAGACCTCCATCCCCGCCGCCAAAGCGCCGCGAATGCCCGGCAGGCTGTCTTCGATCACGAGGCAGCGCGCCGGATCGGTGCCGTGCTTCTGCGCCGCGCGCAGGAACAGATCCGGCGCCGGCTTGCCCCGTGACACTTCGGAAGCAGTGGTAAACCGATCCCCGAAAATATCCCGCAAACCAACCAGTTGCATGGAGGTCTTAACACGTTCCTGGCTGGAAGACGTCGCGATACAGAAAGGCACCGCCAGCCGTTCCAGCACCGCCATGACACCCGGAATGATCTTCAGATCGGCGGCAAAGGCGTCCAGCAGGCGGGCGCGATAAGCGGCCTCGAACCCCTTGGGCAGGTCGATGCCGAACTCGGCCCGGATCTGGGCCAGCACCACGGGGTAAGACCGCCCCAGAAAATGCCGCGCGATATAGGGAAGGTCGACATGGATGTCGTAAAGGGCCAGTTCAGCCACCAGCATCCGGGCGCTGATCACCTCGCTGTCGACAAGAACACCGTCGAAATCGAAGATGACCAGCTCTACCCCGGCGCTGCCGCCGGGGGTCGGTTTCGGGATCATCTCAGCCGATCCTGTAGTTCGGGCTTTCGCGGGTGATCTGCACGTCATGCACGTGGCTTTCGCTTAGCCCCGCGCCGGTGATCTTCACGAAATCGCAGTTCTTGCGCATCTCGTCCACCGTGGCGCAGCCGGTATAGCCCATGGCGGCCCTCAGGCCCCCGACCAACTGGTGCACGACCGCGGCGGCCGTCCCCTTGTAGGGCACCTGGCCTTCGATGCCTTCCGGCACCAGCTTGTCGCTGGCGGCATCCTTCTGGAAATAGCGATCTGCCGAGCCGCGCGCCATGGCGCCAAGGCTGCCCATGCCACGATAGCTCTTGAAGCTGCGGCCCTGGTACAGGATGACCTCGCCCGGGCTTTCGTCGGTGCCCGCGATCATCGAGCCGACCATGGCGCAGGAGGCCCCCGCCGCGATCGCCTTGGCGAAATCACCCGAGAACTTGATGCCGCCATCCGCGATCACCGGCACGTCGCCGGCCGCCTTGGCGCAATCCATGATCGCAGTCAGTTGCGGCACGCCGACGCCCGCCACCATCCGCGTCGTGCAGATGGAGCCCGGGCCGATACCGACCTTGACGCCATCCGCGCCCGCGTCGATCAGCGCCCGCGTGGCGGCGCCGGTGGCGACATTGCCCGCCAGAATCTGGACGTCGCCGGACAGTTTCTTGACCCGTTCGACCGCTCGGGCGACCCCTTCGGAATGCCCATGCGCCGTGTCGATCACGATCAGGTCGCAGCCCGCGTCGATCAGGGCTTCGCTGCGTTCGAAACCAGCGTCGCCGACCGTGGTGGCCGCGGCCACCCGCAAGCGGCCCAGATGGTCCTTGCAGGCCGTCGGGTTCAGCACCGCCTGTTCGGTATCCTTCAGCGTCAAGAGGCCCGTCAGCCTGCCGCTGGCATCCGTCACCAGCAGCTTTTCGATACGGCGCGCCTTCATCAGGGAAATCGCCTCGTCCCGGTCCGCAGGTTCATGCAGGATTGCAAGGTCGTCCGAGCGCATCATCGTGGAAACCGGGGTGCGTTCATCGCTGGCGAACCGCATGTCGCGGTTGGTGACGATGCCCAGGACCCGGCCCTGTTCGTCGACCACCGGGAAGCCCGAGATCTTGTATTGCTCGCGCAGCGCATTGGCGTCGGCCAGGGTCTGATCGGGGCGCAGGGTGATCGGGTTGTAGACGATCCCGCTTTCGAACCGCTTCACACGGCGGACCTCGGCGGCCTGCTGTTCGACCGTCAGGTTGCGGTGGACCACGCCCATCCCGCCGGCCTGGGCCATGCAGATCGCCATGCGCGCTTCGGTCACGGTATCCATGGCCGAGCTGAGCAGCGGTATGTTGAGGGAAATTGCCTGCGTGACCTTCGTCCGCGTGTCCGCCGTGGATGGCAGGACCGAGGAAGCGGCCGGAACAAGCAACACGTCATCGAAGGTAAGTGCCTCGCGAATCTCCATCGGGGATCTCCATGGGTCATTTCACTTGGCGCTTCCCTATTTCACGGATGCGACCAAGGGGAAAGGCGAAAAACGGGGGGTGCCTGCGCTCTGTGCAGCCGCGCAGATGGGCAGCTTTCGCGGGGACAAAGTTCGCCATATCAAATGCGATCCGATCCCCATGGACCCCCGAGCGCTCTGCCCTTCCCCTCTGTGTCCAGCCGTCCTAAGTTGCCGGTTGAAAGAGAGGCTTCACATGAGCGAACAGGATCCGCTGGTCATCTTCACCCCGTCGGGCAAGCGGGGGCGCTTTCCGACCGGTACGCCGGTGCTGCAGGCGGCACGCAGCCTTGGGGTCGACCTTGATTCGGTCTGTGGCGGGCGGGGTATCTGCTCCAAGTGCCAGATCACGCCTTCCTATGGTGAATTCTCCAAGCACGGGGTGGTGGTGCAGGATGATGCGCTGTCGGACTGGAACGCAGTCGAACAGCGTTACGAGGACAAGCGCGGGCTGAAGCCGGGCCGCCGCCTTGGCTGTCAGGCACAGGTGATGCGCGACGTGGTGGTCGACGTGCCGCCCGAAAGCCAGGTGCACAAGCAGGTGATCCGCAAACGCGCCGACGTGCGCCCCATGGTCATGGATGCCGCCACGCGCCTCTATCTTGTCGAGGTCGAAGAACCCGACATGCACGAACCCACCGGCGATTTCGAACGCCTCGCCCGCGCGCTCGAGACGCAATGGGGGGTCACCGGCGTCACCGCGGACCTCAGCCTGATGGCGCGCCTGCAACCGGTGCTGCGCAAGGGCAAATGGCAGGTGTCGGTGGCCGTCTTCCACGACCACACCGGCGCCCCGCCCCGCGTGATCGAGGTCTGGCCGGGTCTGCATGAAGGCGGGCTGTTCGGCCTGGCCATCGACCTTGGCTCGACCACGATCGCGGCGCATCTGACCGACCTCGCAGACGGCACGGTCAAGGCCGCCTCCGGTCTGATGAACCCGCAGATCCGCTTTGGCGAAGACCTGATGAGCCGGGTCTCCTACGTGATGATGAATCCCGGCGGCGACCGCGAAATGACTCGGGTCGTGCGCGAGGCCCTGTCCGATCTTGCCCGCACCCTGGCCGAGGAAGCCGGCATCGCGCCCGAGTTGATCGTCGAGGCCGTGGTGGTCTGCAACCCGGTGATGCACCACCTGTTCCTCGGCATCGACCCGGTCGAGCTGGGCCAGGCGCCCTTTGCGCTTGCGACCTCGTCCTCCCTGTCGCTCCCGGCGTCGGAGCTTGAGATTTCCACGATCAACCCCCGCGCCCGCGCCTATATACTGCCCTGTATCGCCGGCCACGTCGGGGCCGATGCGGCCGCTGTCGCGCTTTCCGAAGCCCCGGAACGCTCCGAAGATCTCGTGCTGATCATCGACGTGGGCACCAATGCCGAAATCCTGCTGGGCGATACCTCCCGCGTGCTGGCCTGTTCTTCGCCCACCGGACCGGCCTTTGAAGGCGCGCAGATATCCTCGGGCCAGCGCGCGGCCCCCGGTGCCATCGAAAAGGTCGAAATCGACCCCTTGACGAAAGAACCCCGCTTCCGCGTCATCGGCAGCGACCTCTGGTCCGACGAAGACGGGTTTTCCGCTGAAACCGCCGCCTCCGGGATCACCGGCATCTGCGGCTCCGGCATCATCGAGGCGGTGGCGGAAATGCGCATGGCCGGAATCCTCGACGGCTCGGGCCTGATCGGCTCGGCGGAACAGGTCGGCACGCCGCGCTGCCGCGCCGAAGGGCGCACCCATTCCTACGTCCTGTTCGATGGCAGCGCCGAGGGCGGCCCGTTGGTGACAGTGACCCAAGGGGATATCCGCGCAATCCAGCTTGCCAAGTCCGCCCTTTACGCCGGGGCCCGTCTGCTGATGGACGAACGCGGAGTCAACAAGGTGGATCGCATCGTGCTTGCCGGGGCCTTCGGTGCGCATATCTCGAGCAAGCACGCGATGGTGCTGGGCATGATCCCCGACGCGCCCCTCGAAAAGGTCAGCTCGGCAGGAAACGCCGCCGGCACCGGCGCGCGGATTGCTCTGTGCAACATCGCTGCCCGTGCCGCGATCGAGGCCAATGTGCGCAAGATCACCAAGATCGAAACCGCCATCGCCCCCGCTTTCCAGGAACACTTCGTCGCCGCCAATGCCCTGCCCCATGCAACCGATCCTTTCCCCGAACTATGCCGGATCGTCACTCTGCCCAAGGTCAGCTTCAATGCGGGCGGCGGCGACAGCGGACGCGAAAGACGCCGCCGGCGCCGCGGCTAAGACGGAGTCGGGGGACGCTGTCCCCCTTGGCCTGTGGCCAATCCCCCTGGAGTATTTCTGGCCAGATGAAAGAGCCCCGCTCCCTGTCATCTGGCCGGAAATACTCTGGGGGAGCCGCGTTAAACGCGGCGGGGGCAAAGCCCCCTCAACCCTGTATGAGGCATCGAAGCGATTGAGGGCTTGACGCTCTGGCGCGGTTGAAATAGCTCATCCGACACGCGGCGGGTATGATGTAATGGTAGCCTGTCAGCTTCCCAAGCTGAACGCGCGGGTTCGATTCCCGCTACCCGCTCCAGATCCCCTGTCCGGATCAAGACGGCCCGGCTTGTGGCATCTTCCCCAAAGCAGGACCGTTCGCATATCCGGCAAGAACCGGCCGCGAATGCTTTGAAGAGTTTCATAAAGTCCCTCCCTCTTGCTCTCGGCCTCTGTCTGGTCGGGTTTCTCGGAGGGACGGTCGCGCATTCCCTGCACACGCCCCTGCCCTATATGCTCGGCTCGCTGTTCTTCGTCGCATTGGGGACCGCAGTGTTTCCCAGGCTACTGCCGGAGAATTATCGGTTTCCCGAGGTTTTCCGGTCGGTTTTCATCGCCACCATCGGAGCAACCATCGGGGCGAAGATCACCTGGGACGTGGTGCAGAACCTGCCTCAGGTCGCGCTGTCGATGCTGGCGCTGACTGCCTTCGTCCCCCTGAGCCAATTGATGAACTTCCAGATCTTCCACCGCATCGGAGGATATGACAGGCCGACCGCCTTCTATGCCGGCGCACCCGGCGGGTTGGTCGAAGCCATCGTCGCGGGAGAAAGCGCCGGCGCGGATGTCCAGGTGCTTGCAGTGCAGCAATTCCTGCGGATCATCGCCGTCATAACCCTGCTGCCAGTGGGGATGTCGCTGGTCTATGGCCATCCGGTAGGCTCTTCCGCCGGAATGTCGCTGAACCGTTCGGCCGTCGGAATCACGCATATCCCCGAAGTGATCGGCGCTGCGCTGCTAGGTCTGGTGATCTTTCGCCGCCTCCATGTGCCCGCCGCGCAACTGATCGGTCCGTTGATCTGTGCCGCCGTCCTGACGCTGAGCGGCCTTGCGGTGATCGAGGCGCCGCAATGGCTGATCAGCGGCTGCCAGATCGTCATCGGCACCTCGCTCGGCACGCGGTTTGCCGGAATGAACCTGCGCCGACTGGTCAAGGCCACCTGGCTCAGCCTGTTGTCGGTCGGGGCGATGATCGCCGTCGGACTCGCCATGGCGCTGGCCATTCACCCACTGACGGGTCAGGCGCTGGATGTCCTGCTGATTTCCTTCTCACCCGGAGGCGTGACGGAAATGGCGCTGGTCGCGCTCAGCCTGAACGCCAACCCGGCGGTCGTCACGCTGCACCATCTTTACCGCATCATCCTGACCGTTGTGATGCTGGGCTTCGTGGGCAGGCGTGACTGGTTGACGACGCCCCGGCCGTAGCCGACTTCAACCGCCGTCGCGTTCGGCGAGTTCCATCCATTCCTCTTCGGCGGCCGCAAGGGCCTGCTGGCGTTCAGCCAAAGCCTCGGTGCCCTTGGCGAACTTCACCGGCTCCTTTTGGTAAAGATCAGGCTGCGCGAGGAACCCTTCGAGCTTGGCGATCTCGGCCTCGAAACGAGCCATGACCTCGGGCAGTGCCTCCAGCCGGTGCTTTTCGGTGAAGGACAGGCCCGGGACATTTGCCGTCCCGCCCCCCTTGCCCGATTTCCCCCCCTTGCCGGGCGTCGCCTTGGCCGCATTCTCGGCCTCCTTCGCCGCCGAGGCAACCGCGCCGCGTTGTGCGCGGTAATCGCTCCAACCGCCGGCATAAACCACGGCCTGCCCATCACCTTCCATCGCCACTGTGGTCGTGGCCACCCGGTCAAGGAAGTCGCGGTCGTGGCTGACCAGCAGCACGGTACCTTCGTAATCGTCCAGCAGCTCCTGAAGCAGGTCCAGTGTCTCGACGTCGAGATCATTGGTCGGTTCGTCCAGCACCAGAATGTTGGATTCCCGGGCCATCAGCTTGGCAAGCAGCAGCCGCGCCTTCTCCCCCCCTGACAGGGATTTCACCGGCGCGCGGGCCTGGCCTTCGTCAAAGAGGAAATCCTTGAGGTAGGCGACCACATGCTTGGGCGTGCCCCGCACCATGACCTGATCAGCAGCGCCGGAGACACGCATCTCCTTGTCTCCCGTCAGGCTTTCCCAAAGGGTCATCTTGGGGTCCAGCGCGGCGCGGCTCTGATCAAAGATCGCCGGCACCAGATTGGAGCCGAGCTTTACCGTTCCGGCATCCGGGGCGAGGTCGCCCATCAACATGCGGATCAGGGTGGTCTTTCCGACACCGTTGGGGCCGACGAAAGCCACCCGATCGCCGCGGTTTACCTTGAGGTCCAGCCCCCGGACGATCTGCTTGCCGCCGAATTCCTTTTCGAGCCCCTCGGCCTCGATCACCTTGCGACCCGATTGGGGCCCCGAATCAAACGCCATGGCCGCCGTCCCCTGGCGCCGGATCTGACCCGAGCGTTCCTCGCGCAGGCCCTGCAAGGCGCGAACCCGGCCCTGGTTGCGTTTGCGTCGCGCGGAAATCCCTTCGACAGCCCACCGGGCCTCGGCCTTGATCTTGCGATCCAGCTTGTGGCGGGCGATGTCCTCGTCTTCCCAGATCTTGTCCCGCCAGGCCTCGAAATTCTCAAAGCCCAATTCCTGGCGTCGCACCTGACCACGGTCGATCCAAAGGGTCGCGCGGGTCAGTGCCCGCAAAAAGGCACGGTCGTGCGAGATCAGGACATAGGCCGTGCGGGTCTGGGACAGTTCCGCCTCCAGCCAGGCGATGGCCTCGATATCCAGGTGGTTGGTTGGTTCGTCCAGAAGCATCAGTTCCGGCGCCTCTGCCATCAGCTTGGCAAGAGCCGCCCGCCGCCGCTCCCCGCCCGAGGCAGTCTCGACAGGACGATCAGGGTCGAATTTCAGCCCCTCGCCCGCGATCTCGACCTTGTATTGCTCGGATATATCAAGGTTGGACATGGCGAAATCACCGAGGGTCGCAAAGCCCGACATGTCCGGCTCCTGCTCCATGTAACCGACCGAAGTGCCGGGGGCGCAGACGACATCGCCGCGATCCGCCTCGACCAGGCCGGCCATGACCTTCATGAGGGTTGATTTGCCCGACCCGTTGCGGCCCACCAGCGCGACGCGGTCGCCCTGCTGAACGGTCAGGGAAAGCCCGTCGAAGACTGGGTCTCCGCCGAAGGTGAGAGAGATGCCCGAAAGCTGAAGAAGGGGTGCTTGTGCCATGGCGCGCAGCTAATCAGGCCGCAAGGCGGCGTCAAGCCGGGGAATGGGAGCTCTGCCCCCGCCGGAGGCACCTGCCCTGCCCTTAATCGCAGTGACTAGTCGGCACTCGGCTTGGCAGTAGCGGAGCCTTTGCGATAGGAAAAGCCCCATCCCTGCCGGAGACCGCCATGACAGAGAACCTATTGCTGACTGCCGCCGACATCTTTGCCACGCTGGTTTTCGCGACCACCGGGGCGCTGGTCGCGTCCCGCAAGGAAATGGATCTTTTCGGCTTCATGTGGCTGGCCGCGGCGACCGGGGTGGGCGGCGGGACATTGCGGGACCTGCTTTTGGGGGTGCCGGTCTTCTGGGTGGTTGACCCCTGGCCGCTGGCGATCTGTCTCGGGGTGGCAGTCCTGTTGCATTTCACGGCGTCGCGGGTCCAATCGCGGATGCATCTGATCCTGTGGATGGATGCCTTCGGGCTGGCCTTTGCCGCCACTGCCGGTACGGTAAAGGCGCTTGAGTTCGGGGCGGGGGGACTTGTCGCCGTGGTCATGGGCGTATTTTCCGGCAGTCTGGGTGGCATCCTGCGCGACCTTCTGGGTCAGGAGCCGAGCATCATCCTGCGGCGGGAGGTCTACATGACCGCTGCGGCCCTTGGGGCCTCGACAGTCGTGTTGACGCGCCTGGCAGGGGCGCAGGACTGGCTGGCCGCCCTTCTTGGTTTTGTGCTGGCGTTGGCGCTACGCAGTGCCGCTATCCGCTGGAGCCTGGCCCTGCCGGTGTTCCGTCCCCGCGCGGGGCGCGACTACAGCTGATCTGCGGGAAAGCAAGGCGCGGCCTACCCGGTGATGGCGCGCAGAAGGCGTTTGCGGGCCGGCGGGATCGCCCCGATTTCCAGACCCGTAAAGACGTGCAGCGTATTCATCCGCGCATCCACCACCGCGTGATCCGACACCCAGCCCCCCATCAGCAGATAGCTGCGCAAAAGGGGCGGCATGCCGAGGGCGGCACGTTTGGCATCCGGCTTACGGCGCAGTTTCTGGGCAAAGCGGAAGACGCTTGGCGCCTTTACCCGCGGCAGGAAACGCTTTGGCGCCAAGTGACGATCCTTGAGCATTGCGAAGGCATCAAGGTAGGCCTCTGCATCGGTGCCCTTGAAGGAAGAACAGCCGAAGAGCAGTTCCACCCCGTTGCGATCCACATAGGCGGTCATCGCCGCCCAGGCGACCCGCAGGATATCCGGGTCGCGCAAATCGGGATGGATGCAGAATCGCCCCATCTCGACGATGGGACCCGAGAAGCTCTCAAGCCCGGAAAGTTCGTAATATTGCGCCGAATAGCTGCGACCGATCTCGGTTCCTGCCGCCAGCGGCAGGAAGCGGAAACAGCAGACAAGCTGGCCGTCGCGCTGGTCATGCACGAGAAAATGCGCGCAGATACGATCAAAATCATCCGCATCCAGGCGTTCTGATCCCGGCGTCGCGCTGTCATCACCGACCTGCGGGCCGAAAAAGGCCAGGGCCCGCAGACGCTGCGCCGCGATCAGATCCTCTTCCGATTCGGCCAGCCGCGCCTGGTAGCGCGGGGGGCTGGGGGGCCGGTTGGGCGTCTTGGGCAACATGACCGCTCTCCTGTCGCATCCGGCATGCACCGGAAAACCTCCCGGTTCCGATAGCATGCCAGATATGTAGGCAGCGTGACAGATGCATCCCCGCGCGAAAGCGGGATGCAAGGCCGGACGGCATGCGCGGAAAGGCCGGAAGCCCCACATCGGCCGAAAGGCGCGCAATGGTGCGCGCGCCGCCTGCCCTGCAGCCGCCGCACGCCGATCGCCCGGCCTTATTCGGTGCCGATCACACTGCTCGGGTCGATCTGTCCGAGGTTGCCGAGCAATTGCCGGATGAAGGTATTGTCGCCGGTCGAACTGTCGGTGACCCGGCGCGTCAGGACGACAAGGTTGCCGTCTTCCAGACCGTAGCTTTCAACGTTGGACAGGATACCCGCCTCGTTGAAACTGAGCGCCAGCACCTCGCGGGTGATGATCTCGGGTCGGTTGGGGCCATATTCCCGCACGCGACTGCGCACATAGTAGAAATCGCCGTTGTTCTCGACACCCGAGGTCGTCGGAGATCCGACCACCGCCTCGACGGTTTCACGCGTATCCACACCCACCGTGACCTGCGACAGGGTCGCCTCGTCCGGAATATAGCCGTGGTTGCGGTAACGCGCGACACAGGCAGACAGCCCGATCAGCGCCACACAGGCCACCAGATGTCCGGCCCGGATTCGTTTGCGCCCCATTTCCGCCCCTCTTGTAATCTGCCGCACAGGCTTTTACCTCGCTTACAGAAGGAACGCACCCACTTCAAGAAAGCCAGGACGGAAAGAGGATCATGACCGGACCCGACCCGGATTCCAGCGCGACTACGCTGAGAGTCTCGACACTTTCCAAGACCCGCCCGACCACGTTCGAACTGCGGCCCGACAAAGCCGTGATGGCGCAGATCGCCGCGCGGCTGGATCTGGATGACCTCAGAAAGCTGAGCTTTCGCGGAGAGATAACCGCCGAAGGCCGCGACGACTGGGTGCTGAAGGGCCATCTGGGCGCCACCGTGGTGCAGCCCTGCTCGGTTACGCTGGTCCCGGTCTCCACTCGGCTGGAAGAAGCCGTGTTGCGCCGTTTTACGCCGCATCTGGCTGACGACGTGAACGAAGACGAAGAATCCGAGATGCCCGAGGACGAGAGCCTTGAACCGCTCGGAGCCTGGATCGATCCGGCTCAGGTGATGGAAGAAGCCCTGTCTTTGGCCCTGCCGATGTATCCCCGCGCCGAGGGCGTCGGCCCTGCCGATGCGGTTTTTGCCGAACCGGGGCAAAAGCCGATGACGGACGAGGATGCCAAGCCCTTTGCGGGGCTGGCCGGGCTGATGGCGGGCAAAGGCCTTGCAACGCCTGACACCGCAGCCGACAACAAGAACGCGGCGACACAGGACCCCGAGGCGGGCGAAGAGGGTGACGATCCGGCAGGCAGCTGACGCGCCCACCCGCCGCAGCACCCTCGCCCGGTAAAGAATCGCTTGCACGGAGGGGAAATCGCAGTATTTTCGCGCCTCCATCCGAATTTTGGGTTGAATGCCGGGCCTTACTCAAACTATGAGGCCTGCATCCACGTGAAACCGGGCCCCGGCACAAATCGCCTCGGCCCCCGAAGATACAGATAGGTTGTGACATGGCTGTCCAACAGAACAAAGTCTCCAAGTCGCGCCGCAACAACCGTCGCGCACATGACGCCCTGGTGGCTGGTAACCCGAATGAATGCCCGTCCTGCGGCGAGCTGAAGCGCCCTCACCATGTCTGCCCGTCCTGCGGCCATTATGCCGACCGCGAAGTGGTCGCCATGGCGGACGAGATCGACCTGGACGAAGACGCGGCATAAGCCATCCAGGGGGCGGCCGTCTTCCATGAACGCGACAGAATCGTCACCGGAAACTGGACAGACGGCGCCGCCAGGCGGCCGGGTCGTGATCTCGCTCGACGCCATGGGTGGCGATCGCGGGCCCGCAACCGTGGTCGCCGGCATGGTTGCCTCTGCCCGCAAGAATCCTGATATCGACTTTATCCTGCACGGCCCCAAGGCCGAGCTGGAGCGCCTGGTGGCGCGTCGCAAGCAGTTGACCGGTCGGGTCGAGATCCGCGATGCCACGGATGTGGTGTCGATGGAGGACAAGCCGAGCCAGGTCGTACGCAGCGGCAAGAGCACCTCGATGTGGTCGGCCCTGGAAGCAGTCCGCGCCGGGGAGGCAACCGTCTGCGTCTCCTGTGGCAACACCGGCGCGCTGATGGCCCTGTCGACGATCCGGCTGCGCAAGCTGCCCGGCGTCAACCGCCCTGCCATCGCCGTGCTCTGGCCATCGCGCAATCCCCAAGGGTTCAACGTGATGCTGGATGTCGGCGCCGATATCCGCGCCGATGAACAGGACCTGCTGCAATATGCGCTGATGGGGGCATCCTATGCCCGCAACGGCCTTCGGATAGACCAGCCGCGCGTCGGCCTGCTGAACGTCGGCACCGAAGAGCACAAGGGCCGGACCGAGCTGAAAGCCGCCAACGAGCTGATCGCCCAGGCTGCCCCCAACGGCAATTTCGACTACGTCGGCTTTGTCGAAGGCAGCGATATCCCCGGCGAGAAATGCGATGTGATCGTCACCGACGGTTTCACCGGCAACGTGGCGATCAAGACCGGTGAAGGCACCGCGAACCTGATCGGCGTGTTGCTGAAAGAAGCCTTCAAATACACGCCCTTGTCCCGAATCGCGGCCGTTCTGGCCCTGACCTCGATGCGGCGGCTGCAAAAGCGGATCGACCCCCGCCGGGTCAATGGTGGCGTCTTCCTTGGGCTGAACGGGACGGTGGTGAAATCGCACGGATCGGCGGATGCCACCGGCGTTTCCTCGGCGATCAAGCTGGCCTATCAGCTGGCTGTATCCGGTTTCCAGGACAAGATCGCGGCACGGGTTGCATCTGCTGTAGCGCTGGCACAGGATGCCCCGGAACGGGAAACGGGGACGGAATGACTCTTCGGGCAGTAGCGACAGGCGTCGGGCATTACCTGCCCGAACGGGTTGTCCCCAACAGCGAATTCGAAAGCTTTCTCGACACATCGGACGAATGGATTCGCACCCGCTCGGGGATCGAGCGGCGCCATTTCGCAGCCGAAGGCGAGACCACGTCGCAGATGGCGACCATGGCCGCCCGCAAGGCGCTGGAGATGGCCGAACTGTCGCCCGACGACATCGACGCGGTGGTGGTGGCGACCTCGACCCCGGACCTGACCTTCCCTTCTGTCGGCACGATGGTGCAGGCCGGACTCGGCATGACGCGCGGCTTTGCCTATGACGTTCAGGCGGTCTGCGCCGGCTTCATCTTTGCCCTGGCCAATGCCAATGGTCTGATCCTGTCGGGTCAGGCCGAGCGGGTGCTGGTCATCGGCGCCGAGACGTTTTCCCGCATCCTCGACTGGACCGACCGATCGACCTGCGTGTTGTTCGGCGACGGCGCCGGCGCCGTGGTGCTTGAGGCGCGGACCGGAAGCGGATCGTCCGAGGATCGCGGCATCCTGTCCTGCGACCTGAATTCCGACGGCCGCTACCGCGAGATGCTTTACGTCGATGGTGGCGTGTCGACCAGCGGCGAGGCGGGCAAGCTGCGCATGCAGGGCAACCCGCTGTTCCGTCAGGCCGTTGGCAAGCTGGCCTCCACCGCCGAAACCGCGTTGGAAAAAGCCAACCTGCAGGGCGAAAACGTCGATTGGATCGTGCCGCATCAGGCCAATATCCGGATCATCCAGGGCACCGCAAAGAAGATGAACGTCCCCATGGAACGGGTCATCGTGACGGTGCAGGATCACGGCAATACCTCTGCCGCATCGATTCCCCTCGCCCTCTCTGTCGGGGTCCGCGAGGGCAAGATCAAGCCTGGTCAGCTACTTGTCGCCGAAGCAATCGGCGGCGGTCTGGCCTGGGGCGCAGTCGTTCTTCGTTGGTAGCGCCGAATAGGTCGCATTGGGACTACGCGGCAAACCATTGATATTGACTCGGAAAACGCAGCACTCCTATTCTGCTACAACCAGAAAGGGACAGGGACATGAGTGAGAAGACATTGACGAGGATGGACCTGAGCGAGGCCGTCTTCCGCGAAGTTGGACTGTCGCGCAATGATTCCGCCCAATTGGTCGAATCCGTGCTGGCCCATATGTCCGACGCGCTGGTGAAGGGCGAGCAGGTCAAGATTTCCTCTTTCGGCACCTTCTCGGTGCGCGACAAGGCCGCGCGCGTGGGTCGCAATCCCAAGACCGGAGACGAGGTTCCGATCTCTCCGCGGCGGGTGCTGACTTTCCGGCCCTCTCATCTGATGAAAGACCGCGTGGCGGACGGAAACAAGCGGTAGGGCACCGATATGCCCAAAAGCGCCGAGGCTTTCCGAACGATCAGCGAAGTCGCAGAATGGCTGGAAACCCCAGCCCATGTGCTGCGATTCTGGGAAAGCAAGTTCGCCCAGATCCGGCCGGTAAAACGCGCCGGCGGTAGGCGGTATTACCGCCCGGCCGATATGGAACTTCTGGGTGGTATCAAGCGGCTGCTGCACGACGAAGGCATGACCATCAAGGGCGTGCAGAAGATGTTGCGCGATCATGGCGTGGCCCATGTCGCCGCCATGTCCAGCGCCGCCGCCGTGCCCGATGACACCCCCACCGAAGCCGAGATCATCGAGATCCCGACCGCAGTCCTGCCCCCCCTGCCCGAAACCACCGGCAGCGGTGCAAGTGGCGCGGGCAATCCCGAAGGCGAGGCCTCCGCGCAGGTCATGGTCCCACCCGCGGACGCCCCTGACCTGCCGCGCGACACCCTGTCCGAGGCCGAGCCTGCACCAGCCTCCCCGACTGCGGAGTCGGACCCCGCGCCCGCCCCGGTCATGAAGGTCGCCGAAGACGTCCCGCAGGCCCCATCGATCCTCGACAGCCTGCCCGAAGACCCCGCCGATGACGCCCTGCCGGTGCCTGACGGGGTGCTCGCCCTGCTGCTGAAACGGGGCACACCTCTGACGCCCGACGCCGCCCGGCAGGCCCTGGATCTGGCGCGAAAGCTTGCCGCCGGGGCATGAGACCCCGCGCTGCGGAATTCGTGAAATCGGGTCAAAAAACACCTTGCCCTCAAACTCATATCCGCTATTACAGCCAAACCGTCGGGCTATAGCGCAGCCTGGTAGCGCGTCCGTCTGGGGGACGGAAGGTCGCAGGTTCGAGTCCTGCTAGCCCGACCATTTTCCCCCTGTGCCACCGACGATTGGCCCCCTGCAAGGGGTCAAGGCACACCAAGGGAAACCATCCCGAAGCCCCTGCGAAATCCTTGTACCGAAAGGATTTCCGGGGCTTTTCCTTGTCTGCGGGAAGGCATACCCTGCCGCGACAAAACGAGGGGACACCATGAGCGGAATTCTGGCCAGCCAGCATCTGAAGGCGATGATCGCACGCGGAGAAATCCGTGCAGAGCCTGCGGTTACCCCCGCCCAGATCCAGCCGGCAAGCCTTGACCTGCGTCTGGGGACCAAGGCCTGGCGGGTCCGCGCCTCGTTCCTTGCGGGGGCCGGGCGCAGCATGCAGGACCGCCTGCAGGAATTCGAAATGCACCAGATCGACCTGACCGATGGGGCGGTGCTGGAAAAGGGCTGCGTCTACGTGGTGCCGCTGGCCGAATCCCTTGCCCTGCCCTCTGGCGTGGCAGCGATGGCCAACGCGAAAAGCTCGATCGGGCGGCTTGATCTGCTGACCCGGCTGATCACCGACGGCGGCACCGAATTCGACCGCATCCCCACCGGGTACACCGGCCCGCTTTATGCCGAGATCTGTCCGCGCAGTTTCTCGGTCCTGGTGCGGCCCGGCATGCGGCTGAACCAGATCCGGTTCCGCGATGGCAGCGCCCAACTGGATGATACGGAACTGGCCAAGCTTCATCTTGGCACACCGCTGGTCGATACCGAGGCGGTGATCGAGAACGGACTGGGCTTTTCCGTCGACCTGAGCGCCGGGGCGGATGCGCTGGTCGGGTTCCGCGCCAAGCCGCATACCGGGGTGATCGACCTCGACCTGCTGGACCACTACGATCCGGCCGAATACTGGGAGCCAGTGCGCACCAGCAATCGCCGGATCATCCTTGATCCCGGTGCCTTCTACATCCTCGTCAGCCGCGAAGCGGTCACCATCCCGCCCGATTACGCCGCTGAAATGTCTCCCTACCTCGCCATGGTCGGAGAATTCCGCGTGCATTACGCGGGCTTCTTCGATCCGGGATTCGGCTATGCCGAGGTCGGCGGATCAGGCTCGCGCGGTGTGCTGGAGGTACGTTGCCACGAGGCACCCTTCGTGCTGGAACACGGGCAGATCGTCGGGCGGCTGGTGTTCGAAAAGATGGCAGAGCGCCCCGAAACGCTGTACGGCGCCGACATCGCGTCGAACTATCAGGGGCAGGGCCTGAAGCTTTCCAAACATTTCAAGGCAGTATGACGCGAAACTGAGCTTTCGCGCCGATCAGAAACGCCCCATGCGCCGCAGCAACCGCTGCGTCTGGCGCATCTGGCGGGACATCTTCTTGGTCTGGGCCAGGCGCTTCCTGTCCTGCGGGCTGTCGCCGCCAAAGCGGTCGAGGCCGTAATTCACGCCTTTGCGCAGGAACAGACGCGCTACCATTCTGATCAGTCGGTCTGCGTTCATCATCGCCTCGTTGCGGCTGCGGGATGCACCGGTAATCCCATACGCATAGCACGCCACGCTACGGATTTCACCCCATCCGGACCTGCCCGGCCCTGGGCGCGGTCATTCCTCTTCGAACATGTCCTGCTGATCGCCATCCTCATCCGCCTCTTCATCCGGATCATTCCCCGGTGGAGGGCGGTTTTCCAGCAGGCCGGCGGCGCGAAGATCCCGCAGCCCCGGCAGATCGCGCGGAGTTTCCAGGCCAAAATGATCAAGGAAGCTGGGTGTCACGACAAAGGTCACGGGCCGCCCGGGCGTCATTCGCCGCCGGCCGAAGCGAATCCATTCCATTTCAAGCAATTGGTCCACCGTGCCGCGCGATACCGAGACACCCCGGATCTCTTCGATCTCGGCGCGGGTGACGGGCTGGTGATAGGCGATGATGGCCAGTATCTCGATCGCGGCGCGGGACAGCTTGCGGGTTTCGACGGTTTCCTTCTGCATCAGGAAGCCGAGGTCGGGCGCGGTCCGAATGGCCCAACCGTCCACGACACGCACCACACGGACGCCGCGCCCCTCATAGCGTTTGCGAAGGTGCTGCACCGCCTCCGAGCCGTCACAGCCATGCGGCATCCGGGCGTTCAGGTCGGCCACGGACACCGGTTCGGTGGCGGCGAACAGGATGGCTTCGACCATGCGTTCCTGTTCGGCCATGGGCGGCGCGGTGAACAGCGACTCGCGCGGCTCCACCTGCTCCGGCGTGACCTCCGGCCCGGTGGCGGGGGCGTCTTCAGCGGTCATTGCGGTCCTCTCTGCGACGCATTTCAATGGGCGCGAAGGTCTCGCTTTGACGCAGCTCGACCTTGCCCTCCTTGGCCAGTTCCAGCGAGGCGGCAAAGGTCGCCGCCGTCACCGACCTGCGGCGCATCGGATGGGCATCCCAGCCCTTTGGCATGTAGTCGGACAGGTCCATCCAGCTGCCCCCGTAGCCGATCATCGAGCGCATGTGATCCAGCGCCTGCTCCATGGTGAAGACATTGTCGCGATCCAGAACAAAGGGGCGGAATTCGTCCTTTGTCCGGATGCGGGCATAGGCCTGCATCAGGTCCAGCAGGGTCGCGGAATAGGTGACCGTCCGCACGCGGGTGACGTTTTCAGGCACGCCCCGCACGAAGAAATCCCGCCCGCGCTGGTCCCGCGCCATCAACCGGGCGGCCACGTCGCGCATCGCCTGAAGGCGTTCAAGCTGGAACGCGAGGTGCGCGGCCAGCTCTTCGCCCGAGGGGCCTTCTTCGGTGGGATCGGGGGGCAGCAGCAGCCGCGATTTGAGGAAGGCCAGCCAGGCCGCCATCACCAGGTAATCCGCGGCCAGTTCGATCCGCAGCGTCTTGGCCTTTTCAACGAAGGCCAGGTATTGCTCGGCCAGGGTCAGGATGGAGATCCGGCGCAGATCAACCTTCTGGGTGCGCGACAGGGTCAGCAGCAGGTCAAGTGGGCCTTCGAACCCTTCGACATCGACGATCAGGGCCTCGGCTGCCAGACGTGCGGCGACCGAGCCTTCGTCTTCTTCGAAAAGGTCCTTTTCAGCCATATAGCGGTCCGTCCACAAGAGCGGACAGCTTGGCCTCCAATTCCTCGATGTCAAGCTTGGGGGCGGTGTCGGGGCGCGACAGCAGCGCGCGTTCGGCGCGGGTCTGGGCGGGGGGCGACATCGTGCCGGCAGCCTCGGCCACGGCGCGGCGATCCTCAAGCGAAGCATTGCAAAGCAGAACCACGTCACAGCCCGCCGCAAGCGATCCGAGGGCAAGGTCCGACAGGCTGCCCGACAGGGCCTTCATCGAGATATCGTCGGTCATGATCAGGTTGTCGAAACCGATGTCGTTGCGGATCACCTGCATGACGCGCGGCGACAGGGTGGCGGGCGCCTCGGGGTCCAGAGCCTCGTAAACGATATGGGCGGTCATCCCCATGGGCTGGTCGTTCAGCACCTTGAAGGGGGCGAAATCGACCTCGTGCAGGGCCTCCAGCGGGGCCGTGACGCGGGGCAGATCAAAATGGCTGTCGCTGCGCGCCCGACCATGCCCCGGCATATGCTTGACCACCGGCAGGACACCACCGGCGAGCAAGCCCATCGACACGGCACGGCCCAGACCCGCAACCGTCGGCGCATCCATGCCGTAGCAGCGGTTGCGCAGGAACGGGTGGGTCTGTTCGTCCGCCACATCGACCAGCGGCGCGCAATTCACGTCGATCCCGACAGACCGCATTTCGGCGGCGATGATCGCATAGCGCAGGTACATGGCCTGCACCGGGTTGCTGGCGCGCCCGGCAAAATCCAGCGGCGCATCCCATTGCCGGAAATCGGGCGGGCCAAGGCGCTGCACCCGGCCGCCTTCCTGATCAAGCAGGATCGGCGCATTGCGCCCTACCGTATCGCGCAGGTCGCTGCAAAGTGCGCGGATCTGATCCGGGGTTTCGATATGGCGGGCGAACAGGATGAACCCATAGGGGTCCGCATCACGAAAGAACTGCTTTTCCTCGGCCGTCAGAACCGGCCCGGTGGGATCTAGGATCGTGGCTCCGAAGGGCATGGGCGGCTCCTGTCTGATAGGGCGAAGGGGGCTGGTTCGGCAGATCGGGCAGAGGGATCACGCTGTCCGGGCCCTGACGAAATGGGCCCGCGATCCCGCATGGCGGACCCGGTATTACCGGGTCACGACCGCGATGCAATCGGCGTTGCTGGCGACCAGTGCCGCGCAGAAGCGTTCGGTATCCCCGAGGCTGGCAAAGCCCATGGCGCGCAGGCGGTAGTAGATCCGGCCACCGACCTCGGCCCGCTGGATCACCCGTTGCTTACCGTCGAGATAGATGTCGAACTTGCGCGACAGGCGGGTCCATTCCTGCTGTGCGATTTCTTCGGACCCGAAGGAGCCGAGCTGCGCCAGCTGCGTGCCCATGGGCACATCCGCCGAAGCGACAAAGCTTTGCACCGGCGCGGGCGGGCTGGCGATGGCCGCGGCACGGACCTCGGCCAAATCCGTGGGGCGCATGCGCGGGCGCACCGAATAGGCACCGATGGCCGCGACAGCCGTTGGCGTCCCTGCCCCATCCGACTCGGGCAGCGCGGCCTCGACCAGTTCCTCGGGGGCGGCATCAACATAATCTTCGGTCAGCGGCGCATTGCGGGGGGTGTTTTCCGCGCCCTCGATCACAAGCGAGGCCAGCGCGGCACTATCGTCGCGGCCCAGATCGGCACCGCCAGTTGGCGCCGCGTCCTGCTTGATGCGCAGGGCAACGGCCAATTCGCGTTCGGTCATGCCTTCCTGGCCAAGGCGCTGCGGTTCGGGCGCAAGGCTGACACGATCGGCGGCCCCGTCAGCCCCTTCGCCAGCAGCGACACGGTTCACCGCAAGCCCCTGGAAATCGGCCGTCTGGCCACCGGCATCCTCGGGCATGCGGCGCACATCGCCCGCCATCGCGCGAACCACCGGCACACCGGAGACATCCCGCATCACCATCTTGTAGCCCCAGAAGACCACCCCGGCCACCATCGCGACCGAGAGGATCCCCCCGACCCAGGTGACGATTTTCCCAAAGGAAGCCGTTTCGACGGGCTGATACCGCCCGTCCGCCTGATATTCTGCCATAACGCCTCTGCCTGCCGGGGCTCTGCCGGCCCCTCTTTAATGGAGTCTCCGGCCGATATTCCGGTTTTGCCAACTGCTCGCCCCGGCTGCTGCGTTATCGCATTTCTTTCGCCGGAGTGACCCCAAGGATACCCAATCCAGCCGAAATGACAACGGTCACGGCGCGGGCCAGGGCCAATTTCGACTGGCTGACCTGCGGCGCATCTTCCTGGACGAAGCGCAACTGGGTTTCCTCGTTGCCGCGATTGTAGAGCGCATGCAGATCGGAGGCGAGTTCGTAGAGGTAGAAGGCGATCCGATGCGGCTCATGGGTGCGGGCGGCGATTTCCACCTGGCGCGGCCATTCGGCCAGCTTGCGCGCAACAGCCAGTTCGGACGGATGTGTCACGCTGGTCGGGGTAGCCAGCAGGTCGGCATCGCCGCAGGCGATTCCCGCCGCCTCTGCCTTGCGCAGGGCAGAGCAAATCCGCGCATGGGCATATTGCACGTAGAACACCGGGTTCTCGCGGCTCTGTTCCAGCACCTTGTCGAAGTCGAAATCGAGCGGCGCGTCGTTCTTGCGCGTCAGCATCACGAAGCGGGTCACATCGGCGCCAACCTGTTCGACCACGTCGCGCAGCATGATGAAGGTCCCGGCCCGCTTGGACATCTTGAAGGGCTCGCCGTTCTTGAACAGCTTGACCAATTGGCACAGCTTGATGTCCAGCGGCACGCGGTCATCCGACAGCGCCGAAACGGCCGCCTTCATGCGTTTGACATAGCCGCCGTGATCGGCACCGAACACATCAATAAGCTGGTCGAAGCCTCTGGAAACCTTATCATAATGGTAGGCAATATCGGGCGCGAAATAGGTCCAGGCGCCATCGGATTTCGCAATCGGACGGTCAACGTCATCGCCATGTTCGGTGCTCTTGAACAGGGTCTGCTCGCGGGGTTCCCAGTCTTCGGGCATCTTGCCCTTGGGCGGTTCCAGCACGCCCCGATAGATCAGGCCCTTTGCACGCAGGGTCTCGATTGCTTCTTCGATGCGGCCGGTGCCGTAAAGGCTCTTTTCGGAATAGAAGACATCCATCTGCACGTTCAGCAGTGCCAGATCTTCGCGGATCAGGTCCATCATCGCCTCGGTGGCGAAGCTGCGGATATCTTGCAACCAGACCTCTTCGGGCTGGTCGACATATGCGTCGCCCACCCGGTCCTTCAGCGCCGCGCCGGTCTCGATCAGGTAGTCGCCGGGATAGGTGCCATCGGCAAATTCGACCTCGCGCCCATGGGCTTCGAGGTAGCGCAGGTAGACCGAGCGCGCCAGGACATCGACCTGGGCACCGCCGTCATTGATGTAGTATTCCCGCGTGACGCCATAGCCCGCATAGGCCAGCAATTCTGCCAGCGCATCACCAAAGACCGCGCCGCGCGTGTGGCCGACATGCAACGGTCCGGTGGGATTTGCCGAGACATATTCGACATTTACACGCGTACCTTCGCCCATGACCGAACGGCCATAGCCGGTGCCCTCGTGCAGCGCGGCGGTCACGATTTCGCCCCAGATCGCCTCGGCCAGACGCAGGTTCAGAAAGCCCGGACCGGCAACCTCGGCGCTGTCGATGCGCGGATCCTCGATCAACAGGGCCGCGAGGGCCTCGGCGATGTCGCGGGGCTTCATCCCGGCGGGTTTCGCCAGCACCATCGCCGCATTGGTCGCCATGTCGCCATGGGCCGGATCGCGCGGCGGCTCGACGGTCACGCTGTCGAAGACCAGGCCTTCGGGCAGATCCCCCCGTGCCTGCAGGGCGGTAAGGCTTTCCAGAACGAGGCTGCGGATATCGGTAAAGAGGTTCATGACGCTTTCCTGAAGGTATCCGCGCGGTTTAGCAGCCATATTCGCGAGGTCAATGAAAAGGCGGGCGGCAGGCCGTGCCGGCCCCGCGCCTCGGGTTCTTCCAGCATCCGGATGCCCCGCGCTTCAGTCTTCCTCGACCCGCTCGGCGTAGCGGATATGGCCGGGACCGGAAGCCCGCAGACCGGGCTCAGGATCCTGTCCGGTCAACCGCGCATGTTCAACTATGGCAAACCGGTCCGTCATCCCCGAGATGTAATCGCAAACGATCCGGGCCAGCGCGGTCCGATCACCCTCGACCGCCTTGACATCCTTGCGCCATTGCTTGGGCAGCACCTCCGGGTGATCCATGAACAGCGGGAAAAGCTCGTGGATGATCCGGGTCACCTTGGCGCGCATCTCGACTACCTCGGGGGCGCGGTACATACGATGGAACAGGAACTTCCGGATCACCTTGAGATCGCTCCAGAGCGCGGGCGAGAACTGCACCATCATGCGTCCGGCAAGGCGGATGTCGGTGACACTCTGCGGATCAAGCGCGGTCAGATTGGCGCGGGTCACGGTAATCACATCCTCGACCAGCACACCAAAGAACCGCCGCAACGCCTCGTGCCGGCGACGATAAAGGTTGAGGCCGGGGTACAGCCGATCCACCTCGGCGAAACATTCGTTCAGGATCGGCAGTTCGGCCAGTTCCTCGGTCGAGAACAACTCGGCGCGCAACCCGTCATGCAGATCGTGGTTGTTATAGGCGATATCGTCGGAGAGGGCCGCCACCTGCGCCTCTGCCGAGGCATGGGTGGCCAGTTCCAGATCATCCAGAGCGTTGTAATCCGCCAAGGCATAGGGGATCGTCCCGGTAACCGGACCGTTGTGCTTGGCGATACCTTCCAGGGTTTCCCAGGTCAGGTTCAGCCCGTCCCATTCGGCATAGGTCCGCTCGAGACTGGTGACGATGCGGATGGCCTGGGCGTTGTGGTCGAATCCCCCATAGGGCGCCATCAATGCGTGCAGCGCGTCCTCGCCGGTATGCCCGAAGGGGGGATGCCCAAGGTCATGGGCCAGGGCCACGGCTTCGGTCAGTTCCTGATCAAGGCCAAGCGCCCCGCACATCGTGCGCGCCACCTGCCCGACCTCGATGGAATGGGTCAGCCGCGTGCGGAAGTAATCACCCTCGTGTTCAATGAAGACCTGTGTCTTGTGCTTCAGCCGCCGAAAGGCCGAGGCATGGATGATCCGATCCCGGTCGCGCTGGAAGGGCGAGCGGAAGGAGCTGAGGTCCTCGCGATAAAGCCGTCCACGGCTGGCAGACGGGTCGGAGGCAAATACTGTGGTCATGTCGGTCCCTCGACTTCTTGTCGCCTTTTGCCTTACTCCTTATATTGGCTGTAACGGACATGCAAAATGTCAGAGGATGCACCAATGAATCTGCCGCCGAAAGTCACAGACCGCGCCTTTACCCGCCTTGCCGAAATCGGGGCGGGCGATCAGGCCCTGCGCGTCGCCGTCGAGGGCGGCGGCTGTTCTGGGTTTCAATACGAGATCAAGCTGGATGAAATCGCCTCCGACGATCTGGTGATCGAAGGTCAGGGACAGAAGGTCGTCGTCGATGCAACCTCCCTGCCCTTCCTGTCCGGGGCGACAATCGATTTCAGCGAGGAACTGATCGGCGCGCGTTTCGTGATCGAAAACCCGAACGCGACCTCTTCCTGCGGCTGCGGCACCTCCTTTTCGATGTGAAGTTTAGGGGGCTTTGCCCCCGCCTCCCGCGGAGGCTCCCCCAGAGTATTTCGGGCCAGATGATAAAGAGCGGTCCTCCCCTGTCATCTGGCCCGAAATACTCTGGGGGGCACCTTGTCAAAGGTGCGGGGCGAAGCCCCTGCGAGGCTCGACGCAACCGCCTTCCATTTACAATTTGGCGCTAGACCGAACCGATTATTCCGCCGGCGTGGCGTCGGGAACCGAGGCCGCGAGCTTGGCGCTGCGGCGCTGGCTGCCAATCTGATCGGCGATCAGGTAAAGACCCGATCCAATCACGATCGCCGATCCCAGGAAGATGTTCGCGCTCGGGAATTCGCCGAAGAAAAGCGCGCCCAGAAGCGTCATCCAGACGAATTGCAGGTTCATAAGCGGCGTCACCACATAGGCGGCAAGGTGGCGCAAGGCGATTACCAGAAGCCAGCGGGCAAGGAACAACAGGGCGGCATAGCCAACCACGAAGCCGAGATCCACAAGGGACATCGGTTGCCAGACGAAGGGCAGGATCGCACCCATGACCAGCATGATCGCCAGATTGGGATAAAAGACCTGGGCCAGCGCGTTGGTTTCACGCCGCCCGATATGGCGCGCCATCACCATCGATAAAGTGCCGGCCAGACAGGCCATCGCAGCCGTCAGATGGCCGGTGCGGATATGCCCCAGGCCCTGGGGAAACAGGCACATGACCCCGACCGCCCCGGTCCCGAGCGCGATCCAGACCGCCAGGTTGACCTTTTCGCCCAGGATCGGACCGGACATCAGCCCGGCGAAGATCGGCATCAGCCCGATGAAGACGAAGACTTCGGCAAGCGGCAGATCGCGGAACGCATAGAAATAGCAGGTCGCGGCAATCAGCGTTGCAAGGCTGCGCAGGGCCATCGCCAGGGGCTGCGTCGTGCGGACCACATTGGCGCTGCGCCCTCCCGAGGCCAGCTCGCTTGCAAGGCAGAACAGCGCCACCAGGCCACCCGAAACTGCAAAAAGCTGCGGGGCGGCATAGCCGCTGGCGATGAACTTGGTGATCGCATCAGCGCCGGAGATCAGCGCCGTGTAGGCCAGCACCAGAACCGCACCCATCAGCGCGGCAGAGGAGCCAAAGCGCGCCATCAGAGCGGCACGCCGTGCAGATGCGCCCGCGTGCCAATTGCGGCAGACCCCGCGCGAGCGAAAGTTTCGAAGAAGGCCGGGAAATCCTCGCAGGCCGCTTCGGCATCGGCCAGCAGGTCCAGCGCCTGGGGTTCCGCCTGCCAGAGCGTTTCCGCCAGGGGACCGCGCATGACCTCCCAATCGCCCGAGCGACGTTCATCTTCCAACAGGTGCCGGGACATGGCCAGCAACGGGCTGGCAGCGCGCCGCGGGGTGCGGAACTGCACCCGGCCTTCCGGCACATCATGGGCGAAGGCATCGTCCCCGGACACGCCAAGAGCCCAGTTACTGACCAGGAATTCGTGATAACCGTCCTGCGCCATGACCCCTCCGGCCGCTCCGCCCCCATTGCCGCTGTCCAGAAGCTGGAACCGGGCTGTTTCGACTGCGAGCCAGCTTTCCCAAGCTTGGGGCGGCGTTTGACCGGCCTGGCGCAGCGCGACGCAGATCTCGGCAAGCAGATCTGCATTGGCATCAAGATAAGCGAGGGTTCCGGCAAAATTAAGACTTTTCTGCACGGCGCGCGGGAAATCCGTCTGAAGACGCCCGTAATCGCTGAGATAGAAACAGATATGGGTCAATTCGTAAGCGGCCTTTTTATTCGGCACGGCAAAGGTCGCGCTGCGCCCTGCAAAGGCCAGCAGGCGTGCGGTCAGCCCGGTGCTATCGGCAATCGGATCCCGGCCGCGTCGCTGCATCAACCGGCGGGCTTCGGCGCGCTGCAGGTCGGAAAGTTCGGCATCGGCCAGGCCGACGCGCAGGGCCTGTTGCACCAGAGCCTCGCCCTTGGAACCACCGAAGCCAAGGTCTTCGAGGTCGAGGCAGATCGACAGGAAAAAGCGGTAATATTGCGGAAAGAACCGCAGCCGTTCCTCGATCCGGTCATAGAGGGCCTGATGCGGGGACAGGGCGCCGTCGGGCAAGGGCGCCGCGGGAATGCCGGCCCGCCGACGGCCTGCGCCGGTGGATTCGAGAATATTCAGCAGTTCGGCGTTCTCCTTCAACCAGAAGACATCTCCCTGCCCCCGGCGCTTCTGCGCAAAAAGCGCGATCAATGCAGCCTGACGTCCTGCTCGGTCCCCCTGGCGCGGCAATGGCGTGGGCGCATGGCGACGAGACAGGGTGAAAGGAATCACGTTGGACATCTTGGGGCCCCTTTTGACGCGGAAAATTTGGGTCTGCGTTCGAAAAACCTTAGCGCAACAAGGTTTTCGGGCGCGGAGAGACCCCGCGCCCGCTCGTCGCAAGTCTCGAGATCAGCTGCCCGAGGAGAAGCTTCCGCTGGCATCACCGCGCAGGCTGCGGGAGGCGGTCAGCGGCGCGGAACCCGAGGAGAAAGCTTCGACGGCATCGCCAGAGGTGGCGTCCGAGGTCAGCGGCGCGGAACCCGAGGAGAAGGCCTCGACGGCATCGCCAGAAGTGGCGTCCAAGGTCAGCGGCGCGGAGCCCGAGGAGAAGGCCTCGACGGCGTCGCCAGAAGTGGCGTCCGAGGTCAGCGGCGCGGAACCGGAGGAGAAGGCCTCGACGGCATCGCCAGAAGTGGCGTCCGAGGTCAGCGGCGCGGAACCGGAGGAGAAGGCCTCGACGGCGTCGCCCAGAAGCGGGTCGCTGGACAGGCTGGGGGCCGAGCCGGAGGACATCATGCCGGTGGCTTCGCCCGACAGCAGATCCTGCCAATCAGAGGCCGAAATGTCCTGAACTTTCAGTTGGTTGCGAATTGCACTCATGTGACACCTATTGGTTGAAATTGACCGGTTTGATGCCTTGAGGCTTGCACGTCTCACCTGATTTTCAAGCACAGGATTCAATTCTGCATTGCAGCATGTGTTTATTCACATGAGCTTCGCGGGACAGAAGTTTGTTAACACATCAAGAACAGATTGTTGCTGAAATTTTAATTACTTAGCCGGATTCGCGTCATGTCGGGCCCTGGCCGGGCAGCATGCGCGTCAGGGTTGACGCGAATCGGTACCGGACACCCGGAAACCTGCCGAATCAGCGCCAGCGAAGACGCCGCTATACGTCACATGGCGTTTCGCCCGTTCTGCCCCATCGGGTGCGGGTTGAAGGCACCCCTTTCCCTTGCCATCGCTGTCACGCCTTGCCATCAGGAGGCAACAGGTCGAAGGAATCCGCCATGAAGCTCGCCACGTTCAACATCAATGGGATCAAGGCCCGCATCAAAGCCCTGGGGGATTGGCTGGACGAGGCCCAGCCCGACGTGGTGGTCCTGCAGGAGATCAAATCTGTGGACGAAGGGTTTCCGCGCGAAATGTTCGAAGAGCGCGGCTATCAGGTCGAAACCCATGGGCAGAAAAGCTTTAACGGGGTGGCGATCCTGTCGAAACTGCCGCTGGAGGACGTGACGCGCGGCTTGCCGGGCGACGAGAGCGACGAACAGGCGCGCTGGATCGAGGCCACCGTGGTGGGAGACAGAACGGCGCTGCGGATCTGCGGGCTTTACCTGCCCAATGGCAATCCGGTCGAGCTGGAGGCCGATGGCACGCCGGTCGCGGGGGGCAAATACGCCTATAAGCTTGCCTGGATGGCGCGGCTGAAGACCCGTGCCGAGGCGCTGCTGGCTGCCGAGGAACCGGCGGTGATGCTGGGGGATTACAATATCATTCCGCAGGAAGAGGATGCCGCCAATCCCGAGAAGTGGCGCGAAGACGCGTTGTTCCGCCCCGAAAGCCGCGCCGCCTGGCGCGCCGTGGTGAACCTTGGGTTTACCGAGATCATCCGCACCAGGATGCCAGCACCGGGGCATTACACCTTCTGGGACTATCAGGCCGGGGCCTGGAACAAGAACGACGGCATCCGGATCGACCATATGCTGATGACGCCGCAATGCGCCGATCTGGTCACCGACTGCGGGATCGATGCAGGCATTCGGGGGCGCGAGAAGCCATCGGATCACGTGCCTGTCTGGGTCGATCTGGCGTTGTGAACTGAGGTCTCGGGCGCGTGAAGGTCAGAAGGGGCGCTGCCCCTCTTGAGGCCTGCGGCCTCAATTCACCCCGGGATATTTGCAACAGGGAAACTTGAAGGAAGTCCCGGCAGGGCCGCGCGCGGTCAGACGAGGCTATGACCGCCGGTGACGTCGTGACCGTAAAGCCAGTCGAATTGGCGGAGCATGAGGTCTGGGGCCAGGCGGTCACTGAGGCGCAGGGCCGTATGCGCGACGGCGCGCAGCGGCGGGAAGCGCAGGTGATATTTCCAGGCATTGCGGTTGGCCGCTTCGATGGCGCGGCGGATCCGCGGCACGCGGGCCTGTTCGTAGTGCCTGAGGGCATCGGCGGGACGTCTTCCTGCGGCTAGACCGGTGGCGAGGCTTTCGGCCAGCACCCAGGCATCTTCCAGCGCCAGGTTGGCCCCCTGGGCCATGAAGGGCAGTGTCGGATGGGCAGCGTCGCCCAGGAGGGCACAATTGCCGGCGGTCCAGCGGGGGGCGACGGGGTGGCGGTGCAGACCCCAGAGGTTGGTTTCGGTGACGCGGGCCAGAAGCTGGCGGATTTCGGGCGGGAAGCCGGCAAAGGCGCGGCGCAGGTTGCCGGGGTCATCCGCATGGGACCAGCCGTCCGGGGTCCAGGCCGCGCGTTCCTCGACAGCGACGATATTCATCAGTGCGCCCTGACGCAGCGGGTAGGTCACCAGGTGGCGGCCGGGGCCCATGTGCAGCCGGACTTCGGGCGTGGGCGCGCTGTCCAGCGGGACGACGGCGCGCCAGGCGACCTGCCCGGTGAAGCCTGCGCGGCTATCGCCGAGCAGCGCGTTCCGCAGGCAGGAATGCAGGCCATCCGCGCCGATTACCAGGTCAGGGTGCAGCCGCGCGGTGTTGCAGACAAGGATCTCGGGCGGTGTTCCGGGGATCACCTCCTTGACCTTTTGCAACAGGCGGATGCGAACCCCGGCGGTGCGGGCGCTTTCGGCCAGGGCACAGATCAGGTCGGCGCGGTGACAGAAGTAATAGTCCGAAGGCCGGGTCGCCGCCTGACGCGCCAGATCGAGCCGCAGCGCCGGCCGTCCGGTGTGGTCCAGAAGATTGATCGCGCGGGCTTTTTGGCCGATCCCGGCCGGATCAAGCCCGAGGCCACGCAGCACCGCTGCGCCATTGGGGCTGATCTGCAAGCCGGCGCCCACCTCGCGGATCGCTTCGGATTGCTCCAGCACCGTCACCTGGGCCCCGCGCAGGGCCAGAGCCCGCGCGACCGCGAGGCCGCCGATACCTGCGCCAATCACGGCGATCTTCATCTCGTTCAATTCCAAGGTCTTGTCCGCCGCAAAGCCAGGGTCCCCGAGACCTGCCGCATCAGGCTGACCGGGTCGGAGGGACGCGCCGGGATATGGACCCGGATACGCCGGATTTGCAAGTAACAACGCCGGAGCAAAAGCCCCGGCGTCTCATGTCGCGCGTCATCGTGATAGCATCGTGTGCCTGTCATCCGCCCGCCCGGCCAGAGCGGGGATTTGCCCAGGGCAGGCCGCGCCGAGTCAAACGGCACCGCAAGTCTTCAGTCGTCGCGATGGACCCGTTCACGACGTTCATGACGTTCCTGGGCTTCCAGGCTCATCGTGGCGATCGGCCGGGCGTCGAGACGCTTGAGCGAGATCGGCTCTCCGGTCACTTCGCAATACCCATATTCCCCCTCGTCGATCCGGCGCAGGGCGGAATCGATCTTGGACACCAGCTTGCGCTGACGGTCCCGCGTGCGCAACTCCAGCGCGCGATCGGTCTCTTCCGAGGCCCGGTCGGCGACATCCGGGATATTGCGTGTGTTCTCTTGAAGCCCTTCGACCGTATCACGGCTGTCGGCCAGAAGATCATCCTTCCAGGCGTGCAACTTGCGACGGAAATATTCGAGCTGGCGGTCGTTCATGAACGGCTCGTCCTCGGCGGGACGATAGTCGTCATCAAGGAAAGTTTCTGCTTTCATCAGCGGCTCCCAAACTAGTCCTCAGCCCGTCGCGCGCGATTGCCTTGGCGGGCCGTAGGGTCCCCTGCCGCGGGGCTTAAACTGTTCGAAATCGCTTGTCACTAGTCAAATCCCGTTAACCATCGCCGATTGCGGGACAAAGCGGAAAACTTTATCGTTTCGAAATGAACCCGCCGCTGCCCCGGCCTTTACCGGGCCTGCCCCAAGGAAAGACCCCTGCCAGATGCGCTTTGAAGGTACGGAAAATTACGTTGCCACGGAAGATCTTACCATTGCCGTGAATGCTGCCGTCACATTGCAGAGGCCGCTTCTGGTCAAGGGGGAGCCCGGAACGGGCAAGACCGAGCTGGCCCGCCAGATTGCCCAATCCTTGGGCCTCGACATGATCGAATGGTCGATCAAGTCCACCACACGGGCGCAGCAGGGCCTTTATGAATACGATGCCGTCAGCCGGTTGCGCGACAGCCAACTGGGCGATGCGCGGGTGCAGGACGTGGGCAATTATATCCGGCGCGGCAAGCTGTGGCAGGCCTTTACGGCCGATGAACGGGTGGTGCTGCTGATCGACGAGATCGACAAGGCGGATATCGAATTCCCCAACGACCTGCTGCAAGAGCTCGACCGGATGGAATTCCATGTCTACGAGACCGGTGAAACCGTGCGGGCGCGGCTGAGGCCCATCGTCATCATCACCTCGAACAACGAAAAGGAACTGCCCGATGCCTTCCTGCGGCGTTGTTTCTTCCATTACATCCGCTTCCCGGACATGGAGACAATGCGCGCCATCGTCGAGGTCCATCACCCCGGCATCAAGCCCGCCCTGCTGACCACCGCCCTGACGCAGTTCTACGAACTGCGCGACACCCGCGGCCTGAAGAAGAAGCCCTCGACCAGCGAGGTGCTCGACTGGCTCAAGCTGTTGCTGGCAGAGGATTTGACCCCCGAGGACCTGAAGCGCGACGGCGCCAATGCCCTGCCCCGGCTGCACGGCGCCCTGCTGAAGAACGAACAGGACGTGCATCTGTTCGAAAAGCTGGCCTTCATGGCGCGCGGGCAACGGCGCTGATCGGGCTGCGCAATTCGGTGACAGGCGGCAATGAAGCGCCGTCCACGCGCGCGCCAGGGGTTGATCCTGCCCGGCGTGCGGCCCACAAATCGCCCCGCGCCCCTTGGCCGACCTGGCCGGGGCATCAAAAGGTCCGCCGCATGTCTGAAACTACCTGTCATGTCTGAAACCACTTGTCATGTCAGGCCGCTGGCGTGCGCCGATCGGGCGGCCTGGGGCGCGCTTTGGGATCTTTACCTCGACTTCTACGGCACCACCGCGCCGGAAGGTTTGCCGGATCTATATTTCGAGCGGCTTCTTGGCGACGACCCTCGGGATTATTCCTGCCTCGTGGCCGAAACCGGGGGCCGGCTGGTCGGGCTGACCCATTTCCTGTTTCACCGCCACGGCTGGAAAGCCGAAGAGGTCTGCTATCTTCAGGATCTCTACACCCTTCCGGATGTGCGCGGCGCCGGGATTGGCCGCGCGCTGATCGAAGGGGTCTATGGCGCTGCCGATGCCGCCGGCGCGCCGGGGGTCTATTGGTTGACCCAGGCAGGCAACGCCCAGGCACGGCAACTGTATGACCGGGTCGCCGGGGTTACCGATTTCATCAAGTATCAGCGGGTCCTGCCTTCATGACGCCGATCGTTCTCCGTGATCCCCTACCGCGTCTGGGCAGCCTGCGCCGACGCGGGATAAAAGCCATATTGATGGTCCCCTTGCTGGCGCTCGCGCTGGCTGGTTGCGCGACCAACCCCGAAAAGACCGACATGCTGCCCGAGGCGCAGATCATTTCCTTGCCCCCCCTGCCCGCGATGAAGATGTTCGGCGCGGCGAGCCCGGTCGCCCCAATGGTGTCCAACGCCGACCTGGCGGAAGATTTCCTCGACCTCAGTTTCCAGCTGGAATCGGGTCGCGACCTGCCCGTGATGACCCGCTTCGAGGGCCCGATCCGCGTCCAGGCCAAAAGTGCCGGTGGTGGCGCCCTGCCCGCCACCCTGTCGCGCGACCTGTCCGCCCTGCTGATCCGGATGCGCAATGAGGCCCATCTGGATATCCGCATGGCGCGCGAGGGCGAGACGCCCAACCTGATCGTCCAGGCGGTCAGCGGCGAAGACATCCGTCACGAATTGCCCGATGCCGCCTGCTTTGTGGTGCCCGGGATTTCCGACCTGTCGGAATTCCGCACCGCCCGGTACGAGGCGCGCACAGATTGGGGGCGCATGACGCAGCGCGACCTGATCGCCCTCTTCGTGCCCGCAGATGCCGCCCCGCAAGAGCTGCGCGATTGCCTGCACGAGGAAATGGCCCAGGCGCTCGGCCCGCTGAACGATCTTTACCGGCTGCCAGACAGCACCTTCAACGACGACAACCTGCACCCGATCCTGACCGGCTACGACATGCTGATCCTGCGCCTGACCTACGCGCGCGAATTGCACAGCGGCATGACGCGGGCGCAGGTTCAGGCACAATTGCCCGCCCTGCTGGCGCGGCTCAACCCCGCCGGACAGCAGATCCCGCCCCGCCATGCCCGTGCGACGCCCCGGCAATGGGATGCCGCCGTGTCGCGCACACTTGGCCCCGGCGCCTCGCCCGCCGCGCGACTGCGCAGTGCCACCGATGCGGTCGCCATCGCCGAAAAGGAAGGCTGGGACGACAACCGCACCGCCTTTTCCTACTACATCCTGGGACGCCTGACCCAGCCGCAGGACCCCGCCCTGGCACGCGACCTGTTCCTGCATGCCTACCAGATCTATGCCTCGGATCCGGTCACCGGCCTGCAGGCGGCCCATGTGGCCGCGCAACTGGCACCCTATCACCTGGCGCTCGGCGAGCCGGGATCGGTCCTCGCGCTGCTCGGCAGTGCCGAAACCGAGGCCCGCCGACATCAGGATGCGGCCCTGCTGGCCTGGATCGAGATGCTTCAGGCCGAGGCGCTGGACCTGCAGGGCAACGGCAGCCGCGCCAGATCGGTCCGGCTGGACAGTCTTGGTTGGGCAGGCTACGGCTACGCCCCGGATTGGGTGATCTGGTCCAAGCTGCAATCGGCGGCCGCACTCAGCCCCCTGTATATCGGAGACTGATCATGCTGGTTCTCGCTGGACTCATCCTTGGTGCCCTTCTGGGCGGACTGCGCGCGAAGAAACGCGGTGGCAATGGCAAGGATATTTGGCAATACGCCATCGCACATGCCATCCTGTTCATGCTGATCGGGCTGGTCGTGACCATCGTGCTGCACCGCATGGCGCTCTGACCCGCGCGAGCCAATCTGCCGACCACAGGGCCCCGCCTGACAGTCAGACGGCTGGACGGCCCCCCCCTCGATGAAGGAGATCTTCCCCCGATGTTCATCCCCTTCTTTCAAAACCTGCGCGACCACGGCCTGCCCGTCAGCCTGCGCGAATACCTGACCTTTCTAGAGGCGCTGAAGGCCGGGCTGGTCACCTATGACCCCGAGGGGTTCTATTTCCTCGCCCGTGCCGCGATGGTGAAGGACGAGCGCAACATCGACCGCTTCGACCGTGCCTTCGCCGCCGCCTTTGAAGGACTGGAGGCGATTTCCGCGCAAGAGGTCCTGTCGCGGGTCGACATCCCCGCCGACTGGCTGCGCTCCATGGCCGAAAGGCACCTGAGCGAGGCCGAAAAGGCCGAGATCGAGGCGCTCGGCGGCTTCGACAAGCTGATGGAGACGCTGAAGCAGCGCCTCGAAGAACAGGACGACCGGCACAGCGGCGGCAACAAGTGGATCGGCACCGGCGGCACCTCGCCTTTCGGCGCCGATGGCTACAATCCCGAGGGGGTTCGGATCGGGCAGCAAAAGTCCCGCCATCAGCGTGCGGTCAAGGTATGGGACAAGCGCGAATTCCGCAATTTCGACGATCAGGTCGAACTGGGCACCCGCAACATCAAGGTGGCGCTGAAACGACTGCGCAACTGGGCGCGCGATGGTGCCGGTGAGGAACTCGACCTGAACGGCACCATCCGGGCCACCGCCGAACACGGCTACCTCGACGTGCAGACCCGGCCCGAGCGGCGCAATGCGGTCAAGGTGCTGCTGTTCCTCGACGTGGGCGGGTCTATGGACGGGCATATCAAGGTGGTCGAAGAATTGTTCTCGGCCGCGCGGGGCGAATTCAAGCATATGGAAAGCTTCTATTTCCACAATTGCCTTTACGAGGGCCTCTGGCGCGACAACGACCGTCGCCATGGCGATCAGACCCCGACCGAAGACGTTCTGCATCGCTTCGGCCCCGACTACAAATGCATCTTCGTCGGGGATGCCTCGATGAGCCCTTATGAAATTGCCATGCCCGGCGGGGCCAATGAACATTGGAACGCCGAGGCCGGTCAGGTCTGGCTGGAACGCGCCCGCGCCCAGTGGCCCGACCACATGTGGCTGAACCCGGTTCCTGAAGCCTATTGGAAATACACCCAGTCGATCGCCATGATCCGCGAGATCTTCGAGGATCGCATGGTGCCGATGACCCTTGCCGGGCTGGAAAGCGGCATGCGGATGCTGGCGCGATGAGGCCGCGCATCAGGGACCTGCGACGCACGCCTCCGCTGGCGCTGGCCGGGATCCTGCTGGCCCTGGGGCTGGCGCTGTTCTTCGCGCTGCGCATCCTGCTGATCTCGGTCCACTGGTTCGACGAACCCCATCGCGGCCCTGCCCCCCAAGGCTGGATGACGCCGGGTTACCTTGGCTACACCTGGAGCATCGACACGGACAGTATGCTGGAGGCGCTGGACGTCGACCCGCGCCCCGAACAGCGGCTGACGCTGTATCAACTGGCGGCCCGCAAGGGCATTCCACAACAGGATTTCCTGGTCGCAGTGACCAATTGGCTGGAAGACAACGCCGATGATGAATGAGGAAGTCCTCAGGCTGCTGGTGTCCTATGGACCCGGCATCATTTTCGCGGTCACCTTCACAAGTTGCATTGCCCTGCCTGTCCCTGCTTCGCTGGTGATGCTGGGCGCGGGCGCGCTGGCCGCTGCCGGGGACATGCCCTTCTGGGGTCTCTTGGTCAGCGCCTATGTCGGCGCGGTTCTGGGCGACATTGCCGGCTACGGGCTGGCCATCCTTCTGGAAGGTGCTCTGAAGGACCGCCTGCGCCCCGGTCCGCGCACCCTAGCGCTGACGCAGGAGGCCCGTCGCCGCCTTCTGGCGCATGGCGGCAAGACGGTCTTTCTCAGCCGCTGGCTGCTGTCGCCGCTTGGTCCATACGTCAACTTCGCCGCGGGGGCCGCACGCATGCCGATGCGCCAGTTCCTGCCCTCCAGTGCTGCCGGAGAGGTGATCTGGGTGGGTTTCTACCTCGGCATCGGCCATGCCGCCGCCCGGCACCTGCCAAAGGTGACGGAGATCGCGTCGAACGTGGCCGGGCTGATCCTTGCAGGGGCCGTGGCCTGTGGCATCCTTTTTGTCCTGCATCTGCGCCTGCGCCGGTCGCGCCGCCGCGGCGACAGCCTGCCGGAAAGCTGACGCCCTGCTCTCTCGGCGTACCTGCCCCTGACAAGAATGTCGGGCGCTGCCGATTGCCCCGGCGCGCCGCTGCCCCCATATTCCCTGCATGCTCAAGTTCACGCCCCTTCTTCTGGCCCTCATCTACGGGATCGTCGCCTGGCGCTTCTCGGCCTGGCGGCTGAAGTCGGAGCTGGACAACAAGTCCGCCGAGCTGGCCGACCCCGGTTTGCGCAAGCACATGGGACGCCTGGCCGAGGCGCTGGACCTGCCGCGCATCAAGGTGCATCTTTACGATGTACCGACGATCAACGGGCTGGCGGCGCCGGATGGCCGGATCTTCATCACGCGCGGCTTCTATGACGCCTACCGCGCCGGCACCGTGACGGCGGAAGAGATCCTGAGCGTCGTCGCCCATGAACTGGGCCATGTGGCCCTTGGCCATTCGCGGCGCCGGATGATCGACTTCTCGGGGCAGAACGCGCTGCGCATGGGGCTGGCGATGGTGCTGGCCCGCATTCTGCCGGGGTTCGGGCCGATGGTAGCCGGCGCTCTGACATCCCTGCTGACCGCGAAACTGTCGCGCAAGGACGAATACGAGGCCGACGCCTATGCCAGCGCCCTGCTGACCAAGGCGGGCTACGGTACCGCGCCGCAGGTCAGCCTGTTTGAAAAACTCGAAACCCTCTCGGGCAACCGGGGCAACAGCCCCGCATGGCTGCTGAGCCATCCCAAGACCGCAGAGAGGATCGCCGCAATCCAGGCCCTGGATGCCAAATGGCACGGGCGCGGCTGAAAGGACCGACATGAAATATTCACTTCTCGACCTCGCACCAATTCCCGAGGGCAGCAGCCCTGCCGAGGCGATCGCCAATTCCGTGGCCCTGGCCCGCGCCGCCGAAGAGGCCGGCTACAACCGGCACTGGCTGGCCGAGCATCACAATTCGCGCGGCATCGCCTCGTCCGCGACCTCGGTGCTGATCGGGCATATCGCGGCGGCCACCAGCCGCATCCGCGTCGGCTCGGGCGGGGTCATGCTGCCCAACCACGCGCCGCTGGCGATTGCCGAGCAGTTCGGGACGCTGGCGACGATCTATCCCGGGCGCATCGACCTTGGCCTGGGGCGCGCGCCGGGCACCGACATGGCAACCGCCCGCGCGTTGCGCCGCCACATGGACCAGACCGACAGCTTTCCCCGCGACGTGGGCGAATTGCTGGCCTATCTCGGCGATGCGCAACCGGGGCAGCGGCTTCATGCGGTGCCGGGCGAAGGCACCCATGTGCCGATCTGGATCCTCGGCTCCTCGCTATATGGCGCGCAACTGGCGGCACAACTTGGCCTGCCCTATGCCTTTGCCTCGCATTTCGCGCCCGATCACCTGGAACAGGCCGCGGATATCTACAGGCGCAGCTTCCGCCCGTCGGAATATCTCGAAAAGCCCTATTTCATGATGGCAATGAGCGTTTATGCCGGGGACAGTGACGCCGAAGGCGCCTATCTGCGGACCTCGATGCAACAGGGGTTCATCAAGCTGCGGCAGGGCGATCCCGGCCCGCTGCCGCGCCCGGTCAAGGACATCTACGACCTTTATGACCCCGAGATCGTGGAGATGGTGGACCGCGCCTTTGCCGTCAGCGCCACGGGCAGCGCGGAAACCGTGCGTGCGCAACTGGAGGCCCTGCTGCGCCAGCATGGGCCGGATGAGGTTATCCTCGCCTCGCAGATCCATGACCCGGCCAAGCGTATCCGGTCCTTCCAGATCGCCGCCGAGCAATTGCAATCACTCGGCCATGAGGCCAGCCATGGTGCGGCGCCGATGATGGCCTAGGGTCTAGTGATCCAGCGCCTTGCCAAGGCGCGGCATCCGGGCCTTGCGCATCAACTGGCGCAGGGTCCATGCCTCGCCCGACAGGGTTTCGATCCGGATCCTTGCGGTTTCGGCCAGCGCCCGGATCGGATCCGGCGCGGCCTCGAAGAACCCAAGAAGAAGGGCATCGGGATCGGCCCGCGACAGGCCTTCCTCGGCCAGGATATGGCGCGGGAAATCCTTGGCGTTGGCGGTCACGATCATATCGGCCGAGGCACTGGTCCCAAGGGCCAGGACATGCAGATCGCCGGGATCAGGCAGCCAGAGACGGCGTTCCATGTCCTCGGAATAGCGCCGCTCGGCCCCCGGAAAGGCGGCGCGGGTCAGCGCCACTTCGCCGCGCGCCTGGGCTTCGCCTCCGGGTGCCTTGGCGGCGGCCAGTGCCCATTCCTCAAGGATGCGCGCCGACCAGATTGGCTGAAAGAACCCGGCCTGCGCCGCCCCCAGCAGCATCTCGCGCATCACCGTGGGGTATAGCACGCAAGCGTCGAGGACCGCCTTCATCATAGCCGGAAGAACAGCGCCTTGAGGTAGGAGCTTTCCGCCAGATGCGGGTGGGTGGGGTGATCCGGCCCGGCGAACCCGGTGTGGATCAGCGCGTAATCGCGACCCGAGCCGTAAAGCCCGCGCCCGATCCCCCGGATCGAGGAGGCGCGGAATTTTTCAAGCTCGGCGGCATGAGAACAGGAACACAGCCCAAGGATACCGCCCGGCGCAACCAGCGGCGCGGCGAGGCGCGCGATGCGCTCATAGGCCCGCAGGCCGGCTTCGAGCGCCTGCTTGTTGGGGGCAAAGGCTGGCGGGTCGCAGATCACCACATCGAAGGTCTCGCCCGCGTCGGCGAGCGCTTCGAGCGTATCGAAGGCGTCGCCCTGCCGGATGGAAAAGCGGTCGGCCGCGCCCATGGCCGCCGCGCCCTGTTCAGCCAGCGCCAGTGCGGGGGCCGAGCCGTCAACCGCAAGGGCCGAGGTCGCGCCCTGTGCCAGCGCGGCAAGGCCGAAGCCCCCGACATGGGCAAAGACGTCGAGCACCCGCGCGCCCTTTGCGGCGCGGGCGGCAAAGGCGTGGTTCAGGCGCTGGTCGTAGTAAAGGCCGGTCTTCTGGCCGCCCGTCAGGTCGGCCATGTAGGTCGCCCCGTTCATCTGAACCTCGAGCGGGGCATCGGGCGCCTGCCCGGCCAGCACGCCGGACACATCGTCGAGGCCTTCCAGCCCACGCGCACGGCCGGAGGCATTCTTCAGCACGTTCCCGATGCCGGTGACCTCTTGCAGGGCCGCCACAAGCGGCTCAAGCCGCAGGTCGGCCCAGGCCGCGTTGGGCTGGATCACGGCCGTATCGCCGAAGCGGTCGATGACGACGCCGGGGAAACCGTCGGCTTCGGCGTGGATCAGGCGGTAGAACGGCCCGTCGAACATCTTTTCACGCAGGGCCAGCGCCTTGGCAAAGCGGGTGGCGAACCAGGCCTGGTCGATGGGGCCGCTGTCGGGCGCCCCCAGCACGCGGGCCATGATCCGGCTTTCAGGGTTCACGGTGACAAGGGCGATCGGCGCGCGATCGGAATCTTCCAGCACCGCAAGGCTGCCGGGGGCAAGCGCCTTGGTGCGCCGGTCTGTCACCAGCTCGTTTGCATAGACCCAAGGCGCCCCGTGGCGCAGGCGCCGGGCGTCGGTCTTGGGTTTCATCCGAATGACGGGAAGGTCTGAGGGCATATCCATCCCGTTCCTCTAATCGCTTCGGGGGGATGAGGGAAGTGGGATATGCAGGGCGATCTGTTGCAGGACGGACGGCGTCACGTGACGTCCCGCGCCTGGCACGGACCTTCGAAGACCCGTCCCTTCTTATAGGCCGCTCCCCTACAGGCCCACCCCATAGGGACCTCCGCCATCCCTTCTGGGGAGGCAAGACAACACGACCCGGAGCAAGCTTCCGGGTCGTGGAAATTCTGTCGGTGCCGTCAGAGACCGGGATCGGGTCAAGGATGCCCGACGATATCGGGCAATTCGCCGGCAATGGTGCGCGGCGCCTCCAGCGGCACGGGCGCGGGATAGCCCGTCGGGCAGATGCCCAGCACATCGACTTGCAGCGCCTGGGTCAGGTGCCGCGAGATGCGGTACTTCTGGGTCTCGCCGCGATGGATGGCGTCGATCGCCTCCTGACCACCGTAGCCGGGGATCTGGGTCTTGAGCTGATAGACCGGCTCCAGCAGTTCGCTGGTGTAGGGGTCCGAGATCGTCATATCCAGGGTGACCGTCAGCCAGCCCCCGGTCGTGGCCTGCGTGCGGTCCGTCAGCGCGTGGAAATACCGCACTTCCATGCCGACATGGGCCGGGCGACCGCCTTCAGAGACCTTGAAGGCGCTCGTGGCGGCATCCGCGACGATGGTCTGAACCTGGGCATGGCGGTCGCCAAGCGGGTCCTCTTCCCACAGGATATCGGTGCTGGGATGATAGGTATCGGATTCCGATACACTGAGCGACCGCGGCACCCGGACGGCGAATTTGGTCACGTCGTAATCCGTCGCGCCCTTTTCAGCCAACGGCGTGCATTCCGCGAAGTTGACCGACTCCGTGTAAAAGGCTTCCTTGTAGACTTGGCAGCCGGACAGCAGCATTGTGCCCCCCAACAAGAGGCCGAACTTCAGCTTACCCATAAGATGTTCCTCCGCCGAAAAATATGCCAATAGGATGCAAGAGCGACGATGAAACGGCAAGCGCGGAGGACGCGATTATCTGTCAGTTGCGAAGAAAAAGCCCAAATATCATCGAGAGCGCAGGCCGTGGGTTGGAACCCGGCCATGTTAGCGCTAAAATATAACCCGAGCCACGCGCGACGCTATAGATAGCGACGAAGCCAGACCGGAGGCCTCGACCATGCCATTGAACCAGACAATTTCCGATGTGACCGAACGGATCATCGAACGATCCCGCGACCGCCGCGAGACCTATATGGGTCGGATCGGGGCTGCGGCGGAGGCCGGGCCGGTGCGCGCGCATCTGACCTGCGGCAACCAGGCCCATGCCTATGCCGGGGTACCCACGGACCAGGACGCGCTGTCCAAGGGCCGGGCCGCGAACATCGGTATCATTACCGCCTACAACGACATGCTGTCGGCCCATCAACCCTATGAACGGTTCCCCCAACTGATCCGCGACGCGGCCCGCGCCAAGGGCGCCACGGCCCAGGTCGCAGGCGGTGTGCCGGCCATGTGCGACGGCGTCACCCAAGGCCAGCCGGGGATGGAGCTTTCGCTGTTCTCCCGCGATGTCATCGCCATGGCGGCCGGGATCGGCCTGTCGCACAATTGCTATGACGCCGCGCTATACATGGGCGTCTGCGACAAGATCGTGCCGGGCCTCGTGATGGCGGCGGCGACCTTCGGCCATATCCCGGCGGTCTTCCTGCCCGCCGGTCCGATGCCGAGCGGCCTGCCCAACGATGAAAAGGCGCGCGTCCGTCAGCAATATGCCACCGGCGAAGTCGGCCGCGACAAGCTGATGGAGGCCGAGATGGCCTCCTATCACTCGCCCGGCACCTGCACCTTCTACGGCACGGCCAATACCAATCAGATGCTGATGGAGTTCATGGGGCTGCACCTGCCCGGATCGAGCTTCGTCAATCCCAACACGCCGATGCGCGACGCGCTGACCGTGGCGGGCACCGAGCGGGCGCTGGAGATCACGGCGCTTGGCAATGATTTCCGCCCTGCGGGCGAGATCCTGGACGAGAAGGCCTTTGTCAACGGCATGGTCGGCCTGATGGCCACCGGCGGCTCGACCAACCTGGTGCTGCACATGCCGGCCATGGCGCGGGCGGCAGGGATCATCCTCGATCCAGCCGATTTCGACGAAATTTCGTCCGTCGTTCCGCTGCTGGCCAAGGTCTATCCCAACGGGCTGGCGGATGTGAACCACTTCCACGCCGCCGGTGGACTGGGTTATCTGATCGGTCAGCTGCTGAACGCGGGTCTGCTGCATGACGACACCAAGACCATCGCCGGGGATGGTCTTGAACGCTATACGCAGGAGCCCAAGCTGAAAGAGGGCCGCGTGGTCTATGAGCCGGGTGCCAAGGACAGCCTGAACGAAAAGATCGTACGCCCCGCTACCGACCCGTTCCAGAAGACCGGCGGGCTGAAACACCTGTCCGGCCCGCTGGGGCGCGCAATCATGAAGGTCTCGGCCGTGAAGCCCGAGCACCATGTGATCGAGGCCCCGGTGCGGATCTTCCACGACCAGAACGACGTGAAGGCCGCCTTCAAACGCGGCGAGTTCACCGCCGATACCATCGTCGTGGTGCGCTATCAGGGACCCAAGGCCAACGGGATGCCGGAACTGCATTCGCTGACGCCGACCCTGGCCGTGTTGCTGGATCGCGGGCTGAAGGTCGCGCTTCTGACCGACGGGCGCATGTCCGGCGCCAGCGGCAAGGTCCCTGCCGCAATCCACCTTACGCCCGAAGCCGCAGATGGCGGCACCATCGGGCTGCTGCAGGACGGTGATGTCGTCCGGCTGGACGCGGTGGCGGGCACGATTTCGACCACGGCGGATCTGTCGGATCGCGTGGCCGAGGCCCCCGACCTGTCGGCCAACAGCCACGGGATCGGTCGCGAATTGTTCGAGACCTTCCGCCAGAATGCAGGTCCCGCTTCTGCCGGGGCCTCGAACGTCGTCTGACCCTGCCTGTTTTCTTTGAAATCGTTCTTCAATCACGGAGCCTTCCATGACCCCCGCAGAAGCCACCCTAGAAGCCGAAAAGATCTGCCGCCTGGCCCCGGTGATCCCGGTTCTGGTCGTTCATGATGCCAGCATTGCCGCCGATCTTGCCAAGGCGCTGATCGCCGGCGGCTTGCCGGCGCTGGAGGTCACCCTGCGCACGCCGGATGCGTTGAAGGTGATCGAGGCCATGGCCAAGGTAGAGGGCGGCGTGGTTGGCGCCGGTTCCATCCTGACACCGGAAGCGGTGTCTCAGGTCGTGGCGGCGGGCGCGAAATTCGGAGTCTCGCCCGGTACGACCGACAAGGTGCTGACCGCGGCGGAACAGGCCGATCTGCCGATGCTGCCGGGGGCTGCGACCTCTTCCGAGGTGATGGCACTGCTGGAACGCGGGTACAGGTTCCAGAAGTTCTTTCCCGCCTCGATCAATGGCGGGGCCCCGGCGATCAAGGCAATCGGGGCGCCGATCCCGGATGTCACCTTCTGCCCGACAGGTGGGGTCACGCCGCAGAACGCACTGGATTACCTGTCCCTGAAGAACATCCTTTGCGTCGGCGGTTCCTGGGTCGCACCACAGGATCTGATCGATGCGAAGGATTGGGCCGGGATCGAGAAGCTGGCGCGGGAAGCGGCGGCACTGACCGCCTGAAGGGAGGGGCGCTGCCCCTCTTGAGGCCCAGGCCTCAATTCACCCCGGGATATTTCGAACAGGGAAACCGTAGAGGGCGTGGCTCAGGGGCCGCGCCCTTTTTCCTGGACATTCAGTGGCGTGCCCGGGCGCGCCAGCCACCGCGGCGCTGGCCTGGCGTTACCCGTGTCAGGCCTTCGCGCAGCAGCGCGGTCATCGGGTGCGTGGGGGCGTCTTCTGCGTGGCGGTGCAGCAGGAGGTCTATCGCCGCTTTCTGATCCTGCGTGTCGGACAGGCTAAGCGCCCAGTCCATCAGGATGGAACGGCATTCGGCGTCAGAGATGCCTTCGATCCGGAAGGCTTCGCGGATCAGCGCCTTGGGGTCGGCACTGTCGCCTTTCATGCGCGGGTGGCTTGCGCTCGCGGGCTGATTTTCTGAGGTTTCGTTCATTTATCCGCCTCCCTTTCGAGGATTTCGTCTATGGCCTCGGCTGCGGAACGGGTGGCGAGGCGATAGGCGTCGCGTAATTCTTCCACCGTTTCGGCGCCGGTATCGCGCAGGAGCAGCGTACGGCCGCCTTCGCCCATCTTCCCGGGATCGATGGGGCGGTCGCTGAGCAATTTGCCTACCTGCCCGATATTCCAAAGCAATTGGTAAGTCGAGTGCAGCAGCTCTGCCTCGTCACGTGTCATCCAGCCGCTTTCCTGAGCCAGGCGCAGGCCGGCACCGATCCAGCCCGAGGGATCGCCGGCGATGAGACCGCCCGCTTGCGCGAGAAGCTCGATCTCCTGATTGCGGCCGGGGCCGATCTTGACCTCCCATTCCGCTTGCGGGCTGCGGGCGGCGGCGATCCGGCTGCGCATCTCGGCGACGTCTTTCAGCACCGCTCCAGCGGCGCATCTGCGTGACAACAGGCCGTCGCGGAACCGAGTGACATCGCGCGCGAGAGCCTGCGGACCGACGATCACCCCAGCACGGGTCAGGGCCAGGTGTTCCCAGATCCAGGCCTGACTTTCCTGATAATCGCGATAGGCCTGCCAGGACGTGGCAACCGGCCCTTGATTGCCCGAGGGGCGCAGGCGCATGTCGACCTCGTATAGCCGCCCTTCGGCCATTGGCGCGCTGAGCGCGGTGACAAGGGCCTGTGTCAGACGGGCATAATAGGTGCGCGAGGCAAGGGGGCGACGCCCCGAAGAGCTTTCTTCGCCCGCCGCGTCATAGATGACGATCAGATCGAGGTCGGAGCGCGCATTGAGCCGCCCTGCCCCGAGCGAGCCCATGCCGAGGACCACCGCGCCGCGTCCGGGTGGCGGCCCGTGGCGGGTTGCGAATTCCTGCTGCACGACGGGCCAGAGGCATTGGATCACCGCATTGGCAAGTTCGGCGTATTGGTGTCCGGCCTCGGCCGGGGCGATGAGACCGCGCAGGTGATGCACGCCGATGCGAAAGTGCCAGTCCTTCATCCAGCGGCGGGCAGAATCCAGACGGGCTTCGTAATCCTCTTCCCTTTGCAAACTGTCCTCAAGCGATTTGCAAAGCGCTTCAAGCCCCGGCCAGTCCTCGAAGAAATGTCCGGCGATCACGGCGTCGAAGACGCTGGCATTGCGGCTGAGGTAAATCGCGAGATCCGGCACTGTGGCAGAGATGTCGCCAACGAGGTCGATCAGCAGGGGGTTGGCTTCGAACAGGGCGAAAAGCTGAACCCCCGCCGGAAGGCGCGACAGGAACCCATCGAAGGCGATCAGCGCCTCATCGGGATGTGCGGCGCGTGCCAGGGACTTCAGGATCTGTGGACGCAGGCGCGAAAAGATCTCTTGCGCGCGTCGGGAGCTGAGCGCCGGGTAACTGCGCCAGCGGTCGAGGATCGCCGGGTCAAACGCCTCGGCCTGAGCCTTGTCCCGCGACCCTGCTGCAGCATCGTATTGCTTGTTTTCAGGGGCAAAAAAGGCCTCGGTCAGATCGTGAACCTCTTTCAGCCGATCAAGGATCTCGGCGCGCAGTTCCGAGACATCCCGCCCCATGAAATCGGCAAGGCGGGCGAAATCCGCGTCCGATTTAGGCAAGTCATGCGTCTGTGCATCCTGGATCATCTGTAGCCGGTGTTCGACCTCGCGGTGCGCGCGATAATGCTCGGACAGGATACGTGCGGTTTCGGCAGGCACCCAGCCCTGCTCGGCCAGACGGGCCAGGGCGGGGACTGTATTGCGCATGCGCAGCGTGGGGTCGCGGCCCCCGGCGACGATCTGGTGAAACTGGGTAAAGAACTCAATCTCGCGAATGCCCCCTCGACCCAGCTTCATGTCGTGGCCCGGCAAGGTGATTGGCCCGTGATAGCCCTTGGTCTCACGGATCGCGAGGCGCAGTTCATGGGCGTCCTGAATGGCCGCGAAATCCAGGTGCCGGCGCCAGACAAAGGGCGTCAGGTCTGCGAGGAACCTGTTGCCGGCCGCCAGATCGCCGGCGGCGGGCCGGGCCTTGATATAGGCCGCGCGTTCCCATGTGCGTCCGACGCTTTCGTAGTACCGCTCCGCCGCCTCAATTCCGACACAGACCGGGGTCACGCCGGGATCGGGGCGCAGGCGCAGATCGGTGCGAAAGACATAGCCGTCTCGGGTGTTCTCGGTCAGGGTCGCCACCATCCGGCGGGTCGCGCGGATCAGTGCGGGGCGTGCCTGCAACAGGGAATCATCGCCATAGCGCGCTTCGTCGTAAAGCATGATCAGGTCGATATCCGAGGAATAGTTCAGCTCATGCGCGCCCATCTTGCCCATGGCCAGAGCCACCATCCCGGCGGCCTCGGGCAGGTCGTCCATGTCCTGCCCCGGCAGTTTCCCACGGCGAATTTCCGGTTCGAGCGCGCCTCGCAAGGCCAGACCGACCGCAAGGTCTGCGAAATCCGTCAGCGTTGCGGTCACCGTTTCCAGCGGCCAGCCGCCGCTCAGATCCGCGAGGGCGATCAGCAGGGCAATGCGGCGTTTGCCCTGGCGCAGGGCCGCCGCGATCTGATCCGGGGCCACGGACTGCAGCCGGTCGGTTTCGCCCGCCAATGCCGCCGCGGGTGCCGAAAGCGCCTGCGGTAGCCAATCTGCTTCCTTCGCGATGAGGCCGGCCAGATAGGGGCTGCACCCGGCCGTCCCTTCGATCAGGCTGGCCAGGTCGCCATCAAGGTCTGGAAACCGGGCGCGCGCATCCGCGCCCAGGTCGGGATCATGGGGGCGCGGCAGTCGCACAATCTGGAATATGTCGGCCATGGGGGGAAAGTGGCCTCGCCGGTGGCGCGGGTCAATCCCTTGTCGCTGCCCCGTGCTACGGTCCTGCACAACCCAACGTTACAAGGGGCCGCGCTTGCCATCATCCGCTTCGTTCCAGGCCAAAACCGCCGGGACGCAGCAAGTTTTCGCCCCGACCCGAAGGACAAACACCTCCCGAAAAAATCTTTAAACCGCTGATATTAATCAACAAAGAACATAAATGTAAAATACTTTCACATACACCCCTTGCGCCAGAGCCACCGGATGCCAATCTAGGAGATGTGAAAGGCATTCACATACAAACACAATGGAGACCGGAGATGACCCCCGCCGCCGCCCAATACGACACCCCGAAGGAGCCGCAACGAGGCGGCAACTGGTTGCGCGATGCTGAAGACTGGATGGACCGGAAAGGCAAACCTGCCTGGATCACTGCCATGGTCCTCGGCTTCGTGTTCTTCTGGCCTGCTGGCCTCGCCCTGCTCTTTTTCATGATCTGGAGGAAGAAATTCATGCTTGGTAAATCCTGCCGTTCCCGCCGTCACGGCCAATTGCACGACATGCAACGCACCGGCTACGCCGCGATGAAATCCAGCGGCAATGCGGCGTTCGACGCGTACAAGACCGAAACGCTGCAACGCCTCGAAGAGGAACAGAACAGCTTCGAAGCCTTCCTGGAACGGCTGCGCGCCGCCAAGGACAAGGCTGAATTCGACCAGTTCATGGACGACCGGTCCAAGAAGGCGACCGCCGAACGCGATACCGCCGTGACCACCCAGGACGCCTGATCTCAGGCCCCCGCGCGGCCGCCCCATCGGGGGCCCGGCCGCGCGATAATTCCGGCGGCCCCACATGGGCCGTCCCTTTGCATCCCACCACAAGGATCCGCCCACCATGACCGCCCTTTCCGACGCCCTGCCCGATCCGGACACGCGCCCGGACTTCTATACCTCCGTCACCACGAAACGGGCGCTGGCCTGGCTGGTCGACGTCGTGATCCTCTCGACGCTGTCGGTCATTGCCGTGGTGCTGACCGCCTTTATCGGCGCCTTCTTCTTTCCCCTGCTCTATCTCGTGATCAGCTTCCTCTACCGCGTGACGACCATCGCGAATGGCTCCGCGACCTGGGGCATGCGCCTTTTCTCGATCGAACTTCTCAGCGGCGAGGGTCGCAAGCTGACCGGCACCGAGGCGCTGCTGCACACGCTGGGCTACCTCGTCAGCTGGGCGCTGGCGCCGCTGCAACTGGTCTCGGTCATCCTGATGCTGGGCTCTGCGCGCGGTCAGGGTCTCAGCGACCATCTTTTGAATACGACGGCGGTGAATCGGCCCCTGCGCTGATCCCGCGCCGTCTCGGGGCTTGGCGCGTTCAGGCTTGGTTGATAACGTTGACCTACAAAGGCACTGAACTCAGGTCCCGAGACCCCGACAGGCAAGACACTCCATGCGCCATTCCCTCCCGCTCGCCCCGCAATTCTATGTGACGGCCCCGCAGCCCTGCCCCTATCTCGAGGGCCGGATGGAGAGAAAGCTGTTTACCTCCCTGCAAGGCGATTCGGCGGAACAGTTGAACAATTCTCTATCAAAACAGGGCTTTCGTCGGTCGCAGAACGTCCTGTATCGGCCTTCATGCGCGGATTGCGCCGCGTGCCTCTCGGCCCGGATCGACGTCGCCGCCTTCCAGCCCTCGCGCAGCCAGCGCCGTGTTCAGAACCGCAACAGCCAGCTCGAACGCCGCGCCTCCTCCCCCTGGGCGACCGAGGAACAATACGCCCTGTTCCGCCGCTACCTCGACAGCCGGCACGCCGATGGCGGCATGGCAGACATGGATGTCTTCGAATTCGCCGCCATGATCGAAGAAACGCCCGTCCGCTCCCGCGTCGTCGAATACGCCGATCAGGACAACAACCTTGTCGCCGCCTCGCTCACCGACGTGCTCGATGACGGGGTCTCGATGGTCTATTCATTCTACGACCCCACGCTGGAGCGCAATTCCCTTGGGACCTACCTGATCCTCGACCATATAGAGATCGCCAAAAGCGCCAACCTCCCCTACGTCTACCTGGGCTACTGGGTCCCCGGATCGCCCAAGATGGGCTACAAGTCCCGCTTCTCCGGCCTGGAACTCTACCACGGCGGCAATTGGGAAAAAATGCGCGATGCGCGGGCCTACGATGCGACGACCCATCCATTGAAAAGCGACCCAATCGCCGAACAGGTCGCCAATATCACCCTGCCCGACAGCCGCGCCCCCAGAGGCTGAGCCGCCAGCGCAGCCCCCACCAAGCACCCTCCTGTTTCCCTGTCGATAAATATCCCCGCCGGAGGCCGGATGCGCCGTGGGCCCAAAGGGTCCGCGGCGCATCCGTTCCCGCTTACCGCCCCAGCAGGGAGGGCACGACCGTCACGATCTGCGGCACGAACCACAGCAGCGCCAGCCCCAGGATCTGAATCCCGACAAAGGGGATGATCCCGCGATAGATGTGCCCCGTGGTCACCGACGGCGGCGCCACCCCCCGCAAATAGAACAGGGCAAAGCCGAAGGGCGGCGTCAGGAAGCTCGTCTGCAGGTTCACCGCAATCATGATCGTCACCCACTTGGGATCGAAACTGCCGCCATAGATCACCGGCCCGACAATGGGGATCACGATGTAGATGATCTCGAGGAAATCCAGCACGAACCCCAGCACGAAGAGCACCAGCATGACGATCAGGAAAACCTTGAACTCACTGTCGTAACTGCGCAGGAAATCCTGGATGTATTCTTCGCCACCAAATGAGATCACAACCAGGTTCAGCAACTGCGATCCCACGAGAATGGTGAACACCATCGAAGTCACCTTGGCCGTCTCGCGCACCACCGGCTGCAAGACACATGTCCGGTAGAGCGTGTAGCACGAATAGATCAGCCCGAAGCCCGCGAACATGTAGGCGGCAGCTGCCGCCAGGTAGGCGATGAAGTCAGCGACCTGCACCTCGTCCTTGTTGATCCGCAGGTCAAAGTTCATCCCCATCACGATCATCACCACCAGCGCGATGGTGGCCCAGGTGATGACCCAGGGGTCCCGCCCCTCTTCGCGCAGCTTGCGATAGGCGGCCAGCATGATCGCCCCACCGGCCCCAAGGGCGGCCGCCGGCGTCGGGTTGGTGATCCCGCCAAGGATCGACCCCAGCACGGCGATGATCAGCATCAGTGGTGGAAAGACCACCCGGATCAGCTCGTTCTGCGCCAGTCGCGCAGCAGCCGTCCGACAGGACCACAGGGTCAGCGCCAGCGGGATCGCCAGGATCAGGAACTGCCCCTCGGGCGAAGTATAGGGCGTGATGAACAGCACATCCGCCAGCAGCGCCAGCGCCAGTCCGGCAAAGCCGATCAACAAGGGGCGCGGCGAGGCCAACGGTGCCACCCCGCGTGCCAGCGTCAGGGTCAGGCCCAGCAGGACGACGACCACCGCGAGCCCGTTGCCGATCGGCGCGGCGGCTGCGGCCTTGGCCAGCACGGCCGCCGCGACTTCGTCTTCGCTCAGGGTATGGCCCTGGGTAGACACGCCCGCCGCGCTCGATGCGGCCTGTTGAGCGACCGAAGCATCCCAGGCCGATTGCCCATGCAGGTCGATCATCGCCGCCTGGCAGGTTTCGCTGACATTGGTGCGCAGCAGACCCGTTTGCTCGGCGGCGGCATAGTTCGACACGCTCAGGTCCTGCGACCCGATCACGCCCAGTTGGCTGCACAGGATCGCCCCGGCGATGATCCCGACCGGCACCAGCAGGAACCAGGTCAGGCCTTCGCCCCGCGTGGTCGTGCCGCCCGTTTTCGCCTCAAGATGCACGGCAGGCGCATTCTCGGGCCGCACCAGTGCATAGCCGAAGGCATAAAGCGCATACAGCAGCGCCAACAGAATTCCCGGCAGCATTGCCGCCTGAAACAGCGTCCCGACAGAGACCACCGCCGGCTTGCCAAGGTAGGTCAGCGCATCCGAACAGCCAAAGCTTTGCGCGCGGGCCTCTTGCGCGGCGGAATAAAGATCCCCCGCCAGCGTTCCCAGAAGCACGATCACGATCGAGGGCGGAATGATCTGCCCCAGCGTACCAGAGGCCGCGATCACCCCGGTCGACAGCTCGGCACTGTAGCCGTTGCGCAGCATGGTCGGCAGCGACAGCAAGCCCATGGTCACCACGGTGGCCCCGACGATCCCGGTCGAAGCGGCCAGGAAGGCGCCAACGACGACAACGGAAACGGCCAGGCCGCCCGGCAGCGGGCCAAAGACCCGTGCCATGGTGGTCAGCAGATCATTGGCGATCTTGGAGCGTTCCAGCGTGATCCCCATCAGCACGAACATCAGCACGGCCAGCAGGGTCTCGATGCTCTGACCGGCAAAGACCCGTTCGTTCATCCGGTTCACGATGAAGGACAGGTTGCGGTCCATGGCGGTTTCCCAGCCACGCTCGAACACCGGCCCGGCAATCAGCGGCAGATCCGGATAGCGGAAATGCGACACCGTTTCGGGATGCACGCCGGTGGCCACCAGGGTCCGGTAGGCCTCGGTCGAGGTGTCGATCGCCTGATGGATCAACATGCCGTTGGCATCCAGCGCGGCGATGATGGCAAAGGCGAACAGACCTGCCCCCGGGATGGCGAAAGCCACCGGGAAGCCTGAAAGAATCCCGGCGAAAAGGCTCAGGAAAACGATGATGAGGCCAATTTCGACCCCGTCCAATCCGAAAATCATGAAGCTCGCGCCCCCTTAATGCGTGCCTTCATAGGCTTCTTCACCGGCGCCAAGCGTGTCGCGGTCGAGGTACTTTCCTTCGGCATCCTCGCCTTCGATGCATTCAAGGAAGGACCGATAGAAGAAGGCCACCGCCTGCAGCGCCACCAGAGCGACGAAGCAGAGGATCAGGATCTTGAACAGGAAGTAGCCGTTGAAGCCGTCCGGGCTGAAGCCGATGGTCTCGACGTTCCATTTCACGATGCGCGCCTTGCGCATCAGCAGGTCGATCCGGTCGCTGGCCGAGACCTTGGGCGTGATCAGGTGCCGCCACAGGAAGAACCAGGAATACATCCAGACCAGCGTGCAGACCGGCAGCATGAAGAACAGCGCCCCGAACATGTCCACCACCCGCTTGGCGCGGAATCTCAGCGGTGCATAGATCAGGTCGACCCGCACATGCCCGCCCTGCACGAAGGTATAGCTGACGCAAAGCGCCACCACGGCGGCATTCCACAGCTTCAGCCCCTCAGCGTACCAGCTGATCGATTGGGTGAACCCGATCCCCAGCGGCGAGATCGAGATCTCGCCCAGTCGGAAGATGGACTGCAGGAAGACGATGACGATCTGCTGGCCGACCATGATCAGCCCGGCCCAGGCGGCGGTGCGCCCGACGACATTGGCAAAGCCTTCCAGCCCCCGGACCATGCCCCACATGAAGGGGCGGTAGATCAGCCCCACCACGGTCACCACCAGGAAGATGTCGAAGACGGCAAAGAAGAATTCGACCGAGGCCCCGTAATAGATGAAACGGATCAGCGCCTCGCTGTCCGCCCAGTTGAGCCAGAGGCCCGGATGGGTCAGCGCATAGCCAATGTTGTAAAAGCCCAGCCCGATCTGCGTGATCAGCCAGACAAATCCGGTAAACATCCTTCCCCCCTTTTCCGACGGCGCCGGTCGTTGCCGCGCCCCCGTCCCTGCCTAGGGTCCGACGGCCCCGGCCGTGGTCCCTGCCCTGTTGCTTTCCTGCATGGGCGATGCCGCCCGGCAGATCCTTTCGCAATGGGCTGCGCATCGTTGCCGATGCACAGCCCGTCTTTCAAAGGTTCAGGGTCTCAGCTGCCCAGAACGCGGTTCCGCTGTGCGGTGTAGGCCGAGTCCGACACCGACATCCAACCGGAGGCCGATTTCATCGACGCCTCTGCGCTGTCGCGGATCGTGGCGAACATCTCGTCGTCCATGAAGCCGTCCAGAACTTCTTTCGAGGCCGCGCCGAAAGCCGTCCAGACTTCGTCCGGGAAGGCCTGCACATTGGTGCCGCCCGATTGCAGACGCTGCAGGGCCGGCCCGTTGTTGGCGATGAACAAGGCGTAGTTGTGCTGGTGCGCTTCGGCGGCAGCCACTTCGATGATCTTCTGCTGTACTGGCGTCATCTCGTTGAAGATGTCGAGGTTGGTCGCCACCGACAGCGCCGCGCCCGGCTCGTGGAAACCAGCCGGGTAGTAATAGTCGCAGACCTCTTGCAGGCCTAGCTTTTCGTCCGACCAGGGGCCGATCCATTCGGTCCCGTCCAGGGCGCCGGTGGACAACGCCTGATAGATCTCGCCGCCCGGAAGCACCTGAACAGAGGCGCCCAGCTTGGCCAGCGCCTGCCCCCCAAGGCCCGGCATACGGAACTTCAACCCTTTGAAATCATCAGCGGAATTGATCTGGTTGCGGAACCAGCCGCCACCCTGCGCCGCTGTCTGGCCAGCGATAAAGCTTTTCAGGCCAAAGATCTCGCCAAGCTCGTGATGCAGCTCCATCCCGCCGTTGGCATAGTACCAGGTCATCATTTCCGGCGCGGTCATGCCGAAGGGCACCGTGGTGAAATAGGCCCAGGCCGGATGCTGGCCGACAAAGTAATAATCGGCCCCGTGGTACATGTCCGCCTGACCGGCGGTCACGGCATCGAAGACTTCCAGCGCACCGACAAGTTCGCCGGCCGCCTTCGGCTCGACGGTGATCGAACCGCCGGACATGGAATTGACGTTATCGGCAAAGCGCTCGACCGAATCCCAGACACCGGCCAGGCCGCGCGGCCAGGTGGTGACCATGGTCAGGGTCATGTTGCCCTGCGCGATTGCCGGCGCGGCCAGGGTGCTGGCCGCTGCTGCGGAACCGCCCAAGGCGGATGTTCTCAGAAAAGAACGACGATCCATATTTTCTCCTCCCTAGAGACCGCGCCACCGGGTCGTCTGCACGGCGCGGCATTAAAGTCCGGGCAGCCTATCGGCGTTCCAGGGGCCTCGAAATACCAAGTACTACGTAAATTGAGCGGAAAATTTGCGGAAATTACCCAAGAGGATGACAGAACAGGCCATTCGAAAAGATGGGCGTCGGGGATACGGGCGCGCAGCGGCGGCCCCTGGACAAGTCACGCGACGATCACGCCGCCGTGATTCGGGGCAGGACAAGACCCGCGCCCGCCCGGCAATTGTGGGAATCGCAGGCCGCTTCTATGGTCCGAAGTCATGCGTACCCATTTGCCCCGGATCAACCTCAGCTACGGTCAGAAGCTTTTCCTTCTGGCGACCCTGCCGCTTGTGCTGGCGGTGGCGGCGATCTCGGCCCTGGTGGCGGATCAGTCCCGCGCTCTTGCGGAACGCGAGATCGCGACCCTGGAGCGCCAGATGATCGAGGCCAAGAAGGCCGAACTGCGCAATTATGTCACCCAGGCCAAGAACGGCTTCAACTATGTCTACGGCATGGCCGGCCCCGACGACCGCGCGGCGCAGGAGCAGGTCAAGCAGATCCTCTCGGCAATGACCTATGGCGATGACGGGTTCTTTTTCGTCTACGATTACGATGGCAACAACCTTGTTTCGCCCCGCCAGACCGGGATGATCAATCGCAACTGGTGGGATCTGCAGGATGGCGAAGGGCGCAAGGTGGTGCAGGACTTCATCGCCACCGCGCGTCAGGGTACCGGCTGGGTGGCGCATCTGTGGCCCAAGCCTTCGACCGGAGAGGAAGCGCTGATGGTCTCTTTCATCGCGCCGCTGCATTCGTGGAAATGGGCGATGGGCACCGGGGTCTTCATTGACGACGTGCTGGCAAGCACCGCCGCCGCGCGGGCGGATGTGCAGGTTCGGGTGCGCCAGACCTTCCTTTATATCGGCGGCATCACGGCCGGGGCCCTGTTCGTCGTCTTCGGCTCTGGCATGCTGATCAACATCCGCGAACGGCGGCTGGCCGATGCCAAGCTGAAACAACTGACCCAACGGGTTTTCGATGCCCAGGAAGAGGAACGCGGCCGCGTCGCCCGCGAGCTGCACGATGGCATCAGCCAGCTTCTGGTCGGGGTCCGCTATGCGCTGGACAGCGCGCGGCGGCGGCTCGATGCCGGCGACGCGCGCGCCGGTGAGACGCTGGATCGCGGGATGGAGGGGCTGGGCAATGCCATTCAGGAGGTCCGCCGGATCAGCCGCGACCTGCGTCCCGGCGTGCTCGACGATCTTGGCCTTGGCCCTGCGGTCAAGGTCCTGGTCGCGGATTTCGGCTCCCGCACCGGGATCGAGACCGAATTTTCCACGGTGGTCTTCCGCAACCGGCTGGATTCCGACGTGAAGATCTCTCTCTACCGGATCGCGCAGGAAGCGCTGACCAATATCGAACGTCACTCCGGAGCCACCCGCGTTTCGGTCGAGATCCGCGGCCACCGCAACGGCGCCATGATGCGGATTTCCGACAATGGCCACGGGATGCGCAATACCGACAGCGCCCTTGGCCCCGGTATCGGATTGCGCAACATGCAGGAACGCGCCGAGCAAATGGAAGGCTCCCTGCGCATCCTGTCGTCCCGCGGTGGCACGGTGATCGAAGTGCAGGTCCCCCTGTCCAAGATCATCGACCCGACCAATATCACCCCCAATGACGCCTCCCCCGGCCAGTCGGCCGACACCCTTCCCGGACAGGAAAGCGCATGACCTTGCCCCCCATTCCGCCCGACCATGCCAATGACGCGCAAACGTTCGCCGCCCGCCGCGCCCCGGTGCGCGTCGCCGTGGTCGATGATCACCCCATGGTCGCCGAAGGGATCGAGGCGATCCTGGACTCCTTCCCCGATATCGAGGTCGTGGGTACCTATGGATCGGGCCCCGAGATCATCGAGGCCCTTCCCTCCGTCCAGCCCGACGTCATCCTGCTCGACCTCAACATGCCGGGGATGAGCGGCTTGACCGCCTGCGAAATCCTGTTGGAAAATGCCCCGGACCTGAAGATCCTGATCCTGTCGATGCATGACAGCGCCGAATATATCTCGACCGCGCTGGACCACGGGGCGCAGGGCTATGTGCTGAAGGACGTGCCGACGGACGAGATCAAGCGCGCCATCGATGCGGTCATGGCGGGCCTGCGCTACCTTTGCACGGGCGCGCAAGGATCCCTGGCGCCACAGCGTACCCCGTCGCATCTGACCAACCGCGAACAGACGATCCTGCTTCAACTCGCGCAGGGCAAAAGCAATAAGGACGTGGCCCTGGCGCTGGATATCTCGGTCCGCACGGTCGAGACCCATCGCAAGAACATCAAGACAAAGCTTGGTATTTCATCGACCGCCGGGTTGACCCGTTATGCTATGGAACATGGGGTTCTACAGGGCACCGGACGGGGTTTCTGAGCCCATTTCATGAGGTTGCATTTGGTTAACCCCGATTTCGATTGGGCGTGCCATTCAAGTATTTGGCAAGAGAAAGATCCTAGAAACCTCGAAACAGATCAATAGGAACGGAATGCCGATGCAGGTTCGCCTCACTCCGCTCATCGCGGCCCTTGCCCTCTTCGTGCCGCTGACGGCGATTGGCGACGTGGCGGGGGACGCAACAGAACCGGGCCCGGGTCGGGATTCTGCCCCCACTGCCACCGCCCGGTCCGCTGCCCCCGCCCAGTCCACTGCCCCCGTGCCCGAAGATGGTCCGCTGTGTCAGGGGTTCGGTCCGCAGACGCCGCGCGACATCTCGCTTCTGGATGGCACCAACGGCCAGAGCTTCCCGATGGCGCAAGCCCCGGAGAACATGAGCCTGTGCAATATCCACACCCATACCAATGCCGAGCACAAGGGGCCGGGGTTTTCCATCCGCTCCTCCGACCCGGATTTCGGCGGGTATCAATGCGAAGGCTCGGACCAGCTGACACAATCCGAGCTTGAGGACCCCGCCTTTGGGCATGGCCCCTTCCACGGTGTGAAACCCGGCGACACGATCGAGGTGCATTGGGTCTATTCCTCGTGCGACGTGCAGCCCGGGCCGGGCCTGGGCGCTTGCCTGTCGGATGCCTGTGCAAACCCGACGCTGCGCGTGGAAAGCCAGGTCTTCCTGCTGGTCAACGACCCCTTCGCACTGAATTTCGAGGCGTATGACTACGATGGCGACATGACGAATGGCCGGCCTCAGCCCCATTCCCTGCCCGGCGACACAGGTACGCCCATCGTTTTCCGCGGCTCGACGACCGGGCCCAGCTATACCCAGTCGATCTGTTCGCCGATGCAGGTGACATGGTCAGTGCGCCCACGGTGCGCGCGCCTCGATATTTCGTCTCTGCATCGGTGGACCATGGACGGCAATGCCTTTGACGAGGACCATTCCCATGGCGTCCGAGCCCTCGTCACTGCACCGGAACTGCTGGCCCCGATCCAGTAGACCCTCCGGCCCTGTCCGATACATCCGCCCTTGCCCCGTCCGCAGTCCCAGCGGCGGGGCCATGGCTGTTGCCGTCCTTGAATGACCGCCGTGTCGCCGGGACAATGCGGTCAGACCGCCACGATTCCACCCCGAACCCACGGGGGATCCGCGTGTTTCGGCAATTTTCAGGGGCCAATACGCAATTTTCGGAAAGAATTTCCACGCCTCGCGACATTTTAGGGCCAGATTTGCGGTTGACCTTGGGGTTTTCAGCCCATATCAAACCCATCAGTGAATAAGACCCCCTTGGGATGAGCCGCTTAAAATGACCGATCTAGTGGTAATTACAGGAAAAAGGCGCATGGGCCGGTAACACCGGTTTCCCAGACAGGATCCCATGCGCCCCCGGAACTTCACCGGGGGTTTTTTATTTGCCAAAACTGGCCGCAAAAGCTGCGGCATGTGACGGAGAAAAGAAGATGGCACGTCAGATGACAGGTGCGAGAATGGTGATCCAGGCCCTGAAGGACCAGGGTGTGGACACGGTATTCGGCTATCCGGGCGGCGCCGTCCTGCCGATCTACGACGAGATTTTCCAGCAAAACGAAATTCAGCACGTGCTGGTGCGCCACGAACAGGGCGCGGTCCATGCCGCCGAGGGCTATGCCCGCTCAACCGGCAAGCCCGGCGTCGTTCTGGTGACCTCGGGCCCCGGCGCCACCAACGCAGTGACCGGGCTGACCGACGCGCTGCTCGATTCCATTCCGCTTGTCGTCCTGACCGGCCAGGTCGCCACCTTCCTGATCGGCACCGATGGCTTCCAGGAGGCCGATACAGTCGGCATCACCCGCCCCTGCACCAAGCACAACTGGCTGGTCAAGGACGCCGAAAAGCTGGCAGACACGATCCATCAGGCCTTCCATGTCGCGACCTCGGGGCGGCCCGGCCCGGTGTTGATCGACATCCCGAAGGACGTGCAATTCGCCGAAGGCAGCTATGTCGAGCCGCAGAAGGCGCGCACTTCGCACTACCAGCCCCGCAAGAAGGCCGAGATCGAACAGATCAACGATCTGGTCGCAATGATCGAACGCGCCGAACGCCCGGTCTTCTATACCGGCGGCGGTGTCATCAACTCCGGCCCTGCGGCCAGTCAGTTGCTGACCGAACTGGTCGAAACGACCGGCTTCCCGATCACCTCGACCCTGATGGGCCTTGGCGCCTACCCGGCCAGCGGCAAAAGCTGGCTCGGGATGCTGGGGATGCACGGGCTTTACGAGGCCAACCTGGCGATGCACGGCTGTGATCTGATGATCAACGTTGGCGCCCGTTTCGATGACCGGATCACCGGCAAGATCGATGAATTTTCGCCCGGGTCGGCCAAGGTGCATATCGATATCGACCCATCCTCTATCAACAAGATCGTGCATGTCGACCTGCCGATCATCGGGGATGTCGCCCATGTTCTGGAAGACGTGCTGAAGGTCTGGAAAGCCAAGGGGCGCAAGACCAACACCCAGGCGGTCGCCAAATGGTGGGAACAGATCGACCAGTGGCGTGCGGTCAACTGCCTGAATTACCAGAACTCCGACAAGGTCATCAAACCGCAATACGCCCTGCAACGCCTTCAGGCGCTGACCAGGGACCATGACCGCTACATCACGACCGAGGTCGGCCAGCACCAGATGTGGGCGGCACAGTTCCTCGACTTCGAAGGGCCGAACCGCTGGATGACCTCCGGGGGGCTGGGCACCATGGGTTATGGTTTCCCCGCTTCGATCGGCGTGCAGCAAGCGCATCCCGAGGCCCTGGTCATCAATGTCGCGGGCGAAGCCTCCTGGCTGATGAACATGCAGGAACTGGGCACCGCCGTGCAGTTCAACCTGCCGGTCAAGCAGTTCATCCTGAACAACGAACGCCTCGGCATGGTCCGGCAGTGGCAGGAATTGATGCACGGACAACGCTATTCCCATTCCTGGTCCGAAAGCCTGCCCGACTTCGTCAAACTGGCCGAGGCCTTTGGCGTCAAGGGCATCCTGTGCACGGATCCCGCCGATCTGGATGATGCGATCATGGAAATGATCAACCACGACGGTCCGGTGATCTTCGACTGCCGGGTCGAGAAACACGAAAACTGCTTCCCGATGATCCCGTCGGGCAAGCCGCATAACGAAATCCTGCTTGGCGCAGAGGCAGAAGCCTTCGCCGGTGGCGGCGCTCTGGTCTAAGGAAACGCAGATGTCCCCTCTCAAGATCGAACATGGCGCATCCAGCCATTCCGTCTATGCGCTTCGGGATCCGCATTCCGAAGTGATCGAGAAACACACCCTCGCGGTGCTGGTCGAAAACGAACCTGGTGTGCTGGCGCGCGTTATCGGGCTGTTTTCGGGCCGTGGCTACAACATCGAAAGCCTGACCGTGGCCGAGGTCGACCATACCGGCCACCGGTCGCGCATCACCATCGTGACCACCGGCACCCCTGCGGTGATCGAACAGATCAAGGCCCAGCTTGGCCGCATTGTGCCAGTGCATCAGGTCAATGACCTGACCGTCGAAGGCCCGTCCGTCGAACGCGAACTGGCATTGCTGAAGGTGGTCGCCGAAGGCGAAAAGCGGGTCGAGGCCCTGCGTTTGGCAGATATCTTCCGCGCCAAGGTGGTGGACAGCACGCTGTCCAGCTTTGTCTTCGAACTGACCGGTACGCCGGAAAAGATCGATGCCTTTGCCGATCTGATGCGTCCTCTCGGCCTGAACGAACTGGCCCGCACCGGGGTCGCGGCATTGAAACGCGGCGATACCTGACGCCGAGGGGCTTTTGCCTCAGGTGCAAATGATCAGGGCCGCGCCATTTCTGGCGCGGCCCTTTACATTGGTTTGTCCGGTCTTGGATCGCTCAGGACAACCGCAGGCTTCTGGGTTGTTCCCTGTCGTCGACGAACTTGCCGGGGAACGGCACCACGGTACGACCATGGTTGCCGACATTGGTCCCGGCCTGTGCTTCCATCTGGGGCATCTCCCGGGCGGATTTCACGCCGCCGCCGGCCTCGCGAAGACGCCGGGCAAGGCAGGGGTAATGCTCTTCCTCGATAAGATGCGGGTCTTCGACCAACCGGATCTCTCCGAATTCGGACAGGTCAAACTGAAGCAGGTCACCTGCCTCCAGGCAGATCTCCCCTTTCGTGGTCCGACTTGTCCCGGACCGGAAAAAGGCAAGATCCCCATGATCTTCACACCAGACGACAGCAGATTTGCTGTCGGGGGATCTCCATAAAACTATTCCAAACATGCGCTTCTCCGCCGCAAGAAGTGACGTCATGTTGTTCACAATGGGGCAAAATCCGACCTTTGGACATGCCCGTTTGCGTATTGTAATGTCTGAATTTGTGTCGCAATTTCCCGCATGTGACGTTATATAGATGCAATCGTGACGCGGATTGGCATCACACCCCGAAATTCGACCCGAAAACGGTCATCAGACGAACAGCCTGCCTACATAGAGAACAGCGGAGACCCGAAGGTGCCGACAACACGTCCGACGTCCGAACAGTCAGAATTGAAACCCGTCGAGATCCGCAACATCTTTGGCGCCAACCTGCGTCAGCTCAGTTCGATCTATCCCTCGGTTGCGGGGCTGTGCCGGGATCTTGGGATCAACCGCACGCAATTCAACCGCTACCTGTCCGGCGAAAGCTTTCCGCGCCCGGACGTGCTGCATCGGATCTGCCGGTTCTTCGGCACCGATGCGCGCATCCTGCTGGAACCCGTCGACCTTTTGCACCCGGTCAGCCAGGGCATCCTCAGCCATCCGGAAATCGTCGGCTATCTGGGACGCCACGCGGCCGAATTCGACACGGCGATGTTGCCCTCCGGGATCTACAGGTTTTCCCGGCTCAGCTTCGTGGATTCCTCGCTGGCGGTCATGGGGCTGGTGCAGGTCTATCGACGGGACGGATTTACCTTCGTGCGCGGCTACGAGGCGCGTGAGGCAATGCGCCAGCAGGGCCTGCCGACCGATGGCCAGAGCCGCGAGTTCCGTGGTGTCTTCCTTGCGCAGGAACAAGGCGTTGCGGCGCTGATCGCACGGCGCGGCGCGGCCACCTGTTCGTTCAATTTCCTGTCGCCTGTCGCCGCCTTCGACAACAATTTCTGGGAAGGCTACGTGACCCGCACGATCCGCGAAGCGATCAGCGGCCCGCGGGCCTCGCGCATGGTCTATGAATTGCTGCCGACCAATTCAGGGGCGATCCTGCAAGCAGCCCGGCGCTCCGGCCTGGTGGAACTTGGCGCCCTGCCGACCTTCCATCGCCGGTTGCTACGCCTCGACCACCCGTTCAGCTAGGCGCGCACGGCCTCGCGTTCGGCCATGAAGACCTTCAGCCGATCAAGACCTTCGCGGATTTCCTCGCTGGCAGCGGCATAGGAAAACCGCAGCGTCCCCTTGCCCCGCGCCTTGTCGAAATCCAGACCCGGTGTCACGGCCACCCCGGCCTTTTCCAGGATTTCGCGTGCAAAAATGCGCGAATCCGAGGTCAGGTCGCTGACATCGGCATATAGGTAGAAGCCTCCGTCGGGCGGGGCGATGCGGCGAAAGCCCGCCTTGGGCAATTGATCCAGCATCAGCGCGCGGTTGCGGGCATAGACGGTCAGGTTGGCATTCAGTTCTTCGGGGCAATCCATCGCCGCGCAGGCCGCAACCTGCGACGCCGTGGGGGCGCAGATGAACATGTGCTGGGCGATGCGTTCCACCCGGCGCACATGGTCTTCGGGCACCACCATCCAGCCGACGCGCCAACCCGTCATGCTGAAATACTTCGAAAACGAATTGATCACATAGGCCTGATCCGAAATTTCCAGCGCACTGACCGCGCGGTCCTCGTAATGCAGCCCGTGATAGATCTCGTCGGAGATAAAGCTGATCTCCTCATCCGCCGCCGCTTCCATCAGCCGTGTCAGCGCCGGACGCGACAGCATGGTGCCCGACGGATTGCCCGGCGAGGCGACCATCAGCCCCTCAAGGTTCCGCCCGCGAATGTCGTCTGGCCGGGGCTGGAACCGCGCGGCTTCCTGCGTTTGCAGGACCACCGGCTCCAGGTCCGTAGCTTTGAGCAATTGCAGGTAGGAGGGATAACCCGGCGCGCCGATCCCGACACGCGCACCGGCGTCGAACAGCGACGCGAAGGTCAGCAGGAAACCACCCGAGGACCCGGTGGTCACGATCACCCGCTCCGGATCAAGGTCGATGCCGTACCATTCGTCGTAAAGCTGCGCGATACGCTGGCGCAGATCCTGCATCCCCACGGTCAGGGAATAGCCGAGGCTTTCGGATTCCAGCGCGGATGTCAGCGCCCGCCGGGCCCCCAGCGGCGCCGGCGTGCCTGGCTGCCCGACTTCCATGTGAACGATGTGCCTGCCTTGCGCTTCCAGTTCTGCCGCCCGCGTCATGACATCCATCACAATGAAAGGATCGATATCTCCGCGGCTTGAAACTCTCATGCTGATCTCCGAGACTGGCTCCGTGATAGGGTCGTTTCAACAGGCCGGGCCGCTCAGGTCAATGGCGGGGGGGGTGCTTCGGGGGGGCAAACCGGTGCGCCTGCGCACAGTTTTGGCGTTTGCACTGGTTTTACTCGCCCTTCCCGCACAGGCAGTGACGGTCCTGCGCGATCCGGACATTGAACATGCCCTCAATCGGCTGGCCCAACCGGTCCTGCGCGCGGCAGGTCTTTCCAGCGCGCTGAAGGTGCTGGTGGTGCAGGATCCCAGCCTGAATGCCTTTGTCGTCGATCCAAACGCGATCTACATCCATTCCGGCCTGCTGCAGCGCACCAGTTCGGCCGCCGCGCTGCAATTCATCATCGCCCACGAGGCCGCACATATCGCGAATGGCCACCTGACCCGACGGCGGTTGAACGCGCAATATGCCTCGCGCGTGGCCGGGCTTGGCATGGCTTTGGCAGTGGCGACTGCAGCGGGCACCGGTCAGCCGGCCCTGGCGGCGGCGGGCCTCGGCGTGGCCAATTCCGCGCGGCGCGGCTTCTTCGCCCATAGCCGGGCCGAGGAAAGCAGCGCCGATCAAAGTGCCATTCGCTATCTGTCCCAATCCGGGCGCGGCGCCCGTGGGGCCATCGACGCGATGCAGATCTTCGCCGGGCAGGAAACCCTGTCGGAATCCCGCCGCGATCCCTATGCGCAATCCCACCCGGTGTCCCGCGACCGCCTGCGCAGCCTGACCGCCCTGTCCCAAAGTTATGGCCCCGATCCGCGGCTCGATGTCGACCAGGATACCTATTGGTACGAACGCGCCAAGGGCAAGATCTCGGCCTTTCTGCAACCGCCGAAATGGACCCGGCAACGCGCCGACGAAAGCCTTGCACCCGATATCGAATACATGCGGCTGGCCGTGGCCAATCACCGGCTTTCGGACTGGCGCGGCGCGGTCCAGCAGTTGGACCGGGCTTTGGCGATCCGTCCCGATGACGCCTATTATCACGAGCTGAAGGGCCAGATCCTGCTGGAAGGTCGCCAGTTTGCCGCCGCCGAGGCCGCCTATCGCCGCGCCAGCACGCTGGCCCCGAACGACGGGCTGATCCTGGCCTCTCTCGGTCACGCGATGGTGGTCCAGGGTGGCACGGCGCGCCTGCAGCAGGCCCTGCCGGTACTGGAACGCGCCCGCGCCGCGGATTACCGCAACGGCGGCGTGATGCGCGATCTCGGGTCGGCCTATGCGCAGCTTGGACAGCCCGGCATGGCCGCCCTGTCGATCGCCGAATATCATGCGCTCTACGGGCGCCTGAAGGATGCCGGCATCCAGGCCCGACGGGCCGAGGGCCTTTTGTCGCGTGGCTCGCCCTCTTGGCAGCGGGCGCGTGATGTGGTTGTTGCCTCGGAGAATGCCGAGAAGCCCTGAACGATCTTTCGCCGTCCCCTTCGCCGACAAAAAGGACCATCCCATGCGCAGCAGCTCTCTTGTACTCCCCGCCGTTCTTGGGATCGCGGGCCTGGCCCTCGGCCTTGCCATCGCGCCCCGGCTGGGGTCTTCGGAGCTGTCAGAGGCCGACCGCACCGCTTTCCGCGCCGAGGTCCGGGCCTATCTTCTGGATAGCCCCGAGGTGATCTTCGAGGCCGCTCAAGCGATGGAAACCCGCCAGGCAGAACAAGCCGCCCAGGACGATATCGACCTGGTAAAGGATAATTCCGATGCGCTTTTCGACGACGGGTTCAGCTGGGTCGGCGGCAATCCGGACGGCGACGTGACATTGGTCGAATTCATGGACTACCGCTGCAGCTACTGCCGCAAGGCCTTTGAAGACGTCGAACAACTGGTCGAAAGCGATGGCAATATCCGCTTTGTCCTGAAGGAGTTCCCGATCCTCGGAGAATCCTCTGTCGCGGCATCGCGACTGGCCATCGCGACGCGGCTCGAATCCGGGGACGACGCATACAAGGCGCTGCATGACGCGATGATGACCTATACCGGCGGCTTTGACGAGGTTGCCTCGACACGTCTTCTGGAAGGTCTCGGACTGGACCCCGCGCCGATTCTTGCCCGCCTGTCTGATGACGTGATCGACGAGGAAATCGCCACGACCCGCAGACTGGCGCAGCAGATGAACATCACCGGGACCCCGACCTTCGTGCTGTCCGACACCATGCTGCGCGGATACCTGCCGCTGGCGAGCATGCGCGAAATGGTCGCCGACATCCGGTCCGAGTGACCCGGGCCAAAATGTCCCGGATCAGCGCCTGCGCGCTGGTCCTTCTGCTGCCTCTGCCGGGGCACGCAGGCGACTGGGTAGCAAGGTTAAAGCGTCAACCGGCCCTGATGGATCAGGAAATGCGCCAGTTGCTGACGCAGGAGCCCGAGCTTGTCGACGAAGCCCTGGCCCAGGTCGCGGCCGCGCAATCCGACGCCAGTTGGCAACCGCTTCAGGATGAGATCACCAGCGACCTCGGCCAGATCGGGACAGAGGCCCCGCGCCTGTTCGCTGTCTCGCCGCAGGGCATCGGGCCGCAGGTGACTGCCAGCCTGACCCTGTTTACCCGTGCCGATTGCCCGGCCTGTCAAAGGGCCGAAGCCGAACTGCGCGTCCTTGCGGTGCAGCATCCTGACAAACGGTTCGAAATTCGCAGCCTGTCCACCACCCTGCCCGACCGTCTGGCCATGGCCCTGGCCGAAACCCACGGGGCCGAGGCCGCGATAAGCTTTCGCGCCCAGGTCACCACGCAGGACCGCGCCGCCCTAACGGCGCTTCTTGAGCAGGCCGGCCACGACCCCGAGGCGCTTCTGACCCTGGCCGAAAGCGCGCAGATGAACAGGGAAGCAGACCTGCAAGCCCGGCAATTTGAAGTACTCGGCCTGGATACCGCGCCAAGCTACGTCATGCCGGATCGGTTGATCCGCGGGCAGATGCCCGCGGTCGTGCTGGAAGGCTACCTGGCGGAATAGGTCGCCCGGCAGAGAAGGTTATTCGGCGGCCTGGGCCGCAACATTACCTGCCTCGATGGCCTCGGCGCGCTTTTCGACCTCTTCCACGATGTGATCGACCATCTGGTCATTCGACATCTTGTGGCTCTGCTTGCCGGCCAGATAAACCATGCCGCTGCCCGCGCCACCGCCGGTAAAGCCGACATCGGTCATCAACGCCTCGCCCGGACCGTTGACGACGCAGCCGATGATCGAAAGGCTCATCGGGGTCTTGATATGCTCGAGCCGTTGTTCCAGCGCCTCGACCGTGCGGATGACGTCAAAGCCCTGACGCGCGCAGGACGGGCAGGAAATGATGTTCACGCCGCGATGCCGCAAGCCGAGGCTCTTGAGGATTTCGTAACCCACCTTCACCTCTTCGACCGGATCGGCCGACAGGGACACGCGGATCGTGTCGCCGATCCCCATCCACAAAAGGTTACCCAGCCCGATCGCGCTCTTGATCGTACCCGAGGTCAGACCACCGGCCTCGGTGATGCCAAGATGGATCGGCGCATCTGTGGCCTCTGCCAGCATTTGATAGGCGGCGGCGGCCATGAAGACATCCGAGGCCTTCACCGAGATTTTGAATTCGTGAAAGTCGAGGTCTTGCAGGATCTTGATGTGATCCAGCCCGCTTTCGACCATCGCATCCGGGCAGGGCTCGCCGTATTTGTCCAGCAAGTGTTTTTCAAGGCTACCGGCGTTGACGCCGATGCGGATCGAACAGCCGTGATCGCGTGCCGCCTTGATGACCTCTTTCACGCGGCTTTCGTCGCCGATATTGCCCGGATTGATCCGCAGGCAGGCAGCGCCGGCCTCGGCGGCCTCGATCGCACGCTTGTAGTGGAAATGGATATCCGCGACGATCGGCACCGGGCTTTCGCGCGCGATTTCCTTCAGCGCCCGCGTCGCCGCCTGATCGGGCTCCGAGATACGGACGATATCGGCCCCGGCCTCGGCCGCACGAATGACCTGATCCAGCGTCGCCTTCACATCCGAGGAATCGGTGTTGGTCATGGTCTGGACAGTGATCGGCGCGCCGCCTCCGACCGGAACATTTCCGACCATGATCTGGCGGCTCTTGCGGCGATCAATATTGCGCCAGGGACGGATGGGATTATGCGACATGGTGCCTGTGCCTTCTCGCCTTCTGCGTTGGCTACTGGATACAGACCCGGCCGGAAGAAGACAATCGCCCCGCCTGCCCTTTCCCGATACCGGCCAAACGATGCGGGTCATCGTTCCGCGTCGGGACGGCTATTTATCCGAAAGGATGGTAAAGACCGGGTGAAGACCCACCGATCAATCGGTGATCGGCAGACCGTCGATGTTCGCTTCGGCCACGGCAACGACGCGGGCCGCTTCGGGGTCGAGGGTCAGATCAGCCAGCACGAAGCTTTCTTTCAGGTCCTGCGGAGCGAGGCCAATATTGCGCACCGCCGAGGTGCCTTTGCCGGCGGGGCCGTAAAGCTCTCCGTCGACGCTGAAATAGACCGAACCGGCCATGCCGGCGCGTAGGATCGGCGCATCTTCGGAGTTTGGCAGTTGGAAGGTTTCGCCCGCATCCATGATCTTTTCAAAGATGATCGAACCATCGACGGATTGAACCCGCACCCAGGCCGGACGTACCGCCAGCAGCGAAACACCCGGCGGCACATCGGTTACGACCTGCGGAACCGGGCTTGCTTCGGCTGGGTGCAGGCCGGCGACCATCTCTCCGGCTGTGCTATCGGCCGGCAGCGCGGGCGCCGTGACCTCGGGGCCGGCGGCGAAGGTACCGATCTGGGATGGGTTCAGCGTGGAAATCGGGGCATCGCGGGACACGACGACCGGCACATCCAGCGCCTTGGGACGATAGAGCCTGTCGAGGCCTTCGCCCTGGGCCACGTAAAGACCTGCGGATTGCTGCCCGGCGACCGGATCCTCGATCCGGCGGGTCGCCCCGGCCAGTGGATCCAGGTCCGCCAGCACATCGGGCCGGTTTTCCACGGGCGCAAACTGGACCCGCTGAATTTCATTGAGAACCGCGTAGCCCCCGTACCCCAGCCCGCCAATCACCGCGAGCAACACAAGGGCCGAGCCGATGGCCGCCGGTTCGATCCGCGACAGCATGCTGTCGCCCTGCGGGATGAAGGGTGTCGCCGGTGCGGTGAAGGGATCGCGGGCCTTGAAAGCGCCAACACGGGGCGTCTCGTCTGCGGCAGTCGCCTTACCCACGGCGGTCTCGGCGCGCGACATCTGAGGGGCGCGGTCGCGGCGAGCGCTGTCCTTGCGGCCCTTGTCGCTGCGCACTCGCTCCGGTTTGCGGGGGGCGCTGTCGAAACTTTTCCCGTTGGCGGAAACAAAACCGCTTTCGGCACAGAACTTGCGGAAGGTTTCATCCGGGTCCATGCCGAGATAGCGCGAATAGGACCTTACATAGCCGGCGATGAAGCCCGGCGTATCAAACGCCTGAGGGTCACAGTTTTCGATGGCGGCAATGTAATTGGCCTTGATGCGCAGCTCTCTTTGCACATCAAGCAGGGATTTCCCGAGCGTCGCACGCTCCCCACGCATGACGTCTCCGAGACGGATCTCGAAGTCATCAAAACTTTTCGGTCTGTTGCTTGCCTGATCGGTATTTTGATCCGGACGTGCCAAACGCCGTGCCATGCCGCTGCCCCATATGCGAACCGGTAGCTCGATGATCCCCCGATTCGAGCCCCCTTCTTTGTTAATAACAGGCTAACACGTTTCAAGGAGATTTGCGGATATCCGACCATATCGCTTGAACCGTGGGCACATTATCGCCAACCGAACCCGTTAAACGTGAGAGCCTCTACCAAGCACCACTTTAGCGCGAAACCTTCGCGCATTCAAACCTTACCAAGCGTCTATGACCGCGCTCTTAATTAATCCACACGATTTCATTGGATTCCTCAAGAATAACGTCCATTTCATGACCCGAGACCCGGACCAGACGGTGTCGCCCTGCCCTGCCCCATTACCCCTCCAAATCATTGAAGGATGGTTAACAGGACCTGTCAAAATGGCCGCCCAGGGCACCCTTTTGACCCGGTCTGTTGACCAGGAGCCCAGGAACATGGGTTCAGCCAGCCAATTCCTGACGGTTCAGCGCGCAATGCGACCAGAGCGCATCCATGGCGCGGATCAGCTTGCCGGTCTCTTTCGGGCCGTGCACCGGCGACGGGGTAAAACGCAGCCGTTCCGTCCCACGCGGCACGGTGGGGAAGTTGATCGGCTGCACGTAGATCCCGTGATCGTCCAGCAGCATGTCCGACAGGACCTTGGTATGCACCGGATTGCCGACCATCACCGGGACGATATGGCTGCCGTGGTCAATCAGCGGCAGGCCCAGGGCCTTGAACCGCGTCTTGAGCACCGAGGCGCCCTCCTGGTGGCGGTCTCGCAAGGCCTGATCTGACTTCAGATGCCGGATCGAGGCGGCACAGCCCGCCGCCACCGCCGGCGGGATCGAGCTGGAGAAGATGAAGCCCGGCGCATAGCTGCGCACCGCATCCACCATCCGTGCCGAGGCCGCGATATAGCCGCCGAGGACGCCAAAGGCCTTGGCCATGGTGCCGTTGATGATGTCGATCCGGTGGGCCAGGTTGTCGCGTTCGGTAACCCCGCCACCGCGCGGGCCGTACATGCCGACCGCGTGGACCTCGTCGATATAGGTCAGGGCGTTGAATTCATCCGCGAGGTCGCAGATCGCCTCGATCGGGCCGAAATCACCGTCCATCGAATAGATCGATTCAAAGGCGATCAGCTTGGGCGCGGCAGGATCGTCGGCTTCCAGCAATTCGCGCAGATGGTCCACGTCATTGTGCCGGAAGATCCGCTTGGCCCCGCCGTTGCGCCGCACACCCTCGATCATCGAGGCATGGTTCAGCGCGTCGGAATAGATGATCAGGCCGGGGAACAGCTTTGGCAGCGTGCTGAGCGTCGCATCGTTGGCGACATAGGCCGAGGTGAAGACCAGCGCGGCTTCCTTGCCGTGCAGATCGGAAATCTCGGCTTCCAGCGCCTTGTGGTAAAGTGTCGTGCCCGAAATGTTGCGTGTCCCGCCCGAACCGGCCCCCGCCACGTCCAGCGCATCATGCATGGCCGACAGGACCGCCGGATGCTGGCCCATGCCGAGGTAGTCGTTGCCGCACCAGACCGTGACCGGGGTCTCGGTCCCATCGGGACGGCGCCAGGTCGCATGAGGAAATTTCCCCTTGTGCCGCACGATGTCGATGAACGTGCGATAACGGCCTTCTTCATGCAGCTTGCCGATGGCCTGGTCCAGTTGGGCTTCGTAACTCACGGGCTACCCTCTTCTTGCTTCGTGGTGCCGGTCCTTCGCAGTGCCGGTCGGGCCTGTCTGATCTATCATCTCCGTTCCGGGTTTGGCCAGATCCCGATTTGGAATGGATGTAATCTGGAATGGCCATAAGTCGTTTCGGGCCGAGCCGACACAGTACAAATTGCCGCCCCCCTGCGGCCTTGACCCAGATCAATCCTGCCCGCTGATCGGGCACCCCCAGTCAGCCGCCAAAAAATTATGCAAGACCAGCGTACCTCCTCGCCAAATACAGCTTTGGTACTTTACGAACTTCCGTAAGGGCAACAAATCTTTACTCCATATTTATAAATGAATTTCATCATTTTTTTCCAGCCTGCTTTTCATGACCTAGCCTTTTCCCCGTCGCCCCCCACCCCATCGGGTAGGAGGCGACGGGGCCCTCCTCCTGCTTCCGCGCCCTTCTGCAAATGACGTTGAGACGCGGGCCCCAGGTCAACTTCCCGTGATCACAGGGGCGCTAGGCGCTGGCTGGACACCGGACCTGCCGGTGCTACGGTCGCCGCAGCCATGAACAGGAGTCTTTTCCATGTCCCTTGAATCCGTCCTTGCACGCATCGATTCCGATCTTCCGGCCGCGACCGACCGCCTTCTGGAATTGTTGCGCATCCCGTCGATCTCGACCGACCCCGCCTTTAAGGACGCCTGCCAAAGTGCGGCGGACTGGCTGGTCGCGGACCTGACATCGCTTGGCGTCCGCGCCAGCAAGCGGGACACACCGGGCCATCCGATGGTGGTCGGCCATGTCGAGGGCCCCGAAGGTCAGGATGTGCCGCACCTGCTGTTCTACGGGCATTATGACGTGCAACCGGTCGATCCGCTGAACCTCTGGGACCGCGACCCCTTCGATCCGGCGATCGAGGACACGGCCAAGGGCAAGGTGATCAGGGGCCGCGGCGCAGCCGACGACAAGGGCCAGTTGATGACCTTTATCGAGGCCTGCCGCGCCTGGAAGGCCGAACATGGCGCCCTGCCCTGCAAGATCACCTTCTTCCTGGAAGGCGAAGAAGAATCGGGCTCGCCCTCCCTTGTCCCCTTCATGCAGGAAAACGCCGAAGAACTGACCTGCGACCTGGCGCTGATCTGCGACACGGGCATGTTCAACCCCAGCACTCCGGCGCTGGTTACCATGCTGCGCGGCCTGCTGGGTGAGGAACTGACCATCACCGGCCCCGCAAAGGACCTGCATTCGGGCATGTACGGCGGCATCGCGCGCAACCCGATCCGGGTGCTTTCCTCGGTGATCGCGAACCTGCATGACGCCGAAGGTCGCGTCACCGTGCCGGGTTTCTACGAAGGCGTGCCGGACCTTGACCCCGAACTTAAGGCCCAGTGGGACGGCCTTGATTTCGAGCCGGAATCCTTTCTGGGCGAAGTTGGCCTGTCACAGCCCGCCGGCGAAACGGACCGCAGCGGGCTGGAACAGATCTGGTCGCGCCCGACCTGCGAGGTCAACGGCATCTGGGGCGGCTACACCGGCGAAGGGTTCAAGACCGTCCTGCCGTCCAAAGCCCAGGCCAAGATCTCGTTCCGGCTGGTGTTCCAGCAGGATCCGCTGAAGATCCGCGAAAGCTTCCGCGCCTACGTCCAATCCATGCTGCCGCCCGATTGCACGGTCGATTTCCACGGCCATGGCGCCAGTTCGGCCGGGATCATGGAAACCTCTGCCCCCAGCTTTGAACAGGCCCGACAGGCTCTGTCGGACGAATGGCCCGAAGCGGCCGCCTATGTCGGTTGCGGCGGCTCGATCCCGATTGCCGGGCACTTCAAGAAGATCCTCGGCATGGATGCGATGCTGATCGGCTTCGGCAATGACGACGACCAGATCCATTCGCCCAACGAGAAATACGATCTTAACGCCTTTCATAAAGGAATGAGAAGCTGGGCCCGCGTGCTTGAGGCGTTGACACGGGGCTGATCGCCGCCCCCGTCGCGCCCTGCCATGGGCCACCCTGCAAGGAGGAGCCCATGGCCTTCGACATTGAAGAAGAATTCGCCGCCCGGATCGCGGCCATCGAGGCAGAGCCTCAGGCCTCCACCCCGCTCGACCAGGTGCGGCGTGAGATCCTGTTTATCCGCGATGTTGTCCATACCACCGGCGCCGAACGCAACGATCAGATGCGCGGCCTTGTCCAGATCGAGGTCGATGGCACCGCCAGCCCCAACAGCACGGTCGAACGCGGCATCATCCGATTTCGACCCCGAGCGGAGCTGAAGCCGCCCTATTTCAAACAGAAAGATCGCACGATCCGGGTCTGGCTGGACCTCAATCACCTGCAGCACGTCAGCCTGCAACTGAGCCACCGCAAACGCTGGCTCTGGATCGGTACCTGGCCCGACGGCTATACTTATGCTGACCTGCATTCGCGGCCCTGAGGCCAGGAATGATGGCCCCAAAATGGTGAATAACCATTTGATCTGTAAGGAAAGTGGCGCGGTTGACGGGGCTCGAACCCGCGACCCCCGGCGTGACAGGCCGGTACTCTAACCAACTGAGCTACAACCGCGCGTGAGGGGCTGGATAGACCGAGCCGCAGGGACCGTCAATGCAAAAAGTCTCCGCCTGACCGGTTTTTCGCAAGCCCTTGATCCGTCCCGAAGGAGACCCCGAAATCCACGGCCATCCACCCGCGCGTTCGTCGTGTCTGCTTCCAGGGACATGAGATGGCGGGCGGGGTGTCGCGCCTGGGCGCGCGCGCGCTGCGTCGACAAGTCCCCAAGGAAGACAACCGGAAAAACGGATGGAACACCAAATGAAAAAGCGCCCAGGACCGAAGGGTCTGGGCGCTTTCATCTACGGCAGTGGCGCGGTTGACGGGGCTCGAACCCGCGACCCCCGGCGTGACAGGCCGGTACTCTAACCAACTGAGCTACAACCGCGCATCTGCCGTGGGGGGGCTTCTAGGCTGTGGCCGGTCGAGCGTCAAGACGAAATTTCGGCTTTTTGTTCGCCCGATGATCAGGCCACCCGAACGCCCCGCCTTCCCCGGCAATCCATGCGATCCGCGCGCCCCACCAAAGTCGAATTCAACGCCAGCAGCACCCGCCAAGACGCGGCCCGGGTTCGCGCATGGTGCGCCTCAGTTCCGGAACGAAACGGGTGCGCCCTATGGAAAATCGCCGTACCGCGTCCTATTTTACTCCCGAATACTGCCGAACCGCATCCTCAGCGGGTCGAAATCAATGATCTACGGCCTTGGCTTGGCGAAGACCGTCATGTCACCTGCCCGGAACGGAACTTGTGAAAATGACCAATCCCCTTCGTATCGATATCGTCTCCGATGTAATGTGCCCCTGGTGCATCATCGGCTACCGGCAACTTTCCCGCGCGCTGGAGGCTTCCGGCACCGAGCATGAAATCCACTGGCATCCGTTCGAGCTGAACCCCCAGATGCCTCCGGAGGGCCAGAATACCCGCGAACATATCGCCGAGAAATATGGCAGCACGCCAGAGCAATCCGAACAATCGCGCCAGCAGATGAAGGCGCTGGCCGACGATCTGGGATTCGACTTCCAGTGGACCAGGGACTCGCGCATGCATAACACCTTCAACACGCACCAACTGCTTCATTGGGCCGGTCTGCAGGGCCGCAAACATGATCTGAAAATGGCGCTGTTCACCGCGCATTTCACCGATCAGCGCAACCTGTCCGACGATGCCGTGCTCGCCGATGTTGCCGCTGAGATCGGTTTGGAGCGCGATGAGGCCGCCGCGGTGCTGGATGATCAGCGCTTTGCCGATGAGGTCCGCAGTGCCGAGCAGTTTTGGCAGCAGCAGGGCATTTCCGGCGTGCCGGCCGTCGTATTTGACCGCAAGCACCTGGTGACCGGCGCGCAGGGCGTGGACAATTACACCGGCATCCTGGCGCAACTCGCCGAGATGCGAGGTTAGCGACCGCTACGGGGCTCTGTCCCGTACCTCCGCGGAGGGATAGCGCGATCTCGGCCTTGCCACCGGGACCGGAGGGCGAGGCCCCATCATTCCCCACGCCCTTCCCAAGGTTCAGGCAGCTGGCAAACTCACTTGCGATATCCGGCGCAAGGGCGACCGGGTGGATGATGCGGGTGTGGGACGGGGTCAAACGGATTCCCTTGATCGCCGTCACCACGGCGCCTGCCAAGTCGGTCATCCCCGCGGGCCATCGGCTGAAGTGCTTGGACGGTGACAAGACCAACACCAACCGTCGAATTGGAAGCTGATACCGATCGCCATGGCGCCCCGCCTGAACGGGCGCTTCGGACGCGGCTATGACCATGCCCCTACCGAGGTCAAGCCAGCCATCATGGCCGTGACCGAGCTGGAGCATGCGGCGCGTGAGGCGCGCAAGAGAGGCCAGGAATGATCCGCACCTGCGCCATGCGCGGCTGCGCAAACGTCCTCAAACCCGGCAATCGCTCTGGCGTCTGCTACCGGCACAGCCACAGCGCCAAGTGCCGGTGCGACAAATGTCCGGTTCGACGAGCTGCGGCGCGGCCCGCGCCGTGCCACTAATAACGGCCGGTTTGGGCCGAAGGTGCACGAACGCCCCTGGCCCCCCAGAGAACCGCGCCCTTGATTTTGCTAGATTCTTTGCGCAACAACTTATGCACCCGAAAACAGAAGAAGCGACAGAGACCAGCGTGCTTAACAACATCGGCCTGCCGGGCCTCTTGATTATCGTACTTTTGTTCGGCTTGCCTATCTTTCTGATTAGTCGCTCTAGCAAACGCAAAGCTGCTGAGCGGAAACGTATGGCAGACGCTTTGGAGGAAATCGCGAAAGCGAAGAAGTAGATTAGGGCATCGGTGCGAATAGCCGGGCCGCTGAGGAAACCCGGTAGTAGCTGCTACTTATCCTGGTAGCCCGAAGGACCCGCGCAGCGAAGAGAAGTTGACGTTTGTCGTGTTGGTCACGAACGTCCGGCTCAGGGCCGGAATGCGTGGGCCTGCGAGATGCCGGATACCCTTAGTCAACCTGCCACCCGGGATGGACCAGAGTAGACGCCTCGAGGGCGGTGCCGACGGCCGCTTCGAACCGTTGATTTGAGGCCGGATTTGGATTCGCCTCGACTTGCAGAAGTGTCAAACGTTGGTAACTTGGTTCACAAAACCTAGGACCACTTCGAAAAGACGCGAACGTTCGAGATATAATAAATAATATCAAAGGCTTGAATGGTGGGTGATGAGGGACTCGAACCCCCGACATCTTCGGTGTAAACGAAGCGCTCTACCAACTGAGCTAATCACCCGCCGGACGCGCTCTAGCGCATGACCGGCATGCTGCGCAAGAGGTGTCATGACCCAGCCCCCCTTCATTGTCTTCACCGACCTCGACGGAACCCTGCTGGATCATGCCAGCTACAGCTATGATGCCGCCCTGCCCGCGCTTGCAGCGTTGAAGGACCTCGGTGTGCCCGTGATCCTGGCCTCTTCCAAGACCGGTCCCGAGATCGCGGTGCTGCGCGATGAACTGGGCCTCGCCGCCTGCCCTGCCATCGTCGAAAATGGCGCCGGGCTGCTGCCCGCCCATGCCGCACCAGAGGTCGGGGGCCACGCCTACCGCGATCTGCGCCGGGCGCTGGATGTGCTGCCGCCCGCACTGCGCGGGTCCTTTCGCGGGTTCGGCGACCTCGGCCCCCACGGGGTGGCGGAAAACGCCGGCCTGCCGCCTGAACAGGCCGCGATGGCGTGTCGACGCAGCTTTTCTGAACCGGGGATCTGGTCGGGCAGCGCCGCAGATGAGGCCGCCTTTGTCGCCGTCCTGGCCAAAAGCGGAATTTCCGCGCGGCGTGGCGGGCGTTACCTGACCCTGTCCCATGGAGGCACCAAGGCCGACCGCATGGTAGAGGTCGCCGCGCAGTACGGCGCCGGGCGCAGCGTGGCGCTTGGCGATGCGCCCAATGACGCCGAAATGCTGGCCTCGGCCGATATCGGTATCGTCATCGCCAATCCCCATGGCAATGCCCTGCCCGATCTCGCGCAGATCGCGCGGGGCGAAATTCGCCGAAGCACGAAATTCGGTCCTGAAGGCTGGAACGAGATGATGCTGCCGCTACTATCAGAGTGGGCGCTATAGTCCCGCACCCGTTTTTCGCACAGGAGGCCCCCGGTGGCTGATTTTCACCAGAACGGCAATATCGCCACCATCCACAATCTGCGCACCCGCTCGGACGAGGATATCAGTCGCGAATTGCAAAGCTATGCCGCGACCCGCAAGATCAGCCTGGTCCTACCGTCGCTCTTTTCCGAACTGGAAGGCGACGCCCTGCCCAACATCCTGGAAGAACTTGCAAAAGTCCCCTACCTGCACCGGATCGTCATCGGCCTTGATCAGGCGAACGAGGAACAGTACCGACACGCTCGCAAGTTCTTTTCGGTCCTGCCCCAGACCCATGTGGTGATCTGGAACTCCAGCCCCCGGATGCTGGAAATCCAGGACCGGCTGGAAAAGCTGGGCCTTGGCCCGATCGAGAACGGCAAGGGCAAGAACGTCTGGGGCTGCCTCGGTTTCCTGATCGCCTGCGCGGACAGCTCGGTGGTGGCGATTCACGATTGCGATATCGTCACATACGAAAAGGAAATGCTGGACCGGATGGTCTATCCGGTCGCCAACCCGAATTTCCCCTATCAACTGTCCAAGGGGTATTACGCGCGGGTCGGTGACGGCAAGATCAATGGGCGGGTCAGCAGGATGCTCGTCTCGCCGCTGCTGATCGCGCTGAAGCGTACCATCGGGGATCGCGATTACCTCGATTTCCTGCGCGCCTTCCGGTACCCGCTGTCGGGCGAAATGGCGATGCGGACCGGCATCCTGCCGGATTTGCGCATCCCGTCCGACTGGGGACTTGAGATCGGAGTGCTGTCCGAGGCCTGGCGCAACCTGGCGCCGAAATCGGTCTGCCAGGTCGAGATCGCCGACCATTACGACCACAAGCACCAGGATCTGAGCGCCGAGGACAAGAGCCGCGGCTTGTCGCGCATGTCCATCGACATCTGCAAGGCCATGTTCCGCAAGCTGGCCGCCGATGGCACGGTCTTCAACGAAGAAGTCTTCCGGACCCTGAAAGCGACCTATTATCGCTCGGCTCTGGATGTGCTGGATTGCTATTACAACGATGCCAAGGCCAACGGGCTCTACCTCGACCGGCATTCCGAGGAAAACGCGGTCGAACTATTTGCCGACAACATCATCACGGCCGGGCAGATGTTCCTGGAAAAGCCATCCGAGACACCCTTCATCCCGACCTGGAACCGGGTGCACTCGGCTGATCCAGACCTGATGACGGATATGCTGAAGGCCGTGGCGGAGGATCTGAAGGAATACGCCTGACATGTTGCGGCGGGGGTTCGGGGGGATCTGCCCCCCGGACGCGTCTCGTCTTGCCACAGGATCCGGGGGCACTGCCCCAAGTTGCTGACGCGCTTTTCCCCGAAGTATCTTTGACAGGATGAAGACTCACCGGGGCTGCGATCAGCCCCGGTGCATGGCCCGGCTAGCCGCGGTTGGTGATCCAGCGGCATTGGTAGGGCGCGAAGGGGATCATCTTGCCTTCGGGCAGGATCTCCTCGCCGCTCAGCAGGTCGACCCAGGCTTCGCCGTCGATCAGGTTGATCTCCAGCGGATCGATGGTGATCGCATCGGCCGAGACATTGTGGATCGCAAAGATCGACTGATCCCGGTCAAGGCTTTGACGCCAGATGCCGAAAAGGCGGTCGTCGAGCTGTTGCAGGGTGAACTGCGTCGCATTGGGGTGGAAGCCGCGCTGGCGACGACGGATCCGGATGCGGCGGGAAAGCTCTTCCAGGATGATATGCTGTTCCGAGGTAGGATCGGCAAGACGGTCCTGAAGCTCGGTATATTCCCAGCGGTGACGGTTGATGGCCCGGTTCTGGCCGCTTTTTTCCACGCCCTCGACATCGTTGCGACAGCCCAACAGGGAATGGATGTAGAAAGCGGGAATGCCTTCGAGCGCCATCATCATTGTCTGGGATGCGAGGAACCGCGTGATCTGGTGTTCGTCCGGTCCCGCGAAGGTCCCCGCCATGGCGCTGAACCAGGTGATATTCAGCTCGTAGGGGGATTCGCCGCCATCGGGCAACGCCCGCATCGACACCTTGCCACCGAACTGGCGCACCGCGTCGATCACCGCGCTGGTATCGTCGGGCGACAGGATGCCTTCGGCCGGACGCATGCCGATCCCGTCGTGGGAGGCGGTAAAGTTCAGGTAGGCACAGCCCAGTTGCGCCGGCGGCATCGCCCCCTGCCAGCGGATCAGGTATTCCGCCGTCCCCGACAACATCGCGTGCAGGATCAGTGGCGGCAGCGAGAAGTTGTAGACCGCGTGGGCCTCGTTCCGGTTGCCGAAATAGCTGAGGTTCTCGCGGTTGGGCACATTGGTTTCGGTCAGCAGGATCACAGGCTCGCTGGCCCAGTCCGCAAACAGCCGCATCATGCGCACGATGGCATGGGTCTGGGGCATGTGGATCGACTTGGTGCCGATTTCCTTCCAGATGAAGGCCACGGCATCCAGCCGGACGATCCGCACCCCATTGTCGATATGCAGGCGCATGACGCGCAGGAATTCCATCAGCACTTCGGGGTTGCGGAAATCGAGGTCGACCTGATCGTGACTGAAAGTGCACCAGACATGCTTCGGCCCGCGGCTGGTCTTCACTTCACGCAGCAGCGGATGGGTCCGCGGGCGGACAACGTCGGACAGGTCGTCTTCGGGCGATGCCTCGAAGAAGAACTTGTCGTAGGGCGGATGCCCCTGACGGTAATCGTTGAACCAGGCCGAGGAGCTGGACACGTGGTTCAGCACCAGATCCGACATCAGCAGGAACTCCGAGCCGATGCGTTGAATATCCGCCCAATCGCCAAGGATCGGGTTGACCGCCCGGTAATCGGTCACCGCGAAACCATCATCCGAGGTGTAGGGAAAGAACGGCAGGATATGCACGCCGTTCAGCACGCCGGTCAGGTGATTTTCCATGAAATCCCGCAGCAGATCGAGCGGCTTGTAGCGCCCGTCCACGATGGAATTGCCATAGGTGATCATCATCGCGTCGCGTTCCGACCATTGCCGGTTGCCGGGGACGCGGCCCCGTTTGCGGCGCTCGGTCCCTTCGGGCCAGAAGGCCTCTGTCAGGCCTTTCGCCAAAATCTTGCTGTCATGTTCCGGATAAATCTGCCGGACAAGCGCCTTCAGCCGGTGCTGAAACGCCGAGGAGGTTTCGGAACCCATAAATCAATTTCTCCTGCGCCTATGCCTCAGACTTTCCAGACTGGCCCGGAAGTTTCAAGCAGAGGATTGTCCGCGCGCCGCCTCAAATTCGTCTAATTAACTGTTTTGTCGCACAAAAGGCAGGCAGCCGGCGGAATGCACAAAGCCATGCAGCGCAGCGCAACCCTGACAAGAGCGTCCCCGCAAGGGTATCGCACCGGGAGCCCCTGACCTGCCGCTTCTCAAACAACTCCTGAAACGCCCCCAAAACGACATCAGCGCGCCGGACGAAAAGTCGCGGCGCGCTGAGCGAAATCTGGTGGGTGATGAGGGACTTGAACCCCCGACATCTTCGATGTGAACGAAGGTCCCGCCAGCCAACCTATTGATGTTTCGGCCAAGGCCCTCTTTTTAAAAGGCTCCGAAACCCCGTTCTGCCAATGTTCGCAGGTTCACGTAGGTTCATTGAACTGGGGAACGCTTCGTAGATCCGCCATCCGTAGCCGCCTCGGGGTCTGCCGTATCCCAGAAGATCCGCATATCCACGGCACCCCGTTGCCCGCACCGCCCGCACTTCGCCGCGGGCAGCACCCGGTCACGCGTCATACCCTCGAAGCTCGGGATGGCACGGGTCGCCTGGTGGCCGCAGGCGCACTGGATCCAAAGCATGGCCGGCATATGGTCAGTCCTCCTATCTTGAACCACGCCGGGTTTGCCGGAGACCAATTGCTTCACTTTATGCGACCATATCGAGCCCGGCACGCTGCGCTTAGTAGTTGGCTTCAGCCTCTACAGGCGGGATATTCCCGATGGGTTCAAGCAGCCGACGGTTGTTGAACCAGTCCACCCATTCGAGGGTCGCCATCTCAATAGCCTCGAGGTTTTTCCAAGGACCACGACGGCGAATGACCTCAGTCTTGCAGAGGCCATTGACCGTCTCGGCCAGGGCGTTGTCGCAGCTGTCTCCGACGCTGCCGACTGAGGGCTCGATGCCAGCGTCAGCCAGGTGTTCAGTGTAACGGATGGAGACGTATTGGGACCCGCGATCGCTGTGACGCACCAGGCTGCCGTCCCCATCGGGGCGTCGTTTGTAGAGCGCCTGCTCCAACGCATCCAGAACGAAGTCCGTCTTGGCCGACCCTGACACCCGCCAACCAACGATGTGGTTGGCAAATTTGTCGATCACGAAGGCCACGTAGACGAATCCGGCCCAGGTTGAGACGTAGGTGAAGTCGCTCACCCACAGCATGTTCGGTGCCGGTGCTCGGAAGTGGCGGTTCACCTTGTCTTCGGACATGGTGGCGCTGTATCGCTCTGCGTGGTCTTGAGAACCTTGCCACGAACGGCCCCACGCAGCCCGATCTGGGTCATGAGCCGCGCCACCGTGCAACGGGCGACATCGAAGCCTTCCCGTCTGAGTTGATGCCAGGCTTTGCGCAGGATCTCATTCGCTTGACGCAACTCACGGTTCTCGCGTTCAAGTAGCTTGATCCGATCCCGCTCATCGCTGGTCAAGCCACCCGCAGCACCAGCGTCCTTCGCCGCCTTCCTCAGCCAGACTGCAAGCGTCTGCGGAATACAGCCGATCTTCGGTGCAATCGTCGCTATCGCGGCGCCCTGCGTTTCATAGGAACTCTGGTGTTCCAGCACCATCCGAACCGCGCGGGCGCGGACCTCCGGTGAATAGCGGTTGGCTATCGTGCTCTTTTCCATGACTCTCATCCTTCTCAGGTTTCAAGTCTCCGGCAAACCCGGCGCGGTTCATATCGACTTGATACCAACCCTCAACCTGGCGCGAACCTGCGGCGGCGATGACCTTCTCGCGGTGCAAGCCCTGCCCGCTGACCGTCCGCGCATCAACGAACAGGTGATCAGCAACGTCTTTCGCTTCATCGGCCACGGACGCGCTCCTCGTACCGGCTAAGGTCAGAATAGATGTCCATCATGTTGTCGGCTAACTTCGTCAAGGTCGTTTCGTGCTTCCTTCGGACCGCCACTTGTGCAGCGCCGAATTCGCGCGCGTCGTAGTTGCTACAAGGAACATCGAAGAAATCGCTTAGCTCAACAAGCAACTCCCGTGCCGATTTGCACTCCCGTGGCAATGAGGGGATCTCGATCAGCGACATACCCTCATCCCAAGCCAGAGGTAAACGCACACGGAGACCCATCGGATTGACACAGAGGATGTGGATCGACTGCCAAGAAAGCTGGCAGGCATACGCAACACCGGACGGGAATTCAAGCAACATAGCCCTGCTCCTATTCTGACACGATCCATGGGAAACACACAGCGATAGCAGATCTAACACTGAGAATATGTCGCAATGCTGGAAGTTCTAGGCTAAGCCATGTCACAGGAAGCACAAGCTTTAGGAGAGAAGATGAGCAACGAAGCTCTGAAGGCATCGACATCGGACCCCACGTGGAGCGAACTCATGACTGCGTGGGAGCAGGAATGTTCAGACTACGAAGAGAACTTGGCTGACTATGCGTCAGCTTCTCTCCCAATCTTGGACGAACTCGCGCGCGGGACGCCAACTCTCAACGCTGCGACCTACGTCCTGAAGGTAGCCGGGGCACCGAAAGCCGCGTTTCAAGCGAACAGGACATTCCTGCCCGGGTACACTGGTAAAGTGCTTCGCATTCGGCACATCGTAACGTCACCAAAATTTGATTTCGATAATACGATCGACTATGACGAATACATAGACGTAATGGTCGGGGTCTTCTCCGCAGCACTAGATCTTGCGTATGGGGAACTCGCGAGCGACCATATCAAGTTCCACCTCAAGAGTCCTGTTGAACGTACTTTCGGACATAACTTCACTGATGCCCTCCGCGGCGACGGGGCGTTCAAAATCGCTGATATTCGAGGATCTTGGATTTACCTCTCAAAAGTATAAATACTGTAAAGTGCGAATCACGTGCCGCCTCATATCCAACCACACGTGACGCAGCAAGGAAATCGAAGTGGAGGACACCATGACCAATTATGACCGCCAAATGGCGGCTATCGACATGGCCGTCAGGGCAGCGATGGCTAAGATGGACTTAGCCACTCTTCGCTCACAGCCGTTCTTCGGCACAAACGAACGAATGAAAGATGCCGACCAGATGGCAGCTTGAGGTCTGTGAATAGTGAAGAAGCCTCCGCATAGTCGGGGGCTTCTTTTGTTATAATGGCCCCAAGTGCTCCCCTTCACCCGAGACCTCGGCCTCCACGGCTTAGAACCCTCTGTAAGTACGCTCGCCCACCCAACGCAAAAGGCCCCGGAAGCAATGCCGGGGCCTTTGCTGCTTCAGAAGACAGATCAGCCCGCCCTGGACGGCCACGTCAGCAGCCGCTGCGCCCTCATCCACAACCGGGCAAACCTACCAGCCCACGCCGGGCAGGACGAATGCACCCACATCACAGGAATGCCGTCAGCCTCCATCGCAAGGCCCTGCTCGATCGAGACCTCCGCGCTGAAGGTTCGGTATTCACCGCGCATGTCGACACAGCCATAAGCGGGCGTGTAGGAAAGAGCGGCGTATCTCTGGTATCCACTCACCGCGCCATCGCCTCCGCGATCTTCGCCGCCGCGATACTCGCCAGCGCCTCCGGATCCGGCTTCAGAGCCTTGAGCGCGTCGGGCACGCTGCGCTCGGCATGGGCCACCGCCGCCGCCACCAGCGCATCCTTGTCCACCTGCCCGCCTTCCAGCGCCGCGCGGATCCCGGTCATCAACGCCGTGTGCAGCGCACGCTGGTGCTTTTCCTCGATCTGCACACCGGTCCATTTCTGGAACCGCGCGGCCATCCAGCCGATGACGGCCAGGGCCATGACACTGACCACTTCGGTTAGCGCGGGCTCGAGCGCCGCGGGAATGAAAGCTTGGAAAGACATGGAAGGTCCTTTCGGTCGATGGGCTCACGCCCGGATGAGGCGCCGAAACAGCGCAAGGAAGGATGCGAGAGGGCTGACCGGTGCCTCGGCAGGGTCCGGCGTCCAGTCTGCCTTCGGCGCGGCCATCGGCACGGCGGCATACCAGGACGGCACCCGGAATCCGGGACAGGCCTTGGCGGCATATTGATTGTGGCCGGTCACAGGCAGCGCGCCGAAGCGGTCCTGCAGGTCTGCCAGGAGGCTGCGCAGCGCGCGCTCCTGGCCCAGCGTGAAGTGATCGCCGAAGGCGTCGTCGGCGGATGAGCCGTGGCCCCCGAAGAGCGAAATCCCGATGGTCCCGGTGTTGTGTCCGGCGACATGCGCCCCGGTGCGATCGAGCGGCCGCCCGGTGGCCAGGGTCCCGTCCCTGTCGATCAGGTAGTGATAGCCGATGTCGCTCCAGCCGTTGTCCTGGCCGTGCCAGCGCCTGACCTCGGCCACCCGCTGCGCGGTCGTGGCGCCGGGCATGAAATCGGACTTCGTTGCGGTGCAGTGGACGATCAGTCCGGTGATCTGCCTCATGGTGTTGCTCCAATGCTGGAAACCCCGCTGGCGGGGCATGTGGGTCAAAATTTAAAGAAGGTCAGTCGCGTCTGGTGCGATCCTCAAGGCGGACCACGATGTCGCGAACTTCACGCATTTCGCGGGTCATGTCTCGATCGTGCTCGTCCAGACGGTGGACAAGAGCCGACAGGATCGGGCGCATCTCCCCGACCTCACAAGCCGAGATAGAAGCAACCGCCTGCGCGGCCGGCGTCGGCTTTCCCCTTGCGGCTCCGCGCCATGCAACAAGGATTGTCGCGATGAACGCCGCAAACCCGGATCCAAATATCACCGCGTCTTGTTCAGTGAGACCGAGAGGCTCTAACATCGGCACCGCTCCTGTAGGCTGCGAGGAAGTCGAACAGGGCAAGCGTCCCATAGGTCGCCGGCCCTGTGCTTAGGGCGATGTTCGAGTGCGTGATCCAATTCCATGCAAAGGTGATTGTCAGCATGGTAAAGACGGTTGCGCCGACCACGGCCCCGACTGCCCGAAGCATCGGTGTGCGCTGCCAGGAGCCGTTGACGTAGAGCGCCACCAGCCGCATCGAGGCGAGCAGAGACAGCGGCGTTGATATCGCTGCTTCGTCAAATCCGAGGTTTCGAAACCCCTGATATGAAGGACTCATTGTGAAAGTGTCGCCCGGCAGCGCCAGAGTCATAGCGAAGCCCAGAAGCACCAGGCTGGTCAGCCACTCAGTCGCGCGCCCGTGTTCGATCAGCGCAAAGGCTATACGGCGGGGCATCAGCTTTCCCTCCTACCTAACCAGTCAGGCTGACCAGCTCACGACCGCCCCGACATGCGCCCGCAGGATCGCGTCCAGCGCTTCCACCTCTTCTGGGGTCAGACCCGCGCCGACAAACCATGCCCCAGCGTTGGCCGGCCCGTAGGTTGCGCTCTGTCGGCCGATCACAAGGTCGCCGTCCCGGACAGCGGTGCTCGCCCCCGTTCCTGTCAGGAGCGACGAACCGTTGCGGTAGAGCGCCGTCGCAGCGGCACCGGTGCGCGAGGCTATCCAAAGACCCTCTTGCGCGGCGCCGCCGACACCCCCGGCAAGGTCAGCGCCAGACTGGATGCGCGTTGCAACTGAACCGCCGGTGGTAATGGCCCGCAGGTAGTTGTCCGGGGTTCCCGAAATCTCCATCCCCAGCAGGTAGTCATTGGAGGCGAAGCCGCTGCCGTCGAGGATCAGCATGCCGTAGCTCGCGCTGTTCTGGCTCAGGTTGCCTGCGGTCGAGGGGTTAACGCCCATCGTGATGTAATCGCTGATGCCATCGCAGGTGAATCCGGTGGCACTGTCCCAGGTGGCGCCGTTATTCACGCTCGCCGCGCCGCCGGTCCAGTCGATCAGACTGTCGGCTTCCGTCCGACCGTGGATGCAGAGCTGATCGAGCTTCGCCAGCAATCCGGCGTCCGTCAGATCCAGCCACGTCTTGCCCAGCGTAAGGCGCTGCATCGCCGTGTAGGTGCCCGTGAGTTGGTCCAGGATGTTCTGGAACGACTCGGTCACATGCCATGCGTTCTGCAGGTTGGTCAGGGGGTTCGTCGCGGCGCCATCCGGGGCAGCAACGTCGAAGACGACTTCAAAGGGATAGGTGGTCATTTATGCTGTCCTTAACCGATGCTGATTTCTTGGTGGCAGAGGGGCTTGTGCATGGGAGCGCCCGTGAGGAAGGTCCCGGTCTGTTCGACCGCACGGATGGTGCTGCGGGGGATCGTGGCCTGTGCGCGCGGGCCGGCGCCGTGCCCGACCATAGCGGCCTGCACCGCCGTCGCACCGCTGGCAGCATCGCTGGTCGTGATGATCAATTCATCGCCGGCGACCGCCACGCCCGAAACCGTGGCGCCGACCAGCGCGATCCCCGAATTTGCAAGACCGGCTTCATCGACAAGCCAGCCCGTGACGCTTTCCGCGTCTTCGGACAGCGTGACCGTGACCTCGTTTGCCCCGGTGAACGAGGCGCTGACCATGTGAAGCGGAAGCCAGCCCAGACCCTGCTCGATGCGATAAATCGCGGCCTGCTCCATTTCCCCGCGCATCGCGTGCCCGACGCTGGTGTTGTGCAGGAAATCGTAGTCCGACCAGGGGAAGATATAGGAAGGCCCCGTGCAGAAGAAAACGCCATCCGTATCGGCCAGCGCTTCATCCAGGATCGACCGGCACCCCGCGCTGCTGTTGTAAAAGCTCGACGCCTGCGTCGAGACCATCCGCACCGGCGTTTGCTGCCCGAGGATCGCCTGCGCCTTGGCCTGCGTCTGCGCCCGCAGCAGGTTGTGATTGACGCCAAGCGTCGGAGTGGCAGGGTCAGATTCTCCCTGCTGCATCAACATCCAGTCATAGACCGCGCTGATGCTGAGATCCGCGATCGAAGTCAGCACCGTGGTCATATTGGCCGCGTAATATTCCCCGGCGGGCGCGCCATCGAGCATGCTCGCGATGAACTCGCCGCCCTCGGCATTCGACCAGGCCAAGATATTCGGCACCCAGTCGCCGAAGGCCGCATGACCCGCAGCCGCATGCGCCCGCGCGGCCGCGCTGACCGAGATCGTCCCGTGCTTGTCGGCCGCCGAAATCGTGTCGACCAGATCCGTAACACCCGTGATGGCATCCGACGCGAGTTCGACAGACGCCCCGCCAGAGGTTGCCATTCCGAGCCAGACATCCTTTGCTGCCGTCATGAGCATGGAAGGCCGATGCGCAAACTCCAGCGCGCCAGGGAAAACGATGCTTCGGTCGTCGTTGGCCGTGCCCTCGGCATTGGACTGCCCATCATTTGTCCAGATACGATATCCGCCGAATAGCCAGATGGAGCCGTCAGAAAGGGCCACCTGAACGCTGACCGGGATACTGTCCTGAGTGTAGGTGCCGATCACGCCGGCGCCAAATACCTGCGCCGAAATCCAAGTCCTGTCCTCGTGATCGTCCAGCAGCCGGATACCGCTGCCGGTCGAGACGTAGAGCGCCCCGTCGATCACGTAGGCCGTGCCCGCATTCGGGCCGGGATCTGCCTCGACGGTCGTGACGACGTATCCGCTGGCATCCACCCGGCGCGGGATCAGGCTGCCGTCCCCCCCGCCCTCCATGAAACCCAGCGTGCGGCGCATATCGGACAGGGTGTTTTCCAGCACCACGGGTTCAACCACGGTGCCGTTCAGCACCGCAACCGACTCGATCACGTAACCCTCCATGTCCACAAGGCGCGGGATGATCGTCAGCGAGGCGGCGCCCCCCTCCCCCGTCATCCGCCCCAGCGTTGCCCGCATGGTTGCAAGCGCCACCTGGCGCAGCAGCGAACTCGAGGCGAAAGCGTCGGCGTCCTCGGTCGAGGCGGTGCCGAGCGATGCCTTAAGCGCATCGAACTCAGCCTGACCTGCCTTTGTCGCAATCTGGGCGTCCAGGTAGTCCTTGATTGCCGCCGCGTCCTGCACCTTCGTCGCGGTGATGTCGTCGGTGTCCAGGACGAACGTGCCCGGATCGGCCACCGTGAACTTCCACACGTCTCCGCCATAGGTCGCGCCGCCCTCGACCAGGACGGCCGACAGGTTGATGTCGGCGGCGTCATCCATGTCCGTCGCCCGGGTCCAGGCCCCGGCGTCGTTGTAGATCCGCACGCCGTTTTCGCTCGGGTCAGTCTGGGCACCAGCGCCGACGCGATCCCCGTTGGACAGCGTCACGCCGTCGACCGTCTGCGCCCCGCTCAGGGTGATGTTCGTTCCGGCCCAGGCCGCGACGGGGTCCCGGTTGATCAGGCCAGAGACGACCGTGCTTTGCAGGTCGGTGACGTCGCTCTCGACTGTAGTGACGCGGTCGTCGATCGCAGCGACAGACGCAGCCTGAGCTGCAACGCTACCTTCAGTAGCTTCAATCGCGGCATTCTGCTCTTCAGCCAGAAGTGTGGCATCATCCGGGTTTGGCTGATGCGCAGAGGAATTGCCCCGCCAAACCTGGGCAGGCGTCTTTGTCAGATCCATGTTTGACCCTCGTCAGATGATGGTGATGGTTTCTGGCCCGGAGGCGTTGGCAGGTAGGCCCCCGATAGCGGACGGTACGCCCGACGCGTTTATGGGCAATGCCCAGTAGGTGTAGGCGCCTGAGGCAAGCCCGGTATCAGTCCAGCTGTCCGCATTGCCGGGCAGGCCGTATTCCGTCCGCACCAGCACCGCCTCGTCAAAGTCCGTGCTGCCATCGGCCCGATAAATCCGAGTCGCGTAGTAGTTGGCATCCTCGGCTGCCTCGATATCGATCACCGCCTGCGCGGCGCCGGCTGTTGCCGTGAAGGCGTCCAGCGCTCCTGGTGGCGTCGGGTTTGCCGTCGCCAGGACAGAAAGCGAGGCGGTCCAGTCCGACACCCGCCCCGAGCCGGTACGATTGCGCGCCTGCACCTCATAGGTCGCGCCGTCGACCAGGCCGCTGATCACCTGGGACGTGACCCTCGTCGTGCCGGATCCGGCCGGGACATAGGTATTCTGCCAATCAGCGATCCCGGCACCAGGCGCGCGGTATTGGATATCCTGCCCGACCCCCGAGGCCTGTTCATCCCACTCAAACAGCACCCGCGCGCCGCCGCCGGATCCCGCGATCCCGGTGAAGCTGAACCCGGTCAACGCCTCCGGCTCGCCGTCCTCGGTCAAGACCTCATAGGCCGGGCGATCGGGTTCCTCGGTCGCGGCCAGGAAATCGAAATCCTCGGCGATGACACTTGATGCCTCAAGGTCGAAGGTCAGCCGGTCCTGCCCGCGCGAGAGCTTGTCGATCTCAAACGTCATTTCGATCCCCAGTTCGGAATGCGAAAACCGGAAGAACCGCTTACCGACCAGATTGTAGCCGCCCAGCTTGACGGTCCCGCGCAGCCGATACTTCGCATGGGTCTTGCGGGCGCGGCGCTTGTTTAGCCGGCTTGCCTGGTTGTGGTTACTGCAGGCAAGCACCGTGATCTCGTCGCGGCTTTCGCTGTTGATCCCTGCGACCTCGAAAGCCCCGGAAGGCGTTTCCTGCCAATCCTGCAGCGGCTCGACATAGCGAATTGAAAAGCTGTCGGCCGCCCCGAAGTCTGCCCCTTCCGAGATCTCCAGGGCGATAAAATCTGCATCCGTCAGCGTCACATCCGGCGCGATGTAGCGCCCCACATAGAAGTCGGTCACGCCATCAGGGCGCTCGCAGAGGTAGCCATCACAAGCCGACAGCATGCGCACCAACACCGCGCCGTGTTCTTCATCATCCTCGCACCAGGTATCAATATGCCAGCGCGGCCGGTCGGCCCCCGCCGCATCTGTCAACAGCACATCAGAGGCATCCGCCTCGATCGCCACTCGATCCCAATCAACCGCATGGCCCTGATAGACAGAAAGCTCATGGGCGATAATCAAGGCCGCGTTGCGCGTCCAGCCGTAGCTGCCACTGCGCGGATCATAGATCCGATCATTCCCATCCCAGACCGGCGCATAAGCCCACTCGCGCCCGTTCGGATAGCGCGTGTTGAAATCCGATTGCGCCACCCGGCGCGCCCGGATCGCGGCGTAGCTGATCCCGGCCAGGTCATGCGCGACAGTCCACTCGGGAAGCGCGCTGAGCAACGTGCTATCGGCCACCTGCCCAGGCTGGCCCGTATAGGTCCGCACATAGGCGATCGACCCCGAGAACCGCGTGACCTCGACACCCTCGTCGATCTCAGGCGTAGCCGGATTGTCGCCTTCGTCTTCGGTCAGATAGTCGCCGAACGGCCAGGTGATCACCTCACCGTTCATTGCACTCGGCTTTGCCAGGGGCATTTCAGGATCCGACGCGTCATAGAGCTGCACTTCCCACTCATCGAGATAGTGCGTTACCGGCCCCTTGGTCGAATGCGCGGCCATCAGGATCGCGAAATGCCTCTGATCGTCTTGCAACGTCCGCAGCCCGAAGGGACCGGCATAGCGCACCCGACCATAAAGCCGACTTTGATAGACCACCGGCTGCGCGGTATTGACCAGGCGCGTGACATTCTGGCTCGCCGAAGGCGGGCGCAGGAAGCTGGCGCCGATCAGCTGCACCGCCACCACGGCCGCCGCCTGAGCCACCGCAACGGCCGTTGTGCCCCAAGCCGCCGGCGCCGCGAACGGGACAAAGACCGAGGCCGCGATCGCAGCAATGCTGATAATCGTGGATTCATCTGCAACCGCCGGCGCAGGCGTCAGCGCCGTGGTGCCCAGCAGACCGAGCAGAGCGAGGGATTTAAGTTTCATAGCCAATGCTCCATGCCCGCAGGACCTCGATCAGATCCCCCCGGCGCCAAATGCAGGCGCCATGCTCGGCCTTGGAGGCCCAGCCGTCTCTCAACCGCAGCGCTCCGAACGGCACGACCCGCCCGTCGATCAGCGCCCGCACGACCGCCACGTCGCCCGGCGCCGGCGCATCGGTCCGGGGGAACCCCCCGACCGCTTCCATGCAATGCGTCGTCACCCGCAGAGGATCCGCGCGAAACCCGGTCGCCCGCTGGCAAGATCCGAGATCGGTGTAGGTCAGCCGATATTCTGCCGCCACATCGATGCCGGTCACGCGACGCACCCAATCGGCCAGGACCATGCAGCAATCGCTTTCCCCGTAGTGAAACGGCATCGGCAGCCAGCGATTGATCTCGCCATAAAGATCAGCGCTCAAAACAGCTTCTGCCGATTGTCAAAGCTTTGCGGAACAAACCTCAGAGACGGGTTCGCCGCGCCAATCAGTGCGCCATGATCGGCCTCATTCCAGACCCGGCGACGCGAACTGCGCCGCCCCTCGAAACGGCTTTCATAGGTCAGGATGATGGAGCGGGTCTGATCCTCGTTCAGCGAATAGCTGAGCTTGCGCATGATCCGGGTCATGACCTTCACAGGCGCCACGATCGGCGCGGTCAATTCTTCGGCGCAGCCGATCGGCTGCAGCCACTCGACCAGCGCCCGGCCGGCAAGGTAATCGGCCCCGAAGGCCTTCACATTGGCCACCAGGTCGGCCGCGCCCGGATCCTGGAAAAACGTCAGCGACATTTGCCCCGAAGGCGCGGTGCCGCCGACCGAGTATTCATCATCGCCGCCCGCGAACAGCGAGCAGCCCGTCCAGGCGTTGCCGTCGATATCGATGAAGGTCGCATCTGCGTTCATCATGAAACGGACAAGCCCGTCCGGCGTGTCGAGCGTCACCAGCCGAAGGCCATAGACGACATCCGAGGTCAGGTCATACCAGGCAGGAAACGTCATGGTCTGTTCAGCCACTCCACAAAGCTCAGCTGAGGCGTTGCGACCTTGATCAAGCCGTAGGACGGATTGCCCATCGTGTCATCGGTCGCCAGGAACAGCCCCTGCGCGCGCAGGTCGATCCGGGCACCGGCAGGGATCGCGCGGCGCAGCGGCATTTCGACGCCAATCCGCCACCCCGCCCCCTCTGACCGCTTCCAGGTCACCACGAACGGCCAATCGGCATGGCTCGCGAACTGCCCGACCACGATCGGGAAATCGTTTTCCTCGATCACGATCTCCGAGACACCCGCTGCCGCGCCATCCGAGCAGGTCACCCAGGGCGAGAAGCGAAATCCCTGATCCGTCGAAAACAGTTCTTCCGTCGAGAACGGCAGGCCGACTGGGTAAGGCGGCAACCCATCGAGATCCTTCAGGGTCAGCCGATAGACCGCCGCCCGCCCCCGCGCCTGTGCCCGAAGCGCGCGCCAAGCGTTCACCAGAGCCGGCGGGAGCGACAGCGTGGGAGATCCGTACCAACGCGGGAACCGGTTGTAGACGATCTGCGATTGTCCATCGTTGCCCGTGCCTGCCGATTGCCCGCGCCAGTCGATATCCCAATCACAGTTCAGGACGCGCTGCAGGGAGTCGGGAAAGTCGATGACAGGCCTGCTCATCGGGTTCCCCGCTGGCTGAAGCTGGATTGCATGCCACCGAAGGCGCGAGATTGCTGGCGCGCCTGTTGCATATCGAGACCGCCCGCGACCTGCGCCGCGCGATCAGCGACGACAACATCGAAATAAGGCGACGGCACCACCTGCACCGCCTGCCCCTGCGGCGCCGCGTTGTCGGCCATGCGCTTGGAGATGTCGTTGGGGATGATCTGCGTACCTTCAGGCAGGTTAACGATCTCGCCCCCGCGCTCATTGATCTTCGTCAGGCCGCCGCTCCAATTGTTCGTGCCGTTGGCATTGGCCCCCACAGGCACTGTCACAGCAGGCGTACGGACAGCACCACCAAATGCGGACCCGAGAACAGCGCCAAAGTTGTCAACGGCGAAACCGAAGGCCTTGGTCAGTGCCCCATTAATGCCAGACGAAACGATGTCGCTCGCGATTCCGCTCAGGACATTATTGATCGCCGATCGCATTTCCTTGAAATTGGTAACGTTGGAGCCAATCGCACGCGATATCCCATCAATTCCCCGCTCGACATTTTCCAGTTTCGGATCGGCCTTGCCGAGATCTTCGTCCAACTGCGCCACCGCACGCTTGTAGGTTTCCGCGTCTATGGCCCCTGTTCGGAACAACTCATTCAGGCGCGCCAGCTTGGCGGCATACTGCTCCTGGTCAGTGCGGGTCCCATCGAAGATCGCGTCAACCTCCCGCGCGAGGTCAGACGCCCCACCAGCAGCACCGCCAAGAGTTGCAGACAAGCGCTCGCCGGGCTGGATTCCAGCGATAAGACCATCACCAAGCTGGATCACCCCGTCTTGCGCAGATGCCATGCGGCCCTCGATCTCTGCGATATTCTCCTTTGTCCTCGATAGTTGATCGTTTAGCTCCTGATCAGCCTTCAGTAGGCTATCGCGCTCTCTCAGCAGATCGACAACGCGCTGCTGCGCGGCCTCGAAAGCGTCCGCCTTAGAGGGAACAGCCGCGTCAATCGCGGGGAAGCCGATCCCGGAAAGTGCCCCCTGTGCATCCTCGATCTGCTCCGAAAGGAGCGCATATGCATCGGATCCGAGTGCAAGCGCGCGATGCTCAGCAATAATAGCCGCCACGTTGTCATGCCGCGCACGTGCTTCCTGAAGCTTCTTCTGAGCCAGTTGCACGGACATTGTGCCGTTGGTGTTCAGCGCCTCAGAGAGCAGCTGAGACTGCTCAATCTCATCACCCATAGCCAGGGTCACATTGTCGATGGCGGTCGTACTGGCGTCCGAATTTCGCTGAAGCAGCGCAACCCCGCCCGCGATCACAGCGATGGCCGCAATCACCGCTAGCCCGATAGGGCCGGACAAGATTGTCAGGGAACCGACCAGAGCCCCGAGGGCAAGCGTGACCGGTCCAAGCGCCGCTGCGAAGGCACCCAGTGTCACAATCGTGGACTGGATGCCGGGCGACAGGGTCTGAAACCATTCAGCGGCTCGCTTCACGTCTTCGGCGAGATCAGCCACAACCGGCAGAATAACCGCTCCCACTTTCTCGAAGGCATCCCCGATCGCATTCATGGCCTGAGTGACCTTGCCGGAATCCGTTTCGGCCAGCGCCTTGGCCTGTCCGCGATACTGCCGCTCCAGCTCGTCCAACATCAGCGCCTGCGCGCCTGCGACATCCCCAGCCTTAGCCATCGCCTTGATCTGTTGCTGCTGCTGATCGGTGAAGCTAACCCCGACCCGCGTCAGCGCCGTCAGACCCTTGATGGGATCATTCAAAGCCTTCCCTAGCATGACAGCAGACGATTGCAGATCCTGCCCGAGACGCGCTGACAGGTCGACCGCATTCTGTTGCGCGCGACTGAACACATCCCCCTGCACATTGCCGAAGGTCAGCAAGTTGGCGGTGACCTTCGACAGGATCTCTTCGTCGCCATAAAGCGATTCATTCTGGATGGCGCTCGCCATCTTTTCCAGTTGCCCGATGGTATATCCGGCACCATGACCCATGCTGATCAGGGCAGCCTGTACAGATGCGACCGCCTGTTCCTGCACCTTCATCGCGGCAACCGATTTGTACCCCATGGCCACGAGAGGAGCAGTGATCCCGACAGACATGCGCTGCCCAATCCGCTGCATGTTCCCCGAGATCCGCCGCATTCTCTGCTCGAAGTCGGCCATGCGTTTTTCGGATTTCGTCGCACCCTTTTCGAACGCCGCGGAATCCATGCCGAGCACGACGCGCAGCGCGCCGATTATCGCGTTGCTCATTTGATGATTACCTCTCCACCGGTCGCCGCAACGAATTGCAGGACCTTGCCCTTGACGGCCTTCCAATCAGGCCGCCTAGCGGGACCCGCAGGTGCAGTCTGGAACTCCTTGAAGGACGGAAACTTGGCCGGCGCGTGAAATGCGGTGCCCACAAGCCTTGCCGTCTGCCAAGCGGTCAATTCCCGCACGAAAAAATCGCGCTCCAACCGGCGCGTGACACCCCTCATGATCCGATCCTGCACCCGCAGGGTCGTGCGCCAGAACGTCTCGGCGGGCTGCCCGGCATCAACCCACGTTTCCAGCAATGCCAGCCAGTCTATCTCGCCAGCGGCGCCGGGGTCTCCTTTCCCACATTCTCCCCGCTGTCCGGGAAAGCCAGGCCAAGGGCTTCATGCATGATTTCAAGCGCGCCGAGCACGCCGCCCAGTTCCTGCATCATCCGGCCAGCCTGCTTCTCGGTGATCGTGTCGTGATGCTCCGTCAGCCCGGCCCAGAACAGCATCCGGATCTCTTTCATCCGGTGCCGTTTCCTTTCGAGGTTCGCCTGGAACTGGGCAAGAAAAACAGAGGTCGACAGGCCCGAGGCATCCTCGAGCTCGCAAAACGCATTCGGCGTGAACTGCAGCGTGAAGGTTTCCCCATCCACGCTGAAGGTCCTCTTGCCCTGCACGGTATTTCCCATCAGGCAGCCACCGTCACAGTCGCCTTGCCACTCGGGCGGAAGGTGATTTCACAGACCATCTTGTCCCCGGTCGGCGTAGCAGGCGAAACCCCGATCACCAGGGCCGCAAAGGTCCAGTCGGACCCATCCGGGAAGATCACCTTGTAATTGCCCGGGACCGTCTTGGCGAAATCGGCGTGGACTGACGCCATATGCGCCGAAGAGGCGTTGTAGTGGATCTGCACTGAGAATTCCTCGGCCTGCCTCAGGCCTCCGATGAATTCCTGCCAGCCATCCGGCGACTCGGAATGCGTCACATCGATGGCTTCGCGCGACAGCTTGGGAGGAACAACGTCCACCACCTCGCCAACAGTGGCGAACTCTTCCGGATCCTCACCGTCACCGCGTTGGAACTTGCTGCTGAAGCCGATATCTGCGTCTTCGGTCATGTCAAACGATCCTCTTCCAGTTGATCATGAAGTCAATCTGTCGGCGGTAGAGATACGCGCCGCCCTCTTTCATTTCCCCGCCTGTCTCGCGGATGAAATCGATGAAAACCCCCCGGAAGGCTGTAGCCCCCCGGTCTCCGCGAAAGCCGCTCAGCAGGGCCTCGACCGCCCAACCGATCTCCGCGCGGGATTCAGCGTCCAAGGTCCAGATGTCCAACTGCACCCGGTCCTGAAACAGTCCGGCTGGTCCGGTGCTGTGATAGCTGCGGCCCCCCGAAACCAAATGCAGCCGGATGCTCGGCTCACCCACTTCCTGAGCAGCGCCAGTCCAGTCGATCCGCCCCCCAACAGCAGCAGAAATGACAGCATCGGCCCTCAGGAGCGCCCGAAATTCCCTTTGCATGGATCAGCCCTTCCGCGCGAGCTTGCGCGCATAACGAGCGACGACCTTTTGAACCTCTTCCCAGTACCCGGACGAAATGATTTCGAGGGCGTCGTTCTTGTGGGCATCCCAGGCTGGTCGAAGATGCGGCTCCGGGGCCTGGTGCTCATTGCCGAATTCGGTTTGCAGCCCGGCCTGATATCCACCCTCGCCGGGTCCGGCGAAGACCTCGACCTGAGATTTACTGAGACCCCGCGCCGCCTTTTTCTGTGACTTGGTCAACTTGGTGCCAACGCCATAGCTGGCTACAAGCCCGCCGCTGTCACGCGGCGCGTTGCTCCCGCCCGCCTCAGCGATCGGGGTTGCGGCCTTACGTAGGATCCGTCGGCCAGTGTTCTTCGCCGTGGCGCGTGGCAGTTGCTTCAAGGTGATCTCGATTTCCTTGAAGCCTTCCAGCTTCATGCTCAGCGTCATATCTTCACCCCAATGATGCGTGCGTATTGTCCCCCGAACCCGCGACGCGGCGCCGCGCGTTCGCGGTGGATTTCAATCAGCTTGAGCGCTGGCGGTGATTTCCAGCCGATCCCGGCGACCAATTTCCTTGATCCCGACGATATCGAAGGTCAGCCCGTCGCAGACCAGCCGGTCCTTCGGCGTGATGGACCGGCTGAAGTTCGAGGAACGCACCACGAAGCGCGTCGTGATGACGGCATCAACATTGGCGGCCCGCCAGCGTTCCTGATCGGATACGTCCGTGCGCTCAGCCCAGACAAGATCGCCAAGGGCATCGGTCGCTGGATCGGTCCACTTTAGAACCTCGTTGAACCCGTTGTCTGTCAACGTGCCCCGAAGAAACTGCACCCGGCGATCAAGGCTGCCCGCCCGAAACTCACCCATCAGAACTTGGGCCGGATGAAGCGGCGCAGCTTGGCCATGAACATCACCGGAACCTCATCCGTGTTCACGCGAACGCCAGGTTCATACCAGTGTTCGACCAGGTCGAGCGCGGCCAGGCGGATGGCGGCAGGCACATCCGTCGCCGCAGGCCCATAGCCTGCCGCATATGACAAGGTCACTGCATCATCGCGATCATAGGTCGACGGCCATGACCAATTGGGATCTAGGCGCAGATATGCGCCAGAGCAGTCGTGCCCGAGCGCATACGCTGAAGGCGACAACACCTGCTCGACATTGTCAGCGTCGAAGTATGTCACGCTATCCACGCTGATCACTGGCGCCAGGACTATGGGCAGCCGGTCGCCGATCGGGAACCCGCTCAGCTGATCAGCCCAGCCTTGCGACACCAGCGCACGCCCAAGGATTCCGTCAACCCCATCCAGCTGTGACAAGGCCGCGACGATCACCAGCTCGATCGTGCCGTCGTCTTCGCCATCGCCACGACGCAAACGTGCTTGGGCTTGCGCCAAGGTGATCAGCTCGGCCAGCGGGTCAGAAGTTTGGATCGATGTAAGGCGTCGCACGCTATCTGCCTCCCCTTGCAATCAAGGCCGGTTCGAACGCGCGCCGCTGGCGGCGGACGCGGGCTTTGACGCAACCGCGTTAAGTGCGGCCGGCGGCGGCGCTTCGGAAGACGGGCGCTTGAAGGCCGGGAACAGCGCCTCCACATCAGCGCGGGTCAAGGTCGTGCTGCCTGTCAGATCCTTGATGCGGTCCATTGCGGGCTTGCCGGCGCTGGTCCAGTCATCATCTTCCGAAGGATCAAGATCCTTGAGTGCCGCACCAACAGCTTCAGCGCCCTTGCGCTTCTGTTCCGCCTCGGCTTCTGAGCGCGCAGCCTCTTCAGACCGCCGGCGCTCCTCTTCTTCCAGAGCACGGGGATCGATCATCGCCGTTTCGCGGACTGGGCGGCGATACTCGGTGGCCGAACCTGCGGCGATTAAACGGCGCCCGACGACATCACTGACCGTCATTACCGTGCCGGCATCCGCGCAGCCCTCTGGCCCCGCCAAAATTGTCTGCAACTTCACATCCATTTCGATGATCCTTCAAAGGGCTGCGCGATTGCGCGCCAGGTGTTAATTCAAGGTCGCGCGATCAGCGCTCCAGATCAGGCTTCAGCGGGCGACGTGACAGACACCAAATCGCCACTGGCGCCACCATCCGGGACCGGCAGCACACGCGCGCCGTAGCGGATCGCGGTGACCGCCCCGTAGGCGATATTCGCGGTGGCCGATGCGCGATTGACGCGAAGATAGCGTTCGCGGGGGCGGTAGACATCGACAGCCAGCAGCTTGCCGTTCAGGTCGTCATTCACGCCGCTGGTCAGCGTTGCCACCGCCCCGGCCAGCGCCGCCATGGCAGCCCCGGAATTCGCATCGCTCTGTTCGACGGTCAGGGTGGCGACGCCGGTCGCAACCGAGTCCTCGATGCTGGTCATGAAGATCACACCCTCATATCCGGCCATGTCGATGATTGCGGAATCGTTGTCGATTGCGGCGCCAGCGGCGACAGCAGCAGCCAGCCCAACCAGGCTCAGCTCACTCAAAAGGGTCGGGTTCATGGTAGTACCTCACGTTTCCAGGGATTGAGAAATGGGAACGGGGGCCGAAGCCCCCGTCATCTTGCGTCGAGCGCGGCCTTAGGCCGCCAACTTGATCCGGGCGAACGCCTCGCCCAGAACGGGCGCGCCATCGCCTTCATAGCGACCGATAAAGCCCACCTGGTTGCTCTCGGCATAGAGCTCGACAAGCCGTTTGATCTGCATCATCAGCGAGTCGATGATCCAGTAGTGGCTAAAGTCGCCCAGCAGGCCGACATAGCTGTTCGCGGTCAGGGTGTTCGGCGCGAATTCGGACATCCGGACAGGACGCCCGAGAAGCCGGTCGGGTTCACCGTCGCGCAGGCTTTCGCGGAAGATGAACTGGCCATCGTTGTCCGTGAGCTTGGCGATTTCCTTCATCACGTCACGATGGAACAACCAGTTCGCGTTGCCCCAATAGCCCGCCTTCAGCGAATACTTGGCATTGATCAGGCCCTTGGCCGTGGGGGCCGTCGCGGTGTTCTCCTGCGCGACATCGCGGCTGGTCGGGATCCCATCATTCGACGGGACGAAGAGACCGAGGGGCTTCTTGTCGCCATTGCCGATCATATAGGCCTTCTCCTGCGTGATCCCGAACTTGTAGGCCAACCGCTGGCGCACAAGCGCTTCCGCTGGCAGCGCCGAGTTGCGCAGCAGATCCTCGGACACCTTGATGCGCTTGGCCATCGGGTGGGTGCGCATCACGCGCTTGCCGAACTTCATGCTGCTGTCTTCTCCGCCGGTCGCAAGTTCGGTGGTCCAGTCGGCATCGGACGGGTCGGCATCGAGGCTGGGCATGCCGATCGAGGCGGCCGCCGGCATCGGGATCACGTTGGCCAGGCTGCGAATGACGACATCATCATCCATCGCCTTGATCAGCAGGTTTACGAACACTTCCGGCACCACGAGGAAACCGCCCTCGGTGTTGACGCCGGCGGACAGAGCGCGGAATTCCTGCGATCCTTCGCCCGCGCCGCCGGTCAGAAAGCTGCGGAAGGAGGCCATCAGGGCATCGGCGCGCCCGCGCTGCTCGCCACGATCAGCGCCATTGCCGCCGCTGCGCTCTTCGTCTTGCTGCAGGCCCTCTTCCAGCTCGCGTTCGGCTTCGCGTTGACGCTCTTCCCGCTCGATGTTCTGCCGCAGCCCATCGGCCTCGGTGAACATCGCATCGTATTGACCGCTTTCTTCGTCGGTCATCGAGCGTTTTTCAGTTTGAGCTTTCGTGATCAGTTCGCGCGCGTCCTTGATCAGCTTTGCCCGCTTCTCGCGCATTTCCTTGATGGTCATCTTGAAGTCCTCTCCGTTTCGAGCGGGCACCACGCCACGCCGACAGGCCCCGCCAGCGGGGTGTTCCGTTTTCAGTTTCAGGGGGTGGTCGGTATAGTCAGACCGGCAGATCAGCTGCCCAGCAGATCCAACAGGCGGAGTTCATTGGCGTAGTCCGGCGCATCGGGAGCCCGTACCTTGTTCCACTCCGCCATGGAGCGCTTGGCGATCTCGGTCTGCGGATAGGCCGGGAAGGTCACGGGCGACACATCTAGTAGACGCACTTCCAACAGGGTGCGCACCAGCTTGCCGTCCACTTCGTTCCACTCATCCGCGATGGTCCGAAACCCGAAAGACATCTGATCCACATTGCCGACGCGCATGTTTTCCAGAAGATCACGTGCCGCCGAGGTATTCGGCAGGGTGATTTCCACCCGAAGGCCGCGCTGATCTTCGGAAATGCTCAAGGTCTTCGACTTGGTGCGCCCAAGGACCAGGTTCGGATCATGGTTGAACAGGGCCCGCACATCACCGCCAAGCGATTTGGCGAAGGCACCGGGAGCAATCTGCTCACGGAAGCCGCCGAGGTCCTCGGACAACTCGTTGAACATCGCGGCGTAGCCAACCAGCACCTGCGGCGCATCATCGCCATCATCTGCCCGCAGTTCGATTTCCGGACTGGCGTAGAAGCGACGCTCGGGCGCACCGCAGTTGATCAGGTCATCAGGCATTTCCGCCCCCTTCGTTTGTTCTCAGTGCTTCATTCAACCCATTGTCGAAATCCCGGCCCTCAAGAGCCTGACTGACGATCTTCTCGATCATCGTCTGCATGGCAGCATCGACGCTCTGCCCCGGTCCGCCTATGCCCAGCATTCCGTCGAGGCTGGCAATCGGCGTGGTTGCCCCCTGGACGTAATAGCTGTCACCACCGTCATAGGGGTTCATGTCTTCGGCGCGCCGGATCTCGTTTGGAGTCATCGCACCGATGTAGAACAGGGACCGGTAGAAATTGGCCCGTGCTGTGGCGTCACCGCGCAGCAGACCCTTCATGTCGTAGGCCACATAGACCCCTCTGGCCCGGTCAGCCGCCGACAGAAGATAGGCGTTATAGCGCATCTCGCAGCGCGTCACCCACCGCAGCAGCGTATCAACCACGAACTCGATCGCCTGATGTTCGATGTTCGAATAGGTCACCGCACCCATCTCGCCAATCTTGTGCGGCGGCACCAGGTAGATCCGGGCGATGTCAGCGACGTTGAACTTTTGCAGTTCCAGATACTGGGCGTCATCCATCGTCATGCCGATCTGCTCCCACTTCAGACCACCATCGAAGATCGCGATCCGGCCAGCGTTTTGCGGTCCCTGATGGCGATCCTCCCAGCTCTTGCGCAGCGCCAAAGCGGCATCATCACTCAGCAATTCCGGCGACATAAGCGCGCCCTTGGGCTGGGCCGAATTGACGTAGAAGGACCGCAGGAACTGGCTGGCAGCGAGCGAATTTCCGATCGTCATCCGGTGTGTGCCGATTGGCGACAGGCTCCGGACGCCGTCCAGCATCTTGTGCGGTATCCGGAGCACTTCGTCATCGAACAGAACCCGGACCGGGCCAAGCCCATCCGGCCACCACCGGTAGCGGATACGACCCCCACGGTCCCGGAACGGCTCGATATGATCCGGTAGGATCGGCGGCAGCTCCGAAATGCGGCCATCAGGTCCGGTCACGATGCGCGCGTAACTGTCGCCGCGCAGCGCCGTGTGAGACAAGCTCATCTCGCGCCATTCGAAGGACGTCATCCCGGCAACCGGCATCTCGTGCACGATGCGATAGAGCGGATGATCGGTCAGCCGCACCCGTTTCTCGCGCCCGTTCGCGTCGATCTCCTTGCGGTAGACATGCAGTGGCAAAGCCGCGAGCGTTTCCGCGATCAGAGAGACGCAGGCATAGACAGCCGTCACACGCATCGCCGATTCAGGCGTGACCGACACTCCGCCCGGATCTCCGAACATCTCGGCCAGGACCGGGTCACGCGGATGCGTTGGATTTACCGTCGCTCGCTGCTCGCCGCCCGGTGAAACTGCAGCCAGTGAAGACAAAAAACCCATCAGCTGCGCACCCCGAAGATGGCAACGCCGGCAAGAACGGCGCCGGCCGTCAGGAAGCCGGCAGGCTCATAGACCAGCCAGGAACCATAGCCGATCAAGCCGACACCGATCAGGCCAACGATGTCGCGACGATCGATCCAGGGCGTCCGGTCGGTTGTGTCTGGGTTCTTCGTCAAATCAGGCCACCCCGTTCCATGATGCGTTCACTTGTGAGCTTTCCTGCATCGCCCACATCCTTGGAGGCGACACCTATCGCGTTGACCAGCGCGACGATCCCGTCGATCCGCTGGGTCGATTTTGCCTTCGTCGGCTTGATATTCCCGGCCGGGTCCGTTTCGACCGCGACCACACGGGCATGCCGGTCAAGGATTGGATGGCCGCCGTGATGCAAGGCGTTCGACATCACCAGCCGCTCCAACTCCTTGGAAGGCGGCGACATAGAGATGAACCCCTGTTGGAAATACTCGATCGGCAGGCCCTCCTGCGCGATCTCGATCGTTGTCTGGGTCGCGTTAAACCGGTCGACACCGATATTCTCGATCTCGAACCGTTCGGCATCATCGAACAGTGTGCGTTTCAAAAACGCGTAATCCACCACGTTGCCTTCGGTCGTGAATAGCGCTCCGCTCGCGGCCCATTTATCGTAGGGCAACCGATCCCGTTTCGAGTGCTCCTCGATCAGGTCACGAGGCTTGAAGAACCGCGCCACCACCGCCGGCACGTCCAGTCCCGGCTGCACCGGAAACCAATGCACCAGGGCAGTCAGATCGCTGATCGAGGACAGGTCGATGCCCGAGAAGCAGCGCTTGCCGGTCAGATCGATTTCCAGATCCTTCCACTTGCGAGGCCCGGCGCAATAGGTCCAGCCGAACCTGCGCCCCTGGTCATCGGCCATGTCGATCGGCAGCCACCGCACCGCCTGCTCTGACCAGATGTTCAGGTGGTAAGCCTTAAAGCTGTTCTCCAACCGCGGCGATTGCATGGCCCGACGCGCGTCGGCCCGCATCGTTTCCAGCTTCTTGGAAATCCCGAGGTTCGGATTCGCCTTGAACCAGGTGGATTCAGCCGTCCAATCGTCCTTTTCGGGATCGGCGGCATAGATTACCACCAGCGTTTCCGGGTCCTCGATCACCCCGTCGCAGATCTTTTCACATTCGTCATAGACATCCGCGCCATAGCCACCCTTCTTACCGGCTGTCGAGATCAGGAATTCCAGCGGCTGGCGGCGGTTGCCCTCGGAATCGTGCATGAATTGATAGAGGTCGCCCCCTGTCCATTCATGGATCTCATCCCCGATCAGCCCGCTGGCGGCCATCCCGTGCTTTCCCTTCCCTGACCCGGATAGCGGCTTGAATGATGCATTCAGAGCGCTGCAGTAGATCGCAGTCTTGAGGCAAACGAGGCTTTCCTGCAGATCCTCGCTCTTGCCGGCCATCAAGGTTGCCTTGTTGAAGACAATCGCCGCCTGATCCTTGTCAGCCGCAATCGAGTAGACCTCGCCGCCCTCTTCAGCATCGCCAAGCAACATCAACAGGGCGATGCCGGCAGCCATTTCCGTCTTGCCGTTCTTGCGCGGCACCCAGACGTAGCAGCGGCGATACCGCCTGGTCCCGTCCGCCCGCTTCCAGCCGAACAAGGGGCGGATGATGTCGTCAGCCTGCCAGTCCGCCAGGACGAAAGGCTTGCCAGCCCATTCACCCGAGGTCAGGCGCAGATAGCTGGGGAAGAACTCCACCGCGGCTTCGGCGGCCCGGCCGTCAAACCAGAAGTCTCCGCTGGTCCAGACGCCGCGGGCGGCATTCCACAAAGCGAATGGGCCGACGCCTCGCGGGCGTTCAGGTGCGAGCATGTCAGTTCAGGACGCCAATCGCGCCCGTCTTGTCCTTCTTTTCCCCTGAAACGCCAGGATCGAACAGGCCGGGCGTATTCGCTGCTGCTGCGCGTGCCGCGAAGAGGCGCTGACGATCAGCAGGGTTCAGACCAAAGCCCGATTCCATCTGGATCAGGGACCGGTTCAGCCGATCCGCCTGCATGAAGGCCGGGTGCGAGCGCACGTAGCTGCCGTGCGGACTTTCGCTTTCATAGGTCGTGCCTTCATCGTTCAAAACCTTCTCTAGCTGCACCCAACGACCGAAGACCTGACAATAGCGCGCGAAAGTATGGGCATCGATGACTTGCAGGATCTTCATGGCCGACAGCCTGGGGGCCAGTTCCGCCCAAACCTTCCGGCCATCAGCGTTCAGCCAATCCGGCGGCTGGATCTCGGTGCTGCCCGTCTCGCCGAGCTTGGCCGCTGCGTGCGCTTCAGCCTCGATGTCCGCTGTTTTGATCGGTCGGTGCCCCGAATTGCCCTTGGCCTTTTTCACGGCCGCAGGTTCCGGCGCGGGACCCCTACGCCCACCAGCCATTGCGATCTCCCTTCCCAGCCCGATCGGACCATCTCAAAAAAAAGTTTCCCGGAAACCCGCGCGAATTTTTGTTTCCTTATGCGCCGGTCCCGGATCGTCGGGCTTTCAGGGATTAACCCACCCCCCCCCCCGCCTCAGCGGTGGAGAGCCGCCAACGCCAACGCACGGGCGCTTGTCAAAACCAGATCCGTCGCCTCGACCTTGCCTGCCTCGAATGCACGCTCTAAAGCCTGCTTGACCACATCGTGATGCCAGGCACAGCACGGCTGCCAGTTGTTCTTGTCCCAGAACAGGCGCTGATCCCCTTTGTGTGGAACGATATGATCTGTCACTCGAGAGTTCTCGAGAAGCCCAGCCGCCTCACACGCAGGACACACCGGGTTACGCTGCAGGAACGTCTTGCTCGCCCGATCCCACCGCGTCGAGTACCCCCGCTCTCGGGCAGACCCGCGACGCGCCTCATACTCTTTCACGCGCGCCTTTCTATCCGGACTGTGGGTTGGCCTGAAGGTTCCCGGCATTGTCGGCATGCAATCCCACTCCGTCAGGCCCCGAACATGAAAACGCCCGGCAGTGGGTTCATCCACTCCGGGCGCAGTTCGATCGAGGGCAATATGTCAATGCACTGACATTCTCGTCAAGCAGTATTTTCCCAAGGTCGCCGTGGCGGCATGTCGAGCGTCACCGAATGGGAGGTCAACCCACCGTAAAGACGAAAGCTTTCGCGGAGATCCAGCAGCGCACCCCACCAAAGAAGATACCGACGCCGCAAGGACGCGAGCCGCCGGGCATCGTCCACGATGATCACCGGGCACATCCGCGATTCCACTTCGCGCCACCTGCCACGGTAGAAGTACCGGACATCGTTCACCCGTTCAGTCTTGGCGAACATGCCGTGCTTGCAGGACTGCCACCCGACCGGAACGCATCTGGTCTTCAAACCCTTGCCCCAATCGGGCATCGTGCCCAGGCGAGCCAGTTCCGCAATCGTCACGGCCATTTGCCGGCCCCCGCAGCCTTCCGGCAGAACCGCCAGCGCCGCAGCGACGGCGTCTGCGTCTGGATGGGGATCCGAGCGGCCACCCCCATCGACACGGCAGCCGAGCCGGGCGCGCTCGATCATCACGTACTCCATGCCGAAGGCCGGGGCCTGCCCCGGCATGCTAGCCATGACATCGTCGAACTCGATCGAGGCGAACTCACGCTGGAAGGCCCATTCGATCAGATGGAGGATCGAGACCTCGCGCTTGGCCGCCACGACATGCAGCGAGGGGAAGGATCGCTGAACCATCATGCCGCATCCCCCTGCCCGCTCAGGTCGACCAAGGCGGTCGCCCTTTGAAGGTCGCGCCGATAGGCATCGAGCCAGGCTTCATCCGCCTCCGAAATGAGCCAGCCCCGATCGATCTTGTCCTGAAGGCGGATCACGCGGTCGCGCATTTCGGACGCGCGCTCGGCGACCCGGCGATGCTCGGCATCGTTCATCGGCGGACGGCGCTTTGCCATCCAGAACCGCAGATGTGCCACCAGGCAATCCTCGGCCTGCGCCCTTTGCCCCGCCTTGCTGGCAAACCAGCTCGCCAGCCCCGGCATTTCCTCAAGCGGGCGCGGCTGCGCCAGCTGCGCGTAGGCCACGAATGTCGCGTGGACCGGCCAGAAGCAACGCGCCGAGCCCTCGCCCTTGTCCTGCAATGACAGGAACAGCCGGTCGAGGTTGCCATCGGTCAGATAGGCCAGGTCATCGGCCACCCGGTCTAGGCGGCGCTGGCCGTCCTCAGGGGAAACGCCCTTCTTCCACCGAAAGCCCATCTCGGCCAGCGGTGTCAGCAGCAGCCTGCGGACCCGCCCGCGCTTCGTTTCGGTCTTCTGCTCTTCGCTCATGGCTTTCACCCTTTTCTCAGCCTCTGCATGCCGGTTCCACCCGGCACCATGGTTCGTTGTTCGGGGCGCGCTCGGTGCAGGAAGGGTGTTTTGTGTTTTCCTGTTTTTTCTTTTCTTGTCCTGTAGGGCAATGACACCTCGGACGCTGAAAAAAGCAGGTGTAATCACCTGCAACATGACTGCCATATGACTGTAATCATGACAGCGGATTACACTTCGATCACACTTCCTGCGTTACTCCACCGAGCCGCCTCTTGCCCCCAGATGATGCACGTTCGGGGCAAGACCCACTGCCTCTTCCAGCGCCACCCGCACGTTCTCCTCGGTGCAGTAGAGCCTGCTTTTCTCAAGGAAACCCGCCACGGCATGCACAACCTGATCGGACTCGCGCAGGGCCTTGGGCACGCGCATGGCCGCCAGCTTCTTTCGGACGCGGCTGCGCAACGTGGCCGACCGGCCAGCCTCTCGCGCCTGGTCCCGCCCGGCTTTCCGCTGATGCATGTCCGCTGCGATTTCCGCGATCACCGGGTGCCCGAGCCGCCCGCCGCGGCGGCGACCCGGCACCGCGTCCTCTTCGATCGTGACGGATTGCCACCCGTGAAGGACACCCGCCCGCGCTTCGCGCCAGCCCTGCAAGTCCGCGCCAAAACGGGCAATTTGCGCAAGCTGGACGTCATCATCGGGCAAGGTGCCCGCCGGGTCCTGCTTGAAGCTTTCGCTCCACAGGATCAGCGCGGTCCCGATGTCTGCACGTCGCCCTTCGGCCACGGCATAGGCCACGAAGTTCGAAGTCAGCAGGCGGTTGATGTAGAGCGGGATCCAGTCGTGGTTCGACAGGGTGTCGCCCCAGCTCAAGGGATACCACCAGAAATCGGCGATCAGTTCGGTCTCATCCTGTTCTTGGCTCAACGTGCTTCCCTTTCTTGACGCCGGCTTGTGCCGATCAGCTTCTTCGTTCTTCAGCAGCGCGCGTCTCGCGCGACTTGCTCCATTCGCGCCAGTTCCGCCTGATGGGCGGCATCGACACTGCCATGCAGCGCCAGCAGCTCGCGCAAGCCGGCGCAGTGATGCCCAGCCCGCCCCGCGCACCCGCACCCACCCCGAGACAGGCGACGGCAAAGGGCGTAGACGTCAGACCCCGGCATGATCACCGCGCTGCGCATGTGCTGAATCGGGTCAGGCTTCATGGCCACCCCCAAGCGCCTCTAGGGCATCCGCCAGGGCGCGAAGCTGGACAGGCAAATCCGCGTCGATGAAGCCGCTTGCGATCAGCGTCGATTGTGGCCGGCTGCCGTCTTTCGACAGACCATCCGCCCGCAATCCCCACTGCCGCGCGCCACAGGCGCTGACCGTCAGAACCGACACCAGATGCCCGAAGGGCAGCTCGTGGCGCTCGACAACTTCAACCCGCGCCACCGTCACGCCCTCGCACTCCGCTTGTCCGGAATGTCGAGGCCAAGGCGCTTTTGACGAAGGCGGACAGTCCGGATCGTGCAGCCAGACAACCGGGCGATCTGCGTCACACTTCTCTGGCCATCGACAAAGGGCAGGATCCGCGCGGTCACCGCCTCATCCAGGGGAAGCTCAGCCCCCTTCATGCCGCTTTCGCCGCGCTCCTGCTTCAGCCCATGCCGCCTTGCGATACGGCGCACGCGGGCGGCGCTGGTATCAAGCTGATGCGCGATCTGCTTGCCGCTGAGCCCGTCCCGGATCGCCTGCGCGATCTCCTTGTCCTTCAGGATGTCTTCTTCGCTGCGATACTGGCCACGCGCCGGCTGGCGAACCGAGCCAGGCCGCCCGCCGGCGCTACCCCAGCCCCGATTGCGCGGATCGGCGCTGATCAAGCGCTGGCCATCCCAAACATAATCAAAGCCCGCAGCGGTGACGCCGGGCCCCACCCGCGTTACTCCACGCTCGCGCAGATGATCTTCGATCAGGGCGCGCTCTTCTGAGCAGATTTCATCCATGATCGACCTCCGATGGTACGGGGCCGGGTTGGGGCTGAGCATCCCAATGCTGCACTGCAAACCGCCCGCCGGGCGAGGCTTCCACCCACCTCTGCAGGATTTCAGCAATACCGCCCGGGGTCCGCCGGGCCTTCTGGATGGCCTCATGGATCCAAGCTCCATCCATGCCGGCCAAAGACGCCACTTCATGGAAATCTCCGGAGCCGATCCAGCTCTCTTCAACCGCGCGCACGCCGCTGCTTTTGCCCGGCTGGGTCGTTACCGAATACCCCTTCAGGACCGAGATCACACATTCGGAGAAAACCGCAGCCCAAAGGTTCTGACACCGCCGGGCCCTCATGGGATCGGATTGGCCACCCCGACAAACAGCCGTTGACGGTCGCCGCATCTGGTCTTTCCGAATTTCCATTATGCCCGCACCCGCACGAAAAGGGGGCGCACCACGCGGGATGCGCCCCAAGTCGACAGGGAGGCGTCAGGATCGCACATTGCCCAGGCGGCCACGCGATCCTGCGGTGCGGCTGTCGTCTGCCCGGGCTGTTCTGAATTGGTGGCGCGAGGAACCGGGAGGAGGATGGCCCCCCGCGCCTGCTGCCCGCGCCGCCTCTGGCACGGGACTGCTCGCCGGGCGCTCGGCCCGGATGGGGATTGGATAAGGACGCTGTAGGAGCCTTCTTGACTTAAGGTCACATAGTACAGCAGCTTGGATGCTTGCCTGGGCGGACGCTCCAACGCCCGCCCAGTGAGCGAAGCCGCGCCGCTGTGAGAAGCGCGGTTCACCTGCGTTTCGGGCTTAAGCTCAACCTCGCCAGAAACACGCGCCACCAGGAAAGGAACATTCCAATGGCGACACCAACGGTTGAAATGACGCACGCTGAGGCCATTACCTATCTCAATAAGCAAGTCGTCGAATTGAACCTTGCTTTGCGTGCTCAGCATCAGATCAACTATACCGCCCTTGTCGGCGTCCTCGCCGTCTCCACACCCGAAATGCGCGAGGCGATCATGGCGGATCTCAATACTGCCGTGACTCGGCAGGACGAAGGCAGCTATGCCCGTCAGTCCCTTGCCAGCCTTGTCAGCCTGCTTGAACCCGTAGCGCGAGGTGAAAGTGGAGGACATTTGCGCCTAGTGCCTCCCGTTCCTGAGGAATGAGGCCAGCGCTCCAGCCGATTTTCCACAGACCGCAGATGCATCGAACGGGTCCGCAGGGACCATGGTTACTTGCAGCTTCCCTGCGACCGCCCCGCGGATATTGTCTGCGTCCGATTTCAGCGCTCTCACACGACAGATCAAATAGACAATAAACCCCCACTGTATGAAGTCAGCGGGGGCGCCGCTTCTGACCACAGCCCACCAAAACTCGGGACTATCCCATGTCATCACCGCCGCCCCCCGCTCGCCTTGTGGAAAAATTTTTCCGACTTTTTCGCCCAGCGACGGCTGCGCCGGGACCAGCCCGACGCGATGCGCCCCGCCCGCGCAGACCAGATGTCGAACCAGTGACCCGCGATCTCCATTCCCAAGCGCTTCAGCATCACTCCCCCCTCCCCCGGATCGGTTCCAGGGCGCACAGCACCCCCGCCAGCACCATGACCGCTGTCACATAGCGTAGGGCCGCGTCGTTCTCGCAGCGCAGCCAATTGATCACCTGCCGTTCGGAGACCTCCAGAACCCCCGAGGCTCGCCGCGCCACGTCACGCTCGGACGCGCCGGGAAAAGCCAGCCACAGCAGCGCCGCGAACCAGCGCCGCGACCGGCACTGGTGATCCCCGGTCGAAAAATCCCGCCGGGATGCATTTTGTGAAAGATTTTTCCGCATGCCGTCTCCATGTTCATCCTGTGAGTGGACGAATGGTGATGCAGTTGCAGTGGAAAGGTCTGGATGGGGCGCGGTGGTCATGCCGCGTCCCTTTCGGTTTTCTCAGCCATCGCAATGGCCATATGAGCCCGCAACCGATCGACAACCCGCAGGGTCGGACTCGACTTGCCAGACTTCCAGGCATCCCAGGCACCCCAGCCAGCACCGATCCCGTCGCGCAGGATCTTCTGGGGCGCAACATCGAGCCGTGCCGCGCAGGCCTCGACTTCGGAAACAAGAGCTTCGGTGGTGGGAATGATTTGCATGGCACCACTGATAGGAATTTATTCCTACATTAGCAAGGATTACTTTCCCATCGCTGATTTTGTGCCCTCAGCGCAGTATCGCGCCGTGTCAGACGATCCATTCATCATCGGCCTCCGCGCGATTTTCGCGGAGCGACCCGACCTGAAGCCCGCCACTGTGTCGACAGAGGCGGGCCTCGACAAGTCGGCTATCCGGAAGATGTTGGATGGATCTGTGAAGTCCCCCAAGATCTCCAATGCTGTGAAAATTGCATCGATACTCGGGACTACAATCGAAGAGATTGTCGGCGATCCCCAGACAGTGTGGATCGAAAAGCCACACGCGTCGCTCGCGGGCAATGTGGGGGCTGGCGCCCAAGTGCCAGTCTTCGAGGCCTATCCGAACGGAAGCGGCCCAAAGGTGCCCCTGCCACCCGGCCTCAAGCGAACAGATGTCATCGCCGTGCGCATCGAAGGCGACAGCATGGAACCCGTGTACAGCGCCGGAGACCTGCTGTTCTATCACCGCGAAACAGCGGACGGCGTCCCGGCCGAGTCAATCGGCCACCGCTGCGTCTGCGAAGACGCCAATGGCATGGGTTGGGTCAAGCAGATCAAGCTGGGTAGCCAGCCGGGCCTATACAACCTGGTCTCACTCAACCCCGGTGCCACCAACATGCATGACGTGGAACTGAAATGGGCCGCCCGTGTCCTGCTGCATTGGCCTGCGGAACTGGTGGCGCCCTTCGAGCACGGTCAATCTCAGTATCAGCACCAAATCACCAGCGAGAACCAATCCCGGTAGAACTATTGAGCCCTTATACCAAAACTCTCTGACGAAAGAGGATCATGAAGATTTTTAAGTTTTTCAGCTTCGCAATTATCGCGTTCACCCTCACAGCCTGCACAGAGCCCGCACCTGTCGTTTCCGACTTCAATGGTGACAGCGTGAAGATTCAAGAATCCACTTTGCTTACGGGCGCCAACCCCGAAGAGCCGGAGGTGGTCAATCAAGCAAGTAGAATCTGCGGCACCAGAGGCCGTAAAGCTGAATATGTCTCAACAACTTACGCCCCCAACAACTATTATGCGTCTCACCTTTTCCTTTGCCTGTAGCGGTTAATTGACGGTCGACGGCCTCAAGGAGGCCCGGCTTCGCGCCGGGTTTCCTTTTTCTGGCACCCCGATTCGAGCACAAGCAGGGGCGGCAGTCAGTCACCATATGGGAATTCTTTCCTATTTTGCTTGACATGGGAATTCTTTCCCCCCATCAATGACCCCATCACTCTGATGGAGGTCACCCATGCACAGCCCGGACTCTCGCCCGCCCATTCTCTGCCCGGAAATCTTCGCCGCTTCCCCTACGGCCATGCTGGCCTTGTGGGCACGCGCCAAGGCCGACCGTGGTCAGCCGATCACGTTGGACCGCATGCAGCGCCTGATCCGGAACCAGCCGTCGACAGGCTTCGGACAAGCGCGATCGCTCGGCCAGTCCCTGCCCGATCAGCCGCCCGCCGCCCTGCAGGCCGAGCGCGCCCGCATAGAGCGCCTGGTCGCCGATGTCTGCGCCCGCCGACGCGCCGCCAACAGCCAAGGCCCAACCGGCGGTGACGCGGCATGACATTCCGCTCTCCCCAGGAACACCTGAACGCCCGCGACATGCGCCGGGATCGTCTGCCCACCACCCGCCTGGTCATTGCGATCCTCGGCGTGGTGCTGGTGACCTTGCTGCTGGTCATGCGGGCGGTGCTGATGGCCGAGGCAGGGCTATGAGGCCCTAGTCCCTGCCGGCCCCCGGCATACCTTCCGAGATCGAGGAGCGCACCCTGCCCGCCGCCACCCCCACGGATAGCGCACTGTCTGCGCCATCCCAGCTGGCGGGGCGGCATCCCACGCCCCGCCAGCGCAATCCCCTCAGCGAGATCTCAGACGCAGGCTTCGTACTGGCAACCATTGCCGGCATCGGATTCTGGCTGATCGCTTGGGCGGTCTGGAACTTGCTCTGAGTCAGGCGCCCCCGCCCCCGAACTCAACTCCGACTTCGCCAACCCGAAAGGAACCATGCTCATGCAGCGGCACGACCTCAACTTTCTCGAATTCATGCAGAGCTTTCGCCGCGGCGAGCTACTGCGCCAAGGCAACGAACAACTGGAACGGGTCATCTCAGCCATGAAGGAAACCGGCGGAGACGGTTCCATCACGATCACCCTGCCTTTCAAGTTCAACAAGGGCGGCCAGATCGAATGCACCCCGAAGGTGACCGGCAAGGTGCCGCCGCGCGCCATGGGCACCGGCATCTACTTCGCTGATGACGAGGGCCGCCTGTCCCGCCGCGACCCGAACCAGCTCGACATCGAAGACGAAATCGACCGCCGCCGCGCGGCCGATTGAACCAAGGAAAGGACTTCACATGAACAGCACCACACCAGATACCCGGCTCGATCCACGCGGCGCGCTGAACGCGAGCATCGATGGCGCCCGCCTCTCCAATCCGATCATCGACCATCCCGACGGGCGTCGCCATGCTTTCGTCCCGAGCGGCTATTCGCTCCAGGATGTGACCGACCCATTCAAGCTGCCGCCGATGATCAAGCAGGCGATCACGTTCGATGACCGGGACTCTCTGACCACCTACGTCAATCGCTTCTGCGATCATCGCTCCATCATCATCGCAGATCTGGACGCTGGCACGATCTGCGCCGCGCTCGACTGGCACACGGGGAGCGAGGAAGATGGCGACGCCCTGAAGGCCCAGCCCGCGTGTCACAAGGCCAGCCTTCGGCTGCGCCTCAGCGAAGAATTCAAACGCTGGGATGAGATCGAGGGCCCAATGCACAGCCAGGAAGAGTTCGCGATGTTCATCGAGGAGAACGTCGCGGATGTCAGTGACCCGGACCATTCGACCTTGCTGGAAATTTGCCGGGAACTTGAAGCGACCCAGGGCGCGACGTTCAAAAGCGGCATTCGCCTCGAAAACGGCGACCGCGTCTTCAAATATGAGAACGAAACCCGCGTCGCCAATCAGATGGTCGTGCCGACGGAGATCGGGCTTTCGATCCCGATCTATCACGGCGAAGAACCTGTCGAACTGAAGGCCAAATTCCGGTTCCGCGTCACCCCTGAAGGCCTGCGCCTCGGGCTTCGCTGGCACCGGGTCGAATACCAGCGGCAGGCCACCTTCCGAGCCATGGCCTTTCAGGTATCCGAGAACACCGGCTTGCCGGTCATGTTTGGCCGCACCTGATGCCTCTTTCTGCCCCGGCGGGCAGTGACGCAGACGAGAGAGCCACCGGCGTGGCATACCGCGCCCCTCAGGATCGATCCGCCAGGGACGCCCACGACGAAAGCGCTCGTCTGGCCGATCTGCGGCACCGGATCATTAGCCGCGTCATGGTGGCCGACGCGCTTGCGCTCGACATGATCGCCGGACTGCTGGGGCTGCTGCCCCGACCAGAGGGGCACGACGCAGGGAAGCCGATGAAGAGGAGCGAGGGATGACCGCACAACGTCCATACACCCCCGACACGCTGGCGGACCGCTGGCAATGCAGCGCTGAAACCATCCGGCAGATGTGCCATCGGGGGCAGTTGCACCATTTCCGAACAGGGCGCATGCTCCGAATCCCGGCCCAGGTTGTAGAGGAATACGAATGCCCGACATTAGCATCGGAAAGCTCAGAGGCGGCCTTTGCGTCTACTGGACCGGCGAGGACGGCAAGCGAGTGCGTCGTCAGCTTGCGGCACGCACCCGAAAGGAAGCGGAAGCAGAAGCCCTAGAGGTCTATCGAACGGCGACCTATTCCAGCCGCCCGCAGGACCCCACCGTTGCCGAGATCTGGGCGCTCTACCGCGACGACCTGGGCGACAAGCCCACTGCCACGACGATGGGCTACACCGGGAAGGCGATCCTTCCGCACTTCGGCCACCTGCGCCCCGAGGATATCACCAAGGCTACCTGTCTCAGCTACGCTGCAGATCGCAAGTCCTCGGGGAAATCGCAGGGCACGGTTCACACAGAGCTCGGCCACCTGAAGTCCGCCCTGCTGTTCGCCGAGAACACGCGCATGATCGACCGCGCACCAAAGATCTGGCGCCCCGAGAAGCCGCAGACCGACAAGAGGATCCTGAACGCTGGCGAGGCCCGCGCGCTGATCGACGCTGCGATGGAGCCGCACATTCGACTGGCGCTAATCCTATTGCTGGGCACCGGCGCTCGCGTCGGCGCGGTGCTGGATCTGACCTGGGATCGGGTGGATTTCGAGCGCGGCGCAATCAACCTGCGCCTGGCTGACGGCGCCACCCGCAAGGGTCGTGCTGTGGTGCCGATGAACGGCAGCACCCGGGCCGCTCTTTCCGCCGCGCATAAGGCGGCCCTGTCCGACTACGTGATCGAGTATGCTGGCGGCCCGGTCGCGTCGGTCCGCAAGGGTGTCTCCGGCGCCGTAACCCGCTCCAAGATCGGGCACGTTCGGATCCACGACCTGCGCCACACCGCCGCGGTGACCATGCTGGCGAACGGGATCCCTCTGGAGAAAGTCTCCCAAGTTCTCGGCCATTCCAACACTGCCGTGACCTTCTCGACTTATGGACGATACCTGCCGGAGCACATGCAGGACGCAGTAAATGTCCTGGACTTCATGAGCCTGCAAAAGCGATAGGCGCGAAAACAAGGCTTTTCCGCAACACGCACTTCGCCATCAAGGCGCAAGAAGAGAATCTCGGGAACGACATCTCTGGGCTTCAGCTAAGGGCAGGGACTAGACCTGCTGAGGATACATCCCCAGTCAAGCCGTAGCCGCTCTTCGCCCCTCTGCGACATGGGTGCGAAGGGTAGCATGATGCCAGGCAACAGCACGAAGGGCGGATTGCGGCCATTCGCTGCGCCCGCTAACTAAAATGGGTAAGCCGAACAAAGCGGCCGCTCGGGGCCAACGCACAATATTTTTCGGTGTGCATCTGCAGCGAAGGTCGGCAGAGAGCCCAATGTACGTTTTGACAACGTTCACTTTCTAGACAGAACAACTTACAAAGTGCCGAACGAAACATCCTGAGGAAAACTCCGTTGACCCAGCCAATCAGACTTTTGGAAGAGCCGTCCGATGAAGACAGGTTGGCGATTCTTACACCCCTTGTTGAAAATATTAATGAGGTTGGGCCGCCATCCAATCTAAAGACCTTTGCTTTTATTATTGAGGGCTCTGATCATAAGCCTGTTGGGGGGCTTTGGGGGCGAACCGCATATAATTGGGCGGTTATTGAGCTTTTATTCGTCCCCCAAACCTTGCGCGGAACCGGCCTCGGAAAGGCATTGGTTACCGCCGCTGAGGAATTGGCTTCCAAGAGAGATTGTGAAGGGATATGGCTGGATAGCTTCTCCTTTCAGGCACCTAAATTCTACCTCGACATGGGCTACGAAACATTTGGTGAGTTGCCTAATAACCCATTAGGTCAGAGCCGCTTTTTCTTCCGAAAGCTGCTCAAACCCAAAGTGACAAAATTTGCACGACAAAGATTGGGCCCAGAATAACCTTGTAGCAAGTCTACGACCGGTTGGATGAACTGGGGTTCCTGCCTTTAGAGGATTGCCGTTATGATTAAAATTGACCGCTTAGACCATCTGGTTCTCACAGTTGCTGATACTGACCGCACATGTGCATTTTATAGCCAAGTGCTTGGTTTCGAAGTCAATACTTTTAATGGTGATCGAAAAGCGTTGGTTTTTGGGGCTCAGAAATTCAATTTGCATGAGCAAGGCAAAGAGTTCGAACCAAAAGCCGCGCGTCCAACCACCGGGTCCGCCGATCTGTGTTTGATATCAACAACACCACTCCTCAAAGTTATCTCACAATTGGCGCTCGCAGGCGTTTCAATTGAAGAAGGCCCCGTTGCTCGTACAGGTGCAAACGGCCCAATATTGTCAATTTACATTCGGGACCCCGATCGAAACCTCATTGAAATCGCGAACTACATTTGATGTCCGCTTTGTCTGCAGTGTTGACGCTCGCGCTCTGCGCAGCGAACGGCAGTTCCGAGCCCTTGTTGCAACTTTCGGCGTCGCAGTATCAGATGCATCCAGGGTTATACAGTCACGGGTGGGAAACTGTTTTGAGCAGTAGGTTTGTTTTGCTGACAGGGTGTTCTGGCGGCGGGAAATCAACTTTGCTGAAGGCTTTGGAAGATCACGGGTTTTCGATAGTCCAAGAGCCAGGCCGCCGCATTGTTTCGGAAGAATTGGCCCGACAAGGCAAGGCTCTTCCATGGGTGGATATGAACGCGTTTGCATTGCGAGCAGTCAAAATAGCCGAGACCGACTTGCAGTCCGCGCAGCACAATGATGGCATTACATTCTTCGACCGTGGCTTGATCGACGCGGCGGTCGCCTTGGCTCATTCCGGCGGACCAACGATAGAGGAGACACTTGGTGAAACCCAAGCGTACTGGAAGCGCGTTTTCGTGGTCCCCCCATGGAGGGAGTTGTTTGCCAATGACGCCGAGCGGCGGCACAATTTCGATGCTGCTGTGCAGGAACACATCCACATTGAGAAGGCTCTGGACACGCTCGGCTACATGAGAATTGAGTTACCCAAGGTGTCGGTGCAAAAACGGGCGGAAATCGTGTTGAAAGAGTGTGGCGCGCTCTGATTTAAGGGGCTGCTTCGTCCCGCAGTGCCGCCGCTCGCCCTCCGGTTTGACGCTGATTTCGTTTGCAAGTGCAGCGAAGGTCGGCAGTGAGCCCTCTCTGTTGGACGTTCCACGATGTGTAGATGACCGCTCTCGGTTTTCATGGTTTTCGCTCGAGAGATTCTATAGAGTTCTTATTGGCTCTCTGGCATCCCCTGGAAAACGAAAGGTCTGTGCGGCATTATGGATCGGCCCTTCCAACTTCGTGCTTTGGGCGAGATTGCTATCCGGTGTCGCAACTTCGAGGCGATGCAGGAATTTTACGGACACGTGTTGGGCCTTCCCCGCCTTCGACCCAGCGATCGGGGCGGACATCGTGATGGGATCGCATTCTATCGCTTCGGCGAGAGCTTTGGAGGTCATATTGCGGTACTAGCGCTCTTTGCCGAGGATGCCGAGGATGCCGAGGATGCCGAGGATGCCCCCCTTTCCGTTGGACGCCAATCTTCGCTGCACCATCTTGCGTTAAGCCTGTCCTGGGACGAGCAGGAAGACGCCTCAGCATGGCTTCGGCAAGAAGGCTACGACGCGCGGTTCGAAGACTTTGCTTGGACCGGCTGGCGCGGGTTGTTCACACGCGACCCGGACGGCAATACCGTCGAGCTGGTTGCTGCATCCCACGAGTGGCACATAGAATAAGAAAAGTTCGGAACGTTTGTGAACCTTCGCCAAAAACCAGCCATTCGCCGTCATTGCGGCGAAAGCGCACTTTATCCGCTCACCGGACCTTGCTGCTGCCTGCGGCGAAAGTCCGGTTCGAGCCCTCATTGACAGGTTTCTGCATTGCAGCGAAAATCGGCAATAGGGAAACGTTACCTCACAAAAGGCAGTCAGATAATGACAGAACTTCAGTCGCAAATCACACCATCGCGTTGGACAAATACTAAAGGGCTTTAAAGATATGGTTGATTTGCCCTTAAGTGGCCAAACTGTTCTTGTCACCGGTGCTACCGGAGGGATCGGACGATCCATAGCCCTGCGCCTCGCAGAATTGGGCGGACACCCAATCCTACATTACCGCAGCCATGAAGACGAGGCACAGGCACTTCTGGAAACGATGGGTGGTCAAGGAACGCTCGTTCAGGCCGATTTAACAGAGAATGACGGTGCGCAGCGGCTTTGGGAGGCGGCAGAGGATCGTGTAGGTCGGATCCACTCGCTCGTGAATAACGCAGGGATCCGCGCCACTGCACGGATTGAGGATGATTTCAACGTTTGGTCAGCCGCATGGGAGGCTGATTTGCGTGTCAATCTCCGGGCTCCTGCTGATCTATGTCGCATGGCAATCCAGCACTTCTGCGCCTTTGACGGGGGGAGAATTGTGAATATTGCCAGCCGCGCGGCGCAGCGGGGATACACAGAAGATCACATGCCTTATGGCGCGTCCAAAGCTGGGCTTATCAATCTAACCAAGACGATTGCTCGTTCTTTTGGTGCTGATGGGATTATCGCCATCGCGATTGCGCCGGGCTTTGTGCGGACGGAGATGGCTGAGGAATTTATCCGCGCAAAAGGCAAAGATGCTGCCGTTGGAGATGTTCCTATCGGAGAAATGGTTGCGCCAAGCGAAGTTGCAGAACTTGTGTGCTTTGCCCTTCGCCCTGAACAAAAATCGCTAAGTGGCGCGACCTTGGACGTGAACGGTGCAAGCTACGTCAGATGAATAAAAGCAGACCTTGATTACAGAGGCACGGACGGCAGCTTGGTCCGCCCTGCTGCCTTTCATAAGCGACAAATGCTGCGCGATGCACGAATGGCCGGTTAGGGGAAGCTGCGACGCGGCAATGGCCACCCTGGTGGATGTCCGGTGTGGGCCGCGAGCGGCGTTCAGCCAGAGCGCCCAGGGCCTGGCCCGCGAGGGTTGACCAGACGCTTGCCCCTGCTGCGCCGCCGCATGACCGCTTCGAGCCCAATGTGACTGATGCTGCGATGAGCATGAATGTCCACTATCGCAAAAAGGTTAAGCTCGACGCCTCAGCCGTCCTCCGGCTAGAATAGGCAATGATTGAACGTAAATGAGGCGAGACCGTAAATGCCGATGCCGTGGACATACCGCCATGCTTCCAAAGAGTGGAGCGCCTTTCTCGATGATGTGAAAGAACGCATGTCGCTTGAGTCCGACAATATGGCCTACACCGCTGTGGACGCTGTTTTGCAGGTCTTTCGACGCCGCCTGACGGCAGAACAGGGTCTAGCCTTCGCAAGCGTCCTTCCGGCTGTTCTCCGCGCGATTTTTGTAAAGGGTTGGAATGTTTCCGAACCGCTGGTTCCATTTGCGGAGCGGCAGGTCCTCACCGATGAAGCCAAGCAGGTTCGCGTAAACCACAACCTGACGCCAGACAACGCAATCGAAGCGACTGCCTGGGCAGTCCGAAGGTGCACTGACACCAAGGATTTCGAAAGAGTGTTGATGCAGCTTCCTGACGAGGCCGTGGCGTTCTGGCATGTCGATGTCGAAGATCCTACAGAGCTGGATCAACGGATAATTTAGCGGCGTAAGCAGTCGTTCCGAATGAGAAAGCGAAAGCTCACTTTGTCTGCTCTGCCGACCTTCATGTGCCTGAAATGCTGCGCGATGCACAAACGGCTGGTTTGGTGAAACTGCACTGCGGCGGCGGGTGTCGCGATCAAGGTCGGCTTCGGGCCGAATGCGTAGGCCTGCGAGATGCCGGTTACCCTGAGACAACCTGCCACCCGGGATGGACGAGAGTAGACGCCTCGAGGGCGGTGCCGACGGCCGCTTCGAACCGTTGATTTGAGGCCGGATTTGGATTCGCCTCGACTTGCAGAAGTGTCAAACGTTTGTAACTTGGTTCACAAAACCTAGGACCACTTCGCAAATACGCGAACGTTAGAGATATAATTAAATAATATCAAAGGCTTGAGTGGTGGGTGATGAGGGACTTGAACCCCCGACATCTTCGATGTGAACGAAGCGCTCTACCACTGAGCTAATCACCCGTGGGGCGCTTCTTAGCCAACCTCCGATGCTTCTGCAAGCAGGGTTTTGACCTATTCTCCGTCCGTCTGGCTTTCTTGCGAAGCGCCATCCGGCAGGTCCGCGCCAGCGGGCAGCGCGACAGCGGCGGATTCGGCAATCGCCGTGTTCAGCACCTGTTCGTTCTGGCGCAGCCGCAGGCCGAAGACATGACCATTCTCGACTTCCTTGAAGTTGTTGATCTTGACCTTGCCGAACGGCGGCAGGTTCATGCTGCGCTGTTCCAGAAGGGCCTCGCCCATCACCATCAGCATCGCCTCGACGACCGGCTTGGCGTCACGCTTCTTGACGCCGGTCCGCGCAACCACGAGGTCGATCAGTTCCTTTTTCTTCAGTTCAACCGGCAGAGACGCCGCCAGCACTTCGCTGGCCTCCAGGTCTTCGGAGCTTGGGGTCGTGTCGATATTCATGCCGGTTTCGAATTTATCTGTCTCGGTCATCTTCACCACTATCCATGTGCACTTTGCAGGCTTCACCGGAAGCCGCGTTTTTGAAGCTGCATGTTTTGCAGGCTAACAGCACGGGTTGCGTCTGACCAGTTGCCGCCCCGGAGATGGGCATTTTCCTGTGTACAGGACAGGAACATTGCCGGGGCTGGATGCAAAAAAGGCCATGCGAAGATGCCCCGCATGGCCTTTCTGGTTCATTTCTCAGCGCTCCACATGGCGCGCGCTGGCGCGATCAATGCGCTGTCGTGGGATGGCCCGCCTCGGGCATGGCGGCGGCACGGGCAGCGGCAGCGGCCTCTTCGGCCTCTTCGTCCCATTCCACCGGCTCGGGCATGCGGACCAGCGCCTGTTCAAGCACTTCCTGCACATGGGTGACAGGGATGATCTTCAGCCCCTGCTTCACGTTGTCCGGGATATCGGCCAGATCCTTTTCGTTCTCCTGCGGGATGAAGACCGTGGTGATCCCCCCGCGCAGGGCCGCAAGCAGCTTTTCCTTCAGCCCGCCGATGGGCATGGCATTGCCGCGCAGCGACACCTCGCCGGTCATGGCGATATCACGGCGCACCGGGATCTGGGTCAGCACCGACACGATCGAGGTGACCATTGCCAGACCGGCCGAGGGCCCGTCCTTGGGCGTCGCGCCATCGGGCACGTGGACGTGGATGTCCAGGCGATCAAAGCGCGGCGGCTTCACGCCGATTTCCGGCGCGATCGACCGGACATAGCTGGAGGCCGCGTCGATGCTTTCCTTCATCACGTCGCCCAGCTTGCCGGTGGTCTTCATCCGCCCCTTTCCGGGCAGGCGCAACGCTTCGATCTGCAACAGGTCGCCGCCGACGCTGGTCCAGGCCAGCCCGGTCACGACACCGATCTGGTCTTCCATTTCGGCCAGACCATAGCGGTACTTCTTGACGCCCAGGAAGTCATCCAGGTTGTCTTCGGTGATCACGACGGACTTGGCCTCGCCCTTGACGATCATCGTCACGGCCTTGCGCGCCAGCTTGGCGATCTCGCGTTCCAGGTTCCGCACGCCCGCTTCGCGGGTATAGCGGCGGATCATCTCGTTCAGAGCCTCATCCGTGACCTCGAATTCGCCCTTCTTCAGCCCGTGGTTCTTGACCTGCTTGGCCACCAGATGCTGCTTGGCGATCTCGCGCTTCTCGTCCTCGGTATAGCCGGCAAGGCTGATGATCTCCATCCGGTCCAGCAAGGGGCCCGGCATGTTGTAGCTGTTCGCCGTGGTCAGGAACATCACGTTGCTGAGGTCGTATTCCACCTCGAGGTAGTGATCGACAAAGCTGCCGTTCTGTTCCGGATCGAGAACCTCCAGCATTGCGCTGGCCGGGTCGCCCCGGAAATCCTGACCCATCTTGTCGATCTCGTCGAGCAGGATCAGCGGGTTCGTCGTCTTGGCCTTCTTCAGCGCCTGGATGATCTTGCCGGGCATGGAGCCGATATAGGTCCGCCGATGCCCACGGATCTCGGATTCATCGCGTACGCCGCCAAGCGAAATGCGGATGAATTCACGCCCCGTTGCCTTGGCCACGGATTTGCCGAGCGAGGTCTTGCCGACGCCCGGAGGCCCGACAAGGCACATGATCGGGCCCTTCAGCTTTTTCGACCGTTGCTGGACCGCAAGGTATTCGACGATGCGTTCCTTGACCTTCTCGAGGCCATAATGGTCGACATCCAGGGTTTCCTGCGCGCCGTGCAAATCCTTCTTGGTGCGCGACTTCACGCCCCAGGGGATCGAAAGCATCCAGTCGAGGTAATTGCGCACGACTGTCGCCTCGGCGGACATCGGGCTCATGTTCTTCAACTTCTTCAGCTCGGCCTCGGCCTTTTCCTTGGCTTCCTTGGAAAGCTTGGTCTCGGCAATGCGCGCTTCCAGCTCGGCGATCTCGCCCTCGCCTTCCTCGCCGTCGCCCAGCTCCTTCTGAATGGCCTTCATCTGCTCATTCAGGTAATATTCGCGCTGTGTCCGCTCCATCTGGGATTTCACGCGGGTCTTGATCTTCTTCTCGACCTGCAAGACGGACATTTCACCCTGCATCAGACCATAGACACGCTCCAGCCGTTCACTGATCGGCAGCGTTTCCAAAAGCTCCTGCTTCTGCGCAACGTCGATACCCAGATGACCCGCGACCAGATCGGCCAGGCGCGAGGGTTCATCGCTTTGCGCGACAGCGGCCAGGGCCTCCTCGGGAATGTTCTTCTTGACCTTGGCATAGCGCTCGAATTCCTGCCCGACCGAGCGCAGCAGCGCTTCGATGGTCGGCTCGTCACCCGGCACCTCTTCCAGGTATTCGGCCTGGGCCTCGAAGAAATTGTCGTTCTCGAAATATTCCAGGATTTGCACGCGGGCCGCGCCTTCGACCAGCACCTTCACGGTGCCATCGGGCAGCTTCAGCAGTTGCAGGACGTTGGCCAGCACGCCGACGTTATGGATACCCTCGGCATCGGGATCGTCCTCTGCCGGATCGATCTGGCTCGACAGCAGGATCTGCTTGTTGTCCTGCATCACCTCTTCCAGGGCGCGCACGGATTTGTCGCGACCCACGAAAAGCGGCACGATCATATGCGGAAACACCACGATGTCGCGCAACGGCAATACGGGATAGGACGGATTCAGAGGCTCTTGCATGCTCTTTCCTTGATCTTGGGCAGATGGGCCGTCCCCGGCTCGGCGGCAGCCCGGTCCATCTCCGGTTCACAGCCTCTTATCTGGGATCGCGCCGCCCCGAATTCAACTGCATTTTTACCAGTCTGCCTGCCCCTGCCCCCACGGGCAAGCGCCATATATTGCGGTTTCAGTGAAAATCTACGCAGAATAGCGCCCCCAATCTGGTGCTCTTTGCAATGGCCCCCTCTCAAACCCCTTCCGTTTCCCTGTTGGAAATATCCCGGGGGAGGCAGCCAAGCCCCGGCTTGGCTGCCGGGGGCAGCGCCCCCACCCGCCCGCGCCGCGGAAACAAGCGCCCGACGACCCGACTGGCTTTTGTCCGCCAAACCCGCTAATGGCGCCGCCATGAGCACCTTTTCCTTCTCCCTCGATGCCACCGACGGATCTGCCCGCACCGGCGTCATCGACACGCCGCGCGGACAGATCCGCACGCCGGCCTTCATGCCCGTCGGCACCGCCGCCACCGTCAAGGCGATGATGCCCGAAAGCGTCGCGGCCACCGGGGCCGACATCCTGCTGGGCAATACCTACCACCTTATGCTGCGCCCCACGGCAGAACGGATCGCGGCGCTCGGTGGCCTGCACAAGTTCATGAACTGGCACAAGCCGATCCTGACCGACTCGGGCGGCTTTCAGGTCATGTCGCTCGCCGGGCTGCGCAAACTGACCGAAGAAGGGGTCAAGTTCGCCTCTCATATCGACGGCTCGCGCCACATGCTGACGCCGGAACGCTCGATGGAAATCCAGAAGCTGCTTGGCTCGGATATCGTCATGTGCTTCGACGAATGCCCTGCCCTGCCGGCCGAAGAAAAGGTCGTCGCCAGTTCCATGCGCATGTCGATGCGATGGGCGCAGCGGTCCCGCGATGCCTTCGGGGATCGTCCGGGCCATGCGCTTTTCGGCATCCAGCAGGGCGGCGTCACGCAATCCTTGCGCGAAGAAAGCGCCGAGGCCCTGAAATCCATTGGTTTCGACGGCTACGCGGTCGGTGGCCTCGCGGTCGGCGAAGGACAGGAGGCCATGTTCGGTGTGCTCGACTATGCCCCCGACATGCTGCCCACAGACAAGCCGCGCTACCTGATGGGGGTTGGCAAGCCCGATGACATCGTCGGCGCCGTGGCGCGCGGCATCGACATGATGGATTGCGTGCTGCCCTCGCGTTCAGGCCGCACCGGCCAGGTCTTTACCCGCAACGGTGTGGTCAATATCAAGAACGCCCGCCACGCCGATGACCCGCGCCCCCTGGACGAATCTTGCACCTGCCCGGCCTGTTCGAATTACTCGCGCGCCTACCTGCATCATGTCTTCCGCTCGCAGGAGATGATCTCGGGCATGCTGCTGACCTGGCACAACCTGCATTACTATCAGGAACTCATGCAGGGCATGCGCGACGCCATCGCGGGCGGAACCTTTACCGCCTGGCAGGCAGATTTCCACGCGCAGCGCGCCAAGGGCGATATCGAGCCGCTTTGACACAGTCGGAGGCGGTGCGGGAAACGCTGCCTCCCCTAGACCTCGCCCGCCCGTATCCCTATATATTTCGTCAGGAACAGGACGGACCCATCATGACCGAAACACCGGAACCCCTTGAAGGCGCACCGCTTATCGCGCCCTCTTCTACCGATCACCCGCTTTACGACAGCGTCGTCGAAGCTTGCCGCACGGTCTATGACCCTGAAATCCCGGTAAATATCTTCGACCTCGGACTGATTTACACCATCGACATTTCGCCCGAGAACGAAGTCAAGGTTGCCATGACCCTGACCGCGCCGGGGTGTCCGGTAGCCGGGGAAATGCCCGGCTGGGTCGCCGAGGCGATCGAACCGCTGGATGGCGTCAAGATGGTCGATGTGCAACTGACCTGGGAACCGCCCTGGGGCATGGACATGATGAGCGACGAGGCCCGGCTGGAGCTTGGCTTCATGTAAGCCCCTTGTTGCCCCGGTTTCGCGCAATCAAAAAGGCTTGCCACCTTCCGGGGCAAGCCTTTTTTGCTATCCTTCAGAAGGCAAGCAAAATAACTTGCATCTCGTCAATGCAAGCAAAAATACTTGCCATTCCGCTCCCTCTGGTATTCACTGCCCAAGCCCCAGGTGGAACCGCCAGCCATGACCACGATCTGCACGATCCTCAGCGGCGATCTTGTCGCCTCGACCGATCTTCCCCCCACCGATATCGCCTGCGCCTTTGCGGTGCTGGCGCAAACCGCAGGTGAAATCGCGTCCTGGCATCGGGCACCGGTGCATTTCACCCGCAACCGGGGCGATGCCTGGCAGATCTGTCTGCCCTCCGGCGATGCCCCCGGCCTGCGCGAAGCCTTGGCCTTGCGGGCAAGCCTGCGCGCCACGGACAAACGTTTCGAGACCCGCATCGCCCTGGCAACAGGCGCGGTCTCCCTGCCGCCCGACGGCAATCTGAACCAGGCCAGCGGAGCGGGGTTCACCGCGGCGGGGCGGCTGCTGGATCAGTTGAAAGGGGCCGGCTTCGACCATGCGTCGGGCGATGCATTGGCCGCCGCAACCCTGCTGGCGGGCGAGATCAGCCATCACTGGACCCCGGCCCAAGCGCGCGCGGTCCTGCCCATGCTCGCCCCCGACCCGCCGACCCATGCAGAAGTCGCGGCACAGCACGGGATCACCCGCCAGGCGATTTCGCTGGCGCTTTCCGGCGCGGGCTTTGCGGCGCTATCGGCCGCGCTGGAGCGAATCGAAACAGCCCAAACGCAGGAGCGCCTCCGATGATCGCAACCTTCGCTGCCCTCCTGCTGGCCCATGCCTGCGCGGATTTCCTGCTGCAAAGCGATGCCATGGCGGCAGCCAAGCAGCAGCGTCGCGCAGGCCCGCTGCTGCTGCATATCCTGATCGTGATCGCCTGCACCACCCTCGCCCTCGGCCCCGACATGGCCGATGCGATTCCGCCGATCCTGCTTCTTGGCGCGCTGCATCTGGTGATCGACCTCGCCAAGAGCACGCTGACCCCGCGTGGCCTGGCGCCGTTCCTGCTGGATCAGGGCGCTCATCTGGCCAGCCTTGCCGGAATAGCACTCTATTGGCCCGGGCTTTTCGATCAGGGATTTTGGGGTCCGCAGGGAGATTGGCTGCCGGCCACCATGGCCCTTGTGGCAGGGCTGTTGATCGCCACACGGGCGGGGGGCTATGCGGTCGGCCTGCTGATGCACCGCTGGGCCGGCACCATGCAAACCAAGGGCCTGCCGCGCGGGGGCGAACATATCGGGCTGATGGAACGCGGGCTGATCTTCCTGTTCCTGATGGGGGGTGAACCTTCTGCCATCGGCTTTCTGATCGCGGCCAAGTCGATCCTGCGCTTCGACACCGCGCGCGAAGATCAGGCCATGGGCGAATACGTCATTATCGGCACCCTCGCCTCCTTCGGCTGGGCGCTGCTTTCCGCCTACGCGACGACAGGACTTCTCTCTGCACTGCCGGACCTTGGCATTCCGGCCCGGAACCCCTAAATTCCCCTAACGAAGGAGAGCAGAGCCATGTTCAGCATTCCCGGCAAGCAAGCCGTGTCCATCACCCCCCGCGCCGCAGCGCAGATCACCCGCCTGATGGATCAGGGCGGCCACTCCGGTCTGCGCATCGGCGTAAAGAAGGGCGGCTGTGCGGGCATGGAATATACCATGGATTACGTCGACGCGGTCGACCCCATGGACGAAATGGTGAAACAGGACGGCGCCTGCGTGATGATCGCGCCGATGGCCCAGATGTTCCTGTTCGGCACCGAGATCGATTACGAGACCTCGTTGCTGGAATCCGGTTTCCGCTTCAACAACCCCAACGTGACCGAAGCCTGCGGCTGCGGGGAATCGATCAAGTTCGCCGATATGTGACCCGGTGGGCGGCGCCAGATCGCCGTCCCTGTCAATCGGCGTCCGCAGAACAACCCGCCCCCCTTTCGCCAATGTGGCTTGCGTGCTTTCCTGTCTTCACCGTGACAGGAGACCCCGATGGCCGTTGATCCCGACTTTCTCGACCATGTGCTGGACCTGTTTTCCGGGCTCGGGGCGCTGCGCACGGGGCGGATGTTTTCCGGCGTGGGGATCTATGCCGAGGAAGGCGCGATGTTCGCGATGATCTCGGGCAGCGGCGCGGTCTTGATGAAATCGGACGACAGCACCGAAGCGGCCTATGTCGCCGCCGGATCGACCCCCTTCAGCTATGAGCGCAAGACCGGCACCCGCGAGGTCCGCAGCTTGATGTCCCTGCCCGAAAGCGCGCTCGACGATCCAGAAGAGGCCATGGCCTGGGCGCGCATTTCACTGGCGCCCGCCCGCGTGGCCGCCGCTGAAAAGCGCCAGGCCAAAGCGCGGGCCAAGGCACGGACAAGCAAGGCAACGACAGATGCCCCCCCGCCAAAGGCCCGCCGAAAGGCCCCAGCGAAGGCATCCCGCAAGCCGCCGGGCTGAGCCCACGCGGAATTCGCTTCATGTGGGCGCTACCATAGCTTGACCTCTGCCCCCTGCCGGTAAGAATGCCCACCAAAGAGACATGAAAGGCAACGACATGCGCAGGAAGATGGCGGCAGGCAACTGGAAGATGAACGGGCTGCGGTCCTCTCTGGACGAGCTCGAGGCGCTGGCCGGCGCCCATCCCGATCCCGCCTGCGACGTGCTGATCTGCCCGCCCGCCACGCTTCTGGCGCTGGCGGCGGACCGTTGCGCCGGCACGGCGATCCGGGTCGGTGGCCAGACCTGCCACATGAACGTGGAGGGTCCGCACACCGGTGACATCTCCGCCCAGATGCTGCGGGACGTGGGCGCCAATGCGGTGATTCTGGGTCATTCCGAACGCCGTGCCGATCACGAGGAAAGCTCCGAAGATGTGCGGATGCTGGCCCAGATGGCCCAGGCGGCCGGGTTGCAGACCATCATCTGTGTCGGCGAAAGCCAGTTCCAGCGCGAGGCGACCAATACGCTGGACATCATCGGCGCGCAGTTGTCGCTGTCTATCCCCGACAGTTCCACGGGTGAAAACCTTGTCGTCGCCTACGAGCCGATCTGGGCTATCGGAACCGGTCAGGTCCCGACCAGCGACCAGATCGGCGAGGTCCATGATTTCATCCGCGCCCGGCTGGAACAACGCTTTGGCTTCGGGGTCGGGAAATCCGTGCGGCTGCTTTACGGCGGCTCGGTCAAGGCGGCCAACGCGCAGGAGATCTTCGATATCTCCAACGTCGATGGCGCGCTGGTCGGCGGCGCCAGCCTGTCGGCCAAGGATTTCTCGCCCATCATCGCGGCACTGGAAGCGGCAGCGACAGAGCCTGCCGAGGGCTGATCAGCCCCGACGGACGGCAAAGGACAGACAAAAGGCGGCACCCGCAAAGGTGCCGCCTTTCGTCTTGGTTGGGGCCTCGACTTGGTTGGGGCCTCGGCGCCCGGTCAGTTCACCACCGTCTCCGGGCCCATCACCGCATTGGGCAGCAGGGTCGAGATCGCCGGGATATAGGTCACCATGATCAGGAAGACGAAAAGCACGGCCAGGAACGGCAAGGCCGCGCGGACAACCCGCATCATCGGCATCCCGGCGACGCCGGAGGTGACGAACAGATTCAGACCCACCGGCGGCGTGATCATCCCGATTTCCATGTTCACCACCATGATGATGCCAAGGTGGATCGGGTCGATCCCCAGTTCGATGGCGATGGGAAAGACCAGCGGCGCGACGATCACCAGCAGGCCCGAGGGCTCCATGAACTGGCCCCCGATCAGCAGGATCACGTTGACCACGATCAGGAACAGGATCGGCCCGAAGCCTGCCGACAGCATCGCATTGGCGATATGCTGGGGCACCTGTTCGTCGGTCAGCACGTGTTTCAGGATCAGCGCATTGGCGATCACGAACATCAGCGTGATGGTCAGCTTGCCGGCTTCGAACAGGGTCGCCTGGGTGTCCTTGTGGAACAGTGCGGTGACGAGGGCCTGGGGCTTCTTCAGCAGGCTCGACTTCGCACGGTCCTCGGTTTCCTTCAGCGGCCCCATATCCCGATAGATGAAGACCGCCGCGATGAAGGCATAGATCGAGGCGACGGCAGCGGCTTCGGTCGGGGTAAAGATCGCGCCGGTCACGCCGGGGATACCATAGATCCCGACCATGATGATGACGATCAGCATCAGACCCCAGAAGGCTTCGCGGAAGCTGGCCCAGATTTCACCGACCCCGCGCCATTCACCCTTGGGCATGCCCTTGATCCGGGCCATGACGTAGATGGTGACCATCAGCATCGCACCGGCCATGATGCCGGGGATGACACCAGCCAGGAACATCCGCCCGACCGACACATCGACGGCGGTTGCATAGACCACCATGACGATCGAGGGGGGGATCAGGATACCGAGGGTACCGGCGTTGCAGATCACCCCGGCGGCGAAGTCCTTGGTATAGCCGGCCTGTGTCATCGCCCCGATGACGATGGAGCCGATGGCGACCACGGTGGCCGGGCTGGAGCCCGACAGGGCGGCGAAGATCATGCAGGCAAAGACCCCGGCGATGGCCAGACCGCCGCGCAGGTGCCCCACGCAGGCGATCGAGAACCGGATGATCCGTTTCGCCACCCCCCCGGTGGACATGAAACTGGAGGCCAGAATGAAGAAGGGGATGGCCAGCAGGGTGAAATGCCCCACGAAAGCCTGCATCAGCGTCTGCGCTATGGAGGCCAGCGAGGTGTCCCCATACCACAGCAGGAACATGACCGAGGACATGCCGAGCGACACGGCAATTGGCACGCCGATCAGCATGAAGCCGATGACCAGCCCGAAAAGAATGACGACTTCCATGACTCAGGCCTCTCCGCGCTGATCGCGCATCTCTTCTAGTTCGTCCTCGACCTCGTGGCTGGCGACGATCCGGTCCAGCTTGCCCTGCCAGACCAGCACGGCCGCCTGACAGAAACGGAACAGCAGCAGCGCCATCGAGACCGGCAGCACCACATAGGGAATGAAGCGCGGCAGCTTTTCGTATTCATCGCCGTCGTTCATGGCCCCCTCAAGGAAGCGCAACCATTCGGGAATCGGAATATCGTTGACCTCGTACCAGGCCTTGGCGCGGAAGCTGTCCTCGAATCCGGTGGGGAACCAGCGGCCCGTGGTCTGCGGCAGGTTGGCGAAATTGGCCCAGTAATCCCAGGCGCCCTTCAGCAGCAGGCAGGAAAAGACGATGCAGACCGCGACCGAAATCAGCGCCAGCACCCGGCGCACCGGCGCGGGCACGATGTCGACCACCGCATCGACGCCCAGATGGGCGTTCTTCTTCACCGCGTAGGAGGCCCCCAGAAGGACCAGCCAACCGAACAGGAAGACCGTCGCTTCCAGTGCCCAGAGGATATTCGCGTTGAAGACATAGCGCGCCACCACATTGGCGAACGTGATGACCGTCATGATCCCGAGGATCGCCGAGATCAGGCTTTCCTCGATCCGGTCGATGAATGAAATGCCGGGTGCCCGGTTGATGCTACTCATCGTCCCCCTCCCCCTGTTGTATGGTGATTTTTGCCCCACGACGAAGGGCGCGGGCCATGCCGCGCCCTTCGAAACCCTGTCGCCAGGATCAGTAGTTCATGTTGATCGCCTGGGCCGCGTCGATGTTTTCCTGGCCGACGTCGTCGGTGAACTGCTCCCAGACGGGCTTCATCGCGACGACCCATTCCTCGCGCTGCTCGGGGCTCAGCTCCCGGATCTCGCCGCCGGCATCCAGCACGCCCTGACGGGCTTCGGCGTCGACTTCGGCAATGGCCGCGTTCCGCTCGGTGGTGACCTCGTCTAGGATGGTCAGGAACTGGTCACGGGTCGCCGGTTCAAGGCTGTCCAGCCAGTCGACCGAGGCCACGACCATGTAGTCGAGAACGCCGTGGTTGGTTTCGGTGATCCCGTCCTGCACTTCGTAGTACTTCTGCCCCAGCACGTTGGACCAGGTGTTCTCCTGACCGTCGACAACGCCCTGCTGCAGGGCGCCGTACACTTCGGAAAAGGCCATTTTCTGCGGGCTTGCCCCGATGGCTTCCATCTGGGCGACCAGAACGTCGGAAGGCTGCACGCGGAATTTCAGGCCTTCGGCATCGGTCGGAACCATCAGCGGCGTGTTGGCCGAGAACTGCTTCAGCCCGTTATGCCAGAATGCCAGACCTGCCAGCCCGCGCTTTTCCATCGAGCCCATCATGTCCTGACCCGCATCCGAGCTTTGGAAGGCATCGACCGCTTCCATGTTCTTGAACATGAAGGGCAGATCGAAAATGCGGAAAACCTTGGTGAAGGTCTCGAATTTCGACAGGGAAGGCGCGCCGAGCTGGACATCGCCCTGCAGCATGGCTTCCAGCAACTTGTCGTCGTCGTAAAGCGTGGAGTTCGGGAAGACCTCCATGCAGGCGACGCCATCCATCTCGTCGTTGACGCGCTGTTCCAGCAGGCTTGCGGCGATCCCCTTGGGGTGCTTGTCGGTGTTGGTCACATGGCTGAACTTGATGACGGTCTCACCGTCCTCGCAGGATGCAAAAGCGGCGCTGGCGGTCACGGCCAGACCAAGGGCGATGGCGGTGGTGGTCAGGAATTTCATCTGGGTCTCCTCCCCGTTGAACATTCTCCCCGGGCGCCCTTGCAGACGCCCGACTGAAGACAGGTTCGGGGATGAGGACCCACCGCTCAAGAAAAAGTGTGTGAGTCAAAGGCAGGAAATTTTATTCCATTATATCAATTAATTGATCGTTACTTTTAAGGTTAGCCAAGGACGAAGGTTTCGCCCATGTGCGGAGAACCGCACAGATTGCTTGCCGAAATGTGCGGAATTTCGCACAATTTAAGTGGGCTGACACGCGCGCGCATTTCACCGCAGGGCGGGCGGCCCTATGGCCGATGCCCCCAAGGCGCAACCGCCTTCGTGAACCCCGGCGTCAGCGGAAATCCTGCGGCTTCAGGCCGTACCTGGTCATCTTGTCGTAAAGCGTCTTGCGCGGCAGTTTCAGGGCCTCGGCCACTTCGCCCGCGCGCCCTTCGTGGCGGCGCAAGGCGGTGGCCAGCAGGCTTTTCTCGATCCGCGCCATCTGATCGGCAAGACCGAGATCGCTTTGATCCTCGCCCTCTTTCGCGTCGCCGATGGCCCCGCCGCCCAGCACGAAACGCATGGCCTCGCTCATCAGGGCGCGGGTGTTTCCGGGCCAGTCGCGGGCCATCAGGGCGGCGACCACTTCAGCGGTGACCATGGGGGCCGGCAACCCGGCCTGTTCCGAGGACTGGTCGACATATTGGCGAAACATGAAGGGGATATCCTCGGGGCGGTCCTTGAGCGCCGGGATATGCACCCGCATCACGTCGAGGCGATAGAACAGGTCCGGGCTGAACCGCCCCGCCTCGACGGCTGCGCCCAGATCCGCCGTGCACCCCGCAATCAGCCGCGCACCGGAGGCCTGCTCAAGCCGCTCGGCCAGCGCAAATTGCACCTCGCGGGGCAGTTCGCTGATTTCATCAAGGTAAAGCGTGCCATCCAGCGCCTCGGCAAAGGCGGCCTCCAGCGCCTCGGCCCCCAATCCGGCGGAGGCGCGTTTGACGAAGGGACGCTGCGCCATGCGCGAGCTGAGGTGGATGACTTCGGAAACCTTCGAAATCCCCGCACCTGCCGGGCCTGTTACCAGCACTTCGGCGGCTGTGACGGCGACCTGGCGCACCCGCGCGCGCAAGGCGTCGCTTTTGGCGGAGCGCCCGAAGATCATCCGCGCCGCCGGGTCGCCGCGTTCCAGCTGCGCCTTCAGACGGCGATTTTCAAGCACAAGCTCGCGTGTCCGCAGAGCGCGTTCGATCACCGGCAGCAATTCGGCCGAGGCACAGGGTTTTTCCAGAAACCCGAAGGCCCCGCGATCCATGGCGGCCACGGCCATGGGAATATCGCCTTCGCCCGTCAGCAGGATCACCGGCAATTCGGGGTCCGCCTTCAGCGCGTGATCCAGCAGGAAGAACCCGTCCCGCCCCGGCATCCGGATATCCGACAGGATGACACCGTCGAAATCCGGGCCGATATGGTCCTTGGCCGCGATGAAGGACCCGGCGGGACGCGGATCAAGATCGGCAAGTTCCAACGTCTGCGCCAGGGCATCGCGCACCGCCGCATCGTCATCCACCACGAGAACCGTTCTGGTCATCCTACCTCGTTCCTCTTTCGGCCACCGAACCCGGCGCGTCGACCCGGACCCACCATGCACTTCGCCATGCCGCGCTGACCCAAGATCAGCTCAGACTTGCTCCGTGGCGACCGGCAATTGCACCAGGAATTCCGCGCCGCCCTCCGGGTGGTTGTCGCCCCGGATCGTTCCGCCCTGACTTTGCACCATCCCGTAGGAGATCGACAGACCCAACCCCATGCCTTCGGAGGCCCCGACCTCCTTGGTGGAGAAGAACGGATCGAAGATCTTGTCGGGGTCCGAGATTCCGGTGCCGGTATCACGCAGCCGGATCTCGGGTGCCGCCCCCCCGGTCAACGTGATGTCGAGCCGTTTGCGCGGGCTGTCGGTCATGGCGTCGGCTGCATTGGTGATCAGGTTCACCAGCACCTGCGCCAGGCGGACCTCTCCGCCCATGGCCCAGACCGGGTCGGACGGCGGGGTCCAGTGCAAGGTGATGCCATCCCCGGCCAGCCGGGCCTCTGTCATCTCGAGCGCGGTCGAGATCACCTGCACCAGGTCGATGCGGCGCACGGGCGCGCTTTCCTGACGGGCAAAGGCGCGCAGGTTACGTATGATCCGGCCCAGCCGCCCCGCCAACCCGGCGATCCGGATCAGGTTCTCGGCCGCCTTGTCCGGCTGACCCCGTTCCAGGAACAGCGCGCCGTTTTCCGCGAACTGCCCGATGGCCATCAGCGGCTGGTTCAATTCATGGCCAAGGCCTGCCGACATCTGGCCCAGCGCCGACAGCTTGCCGGCCTGGACAAGCTCGCTCTGGGCGCGCTTCAGGGCGGCTTCGGCCTCCTCCCGCTCCTGGACCTCGCGGCGCAGGCGGGTGTTGGCCCCCGACAGGGCCGCGGTGCGATCCGCCACGCGCGTTTCAAGGCCGGCATTGGCCTCGGCCAGGACACGGCGCCGTTCACGCGCGGAAAGCAAGGCCACCCCGAAGACCAGAAGGACCAGCCCGACCACAGCCGCCTGCAACAGCGCGATGCGGCGCGACGGAGCGGCATCGACCAGCGCCACCGCCAACATGCCAACCTTGGGCAGATCCCGCTCCAGATAAAGCACGCGTCGCGGCAGATAGGGCGACCAGTCGATGTGCCAAAGCTCTCGCCCCCCGATAAAGCGCGCGGCGACCTCGGCTGCGGGGGCATCCCTCGGGGACAATCCGCGCAGCCCCGGCCCCCGCTGCCAACCAAGTAGTTCGGACCGGTTGGTGATGAAGACCTGGCCAGTTTCATCCGTGAACAGGACCGCCGGACGATCCCCGCGCCATTCCGCTTCGAGCAGTTCGACATTCACGCTGACCATGAGGATCCCCATGACCCCGCCACCAGGGGCAAAACTGGGCGCGGCAAAGACATAGGACCGCAGGGCGCTTCCGGGTGCTAGCCCGTGGCCGGTGCCCAGCGCGCCTTCCTGCGCCCGGGCGATGGCTTCGGCGACATAGGTGGTCTCGGGGACGGCACCGGGGCGGGCCTCGGCCAGTACCTGCCCCTTGTCATCCAGGTAGGCCATGTTCAGCACGCCGGTGCGATCGGCAAGGCGCAGCATCAGATCGGCGGCAGGGCCGGGAAAGGCGCCCGCCGAAACCGACCGCAGGGTCGGATGCTGGGCAAAGAGAACGGCCAGGTCCTGATAGCGTTGCAACTGGCCGGTCAGCCGGTCGGCGGCCAGCGAAAGATCCGATTCGCCGCGTTGCGCCAGCGCATTGAGCGACTGCCGATACCCCGCATGGAAGACCGCGAGGGAAATCACCGCCACCGCCAACAGCAAGGCCAGCATGGCCCTTGCCCGTCTCCACATCGCGATACCTCCTCTTCCTGCAAGCAGCCTTGGCCCGGATGACGCGCGTTCCTCTGTCCTGACCACTTGCCATGGCGGCCCCTTGGCCTATCAAGGCGCCATGGCCAGCTATACACAATCCCCGACCGATCCGGACTTTGTCCAGAACCCCTATCCCTTTTACGAACGTGTCCGTGCCGAAGGGCCGCTGCACGACTGGGAAGACTACGGCATGCCCGCCGCCTTTTCCCATGAGGCGGTAAATGCCATCCTGCGCGACCGGAGGTTCGGCTCCCAATGCCCGCCCGAGCTGGCGCCCCCCGTGCCCGCCCATATTGCGGACTTCCACCGGGTCGACGACATGTCGATGCTGGCGTTGGATGGTGCTGCACACAAACGCCTGCGGGGGCTGACCCTGCGCGCCTTCACCTCTCGCCGGATCGCCGGGTTGGAACCTGAAATGGCCACACTGGCGCACACCTTGGTCGACGCCTTCCCGCAGGGCGAAGCCTTTGACCTGATCCCCGCCTTCGCCACCCACCTGCCCGCGATCATCATCGCCCGCCTGCTGGGGGTGCCGGAAGACATGGCGCCGCAGCTTCTGGACTGGTCCAACACCATGGTCGCCATGTACCAGGCACGTCGTGACCGGACGCTGGAAGAGGCCGCCAACAGCGCTGCCGCCGACTTCGCCGCCTATATCCGCAGCCACGCCGAGGCGCGTCGCACGTCCCACTCCGACGATCTGATCAGCGAATTGCTTCAGGCCGAGGAAGCCGGCGATCGCCTGACGATGGACGAGCTGATCGCAACCTGCATCCTGTTGCTGAACGCCGGGCACGAGGCCACGGTCAACACCACCGGCAATGGCGTGGTCGCCCTGTCGGAGCACGGCAATGCCCCCCATTGGCTAACCCCGGACCGCGTCGAAGGCACGGTCGAGGAGATCATGCGCCACAACCCGCCCCTGCATATCTTCACCCGCTATGCGCTGGAAGAGATCGAGCTTTATGGCCGTCACTTTGCCCGGGGCGATCAGGTGGCTTGTGTCCTGGGGGCGGCGAACCGTGATCCGGCGGTCTGGAGCGATCCGGACGTCTTCGATCCCTCCCGGCCCGTGCGCCCCAATACCAGCTTCGGTGCCGGCGCGCATTTTTGTATTGGCGCGCCCCTGGCCCGTCTGGAACTGCGCGTCTCGCTTCCTATCCTGTTCCAGCGGTGCCCGAACCTACGTCTGGCCGAACCGCCCCGCTACGCGGACCTTTACCACTTCCACGCGCTTGAACGGCTCATGGTCACCGTCTGATCCGTTCACGCCCGGCAGGGGGCGATGCCCCGATCGCCTCTCGCGCTCCCCCCGGAGTATTCCCGACAGGCTGAGACGGCTTTGTTGCTCACCTCACCTGGCCGGAAATACTCCGGGGGAGACGCGCCGCAGGTGCGGCGGGGGCAGCGCCCCCCCTTACAACGGCAGGGCCGTGGTGGACTTGATCTGCTCCATACTGAGCAGCGCGGTGACGTTATGCACCTTCACCTCTGAAATAAGCGCCTGATAGAAGGCATCATAGGCGCGCGCATTGCGCACCCGGACCTTGAGGATGTAATCGATGTCCCCGGCCAATCGGTGTGCTTCCTGTACCTCGGGGCGGTCCTTCAGGGCCTTCAGGAAAGCCGCCTGCCAATCGGCCTCGTGTTCGCTGGTACGGATCAGGACAAAGAAACAGGCATCAAAGCCAAGGCTTTCCGCATCCAGCAGGGCGACCTGGGCGCCGATGATCCCGGCCTCCTTCATCTTGCGGATCCGGTTCCAGACCGGCGTCTTAGAAGACCCCACCTTGCGGGCGATATCATCCAGCGATTGGGCCGCGTCCTGCTGCAGTTGCAAAAGGATTTTCCGGTCTGTTTCGTCCAGTCGGACAGTCATTCGCCCTTTCCCCCTTATCGTGGAACATATGTCGGAAAGCGGGCAAGCGAGGAAACAGAATTCCTTATTCCCCCCAAGCCATGGCCTTTGACCGGGATTATTTCCTATATTCAGCACAAGTCAACGATGTGAAATCCGGTAGCCATGCGACATTTTCCGATCTTTGTGAACATGACAGAGGCCCGCATCCTGCTGTCGGGCGGGGGCGAGACCGCGCTGGCCAAGCTCCGGCTGCTGCTGAAGACGCCGGCTGCGATCACCGTGCATGCGCCCGATGCGCTGCCGCAACTCCGTGCCCTTGCGCGGGACCGGCGGTTGACCCTGGTGCAGGTGCCGCTGACGGCAGACGATCTGATTGGCGCGACCCTGGTCTATGCCGCCGACGCAGATCCCGCACGGGATGCCGCCACCGCCGCCATGGCGCGGCAGGCCGGCGTGCTGTGCAACGTGGTCGATGATCTGGAGGCCTCGGATTTCATCACCCCCGCGATGGTCGACCGCGCCCCGCTGACCGTGGCCATCGGCACCGAAGGCGCCGCCCCGATGCTGGCCCGCGCAGTCAAGCGCGACCTCGAAGAACGCCTGCCCACCGGCCTGGCCGATCTGGCCCGCGCCGCCCAGGCGTTCCGCACACGGGCCGAGGCCCTGCCTGAAGGCAAGCCGCGCCGCGCCTTCTGGTCCGAATGGTTCGGCGCCACGGGTCCGGCCGCCCAGGCACAGGGCCGCGACCTCGACCGCGCGCTGGAGACCCAGCTTGCCCAAGCCATGGGCAAGGCTGCCTCTTCGGGGCGCATCACCCTGACCTTCACCGGCAGCGATGACCCCGAACTCTTGACTCTGAAGGCCCGCAAGGCGCTCGATCAGGCGGATGTTATCCTGCATGACCCCGAAATCGCACCGGGAATCCTTGAGCTTGGCCGCCGCGAGGCACGCCTTGTCGCTCTGTCCCATCCCACGGTCCCGCCGCTGCATCAGATCCTGGCGCTGGAGGCTGACAATGGCGCCCATGTGCTGTATCTGGCGGCCGAACCCGTTTCGAAGCATCTGGTCATGGCCTGCCGCCGCTCCGGACTGCCTCTGGACCTGATCCCCGGCATTCCCGCGCCGCACGCCGCCCAATGGAAGGAAACTGCCTGATGGCCCGCGCTTTCACCCCCAAGGTCGTTACCGGCAACGCGCTTCTTGAAGGCGATGTTGTCTATTACACGGCTCAAGGCACCTGGACCCGCAACCTGGCCGAAGCACAGGTTTTGTCCGACCAGGCCGCAGCCGACCTGCGCCTGACCGAAGCGGCGAGCGACCAGAGCCTGATCGTCGGCGCCTACCTGGCCGACATGGCACCCAGCGACACCGGCCCCGAACCCACCCATTTCCGCGAAGAGTTCCGCCGCACCGGCCCATCGAACTACTTCCACGGCAAGCAAGCGGAGGCGTAAGCCAGATGTACAGCTACAACGAATTCGACACCGCCTTCCTTGCCGAGCGCAATGCCCAGTTCCGGTCCCAGGTCGAACGCCGCATCGACGGGTCGCTGACCGAAGACGAATTCCGACCGCTGCGCCTGATGAACGGTCTCTACCTGCAACTACACGCCTACATGCTGCGCGTCGCCATTCCCTATGGCACGCTGCGCAGCGACCAGATGCGGATGCTGGCAACCATCGCCGAGAAGTGGGACAAGGGCTATGGCCACTTCACCACGCGTCAAAACATCCAGTACAACTGGCCCAAGCTGCCCGATGTGCCCGATATCCTCGACGCGCTCGGCTCGGTCCAGTTGCATGCGATCCAGACCAGCGGCAACACGATCCGCAACGTGACGGCCGATCATTTCGCCGGTGCCGCCGCGGATGAGGTCGCCGACCCCCGCCCCATTGCCGAATTGCTGCGCCAGTGGTCCACCGACCACCCGGAATTTCAGTTCCTGCCGCGCAAGTTCAAGTTCGCCGTGACGGGCGCCGACGCCGACCGCGCCGTGATCCGCGCCCATGACATCGGCATCCAACTGGTGGAAAAGGACGGCCAACGCGGCGTCCGCGTCTTCGTCGGCGGGGGCCTTGGCCGTACGCCGGTTATCGGCAAGGTGATCCGCGACTTCCTGCCGGAAGAAGACTTGCTGCCCTATTCCGAAGCCATCGTCGCCACCTACAACGTCCTTGGCCGGCGCGACAACAAGTACAAGGCGCGCATCAAGATCACCGTGAACGAAAACGGGCTGGAGACCTTCAAGGAGCTGACCGAAAAGCGCTTTGCCGAGCTGAAGCCGCTGTTCGGCGGTGTCGACCAGAAGATGCTGGCCGAGATCCGCACGATGTTCGCGCCGCCCGCCTTCCGCAACGCGCCGACCCATGCCTATGACGCGGCGCGCGAGGCCGATCCGGTGTTCCGTGCCTGGGCCGATACCAACCTGGCCGAGCACCGTCAGGAAGGCTACGCCATCGTGTCGATCTCGCTCAAGAAGCATGGCGAGACGCCGGGCGACGCCACGGCCGACCAGATGCGCGCCATGGCTGACCTGGCCGAAACCTATGCCCATGACGAGCTGCGCATCAGCCACGAGCAGAACGTCATCCTGCCCCATGTGCACAAGTCGGACCTGCCCGCCCTGCACGCGGCGCTGAAGGATCAGGGCCTAGCGACGGCCAACATCGGGCTGGTTTCGGACATCATCGCCTGCCCCGGCATGGACTACTGCGCGCTGGCAACGGCCCGGTCGATCCCGGTCGCCCAGGAGATCGCCAATCGCTTCGACGAGCTGAAGCTGGAACACGAGATCGGGCCGCTGAAGATCAAGATCTCGGGCTGCATCAATGCCTGTGGCCACCACCACGTCGGCCATATCGGCATCCTGGGCCTGGATCGCGCGGGCGTCGAGAACTACCAGATCACCCTTGGTGGGGACGGCACGGAAGATGCCGCCATCGGTCAACGCACCGGCCCCGGTTTCGCCTATGACGAAATTACCGGCGCCATCGAGACCATCATCAAGACCTACCTCGCGCTTCGCGACAGCGAAGACGAGACCTACCTTGCCGCCTACAAGCGCCTTGGGGTCGCGCCGTTCAAGGCCGCGCTCTATCCGGAGAAAGCGAATGCCGCCTGAAGCAGCCATGGACTTCGGCAGCACCACCGCGCCCGAAATCGCGGCCAAGGTGCAGATGCTGAACGACCGATACCGGCACCACGGCGCGACCTCCGTGCTGGAGGCCGCGTTGAAGGACCACGATGTGGGCGACCTTGCCATGGTCAGCTCCTTCGGGGCGGAATCGGTTGCGTTGCTGCACCTGGTTTCGGTGGTCGACAACACCGTCCCGGTGCTGTTCATCGACACCCAGATGCTGTTTGCCGAGACCCTGGAATACCAGCAGGAGATGGCCGAACGGCTGCATCTGCGCGACGTGCGGGTGATCCGCGCCAACGAGATCGAGCTGGCGCACGAGGACCCCGACGACACGCTGCACCAATTCGACACCGACGCCTGTTGCGATCTGCGCAAGACCCGGCCGCTGCAGGTTGCCCTGCGCGACTTCGACGGCTGGATCACCGGGCGCAAACGGTTCCAGAGCTCGACCCGCGCGGCACTGGAATTCTTCGAACCGGACGGGCCGACCCGCGTCAAGGTCAACCCCCTGGCCCATTGGCACCCCGAAGACGTGCGCAACTACATGGAAGAGAACCGCCTGCCCAAGCACCCGCTTGTCGCCAAGGGCTATCCTTCCATCGGCTGCGCCCCCTGCACATCCCCCGTGGCCCCCGGCGAAGACCCTCGCGCAGGGCGCTGGCGTGGACAGAACAAGATCGAATGCGGCATCCACGTGGTGGATGGCAAAATCGTGAGAGGACCGCAAGCATGAGTGTGATCGTTACAGACCAGGGCTTTTCCGAAAGTGACTGGGCCGCAGAGCTGCCCGAAGCGGACATGCTGGCCCTGCCGTCGGACACCGACCCCCATGGCGTGGATGTGGCCAGCCTGCCTGCGCTTGTGCGCGTCGAATTCCCCAGCTTCGCCGATGGCCGCGGCTTCACCATTGCGCGCGTCCTGCGCGACCATGGATATACCGGCAAGCTGCGCGCCTCGGGGCACGTGATCGCAGATCAATACGCCATGGCACGCCGCTGTGGCTTCGACGATGTGGAGATCAGCGAAGAGCTCGCCGCCCGCCAACCGGAAGAACAGTGGAAATTTCGGGCAGATTGGACTGCACATAGCTACAGGGACCGCCTGCGCACCGCGTGAAACTTTCCAAATGGTCAAAAAATTGCTAGAGATGGGATTGTAAGAAATCCTTCGTAAAGAGATGACAGATACAGCCGTGAACACAGAAGCCCCTGCGCCCAAGGCGCCCACCCTGCCCGACGCCCAGAAAGTGACTTTCGTCAAACACTGGACAGACCGGCTTTTCTCCTTCCGTGTATCGCGCCCTGCCTCGCTGCGCTTCCGCTCGGGCGAATTCGTGATGATCGGCCTGATGGGCGACGTGAACGAAAAGACCGGCAAGGCCAAGCCGATCCTGCGCGCCTATTCCATCGCCTCGCCGTCCTGGGACGAAGAACTGGAGTTCTATTCGATCAAGGTGCCCGATGGGCCGCTGACCTCGAAGCTGCAGAACATCCAGGTCGGGGACGAGATCATCCTGCGCCCCAAGCCCGTCGGCACACTGGTCCATGACGCGATCCTGCCGGGCAAGCGGCTGTGGTTCTTCTCGACCGGTACCGGATTTGCGCCCTTTGCCTCGCTGCTGCGCGAACCCCAGACCTACGAGGATTACGACGAGGTCGTGATCACCCATACCTGCCGCCAGGTGGGCGAGCTGGAGTATGGCCGTCAGCTGATCGAGGACATCAAGCAGGACGAACTGCTGGCCGAGCTGATCGGCCCGGATTTCCACAAGAAGATCCGCTACTATCCGACCACCACCCGCGAAGAGAGCCCCAAGATGGGCCGGATCACCGACCTGATGCGTTCGGGCGAGGTTTTCGCGGATCTCGGGATCGAACCGATCAACCCGGAAACCGACCGGGGCATGGTCTGCGGCAACCTGGCCTTCAACGTCGAGATCAAGGAGCTTCTGGAAAGCTATGGTCTGGAAGAAGGCGCCAATTCCGATCCCAAGCAATATGTGGTCGAAAAGGCCTTCGTGGACTAGGTTCCGAGACACCAATATACAGGGTGGCGCGGAACCCGCGCCGCCCTGTTTGCGTTCTGACCATGAACCGGGCGTTTTGCGGCTTGAAAAGAGCCGTGTCTGACGTTATTTTCCCGGCTCAAATTCGATCAACGATCAAAGGAAGAAAACCATAGCCCGCAGACCCCACAACGCGCCGCCCACCCGTGACACGGGCCCTCGCGTGAACGACCGTATCCGCTGCCCCGAAGTCCGCCTGATTGGCGCGGAAGGTGAAAACGTCGGCGTCGTGACACCCACACGCGCCATGGCACTGGCGGAAGAAGCCGGGCTTGATCTGGTCGAGATCTCTCCCAACGCGGCTCCGCCGGTCTGCAAGATCATGGATTTCGGCAAGTTCAAGTACGAACAGCAGAAGCGTGAATCCGAAGCACGCAAGAAGCAGAAGATCATCGAGGTGAAGGAAGTCAAATTCCGACCCAACACCGATGTGCACGACTACGAAGTCAAGATGCGCAACGTCTACAAGTTCCTCGAAACCGGCGACAAGGTGAAGGTCACCCTGCGCTTCCGGGGCCGAGAGATGGCGCACCAGAACCTTGGCCGCGAGCTGCTTGAACGGGTGGCCGGCGACGTCAAGGAACTTGGTAAGGTCGAAAGCATGCCCAAGATGGAAGGCCGTCAGATGGTCATGATGATCGGCCCGCTTCCGCGCTGATTTCGCTCTGACAGACCCACCGGACCAAAACGCCCTCCGCTTTCGGGGGGCGTTTCACGTTTCAGGGTTTCGAATTTCAGGGGTGTGTATCAATCAGCGCCGCCACGGACCGCGCCCGGGCCAGCGTCAAAGCTGGCCGGAGGCCGCCAGCGCCGCGCGGACGATGTTGTGATACCCGGTGCACCGGCAGATATTGCCTTCCAGGTGGGCGCGGATTTCGGGTTCCGAAGGCTTCGGGTTCACGCTCAGCAAGGCATCCAGCGACATGACCATGCCTGGTGTGCAGAAACCGCATTGCAGTCCGTGCTCATCCTGAAAGGCCTGCTGCAATACCGAAAGCGTCCCGTCTTCGGCAGCCATGCCTTCGATGGTGCGCACATCGGCGCCCTCGGCCTCGACCGCGAACATGGTGCAGCTTTTCACCTGCAACCCGTCGACATGCACGGTGCAGGCGCCGCATTGGCTGGTGTCGCAGCCCACATGGGTGCCGGTCAACCCGAGGTCCTCGCGCAGGAAGTCGACCAGAAGGGTCCTTCCTTCGACCTCGCCCGAGGCGGGTTTTCCGTTCACCGTCAGATTGATGCTCGGCATGGTTATGTCCTTCGCTGCGTTGGCTGAGCGAACTTAATCACGCGCGCCCCGGAAGGAAAAGGGCCGAGCGCCGCCTTGGGCCTATTTGGGATCGCGCGGCTGGGGTCGTGTCGGAATTTCCTTCAGAAGACCGCCCAGACCCATGCCCGCGATGTCGTCGTGCCCCACGGGCACGTCGCACAGAATGCGTTCCAGCACCCAATCCGCCCCGTTAAGCGCCGGGGCGCGGGCACAGCCCGGCAGGCCGATCACCGGCAGCCCGCGAAGATCGCCGAAGAACAGCAGATTGCCGGGGTCGACCGGCATCCCGAAACGCGTGACCTGCCCCCCCGCCGCGCGCAGGCCCGCCGGCCCCACATCCTGCGGGTCCGAGGTAGCCGAGCCGGTCAGCAACAGAATCGCCCCCAGATCGGAGATCTCGCGCGCAACGGTGTCCAATGCGGCGGCAATGCTGGCGGTCTCATGCGCCACACCGGTTTGCGCCACCAGCGCACCACCGAGCCGGGTGATCCGCAGCGCCACGGCGTCGCGGCCCTTGTCCTGGCCTGTTTCCGTCGCGGCGGCCTTCTGCCCCGCGACCTCGGTCGTGATCAGCGCCACACGACGACGCTGCATGGCGCGCAACGCCAGCCCACCCGACGCCGCCGCGCAGGCCTTTTGCAGCGCGGTTTCGGGTACCGCGTAGGCGATGATCTTGACCGTGGCGACCATGCTGCGCTCGGCCATGCGCTGCCATTGCGGCACCGTGGCAAGGGTGATCATCGGATCGACCCGGTTTACGGCATGGATCTTCTCGGCCGCGATGTCGGCCAATCCCGGACCCGTGGAATAGATGTTCACGCGCCCCGTCGCCGCCTTACCCAGCCGAAGCCCCACCGCCCCCGGATCGGGCACCAGGGCAGCGGCCAGCCGGGCGGCGGCGGTGTCTTCGTCCCGATCCTCTGGATCAAGCCGCGCCACGACAACGTCACCAATGCCCGCCGCGCGCAGAAGCGCCAGATCATCAGCGCCCAACACCGCGCCCTTGCGCAAACGCCCCGCGGGCAGCGTCAGCGAATGCGCCAGCACCGCGCCCAGCGCGTCACCGACGGGCACTGGACCGAATTTCACCGGGCGTTCCTGAGCACATCGACCATCTGCGCCAGGATCGACACGGCAATCTCTGCCGGGCCGGCGGCCCCGATGTCCAGCCCGACGGGGCCATGGATGCGGGCGATATCCTCTTCGGAAAAGCCGCGCGCCAGCAGGCGGTCGCGGCGCCCCGCATGCGTCCGCCTGGAGCCGAGCGCACCGATATAGAAGGCGGGCGATCGCAGCGCCAGTTCCAGCCCCGGATCGTCGATCTTCGGGTCATGGGTCAGCAGCACCAGCGCCGCGCGTGTATCAAGACCGACCTCGGCCAGCACCTCATCCGGCCAATCGCTGTGCAGGACCGTGTCCGGGAACCGCTGCGGCGAGGCAAAGCTGTCGCGCGGGTCGATCACCAGCGGATCAAAGCCCGCGATCCGCGCCATCGGCACCAGCGCCTGCGCAATATGAACCGCACCGACGATGAACAAGCGCAGGGGCGGGTTGAAGATCGTGACGAAGGTGGCGTTGTCTTCCTCCATCCCAGAACGATCCATGCGGAACCGGGCCTCGTGGCCACTGTCTTCGAGACTGCGCGCGCCGGTGCCGGGGTTGACCAGGTAGGCGACCGGGCGGCGCGCGGCCCTTGCCGCGACCAGTGCGCTCAGCATCTCGGCGGGCATGGCGGCACCCACCGGCTCGACCAGCACGCGGATCGTCCCGCCACAGGCCAGACCCACGGCAAAGGCATCCTCGTCACTGACACCATATTCCAGCATCCGGGTCTTGCCGTCCTGCAAGGCCTCCAGCGCTTCTGTCACCACGGCCCCCTCGACGCAGCCACCCGAGACTGATCCCGCCATCTCACCGTCCCCGCGCACCGCAAGCTGGCTGCCCACCCGGCGGGGCGCGCTGCCCCAGGTTTGCACCACGGTCGCCAGCACGGCGCCCTGTCCGGCCTCATGCCAGGCCAGGGCGCGTTCCGGGGTGTCGTCGAACAATGTCATGGCCTTGTTTCCTTTTTCCCTGTCCATCTGCGGCGTCCCTGCCCTTGCCTTCGCAAGATTGAAAGGGCAGGTGCGCGCCCAGGTCCCGGCGAACGGATTCCGCGCAAATTTACTCGCTCAAGCTTCTGTCATCGCACCGGGGCTTGCAAGGGACGCGGCAAGATGACCCCGTGCATCCGATTGACCCCTGCGCCGGAACTTGCCAATCTCCGGGCCGAGCGGAAAGCGGGACAGATGACAGGACAGAAAAGACATCGGCACGGTCGGGTTGCGGCCCCTTTGCGGGGCCGGTGAATGCCGACCAAAGCTGTGTCCCCCGGCTGGTCGATCCCGCATCATGAGCGCGGTCTTTCCCCGGTTGCGCCTTTTGCGGGCGTATCGTCCTGCCTTGCCACCCCAGGAACACAATGACCGAGGGATCCGCGACCGGGACCGAAACCGAGGCCTTGGACGGAATGGACGCCCTGCCCGATCTGCGCGGCCTCTCCCTGGTCGATTGGCGCGCCGCCTTGGCAGGGACTGCCGAGGCCGCCGGGGATTTCCAGCCTCTTGGTGTCAACCATGCTGCCGCCCTGATCGAAACCGGGCGCATCCTGCTTGTCACCTTCGAGGATGAAGCGACGATTCGTGCCCGGCCGGGTGCCCGTCCGCTCGGCTGGGCCATGGTGGAACGATCCCGCTGGTCGCACCTGGCCCTCATCAGCCATGGTCAAAGCTGGTTTCGCGATCCGGCGATTCATGCCTATTTCGATCGCCTCGGCGATGACGGATTTTTCGAGGATTTCACCCAGGTGATCTTCTATGGCGCAGGCCCGGCTGGCTATGCCGCTTGCGCCTGTTCCCTGGCGGCACCGGGCGCGCGGGTTCTGGCTATCGCCCCGCAGGCGACGCTGGACCCGGCAAGGGCGGGTTGGGACCACCGGTATCGCGTCGCGCGGCGGTTAAGTTTTTCAGGACGCTACGGCTATGGCCCCGACATGCTCGACGCCGCCGACCGGGCACTGCTTCTGTTCGACCCCCATGTGTGCCTGGATGCCGCCCATGCCGCACTTTATCACGCGCCCCATGTACATCCCCTGCGCCTGCCCTGCTTCGGCACGGTGGAAAGTATCGAGAACGCGCTGCTGGACCTCGGCCTTTGGCAAGGCCTGCTGCATCACCTGGCACAGCCCATCCCAAAGCCGCGCGACCTGGCGGGAATGCTGCGGGCAAGGCGCACCTACCCACCCTATCTCCTGGCGCTGCTGCGTGGCCTCGATCACCACCGCCACCCGCGCCTGAACATGCTTCTCTTTCGCCATATCGCCCGGCTTGCGGACACCCTTGCCTGAGCGCTGCGCGACCGGACGCTCATCCCTCTCCAGCACGAGGCAGGCCCGGGCAAGCCTCTGGCGCTTTTGCCGGACTTGCGCTAATCGGCAGACATGACCGAACGCCTCGTGATCCGCCGCCCCGACGACTGGCACCTGCATCTGCGCGATGGCGCGATGCTGAAGGCCGTCCTGCCCGAAACTGCGCGCCACTTCGCCAGAGCCATCGTGATGCCCAATCTGGTGCCGCCCGTGGTGACCGGGGCAGAGGCCGGCGCCTACCGCGACCGGATTCTTGCCGCCCTGCCAGACGGCATGACCTTCGAGCCGCTGATGACGCTCTACCTCACGGAAGAAACCGATCCCGAAGATGTCGCCGTGGCCCATGCCTCCGGCCTTGTGAAGGCGGTCAAGCTTTACCCGGCCGGGGCGACGACCAACTCCGCCTCGGGCGTGCGCGATTTCACCAAGGTCCGTCCGGTGCTGGAACGCATGGCCGAAATCGGCCTGCCGCTTTGTACGCATGGCGAGGTCACATCAGCGGATGTCGACATCTTTGACCGCGAGGCCGTCTTCATCGACACGGTGCTAGACCCGTTGCGCCGGGATATCCCGGAACTGCGCGTGATCATGGAACATATCACCACGTCCCAGGCCGCCGATTACGTACGCGAAGCCCCCGCCGGACTGGGCGCGACGATCACGACCCACCACCTTGCGATCAACCGCAACCACCTACTGGTCGGGGGCATCCGCCCGCATTACTACTGCCTGCCCGTTGCCAAGCGCGCGAGCCACCAGCAGGCCTTGCGCAAGGCGGCCACCTCGGGCGACCCGCGGTTCTTCCTCGGCACCGACAGCGCTCCGCACGTCGATGCGGCCAAGGAAACCGGCTGCGGCTGCGCGGGCTGCTTCACGGCCACCAACACCATGGCGATCCTGGCCCATGTCTTCGAAGAAGAAAGCGCGCTCGACAAGCTCGAAGCCTTCGCCGCGCTCAACGGTCCCGCCTTTTATCGCCTGCCGGTCAATAACGGCACCCTCGTGCTGGAACGCCGCACGACCGAATACCCCGTGAAGATCGAAACCCCAGACGGCCCTGTCACTGTCTTCGACCCCGGCTTCACACCCGCCTGGCACGTCGCCTCGGTCAGTGCGGAATGATCTGTTTCCCTGTTGAAAATATCCCCGCCGGAGGCTTGAAAGCAAATGGCGCGCCCTTTGGCCGCCCCATGCCTCCGGCGGGGATATTTCACAACAGGGAAACATGCAGACTTTTCAAGAGGACAGCGCAATGATCCCCAGTTCCTATCCCTCCCGGGAAGAAATCGCGCGGCTGAGTGCCGCCATGTTGCTTGATATCGAGGCGGTACATTTCAATGCCGACACGCCTTTTGTCCTGGCTTCGGGTCTGCCGTCGCCCACCTATATCGATTGCCGCAAGCTGATCTCCTATCCGCGCATCCGGTCGACGCTGATGGACTTCCTGGCCTGCACGGTCATGCGAAACGCCGGACTGGAGGCCTTTGACAACATTGCCGGGGGCGAGACGGCCGGCATCCCCTTTGCCGCGCTGGTGGCCGAGCGGATGGCGCTTCCGATGACCTATGTGCGCAAGAAGCCCAAGGGCTATGGACGCAATGCCCGGATCGAAGGGGTCATGACCGAAGGCGAGCGTGTATTGCTGGTAGAGGACCTGACGACCGATGGCGGTTCCAAGCTGTCCTTTGTCGATGCCATTCGCGACACCGGGGCCGAATGCGGTCATACGGCGGTGATCTTCTACTACGGGATATTCGACGGGGTCGAGGACTCCCTTGGTGCCCATGGCATCACCCTGCATCATCTTTGCACCTGGTGGGATGTACTGGCCGAGGCCCGGACCCGGACGACTTTCTCCATGGAAACGCTGGATGAGGTCGAAGCCTTCCTGAAGGCGCCGCGGGCCTGGCAGGATGCACGCAAGGACTGAGAATCGGCTCGGCATTCCTGCCTGAAACCGCCCAAGCGGACAGAGGGCGACCCCAGGATGCCTGCGCTGGCTTCGAATAGGCGGCGATGCGGCGATTTCCCGCGATCCGGCTCGGCCGTTTCCTGCCTTGGACGCAGCAGATGTTGACGCAAGGGGCGCTTTTGCCACATCATCTTGAGGACAGCGTCTCATACACAGGTTAACCACAGGTTATCCACAGGATATCCCATTTGCCTGCGACAGGGGTCGTTCTGTATGTAGCTTGCTCACGGGGGCTTTGGACTGATCCACTATCCGGACGGCTTCATTCGAAGTATCACGCGGCATCGGACAGGTGCTGAGGTCCGATAGAGTCTTCCTCCGTTCAGGCAAAAACGACCCGCGGGGCATCATCGCGGGCCGGGACGTTCCGACAAGGCACGCCCCGCATCGAGGGATAGGCAGAATGAACGACGCATCGGTTTTCAACGCGACCGGCACGGATGTGCAGATGGCGGGCAGCATGCCCCATTCCGTCGAAGCCGAGCAGCAGCTTCTGGGCGCCATCCTGACCAATAACGATGTCTATGACCGGGTGGCCGCCATCATCGGCGCGCATCACTTCTATGATCCGGTCCACGCCCGCATCTTCGAAACCGCCGCCGCGCGGATCGCGAAGAACAATCTAGCTTCGCCGGTGACGTTGAAGGCCTTTCTGGCCGAAGACGAAGGCCTGAAGGAACTGGGCGGACCGGCTTACCTGGCCAAGCTGGCCGGGGCGGCGATTTCGTCCTACGCGGTGCGCGACTATGCCCAGATGATCTATGATCTGGCGGTGCGGCGCGAGCTGATCCGGCTGGGCCAGGATATTTCGGCCCGCGCCACCAAGGTGGATGTGGACAGCGATCCCAAGGAGCAGATCGTCGAGGCGGAACAGAAGCTCTACAAGCTGTCCGAACAGGGTCAGGCGGATTCGGGCTTTGTGTCGTTCCTCAAGGCCGTGACCGAAGCCGTGCAGACCGCGAATGCCGCCTATATGCGCGAAGGCGGGCTGGCCGGTGTCTCGACCGGGCTGGTGGATATGGACCGCAAGCTGGGCGGGCTGCACAAGTCGGACCTGCTTATCCTTGCCGGGCGCCCGTCCATGGGCAAGACGTCGCTGGCGACCAACCTCGCTTTCAATATCGCCAAGGCCTACAAGCGCGGGACCCTCCCGGATGGATCGGTCGGGGCGGTCGAAGGCGGCGTCGTCGGCTTCTATTCGCTGGAAATGAGCGCCGAGCAGCTGGCCGCGCGGATCCTGTCGGAAGCCTCCGAGGTGCCGTCCGAACAGATCCGCAAGGGCGACATGACCGAAGAGGAATTCCGCCGCTTTGCCCAGGCCGCCCGCGATCTGGAAAGCTGCCCGCTGTTCATCGACGACACCCCTGCCCTGCCCATCGCCCAGCTATCCGCCCGCGCGCGGCGTCTGAAGCGGACCCATGGGCTTGACGTGCTGATCGTCGACTACCTGCAACTGGTGCGTGGCACCGCCGAGAACCGTGTGAACGAGATCGCCGAGATCTCGATGGGATTGAAGGCCATCGCAAAGGAGCTCCAGATCCCGGTCATCGCCCTGTCGCAGTTGTCGCGTCAGGTCGAGAACCGTGAAGACAAGCGTCCGCAGCTGAGCGATCTGCGCGAATCCGGCTCGATCGAGCAGGATGCCGACGTCGTCATGTTCGTCTTCCGCGAGGAATATTACGTCGAACGCGAGAAACCTTCCGACGACAAGCTGGATGAAATCGCCGCCTGGCAGCAGCGTATGGAACGCCTGCATGGCAAGGCAGAGGTCATCATCGGCAAGCAGCGGCACGGTCCCATCGGGTCCATCGAGCTGAGCTTCGAGGGACGTTTCACCCGGTTCGGCAACCTCGTCAAACCCTGGCAGCAAGGCGCCGAGGATTACTGACGCCGCGTTTATCCGCGCGGAACAACTTTCTGTCTTTCCTAGATCATCCGCCCGTCAGGCGGGACCCAAGACCCTTTGCCAGCCCCGCCCACCGGCGGCGGCGGCGGCGGCGGACAGGTAGCCTGCGGGCCACTTCGCACCTGCAGCAAAATATTGCCAAATTGTTAAGCATCCGGCCGCATTCAAGTGGACCGGTGGATCCTGCGATCTTCTCATAAAATAAGAAAAATTTGAAGTGAGTAGGCTCGCGTTAAGGAAGAATGGCCCAATCTCTGTGCATCTTATGTGGCAAGTACCGCATTTCGACGCTGCGATGCAGCATAAAAGCTGGACAGAACTCCGAACCGACGGGACATTTGCCATATGCGGTATTTCCTCTTCCTCCTTCTTTGCCTTCTCCCCGCGCGTCTTTCGGCGGATTTCGCCGACTACACTTATGATCCGACCATTATCGAGGTCGATGTCGAACTTGCGCTGATGGTCGACGTCTCGCGTTCCATGACCCCCAACGAGCTTGAGATCCAGCGGCATGGCTATGCCGCGGCCCTGACCAGCGCAGACGTCATGGATGTGATCGAACAGGGGTTCCTGGGCCGGATCGCGGTTGCCTATGTTGAATGGGCGGGGCCGGGCAATCACCGGGTCGTGGTCGACTGGATGACCATCGGCAGCATGGATGAAGCCCGCCAATTCGCCGCTGCGCTGATGGAAACACGACCCTTCGGGATGCAGCGGACCTCGATTTCCTCGGCGCTGGATTTCGCGGCCGACCTGATCGAGGACAATGGATTTCAGGGTCTGCGACGGGTGATCGACGTTTCGGGCGACGGGCCGAACAACTCCGGTGATCCCGTTGCGGCGGCCCGGGACCGCGCCCTGTCGCGCGGGATCGTCATCAACGGTCTGCCACTGATGACCGCAGAAGGCGTCGGCAGCCGCTGGACCATCGATGACCTCGACGCCTATTATCGCGATTGCGTCATCGGCGGCCAGGGGGCCTTTGTCATCCCCGTTGCCAGCTGGGAGGAATTCCCGACCGCCGTGCGCCAGAAAATCCTGCTTGAAATCGCCGCGATCCAGCCTCGTATCATGCGCGCCAGCAGCGTCATTCCGGCGGCGGGCACCGCGCCCGGCACCTATGATTGCATGGCCGGCGAAAAGGTGTGGGACCGGTTCCGCCAGAACTGGGAACCCTGAGGTTCAGACCCCGGCCCTCCGCCGGTCTGCGCCCGAAGGTCGGATTCTGCCCGGGCGATGAGCGACCCACGCCCCGGATGGCCGGTCTTTCCGATCCCGGTCATTGCCCCCCACACCGTCGGCGACCTTCCCCTTTGCCACCATCCCCGGCAAGGCCCTCATCACAATCTGTAGCCGATGACGATCACGCGAGGTCCGGTACCGCGACCGTCCTGCCCGGCGGCTTCCTGCCGGGGCCAGCGGAGCCTTGTGAAAAAGGCGCAGATGTTGGTGATCCCCCCCAATTCCGCCCCGGGAACGGGCCGCGAATGGGTCGAAGTGGGGGGCAGTCAGTATATTCCACTTGCGTGCAACCTTCCGCGCCAGCAAAAAGCCCCCATGAGCACCGCAAGCCTGACCATCGACCTCGACGCGCTGACCACCAATTGGCGCATGCTGGATTCCGTTTCCTCCGACCGGGTTGAGACCGGCGCGGCAGTCAAGGCCAATGGCTATGGGCTGGGCCTTGGGCCGGTCGCCAAGGCGCTCGTCTCGGCCGGGGTCCGACGCTTCTTCGTCGCCGTTGCCGAAGAGGGCGCCGAATTGCGCCGCGCCATCGGCCCGGACCCCGAGATCAGCGTGTTCTCGGGCCATATGCAGGGCGACACGGATTTGCTGGCCCAGCACGGGCTGACGCCGATGATCAATTCCGCCGATCAGCTTGTCCGCCAGTTCGAAACCCTGCCCGGTCAGCCCTTCGGCGTGCAACTCGACAGCGGCATGAACCGGCTCGGCATGGAGCCCGCCGAATGGGACAGCCTGCGCGACATCACCATGAGCCAGGAGCCGACCCTGCTGATGTCGCACCTGGCCTGCGCCGATGAACCCGGCCACCCGATGAATTACCGTCAGCTTCAGACCTTCCGCGGCATGACGGATGGCCTGCCCGTGCGCCGGTCTCTGGCCGCCACCGGGGGCATCCTTCTGGGCCCGGAATACCATTTCGACGTCACCCGCCCCGGCGTCGGCCTTTACGGCGGCATGCCCTTCGAAGAAGCCCGGCCCGTTGTCCAGATAGACCTGCCGATTATCCAGACCCGCGAAGTCGATACCGGAGAGGCCGCCGGATACGGCAACACCTGGACGGCCACGCGCCCCAGCATCATCGCCACTCTGGCCGCCGGCTATGCCGATGGCATCCACCGCCTGCTCGGACCCAAGACCAAGTTGTACGCCGGAGAGGTCGCCTGCCCCATCGTCGGGCGGATATCAATGGACCTGATCACCGCCGATATCACCGACCTCGACGGCTATGTCCCTGACAGCCTCAGCCTGCTGAACAGCGCCCAGACTGTCGATATCCTGGCCGATAACGCCGATACAATCGGGTACGAGATCCTGACCTCGCTCGGACAGCGCTATGCCCGGCGCTACGGGGCGTTGACATGATCCTGCTCAGCCCGGTTGCGGCACTCGGGCGCGCGGCCCTTGGTTTTCTGGCCATGGTCGGGCGACTGGCGATCTTCTTCGGCCAGACCCTGTCGCATATGGTGCGCCCGCCCTTCTATGGCCGCGAATTCGCCATGGCATTGCTGAACATCGGCTGGCTGTCGCTGCCGGTCGTCGGGTTGACGGCGATCTTCACCGGGGGCGCGCTGGCCTTGCAGATCTATGCCGGCGGGTCGCGATTCGACGTACAGGCCGTGGTGCCGCAGATCGTCGCGCTCGGCGTGGTGCGCGAACTGGGGCCCGTCATGGTCGGGCTGATGATCGCCGCCCGCGTGACATCTTCCATCGCCGCCGAAATCGCGACCATGAAGGTAACCGAGCAGATCGACGCCTTGGTCACCCTGTCTACCCATCCGATGAAGTACCTGACCGTTCCGCGGGTGCTGGCGGCCCTTGTCACCGTCCCGCTGCTGGTCGGCGTGGGCGATATCCTGGGCATCATGGGCGGCTATGTCGTTTCGGTCCATTCGCTGGGGTTCAACCCCGGTGTCTACCTCAACAACACCGTGAATTTCATCGAGCCGACCGATATCATTTCCTCCCTCGCCAAGGGCGCGGCCTTCGGGGTCATCGCCACGGTGATGGGCTGCTACGGGGGCATGAATTCCGGGCGCGGCGCACAGGGCGTCGGCCAGGCGACCAAAAGCTCGGTCGAGGCGGCCGCCGTGCTGACCCTGGCCGCCAACTTCCTTCTGACGGGGGTCTTTTTCTCGGCATGATCAAACTTGAACAGGTAGAGAAAAGCTTTGGCGCCAACGCCGTCCTGCGGGGCGTGGATCTGGAGATCCCGCGTGGCAGTTCGATGGTCATCATCGGCGGCTCCGGCACCGGGAAGTCGGTGCTGCTGAAATGTGTGCTCGGGCTGGTGCAACCCGACAGCGGCAGGATCCTCGTCGATGGCAAGGACGCGGCCAAGGGCGACCGGGATGCCTTCCTGGCCCGCTTCGGCATGTTGTTTCAGGGCGCAGCGCTGTTCGACAGCCTTCCGGTCTGGCAGAACGTCTCGTTCCGCCTGCTGCGCGGCGCGCTGAAACGCCCCCGCGCCGAGGCCCGCGAAATCGCCATTGAAAAGCTGCGCCGCGTCGGGCTGACCGCCGATGTGGCCGACCGCTTTCCCGCCGAACTGTCGGGCGGCATGCAAAAGCGTGTCGGGCTGGCCCGCGCCATCGCCGCCGATCCGGAGATCATCTTTTTCGACGAACCGACCACCGGGCTGGACCCGATCATGGCTGGGGTCATCAATGACCTGATCCGCGAGATCGTGACCGAAATGGGCGCCACGGCGATGACGATCACTCATGACATGTCCTCGGTCCGGGCAATTTCGGACAATGTGGCGATGCTGCACGGGGGCAAGATCCGCTGGACCGGACCGGTCTCGCAGCTGGATGCCTCGGGCGATCCCTATGTCCAGCAATTCATCACCGGCAGCGCAGAGGGGCCGATCGAGGCTGTGCGCTGATGGCCCTCGGTCCCGGCACCCCTGTCTGGACCGGCCTCACCGCCGCCCTGATCTTCGTGATCCCGCTGCTCGCCGGGTGGGCGATGTGGCACCGCCGCCGTATTGCCCGGAAGGCCGCCGAGACGTCGGGCTTCAACGCCGGCCCCGCGACTGCCGTGGTATGGCTGATCTGGGCCCTTGCTTTTATTGCAGGGCTGCTTCCGGCCTGGCTGTCCGGCAGCTACGGTCTGTTCGTTTCGGTCCTGCTCTTTGGTTTCACCCTTTGGGACTGGCTGACCAGCCTGCGCGGCGCGCGGTGGCGCGCAGGTGATTTCGCCACAGCGCTGCTTTCGGGCCTTCTGGCCGCCCTCCTGATCTGGATCTGGGTCATCGCCACGCCGACCAGACCCACAGAGGCACCCCTGGCCCCGCCGCCTGCAAAATCGATCAGAGGCTGAAGATGGCCGCCCCGTCAGGCCCGGCCCGGCTGATCTTCCTCGCCAACCTGTTGCTGTTGCTGATCTATCCGATCTCCTGGTTTGCGCCGCTTGCGCGGGCGGGCGTCTTGCCGATTTTCGGTCTGGCGGAGATTTCGATTATCTCCAGCCTCGCTGCAATTTGGGGATCCGACCCATTTCTGGCGCTTCTGGTGGCGTTTCTTGCCATGATGGCCCCGCTGGCCAAGACCCTGGGGCTGACATTGGTACTGCTTGGTCGGGCCAATCGCCGGTGGCTGCCTTGGATCCGCGCCCTCGGGCGCCTGGCCATGGCAGATATCTTCCTGATTGCGCTTTATATTTCCCTGGTAAAGGGGCTGGGGTACGGCCATGTCGAAACCGCCTGGGGCCTTTGGCTGTTTACCGGATGCACGTTGGCCTCTCTTGCCCTGTCGGCGCTGACCAAGCGAAGCTTTGGGGCAACACTCGGCGCAATGCCCCGGGATTCGAGTTAAATTTTGGGAACCGTTAGGGGCGGGTTAAGGTTTTTCTGGGGACCGGCATAATTCCGCCGGCCAGCCCCTTTGCCCGAAAGGACTGCCAATGTCCCCGTCTGCAAACAGCTTTACGGTCTTGCGCGATCTGGCGCAGCGCCTGACGCAGGTGATCAGCTTCGCACTTATCCTCGGCCTCGCCCTCGCCCTGTTGACAGCCAGCCTCCTTGCCGCCTTTGGCATCCTTCCCTGGCCCGATCTGATGCTGCAATACGGCGAAACCAGCTATCAGGTCGGCCCGGCGTTGCAGATCGGCCTGACGGTCCTCGCCCTGGGCTTCTGCGCCTACCTGCCCGCAAACGCCCGGATCATGGCACTTGAGACGTCGCACCGCCGATTCCGGATCTCGATGCAGGATGTGATCCGCGCCTATCATGCCGCCCATGCCGCAGATCGCTCTGGCGCCTTTACGATGTCCGAACAATACGACGCGGTGCGCGAACGCATTCTCTACATGCGCGATCATCCCGATCTGGCCCAGCTTGAGACCGACATCCTGGAAACCGCCGCGCAGATGTCGACCGCCTCCCATGAGCTGGCTGAGATCTATTCGGACGACAACATGGCCCGCGCACGTGGCTTTCTGGAACAGCGGCAAACTGAATGCGACGCGCTGGAGGCCCGCATCGCCGAGGCAAACCGCAAATCGATCGAGCTGCGCCAATGGGTGTCGGCGGTTGAAATGGACGAAAGCATCGCCCAGGCGCAGTTGAATCGCCTGCGGGACGAGCTGTCCGACCTGCTGCCCGAACTGGACGAAGAGCCCGGCATCGATCCCCGTCTCAACGGTTTTGCCGCCAATCGCTTGCCAGCAGAATAGATTCGCCGAGGTCGACAGGGATTTGCAAACAACTGTGCCTTGATTTGCAAAGGGACCGACACTCCCGCCCGCCTTCGCCCTGTCCTGCCGCCCCGGCAGCACCGATCCCCGATTGACCGCATCGGCCCGCGCAGGCAAAAGCGGCCCATGGCAAAACCCGTAACCACCTTTTCCTGTTCAGCCTGCGGGGCCACTTCGACCAAGTGGTCGGGGCGCTGCGATGCCTGCGGGGCCTGGAACACCGTCTCGGAAGATGTGCCGCTCTCCACGGGCCCCTCGGGCAAGACCCTCGGCGCGGCGCGCGGATCGCGGATTGCCCTGACGGATCTGTCCTCGAAAGAGGCCCCACCGCCCCGCACCGCATCCGGCATGCCGGAGCTCGACCGCGTTCTGGGCGGCGGACTGGTCCCGGCTTCGGCCGTGCTGGTGGGCGGCGATCCCGGCATCGGCAAATCCACCCTGCTGCTGCAGGCGGCAGCGGCCTTTGCCAACGGCGGGCTCAAGACCTTCTACATTTCCGGCGAAGAGGCCTCGGCCCAGATCCGCATGCGCGCCGATCGCCTTGGCCTGGCGCAATCGCCGGTCCGCCTTGGCGCCGACACGGCCCTGCGCAATATCCTGACCACCCTGGACGAGGAACGCCCCGACCTGGTGGTGATCGATTCGATCCAGACCATGTGGAGCGACACCGTCGACAGCGCACCCGGCTCGGTCAGCCAGGTCCGCGCTGCCGCGCACGAGCTGACGACCTTTGCCAAGCGTCGGGGTGCCGCCGTCATCCTTGTCGGCCATGTCACCAAGGACGGCCAGATCGCCGGCCCCCGCGTGGTCGAACACATGGTCGACACCGTGCTCTATTTCGAAGGCGAACGCGGTCACCAGTTCCGCATCCTGCGCGCGGTCAAGAACCGCTTCGGCCCGGCCGACGAAATCGGCGTCTTCGAAATGACCGGCAGCGGGCTCTCACAGGTCTCCAATCCCTCCGCCCTGTTCCTGTCGGAACGCGGCAAGCCCAGCCCCGGATCGGTGGTCTTTGCCGGCATCGAAGGCACCCGCCCCGTGCTGGTCGAAATCCAGGCCCTCGTCGCCCCCTCACCGCATTCCCAACCGCGCCGGTCCACCGTCGGCTGGGATGGCGGGCGGCTCGCGATGATCCTCGCAGTCCTCGAAAGCCGCTGCGGAATTCCCTTCGCAGGGCTCGATGTCTACCTCAACGTGGCCGGCGGCATGAAGATTTCCGAACCCGCCGCCGACCTTGCCGTCGCTGCCGCCCTGCTTTCGGCGCGCGAAGACAGCGCATTGCCCGCCGACACGGTCGTCTTTGGCGAGATTTCCCTCTCCGGCGCCCTGCGACCGGTGGGCCAGACGGAAAACAGGTTGAAAGAAGCGGAGAAACTTGGTTTTTCATCCGCAATCGCTCCAGAAGGTGGCAAGCCGGGCGGGGCAAAGGGGCTGAAGCTCACCCGAATGGGCGATCTGACCAGCTTTGTGGGCGAGATTTTCGGCGCCGGGTAAGCGCGCCTAAGGAGAAGACAGGTCTATGGACGGTTTCACACTTATCGACGCCATTGTTGGCGCGGTCATTCTCCTGTCGGCGCTGCTGGCCTATTCGCGCGGCGTCATGCGCGAGGTGCTCGCCATCGCCGGCTGGGTCGTCGCAGCGGTGCTGGCCTTCGTCTTCGCCCCTTCGGTCATGCCCCTGGTGCAGGAAATCCCCTATGTCGGTGACTTCCTGTCGGACAGCTGCGAACTCTCGGTCATCGCCTCCTTCGGCGTGCTTTTCGCCATCGCTCTCGCCGTCGCCTCGCTCTTCACGCCGCTCTTCTCTTCGGTCGTGCAGCGTTCGATCCTCGGCGGCATTGACCAGGCGGCTGGCTTCCTCTTCGGCGTCGCCCGCGGCATCCTGCTCGTCGCCATTGCCTTCTTCGTCTATTCCACGGTCCTCAGCGCCCAAAGCGTCCCCATGGTCGACAATTCCCGGTCCGCCCAGGTCTTTGCCCGCATGACCGGCCAGATCGAAGACAACGACCCGGAACGCGCCCTCGGCTGGATTACCGCGAAATACGAGGACCTGACCGGCACCTGCACCGCCACCACCCCGGTCTCCGGCACCTGACTCCGGCACCTGATACCCGGCCCTCGTGGTGCGCGCCTTGCCCGCGCGCACCACGCCAGGGTTTCCCTGTTCAAAATATCCCGGGTGAATTGGGGCCACCGGCCCCAAGAGGGCAGCGCCCTCCGCCAACCCTGCCGCTTTTGCAGGCGTTCTGCCCCATGCCTTCGGCCACAGCCCCCCCCCCCGGCAGCCATTCTTTTGCCCGCCCGATAGTCATTCGCCATAGTTCACCATTCTGTCATGATCGCCCCGTGACACTCCCCCTCAAGGCGCGTATGAGGGGCCCGTCGGACATGACCGGAGTCGGAGCATTTCCTTGCCCAAGCCAACGCATCCCTGCCAGGAGCGGCCAGCCGTGAAACCACGCCTTGCGCCCTCGCTTTCCCTGGACCAAGCTCCTCGGTTCCACGCACATCCTTTCGATGACGACAAGCTCAAGGAAGAATGCGGGATCTTCGGCGTCATCGGCGTGACCGATGCCTCGAATTTCGTCGCCCTCGGCCTGCATGCGTTGCAGCATCGCGGACAGGAGGCCGGCGGTATCGTCTGCTACCATCCCGACGCCGGGTTCAATTCTGCCCGTCGTTTCGGCTATGTGCGGGACAACTTCACTTCCCAGGACGTGATGGAAACCCTGCCCGGCCCGCTGGCCATCGGCCATGTGCGCTATTCCACTGCCGGGTCCAAGGCCGCCGCGATCCGCGACGTACAGCCCTTCTTCGGCGAATTTTCCCGCGGCGGCGCGGCGATCGCGCATAACGGCAACATTACCAATGCCATCGCCCTGCGGCGCGAGCTGATCGAGCGCGGCTCGATCTTTCAAAGCTCCTCGGACAGCGAATGCATCATCCACCTGATGGCCCGCAGCCTGCAGAAAAGCGTCCCCGAACGCATGGAAGACGCCCTGCGCCGGGTCGAAGGCGCCTTCTCCGTCGTCGCCATGACCCGGACCAAGCTGATCGGGGTCCGCGACCCACTCGGCGTGCGGCCCCTGGTGCTGGGCAAGGTCGCGGATGGCTGGTGCCTGTCCTCGGAAACCTGTGCCCTCGACATCATCGGCGCCGAATTCGTGCGCGAGATCGAGCCGGGCGAAATGGTCGTCATCACCTCGGATGGCAAGGTCGACAGCCGCCGCCCCTTCCGCAGCCAGCCGTCGAAATTCTGCATCTTCGAGCATGTCTATTTCTCGCGCCCCGATTCTATCATCGGTGGAAAGTCGGTCTATGACACCCGCCGCCGAATCGGCGTGGAACTGGCCCGCGAAGCCCCGGTCGAGGCCGACCTCGTCTGCCCTGTCCCCGACAGCGGCACCCCGGCGGCCATCGGCTTCAGCCAGGAAAGCGGCATCCCCTACGCCATGGGGATCATCCGCAACCAGTACATGGGCCGGACCTTCATCGAGCCCACCGAACAGATCCGCAACATGGGCGTGCGCCTGAAGCTGAACGTCAACCGGGCGCTCATCAAGGGCAAACGCGTGGTGCTGGTCGACGACTCTGTGGTCCGCGGCACAACCTCGCGCAAGATCAAGGAAATGATCCTCGACGCCGGTGCGGCCGAGGTCCACTTTCGCATTGCCTCTCCGCCCACAGCCTGGCCGTGCTTCTACGGTGTCGACACGCCGCAGCGGGAAAAGCTGCTGGCCGCGACCATGACCGAAGACGAGATGCGCGATCACCTCAGGGTTGACAGCCTGCGATTCGTCTCGCTCGACGGCCTCTATCGTGCTGCGGGCGAAGCGGAAGGGCGCGACAACGCCTGCCCGCAATACTGCGACGCCTGCTTCTCGGGGGAATATCCGGTGGAACCCTCCGACATGATCGAAAAGGGTTTCGAACTGAAGGCCACCGAATAAGGCTCCGCTTCACCGCCCCAGCCCCCAAAGGCCCTGCATGTCTCTTCTGTCCCTCGACGCCCGCTGGCGCCGCTTCAACGATCCCGATTTCCGCAGCCCGATCGACGGGCGCGCCTTTTCGGGTCTCTACGACCTCGGCTTCGACGCGCCCGACGCCTGGCCGCATGGCCCCCGCCCGGCGGATCAGCCGCTGCTCGAGGCCGGCGCGGACCGTCTTTCCGCCGAGCTCTGCCGGATCGGCGAGGCACGTTACCTGCGCGCGGTCATTGCCCTGCCCCTGCGCGGCACCGGCGAAATTCTCTATCTTGCGCCCTGGGTGCAGGTCGCGCCTGCGGATTTCTACGCCTGGATCGAGAGCACCGGGCAAGACGGCGCAACGCCCCATGACAGGGGCCCGGAAGCCATCGAAGGCCTGCTCGCCAATGCCCTGCCCGGCTTCCCCGAGGACGAAGGCACCGCCCTGCGCCTTATGCCGGCGGGCGCCGAACGCCCCCGCGCCACTGCTCTCGCCGGACCGCTCTCAGAGGCCATCACCGACGGGATCTCCTTCGACGATCTGCTCGACCTCTACGCCGCGGCAGGCGACGACATCCGCCCCCATATTTCTGCGGGCTAGGCCTCCCGGCAATCCCCCGCTGCTTGCCCAGCGATGATTTCCACATCCCTTTCGCCCGGTCGGTCCCCGTGGCAAGCCTGCGCCCAACAGGCAGCAAGACAGCGAATCCCATGGGCACCAACCTTTCCTTCACCGAAGACAATGCAACCGAGCGTGGCCAACTTCCCGGCGGCGGCATTACCCTTGTCGGGACCCTGACCAGCCCGCGCGGCCCCGAAGCTTTCCTGCGCATGTCCAACGGGCGCATCCGCAAGGTAAGCACCGGCGACCGCCTCGGCCTTGGCGGGCCCCAGGTGGTGGCGGTCGGCGACGGCCAGGTTCGACTGCAACGCGGCGGCAAGGAAGAATTCCTCGTCATGCCCGGCCACTAGGCCCGCCCCCCCCCGGCCTTCCCGGATCGAACATCCGCAACCGCGACGGATGGTCCCTTGACCGGCTGCGAAAAACCTCGCAAGACGCCGCCATGACCGAGCAGAACAAACCCGTCGCCCTTATCACCGGTGCCTCGCGCGGCCTCGGCGCCGCCCTGGCGCTGGAACTGGCCCCCAGCCATCATGTCGTCGCCGTCGCCCGCACCATCGGCGCGCTGGAAGAACTGGACGACCGCATCAAAAGCGCCGGCGGCCAGGCCACCCTCGCGCCCATGGACATCACCACGCCAGAGGCGATGGCCCAGCTCTGCCGCTCGATCTTCGACCGCTGGGGCACCATCGCGCTCTGGGCGCATACGGCGATCCATGCAGCCCCCCTGACGCCGGCCGATCATGTCGACGCCAAGGATTGGCAGAAATCCCTGGCCACCAACACCATCGCCATGGGCCACCTCATACCCTACGTCGCCCCGCTCCTCGGCCGCCAGGGCAAGGCACTGTTCTTCGACGACGCCACCGCGCCGGGCGCCAAGTTCTGCGCCAGCTACGGCGCCACCAAATCCGCCCAGATCGCCATGGCCCGCTCCTGGGCCGCCGAGACGATCAACACCGGCCCGCGCGTTCATCTTCTTGCGCCGCGCCCCATGCCCACGGCCCTGCGCGCCCGCTTCTACCCGGGCGAAAACCGCGCCACCCTCACGCCCTGCGCCGAAGAAGCCCGCCGCCTTCTCGCCGAAATCGCCTGAGTCCTCGACCCCGTCCGTTTCCCTGTTCCAAATATCCCGGGGAGTCTCCGGTACGGAGACGGGGCAGAGCCCCCGCGCCCCTGACCACCAAAGCCTCCGCGACCAGCCCTTCCTCCCGCTGGCAGGCCTGTTATCAAGGCCGAAGACCTCACTCCCTGCCCGGCCAGACGCCCCGCCCGTCGGGACCGCCAACCACAGCCCGGTGACCGCCCATGACAGCCGCCATCCTGCTTGCGCTGCTTCCTATCGTGCTCATCATCGGGCTGGGTCAGGTCCTGCGCCGCCGCCGCTTTCTGGCCGAAGCCTTCTGGCCCCAGGCCGAACGCCTCGGCTATTACATCCTGCTGCCCTGCCTGTTCTTCAACGGGCTCGCCACGGCGGACCTCGGTGCTATTCCCGTCGCCCGTCTGGCGGCAACGCTGGTGATCTCGACCAGCCTCACGGCCCTCGCGGTGGTCATGCTCAGGCCCGCCTTCCGCGTCGACGGCCCGGCCTTCACCTCGGTCTTCCAGGCCAGCATCCGTTTCAACAACTACGTCGGCGTCACACTTGCCACCGGGTTGTTCGGCCCCATCGGCCTCGCCCTTGCCGCGCTCTGCAATGCGGCGCTGGTACCAACGGTCAATATCCTCAGCGTGCTGGTCTTTGCCCGCTTCGCCACCGCCCGCCTCACCCTGCGCAGTGTGCTCCTGCAACTCCTGCGCAACCCCTTGCTCATGGCGTCGCTGGCCGGGATCTGCTTTCAACTGTTCGGGCTTTCCGTTCCGGCCGGGATCGAACCCGCCCTGCATACACTTGGCGCGGCCTCGCTGCCTCTTGGCCTGCTCTGCGTCGGGGCCGCACTTGATTTCGACAAGGCACGGCAATGGATCGGCCCCGTTGCCGCCTCCTCGGCAATCAAGTTCCTGGCTCTGCCGCTGATCACTTTGATCGTGGCCCGGCTCATTGGCCTCGAAGGGCTGGCCCTGACCACGGCGCTGCTGTTCCAGGCTCTGCCGACCGCTTCGTCCGCCTATATCCTCGCCCGGCAATTGGGTGGCGACGCCCCGCTGATGGCAGGTCTGACCGCGGCCCAGACCGTCCTGGCCCTGATCGCACTGCCACTGGTGATGACCCTGCTCGCCCTGCTGGCCGGTTTCGCCAGCTAGTCCCGACCAAACCTTCCGGGGCTCCGCCCGTCCAGACCCCAAAAGGTCCACCGGACCTTTTGCCGGGCAAGCATTTCCTTTCCCGCCCGACCACACCTCCCGGGGCTCCGCCCGTCCAGACCCCAAAAGGTCCACCGGACCTTTTGCCGGGCAAGCCCGGTCCGGGTCTGGACCCTCAAACCCCCTTCACCTATGCAGGGCACACGCCGGAAAAAGGAGCCTTCATGCGCATTCTCATCACCAATGACGACGGCATCAACGCACCGGGTCTGAAGACCCTGGAAAAGATTGCAGCCGAGATTGCGGGACCGGACGGAGAAGTCTGGGTCGTCGCCCCCGCCTTCGAACAATCCGGCGTCGCGCATTGCATCTCCTACACCCATCCCACGATGATCTCGGAAATGGCGCCCCGCCGCTTTGCCGCCGAAGGGTCGCCCGCCGATTGCGTTCTTGCAGGCATCCATGACGTGCTGAAGGGCAAGCAGGTCGACCTGGTGCTGTCCGGCGTCAACAGGGGCAACAATTCGGGTGAAAACGCGGTCTATTCCGGCACCCTCGGCGGCGCCATGGAAGGCGCGCTGCAGGGGCTGAAGGCCATGGCCCTGTCGCAGTTCTGGGGCCCCGGCAATGCCGGGCTTGACGATCCTTTCGAAACCGCTGCCGCCCATGGCGCCGAGGTGATCCGCGCGATCCTGGCCACCGAGCTGGATCAAAGCCACCCCTATGCGACCTTCTACAACATCAACTTCCCGCCCTGCCCCCTGTCCGGGGTCAAGGGCCGCCGCGTCGTGCCCCAGGGCTTTCGCCAGGGCACCAGTTTTTCGGTGCTGCCGCAGGAAAGCCCCTCGGGGCGGCGGTTCCTATGGGCCAAGGGCGGCGACCAACGCGCGGCCACGGCACCGGGCACCGACGTGGCGGTCAACCTCGAGGGCTATGTCTCGATCACCCCGATGCGGGCAGATCTGACCGCAAGTGACCTACTTGAGCCACTACGGGCGATTGAATGACCCAAGGGTGCAATCCGTCCTTTTCCATAGGCGCGGATTCGCCCATCCTTGATGCAGGTGCCGGGCGATGATCCGGTCCAGCCGTCCGGCGATCCGGGCAGGACTGCCGGACGATCCGGCGACAGCAACAACAAGGCATGACCCCCAGCCCATGACCGAAGAGGCCCCAACCATCGCGGAACGCAAGATGCAGTTCCTCTTCGCCCTGCGGTCGCGCGGGGTGACGGAAAAGCGCGTGCTGGAGGCAATGGAAAAGGTCGATCGCGGCCATTTCGTGCGCGGCATCTTCGCCGAGCGCGCCTATGAGGACATGCCCCTGCCAATCGCCTGTGGACAGACGATTTCGCAGCCCTCCGTGGTCGGCCTGATGACCCAGGCGCTGGAGGTCCAGCCGCGGGACAAGGTGATGGAGATCGGTACGGGATCGGGCTACCAGGCGGCGGTGCTGAGCCACCTCGCCCGGCGGGTCTATACCGTGGACCGCCATACCCGCCTTGCGCGCGAGGCCAAGACGGTGCTCGACGGGCTGGGGTTGGTGAATGTGACCACCTTTGCCGCCGATGGCACCCTCGGGCTGCCCGACCAGGCCCCCTTCGATCGCATTCTCGTGACCGCGGCGGCCGAAGACCCGCCCGGCCCGCTCTTGGCGCAACTGAAGCCCGGCGGTATCATGGTTCTGCCGGTCGGCCAGTCCGATACGGTGCAAAGCCTGATCCGCGTGCTGAAGCATGCGGATAGTCGGCTGGAATACGAAGAATTGCGCCCCGTGCGTTTCGTGCCCTTGCTGGAAGGCATGGGCAAGGATAGCTGAGGCCCAACCAGACCAAGACCCGGCAGCCAAGACCGGGTCCAGATGCCGTCGCGGATCGCGGTGGCCGGGACGAGGACCGAACAGATGACCGGAAATTTCCGCCCCAAGCCCCTGCCTGTGATGATGACAGGCCCTGGCCCGCGCCCCCTGAGCGCAGGGCGCAAAGCAGTTGCCCTGTTCCCGGCCGACAGGCCGCTGCACCTGGGCAGATACGTCACGACGGGGCTGGCCCTCGGGATGCTGGGGCTGGTGACGGCCTGCGGCCCGGTCGACAGCGATCTGCGCGGCGGGCTTGGCGGATTTTCCACCGCCGAAGCGGCGCGCGGTGTCAGCGCGACCCGGCCACAACCTGACAATCGCGGTGTGATTTCCTATCCGAATTACCAGATCGCCGTGGCGCGACAGGGCGACACGGTCGCCGATGTCGCCAGCCGCCTTGGCCTGAGCGCCGGTGAACTGGCCCGCTACAACGGCCTCAGCCCCACCGACCCGCTGAGCGCCGGCGCTGTACTGGCCCTGCCGGTGCGGGTCGCCGAACCATCGCCCGCCACAGGTGCGGCCGGCACCGGCCCGATCCTGTCGCCCGAGGATGTCGATCTGACCACCATGGCCGGGACCGCCATCGAACGTGCGGCGGACCGGGAAATCGCCGTGGCCACCCTGCCCGCTACCAGCACCGGACAGCCCGCCCGCCAGGTCGGCGCCGAGCCGATCCGGCATCAGGTCCTGCGCGGCGAAACCGTCTATACCATCGCGCGGCTTTACGGGGTATCGGTCCGCTCGCTTGCGGAATGGAACGGGCTCGACAGCAATTTCACCATTCGCGAAGGTCAGTTCCTGATCATCCCGCTGGTCGCCTCGGACGGCTCGACTGTGGAGGCGGCTGCCGTGACCACCGCGCCGGGATCGGGCAGCCCGACTCCGCTGCCGCCCTCCGCGTCGGCTCCCCTGCCCGCAGATTCGCCGCCGCCCCTGGCCGACGCCGCTGCCGTCCCGTCCACCGCGCCGGATCTGGGCGCCGGGCAGCAGCAAAGCGCCGGCGGGGCACTGGCCTATCCCGTGCAGGGCAGCATCATCCGCACCTATGCCAAGGGGCGCAACGACGGCATCGACATCTCGGCGGCCCCCGGCACCACGGTCAAGGCCGCAGATTCCGGGACCGTGGCGGCAATCATCCAGGACAGCGACAATCAGAGCGTCGTGGTGGTGAAGCATTCGGCCAACCTGCTGACGCTTTATTCCAACGTGACCGAGATCACCGTGAAGAAGGGCGACAGCGTCAGCCGTGGGCAGGCGCTGGCGAAGATCCCCGGTGATGGCGAGAACTTCGTACACTTCGAAGTTCGCCAAGGCCTCGATTCGGTGGATCCAGAGAGCTATCTGAACTGAGGTCCCGGGAGGGAGCAGGAGGGCGCTGCCCTCTTGAGGCCTGTGGCCTCAATTCACCCGGGATATTTCGAACAGGGAAACGGGGTCGGGGCGGCGCTTTCGGGCGGCCGGTCCGGTTTTCAGCTGACTGGAAGGCCGTGACGGCCGGCGAGGTCGGTGAAGAACTGCCAGGCGACGCGGCCCGAACGCGCGCCACGGGTGGCTTGCCATTCAATAGCCTCGGCCCGCAGGACATCCGATGGGATGCTGAGGCCATAATGCGCACAATAGCCATCGATCATCGCCAGGTAATCGTCCTGGGTGCAGGGATGGAAACCGAGCCAGAGGCCGAAACGATCCGAGAGCGATACCTTTTCCTCGACCGCTTCGGAGGGGTTGATGGCCGATCCGCGTTCGTTTTCGATCATGTCGCGGGGCATCAGGTGACGGCGGTTGGAGGTGGCGTAGAACAGCACGTTGTCCGGGCGGCCGGAAATGCCACCGTCCAGCACTGCCTTCAGGGATTTGTAGTGCTGATCGTCGCTGGAAAAGCTGAGGTCGTCGCAGAACAACAGGAAGCGATGGGATGAGGCGGCCAGAAGCTGCATCAACCGGGAGACCGTCGGCAGGTCCTCGCGTTGCAGTTCGACGATCTTGAGCGGATGGCCCTCAGCCAGGATACCCGCGTGGATTGCCTTGACCAGAGATGATTTCCCCATGCCGCGCGCGCCCCAGAGCAGCGCGTTGTTGGCGCCGTGCCCTTGGGCGAATTGCAGGGTATTGGCCAGCAGGATGTCCCGCGCCCGGTCTACGCCAAGCAACAACCCCAGATCGACGCGCGAGACGCGGGCGACAGGGGTCAGACGTTCAGGGCCGGTCTGCCAGACGAAGGCATCAGAAGTTTCGAAATCCGGCGCGTCCAGCGGTGCCGGGGCCATGCGTTCGAGGGCCCCGGCAATACGCGCCAGATCAAGATCCGAGGGATCAGTCATCCCTGGGCTTCACCGTCGGTTCGGCCGCAGTAGCGACGGCGGTTTCCTCGGCCTCTTCGTCGTCGTCGTAATAGCCTTCGGCGCGCAATTCGGCTTCGCGTTTACGTTCGACGCGGCGCACCAGCCAGATGGAAATCTCGTAGAGGCCATATACCACCACGAAGAGGATGATCTGGGTGATCACATCCGGCGGCGTGACCACGGCGGCGAGGATCAGGATGGCCACCACGGCGTATTTGCGCATCTGGCCGAGGCCCTCGGCGCTGACCAGGCCAGCCTTGCCCATGAGGGTCAGCAGCACCGGAAGCTGGAAGCATAGCCCGAAGGCCACGATGAACTTGATCGTCAGGTTCAGGTATTCCTGCGCCGAGCCCTGGAAGGCAATCGAGGCGACCCTTTCATCGACACCGGCCTCGCCCGTGAGGGACCCTGCTTGCTGGAACCCCAGGAAGAAGTCGAAGGCCATCGGCGTGACAATGTAAAAGGCAAAGGCCGCGCCGAGAATGAACATGAACGGCGAGGCGATCATAAAGGGCAGGAAGGCGCCCTTTTCGTTCTTGTAGAGCCCCGGCGCCACGAAACGCCACATCTGGTAAGAGATATATGGAAAACTGAGGAACAACCCACCCAGCAACGAAATCGAAATCGCGACGAAGAAACCTTCTTGCAGCTTGATCAGGATCAACCCGCAATCGTCCCCCATCGCCCCACGTGCACGGCAAAGCGGCTCGGTCAGGAAGTTGAAGATCGGGTTCCATACGGCGAAACAGATGATCATGCCGACGATGAAGGCAATGGCACTGTGGATAAGCCGTGTGCGCAATTCCGCAAGGTGTTCGATCAGGGGGGCGGAGCTGTCTTCCAGCTCATCCGTCTCGCTGCTCATGCTCAGTCTTTCCTGATCGGCGCGTTGCGGGTCCGGGCGCTGCGCGGGGCAGCCCCCTTCTGGATCTCGCGTTTCTTCGTCGGGCGGTTGACGCTGCGCGGGGTCGGCTGAACCTGAGGCGCGACCGCAGGCGCGGGGCCGGAAATCTTGGGTGTGTGCAATTCGGTCGTCGCGGCACTGGCGGCGGCTTTTTCACCTTCGATCCGGTTGGTCGCGGCCTTGGCGGCGGCGGCCTGGATCTTTTTCGAGGCTTCAGCGCGCTCAGCGGCCAGCTTGCCGGTACTGCTCTCGGGCTTCCATTTGGTCAGATCCGTCGCTTCCCGCACCTTGTCGAGACCGAAGGCCTTGGGGTTGGAAAGCCCCTTCAGCGTATTGCTGGCCTCACGCATGCCAGATTGATCGGCCGCCTCTTCCATGGCCCGGGTAAATTCCTTGGCCATGCCGCGTGCGCGACCGACGAACTGGCCGACATTTCGGAACAATCCCGGCAGTTCCTTCGGCCCGACGACCACCAGGGCCACCACACCGATCACCAGGATCTCCGTCCAACCCATTCCGAACATGGGGGATCAGACCTTGTCTTTGGTCTCTTCCGGCGTCACATCACGCGCGGTAGCGGCCTTTTCTTCTTCGAGTTCTTCAGTGCTGTCGCTCACGCCCTTCTTGAAGGCGGTGATCCCCTTGCCCACTTCGCCCATCAGCGACGAGATCTTGCCCCGTCCAAACAGGACCAGCACGACGACGGCGATCAAAAGAAGGCCCGGCAGGCCAATATTGTTCAGCATTTCAGGTCTCCCCTTGCCAGGCCTGCGGTTGGCCCGGTTCTGTCCAAGGGTATCTAATGGCTTCCAACAGGGGATGAAAGGACCAATGCGCCGGAGGATGTATATTTGCGCCCCACCGCCGCCCTCTCAGGCGCGGCGCCTCGGTTTCCCTGTTCCAAATATCCCCGCCGGAGGCAGCGTCGCGTCAGCGGCGCTTTAAACGGCGTTGAACGGGGCAGATTTGAGCCGCTGAAGCGGCTCAACGCTCCGCGGGGGATATTTGTCTACAGGGAAACATAAGGGGTTCTGCAGGCTCAACTGGCCGGGAAGACGAAACAGCGGTCGCGGCGGATCGTCAGCCAGAGCGGCTTTCCTGGGCGCGGAAGGAAGACATTCGGGACCGTTGCCTTCAGAATAGAACCATCGTGATCCATGCGAAATTCCACGAGGCTTTCATTCCCCATGAACCGCGCGCGCTCTACAACGCCGCGGGCCGGGGTGCCGTGTTCCGGCGTTGCAAGCGGGCCCGTGCCGCTGCGGTCGAAGTCGATGCGCAGGTGTTGCGGTCGGATCACGATTTCGACCAGCGCGCCATCTGGCTGGCCGGGCGCGAGGAACTGGCCGAAGGGCGTATCGCAGAGCGCGCCCCGGACACGTCCACGTATAACGTTGATATCGCTGAAGAAGGAGACGGCCGCCCGGTCCTTTGGCGCATTGTAGATATTGTAGGGGGCGCCTTGCTGAATGATGCGGCCCGCCCGCATCAGGGCGATTTCGTCAGCCATGCGCATGGCTTCTTCCGGCTCATGGGTGACCAGCAGGACGGCCGTGCCTTCCTGTTGCAGGATCGCCAGGGTTTCATCCCGGATCCCGTCGCGCAGCCGGTTGTCGAGACCCGAGAAGGGTTCGTCCAGCAGCATGATCGCCGGGCGCGGCGCGAGCGCACGCGCGAGGGCGACACGCTGCTGTTCGCCCCCTGACAGGCGGTGGGGGTAGACGTCGATATGGGGTAGCAGACTGACCCTGGCCAAAAGCTCTCGGACCCTGTCGCGTTGCGCGGCTTTCGGACCCGTCAGGCCGAAGGCAATGTTCTCGGCCACAGTCAGATGCGGGAACAGCGCGAAGTCCTGAAACATCAACCCGATGCGCCGGGCCTCGGGCGGGACAGAGCGTCCTTGACCGCAGATCAGCGCACCATCGACGCGAATCTCGCCCGCATCCGGATCCTCGACCCCGGCGATCATCCGCAGCGTGGTCGATTTGCCGCAACCCGATGGCCCCAGCAGGCAGCAGACTTCGCCCGGATTGACCGAGAGAGACACATCCTGCACGACCACCTGCCCGCCGTAGCTATGGGTCAGGTTGCGGATTTCCAGGCGGGGGACGGATTGGGTCACGGGACCTCCTCTTGCACGAAGGCCGCAGAACCGCGGCCTTCGACATGGCATGGTGTGGCGTTCGCGGATGGCTCAGATCGTCTGGGCGTTCAGCCCACCGTCCAGCATCACGTTCTGACCGACCATGAAGGCCGCATGTTGCGAGCACAGGAAAGCGCAAGCCTGACCAAAGGCTTCGGCGGTGCCGTAAGTGCCGGTCGGAATCGACTGCTTGCGCGCGGCACGCGCCTCGTCGAAGGAGATCCCCTTCTGGGTCGATACGCCCGTATCCAGGCTGGCAGCGCGGTCCGTGTCATGGATGCCCGGCAACAGGTTGTTGATGCAGACACCATGTGGCGCGACCTGACGCGAGGTCCCGGCGACGTAGCCGGTCAGACCGGTGCGGGCCGAATTCGACAGGCCAAGCGCGCCGATGGGGGCCTTCACCGATTGCGAAGTGATGTTGACCACCCTGCCCCAGCCTGCGGTCATCATGCCGGGCAGTTGGGCTTTCATCAGGGCGATCGGCGTCAGCATGTTGGCATCGAGCGCTGCGATGAAATCTTCGCGGTCCCAATCCTGCCATTTGCCCGGGGGCGGACCGCCGGCATTGGTCACAAGGATATCCACCTGGCCCGCGGCCTCCAGCACCTTTGCACGACCGTCGGGATCGACGATATCGGCCGCAATCGCGATGACCGAGACATTGAAACGCGAACGAATTTCCTCGGCCGTGGCTTCAAGCGCCTCTGCGCCGCGCGCATTCAGAATCAGGTCGACGCCCGCTTCCGCCAGCGCCATGGCCGACCCACGCCCCAGACCTTTCGACGACGCCGTTACCAAGGCGCGCTTTCCGCTGATCCCCAGATCCATCCCGTTCTCCTCTTCCATTCGGCACATCCAGCGCCATTGCGCGCAAAAATCTTCTTTCTGCGCATGTCTTCTTCACGAAATCGTCCATATCATGAGGACAAGTTGCGTGCGTTTTCAACAAAAGGCCTTGCGGTCCGTCCGTTCAGAGGTAGCCTAGCCGATGTCATGAAAAGTGCCATAGCCCAGCCCGTTACCGTCATACCGGTCTATCTATCCGCAGCCTTGCAGGTCGTCCATGGCGTGAATGAAGGCGACCCGCTTTCCTTCGCCGACGAACTTGTGCCGGATGATATCTACTGGTTCGCAGACCGTGCCCGCCAGGTCCGCCTTGCCACCGTGCAGAAACCCGACGGCAGGACGCTTGTCGCGGCCGAAGCCGACGCCGGGGAACCCGGTGCGCGGGTGCACCTGGATTGCTGTCTGACCTTCATGTCGCCTGATGGTGCCACGACCGAGATACTTGTTCTGGTCGAGGTCGGGCGCGACGGCGCCGTGAACGAAGTCTACGCCCTGCCCCTTGCCCCGCTGCGCCCGCGCGTCGATTATCAACTTGTCGGTATCGACCGCAAAAGTGCCCGCCACAAGCTGGCCGAGGTTACCTGCGTTTCCTTCACGCGCGGCACCCAGATCACCATGGCCAGCGGCCTGCAGCGCGCAATCGAGGATCTTCAGGTAGGCGACCGGGTATTGACCCGGGACCAGGGCCCGCAAGAGATCCGCTGGATCGGTCATTCCACCATCCGCGCCACCGGTGCCTTTGCCCCTATCGTCATCCGGGCGGGCGAATTGTCCAATACCCATGATCTGGTCGTCAGCCCCGACCACCGGCTTTTCCTGTACCAGCGCGAAGACCGCCTCGGCATTGGCCGCAAGGAGGTACTGGTGCGCGCGCGCCACCTGATCAACGGCGACACGATCACCCAGCAGGGCGGCGGTTTCGTGGATTATTTCCAGCTGCTCTTCGACAATCACCAGATCATCTATGCCGAAGGCATCGCCGCCGAGACCCTGTTGCTTGACGCCTCTGCACAGACTGCGCTTTTGCCGGATCTGGAGAACGGGTACTCGGGGCTTCTGCCGGGGCATACAATGCCCGATCACCATGACCTGGAACTGACGAAAGCGGAGCTGCGCCGCCCCGAGGCGCTGCAACTGCTGCGCCATGCCACCACCGGGCGCAAACCTGTCTCCGGTGCCTGACGCAAGGTCTGGGGGTCGTGCCGGTCCTTGCGGGCCGGTGCGCGTCAGCCCGCGCTTGCCCTTTCCGCGCTGGCTGATATATGCCGCGACATGCTGGACAACGCCACGAACCGCCCTGAACTGCCTGCCGAAATCGCCCGCCGCCGGACGTTTGCGATCATCTCGCATCCCGATGCCGGCAAGACGACCCTGACCGAAAAGTTCCTGCTTTACGGGGGCGCCATCCAGATGGCCGGCCAGGTCCGCGCAAAGGGCGAGGCACGTCGCACCCGGTCCGATTTCATGCAGATGGAAAAGGATCGCGGAATCTCGGTGTCCGCATCCGCAATGTCCTTCGATTTCAAGACCTTCCGCTTCAATCTGGTCGACACGCCCGGCCACTCGGATTTTTCCGAGGACACTTATCGCACGCTCACGGCGGTCGATGCCGCCGTGATGGTGATTGACGGCGCCAAGGGTGTGGAAAGCCAGACCCAGAAGCTGTTCGAGGTCTGCCGCCTGCGCGATCTGCCGATCCTGACCTTCTGCAACAAGATGGACCGCGAAAGCCGCGACACCTTCGACATTATCGACGAGATTCAGGAAAACCTGGCCATCGATGTGACCCCGGCCTCCTGGCCGATCGGCATGGGCCGGGATTTCCTTGGCTGTTACGACATGCTGAACGACCGGCTTGAACTGATGGATCGCGCCGACCGGAACAAGGTCGCGGAATCCATTGAAATCAAGGGTCTGGACGACGAACTTCTCGACCAACACATCCCAGCCGACCAGCTTGCCAAGCTGCGCGAAGAGGTCGAGATGGCGCGCGAACTGTTGCCCGCCTTTGACCGCCAGGCGCTGCTCGAAGGCACGCTGACCCCGATCTGGTTCGGCTCCGCGATCAATTCCTTCGGCGTGAAGGAACTGATGGATGGCATCGGCAGCTTCGGCCCCGAGCCGCAGATCCAGTCTGCGGAACCGCGCAAGATCGCGCCCGAGGAAACCAAGGTCGCCGGCTTTGTCTTCAAGGTGCAGGCGAACATGGACCCCAAGCACCGGGATCGCGTCGCCTTCGTCCGCCTCGCTTCCGGGCATTTCCTGCGCGGGATGAAGCTGACCCATGTGCGCACCAAGAAGCCCATGGCGATCTCTAACCCGGTGCTGTTCCTCGCCTCGGACCGCGAGTTGGCCGAAGAGGCCTGGGCCGGCGATATCATCGGCATTCCCAACCATGGCCAGTTGCGCATCGGTGACACGCTCACCGAAGGCGAAGCGCTGCGGGTTTCGGGCATTCCCTCCTTCGCGCCCGAGCTTCTGCAATCGGTGCGCGCCACGGACCCGATGAAGGCCAAGCACCTTGAAAAGGCGCTGATGCAATTTGCCGAGGAAGGCGCGGCCAAGGTCTTCAAGCCAGCCATCGGATCGGGTTTCATCGTCGGCGTCGTCGGCGCCCTGCAATTCGAGGTCCTCGCATCGCGGATCGAGCTGGAATACGGCATCCCGGTGCGCTTTGAAGGGTCGCAGTTCACTTCGGCTCGCTGGGTGAACGGCGCCAAGCAAGCCGTTGACAAGCTTGTGGATTCCAACCGCCAGCATATCGGGTACGACCACGACGGCGACATTGTTTTCCTGACCCGTCTGCAATGGGACATCGACCGGATCGTGCGCGATTATCCGGATGTGACGCTGACCGCGACGAAAGAGATGATGGCCTGACATCAACGGCTTGCCTGCCCGGCGCGCGCCGGGCATCTTTCCGGAATGGACAGAGGCACGCCCCCAGATCAAGCCCCTACGCGCGCCCCGCACTTCGAGGCGATCCGCACGGAGGTCACGCCGAATGTGGTGCTGCCCGGGCCGCTGTCCGCGCAGCCGACCTGGGGCATCGTCAGCACGGTGAAGGCCCCGCTGGCCGATATCGCCCGCTTTGCCGCCTGGCACCTGACGCTTGGCGCCAGCCAGGTGCACCTGTTCCTCGACGTGCCCGATCCAGCCACCGAAGCCTTTCTGCAGGGTGATCCCCGGATCGAGGTGACCGCCTGCGATGACGCCTATTGGCAGCGGGTCCAAAAGGACCGCCCCGCGAGCCATCAACGTCGGCAATTTCGCAATGCATCGCTGTGCTATCGCAATAGCGGGCTCGACTGGCTGGCGCATGTCGACGTCGATGAATTCCTGATGCCGCCGGATGATTTGATGGGGATCCTCGCGCAGGCACCTGAAGATATCGCCCAAATCCAGATCCTCCCCGCCGAGCGCCTTGCCGGTTCTCAAAGCCATTTCAAGCTGACCGCCCGGTTTGCCGGACAGGATCCATCGGTGCTGCACGAGATCTATCCGACCTATGGTGCCTATCTGCGCGGCGGCTATGTCAGCCACCTGGAGGGCAAGGCAATCGTGCGCACCGGCCTGCCGGGTTGTCGCCTTGGCCTGCATACGCTGCGCCGAAACAAGGCGCCCATTACCAATGTCGCGGTGCTTCACGGCACCTGGCTGGGTCACGCCCATGTCACGGATTGGGCCAGCTTTCGCGACAAACTGGCGTTTCGGCTCGAAAAAGGCTCCTACCGCAATCAACGCCCGCGTTTCGGACTGGGGGAGTTGCTTGGCTTCCTGCAGGAGGACGGCGGCGAACCGGCCCTGCGCGCCTTCTTTGACGAGGTCTGCGCCGACACACCGAGGCTTCGCGCCGCCCTGCAAAACCATGGCATGCTGTTGACCCGAGACCTTGCCTTGGACGCCTGCTGCGAAAGGGTCTTTGGCTGCCACCCAAAGGACTTGCCCGCATGAGCCAAAGCTGGGGACTCGTCGCCACACTGAAGGCCGCCCCCGAGGCAGTCCTGGACTTTGTCGCCTGGCACCTGGAGCTGGGTGCGGCCCATCTGTACCTGTATATCGATGATCCAAAAGATCCGGTTTACAGTATCTTGCAGGCCATTCCTAAGGTAAGTGCAATCCTGTGCGACGATGCCCATTGGGGCGAAATCGGACGTCGCCCACGGCGCCATCAACCGCGGCAGACAGCCAATGCGACGCAGGCCTACCAGCGCGAGGCGCCACTCGATTGGCTGGCCCATATAGACGTCGATGAATTCCTGATGCCGCAAGGCGACTTGGGCGCGATCCTTTCCACGCTTCCGCCCGATTGCCAATCTGCCCGCATTCGGCCGATGGAGGCACTGGCCCCCTCCGACCCCGCTGCCCCGCAACGGTTCAAGCGCTTCAGCCACGCGCCCAAGCTGCGCCAAGCCCAGACCGCGCGGATCTACCCCGAGTACGGTCCCTGGCTGAACGGCGGGTTCCTCAGCCATGTGGCAGGCAAGCTCTTTGTGCGCCCCGGCATTCCGGGGGCCGAATTCCGCATCCACAACCTTCTGACCGAACAGGGACAAAACCCGGGCCAGCGAGAGCTGGACAGGATCGCCCTTGGCCATTTCCACGCCAGCGACCGCGATGCCTGGCTGGCCCATTTCCATTTCCGTCTGTCACAGGGGGCCTACCGAACCGAACTGAAACCGGCGAAGGCCGGTCAGGAAACCCTGCACGGGCTGCTGACACGGATCAGCCAGACCCGCGGCGATGCCGGGCTCATCGACTTCTTCGAGGCGACTTGCCGCGACACACCGGCCCTGCGGGGCCGACTTGACACCGAAGGCCTGCTGGCCGAAGCGCGGATGGATTTCGCCGCTCTGCGCGACCGGTATTTCCCGGCCCACACCTTGCCGGAAACACTGACATGAATGCCCCACCCCGCTGCTTTGCCGCGCTTGAGGCCAAAAGCACGCGCCCGCCATCGAAATCACAACCGGAACGGCCTGCAAAATATCGAAAAACAAGGGGAAACCCCTGCCGAGATTGACCTTCCGACCCATCTGATGTAAGTGGCTGACACTTGTCGGGACGCGGTCCGACTGCTGCCCGATTCACGCCGGACCAAGGGGGTTCGGACTTTCACACGCTACGGGCCCGAATGTGTCCGTAAACGACGGATACACATGACCAAGTTTTCTGATCTCAACCTGGACCCGAAGGTCCTTAAAGCCATTGAAGAAGCCGGTTACGAGTCGCCGACGCCTATCCAGGCGGGCGCGATTCCCCCGGCTCTCGAGGGCAAGGACGTTCTGGGGATCGCCCAGACCGGCACCGGCAAGACCGCCAGCTTCGTGCTGCCGATGATCACCCGCCTGGCCAAGGGCCGTGCGCGGGCCCGTATGCCGCGCAGCCTGGTGCTCTGCCCGACGCGCGAGCTTGCCGCGCAGGTTGCCGAGAATTTCGACACCTATACCAAGCACCTCAAGCTGACCAAGGCGCTGCTGATCGGTGGCGTTTCCTTCAAGGAACAGGACCAGCTGATCGACCGTGGCGTCGATGTGCTGATCGCCACCCCCGGCCGCCTTCTGGACCATTTCGAACGTGGCAAGCTGCTGCTGACCGGCGTGCAGATCATGGTCGTGGACGAAGCCGACCGGATGCTCGACATGGGCTTCATTCCGGACATCGAACGTATCTTCAGCCTGACGCCATTTACCCGGCAGACGCTGTTCTTCTCGGCCACCATGGCGCCCGAGATCGAGCGGATCACCAATACCTTCCTCTCCGCGCCCGAACGGATCGAGGTCGCCCGTCAGGCCACCACAGGGGCCAATATCGAACAGGGCGTCGTGATGTTCAAAGCGTCGCGCAAGGATCGCGAAGCTTCTGAAAAACGCCGGATTCTGCGCGACCTGATCGACGCCGAAGGCGACAACCTGACCAATGCGATCATCTTCTGCAACCGGAAGACCGATGTGGATGTCACCGCAAAATCGCTGAAGAAATACGGCTATGACGCTGCGCCGATCCACGGCGATCTGGATCAGTCGCAGCGGACCCGGACGCTGGATGGCTTCCGCGAAGGGTCGCTGCGCATCCTCTGTGCCTCGGACGTGGCCGCGCGCGGGCTCGACGTGCCCTCGGTCAGCCACGTCTTCAACTTCGACGTCCCGGGCCATGCCGAGGACTACGTGCACCGGATCGGCCGGACGGGCCGTGCGGGTCGCAAGGGCAAGGCCGTGATGATCTGCGTGCCGCGCGACGAAAAGAACCTGGCGGACATCGAACAGCTGGTCGGTAACCCGATCCCGCTGATGGACGTCCCCGGCGCCAAGGCGAAGCCCGCTGCGGCTGCCAAGGCCGAAGGGGAAACCGTCGAAGCCGCCGCCGCGCCGGAAGAGGCGCCGAAGCCCAAGCGCACCCGGACCCGCACGCGCCGCAAGCCCGAGCAGGACAAGCCCGTCGAAGCCGCCGAAGCGGCCCCCGACGCGGCCGAGGCCGTCAGCCCGGAAGCGCCCGAGGCCAAGCCAGAGGCAAAGAGCCCTGAAAGCAAGCCGGCCAGCACCCCGCGTCGCCGGTCCTCTTCCAGGGCCAAGGCGGCCGAGGCCCCTGCGCCCCAGGAAGCCGAAGCCCCCGCAGCAGCACCCAAGGAGGCGCCGCGCACTGCAGAGCCCACGACCCGCGGCAACGGCTCCGGTGAGGGCGACAAGCGGTCTTCGTCCTCGCGGGGCGGCAAGTCGCGTGGCGGCAATGACAACAACAAGGTTGTCGGCATGGGCGATCACATGCCCAGCTTCATCGCCCTTTCGTTCGACGAACGTCGCGCTGGCTAAAGCGCCTGAACTCCGGAAATCGGCGCCTGGCGCGTCGATTTCCACTTCTGTTCAAGAATTGGTAACGGGCTGCCGATAGCCTTCCCCAAAGCTTGTGGGGAGCCTGTCATGGCACAGATCTATTTTAGCGGACCACGGTCCGAACGTCGCAGATTTCCGCGGTATCCGGTGCACATGGATTGCCAGGTGCATTTTGGTGATCGCAGCCTGACGGCCGTTCTGGAAGATATCTCGCTTGGTGGCGCCGGAATCCGGCTGCCCAATATTGTCACCAGCTATGGCAAGATAGATGCGCCGCGCTTTCAGCTCAGCAACGTCGGATTTTTCAAGTCAGATATCCGATGGCGGTCGGACCGCCGGGCCGGTCTGCGCTTTGACATCCGCGCGCACCGCTCCACTGCCCTGAACGCGTTGATCGCTCGCCTCGAACAGGAAGTCACCCCCCTGCCCGAAGCGGATCTGATGGATCAGGCGCTGAGCCGGGAGATGACGACCGTGACCTCGGGTTTCTTCCCGACTTCTTCCTGAGAAGAATTGCGCACGATACGGCGCAGGGCCTCTTCCAGCTTGTCGTCATCGCGCAGGGTCTTTGCATTGGCTCTGCCAAGGAACTGACCCAGATCAGCTTCCAGTACATCGACGACCGGCGCGTTGGATTTGCCGGTCTCGGGCAGGCCCTTCAGGTCGCACCAAGGTTCACCAAGCGGTTCGTCCTGTTCGTCGAGCACCAGTGTCACGACCACATGGCCGTTCAGCGCCATGCGGATACGGTCCCGGACGATCCCGTCCATGGCGCCAATCTGCACTGACCCGTCCAGGTAGGTGCGCCCGGTCTCGATATATTCGGCCACCTTGGGCGCATTGCCCGAGAGGTCCAGCATCATGCCATTGACGGCAATGACAGCAGCCCGGCCATTGGCCTCGGCCAGGCGGGCATGTTCGCGCAGGTGACGGTGTTCACCATGCATCGGGATGACCATCTGGGGGCGCACGACCTCCTGCATCTTCAGCAGGTCGGGACGGTTGGCATGGCCGGACACGTGGTAGAGCCCGCCATTGTCGTCAACCACATCGACGCCCTGTTCGGAAAAGGCGTTCATGATCGCGATCACGCCCTTTTCGTTGCCCGGAATGGTCTTGGAAGAGAACAGGAAGGTATCCCCTTCCTTCATGGTAAAGCCGTTGTACTTGCCCCGCGCCAGTTGCGCCGAGGCCGCCCGACGTTCGCCCTGGCTGCCGGTCACGATCAGCATCAGGTTCTCACGCGGAATATCGCGGGCCTCTTCAGGGCTGACCACGGTGGGAAAGTCCTTGACCACGCCGGTCGCCAGTGAGGCGTCGAGCATCTTCTTCATCGCACGGCCCAGCAGGCAGATCGAACGCCCTGCCCGGTCGCCGGCTTCGGCCAGGGTCTTGACCCGGGCCACGTTGCTGGCAAAGGTCGTGGCGACGACCATACCCTTGAGGCTGCCGATCAGCTCTTCGATGGGCTTGCCCAGTTCGGATTCAGACCGCCCGGCCTTGGGTGAAAACACATTGGTACTGTCACAGATCAGCGCACGAACGCCATCCTTGGACACATCCGCCCAGAGCGCTTCATCAAAGGCTTCGCCCACCAGAGGGTTCAGGTCCAATTTGAAGTCGCCGGTATGGATCACCCGCCCCTCGGGCGTGTCAATCACCAGGCCCGAGCTTTCGGGAATGGAATGCGAGATCGGCAGGAAGCCGATGGTAAAGGGACCGGCCTTGATGGTTTCGGGCCAGGCGCTGACCGTGGTCACCACATCGTCGCTGAAACCGTATTCCGACAGCTTGCCGCGTGCGATATTGGCCGTGAAGGCACGGGTATAGATTTTCGGCGCGCCCAGCTTTTCATAAAGGTGGCCGACGGCGCCGACGTGGTCTTCATGGGCATGGGTGATCAGGACCGCTTCGATCCGGTCCTTGTTCTTCTGCAGCCATGTCGTGTCGGCAAAGATCAGGTCCACGCCGGGCGTGCTGTCCATGTCCGGAAAGGCCACGCCCAGGTCCACGACGATCAGCCGTTCTTTCCCCGGCGCGCCGTAACCATAGACATAGGCGTTCATACCGATTTCCCCGGCACCGCCGAGGGGGAGATAGATCAGCCGGTCATTGCTCATGGATTGCCTAACGCTTTGTTGTGGTCATGGATGACTCTCAGGCCGTGAATGGTCAGGAATTCATCGAAATGGTCGTAGAGCGTATCGCCTTGCGCGAACAAAGGCGCAAGCCCCCCGGTCGAGATAATCCGCATATCACGATCATATTCCCCCCGGATCCGGTCGCAAACCTCGCGCACGAGGCCGATATAGCCCCAGAAAACTCCGCTTTGCATGCAAGCGACGGTATTGGTGCCGATCACCTTCTGCGGGCGGGTCACATCGACATGGGGCAAGGCGGCGGCCATTTCGTGCAGTGCCTGCAGCGACAGGTTCACTCCGGGCGAAATTACGCCACCCACATAGGCCCCGTCCTGCGCCACCACGTCAAAGGTCGTCGCGGTGCCGAAATCGATCACGATCAGGTCCCCGCCATACCGGTCAAAGGCCCCGGCGGTATTGACCAGCCGATCCGGGCCGACCTGCGTGCCTTCATCGACACGCGGCACCTGCGGCAGCAGGCATTCGGGCTTGCCCACCACCAGCGGGCGGCAGTTGAAATAGCGATCCGACAGGACCCGCAGGTTGAAGACCACGCGCGGCACGGTGGACGAGATGATCACCGCGTCGATATCCATCGGGATCCGGTGATGGGCCAGCAGCGTGGACAGCCAGACGTAATATTGGTCGGCTGTCCGCTGGTGCTCTGTCGAGGTGCGGAGCGTGCAAAGAAAGCGCTCTCCGTTCCAGATCGAGAAGACGGTGTTGGTATTGCCGCAATCAATGGCCAGAAGCATGGTGACCTCCCTCAGCTGCCGGTCGGGTCAGAAAAAGACTTCGGCGGCGGCGATCTTGTGGCGGGTCTCTCCGGTTTGCAGAACCAGGTGCCCTTTTTCGTCGATCGTCTCGAAACGTCCCGAAAGCTCGGTATCGCCGAAACGGGTGGTGATCTGTTGCCCGATATGGCTGGCGCGATGCAGCCATGCCTGTCGGATCGGGCCGAATCCGAGGGTCCGCAAGCTGACTTCATAGGCCGCATAGGCATTGGCCAGCGCATTCAGCATCTCTTCGGGTGTGACGCGGGCGCCGGCTTCCTGAAGCAGCGATGCCGGACGCACGGCACGGGCTTCAACTTCTTCCGGGGCCGGGGCCTGCAACAGGTTTACACCGATGCCGATGGCGACCCCGGCGAGGCCGCGACGCTGCATGCCTTCCAGCAGGATACCCGCGACCTTGCCGCCGTTCAGCAGCACGTCGTTGGGCCATTTCAGCGACAGTCCATCGGGCCGTCCGGTCAGACAGACAATGGCCTCGTGCAGGGCAAGGGCGGCCACGAAAGACCGCAAGGCGATGGTTTCGGGATCTTCGGCCAGGGGAAGCAGCAGGGTCGCTGCAAAATTGCCCTCTGGCGCGACCCAGGGGCGACCCCGCCGGCCCCGCGCCCTGGTCTGTTTCAGCGCCAGCAGCCAGACCGGACGGCGCAGGGTGTCGAACCGCCGCGCCGCCTCGTCCAGGGTCGAATCCGTCTCGGCCAGGACCACACGGTCATAGCCGCCGGGCCAGTCTTCCGGGACCGACGTGAGCACCGGTTACTGTACCAGCGTCAGGGCGGCGGCCTGGGCCACGCCCTCGATGCCGAACAGGTTCACGATACCAAGCAGCATGGCGGCGGCCGACAGCATCAAGGCACCGGCCAGGATCGGCGCACGCGGCGCTTCAAGCGGTTCGGCATTGTCGCCGAAGTACATGTAGTAGACGATCCGCAGATAGTAATAGGCGCCGATCACCGATGCGATCACCCCCATCACGGCCAGCCAGGCCAAGCCACCGTCATAGGCCGCGCGCAGAACGTAAAGCTTGCCGAAGAAGCCCACCAGGGGCGGCACACCGGCAAGGCTGAACATCAGGATCAGAACCGCCAGAGCCCGCGCGGGACTGGTCGAGGAATAGGCCTTGAGCGCGGTGATATCCGTGATCGGCCGCCCATCCCGTTCCATCGTCATGATGAAGGCGAAGGCGCCGATGTTCATGATGACGTAGATCACCATGTAGATCAGCATCGCCTGCACGCCAAAGGCCGTGCCCGCCGCAAGACCCATCAGCGCATAGCCCATGTGGGCGATCGAGGAATAGGCCATCAGGCGCTTGATATTGGTCTGGCCGATGGCCGCGATCGATCCGAGGAACATCGAAAGCACCGAAATCAGCGCGATGATCTGCTGCCAGTCAGCGGTGATACCCCCGAAAGCCGCATGGACGACACGGGCAAACAGCCCCATGGCCGCGATCTTGGGTGCGGTGGCGAAGAAGGCGGTGACCGGGGTCGGCGCGCCTTCGTAGACATCCGGGGTCCACATGTGGAACGGCACGGCCGAAACCTTGAACGCCATGCCCGAGATCATGAAGACGAGGCCGAACAGCAGGCCAAGAGGCGCCTGACCTTCGCCCGCCGCGGCGATGATGCCGGTGAACAGCGTCGTGCCGGAGAACCCGTAGACCAGCGAGGCACCATACAGCACCAGGCCCGAGGACAGCGACCCGAGGACGAAGTACTTCAGCCCCGCCTCGGTCGATTTCACACTGTCGCGGCGCGACGCGGCCACGACGTAAAGTGCCAGCGACTGCAGTTCCAGCCCCATGTAGAGGATGATGAGGTCGCCGGCCGAGACCATGATCATCATGCCGATGACCGCCAGCACCACCAGAACGGGATACTCGAAGGTCAGAAGGTTCCGGCGGCTCATGTAGTCCTGGCTGATGACCAGCACCGCAGCGCCGGACAGCAGGATGGCGACCTGGGCAAAGCGCGCGAACCCATCGGCGTTGTACATTCCGTAGAAGGCGGTCGGTGCCACGTCCCGAGATGCGATCCACAGCGCGCCGACGGTAAAGATCGCCGCCGTCACCCAGACCAGCATCGGGGCCAGCTTGTCCTTGCCCGTGTAGACCGCGCCGACCAGCGCCAGCATGGCGTAGCAGGCCAGAATGATCTCCGGCAGGATTACGTTCAGATCAGCCTGAAGCATCAGGTAGCCTCCAGATCAGTGCGACGCGGCCATGGCCGTGTCGCCTAGGCGATCGGCCGCGGCAAGCGCGGTTTCATGGTGGTCGATCAGCACCCCGACAGAGGGGCCGATGATATCGGTAACGAGCGAAGGATAGACCCCAAGCAGCAGTGTCATGGCGACGAGCGGCGCGAAGATCCATTTCTCTCGCGCACTCATGTCCTTGATCGCCTTCAGGCTTTCCTTGATCAGGTCGCCCATGACGACCCGACGATAGAGATAGAGCGCATAGGCCGCCGAGAAGATCACGCCCGAGGTCGCGACCAGCGCCACCCAGGTATTGGCCTGGAAGATACCGACCAGTGTCAGGAATTCACCGATGAAGCCAGAGGTGCCCGGCAGGCCGACGTTGGACATGGTGAAGAACAGGAAGATCAGCGCATAGGCCGGCATCCGGTTCACCAGCCCGCCATAGGCATCGATGTCGCGGGTGTGCATGCGGTCATAGATGACCCCGACGCAAAGGAACAAGGCGCCCGAGATGAAGCCGTGCGATAGCATCTGGAAGATGGCGCCGTCGATCCCCTGCTGGTTCGCCGCAAAGATCCCCATGGTCACATAGCCCATGTGGGCAACCGACGAATAGGCAATGAGCTTCTTCATGTCTTCCTGCACCAGCGCCACGAGGCTGGTGTAGACGATGGCAATCGCGCTCATCCAAAGGATCAGGGGAGTCATCACGTCGGCCCCGACAGGGAACATCGGCAGGCTGAACCGCAGGAAGCCGTAGCCCCCCATCTTCAGAAGGATCGCCGCCAGCACGACCGACCCGGCGGTCGGTGCCTGGACGTGTGCATCCGGCAGCCAGGTATGGACCGGCCACATCGGCATCTTTACCGCGAAGCTGGCAAAGAAGGCGATGAACAGCAGGGTCTGCATCCCGCCAACCACGTGAATGCCCAGCACCGTCATCGGAGAGGAGCTGAAATCGAAGGTCATCAGGGTCGGAATGTCCGAGGTCCCTGCCTCGGTATACATTACCACCATGGCAACCAGCATCAGCACCGAGCCAAGGAAGGTATAGAGGAAGAACTTGAAGCTGGCGTAGATCCGGTTCGCCCCGCCCCAGATCCCGATGATCAGGAACATCGGGATCAGGCCCGCCTCGAAGAAGACGTAGAACAGCACCATGTCCAGCGCCATGAAGACGCCGAGCATCAGCGTTTCCAGCAGCAGGAAGGCGATCATGTATTCCTTGACCCGCTTGGTCACGCCCCAGGAGGCCCAGATCGTCAGGGGCATCATGAAGGTGGTCAGCAGAACGAACAGGACGGAGATCCCGTCGACGCCCATCTTGTACTGAAGCCCCAGAAGCCAGTCGCGTTCCTCGACCATCTGGAAACCGGTGTTGGACGGGTCGAACCCGACCAGGATGAACAGCGAGACCAGGAAGGTCAGCGTGGTGGCGATCAGCGCCACCCATTTGGCATTGCGTTGCGCTGCAACGTCCTCGCCCCGCAGGAAGACCGCCAGGATCAGCGCCGCGATTGCGGGCATGAAGGTGACGATGGAGAGAAGATTGCTCATTAGTGGGCCCCTCCGGTGAGCGTCATCCAGGTGACGAAGACCGCGATGCCGATGACCATCGCGAAGGCATAGGTGAAGATGTAGCCGTTCTGCATCCGGCCCGCGAGCCGGGTGAAGAACGGAATGATGCCAAGCGCGACGCCGTTGATGCTGCCATCGACGATCTTGCCGTCACCCTGCTTCCAGAACAGCCTGCCGAGCCAGAAGACCGGCCGGACGATGATGAAGTCGTAGATCTCGTCGAAGTACCACTTGTTCAGCAGGAAGAGGTACAGCGGGCGGTTGGTTTCGGCAAAGCGGGCCGGCAGCCAGGTCGCCTTGATGTAGAACAGCCAGGCAACGATCAGACCGCTGAGCATCGCGAAGAACGGGCTCAACTTGACCCAGGTGGGGGCCTCGTGGGCGCGGTCCAGCACATGGTTGTCCGGTCCCACGAAGATCGCACCCTGCGGCGCCAGACCGGCAGCGGCCATATGGCCGGCTTCACCGTCATGGGCCTCACCGTCCTGGACTTCCGTCGCGACGACAACGCCATGATCGGCCACTGCATGGTCATCGGCGGCGTGGTCTTCAGCGGCCGCACCATGGCCCCCTTCCGAGGCTTCCGCGTGATGCGGCATGCCGAAGAAGCTGGTCATCTTTTCATGGTCACCGAAGAAGCTGTTGTACCAGATCATCCCCGAGAAGACTGCGCCGAGGCTGAGGATCCCCAGCGGGATCAGCATGACCGTCGGGCTTTCGTGGGCATGCTCGTGGGTGTGTTTGTCACCGCGCGGCGCGCCGAAGAAGGTCAGGAAGATCAGGCGCCAGGAATAGAAGCTGGTGAAGGCCGCAGCGATCACGAGCATCCAGAACGCATAGCCTGCACCGACCCCGCCCCAGGCGCTTTCGATGATCGCGTCCTTGGAAAGGTAACCGGCGAAACCGATATGGGTGAAGGGAATGCCGACCCCGGTGATCGCCAGCGTGCCGAGGATCATCGCCCAGAAGGTATAGGGCAGTTTCTTGCGCAGCCCGCCGTAGTTCCGCATGTCCTGTTCGTGGTGCATCCCGTGGATGACAGAGCCGGCGCAAAGGAACAGCAGCGCCTTGAAGAAGGCGTGGGTCAGCAGGTGGAACATGGCCGGGGCATAGGCGCCGACACCGGCGGCCACGAACATGTAGCCAAGCTGCGAACAGGTCGAATAGGCGATGACGCGCTTGATGTCGGTCTGCACCAGCCCGACGGTCGCGGCGAAGAACGCCGTGGTCGCACCGAGGAAGGTGACGAAAGCCGTGGCTTGGGGCGCATATTCCATCAGAGGGGACATGCGGCAGACCAGGAAGACGCCCGCCGTGACCATGGTCGCGGCGTGGATCAGCGCCGACACGGGCGTCGGGCCTTCCATCGCGTCCGGCAGCCAGGTGTGCAGGAACAGTTGCGCCGATTTCCCCATCGCACCGACGAACAGCAGGAAGGCGATCAGTTCGGCCGCGTTCCAGTCACGCCACAGGAAATGCAGGCTGGTTTCGGCCAGCACAGGCGCCTGGGCAAAGATCACGTCGAAGCTGACGCTGTCGGTCAGGAAGAACAGCGCGAAGATCCCAAGGGCAAAGCCGAAATCGCCGACCCGGTTGACGACGAAGGCCTTCATGGCCGCTGCGCCCGCCGAGGGTTTCTTGTAGTAGAAGCCGATCAGCAGGTAGGATGCCAGACCGACACCTTCCCAGCCGAAGAACATCTGCACCAGGTTGTCCGAAGTCACCAGCATCAGCATCGCGAAGGTGAACAGCGACAGGTAGGCGAAGAACCGGGGGCGGTATTCCTCGTTGTCCTTGAAGTTGGCGTCATGCGCCATGTAGCCGAAGCTGTAGAGGTGCACGAGCGCCGAGACAGTGGTCACGACAATCAGCATGGTCGAGGTCAGCCTGTCCAGCCGGATACCCCAGTCCACCGAGAGCGCGCCGCTTTCGATCCAGCGCATCAGCGGGATGTATTCGACCTGTTCGGGCGTGTTGAAGAAGGTGATCCAGCTTAGCAGACAGGCCAGGAACAGCAGTCCCGTGGTGATGTACTGCGCGCCCTTCACCGTGATGATCCGCCAGCCGAAGCCCGCGATCACGGCGCCGATCAGTGGCGCGAAGAGAATGATCGATACCATGGGCTCAGCCTTTCATCACGTTGACGTCTTCCACGGCGATCGTGCCGCGGTTGCGGAAGAAGCAGACCAGGATGGCAAGGCCGATCGCGGCCTCGGCCGCAGCCACCGTCAGCACGAAGAGCGTGAAGACCTGACCCGCGAGATCCCCGAGAAAGCTCGAGAAGGCCACCAGGTTTATATTCACCGACAGCAGGATCAGCTCGATGCTCATCAGCAGGATGATGATGTTCTTCCGGTTCAGGAAAATCCCGAAGATGCCTATGACGAAAAGCGTCGCCGCCACGGTCAGGTAATGTTCGATTCCGATCATGTCCCTCGGTCCCTCAATTCTTGTCGGCGGCCCGGTCCAGGGCGGCTGGCGCCCTGGCGGCCTTGTGGTCTTGCCGGTGGCAAAGCATCAAAGCCCCTGCCCCGGTTTCACGTCCTTCATTTCCATCGCCTTGGCCGGGTCGCGCCACATCTGTTGCAGCACGTTCTGGCGCTTGATGTTCTGGCGATGGCGCAGCGTCAGGGTGATGGCCCCGATCATCGCGACCAGCAGCACCAGACCGGCAAGCTGGAAGGCAAGGAAGTAGCGGTCATAGATCAGCAGGCCGAGCGCGGCGGTATTGGTCACCCCATCCGGCGCGACGGCGGTTCGGGCAGCCAGCGCCGTATCGGCCTGGGTCCAGTCGCCGAAGGCGATCCCGAATTGCATCAGCAGCACCAGACCGATCAGCAGTGCCAGCGGCATGTACTTTGCCATTTCCGCCTTCAGTTCGGCGAAATCGACATCCAGCATCATCACCACGAAGAGGAACAACACCGCGACCGCGCCGACGTAGACGATGATCAGCAGCATCGCGACGAACTCCGCGCCAAGCAGCACGAAAAGCCCCGCCGCCGACAGGAAGGTCATGATCAGCCACAGCACCGAATGCACCGGGTTGCGGGAAATGACGGTGAAAAGCCCCCCGACAATCGCGCAGAGCGCGAAAAGGTAGAAGGAGAAGGCGGCGACAGTCATGTCTCATCATCCTCTTGTTCGTCCATGACTTCCTTGGCAAGCGCGGCGGCTCGGGTCATGGCGGGTATGCCTGCGAACATCGACATCTGTGCGATGGCCTCGGCGATTTCCTGTTTCTTCGCGCCCGCTTCCAGAAGGTGGCGCACGGTGATGCGCAACTGGCTGTCCGCCTGTGCGCCCTGCATCGTCAGCCCGGCCAGAACCAGCATCAGCCGGGTCTTGGCATCCAGACCCTCGCGGTTGAAGCTTTTGCCGAAAGCGAATTCCATCCATTCCTTCGGCATCGTCGGCCAGAGCGCCTCGAACCCCTTGGGATTGAAGTGCTCCAGCGCCGGGTTCATCGACTTGGCCATGTCCTGAGCCTGCTGGATGAAGAATTCGAACGGGTTCATATTGTCAGTCATGACGGTCTGCTCCCTTCCGGATCAGGTCATCGCGGCAGGCCGCTTGGATATGACGGCTGTCTCGCGTCATCTGTAAGGCGCATCCAGCTCCAGGTTGCGGGCGATCTCGGCTTCCCAGCGGGCGCCGTTGTCCAGCAGCTTGTCCTTGTCATAGAACAGCTCTTCGCGGGTTTCGGTCGCGAATTCGAAATTCGGCCCCTCGACGATGGCATCGACCGGGCAGGCCTCCTGACAAAAGCCGCAGTAGATGCATTTCGTCATGTCGATGTCGTACCGCGTGGTGCGGCGGCTGCCGTCCTCGCGCGGTTCGGCGTCGATGGTGATGGCCTGCGCCGGGCAGATCGCTTCGCAAAGCTTGCAGGCAATGCAGCGTTCTTCGCCGTTGGGATAACGACGCAGCGCGTGTTCGCCGCGGAACCGGGGCGACAGAGGCCCCTTTTCATGCGGATAGTTCAGCGTCGCCTTGGGCTTGAAGAAGTACTTCATGCCCATTTTCAGCCCCTTGAACATGTCCATGAGCAGAAAGTACTTGGCGGCGCGGGTATAATCGACATTCGCCATGGGTCAGCCTCCAATCATCCAGCGGGCATAGGCGCCGCCGAAAAGTTCGAATTTCGCAAGGAAAGCCACCAGCACGACCCAGATCAGCGACATGGGCAGGAAGACCTTCCAACCGATGCGCATCAACTGGTCGTAGCGGTAGCGCGGCACGACGGCCTTCACCATTGCGAAGATGAAGAAGACGAACAGCGCCTTGCCGAAGAACCACAGGAAGCCGTCGGGCAGACCCGGGATCGGGGACAGCCAGCCGCCGAAGAACAGCGTGGTCATCAGCGCGCACATCATGACGATGGCCACGTATTCGCCGATCATGAACAGCAGGAACGGGGTCGAGCTGTATTCCACCTGGTAGCCGGCGACGAGTTCGGATTCCGCTTCGGGAAGGTCGAAGGGCGGCCGGTTGGTTTCGGCCAGGGCCGAGATCAGGAACAGGAAGACCATCGGGAAGTGGGGCAGCCAATACCAGGAGAACAGGCCATACCCGCCATCCTGGGCCCGGACGATATCGCTGAAGTTCATCGAGCCGGTGGAGATGATGACACCGATGATGATCAGGCCGATCGAGACCTCGTAGGAAATCATCTGCGCCGCAGAGCGCAGCGAGCCGAGGAAGGGATACTTGGAGTTCGACGCCCAGCCCCCCATGATCACGCCGTAAACCTCAAGCGAGGAAATGGCGAAGACATAAAGGATCGCGACGTTGATATCCGCCAGCACCCAGCCTTCGTTGAACGGCATGACCGCCCAGGTGATCATCGCCAGGACAAAGCTGAGCAATGGGGCGAGGAAGAAGACGAACTTGTCCGCGCCCGCAGGCACCACCACTTCCTTGGTGATGTATTTCAGGAAGTCGGCAAAGCTTTGCAGCAGGCCGAAGGCCCCCACCACGTTGGGTCCGCGCCGCAACTGCACCGCGGCCCAGACCTTGCGGTCGCCGTAAAGCAGGAAGGCAAGGCAGACCAGCAGCGGCACCACGATCAGAAGGATCTGGCCGATGATCAGCAGCAGCACGCCTAGCGGGTTAGAGGTGAAAAATTCAGCCATATGTCCTCACACCGTCGGTATTCCGTTCCGCGCATTGCGCGACGACGACTTCTGCGTCGTTGATCCGTTTGCCTGTAGGCCGTGCGTTCGAGACGGTATAAACCGCATCTTCCACCCGGTGACCAGAGCGTTCGGAGACATTTGTACGCAGATGTCTTGCAATTCCGTAGCCCCGGTTCCGCACAATTCGCAGGGTCGCGGAAACATCGCGACCCGAGGCATATTTATCGCCTGTTGCCGGACCGCAGACCGGTCCCGCAACGGGTATTTCCCGTGCCTTTTTCGCGGTGAGGCGGGCGATATTCCCCCCCTGCACTGCGGTCAAGGCGCCTATGATCCCGGCGGATCGGGTCATTCTGCCGCCATCGGCGCGGCGTTGCGTGCGGCCGCGAGGCGGGACAATTCGGCCATGACCTCGGACGCGCGCGCGATCGGGTTCGACAGATAGAAATCCCGGATCGGCAGAGCAAAGGCCCCGTGACCAAGATCGCCGAACTCCGGCATCTCGAAGGTATTGGCCGGAACCTGATCGATCAGCGCCAGGTGCGGCACTTCGGCGATCAGCGCCTTGCGCAGTTGCGCGAGGCTGTCGAAGGCCAGCGGCTGGCCCACCTCGGCAGACAGAGCGCGCAGGATGGCCCAGTTTTCCTTGGCCTGACCGGGCGCAAAACCGGCCCGCATGGCAAGCTGGGGGCGCCCTTCGGTGTTCACGAACAGCCCGTTTTCCTCGGTATAGGCGGCACCGGGCAGGATGATGTCGGCGCGATGCGCCCCGCGATCCCCGTGGCTGCCCTGATAGATCACCAGCGGGCCGGCGGGGATGTCGATTTCGTCCGCCCCAAGGTTGAAGATCACCTCGGCGCCAAGCGCGGCGTCGATCCCGCCTTCGCTGACAGCACCGATATCCAGCGCCCCCACGCGCGAGGCGGCGGTGTGCAGCACCAGCAACTTGCTGCCGGATTTCTGCACCGCGTCCATGACCGCGCCCAGAACCGCCGCGCCGTCGTCGCCGGTCAGGGCGCCCATGCCGACGATCACGACCGACGGGACTTCCCTGACCTTGTCGAAGGACTTGTTCGCCAGATCGACCAGGGCTTCGCGGCCCTCGCCCATATGCGCGTATTCATAGGTCAGATCGACCGCCGGGCCGATCAGCCCAACCTCGGCCCCGCGCAGCCAGGCCTTGCGGATACGGGCGTTCAGAACCGGAGCCTCGATGGCCGGGTTGGCACCGATGATCTGCACGAAGGCCGCCTCGTCGAGATCCTCGATCGACGCGGTTCCGGCATAGGCGGCGCGGTTGCCGGCGGGCAGCTTCGCCCCGTCGGTGCGCGCCTCGACCGAACCACCCAGACCTTCGATCAGGGTTTTCAGCGCATAGGCGGCCTCGACCGGGACCAGATCGCCGATCAGGCCGGACACCGTCTTGCCCTGCATCGCCGTGGCGGCGGCGGCCAGCGCTTCGGGCCAGGTGGCCGGGGTCAGCTTGCCGTTGACGCGGACAAAGGGCTTGTCCAGACGCTGGCGGCGCAGACCGTCCCAGATAAAGCGCGTCTTGTCGGAAATCCATTCCTCGTTCACGCCGTCATGGTTGCGCGGCAGAACCCGCATGACTTCGCGACCCTTGGTGTCGACCCGGATGCTGGAGCCGAGCGCATCCATCACATCGATGCTTTCGGTCTTGCTCAATTCCCAGGGCCGGGCGGTGAAGGCATAGGGCTTGGACACCAGCGCACCGACCGGACAAAGGTCGATGATATTGCCCTGCATGTTCGAATTCAGCGTCTCGTTCAGATACGAGGTGATCTCGGCGTCTTCGCCGCGCCCGGTCTGGCCCATCTGAGTGATGCCCGCGACCTCGGTCGTGAAGCGCACGCAGCGGGTGCAGGAAATGCAGCGGGTCATATGGGTTTCGACCAGCGGGCCGAGATCCAGATCCTCAGTCGCCCGCTTGGGTTCGCGGTAGCGCGAGAAATCGACGCCATAGGCCATGGCCTGGTCCTGAAGGTCGCATTCACCACCCTGATCGCAGATCGGGCAATCCAGCGGGTGATTGATCAGCAGGAATTCCATGACCCCTTCGCGGGCCTTCTTGACCATCGGGCTGGTGGTCTTGATCACCGGCGGTGCGCCTTCGGGACCTGGGCGCAGATCCTTGACCTGCATCGCGCAGGAGGCCGCCGGTTTCGGCGGGCCACCCACGACTTCGACCAGGCACATGCGGCAGTTGCCGGCGATGGAGAGCCGTTCGTGATAGCAGAAACGCGGCACTTCGACCCCAACCTGCTCGCATGCCTGCAGCAGGGTCAGGGCCGGATCCACCTCGATCTCCTGGTCGTCGATGATGATCTTGCGAAGGTCAGCCATGGGTGCTCACTTTTCTTTCAACAGAACGCCGATCTGGCTGCTCCTGGCCATCTCGATCTCGCCGAGCTTGCACAGGTCCGCCGTCACGTCCGGATTCAGTCCTTGGGATTCGGCATAGGCCTCGCCCAGTTTACGAATGCGCGCCTTTTCGGCGTCGCTGGTCACATAGGCCTCGATCTCGTCTCGGGTGTAGCCCATGTCCAGCGCCTGGTCGCGCAATTGGTAGAGAAACAGATAGCCCTTGGCCATGCGCGGCGCGATGCGGTCGCACTTTTCGCCGATCTCGCTGGCGATCGCCACCCAGAGCATGTTCTGGTCGATCGCTTCGACCTCGCGCAGGGGTTGGCGGGCCTGGGCGGCGGCGGCGCTCGTCATCAGCACGCCGGTGGCCAGCACCAGCAGGCCGCGCGACAAACGGGTGGCGAAGGGCGTAGTCTTGCCGACTTGGGGATGATCGGTCATCTTGCAGGTTCCTTTTTCACATGTGGACCCGGTCGCCGCAAAAGCGGCACCGGACATGCTAGAAGGGAGCGCGCGGGCGCTGTTATGCAATAACCGCCCCGCCAGGCGCCGGAATATGAGACGCGATCCGCCCATGTCCCGCCGTCCCGCAAGGATCCGGTCCCCATATGTCGGCCCTGCTACCATCCCTTGCAGGCCCCGCTCAGCAACAGATCACCGTCATCCGCAAAGACCGGCTGGGTCCGCGATTGATCGGGCCCCTGGTACCATGTCATCTCGGAACTGCCGAAGGTCTGGATGCAATACTTCGTCGCCTCGTAACGCCCGGCCTCGCTGGCGCCTGCCAGTGTCCGCTGAGGCTTGTTGATGGCGATGGTGAAGTTTTCCGGGTTGGTGGCGTCCGAACTGACCTTGGCGCCGAAGACGACACCATCGAAGGCCGGAACACCCCGATCACGCCGCAGAGCTTCGCAGCCCGGCAGAAGCGCCAGACCAAGAAGCGCGGCAATCGCCACAGGGCGCACCCGGCCGGACAGCAGGCCGGTCCGGGTCACGGCGCGGGTGTCAAAGATCGGCATACCGCTCATTTCGCCGCCAGGACCGTCGTCGACCGGCCGGTCTTCTGTTTCTTGATCCGGTCCTCGATCTCGCCACGGAAGTGACGGATCAGGCCCTGGATCGGCCAGGCGGCCGCATCGCCGAGGGCACAGATCGTATGGCCTTCGACCTGCTTGGTCACGTCGAGCAACATGTCGATTTCCTCGACCTCGGCTTCGCCGGAGACCAGCCGGTCCATGACCCGCATCATCCAGCCCGTCCCTTCGCGGCAGGGCGTACACTGGCCGCAGCTTTCGTGCTTGAAGAACTTCGACAAGCGCCAGACCGCTTTGATCACATCGGTGTTCTGGTCCATCACGATCATGCAGCCGGTGCCGAAGCTCGACTTGTTCTCGCGCATCCAGTCGAAATCGAAAATCGCGTCTTCCAGAGCTTCCTTGGGCAGCACCGGGCAAGAGGCCCCACCGGGAATGATGGCCTTCAGGTTGTCCCAGCCGCCGCGAACGCCACCGCCGTGCTTTTCGATGATCTCGCGCACCGACAGGGACATCTGTTCCTCGAAGACCGAGGGAGTGTTCACATGGCCCGTCAGCGCCATCAGCTTGGTGCCGGCGTTGTTCGGCCGCCCGAAGGAGCTGAACCATTCCGGACCGCGCCGCAGGATGGTCGGGCAGACGGCGATGGATTCCACGTTGTTCACCGTGGTCGGGCAGCCGTAGAGACCCGCGCCCGCCGGGAAGGGCGGCTTCATCCGGGGCATGCCCTTGCGGCCTTCCAGGCTTTCCAGCAGCGCGGTTTCCTCGCCACAGATATAGGCGCCGGCGCCGTGGTGCAGGTACAGATCGAAATCCCAGCCCGAACCGCAGGCGTTCTTGCCGATCAGCCCGGCGTCATAGGCTTCGTCGATGGCGGCCTGCAGGGCTTCGCGCTCGCGGATGTATTCGCCGCGAATGTAGATGTAGCTGGCATGCGCGCCCATGGCGAAGGAGGCGATCAGGCAGCCTTCGATCAGGGTATGCGGATCATGGCGCATGATCTCGCGGTCCTTGCATGTCGCCGGTTCCGATTCATCCGCATTGACCACCAGATAGGCCGGACGCCCATCGGTTTCCTTCGGCATGAAGGACCATTTCAGACCCGTCGGGAACCCTGCCCCGCCACGTCCGCGCAACCCGCTGGCCTTCATCTGATCGACGATCCAGTCGCGACCCTTGTCGAGGATCCCTTTGGTACCATCCCAATGGCCACGCGCCTGGGCGCCTTTCAGCGACCGGTCATGCATGCCGTAGAGGTTGGTAAAGATGCGATCTTCGTCCTTGAGCATGTCTTACCCTTTGTCATCCCGGCGCTGCCGCCAGATTTGCAGTGTCACAACCAGAGCCCAGATCAGGGCGCCGAGAGCGGCAAAATCGAACAGGAAGGCATAGCGGGGCGGAAGCCCCAGCTTGCCGCCCATGAATTGAACAGCCATCCAGATCACCATGGTGGCGGCGATCACGATCGAAACCATCCGCGCCTTGCGCGCGAGGGCCATTTCCTTGCCGATGTCCTTGGAACCATTCCCGGTCATCGCATTCATTCCCCTGCCCCGGCTTTACCGGCCGCCGCCTTGCGGGATACCGACTTGCCCGAAGCGGGCTTGGCCCCGCCACTACCGGCAGTCTCAACCGCAAGCACCTTGGCCTGGCCGGTCCAGTCACCACCTTCGGCACGGGCGGCCAATCCGGGACGGACGGCTTCCAGCGCCTCGAAATCCGCCGGCGACATGGCGGCAAGCTGGGCAAAACCGGTGATCCCGGCCTCGTGCAGCGCCTTTTCGAAACGTGGGCCAAGGCCCTTGATCCGCTTCAGGTCATCGCCCTTGGCCGGGGTCTTTTTCTTCTTCGCGCCGTCCTTGCCCGCAACGGCCTTCTTGCCCGCCTTCGAGGCAGCTTTGGCCGCGCCCTTCTTGGCAGCCGGCTTTGGCGCCTTCTTCGTGTCCCGGGCCGTCACCTTTTCCGGAAGCTCGGCAGCCGCAGAGGCCTTCGCCGCCTTTGAACGGGTCTGACCCGGCGCAGGCTCGCCCACGGGGGTATGCATGGCTTCGGCAACCTGAGAGCGGAGCGTGGCGACCGGCCCCTCGCCCGCCGCGGCGGACCCGCAGACCATGCGCAGAAGCAGCGAGGTGGCCGCCCCGGCGATCAACAGACCCAGAACCAGGGCCAGCAGAACCGGCATCCCACCCGAAAGCCCGATCGTGATGGCAAGCGCCATCACGAGGCCGAGCCCCAGGCAGGTGGTCCTGCAGATATCCGTGGTCCCCGTCATCTTGCCGCGTCGTCTCCTGCGCTTACCCTGTCAGTCCGGCCTCAGCCGTCGGTTTTCGGATTTCCGGTGGTCTTCGCCTTGGCTTCCTGTTCGGTCACCCCGGTGTCATCCGCCGCTTCGCCCTTGGCAGGGCGCGGTTCCTTTTCGGCAACTTCTTCGGCCGAGGGGGTCTTGACCGGTGCATCCTGCAGCCAAGGCGTCAGGATCGGCACTTCGGTGCCGTCGATCCGCTTGACCGTATCGCCCAGATCAACGGCCAGCTGGACGCTGGCGTTATATTGCGACCCGGTTCCGACGTGATCGGCCAGCACCACCGGCCCACCTGCGGTTTCGGACGAAAAGCGGCCATTCTGCGGCCCCGGCACCGGGACTTCGCCCGCCGCCAACCGATCCAGCAGGTCCGAGAAGCCTTCGGTCGTCAGATCCTCGTAGTAGTCCTTGCCGATCTGGGCCATCGGCGCATTGGCGCAGGCCCCGAGGCATTCGACCTCTTCCCAGGTGAACTTGCCATCGGCGGACAGGGTATGGGGCTTGGCCGCAATCTTTTCCTTGCAGACCGCCACCAGATCCTCGGCGCCGCAGATCATGCAGGTCGTGGTGCCGCAGATCTGGATGTTGGCGATCGAACCGGTCGGCTGAAGCTGGAACATGAAGTAGAAGGTCGCCACCTCCAGCACACGGATCTCGGCCATGCCGAGAAGCGTCGCGATGTATTCGATGGCGGGCTTGGACAGCCAGCCTTCCTGTTCCTGAGCGCGCCACAGCAGCGGGATCACGGCGCTGGCCTGGCGGCCTTCGGGATATTTGCTGATCTGGGCTTCGGCCCATTTCAGGTTCGCCTCGGTGAAAGCAAAGCTTTCAGGCTGTTCGTGGTGCAGGCGTCTCAGCATAGGCTCGGTGTCCCGTCCTCAGGTCCGTTCATTGCGGGGCGTGGCCCCTGTCCTTGGCGGCAGCACCCCGCAGGGCGCGCCCAATTCCGTCAGCTTGGCGTCGCGCAGGCGCCCGTCGTCAGCCGGACCGCGCCATCCCCCAGCGATACCGCTTCGCCCATCGCGATGCGGTATTGCGCCATGGCGATGGTCTGGTCCCGCGTCATGCCGGTCTGCAATTCGACCGGCAGGTAGTCCCGCTCGGTCCGCAATTCACAGCCGATCGAAGCCACGGCGGCGTCGAAATTGCCGATCTGTTCGGCGCTGACGTCCTCGGGCGGCATTGCACAACCGGCGGTCAGGGCCAGCGGCAGCAAGGCGATCAGCCCAAGGGTGCGCTTGCGGGTCATCAGGCTCATCTGTCCACCTCGCCAAAGACGATATCCATCGTGCCGATGATCGCGGCGACATCGGCAAGCTGGTGTCCCGAGGCCACGTGGTCCATCGCCTGCAGATGCAGGAAGCCCGGCGCGCGCAGCTTGGCCCGGTAAGGCTTGTTGGTGCCATCGGCAACCATGTAGACGCCGAATTCGCCCTTCGGCGCCTCGACGGCTGCATAGACTTCGCCGGCGGGCACGTGGAAGCCTTCGGTATAAAGCTTGAAGTGGTGGATGAGCGCTTCCATCGAGGTCTTCATCTCGCCGCGCTTGGGCGGTGTGATCTTGCCGCGTGCCAGCACTTCACCGGGATAGTCGCGCAACTTGACCAGGGCCTGGCGGATGATCTTGGTGCTTTCGCGCATCTCGGCCATGCGGCAAAGATAGCGGTCATAGCAATCGCCATTGGTCCCGACCGGGATCTGGAAATCGAATTCGTCATAGCATTCGTAAGGCTGGCTGCGCCGCAGGTCCCAGGCAAGGCCCGAGCCGCGCACCATCACGCCCGAAAAGCCCCATTGCAGGATTTCCTCTTCGGTGACGACGCCGATGTCGACGTTCCGCTGCTTGAAGATCCGGTTTTCGGTCAGCAGTTCGGACAGGTCGTCAAGGAAATCGGGGAAGGTGATCGCCCATTCCTCGATATCGTCGATCAGCTTGTCGGTGATGTCCTGGTGGACGCCGCCGGGCCGGAAATAGGCCGCGTGCAGACGCGCCCCGCTGGCCCGTTCGCAGAAGATCATCAGCGTTTCACGATGCTCGAAGCCCCAGAGCGGCGGCGTCAGCGCGCCGACATCCATGGCCTGGGTACAGACGTTCATCAGGTGGTTCATCACCCGGCCGATTTCGCAGAACAGCACGCGCAGCAGGCTGGCACGACGCGGCACTTCGACCCCGGTCAGCTTTTCGATGGCCAGGCACCAGGCATGTTCCTGGTTCATCGGCGCCACGTAGTCGAGGCGGTCGAGATACGGCAGGTTCTGCAGGTAGGTGCGGCTTTCCATCAGCTTTTCGGTGCCACGGTGCAGCAGGCCGATGTGCGGGTCACAGCGTTCGACGATCTCACCGTCAAGCTCCAGCACAAGACGCAGCACGCCGTGGGCCGCGGGGTGCTGCGGGCCGAAGTTGATGTTGAAATTGCGGATCTGCTGTTCGCCGGTCTGGGCGTCGTCGAATCCCTTGGAGCCGTCCATCATTTCGCCTCCTGCTTCTTCTCGTCGCCGGGAAGAATGTATTCGGCACCCTCCCACGGGCTCATGAAATCGAATTGCCGGTATTCCTGCACCAGGCTGACCGGTTCGTAGACGACGCGCTTGCGCACCTCGTCATAGCGCACTTCGGTATAGCCCGTCGTCGGGAAATCCTTGCGCAGCGGGTAGCCACGGAAACCATAGTCGGTCAGCAGCCGGCGCATGTCGGGGTGCCCCGAGAAGATGACGCCGAACATGTCGAAGACCTCACGCTCGAACCAGTTGGCCGAGGGGTGGATCGTGACGATCGAGGGCAGCATCTCGTCCTCGCGGATCGCGACGCGCAGGCGGACGCGCTGGTTCTGGTACATCGACAGGAAATGGTAGACCACGTCGAACCGCTTGGCGCGTTCCGGGTAGTCCACAGCCGTGATGTCGACCAGCGACGAGAACCGGCAATTGCCGTCAGTGCGCAGGAATTCGATGAACCCGGTGATATTGGCCGGGGTCACGTCGATGTTCAGCTCACCATAGGATATTTCCCAGGCCAGCACGCAATCGGGACGCTTCATCTCGATATGGGCGCCGAGTTCCTTCAGGGCTTCTTCGCTCATCTGCTTTCCTTACCGCGTGAGGGTGCCGGTGCGGCGGATTTTCCGCGCAAGCTGCATGATGCCGTAAAGCAGGGCCTCGGCGGTCGGCGGGCAACCGGGGACGTAGATGTCGACCGGAACGATCCGGTCGCAGCCGCGCACCACGGAATAGCTGTAATGATAATAGCCGCCACCATTAGCGCAGGACCCCATCGAGATCACGTAGCGCGGTTCCGGCATCTGATCATAGACCTTGCGCAGCGCCGGCGCCATCTTGTTGGTCAGCGTGCCTGCGACGATCATCACGTCGGATTGCCGCGGAGAGGCGCGCGGTGCGATGCCGAAGCGTTCGGCGTCGTAGCGCGGCATCGAGGTGTGCATCATCTCGACAGCGCAGCAGGCCAGACCGAAGGTCATCCAGTGCAGCGACCCGGTCCGGGCCCAGTTGATCAGATCCTCGGCCGTGGTCAGCAGGAAACCCTTGTCCTGCAATTCGCGGTTCAGGGCCTGGGTGGCGACATCGCGGTCGGCGCCGGCGGTGTTGGGTCCCGTCATCACTCCCATTCCAGGGCTCCTTTTTTCCATTCGTAGGCGAAGCCGATGGTCAGCACGCCGAGGAAGACCATCATCGACCAGAAGCCGACCATCGAGATATCCTTGAAGGCAACGGCCCAGGGGAACAGGAAGGCGATCTCGAGATCGAAGATGATGAAGAGGATCGAGACGAGGTAGAACCTGACGTCGAATTTCATCCTGGCATCGTCGAATGCGTTGAAGCCGCATTCGTAGGCACTTACCTTCTCGGGATCCGGGTTCCGGACGGCGACGATGACGGCGGCGAGGATCAGGACAAGTCCCAGAACGATCGCAACGGCCAGAAAGATGAGAATGGGAAGATATTCCCGCAGCATCTCTTCCACGAATGGCTCCTTTCATGGGCGGCAGGGTCACGAGGACCCGCAGGGCTGTGTCGGGTTTTACGCCTGCCCCCCGGCAGGGTCAACCGAGCCGCGACGTTTTCGATACCCTGAATCGTCTCTGGACGGACTTCGTAAACAATTGAATACCAATCATTTGCCCTCTCGAAAGACGGTTAACGCCGCGTTGCCGCATCCGGGGCAATACATGACTGAAACCGTCGGAAATTTACGAAGGAATCACTCGGAAATCCCTGTAGCGTCCCCATCACGCGGCAAGCAGGGCCCGCCAGTGACCGCGGGCGATCCGTTTCGCCCCCGGCCGATTGGCCGGACAGGTGTCTTCTGCGCTCCCAACCGGGACGCGACAACGCGTCTGACAAGGGCGAAGCGCCCTGCGACTTCAGACAGACCCGGACAGGTGCGGTTGGGGATAATACCCTTGCGCGAAGATGCCGCGCCCCGGGTCCGGCAGGGCCCGCCGAAAGCTCTCCCGCTCGGTGATCCGCTGGAACCAGGCCGCAGTTTCCGGAAAATCGTCCAGGGTGGTAAAGTGCTGCGCCATCCAGACCGCCTGCCCGACCGCGATATCGGCGGCGGAAAAACCGCTGGTCAAAAGATAGTCGCTGTTCTCGACCGGGGTGGACAGCCGTCCCTCGATCGCGGCGAAACAGCCGTGCAGATGCTCGGTTTCCACGCGCATGACGAATTCCGACCGTTCCTGCGGCGGGCAGATGACATGCTGCTGGATCAGGGAGGAGACATGCTGGGTGACGGTTTCGGCAAAATGCACCCAGACCAGCCAATCGGGCCGGTCAAGATCCCCGGTCAGGCGGCCCAGCCCGCGCCGCGAATAGCGTTCGCACAGAATCTCGAGGATCGCACCACTCTCGAAACAGGAATCGCCATCCATTTCCAGCGCCGGAACCCGCCCCGCCGGTGACAGGACAAGGTGCTGCGGCGCGCGCAGCCCGGTGTCGAAGGCATGCAAGACCATCTCGAAGGGCACATCAAGCTCGTTCAACAGCCAGAGAACGCGCATCGAACGGGAGCCGGGGCAATGGTGGAGGACGATCATGGAATGGGGCTTTCACTGGGGTTTTCCGGCGCCCCGTCGACCGCAGGCAGCGGACGTCAAGAAAAGGGGGACGCGGCGGGTCTTCGGGCGTGTCACCGTGGTGACAATAGCGGCGCGGCGGCGTGCGACAAGGCGGGCAAGCGTCCTGTGGCGACCGAAACCGACGGGACGTGCATTTCAGAGCGGCCGGGTCCATATCCCGCACATGGACGACCGACTGCCCCCAAAGGGGCGAAGTTTCCCCCCTGCCTCTCGACTTTGGGCGCTTCTATCCCAGATAACTGCAAAAGACATCGGAGAGACACCGCCATGCCCGCCTACCCCACACGGCTTCGCGCCCTGCCCCTGCTGGCCCTGCTTGGCCTCGCCAGCCCCCTCGCTGCCGAACAGGTCGGCGAAGTCGGCGTCGATTGGGTCGGCAACGACATCATCATCGAAGCGGTGGCAGACCCCAAGGTCAAGGGCGTCACCTGCCATATCGCCTATTTCGACCGCAGCTTCATCGACCGGATTTCCAAGGGCGACTGGTTCGAGGATCCGTCGAATTCCTCGATCTCCTGCCGGCAGACCGGCCCGATCGAGATCGGCGACATCGACCGCGACGAGGACGGAGAGGACGTGTTCCGCGCCTCACGCTCGATCATTCTGAAAAGCCTGCGGGTCAAGCGGATCTGGGACGAGAGCAACCAGACCCTGATCTACCTCGCCCATGCGGCGGAGCTGACCGATGGTTCGGCCAAGCTGTCGATGTCGACGGTACCGTTATATTCCGGGGACTGACCCAGGCCTGTAAGGCCGCGCCTCACGCAGGGTTGGACGCTTGCCAGACCGCGCCGACCTCTGCCCGGATGATGCCGGCGACCTGGGCGCAATCCTCAAGGCTGAAGGTCAGCGGCAGGCGCATGTCCACGATGCCTTGCAGGATACGGTCGCTGCCCGGCATCGGCGGATGCGCCGCGTAACGCCAGGAATCGTAGCGCGAGGTATAGCCCTGCGGCTCTGCGTCCCCGAACCATTTCAGCTCGACCCCGCGGGCCTTGCAGCGGCTCAGCACCTGGCCGATGGCCGCGGTGCTCCAGTCCATCAGCAGCACCTGGATGGAAGACCCGACAAAGTGCTCCCGTGCGGGCCTGTCGATCAGGGTCAGGCCTGGGGTGCCGCGCAGGCCCGCCTCGACCACCTCGTAGCGCGCATTCCAGGCTGCGCATTGCGCGTCGAGCCGACGCAGCTGCGGACGCAGGATCGCGGCGCGCAGGTTGTCCATCCGGCCCGAGATATTGGGCGTGTCGTATTTCACCGCCTCGAAGGCCTCTGGTCCCGGCGCGGCAAGGTGGCGATCATAGAGCATGTAACTGCCCGACAGGATCACCGCCCGTGCCGCCACCGCATCGTCATCGGTGATCAGAAACCCGCCTTCGCCGGAATTCACATGCTTGTAGGTCTGCGTCGAATAGCAACCCACCCGACCATGCCGCCCGCTTGGCGTACCATCCCAGGTGGCCCCCATGGTATGGGCGCAATCCTCGACCACGATCAGCCCGGCGCCATCGCAGATCGCCATCAGGCGGTCCATGTCGCAGATATGGCCGCGCATATGGCTCAGCAGCAGGACATCGGCCTGATCGGCGCGGGCGGCAAGGTCATCGAGGTCGATCACCAGTCCTTCGGTGACGCCGACATAGACCGGCTCGGCCCCGAGGGCGGCAATCGCGCCGGGCACCGGGGCCAGCGTGAAGGCGTTGGTCAGCACCCGGTCGCCGGGTTGCACCCCCACCGCCCGGAGCGCGGTCGAGATCGCATGCCCGCCCGAACACAGCGCCAGCGCATGGCGCGCGCCGGTCAGCGCGGCGAAGTCCTGTTCCAGCAGCGCGGTTTCCCCCGCCTCGCCCGGCGCGGTGTTGTAGCGATGCAACCGCCCGCTGCGCATCACGGCCACCGCCGCTTCGATCGCCTCTTCGGGGATCGGCTCCTGCTGGGTGAAGTTTCCGGTGAAGATCTCGGTCATGGCGTCATCCTTTGCGCAGCGCTTTGCCGGCGTCAATCCCGAGGCATCCGGGCGATCAGGGCGCCCGCCTAGAGCCCGAGGGCGGCAACAGCGGCGGGCAATTCGTCGAAATGGCCGATCAGGACCTCGGGCGTCAGCGCGGCCATGTCGGCCCCCGAGGGTCCGAAGGTCACCAGGATCGAGGGCACACCGGCGGCAAGGCTGGTGTTGCGATCGGTGTCGCTGTCCCCGACAAGGCAACAGCGCGTCGGATCGGCCCCTGCAAGGCGCGCCGCTTCGCGCAGCGGGGCGGGATCGGGTTTGCGCACCGGCAAGGTATCGGCGCCGACCAGCGCGTCGAAATTGTCCAGCGCGCCCAGTTCCATCAGCAGCTTGCGCGCCAGCGCCTCGGGCTTGTTGGTGCAGACAGCGACTGCGTAGCCATCGTCCTTCAGCCGCTGAACGGCCTCCAGCGCGCCGGGATAGAAATGGGTGTGCAGGGCAATCTGTTGGTCGTAGGCGGCCAGAAGGTGGGGATATTGCCGATCGATCAACGCCTCATCAGCGCCCTGCCCGGCCCGCGTCAGGCCAAGGCGCAGCATGGCCCGACCGCCGCGCATCGCGGTGCCCGCATCCGCCACGCCCAGCAGATCGCCCAGCCCCATGTCGCGAAAGCAGCAATTCGCCGCCGCCAGCAGATCGCCACTGGTATCCGCCAGCGTTCCGTCCAGATCGAAGATGACTGCGCGCATATCGCCCCTAAGCCGGGTTTCGCCGCCATTGTTGCGGAGCGAAACCCAAGTTGATCCCCGTGCGACCCTCCCGGCCTTGCACCGCCTTGTCTTCCGATTAAAACGGGCCGGACAAAAGAACAATCCGCGCAGCATCGCTTTTGCAGGGATCTCGCGGCTCTGCACAGAAACGTCGAGGGTTATATGAGCACGGCACTGGTCATCCTGGCCGCGGGTATGGGCACGCGGATGAATTCGGACCTGCCCAAGGTCCTGCACGAAATCGCCGGGGCGCCCATGTTGGCCCATGCCATGTTGTCGGGCCTGTCGCAGGAACCATCCCGCGTCATCGTCGTGGCCGGGCATGGCGCCGAGGCGGTCACTGCCGCCGCCGAAGAGGTCACGCCCTTTGCGCAGATCGTACTGCAAGAGGCCCAGAACGGCACCGCCCATGCGGTCGATCAGGCCCGCGCCGCCCTGGCGGATTTCGACGGCGACGTGCTGGTGCTTTACGGCGACACACCTTTCGTCCGCCCCGAGACGCTGGAGGCGATGAAAGCCGCGCGCGCCCGTCACGACGTGGTCGTGCTGGGTTTCGAGGCCGCCGATCCGGGTCGCTACGGGCGGTTGGTGATGGATGGTCAGCACCTTGACCGGATCGTCGAATTCAAGGATGCCTCGGAAGAGGAGCGGCGCATAAACCTTTGCAATTCCGGCCTTGTCTGCGCGAACGCCGAGCTTCTGTTCGACCTGATTTCCGCGGTAGGAGACAACAATGCCTCGGGTGAATACTACCTGACGGATATCGTCGGGCTGGCGCGGGACCGGGGCCTGTCGGCCGGGGCCGTGACCTGCGACGAAGCCGAAACCATGGGCATCAATTCGCGCGCAGAACTCGCCCGCGCCGAAGCGGCCTATCAGGCCCGCGCCCGCGAAACCGCGCTGGAGGACGGCGTGACCCTGTTGGCGCCCCAAACCGTGCATTTCGCCTATGACACGGTGATCGGCCGGGATTCCGTGGTCGAGCCCAACGTGGTCTTCGGCCCCGGTGTCACCGTCGAAAGCGGCGCACGCATCCGCGCCTTTTCCCACCTTGAGGGCTGCCATGTCAGTCGCGGCGGGCTGATCGGCCCCTATGCCCGTCTGCGCCCCGGTGCGGAACTGGCCGAGGACGTGCATATCGGCAATTTCGTCGAAGTGAAGGCCGCGCGCATCGACAGGGCGGCGAAGATCAACCACCTTACCTATATCGGGGATGCCGAAGTGGGCCAGGAAACCAATATCGGGGCGGGCACGATCACCTGCAATTACGATGGCGTCTTCAAACATGTGACGCGGATCGGGGCCCGAGCCTTCATCGGCTCGTCAAGCATCCTCGTCGCCCCGGTGTCCATCGGGGACGAGGCAATGACGGCGGCCGGGTCGGTGATCACCCGCGACGTGGAACCCGGCGCCCTGGCGCTGGCTCGCCCCCGACAAGAGACCAAGCCGGGCATGGCCCGGAAGCTGATGGAAATGTTGCGGCTCAAGAAAGCCCGGAAAGCAGAGACGGAATAATGTGCGGAATCATCGGCTACCTCGGTAATCACGAAGCCTCTCCCTTTCTTGTCGAGGCCCTAAAGCGGCTGGAATATCGCGGCTACGACAGTTCCGGGATCGCCACCATCAACAACGGCGTGCTGGATCGCCGCCGCGCCGTGGGCAAGCTGGTGAACCTGTCCGACGTGCTGGTTCATGCGCCGCTGCCCGGCAAATCCGGCATCGGCCACACCCGTTGGGCGACCCATGGCGAACCCTCCGAGGTCAACGCCCACCCGCACCGCGCCGGCAAGGTCGCCGTGGTCCACAACGGCATCATCGAGAACTTTCGCGAACTGCGCGCCGAACTGTCGCAAAAGGGCCTGGTCCCGGTAAGCGAGACGGATACCGAAACCGTCGCCATGCTGACCGCCCTGCATATCCAGGAAGGCCTGTCGCCCGTCGACGCGGTGCGCAAGACGCTGGACCGGCTGGAAGGCGCCTTTGCCCTGCTGTTCCTCTTTGACGGCGAAGAGGACCTGATGATCGCCGCGCGCAAGGGCTCTCCGCTGGCAATCGGGCATGGGGACGGCGAAAACTACGTCGGGTCGGATGCGCTGGCGCTTGGGCCACTGACGGACAAGATCACCTATCTGGAAGAAGGTGACTGGGCCGTCGTCACCCGCCATTCGATCACGATCTTCGACCGCGAAGGCAATGTCGCCAACCGCGAGATGCGCCGCGTCAGCCTGGATCGGACCCAGGTCGACAAGGCCGGGCACAAGCACTTCATGGCCAAGGAAATCGCCGAGCAGCCCCAGGTCATCGCCGAGGCGGTCAAGCATTACCTCGGCCAGTCGGGCCACAGCATCACCCTGCCCGACGGAGGACTTGATTTCACCGGCATCGACCGGCTGGTCATGGTCGCTTGCGGCACCGCATATTACGCTTGCCTGACGGCGAAATACTGGTTCGAACAGCTTGCCCGCCTGCCGGTCGAGGTCGATGTCGCCTCGGAATTCCGCTACCGCGAACCGCCGGTGACCGAAGGCACCCTGGCGCTGTTCGTCAGCCAGTCGGGCGAAACCGCCGATACCCTCGCCGCCCTGCGCTATTGCCGCGACAAGGCCGAGCGGATCGTTTCCGTGGTCAATGTCCCCGAAAGCTCCATCGCGCGGGAAAGCGACCTTGCCCTGCCGATCCTCGCGGGTACCGAAATCGGCGTCGCCTCGACCAAGGCGTTTTCCTGCCAGCTGACCGTGCTGCTGATCCTCGCGCTGGAGGCCGCGCGCCAGAAGGGCCGGATCAGCGAAGAGCGACTGGAAAGCCTGCTGTCCGCCCTGCGCGGATTGCCCGCCACCCTGGGCAATGCGCTGGAAACCGACACCATGGCAGAGGCCCTGTCGCTGGAACTGGCCGAGGCCCAGGATATCCTGTTCCTGGGGCGCGGGCTGATGTATCCTCTGGCGCTAGAAGGCGCGTTGAAGATGAAGGAAATCAGCTACATACATGCCGAAGCTTATGCGTCAGGCGAACTGAAGCACGGGCCGATTGCGCTGATCGACAAACACGTGCCGGTGGTGGTCATGGCCCCCCGCGACGCGCTGTTCGAAAAGACGGTGTCCAACATGCAGGAGGTCATGGCGCGGGGTGGACGCGTCGTGCTGATCTCGGATCACGCGGGGCTGGAAGCGGCACAGGACGGCATCTGGCGCAGCATCGAAATGCCGATGGTCGACCCGGTTTTGACGCCGATCCTTTATGCGCTCCCTGCGCAGTTGATGGCCTACCACACCGCCGTCGCCAAGGGCACCGACGTGGACCAGCCCCGCAATCTGGCAAAGTCCGTCACGGTCGAATAGCCCTAGTTGCGGCCCGGAAGCCGCCGGAATTGGATGCCAGCGTGGTGTCCCCTTTGGCACAGAAACCCTGCGCGCCCCCCCGACATTTCGGCAGGGCGTTCTGGAAACACCGGACAAGGTACCACGCACGCAGCTGGATCGAGCCGAAAATGCGCTGCCTGAAATTTTTCGGCGACCGCATCACGGCCAGAGACCCGGATCGCCAGACCGCCGAAATCCACATCCGAATCGCCCTCATGAACCACTTCATCGCGCTCGGCACCGCCGGGTTCGTTCGTTTGTCACAACCTCAGCGGGGCACGGGGCAGTCATGCCTCAGGCGCGAGATGCGAAAAAACGCCGAACCTGAATGACGTGAAGATCATCACCAATATCGGCTCCAACCTTAAGATTATCTGCTGGAATAAATGCCGATGCCCCAGCCAGATCGCGTCAGATCGACCATATCCGCGCCACGGGGGGACTGTCACGCTGGGCAGCGCCCTTCCTGCAAAAGACCTTTTCGCTCCGCAGGATCGGTGGCACTAGGCCTCAAGAGCGGGCCGATCCCGGCAGCCGGTAAACAAGGGGCGCGCATATGACAGCCGAGGACGCAATCGAGGCGCTGATTCAGCATCAGGATGCGGTCCGCGCTGAAAATGCGGCCGCCTATCACAAGGCGGACCGGCGCTATCTCGGCGTGCCGAACCCCCAGATCAACGACCTTGCCGCCGCCTGGCGCAGGTCGATGGAGTCGCCGGAAAAGCTGGAACTCGCTCAGACGCTTTGGGAAAGCGACATCCACGAAGCCCGGATTGCGGCGGCCAAGCTGCTGACCCAATCGCGGATCCGCGACGACGCGGCGACCTGGGCATTGATCCAGTCCTGGGTGCCGGAATTCGACGGCTGGGCGATAGCGGATCACGCCTGCGCGGCCGGTTCGCGCCGCATCATGGCGGACCTGACCCGCCTTCAGGTCATAGCGCCTTGGACCGAGGCAGAGCACCTGTGGACGAAGCGCGCGGCGCTCGTCATCACCCTGCCCCTCGCGCGGCTGAACCACCCCTCGGCCGAGGAAACCGCCGCGCGCGAAACCGTGCTGGAATGGACGGCCACCCTGGTCGCCGACCAGCGCCAGTTCATTCAGAAGGCCGTGGCCTGGTGGCTGCGGGATCTGTCCAAGCATGACGCAGTGCGGGTGCGCGGGTTCCTGGACATGCACGGCGCGGCCATGAAGCCCTTCGCCCGCAAGGAAGCCGCCAAATATCTGCCCGCTCAGACCCCCGCTTCAGGCGCTGACATCGACCTCCGCGAGGGAGGTAAGTGACAGTCCCAGTTGCTGCATCGCCTGCAACGACAGACGCGAACCGCCCGTAGCGGGCCCTTCGATCGGGATCAGGTCGACCGCCAGACGCTTGCCTGTCTGCGCGGAATAGACCTCACCGGGCTGGCGCTTGGTCACCAGCGGGGTCTTCAGCCACAGCCCGGCCTCTGTCGCCGCGCCAAGCGTCGCCAGCGTGCTGCCCAACTGGCCGCTTTGCACCGCGCCGTCCGCCTGTTCGACCATGCCGGCAGGTTCTTCGGCGATCCGGGCGGCAGGCAGACCGGTCGGCGCCGGATCAGCCTGGAAAATAGGCAGGTTGCAGGCCGCCAGGAACAGCGGAGCGGACAGGAGCAGGGGGCGCAAAATCATCATGCTCCATATCTAGCGGAAGTGCGCCACACATCAATCTCGGAATCATGACTTGTCGGCACCATGCCGCCGCAATACCTTTGTCCCATGACGGAACCCATTATCGATCCCTTCCAGCGCGCGATTTCCTACCTGCGCCTGTCGGTCACCGACCGCTGTGATTTCCGCTGTGTCTATTGCATGGCCGAAAACATGACCTTCCTGCCGAAGAAAGAACTTCTGACGCTGGAGGAACTGGACCGCATGTGTTCGACCTTCATCCGTCTCGGGGTGGAAAAACTGCGCATCACCGGCGGCGAGCCGCTGGTGCGGCGCGATATCATGACCTTCTTTCATGGCATGCGCCGCCACCTCTACAGCGGCGCGCTGAAAGAGCTGACCTTGACCACCAACGGATCGCAGCTGGAACGCTTTGCCGCGGATCTTGCCGCTGCCGGGGTGCGCCGTGTGAACGTGTCGCTTGATACGCTCGACGAGGAGAAATTCGCCCGCGTGACCCGCTGGGGCCGCCTGCCGCAGGTGCTGCGCGGGCTGGACGCAGCGCAGGCCGCCGGGCTGAAGGTCAAGCTGAACGCCGTGGCGCTGAAGGGCTTCAACGAGGACGAGATCTTTACCCTGGCGGAATTCTGCGCCGCGCGGGACATGGACCTGACATGGATCGAGGTCATGCCGATGGGAGATCTGGGCAACGAGGATCGCGTTGGCCAATACTGGTCGCTGAACGATCTGCGCGCCAAGCTGGCGGAAACCTATCGCCTGACCGACCTGCCCGAGAACACCGGCGGCCCGGCGCGGTATGTCCGGATCGAGGAAACCGGCCAGAAGATCGGCTTCATCACCCCGCTCAGCCATAATTTCTGCGAAAGCTGCAATCGCGTGCGGATGACCTGCACGGGCGAATTGTACATGTGCCTCGGCCAGGAAGACCGCGCCGATCTGCGCCCCGCCCTGCGCAATCATCCGGGCAACGACGCCCCGCTCGAGGAAGCGATCCGCGCCGCGATCGGGTTGAAACCCGAAGGCCATGATTTCGACTATTCGCGCCAGCGCGCCGATGGTCAGGTGTCGCGCCACATGAGCCATACGGGCGGCTGATGCCTGGGCCACTGGCGCAACCGACGCCCTTTTACCACTTCTACCGCGGGATCGCGGCCTGTGCCGCGCCGCTGGTCTGGCGGCGGGTGAACCGCAAGCTGGGCCGCGAAGACATTGCGCCCGAACGGCGACGGGAACGGCTGGGCCATGCCACCGCGCCCCGCCCAGATGGTCCGCTGCTGTGGTTTCACGCCGCAAGCGTCGGGGAAAGCGTCTCTGCCCTCGCGCTCGTGCAGGCGCTGCTGGACCGGATGCCGGGGGCCTCGGCGCTGATCACCTCGGGCACCGCGGCTTCGGCCAAGGTGCTGGCGGACCGGCTGCCGGCGCGGTGCCAGCACCAGTTCGCGCCGCTGGATGCGGGCGCGCCCCTGACGCGGTTCTTCGATCACTGGCGCCCCGATGCCGGCATCTTTGTCGAAAGCGAGATCTGGCCGCAGATGCTGGTCATGTCCCGCGCCCGCGATATCCCGCTGGCGCTGGTCAATGCGCGCATGTCTCGCGGCACCCTGCGCAACTGGGGGCGGTTCGGGGACACCTTCCGATACCTGCTGTCGCAGTTCTGCGTGATCCGCACGCAGGACCGCACCACCTTGGACGGGCTGCTGACGCTTGGGGCAGACCCGGACACCGTTGCACAGGGGCCGAACCTGAAATCCCTGATCCAGGCGCCCCCTGTCGACGATGCCGCCCTGCAGGAGATGCGCGCCGCCTTCCCCGGCCCGGTCTGGAGCGCGGTCTCCACCCACGAGGGCGAGGAAGAGCAGGTCCTGGCGGCCCACAAGATCGCCCGCGCGGCCCTGCCCGGCCTGCGCCTGATCCTGGTACCGCGCCATCCCACCCGTGCAGAAGCCATCGCCAGCGAGCTAAGCAGCAGTGGCCTGTCTTTCGCCCGCCGCTCTGAAGGCCACCCGCCGGGGGATGCAGAGGTCTATCTGGCCGATACCCTGGGCGAAACCGGGCTATGGTATGCGCTGTCTCCGGTCACCTTCCTCGGTGGGTCCTTCGGCCCGGCGGGCGGGCATACCCCCTATGAGCCGGCCTGCTTCGCCACGCCGGTCCTGCATGGTTCAAAGGTGGCCAATTTCGCTGAAACCTACGCGGAGTTCGACCAAAGCGGCGCCGCGCGCGCGGTCGCGGATGCACCTGCGCTGGCCGCCGCGCTGGTCGAGCTGCTCTCGGACGAAACCCCGCGCACGGCGATGGCGGCGGCGGCGGCCACGATCCGCGACGGCCAACAGGGGCAGATCGACGACGTCGCTGCGCTGCTGCTGGCAAAACTGCTTCCCGCAGAGCGCCCGACCGGCTAGACCGAGCGCATCATGCCCGAACTTTTCGTCACCAACTTCAATCGCAATTTCACCGGGGTTTCGGCCACTGCAGCGGGGGTGATCCGCCAGCAGCAGGCGGCCTACGACCTGGCGCTGATTGGCCATCCGTTGCCCGGTTGTCCAACGCCAATCGGACGCGACGAAGCGCGGCGCCTGTCGCGCCGCGTCCCGGCGACCCGGCCCTTCGCGATCTGGCATGTGCGGCGCAATCCCGAAATGCGCGCCGCGCTCTGGGCGCGGGACGTGCTGCGCCTGCCGATCAAGATCGTCTTCACCTCGGCGGCGCAGCGATATCATTCCGCGCTGCCCCGCTGGCTGATTGCACGGATGGATGCGGTGATTGCGACCACCGACAAGGCCGCCGATTTCGTGCCCCATGTGCGCGCCGTGGTGCATCACGGCGTCGATTGCACGCGCTATACCCCCGCACCGGACCGGGCCGCCGCCTGGGCAGCGACCGGCTATCCGGGCACGCGCGGCATCGCCACCATCGGCCGCATCCGCCCCGAGAAGGGCACCGACCTGACGGTCGAGACCCTGATCCGCACCCTTCCGGGCACCCCCGACACGACCGCTCTGGTGCTGGGGCGCGCGAAAAGCGGCGATCAGGCGTTTCTGGATGGTCTGAAGGAAAAGATCGCCGCCGCCGGTCTGACCGACCGCATCCTGTTTCCCGGCGAAATCCCAGCCGATGACCTGCCCGCCCTGCTGCGTGCGCTGTCGCTGGTGGTGCAACTGCCGCGCTACGAGGGCTATGGCATGGCCCCGCTCGAGGCGCTGGCCTCGGCCACGCCCATTCTTGCCAGCGAGGCAGGGTTCTTTCGCGAATTCACGCAAGGCGGGCGCAACGGCCTTGTCGTTCCGCTGGATGACGTCGCAGCCGCGACCGAGGCGCTGAAGGCGATGCTGAGCGACGCGGACAAGCTGGGGGCCATGTCGCAGCACGCCCGCCAGGATGCCGAAAAGCTGTTCAACATCACCGGCGAGGCGGCAGGGATCAACGCAGTCTACGAACGGCTCTGGGCCGAGGACACGCCCTGAGCCCCATCCCTTGTGGCGCGGCAGCCCCGAAGGCCACCGCACCGGCCCAGGTTCAGGCAGCCGGCATGCGCTGCTCGACGATCCCGGCCCACCAGGAGCATCCGGCGGGAATGGCTTCGTCGTTGAAGTTGTATTCCGGCGTATGGACGTCCGAGCTGTCGCCATTGCCGACCAGAATATAGGCGCCGGGGCGTTCTTCGAGCATATAGGCGAAATCTTCGCCGCCCATCGTCATCTCGGCAAAGTCGCAATCCCCCGAGACCGAGCGTGCCACTTCGGCGGCGAATTCGGTCTGCTCTTCGTGATTCACCATCGGCGGATAGCCGGCGATCCAACGGATCTCGGCCTTGCAGCCCATGGCCTCGAGCAGCGACGTCGTGATGGATTTCAGACGGGTTTCGCCCAGTTCGCGCATCTCGGCGGACATGGTGCGAATGGTGCCGCGCAGGGTGACGCGCGGCGGGATGACGTTGAAGGCCTTCGATGAGGTTTCGAAGGAGGTCACGGAAACCACGACCTGATCGACCGGGCTGGCGTTGCGGCTGGCGATGGTCTGCAGCGCGCTGACCAACTGGCTGGCCGCGACCACCGGATCGGCAGTGTTATGCGGTTTGGCAGCGTGGCCACCCTGCCCGTGCACCGTGATCTCGAACTGGTCGGTCGAGGCAAAGAAGGCGCCGGGCCGGATCCCGAAGGACCCAAGCGGCATGCCGGGCCAGTTGTGCATGCCATAGACTTCCTGGATGCCGAATTTCTCCATCATGCCATCGTCGCACATTTCCTTGCCGCCACCGCCGCCTTCTTCGGCGGGCTGGAAGATCACCACGGCGGTGCCGTCGAAATTGCGCGTCTCGGCCAGGTATTTCGCCGCGCCTAACAGCATCGCCGTATGGCCGTCATGACCGCAGGCATGCATCGCGCCCGGTGTCTTGGAAGCATAGTCGAGTCCGGTCTGTTCGTGGATCGGCAGCGCATCCATGTCGGCGCGCAAGCCGATGACCTTGCCCGAAGTATTGCTCTTGCCGCGAATCACGCCGACGACGCCGGTGCGCCCAAGGCCGGTGGCGATCTCGTCACAGCCGAACGCCTTCAGCTTCTCGGCCACGAGGGCCGAGGTGCGGTGGGTCTCGTAGAGGATCTCGGGGTTCTCGTGCAGATCATGGCGCCAGGCGGCGATCTCGGGCTGCATTTCGGCCAGCCGGTTCTTGATGGGCATGGAATTACCTTTCGATGAGCGTGTCGAGCAGGCGGCGCATGAAATCATGGCCGGCCTCGAATTGGGCGATGGTGATGTATTCGTCCGGCTGATGGGCCTGGGCGATGTCGCCGGGGCCACAGACAACGGCGGCGAACCCGTGATTCTGGAAATGCCCGGCCTCGGTGCCGTAGCTGACGACATAGGTATCGTTGTCGCCGGTCAACCGGCGCGCCAGCGCTTCGGCGGCATTGTCGGGCACGGGTTTCAGGCCCGGCGCGCGGAACTTACCGACCAGCTCTATCCGGGCTTCGGGGCGGATGGCCTGCATGGCGGCTTCGACGCGGCGGACCTCGGCCTCATAAAGCGTGGCATAGCTTTCGGGATCTTCGCCAGGCACACAGCGGAAGGAGATCACGAATTCACAGCGCTTGGCGGTGATGTTGTGCGCCGTCCCGCCCGAGATCACACCGACATGGGCGTTGGTCCAGGGCGGCTCGAACAGGGCATCGCTGCCCTGCGGGTCCTTGGCCATGTTGGCGGCATTGACGGAATTGGCCCAGTCGACGATCCGCGCGGCCTCCATCACCGCCGAGACGCCGGTATGGGACAGCGAGGAATGGACCTCGAACCCATGCACCACGGTGTCGAAGGCGATCGAGGCCTTGTGCCCGGTGACCGGCTTCAGCATCGTCGGTTCGCCGATGATAGCGACGGCACCCTTGGGCACCTGGCCTTCAATGTCGCGCAGTAGCGGGTCGGCCCCGATCACGCCCAGTTCCTCGTCGTAGGACAGGGCCAGTTGCAGCGGGGTTTCCAGGGTCTGTCCGGCCGCTTCGGCCATGGCCCAGATCGCCAACGCGTCAAAGCTTTTCATATCGACGCAGCCGCGCCCGAAATACTTGCCGTCCCGTTCGATCACCGTGAAGGGGTCATCGGTCCATTCCTGACCATCGACCGGCACCACATCCGTATGCCCCGACAGCACAACGGCGCCGTCCTGCCATGGCCCGACATGCGCCCAAAGCCCGGCCTTGGGCTGATCGGGATGCAGGTGCCGGACACAGGTGACCCCGTGACCTTCCAGATAGTCCTGCACCCAGTCGATCAGCGGCAGGTTGCTGTCGCGGCTGACCGTGGGAAAGCCCACAAGGGTCCGCATGATTTCGAACGGCGTTAGACGTGAGGCCATGATATTTCCTTGGGTGGGCCAAAGCCCCCGCCCTGCCCCCTAGTATCCGCTGTCGGTGGTCAGGACGAAATGATCCGGTCCCACCTGTTCGTATTCAGAAGGGCCGGGCTGGTAATCCAGCCCGTGGATCGGCGATGGGATCGGCTTGAAGTTCAGCTCGTGTTCCTGCTTGCGGCGGTCGGGGTCGGCGATGGGCACCGCCTTCATCAGGGCCCGGGTGTAGGGATGGCGCGGGTCCTCGAAGACGGCCTGGCGCGACCCGATTTCGACGATGCGCCCCAGATACATCACCCCGACCCGATGCGACACCCTTTCGACCACCGCCATGTCGTGGCTGATGAACAGGAAGGACAGGCCCAGTTCGGCCTGAAGCTCCATCATCAGGTTGACCACCTGGGCCTGGACCGAGACATCCAGCGCCGAAACCGCTTCGTCCGCCACGATCAGCTTGGGGTTCAGGGCCAGCGCGCGGGCGATGGCGACGCGCTGACGCTGGCCACCGGACAGTTCGTGCGGGAAGCGGCGCATGAAGCTGCGCGGCAGCTCGACCCGGTCGAACAGCATCTCGATGCGGTCGTACATCTCCTTGCCGGAATGGGTGCCGAAGTTCTTCATCGGCTCGGCCACCTGATCGGCCAGCTGCATCTGCGGGTTGAGCGAGGCAAAGGGATCCTGGAAGATCATCTGCATGTCGAGCCGCGCGCGCCGCAGATCTCGCTGGTTCAGCGCCATGATGTCCTTGTGATCCAGCTCGATCTGCCCGGAAAGCGGTTCGATCAGTCGCAGCAACGATCGCCCGGCGGTGGATTTGCCGCAACCGGATTCCCCCACAAGGCTCAGCGTCTGGCCCTTGTTGATGTCGAAGGAGATATCTTCAACCGCATGCACATTGGCGACCGTGCGGCGCAGCACGCCGCCCTTGACCGGGAAGCGGGTGATGAGGTTCTTCACGCTCAGCAGGACTTCGTCCTTGCCGGGGATCGGCGCGATGACCTGACCTTCGACGCCGAACAGCTTCATCGGTTCAGGCAGCGGCTTGCCGGTCATTTCGCCCAGCTTGGGAACGGCGGCCAGCAGAGACCTGGTGTAATCATGCTTCGGCGCGTTGAAGATCTGGCTGACCGGCCCTTCTTCGACCTTGTTGCCACGGAACATGACCACGACGCGATCGGCCATCTGGGCCACCACCGCCATGTCATGGGTAATGAACATCACCGCCGTGCCCGTTTCCCGCTTCAGCCGGTCCATCAGGGCGAGGATCTCGGCCTGGATGGTCACGTCCAGGGCTGTCGTCGGTTCATCCGCGATCAGCAGCCGGGGCTCGCAGGCCAGCGCCATGGCGATCACGACCCGCTGTCGCATGCCGCCGGACAATTCATGGGGATATTGCGCGATGCGGCGTTCGGGTTCGGGGATGCGGACCTCTCGCAGAAGTTCAATGGCACGCGTGGTGGCCTGCGCCTTGTTCATGCCCTTGTGCAGCATCAGGCCTTCGCGCAATTGCCGACCCACGGTGAAGACCGGATTCAGCGCCGTCATCGGCTCCTGGAAGATCATCCCAATCTCGTTGCCGCGAATGGTGCGCATCAGACCCTGGTCGGCCTTGGCCAAATCGATCTCTCCGCCGCCCTTGCGATCAAAAATCAGGCGCCCGTCCGAGATTTTTCCGCCACCGAAATCGATCAGCCGCATCAGCGACAGCGACGAGACCGACTTGCCCGACCCGGATTCGCCCACCACGCAGACCGTCTCTCCGGGGAAGATATCGAAGGAAACATCCTCCACGCCTTTGACCGGGCCATCCCTTGTCTCAAAGGTAACCTGAAGGTTCTCGATCCTCGCGAGCGGTTGTGTCGACGTTCCGGTATCCAGCATGCGGCGCCTCGCAAAGAAATTTTTCGGGAGCAAAGGAAGTGTTGGAGCGACGCTACAGAGGCTTTCGCCGAAATGTCAAACTGCCCGCGCCTCTCCCTTAGCGTCACCGGACCGGAAGGCTTGCATTTTGCACGAATCCGATTTTCGATGGCAACAGTCCGTGGGGAGACGAACCGGAATGTGGCACAGCAGAAATGACGTGCCGCATTTTCGCCAATTCACCCACATTCGTAACCGGCCTGCCAAAAGGGCCGGGCTATCTAACCGGGAGACACAAATGTCATTCAAAACCATTCTGCTGGGTGCGGCCGCGACCGTCGCACTGGCGCCGGCGGCCATGGCCGAACGCGGCGCCGACGGCCATGTCAACATCATCTACTGGCAGGCGCCGTCCATCCTGAACCCCTATCTTTCCAGCGGCACCAAGGACATCGAAAGCTCGTCCCTGATCCTGGAACCGCTTGCACGCTTCGACGAAAAAGGCGGCCTTGTGCCCTACCTCGCCGAAGAGATCCCCACGGTGGGCAATGGCGGCGTTTCGGAAGATCTGACGACGATCACCTGGAAACTGAAGGAAGGCCTGCTGTGGTCCGACGGCACGCCCCTGACCTCGGCCGATGTGGTCTTCACCTCTGAATACTGCATGGCGGACGGCGGCGGTTGCGCCCAGTTTTCCAAGTTCGACGCCGTGGAATCGGTGGAAGCCCTCGACGACCTGACCGTCAAGGTCACCTTCAAGGCGCCGCAACCCAACCCCTATCTGCCCTTCATGGGCGGCCAGTCGCCGATCATCCAGGCCGCGCAATTCGCCGAATGCCTGGGCCCGCGCGCACCCGAATGCACCGAGGCCAACTTCAACCCGATCGGCACCGGCCCCTTCGTCGTGGACGAATTCAAGCCCAATGACGTAATCTCCATGTCGGCCAACCCGAACTACCGCGACCCGGCGAAACCCGCCTTCGCGACCGCGACCTTCAAGGGCGGCGGCGACGCCACCGCGGCAGGTCGTGCGGTGCTGGAAACCGGCGAGTTCGACTATGCCTGGAACCTGCAACTGGCCCCCGAAGTGCTGGCCAAGATGGCCGAAGGCGGCCAGGGCAAGACTGTTGCGGCATTCGGAACGCTGGTTGAGCGGATCGAGATGAACCTGACCAACCCCTCGGCCGATCTGCCGCCCGAGACACGCGCCACCGTGGCCGAACCGCACCCCTTCCTGACCGATCTCGCCGTGCGCAAGGCCCTTTCGATGGCCATCGACCGCGAGATCCTGGTCGAGATCGGCTATGGCCAGGCGGGTCGCCCGACCTGCAATCTGGTGCCGGCGCCTGAACTTTACGCATCTTCGAACACCGATTGCATGACCCAGGACATCGAAGGCGCCAATGCGCTGCTCGACGAAGCGGGCGTGGTCGATACCGACGGTGACGGCATCCGTGAAAAGGACGGCGTTCCGCTCAAGCTGCTGTTCCAGTCCTCGACCAATGCCGTGCGTCAGAACTTCCAGGATGCGATCAAGGCCTGGTGGAGCGAAATCGGCGTCGAAACCGAGCTGAAGAACGTGTCCTCCTCGGTCTTCTTCGGTGGGGATCCGGGCTCGCCCGACACCTTCCAGAAGTTCTATGCGGACGTGGAAATGTACGCCAACAACTTCGACGGCACCGATCCGCAGGCCTATCTGGCGCAATACCGTTGCGGCAACGAACCCAAGCCGTCTTCGCAATGGCAGGGCGAGAACATGAACCGCTACTGCGATCCCGCCTATGACGCCCTGCTCGACGAGCTGGCGCAGACCGGCGAGCTTGAAAAGCGCGGCGAGATCGCGATCAAGCTGAACGAGATGCTGACCAAGGAAAGCTACACGATCGTCCCGCTGGTCGATCGCGGCCGGGTTTCGGCGCACTCCAACTCCCTGGGCGGCGTCGTTCTGAACACCTGGGACAGCGAACTCTGGAATGCGGCCGATTGGTACCGCATCAAGGAGTAACCCTGAACCGGGGGTCGGCCATGTGCCGGCCCCCGGACCTCCGCGGCTTCGGGGCCCGGCCCCGCTGACGCCAGAACGCCCGGTCTCCTCATGCTCAATTTCACCATCCGACGGCTCATCATTGCCGTCCCGACGCTGCTTGCGATCGCCATGGTCATTTTCGGCCTGCTGCAGCTGTCGCCCGGCGATCCCATGGCCCAGGTCCCGCTGACCGTCCCGCCCGAGGTCAAGCAGCGGATGCGCGAGGCCCTTGGCCTTGGCGAACCCGGCTATGTCCAGTTCTACAAATGGCTGGTGCAGTTCTTCTGGATCGAACCTCAGGTGCTGATCGACAATATCTTCGGCACCCACCTGGCCGACGGCAAGCTGCGCGTCTTCAGCTGGCAGACCCGGTCGCCCGTCATGGACATCGTGGTGCAACGCCTGCCCCAGACGCTTTGGGTCGTGGGCACCGCCTATGTGGTCGCCATCCTGATCGCCCTGCCCATCGGCATCTATTCGGCCTACCGGCATTATTCGGTCTTCGACAACGTCGGGACCTTCGTGACCATGATCGGCTATTCGGTGCCGCCGTTCTTTTCCGGCGTTCTGGTCATCGTGATCTTCTCGGTCAACATGCCGCGCGAAAGCTTCTGGTGGTTCCCGTCGATCTACGACACCACGCTGAAGGTCACCGATTGGGACAGCTTCGGCGCCCAGATCCGCCAGATGGTCATGCCCGTCATGGTGCTGGCCCTGCAGATCACCTCGCAACTGTCACGCTTCATGCGGGCTTCGATGCTCGACAACCTGAACCAGGATTACGTCCGTACCGCCCGCGCCAAGGGTCTGGGCGAAAAGGCCGTCGTGCTGGTCCATGTGATGCGCAACTCGATGATCCCCGTGGTCACCGTCATCGCGCTCGGCATTCCGCAGATCTTTGGCGGTGCGATCATCACCGAACAGGTCTTCAAGGTGAACGGCATCGGCCAGCTTCTGATCGGCGCCATCCAGGCCAACGACCTGCCGATGGTGCAGACGCTGACCTTCATCTTTGCCGTGCTGATCGTCCTTTTCAACCTGATTGCCGACGTGCTCTACGGCATCCTCGACCCGCGGATCCGCTATGACTGAGACACCTCCCCCCCCGCCGCCCGACGTTCCGGTGTCCGAGATCCTGGCCGCACCGGTGCCCTCGACCCCGCCACGCAGCCAATGGGCCGAAGTGTGGAGCCAGTTCCGTCACCACAAGGGCGCCATGGCCGGCGGAATCGTCTTCGTGCTGATCGTGCTCGGAGTTTTCCTTGGTCCCTATCTCTGGGGTCTGGACCCCGCCAAGATCGACTTCCGGGCGCGCAACGAAGGGCCCAGCTGGGCGCATCCCTTCGGCACCGACCAGCTGGGGCGTGACATGATGGCCCGCCTGATGGAAGGCGGCCAGGTCAGCCTGGCGGTCGGGATCAGCGCCATGCTGCTGGCGCTGGTGCTTGGCACGCTGGTCGGTATCTCGGCGGGCTATTTCAAGCGGCTCGACAACCTGCTGATGCGGGTGACGGACCTGTTCCTGGCCCTGCCCCTGCTGCCGCTGCTGCTGGTCATGGTGCTGCTGTTCCGCGATCCGCTGTCCAAGGCCTTCGGCACCGAAACCGGAATTTTCCTGCTGATCGTGACCGCGATCGGCGTGACCTCCTGGATGCCGACGGCGCGGATCGTGCGCGGCGATGTTCTGGCGCTGAAGGAGCGGGAATTCGTTCTGGCCGCGCGGTCCATCGGGACGACAAACAAGATGATGATCCTGCGCCATATCCTGCCCAACGTGATCTCGCCCATCGTGGTCTCGGCAACGCTGGGGATTGCCAATGCGATCATCACGGAAAGCGCGCTCAGCTTCCTCGGGCTTGGCTTCCCGCCGGATTTTCCGACCTGGGGCCGGCTGCTGTATGATGCGGTGGATTACCTGCAACAGAACCCTGAACGGGTGCTGCTGCCGGGGGTCGCGATTTCGCTGACCGTGCTGTCGGTGAACTACCTTGGCGACGGGCTGCGCGATGCGCTGGATCCGCGGATCCGCGGTCGCTGATCCCCTGAACGCCTGAGACCTCGAAACGCCCGGAGCCCTGCTTCGGGCGTTTTGCTTTGGTGCAAAGGGCAAGCCCTGCCAATGACTTGGGAGAAGCTTCTACGGTTAGCTAAGGGATGAATAGCCCGGTACGGGGCGCAGAGCCTCCGGTTGCCCCGCCCGCGAAGGACGCTTGCGAAGCTGCCTTGCGCAAGCGACCTCACCGCACCTTTCCCCACCCACCACGCAACAAAAAGGGCGGCCCCCGAAAGGACCGCCCCCTGGCGTGATTGACTGATGCGGGCTCAGGAAAGCTTGGTCAGCAGCTCATCAAGAGACTTCTTCGCGTCACCGTAGAACATCCGCGTGTTGTCCTTGTAGAACAGCGGGTTCTCGATGCCGGAATAACCGGTACCCTGCCCGCGCTTGGAGACGAAGACCTGCTTGGCCTTCCAGCATTCCAGAACCGGCATGCCGGCGATGGGGCTGTTGGGATCTTCCTGCGCGGCCGGGTTCACGATGTCGTTCGAGCCGATGACGATGGCGACGTCCGTGGTCGGGAAGTCGTCGTTGATCTCGTCCATTTCCAGCACGATGTCGTAGGGCACCTTGGCCTCGGCCAGCAGCACGTTCATGTGGCCGGGCAGACGGCCCGCAACCGGGTGGATGGCGAAACGCACGGTCTTGCCCTTGGCGCGCAGCTTGCGCGTCAACTCGCTGACCGATTGCTGGGCCTGCGCCACCGCCATGCCGTAGCCCGGAATGATGATGATGCTGTCTGCCTCGTCCAGCGCCGAGGCGACGCCGTCCGCGTCAATGGCGATCTGTTCGCCTTCGACTTCCATCGCCGGACCGGCGCTGCCGCCGAACCCACCAAGGATGACCGATACGAAGCTGCGGTTCATCGCCTTGCACATGATGTAGGACAGGATCGCGCCGGAAGAGCCGACCAGCGCGCCGACCACGATCAGCAGGTCATTGCCGAGCGAGAAGCCGATGGCCGCTGCCGCCCAGCCGGAATAGCTGTTCAGCATCGACACCACGACGGGCATGTCCGCCCCACCGATGCCCATGATCAGGTGATAGCCGATGAACAGCGCTGCCGCCGTCATCAGGATCAACGGCAGGAAGCCACCGGTGCTGAAGTACCAGATCAGGCACAGGACCGAAATCGCCGCCGCAGCTGCGTTCAGCATGTGACCGCCGGGCAGCTTCGTCGCCTTGGAGTTCACCTTGCCGGCCAGCTTGCCATAGGCAATCACCGACCCGGTGAAGGTCACCGCCCCGATGAAGATGCCAAGGAACAGCTCTACCCGCAGGATATTCTGCTCGACCAGGGTCTTATGCGCCAGAAGCTCGGCAAAGCCGTGCAGCGTGGCGCGCTCGACCTCGTCCATGCGCAGGACGTGGGCCAGTTCGAAGTGGGCGTTGAAGCCCACGAAGACCGCCGCCAGGCCGACGAGCGAATGCATGGCTGCGACCAGTTGCGGCATCTCGGTCATTTGGACGCGCGTGGCGACGAAGAAGCCGATGATGCCGCCCGCTGTGATCAGGATGAGCGAAAGCAGCCAGAAGCCTGCGCCGGGGCCGATCAGCGTGGCGAAAACCGCCAGCGCCATGCCCGCGATGCCGTACCAGACGGCCCGCTTGGCGCTTTCCTGGCCCGAAAGCCCCCCCAGCGACAGGATGAAAAGGACCGCTGCGACCACATAGGCCGCTGTCGTGAAACCGAAATCCATAATCCCGACCTCCTTACGATTTCTGGAACATGGCGAGCATGCGCCGGGTGACAAGGAAGCCGCCGAAGATGTTGATCCCGGCCATGAAGACCGACAACGACCCCAGCAGGATCACGATCCAGCTGCCCGACCCGATCTGCATCAGGGCGCCCAGGATGATGATCGACGAAATCGCGTTGGTGACCGCCATCAGCGGCGTGTGCAGCGAATGCGACACGCCCCAGATCACCTGGAAGCCGACGAAGACCGACAACACGAAGACGATGAAGTGCTGCATGAAGCTGGCCGGAGCGACGAGGCCAACCCCCAGCAGCAGCGCCGCGCCGATCACCAGCAGGGTGACCTGGTTGCGGGTCTGTTTCTTGAAGGCGGCGGTTTCGGCCGCGCGCCGTTCTTCCGGCGTCGGCTCCTTGACCTTTTCCTTCGGCTTCTGCGCCGCGATCGCCTTGATCTTCAGGGGCGGCGGCGGGAAGGTGATCTCTCCGCCATGGGTGACCGTCGCGGAACGGATCACGTCGTCTTCCATGTTCTGGTTGACGACACCGTCCTTGGCCGGCGTCAGATCCGTCATCAGGTGGCGGATATTCGTGGCGTAAAGGCTGGAGGCCTGCGACGCCATCCGGCTGGGGAAATCGGTATAGCCGATGATCGTGACGCCGTTGTCGGTGACAATCTTTTCATCCGGCACCGTGCCTTCGGCATTGCCGCCCTTTTCCGCCGCCAGGTCGACGATGACCGAGCCGCGTTTCATCGAGGCGATCATGTCTTCCAGCCAAAGCTTGGGCGCTTCGCGGTTGGGGATCAGGGCCGTGGTGATCACGATGTCCATCTCGGGCGCGATCTCGCGGAACTTCGCCAGCTGGGCTTCGCGGAATTCAGGCGAGGAAACAGAGGCATAGCCACCAGAGGACGCACCGTCGGTCTGCTCTTCCTCGAAGTCCAGGTAGACAAACTCGGCGCCCATGGATTCGACCTGTTCGGCCACTTCGGGGCGCACGTCGAAGGCATAGGTGATCGCACCGAGCGAGGTCGCGGCACCGATGGCGGCCAGACCGGCGACGCCGGCGCCGACGATCAGCACCTTGGCCGGGGGCACCTTGCCCGCGGCGGTGATCTGACCGGTGAAGAAGCGGCCGTAGTTGTTGCCGGCTTCGATCACGGCGCGGTAGCCCGCGATATTCGCCATCGAGGACAGGGCGTCCATCTTCTGCGCCCGGCTGATGCGCGGGATCATTTCCATGGCCAGGACGGTTGCGCCCTGATCCTTGCACAGGTCCAGCAGTTCGGTATTTCCGGCCGGGTTGAAGAAGGAAATCAGGGTCTGCCCCGACTTCAGCATCTTCGCTTCGTCATCGGAAGGTGCGCGCACCTTGGCCACGATGTCGACGGTGTCGAACAATGTCGCGGCATCCGGAAGCACGGTGACACCGGCCTCTTCATATGCAGCGTCGGTAAAGCTGGCCTTCTGGCCTGCCCCGGACTGGATGAAGCATTCATGCCCCAGTTTCTGAAGTTGCAGAGCCGAATCCGGCGTCATGGCAACGCGGGCTTCTCCCTCGAAAACTTCTGTTGGCGTACCGATTTTCACCTGTGACGTCCCCCTTTTTCGAACATCCTGCCCTTCCGGTGAGAAAGAGCATGTCTTCTTGTCGGACCATGGGTCCGACACCTCCTTGAAACGCGCACCAGGTCCGGGCGCGAAACTTTCGCCGGGATGACAGGGCCGATGGGCCAAGTCAAATCCGGCGGTCTGCTTGCTGCTACTTCAAAGCGATTCCGCGGCGCTTTCGCCACCATGGGATCGCGTTGCCGCGCAGGGTGAAACCCTTTTCCATCAACTGGATGAAACAGGGAAGCCTTGGCAGCGCTAACACGCACAGAGAGTGCAGATTGACGCCAAATCCCGCCGTCAGACGTCGGCAAAGCGGCGCAATCGCGCGGCGTTTCCTGCTTGGGACGCGATCCGCCAGCCACCCGGTATCGTTGAAGAAAGTCACGCGAAGTCACCATAGCCCACCTTGCGCCCCATGCCAGCACGAAGCGCGCGGGCCCGCAAAGCGAAAGACATCGCGCAGTTGGCAATGCCCGTGCGCCACGCGCGCCGGGCCGCAATGCACTGTTCAGGCGGTTTTCAGCATCGGGGTGGCCCGCTCGCCGGCCTTCCAGGCGCGGGCGGCTGCGCCCAGCCCTTCAAACAGGGGCCGGGACACCGGATCATTGGCGGCATTGTATTCGGGATGCCATTGCACAGCCAGGGTGAAGCCCGGCGCGCCGTCGATATAGGCGGCCTCGGCCGTGCCATCCGGAGCGGTGCCGTCGATCACGAAGCGCTTGCCCGGATGGATGACGCCCTGACCATGCAGCGTGTTGGTCATCACCTCGGGCGCGCCCATCAGACGATGGAAGACCCCGCCTTCGGTAAAGCTGACCTTGTGGCGCAGGGCGAATTTTTCCTCAAGCGTGCCTTCGGGGGGCATCCGGTGGTTCATCCGGCCCGGCAAATCGCGAATTTCAGGATGAAGGGTCGACCCCATGGCCACCGCGACCTCCTGAAAGCCACGACAGATGCCAAGGAAGGGCTGACCGCGTTCGACGCAGGCGCGGATCAGCGGAAGGGTGATCGCATCGCGAGCCCGGTCGAAGGCCCCATGTGCCTCGGTTTCCGCTTCACCGTATTCAGAGGGATGCACGTTCGGCCGCCCACCCGTCAGCAGGAAGGCGTCGAAGCTTTCCAGCAGTTCCTCGACCGAGACCATTCGCGGATCGGCGGGGATCAGCGCCGGCATGCAATCCGACACCTCGGCCACCGCCGTGGAATTCATCACGCCACCTGCATGAATGCGGTACGTGCTTTCGACCACATGCTGGTTGGAGATGATGCCGATAAGGGGTCTGGACATGGTTGCGCCTTTGTTGCCTGACCCTAGACTAGGCGCGCGCGCAGCCAATGAAAACGGCTTTTGCTGTGCGCAGATGCACCACGGGGGCGCGGTGCACCGAAATTCGGCAGGCTGGGCTGCTGACGGGCAGTCCGCGGGCATCACGCTGGGTCAGCAGGCGCGATGCCTGGCTGCAGGGCCCGCCGCGCCTTAGTCCACAGGCTGGACTTGCGCGCCCTCACCGGCCGGCGTGATCGCGGCATCGCCCGGTTCGGGATCGCCCGAGGTAGCCTTGAACGTTGCGGCGCCCCCGATCACCAGCCCGACGATGGTGGCAATTACGATGCCCCAGATCGGTGTACGATGGCGTTTTTCCTGTTCGGCGATTTCTGTGTCTGGTGCGGACATGGTGGGCCCCTTCCTTGTGATGTGCCCAAGACCAACGACACCCGCCCCCAGGATGTTCCCCAAGGACCGCGCGCGGCTGGCCCTTGCCGGCAAAGAGAGGCGCACCAGATCGCTGACCGGACGGGTCGCAACCGCCCCCTTCCGCCCCTGCCCCCTTGCAATCCGGGCCCGGGCGCGGAAGATCACCAGACCGGATAAAAGGACCCGAAGATGAAAGATGCAGCTGCCGATCATTCCGCCGAAACGATCTTCCTTGCGGATTACACACCGCCGGGCTGGCTGGTCGAGGATGTTTCGCTGACTTTCCGCCTTGCGCCAGACGCCACGCGGGTCCTAAGCCGGATCCGGTTCCGCCCCAACCCGGACGGGACGCAGGACCGCTTCTTCCTGCACGGCGAAAAGCTGACCCTGATCTCGGCCCGGATCGACGGCGCCCCCGTCACCCCCGATGTGACGGACGAAGGCCTGACCTGCGCAGTGCCCGATGGCGCCTTCACCTGGGAAACCGAGGTCGAAATCGCGCCGGCGCAGAACTTTGCGCTGGAAGGGCTCTACATGTCCAACGGCATGTACTGCACCCAGTGCGAGGCCGAAGGGTTCCGCAAGATCACCTATTACCCCGACCGCCCCGACGTGATGGCGACCTTTACCGTGCGGATCGAAAGCGATCTGCCGGTGATGCTGTCGAACGGCAACCCGGGCGCCAGCGGGCCCGGCTGGACCGAATGGCATGACCCCTGGCCCAAGCCCGCCTACCTCTTTGCCCTGGTGGCCGGTGACCTGATCGCCCATCCCGACAGCTTCACCACCCAGTCCGGCAAGGACGTCGCGCTGAACATCTGGGTCCGCCCCGGCGACGAAGGCAAATGCGCCTTCGGCATGGAGGCGCTGAAAAAGTCGATGAAATGGGACGAAGAGGTCTATGGCCGGGAATACGACCTCGATATCTTCAACATCGTTGCGGTCGATGATTTCAACATGGGGGCGATGGAAAACAAGGGGCTGAACGTCTTCAACTCCTCCTGCGTGCTGGCCAGCCCCGAAACCTCGACCGACGGGAATTTCGAACGGGTCGAAGCGATCATCGCCCATGAATATTTCCACAATTGGACCGGCAACCGGATCACCTGCCGCGACTGGTTCCAGCTGTGCCTGAAAGAGGGGCTGACCGTCTTCCGCGACAGCCAGTTCACCTCGGACATGCGCAGCGCCCCGGTCAAGCGGATCTCGGATGTGATCGCCCTGCGCGCCCGCCAGTTCCGCGAGGACAACGGCCCGCTGGCCCACCCGGTGCGCCCCGAAAGTTTTCGCGAGATCAACAACTTCTACACCGCAACGGTCTACGAAAAGGGCGCCGAGGTCATCGGCATGCTGAAACGCCTTGTCGGGGACGAAGCCTATGAAAAGGCCTGCGACCTCTACTTCACCCGCCACGACGGCCAGGCCTGCACGATCGAGGATTGGTTGCAGGTATTCACAGAGGCGACAGGTCGCGATCTCGGCCAGTTCAAACGCTGGTACAGCCAGGCGGGCACGCCACGCCTGACCTTGCGCGAAACCTGGGACGAGGGCACCTTAACGCTGCATTTCAGCCAGCGGACACCGCCGACGCCCGGCCAGACCGACAAGCAGCCCCAGGTTCTGCCAATCGCCGTCGGCCTGATCGGCCCCGATGGCGAAGAGGTGCAGGAAACAACCCTGCTGGAAATGACCGAAACAGAACAAAGCTTCTCCTTCTCCGGTCTCGGTGCCCGCCCCGTGGCCTCGGTCCTGCGCGGCTTCTCGGCCCCGGTGATCCTGCAACGTGATCAGGACAACGCCGATCGCGCCTTCCTGCTGGCCCATGACACCGACCCCTATTGCCGCTGGGAAGCCGGCCGTGCCCTGGCCAAGCAGGCCCTGATGCGGATGATCACAGACGACGCGCCCGCCGATCCCGCCTACCTCGGCGCGCTGACCACCCTGCTCGGGGATGAAACGCTGGACCCGGCCTTCCGCGCCCTGGCCATGGCGCTGCCCTCCGAAGACGACCTGGCGCAAAGCCTGGCCGACACCGGCCATGTTCCCGACCCGCAACGCATCTGGGACAAGCGCGAGGCGATGCGCGACGCCATGGCCGACTTCATGCCCGATCTGCTGGCCCAACTCTTCGACGCCCACCAGGTCCCCGGCAGATACGCCCCCGAAGCCGCTCCGGCGGCCGCCCGCGCCCTGGCCAACAGCGCCCTCGCCCTGCTGTCGCGCCGTGACGGTGGCGAACGCGCCCGCGTCCAGTACGCCGAAGCCGACAACATGACCCAGCAGTTGGCGGCCCTGTCCTGCCTGCTCTCCATCGGAATGGCCGATGACGCGCTTGGGGCCTTCTACGACCAGTGGCAGTCCGACCGCCTCGTGATCGACAAGTGGTTCTCTCTCCAGGTGGCTTTCGCAGCCCCCGACCAGACCGCCGCCACGGCGGCCCGGCTGGCCGGACACCCGGATTTCGACATGAAAAACCCCAACCGCTTTCGCGCCACCTTCGGTGCGCTGGCGGCGTCCCCGGCAGGCTTCCACCATGCCTCCGGCGCCGGCTACCGCCTGCTGGCGGACTGGCTCATCCGCCTCGATGCGCTCAACCCGCAGACCACCGCCCGGATGAGCACCGCCTTTGAAACCTGGAAACGTTTCGATGCCGACCGCCAGGACATGATCCGCGCCGAACTGGAACGCATCCTCTCCCGCGACGGGCTCAGCCGCGACACCTCGGAAATGATCACCCGAATCCTCGCCGCCTGACTCCCGACGCCCCGTTTCCCTGTTCGAAATATCCCGGGGGACGCCCCGAGGTGGCCATCCAGGCCGCCTCGGGGCGGGGGGCAGAGCCCCCGGCACCGCCCAACCCTCTTGCCCCGATCCGGCCAAGTGCCTAGAACCCCGGACCAGACCGCCGCCGAAAGGATATTCCATGCTGGACCTCACCTACGAGACCCCGAAACCCAAAGTCATCGCGGGCGCGAAACACGATTGGGAGCTGGTGATCGGGATGGAGGTCCACGCACAGGTCTCCTCGCAGGCGAAACTCTTCTCCGGCGGCTCCACCCGCTTTGGGGCCGAGCCCAATTCCAACGTCGCCTTCGTCGATGCCGCCATGCCGGGGATGCTGCCGGTCATCAACGAATACTGCGTCGAACAGGCCGTGCGCACCGGGCTGGGCCTGAAGGCGCAGATCAACCTGTTCTCGGCCTTTGACCGCAAGAACTACTTTTACCCGGATCTGCCGCAAGGCTACCAGATCAGTCAGCTCTACCACCCGATCGTCGGCGAAGGCGAAATCCTGGTCGACATGGCGCCCGGCATCGCCCGCCTTGTCCGCATCGAACGCATTCACCTGGAACAGGACGCCGGCAAGTCGATCCACGACATGGACCCGGCGATGTCCTTCGTCGACCTCAACCGCACCGGCGTTGCCCTGATGGAGATCGTCTCGCGGCCCGACATCCGCGGCCCCGAAGAGGCCGCCGCCTATGTCGTCAAGATGCGCCAGATCCTGCGCTATCTCGGCACCTGCGACGGCAACATGCAGAACGGCAACATGCGCGCTGACGTCAACGTGTCGGTCTGCCGTCCCGGCCAGTACGAGAAGTACATGGAAACCCAGGATTTCGGCCACCTGGGCACGCGGTGCGAGCTGAAGAACATGAACTCCATGCGCTTCATCCAGATGGCCATCGACTACGAGGCGCGCCGCCAGATCCAGATCCTGGAAGCGGGCGGTGAGATCGAACAGGAAACCCGTCTCTACGATCCCGACAAGAACGAGACCCGCTCCATGCGCTCCAAGGAAGAAGCGCATGATTACCGCTACTTCCCCGATCCCGACCTGCTGCCGCTGGAAATCGAACAGGGCTGGGTCGATGATATCGCGAAAACCCTGCCCGAATTGCCCGACGACAAGAAGGCGCGCTTCGTCAAGGACTTCGGCCTCAGCGAATACGACGCCTCGGTGCTGACCGCCGAAGTCGCCAATGCCGTCTTCTTCGAAGAGGTCGTCGGCGCAGGCAAGGACGGCAAGCTGGCGGCCAACTGGGTGATCAACGAATTGTTCGGCCGCCTCAAGAAGGACGACCTGGAGATCACCGATAGCCCGGTTTCTCCCGCGCAACTTGGCGGGCTGATCGCCCTGATCGTCAAGGGCGACATCAACGGCAAGATCGCCAAGGATGTCTTCGAGATCCTGTTCACCGAAGGCGGCACCGCCGAGGCCATCGTCGAGGCGCGCGGCCTGAAACAGGTGACCGATACCGGCGCCATCGAAGCGGCCGTCGACGCGGTGATCGACGCCAATCCGGCCCAGGTCGAAAAGGCCAAGCAGAACCCGAAGCTGGCCGGTTGGTTCGTCGGCCAGGTGATGAAATCCACCGGCGGCAAGGCCAACCCCAAGGCGGTCAACGACCTCGTCGCGGCGAAACTGGGGCTCTGAGGCCCGGCCCCAGAGCCGGACACGACACACCCGATGGGGGGCAAGGCGCAGGCCCTGCCCCCTTTTTTCATCGAGGATCGGCCGCAGTCCGCGCGTGTCCCTGCCCCTGCGGGTCGCAGGATTTGCCCGAACTGGTTGCAAGGCCCCCCCCTCGGGCCGCCTTTCCCGGACCCGAGGGGCAACAACCTTGCCTGCGATCCTTCGCCCGAACACCATGCATTGACGCAAGGACGGATCGGGGACACCAACCGCCGGCATTCAAGGACGTTGCGGGAAACCCGGGAGAGCGCTGCATCGGCGCCTGCTGCCTTGCCTGGGACAGCTCCAACCTGAACACCGCCTCGATTGCCCGGATCGTCCTGCCCACGGTCGGGCTGGCGACCATCGGCATGACGGCCAATTCTGCCGGTTGCCGCCGCACCTCGGATCGAAAATGCTCTGGAGCGGGAATTCCGCGCTCATCCGGAATGTGGCGAAGGCGACCTCAAGGCCAACCGGTCCTGGCGTAGGGACCTGGCGCGCGAAGATCTGTTCGATCCCGCCCGCATCGCGATCCTTGCCCATGTAGATGCCGCTCTCGAGGTGCTCGACGGAGAAAGCGCGGCCTTTCACTTTGGCCGCGCAGGTGTTGCGCAAGGATATCCTTGGGCGGATGGATCAGGTCGCCCAGGCGGCCCCGACTGCGGCGCACCACAGGCCCTTGAAACGGCCCCGCCCCTTGCCCTGCCTTCTGCGCCTGCTAGGCTGCCTGCCATTGACCGGCCCCCGCGCCGGCGCCTGCACCAGGAGACCGCATGCCCCTTTACGTATCGCCCGCCATGGACCTGAAACCTGATTGGATCGACTACAACGGCCATCTCAACATGGCCTTCTATGGGGTGCTTTTCGACCTCGGACTTGAGCCTTTTCAAGAAGATATGGGCCTTGGTGAAAGCTACATGAAGGCGCAGGCGCATACGACCTACACCGCCGAATTCCGCATCCGATACCTGCAGGAACTGCATCTGGGCGCCAGGGTACGCAGTTCGGTCCGGGTGCTGGACGTCGGCCCCAAGGCCTATCACTATGCTCAGGAACTGATCCACGAAGACGGCTGGATCGCGGCCACCGGCGAAGGGATCTCGCTTCATATCGATCAGGCCGGACCCCGCGTCGCCGCCTATCAACCCGCCCAGAAGGCCGCACTGGAGGCAGCGCTGGCCAGCCATGGCGATACGGCTGTGCCCGATTGGGTCGGCGCCCCGATGCGCATCCGCAAGTAGCCCCCACGGCCCTCTTGCCAATCGCGCAGGGGAATGCATCTAGAGGGGACAGCCCCACCGCAAGGGACGCGACAAAGGAGACGCCGGATGAGCCGTTATGAATACAAGGTGGTTCCCGCCCCCGTGAAAGCGCCCCGCAAGGCCGCCGGGGCGAAAACCAGCGAAGACCGTTTTGCCCATGGCCTTGAAGCCCTGATCAACAAGCTGGCCGCCGATGGCTGGCAATACCAGCGGGCCGAGATGCTGCCGCAGGAAGAACGCTCGGGCCTGACCGGCAGCGCGACCACCTATCGCAATGTGCTGATTTTTTGCCGCCCCTCGCCGCTGGATACCTACCGGGCCGAGGTCATGGACGTCGACACGCCGCAGGAAACCCCGATGGCCGCCGTTTCCACCGAGGCCCAGAGACAACGCCTTGGTCCCGCCCGGGGGCCCGCCGGTGGCCGCGGCCCCGTCCTGACCGCCCGCAAGGGCGAGGCGGTTGAAGACGAGGCGGAAGATTTGGCCCAAAGCGACACGGATCACACCAAGCCCGCCAGCTAGGGCGCCTGGCCGCCTTCGGGCGCGTGGTGTCGCCCTGGGGCCGGAACCTTGCGCCTAGGCGGGCGCCTCAAGCTCCAGAGCCAGCGCATGGATCTGGCCCATCAGGTCCGGCCCGATGGCCGAATGTACCGCGCGATGCCGTGCAATACGGCTTTGCCCAGCCATGGCGGCCGCGCGCATACGGACCCGGAAATGGCTTTCACCGCCATCCTGGAACCCCGCGTGGCCGCGATGCTGTTCGCTTTCGTCAAGAACTTCCAACGCTTCCGGGGTGAAGGCCGCTTCCAGCCGCCTGCGGATCTCTGCCTGTCTGGTCATCTTTTTTTCCACTCGCCTCTTCAATCTGACGCCACAGAGTCTAAACTGCACCGCCTGACTCGGAAAGGTCTGTACGGAAAGGTCCCGCGATGCCCAAAAACGATCCCTTCGGTTTCGACATGTCGATCTCCACCGCGAAGAAGAAAACGAATCGCGGCCGGCGCGGCATGTCCGGCGCCTCCGAGACCTCGGTCCGTGTTTGCGAACACGAAGGCTGTGAGGAACCGGGCAAGTACCGGGCGCCCAAGGCGCCGGACGTGCTCGACGATTATTACTGGTTCTGCAAGGATCACGTGCGCGAATATAACCAGAAATGGAGCTTCTTCGACGGGCGGACCGAGGCGGAGTTGAACGCCCAGCAATCCGATGACAAGGTTTGGGAGCGCAAGACAAAGCCGCTTGGCGACCCCGAGGCGCGGGCCTGGGCCCGGCTGGGCATCGAGGACCCGCATCAGGTGCTGGGCGAGAACGCGACCCAGAACCCGGGCAAGAACGCCGGTGCCGCGGCAACCCGCCGCCTGCCCCCGACCGAACGCAAGGCGATCGAGATCCTGGAAGTGCGGGAAACCGCCAGCAAGACGGATCTGCGCAAGGCCTACAAGGCGCTGATCAAGGTCCTGCATCCGGACATGAACGGTGGCGACCGCAGCCAGGAAGACCAGCTTCAGCTTGTCGTCTGGGCCTGGGAACAATTGAAGGACAGCCGCAACTTCAAGTAAGTTGCGGCGGCCTTGGCCGCGGGCGGGTCTGGACGAAACGCGGGGGGCAAGCCGTTTATCGGCCCCCCCACCCCGCGAAAGTTCGGGCATCAAGCGTTGAGGGAGCGACGTTCGAGGGGGCAGAAATGCCCGCCCCGGCAGAGCTGAGGTTTTCCCCCAGCCATGCCAGCCCCAACAGGGCCAGAACGAAAAGCGAAGCCGATTGACGACGTCCAATGGGTGCAAGCATTCCTCGACCTCTGAATTTCGGCCGCGCCCCGGCAGGGAGGCGTCCATGACAGCCCGATGTGCCGGACCGATACGTGGCCTTGGCGAAACCATGCAGGCCCTGTGTCCTTTGTGACGAAGGCGAGCGAATTCCTCGTTAACCGGACGGGGATGCCAGACATTTGAAGCATTTTCGCGGGCCGTAGCGGGCGCCCAGTCACTCAAAAGGGCCGCGCCCTCTGGCACGGCCCCTTGTCATGAGGTGGGCGAGGTCGCGCTGCGGCGCTAGCCTTCTGCCACCACGCCGCTTGCCACGACCGGCCCTGTCGGCACCCCGTTCGGCGCGCCGCCGAAGGGTTCGTCGGTGATCGCCAGCACCGCACCGGGCAGCAATCCGGCCAGTTCGGTGCCAAGCGGCACCTCCAGCGCCTCGGTCGCCTCCGGCCAGACCGCGACCGAAACAGGGGCCGCATCGCCTGCGATCAGCCAAAGCTCATAGCTGCGCCCCGCTGCGGCCTCGTCCCCGACCCGGGCAAGGCGCAACGCGCCGCTGTCGGGATCATAGGCGGCGGTGAAATGCGCCTCGGTCTCGGTCGAGGCGATATCGGCGAGGTAACCGGGCTGGCCGGGAACCAGAAGATCCGATTGCATCACCAGCACGGCCAGCATCGCCGCCACGGCAAGACCGCCGAACAACCGGCCGAAAAGGGCGTTCCGCGAGGCTCCGGTCCGGATCGAGGTGGCCCTGCTGGCCTCTTCGGGCCAGAGGCCCGACTGAATGGCGCTCCAGACCCGCGCAGGCGGCTCCACGGCAGCGATTTCATCGGTCATGGCCACGAAATCATCGGCCCAGGCGGCGGTCAGATCGCGCAGCGCCACATCGCCCGTCAGCCGGGATTCAAAGGCGGTCGCCTGCGCCGGAGACAGCAGGCCCAGCAGGTATTCCGCCGCCAGAATGCGGTCTCCATCCCCCGGCTGGCCGCCCTCTGGCGGGATATGATCGTCACCATCGCTCATCGCGTCAGACATTCCCTAAGTTTCAGCAGGCTGCGGCGCAGCCAGGTTCGCATCGTGTTCAGCGGCACGCCGTGTTTCTCGGCCAGCTCCTGATAGTTCAGGCCCATCAGATAGGCCCCCTGCACCGCCGCCGACCGGTCGTCGGGCAGCTCTTCCAGACAGCCCAGCAGGCGGGCGCGTTCGGAACTGGCGATCGCCGCCGCTTCGGGCGTCGGATCGGGCGAGGCGATGTCATCGGCCTCGGCCATGTCCTCTCCGCCTGCCCGCCGGGCGCGCAGGCGGTCGATCGCCGTGTTGCGTGCAATCGTGATGAGCCAGGTCATCGGGCTATAGCCCCCGGACGCATACCGCCCGGCATTGCGCCAGATCTTGATATAGGTTTCCTGTATGGCCTCTTCGGCTTCGCTTCTTGTCCCCAAGACACGCAGGGCAATGCCGAATAGTTTCGCCGAGGTCAGCCGATAGAGGTTTTGAAAGGCAGCCCGGTCCGCCAGTGCGGTGCGGGCGATCAGTTGCTCGATCTCGTCCAGGGTGGCCATGTAAGCTTGTCTCCCCACTCCCGTTTGTGCCCTTGGGCATTCCCCTTGGCGGCCCCTGCCCCCGGCCTTGCTGCCCCGGTCATCCCGGCCTGCGTTTCCCGCTGCGGGACGCCTGCGCGCTTTTTGCCCTTTCGCTCGCTGTCCGCTTCGATATTGTGCGTCGAGGGTCCGGGGCATTGCCGGACTGCGAGGAACACGACAAGGGACTGACCGACCATGGCCGACGGATCACTGGATATCAACGCCAAACCGACCGAAGAGATTTCGGTGCGCGAAACCTTTGGTATTGATACCGATATGATCGTCAAAGGGTTCGATTCCCTGACGGATCGCGTGCCCGAAGCGGACCCGACCTACCGCTTCGATCCCGACACCACGCTCGCCATTCTGGCCGGGTTCAGCCACAACCGCCGCGTCATGGTGCAGGGCTATCACGGTACGGGCAAGTCGACCCACATCGAACAGGTCGCCGCCCGCCTGAACTGGCCCTGCGTGCGCGTCAACCTCGACAGCCACATCAGCCGGATCGACCTGATCGGCAAGGATGCGATCAAGCTGAAGGATGGCATGCAGGTCACCGAATTCCACGAAGGAATCCTGCCCTGGGCGCTGCGCAATCCGACCGCCATCGTCTTTGACGAATATGACGCCGGCCGCGCCGACGTGATGTTCGTGATCCAGCGGGTTCTGGAAACCGATGGCAAGCTGACGCTGCTTGACCAGAACGAGATCATCACACCGAACAAGTATTTCCGCCTCTTCGCCACGTCGAACACGGTGGGTCTGGGCGACACGACGGGGCTGTATCACGGCACCCAGCAGATCAACCAGGCCCAGATGGACCGCTGGTCCCTGGTGGCGACCCTGAACTACCTCAGCCATGATGCCGAGGCCGCGATCATCCTGTCGAAGGCGCCTCACTACAACACGGAGAAGGGCCGCCGGATCATTTCCCAGATGGTGACCCTGGCCGGGCTGACCCGCACCGCCTTCATGAACGGCGACCTGTCGACCGTCATGTCGCCGCGTACCGTGATCAATTGGGCAACCAATGCCGAGATCTTCCGCAACACCGGATACGCTTTCCGGCTGACCTTCCTCAACAAATGCGACGAGCTTGAACGCCAGACCGTGGCCGAGTTCTACCAGCGCTGCTTTGACGAGGAACTGCCCGAAAGCGCCGCCGTCGCGGCGGGCTGAGGACCTGATCGATCAGCCCGGATTTTCGGGCTGATCGCCCCCCGGGCGCGACTTCGCAGCGCGCCCCACCACCCCTCTTCATTTCTGCCCGACTGACGCCGCCCTACCCCGGGCCGGCGCGCGACCCATGAACCGAATCGCAAGTTTTCCGCCCCTAGGGTGATGGAGGACCGACAGGGCGCGCCTGGCTTACCCCACCCGCCCCACCTCGGCCCGTTTGGTCGCGGCACCCTGCCGGACCACCGCCTTCGAGGTTCACCATGGCACGGCAGAAATGCTTACCGGCTGCGGGGCTGGCGCTTGCGCTTGTCCTGACGCCATTGTTCCCCCGCTCCGGATCCTCTGCCCCGGTTGAAGAGATCGTGCGCCTGTTCGCCAGTTGCGCGGGTCGGCTTTCAGCCGAGATGGAGCACCAATGGTTGTTCTCGGACCCGGCCTCTGGTGCCACCGCGATACGCCGCAACCAGATGATCGACCTGCTGGATGCGGTCGCCCCCGAGGGCGCGGACAGCCGGGTGCGGGCCCTGCGCCTTGAGGCCAAGGTGGCGCAGGCCCGCTTGCTGCGCCGCGCCGCCTTTTCCTGGGATGCCGTGGAAGCGGCGCGCGCGACGCGCGTCTCGGCCCGTTTTCTGGCCCGCTGCAACGCGCTACTGCCGCAGCAACGCGAAGCCGGTGGCGCCGCCGCCTCAAGCGGCGGCTGAAGACCCCGACAGCCCCCTCGAGACACCCTCTTGAAACGACCCGGCGCCCGTCCGTCAGGTCGCGCAATACCCGGCCCCTGCGCTTTCCTGTCGCCAAGCCTCTGGCTGCCCCTTGCCTGCCCCGGCGCGGGATGCTTTATCGTTGGCATGAACAAACCCAGCGATAATCCCGCAGATCCGTTCAAGAAGGCTCTGGCCGAGGCCACCAAGGTCATGGCCAATGATTCCGACCTGAACGTCCAGTATTCGGTCGACCCCTCTGGCAAGAGCGGTGATTCCGTGCGCCTGCCACAGATCAGCCGCCGCCTGTCGAAGGAAGAAGTCCTTCTGGCCCGTGGCACGGCGGATGCGCTGGCCCTGCATCACAAGTACCACGATACCGGCACCCATGCGCGCTACACCCCGGACGGGCAGATGGCGCGCGAGCTTTACGACGCGATGGAAACCGCGCGCTGCGAGGCCATGGGCGCCCGTGACATGCCGGGAACGGCCGGCAATATCGACCACAAGATCGCCGCCGAGGCCAAGCGCGCCGGCTATGCCGGGATCACCAAACAGCAGGATGCCCCGATGGCCGTTGCTGCCGGCTACCTGATCCGCCATCTGGCCACGGGCCGCCCCATGCCGGAAGGCGCGGACAACGTGATGGAGCTTTGGCGCCCCTTCATGGAGGAACGCGCCGCCGAGACGCTGGAGGATCTTCAGGCCAAGATCTCGGACCCCGCCGCCTTTGCCAAATTCGCCCGCAAGATCATCGAGGATTTCGGCTATGGCGACCAGCTGGGAGATGACCCGGATGGCGAGGACGACGAGGCCGACGACGAGGCCCAGGACGGCGAGGAAGAGGAACAGGATCCCGATTCCACCGGCAATGACGACAGCGACGATCAGCCCGAAGCCAGCCCCGAGCAAAGCCAGGAGCAGGAACAGGACCCCTCGGAAGCCGAGGTCAGCGCCGATGACATGGCCGATCAGGAGGCCGGCGAAGAGGCCGAGATGCCAGAGGGCGAAGCCCCGATGGAACCGCCCGCCCCTGCGCCCGTCAGCGACGCCGATCCCAATTACACCGTCTATGTCCGCGATTTCGACGAAGAGGTGCTGGCCGACGAACTTGCCGACCCGGCCGAACTGGACCGGCTGCGCGCCTATCTCGACCAGCAGCTCGACCCGCTGAAAGGCGCGGTGGGGCGGTTGGCGAACAAGCTGCAACGCCGTCTTCAGGCGCAGCAGAACCGCAGCTGGGAATTCGACCTGGAAGAAGGCATCCTGGATGCCGGGCGCCTTGCGCGCGTGGTGGCGAACCCGACGACGCCCCTGTCCTTCAAGGTCGAAAAGGACACCGAATTCCGCGATACCGTGGTGACGCTGCTGCTGGACAACTCCGGCTCGATGCGCGGCCGCCCGATCTCGATCGCGGCGATCTGTGCGGATGTGCTGGCGCGCACACTGGAACGCTGCTCGGTCAAGGTCGAGATCCTCGGATTCACCACCCGCGCCTGGAAAGGTGGCCAGAGCCGCGAGAAATGGCTGGCCGATGGCCGACCACAGCAACCCGGCCGCCTGAACGACCTGCGCCACATCGTCTACAAGCAGGCGGATGCGCCCTGGCGGCGGTCGCGCTCCAACCTCGGGCTGATGATGAAGGAAGGCCTGCTGAAGGAAAACATCGACGGCGAGGCCCTGGAATGGGCACATCGGCGCACCGTGGCCCGGCGCGAGGCGCGCAAGATCCTGATGGTGATCTCGGACGGGGCACCGGTGGATGATTCCACCCTCAGCGTCAATTCCGCCAGCTTCCTTGAAAAGCACCTGCGCGACGTGATCGCCATGGTGGAAAAGCGCCGCCAGGTCGAACTGATCGCCATCGGCATCGGCCATGACGTGACGCGGTATTACCAGCGCGCCGTCACCATCACCGATGTTGATCAGCTGGCCGGGGCGATGACCGAGCAACTGGCCAGCCTGTTCGACAACGACCCAAGGGCGCAGGCCCGGATGGTCGGCATTCGCAAGGCGATGTGATCGACGGCGTCGGGGGCCAGCACCCCCGCGCCTTCGGGGAAGCGAGAGAGATGTTCCAGACCTTCGAAAGCCAAAGCTCGCCCGACCAGGGGCCACCCCGCCTTGCCGATCTGCGCAGCGCAATGACGGCTTGCGGCGTCGATGCCTTTCTCGTGCCGCGCGCCGATGCGCACCAGGGCGAATATGTCGCCCCGCGCGATGACCGGCTGGCCTGGCTGACCGGCTTCACCGGCTCGGCCGGGTTCTGCATCGTGACAACCGACACCGCCGGGCTCTTCGTCGATGGCCGCTATACCGTGCAGGCCCGTGAACAGACCGACCCCACCATCGAAAAGCTCGACTGGCCCGCGACACAGCCCGGCCCCTGGCTGCGCCGGGTGCTGCCCGAGGGCGGCGTGCTGGGCTTTGATCCCTGGCTGCATACCCGCGCCGAGATCGCGCGCCTGACCAAGGCCCTGAAAGGCAGCGGCCTGACCCTGCGCCCGCTGGACGCCAACCCGCTCGACGCGGTCTGGCCCGACCAGCCTGCCCCGCCCGAGGGCAATATCGTGCCCCAACCGCTCGATTTCGCGGGCGAGGAACTGACCTCGAAGATCGCACGCCTTGCGGCGACCTTGCGCGAAGCGGGTCAGGAAACCGCCGTGTTGACCCTGCCCGACAGCATCGCCTGGTTGCTGAACATCCGCGGCAGCGACATTGACCGCAACCCGGTGGCCCATGCCTTTGCGCTGCTGCATGCCAGCGGCCAGGTCACCCTGTTCGCCAGCTATGCCAAGGTCGAAGAAGCGCTGATCGACCACCTCGGCACCGAAGTCACGGTCGAGGAACCATCCGCCTTCGGCCCGACGCTGGAACGTCTTTCGGACGAGGCGACCGGGCAGATCCGGCTTGATCCGGCCTCCTGCCCGGTCTGGGTCGAACAGCGTCTTGCGGGGGCCGAGATCGCCTGGGACAGTGATCCCTGCGTTCTGCCCAAGGCCCGCAAGAACCCCACCGAAATTGCCGGCGCCCGCGCCGCCCATCTGCGCGATGCCCAGGCCATGTGCCGCTTCCTTGCCTGGTATGACGCCGCCGCCCAGACCACCCTGACAGAGATCGACCTTGCCACCCGGCTGGAGATCTTCCGGCGGGAAACCAACGGCCTGATGGAAATCAGCTTCGACACCATCGCCGGCGCCGGCGCCAATGGCGCGCTGCCCCATTACAAGGTTTCCACGGACAGCAACCGGCAGCTGGAAGACGGCCAGCTGGTGGTGCTGGATTCCGGCGGGCAATACCTGGACGGGACCACCGATATCACCCGCACCCTTCTGGTCGGCGGCGATACGGGGGCCGACGAAAAGGCCGCCTTCACCCGCGTATTGAAGGGCATGATCGCCGTGTCGCGCCTGCGCTTTCCGCGCGGGCTTGCCGGGCAGCACCTGGATGCGCTGGCGCGCTATCCGCTGTGGCTGGCGGGACAGGATTACGACCACGGCACCGGACATGGCGTCGGAAGCTATCTTTGCGTCCACGAAGGCCCGCAGCGCCTGAGCCGGGTCAGCGACGTGCCTTTCGAACCGGGCATGATCCTGTCCAACGAACCGGGCTATTACCGCGAGGGCGCCTTTGGCATCCGCATCGAGAACCTGATCGTCGTGGAGCCCGCCCCGGATCTGCCCGGCGCCGATGATCGCGCGATGCTGAGCTTCGAGACCCTGACCTTCGTGCCCATCGACCGCCGCCTGATCCTGTCAGAGCTCCTGAGCCCCGAGGAACGCGATTGGCTGGACAGCTACCACGCTGCCTGCCGTGACAAGGTCGGCCCCCTGCTGGACGACAAGACCCGTTTGTGGTTGGATCGCGCGACTGAAAAACTCTGACCCCCGCCAGGGCGCAGCGCCCGCGAAAGGTGCTCGCCGAAAGAAGGGATGTTTGCGCTGACATGCGCGTGTTACATCCGGCGGGCAGGACAGGAGCGCCGAAGGGGAAATGCACATGAACGATATGAGAATCCGCGCTGCGGAAGGAACTTGGACGGTGCGCGCCGGCGGCGCGGTGCTGGTGGAAAGCCGCAATGCCCTGGTCCTGAGCGAGAAGGATCTGCACGACGTGATCTATTTCCCGCGGGCAGATATCGCCATGGCCTTCCTGGATCGCACCGAGCACACAACCCATTGCCCGAAGAAGGGGGATGCGTCCTATTTTTCGATCGTCACCAAAAGCCAGACGCTGAAAAACGCCGCCTGGAGCTATGAGGACCCTCTGCCCGACGCCGAGCGGGTGCGGGAGCACATCGCCTTCTATGCCACGGATTTCGTGACCATCGAACAGATCTGATCCGGCGCCCGAACCGGGCATGTCATGCGAAAAGACCGGGCCCCGGCAACGGGCCCCGGTCTTTTCATGTCCTGGATAGCGGGATCATAGGGCCGGATCATCGGGCTGGATCAGCTATGCTCCTCGGCCGCGGTTGCCGCCAGCGCCTTGTTGTAGACCCGCAGCGCATCGACGTGGAACAGCGCGCCCAGCAGTTCGGGCGGCGAATTGGCATCGGTAAGGCGCAGCACCGGCAGGAAGGGCTGGCCCGTCCGTTCAAACGCCGGCAGCGCGGCGGCCAGTGTGCTGCTGTCGCTCAGGTAGGTGCCTTGCTCGATCAGTTCCCAGCAGCGGTCTTCCGGGGCAGCATTGTCGTGATCCGGGGCCCGCATAACGTCCTGACTGATGAACAGAGCCAGAAGATAGCTTTGCGGCCCCGCAGCCAGATGGATGTCGCGGCGCTCCAACTGCGTCAGGAAGAAGGACCGGTCGACGATCCGCGATCCGATCGCGGTCGAGATCGACACCGTCACCATGACCGCGAGGGCCGTTTGCCAATCCCCCGTCAGCTCGAAGACGATCAGCGTGGTGGAAATCGGCGCGCCCAGGACGGCGGCTGCCACGCCGCCCAGCCCGGCCAGCGCATAAAGGCGCGGGGTGCCCGACATATCGGGGAAGACAGCCGTCGCGATGATGCCAAAGGCCAGCCCGGTCAGCGCCCCGACCATCAGCGACGGGGAAAAGACACCGCCCCCCATCCGCCCGCCATAGGTGATCGCCGTGGCCACCCCCTTGGTCGCCGCAAGCAGGACCGCTTCGCGCAGGGTGATCTGGCCCAGTAGCGCGCGGCTGGTGGTTTCATAGCCGACCCCGATGATATGCGGGAACCAGATCGCGATGGCGCCCAACATGGCCCCCGCCCCCATGGGCCGCAGCCATCGCGGAATGTGCAGGCGTTTCTGAAGGTGGCCCGCCACGTCCTCGGCCATGAAGAAGGCCAGCATCAGCAGCCCGGCGACGACACCGCAGACCGCGCCCAGCATCAGGAAGGCGGGCAGCTCTTCGTAGAATTGCAAAGCCGAACTGTCGTTCAGCAGGAATTCCGCGCCGCCGCCGAATTCCAGCCGGTTGATGACCGCCCCGGCGACCGAGGCGATCACGATGGGGGCAAAGGCATGGATGGCGAAATGGCGCAGCACCACCTCAAGCGCGAACAGCGCCCCGGCAATCGGTGCGTTGAAAGAAGCCGAGACCGCCGCCGCCACCGCGCAGCCCAGCAGATCGCGCCCGGTCTGGGGATCGGCCCGCATCCAGCGCAGCGCCCAGGCGGCAATCAGCCCGGCCATATGCACCACCGGCCCTTCGCGCCCCGTGGACCCACCGGTCCCCAGTGTGATCAACGAGGCCAGCGCCGAGGCCAGCCCGGCCCGCGTTTCCACCCGGCCTTCATGCAGGGCGGCGCCTTCGATGACATCCGCCACCGACCGGACCCGGCCATCCGGCGTGAACCAGTGCAGCAGCAGCCCCACGACCAGCCCGCCGATGATCGGCGTGATCAGCACGACCTGCCAGGGCAGTGTGCCGACGAATGTATGCAGCAGATGGACGTCCTCGGCCCCGTAGACCACATGTTGCAGCCAGGCGATGGACTTGCGAAAGACCAACGCGGCGATCCCCGCAGCGATGCCGACCGCCAGCGCGATGAACCACAGCGTTATCTGCCGGGGCATTTCGCCCTTCAGGCGCTTCCAGCCGGTCTCGGCCTGGGTCACAAGCCCGACCGTCCGGAAATCTCGTCGCAAACCTGCCCGTTTTGCCATGTCCATCTTTCCAACCGGCCCGATCCTTCCCTGATAGGTCAGGGACTGGGCCGACAAAAGCCCGCAAGCTGCCTTAGCCGCACGGCGCGGCGTCTTCGCCACTTTTCTGTCCTGCGCCCGTACCGGGCCCTAGGCGGCGTCCCCTATCAGGCGGCGCGCGGCTGCACGCGCCTCGGCGGTGATGGCATCGCCCGACAGCATCCGGGCCAGCTCGTCGACGCGGGCCTCGGGCGACAGGGCCGTGACGGTGGACAGGGTCACATCGTTCTCGACCCGCTTGGAGACCTGCCAGTGATGCGCCCCGCGCGCGGCCACCTGCGGCGAATGGGTGACGACAAGGACCTGCCCACCGGAGGCCAGATCCGCCAGCCGCCGACCGACCGCATCCGCCGTCGCGCCGCCGACACCGCGGTCGATCTCGTCGAAGATCATCGTCAACTCGGGGTCGGTACCGGTCAGGCAGACCTTCAGCGCCAGCAGAAAGCGGCTAAGCTCGCCGCCCGAGGCGATCTTGGCCAGCGGGCCGGCAGGTGCACCGGGGTTGGTGGCCACGGTAAAGGAGACCTCGTCGCGTCCCTCGGGGCCCGGGTCTGCCTCCGTAAAGCGGGTCTCGAAACGGGCGCGATCCATGCGCAGCGGGGCCAGTTCGGATTCCACCGCCCGATCCAGCCGCTGCGCCGCCGCGCGGCGCGATTGCGCCAGGGCAAGTGCGGCGGCTTCGTAGCGGGCTTTCGCCCCGGAAAAGGCGCGCTCAAGATCCGCGATACGTTCCGTTCCGCTGTCGAGATCGGCCAGCCGTTGCGACAGGGTGTCGGACAGATCGGCCAACGCATCGGCGGGCACGTCATGCTTGCGGGCGATGCCACGCAGGGTGAACAGCCGCTCCTCGGTCGCTTCAAGGTCGAGGGGATCGAACTCAAGGTCCTGCAGGCAACGCGACACGCCATCGCTGGCCTCGCCCAGTTCGGTCAGGGCGCGCGACAGGGCGGCAATCGGCGCATCCAGGCGCCCCTCCGTGCCTTCGGCCGCGCCTTCGAGCCAGCACAGCGCGTCGCCCATGGCCCCTTCGGCCCCGTCGAGACCCAGGATCGCCTCGGCCCGGGCAATATCGGCGCGGACCTTTTCGGCGGCCTGCATCCGGCGGCGGTGGGTGTCGAGCCGCGCATCTTCGCCCGGTTCCGGCGCGAGCTTGTCCAGTTCGGCAACCGCGTGACGCAGGAAATCCTCTTCGGCGGCAACCTCGGCCAGGGCTGCGCGGGCCACATCCAGCGCCTTGGCGGCAGCGTTGCGGTTGCGCCATTCCTCGCGGGTCGCGCGGCGCAGGGGGTCGTGATCGGCGAAACGGTCCAGGATCGCCCGGTGACCGGCGGCGTTCAGCAGCCCGCGGTCATCGTGCTGGCCATGCAGTTCCACCAAGGTCTCCGACAGCCGCCGCAGCACCTCGCCGGAGGCACGGCGGTCGTTGATCCAGGCGGTCTTGCGCCCGTCAGCCGTATTGACCCGGCGCAGGATAAGTTCGTCCCCGGCGGGCAATCCGGCTTCTTCCAGCACGGCGCGGGCGGCATGAGCGGGGGACAGGTCGAAAATGGCCGTGACCTCGCCCTGCGCCGCGCCGCTGCGCACCAGATCGGCGCGACCGCGCCAGCCAAGCACGAAGCCGAGCGAATCCAGCAGAATGGATTTCCCCGCACCGGTTTCGCCGGTCAAAACGTTGAGACCCGGTTGGAAATCCAATTCCAGGCGGTCGATGATCAGCAGGTCGCGTATGTCCAGCCCGCGCAGCATGGCCTGATTACCCCCGGACCGGACGGCCCGAAACGCCGCCCAAACGCCCTTTGAAGGCACTGACAAACAGGTGCAGCCAACCGTCGAACGGGGCCGAAAAGGCCCCGTCGATACCGCGCAGATTGCCCGGAAGGGTTACAGCCATTCGCCCTTCACCGTCTGACGATAGATCTGCGACAACCAGTTGTCGCCGCGCGCCTCAGGCGCCAGACCGGCGCCGGTCAGCAGGCGATAGCTGTCTTCGTACCATTGGCTGGACTGGAAGTTGTAGCCAAGGATCGCACCGGCCGATTGCGCTTCGTCCGTGAGGCCGAGCGACAGGTAGGCTTCGACCAGACGATGCAGCGCCTCGGGGGTCTGCGATGTGGACTGGAATTCCTCGACCACGATTCGGAAGCGGTTGATCGCGGCGGCGAAATGATCACGGCGCAGGTAATAGCGCCCGACTTCCATTTCCTTGCCCGCAAGGTGATCGAAGGCCAGGTCAAACTTCAGGATCGAAGACCGCGCATATTCGCTGTCGGGATAGCGTTCGATGACCGCCCGCAGGGCCTGCAACGCCTGGAAGGTCAGGCCCTGGTCACGGCCGATCTCGTCTATCTGGTCGTAATAGGACAAGGCCAGCAGATACTGTGCATAGGCCGCATCTTCGTCCGTGGGATAGAAATCGACGTAGCGCTGCGCAGCCGCGCGGCTTTGGTCGTAGTTCTTCGCACGATGCTGGGCGAAGGCATTCATGATCAGCGCCCGCTTGGCCCAATCTGAATAGGGATAGAGTCGCTCGATCTCGGAGAAGTACTCGGCTGAATCCTCGTACTTGCCACGATCGAGCTCGTATTCTCCGCGCTCGAAGATCTGTTCAGCGGTGAAGGACTCCATCGGGGTATCGGCATTGTCGATACCCGGGCCGCCATTGCCGCAACCCGTTAGCATTATTGCCAGGAGCGCTGCACCCGCCAGCCTCGTTCCGAAACCGCCGCCTGTCATGCGTATTCGACCCTCTCGACGTTCTTATTACACGGTCCGGAACCGGGCCGTGCTTTCAAGGTCCTAGCATAGAAAATTGCGGTGCAAAACGCCTTAACGACCCTGCCAGCGGGTTTGCGTCACGCGACCTCGGGGATCTCGTCCCGGGTCACACCAGCGCCGGGAAGCCGTGCAGCAAGGGCCTCGGTGCAGGTGACCAAACGGTAATTCGCGCTATCCGCGAAAACCGCGCGCAGAAGCGTATTGGTCAGGCTGTGCCCGGCGCGGATACCTTCGTAGCGTCCGAGAATCGGTGCACCGGCCAGCGCCAGGTCACCAAGCGCATCCAGCATCTTGTGGCGCACCGGCTCATCCGCGTGGCGCAGGCCACCGGGGGACAGGACCTTGTCGCCATCGAAGACGACCGAGTTTTCCATTGTGCCGCCCAGGGCCAGACCCCGGTCATGCATCATGTCCACGTCCGCCTGACGGCAAAAGGTCCGGCTGTCGCAAAGTTCGCGCACGAAGGAACCGTTTTCGACGACGATCTCGCGGCCCTGACGGCCGATGGCGGCCTCGTCGAAATCGATCTCGAAGGCGATCTCCATCAGCGGGTTGGGCAGCAGGCGCGCAGTGGCCGCACCTTGGGACACCTCGACCGGGCGCAGGATCTCGATCACGCGGGACGGCGCGTCGAGGGCCACGATGCCCTTGGCCAGGATACCCCGCACGAAAGGTGCGGCCGAGCCGTCGAGGATCGGAACCTCGGGGCCGTCGATGTCGATGATCGCATTGGTGATGCCGCAGCCGGCAAGCGCCGCCATGACATGTTCAACCGTCGAGACAGAGGCGCCCGCACCATTGACCAGCCGCGTGCAAAGCGCCGTGCGTTCGACCACATCCCAGATCGCCGGAATACGGGCATCGCCAAGCGCGATATCCGTGCGTCGGAACCAGATCCCCTGGTCCGCCCCGGCGGGACGGATCGTCAGGGTGGCCGGACGGCCCGAGTGCAGGCCCTGACCGACGAAGCTAGCTGCTGCTTTGATCGAATGTTGCACGTTACACCTCAGGTCTTCTCAATCTCGTCGGATCAGGCTCCCCGGACCAAAGTCCGAAGCGCGGCACCCCCGCGCTGTCCTGAAAAACCGGCTGCTGTCTTGCAGCAATTCATGAAATCTTAGGTAAGAGGTGCCCAGTCCGACCTCAACACACGCTTTGCAACGGTCTGTAACATGGGGCAAAGGCTGCGCGAATTCCTGCATCAGTTGTAATATTTCGACACATTTCGCAGCCATCGACGCAAAAGGCCGCCCTTTAGGGCGGCCTTTCAAATTCAGCGAGCAGTTCGCCCTGTATCGGGTTGGCCGATCATCACCGGACCGCAATCGCGACCCCTGCCCGGTGATGTCGCGTCTGACCCGGTTTCTGTCCCCGGTTGTCCGCCTCAGTTCGCCTGACGGCGCAGGAAGGCCGGAATTTCGATGCGGTCCTGATCGTCTTCCTCGACCTGCGGCTGGCGCTGAGCACCTGGTGCCGCGCCATAGCCCTGACCACCGCCATGGGCGGGGCGCGGAGCCGCCTGCGGCGCATGACGGGCCGGTTCTTCGGCGCGCATCGAGGGTTGCGGACGCTGCGCCGGGGCGCGGCTTTCCTCACCTTCGCCGTGGCCGGTCATCCGGTTGATCAGCGAATTGATCCCGAAGCGCGGCTTTTCCCCTTCGCCGCGGCGCGGTGCCTGCTGCGTGGGCTGCGGCTGACCGTACTGGTTGCCCTGCCCCTGCGGTGCCGCCTGACGGGCCGCGTGTTGCTGAGCCGGCTGCTGCTGACCACCACCGGCGGGGCGATGGGTCACGGCCGCCTGCAGGCGGGCCATGGTATCCTGGCTCGGTTCGCCGTGACGGCGCGGCGCAGCCTGTTCGGCATGCGGGCGATAGGCGGGCGGCGGCATATCATCCTGCGCGGCGGGACGCGCAGCGGCACGCGGCGCATAGTCGGCACGCGGCGCGGGCTGCGGCGCGGCAGGCTGGCTGCGCGCGGCATAGAAGGGCTCAGCTTCGGCGGAGGGTTCGGGCTGGGCGTCCTGACGGTCGAACAGCGACGGCGCTTCTGCGACCGGTTCGGGCTGCTCGGCTACAAGCGGCTGACGCGCAGGTTGTGCGGCGACCGTACGGGCGGTGGCTTCCTCAACCTGTTGAGGGGTCTTCAACGGCTCGGCCAGCGTACGGCGCGGAGCCGGCACATCGACGACCTCGGCAGCATCGATCCCGGTGGCGACGACGGACACGCGCATGCGGCCTTCCATGGTCTCATCCAGCGTCGAACCGACGATGATATTGGCATCCGGGTCGACTTCTTCGCGAATGCGGTTGGCCGCTTCATCCAGTTCGAACAGCGTCAGGTCATGAGCCCCGGTGATGTTGATCAGCACGCCCTTGGCGCCGCGCAGCGAGATCTCGTCAAGCAGCGGGTTGGCGATCGCCTTCTCGGCAGCCTGGATGGCGCGGTTTTCGCCCTCGGCCTCGCCGGTGCCCATCATGGCCTTGCCCATCTCGTCCATCACGGCGCGCACGTCCGCGAAGTCGAGGTTGATCAGACCCGGACGGACCATCAGGTCGGTCACGCCCTTGACGCCCTGGTAAAGGACATCGTCGGCCATGGCGAAGGCTTCGGTGAAGGTTGTCTTTTCGTTGGCCAGGCGGAACAGGTTCTGGTTCGGAATGATGATCAGCGTATCGACCATCTTCTGCAGGGCTTCCACGCCTTCTTCGGCCTGGCGCATCCGCTTGGAGCCTTCGAACTGGAACGGCTTGGTCACGACACCGACGGTCAGAACACCCATTTCACGGGCGGCCTGCGCGATGATGGGCGCAGCACCAGTCCCGGTGCCACCGCCCATACCGGCAGTGATGAAGCACATATGTGCCCCCGCGAGGTGGTCGACGATGGTCTCGATGCTTTCCTCGGCAGCGGCCATCCCGACCGAGGGCTTGGCCCCGGCGCCAAGGCCTTCCGTCACCTTGATCCCAAGCTGGACACGCTGGCTGGCGCGGCTTTGCTGAAGAGCCTGAGCATCGGTATTCGCAACGACGAAATCGACGCCTTCAAGTTCCTGGTCGATCATGTTGTTGACGGCGTTACCGCCGGCCCCACCGACACCGAAGACGGTGATCCGGGGTTTCAGCTCTTCACCCTGACCGGGCACGCTCAGATTCAGTGTCATTGCTCTATCCGCCTGCTTGGGCCCCTTTTGCGGGGATTTCTCTGCCTATTTTGGACAACTTTAGCAATTCTGCCGTGCTGCGTCACCCTGTTTTGGCGATTTTCCACCACACTTGGGAGGAAAATTGCCGAAAACTGCAATCGCTCGGGCAGGACACAGGATATAGCGGTTACCAATTGTCCTTGAACCAGCGCACGGCGCGCTTGAGCGACCGGGCCGGGTAGCGGTCGATGGGCAGGTCGAAATCCCACCATTCGTCCTGCGGATGCGCCGCGAACAGGCACATGCCCACACCGCTGGCAAACCCGGGACCGGTGGCGGCCTGCGGTAGCCCATGCACGCGCAGAGGCCGTCCAAGGCGCAATTGCGAGCCCAGGATACGGCTTGCCAGACCATCAAGGCCCGGGATCTGGCTGGCGCCGCCCGTCAGCACGATCTGCTGGTTGGGCAGGCTGTCGAACCCGGCCGCATCGAGGCAATAGCGGACCTCTTCGAGGATTTCCTCGACACGCGGGCGCATGATTCCGATCAGCTCGGCGCGGGTGACGGTGCGGCGGTCAAATTCGTAATCGCCTGTCTCGCCGCCGATCTCGATCCGTTCACGGTCATCCATGCCGGTCGCGACGACACCGCCGTAGAAGGTCTTGAGCCGCTCGGCATTGGCCGCCGGGATCTGCAAGGCCATCGAGATATCGCCGGTGACCTGATCGCCACCCATGCGCACCGCGTCGGCATAGATCATGTGCTTCTTCATGAAGATCGAAATCGAGGTCGTGCCGCCGCCCATGTCGATGCAGGCCGCGCCCAATTCCTGTTCATCTTCCACCAGGGTCGAAACCCCGGACATGTAGGCCGAGGACGCCACCCCGGCAAGTTCGAGGTCACAGCGTTTGACGCAATGCAGCAGGTTCTGGATCGCCGCGGCATCGACGGTCAGCATATGGAGGTCGGTCGCCAGGTTATAGCCGATCTGCCCGCGCGGATCCGACAGACCCGAGCGATGATCCAGCGCAAAGTTCACGGGCTGGGCATGCAGCACCTCGCGGTCATCGCCGTATTCCGGCAGGTCGCAGGCCGCCAGCACCCGGCTGACATCCTGTTCAGTGACATGTTCGCCCGCCACGGCCACCTGCCCGGTCAGGCCGTAACTGCGCGGTCCGGCGCCCGAGAAGCAGGCGATGACGTGATCGACCCGGACCTGGGCCATCTTCTGCGCTGCCTGAACGGCCGTACGGATGGCCCGTTCTGTTTCCGACATCGACGAGATCTCGCCAAAGCGCACGCCGCGCGACCGGGTGGTCGCCGCGCCGATGACGCGGAAGCCCGCCTGCCCGGCCAGCGATCCGATACCTTCGCCCATGCCTTCGCCTTCGGGACCGCGCCGCGCGTCGGGATCGAACCGCAGCACCAGGCAGGCAATCTTGCTGCTGCCCACGTCCAGCACTGCCACGACGCCCCGCTGCATCGCCGCCTTGCGCATGTTCCGCATCGCCCGTTGGGATTCGTAAAGCTCCATGCCTACCGTCCTGCCTCGATCACAATACCTCTGATGTCACGCCATTCGCCCGCCGCATCCGGCGTCAGCCGGACGGTCGGGCGTGCCGCAAGCCGCATGTCCACCGCCGCCACGTCGCGGTCCAGCAGTTCCTGCGCCTGGTGCAGCGCCAGCACCTGTTCCAACGCCTGAACGGGCCGGTCCTCGGGCAGCATGATCCGCTGTCCGCGATCCAGCACCAGATCCCAGCGGCGTTCGCCGATCCGTTCCAGCCCGCGAATCCGGTCCTCGACCGGGTCGGCGGCGGTCAGCAGCGTCAGCGCTTCGGCGACATGGGCGCCCGCGCCGCGTCCCGCCAGCAAAGGCAGGCCCGGCCTGTCGATCCGTGTCTCAAGCCGTCCCGTGACGTCCCCCGCCTGATCGATCATCACCAGCGCATCCGCCCGGCGGAGCAACGCCACCGGCACCCGTTCGGTGATCGCAATGTAAAGCACCCCGCCACTGCGCACCTGGACCGAGGCTTCGGCCACGGCCGGCAGCGTCTCGACCCGCGCCTTGAGCATATCGAGGTCCAGCGCAAAGGAGGATTTCGGCAAATCCGTGGCAGCCGCGGTACGGATCGCGGTTTCGGTCCCCGCCGAAGCCCCGGCGACTTCGAGCCGGGCGACCATGAACTGGGGACGGTCCTGGAAGTCGGTCTTCCAGCCCTCGACCATCTCGATCATGGCAAGACGGCGGGCATCGCTGTGGAAATAGATCGCCGCAATGGCCAGCACCAGCACCAGCGGCAGGATCACCCGCAGCAACAGCCGGAAGCCCGGCGTCAGCATCAGCCGTTCCTTGCGGTAGGACCAGCGCGACGGGGCCGGATCGGCACGCCGCGGCGCCTGTGTTCGCGCCCCGCGCGGCGCCTGGCCGGAATGGGCGGGGTGATAGGCCCTTATCTCTCGCATGAGGCATCCTCGACCAGCCAGCGGCAAAGCGCGCCAAAGGACATCCCCTGCGCCTGGGCATGTTCCGGCGACAACGAGGTCGGCGTCATGCCCGGCTGGGTATTGGTTTCCAGCAGGATCAGCCCTTCGGCCCCCTTGCTGTCGTCCCAGCGGAAATCGGTGCGCGACAGGCCACGACAGCCCAGCACCCGATGCGCCTTCAGGGCGTAGTCGAGGCAGATCTGCGCGATGTCCGCGGGGATCTGGGCCGGGCAGACATGGCGCGACCCGCCGGGTTGATACTTGGCCGCGTAATCGTACCAGCCTTCAGTGAAGATCTCGGTCACGCAAAGCGGTGTTTCGCCCAGCACCGACACGGTCAGCTCGCGCCCCGGTGCGAATTTTTCGACCATCAGGGTTTCGGGCATGTCGGGGGCAAGTTGCGGCGGCGTGTTGCTGCCGTCCGGCACCATATAGACACCGACCGAGGACCCTTCGTTATAGGGTTTCACCACGTAGGGCGGCGTCATCAGATGCGCAGCCATGATCTCGGGAGCAGTGGCAACGAGGCTTTCGGCTATGGGCAGTCCGACCGAGGCATAGATCGCCTTGGTCCGTTCCTTGTCCATCGCCAGCGACGAGGCCAGCACGCCGGAATGTGTATAGGGAATGCGCAGCCATTCCAGCAGGCCCTGTACGCATCCATCTTCGCCCCAGCGGCCATGCAGGGCGTTGAAGACGACATCGGGATCGATTTCGGCCAGACGGGCCGGCAGATCGACATCCGCGATCAGCTCGGCCACCTCGTACCCTTCATCCCGCAAAGCGACAGCGCATTCCCGACCACTGGACAGAGAAACCTCGCGCTCGGCCGAGGGTCCACCCATGAGAACTGCCACTTTCGGGGTTGCCCTGCTCGACAGACCCACGTTCGCGCCTCAATTTTTCATCGGGCCTTTTGGCCCTGTTATCCGAAGGGCTTGGCGCCCTTTCCGCTGCTCTGGCCCGCGGGCCGCGAAGACGACCCCTGAAGGGGCTCTTTTCTTCGATCTTGTTCCGGCCTTACCGCAATCGGGGGAAGATGTGTATCCACCAAGAACCTGAACCGGAGATCCGGCGGGCAATTTCGCGATCAGCGCCTATTCCGGCGCCGGATCGCCGACCCGCATGATTTCCCACTCTAGCTCTATTCCCCGGTCATTAAAAACCTTTTTTCGGACTTCCTCGCCCAGACCTTCCAGGTCGGCGCCCGTCGCGCCGCCGGTATTGATCATGAAATTCGAATGCTTTTCGCTCATCTGCGCACCACCGCGCCGATGCCCGCGCAGGCCGGCTTCGTCAATCAGCTTCCAGGCCTTGAGGTCATGCACATCATCGGCCCGCCCCGTCGACGAGAACCCCGCCGGGTTGCGAAAGGTCGATCCCGCGCTGCGCGCCTTGGTGGGTTGGCTGGCATCCCGACGGGCAAGTTGGTCGGCCATCGCGGCTGCCAGATCCTCGGGCGCGACCTGGGGCCCCTGCAAGGTGACCTCGGTGATGACCCAGCCCGGCGCAAGATCCGTCTGGCGATAGGCAAAGGCCAGATCCGCCGCGCCCAACTCGACGATCCGACCGTCGCGGGTCACCGCGCGGGCCGAGCGAAAGACATCGGCGACATAGGAGCCATAGCAGCCCGCGTTCATCCGCAGTGCGCCGCCGATGGAACCGGGAATAGTGCGCAGAAAACCAAGGTCGATGCCCGCTTCACCCGCGCGGATCGCCACATGCGCATCCAGCGCCGCCGCACCCGCCACCACCTGACCCTCCGCGCAGGTGATCGCGTTGAAGCCGCGCCCCAGCCGGATCACCACGCCACGGATACCCCCATCGCGCACGATCAGATTGCTGCCGACACCCATGGGAAAGACCGGCACAACAGGATCCAATGCGGCCAGAAACTGCGCCAGATCTTCGGTATCAGCGGGCTGAAACAGGACATCCGCAGGTCCACCTGCGCGCAGCCAGGTCAGTCTGGACAGGTCCTGATCGATGCCAAGCCGCCCCCGGACCGGAATGTCCTGCGGCTGATCCGTCTTGTTGTCGGGGCTATGGGGCATGGCGTCTCCTTCGCGTCGCGGCTGGCCTAGCAATGCCCCTGCCCCATCGCAAGTCCCGCGTGGCTCAGCGCCCGCGGACGTAGCGCGCGGTCTGGGGCCGCGAGGTGAAGATCCCGACGATCAGGGCCACGAAAAGCCCCAGCAGACTGCCCAGCATCGCCGCGATGGCAGAAGCCATCAGCACGCCATCATAGGGCAGCCCCTGGCCCAGTGCATCCGCCCCGATGAAGGCCCCAAGGCACAGCAGCGGCAAGACCAGCGACAGCACAAGGCTCCGCCCGCGCAGAAGCGCATAGCCGAGCCGGGAAAAGATCAGCGCCACGACCAGCGGCAGATAAGGGGTCAGGATCGCGACGAACACGCGGCCCGATCAGCCCGGAGAGCCGTCGACGCGTTGCAGCACCCGCGCCATCAGCGCCGCCAGCACGGCAAACCCCAGCAGCAGCACCAGCAACCCGACCCAGGGCCCATGCTGCGCGGTGATATAGCCGAGCACCGGAATGCCGGTTCCCGTCAGCGCCGCAAGCCGCTGCCTCTGCCCGCGCCGGGGCGCCCCTTGATTACCCAGATACCCGGCCGCAAGAGCGCCAAGCCCCCAGAGCATCAGGAGTAGAAAAGATTCACTCATGAACATTTTGTTTTGCCACTGCCCATCCGACTGGCTAGGAAACCTCTGCAAAAAAGCCACATTTGCGTCGGTTCTTACCCTGGCTGCCGATATTATTTTGCCTGTTGCCTAATTACACAAGGTACTGACAAGTGGCTGCCCGAACAAGGAATTATTGGGTCTTTACCTCGGAAAACCGCCCCCGGGGGTGATTCTCGGACAGAAGGTAAGACGCGGAAACAGGCAGCCGGACAGGAACGGCATTGCCGAACCTTCCGTCAGGGAAGTCCTTGCCAGCCCGACAGCCGCAAACCGGCCACCAACAGGCACCGGAGGCATTGCGCGGCAAAGCGGCCTGCGCTGCCGGCCGATCGGGTCAGGCAGGTTCGGCCAGACGAATCGGCAGGTTGTTCGCCCAGGTCGAAATCGTCCCCGCCCCGAGGCAGACCACCATGTCACCGGGCTGCGCCTGCTCGCGCACCAGCCCCACCAGGTCGTCTTCCGAAGTGATGGCGCGCGCATGGCGATGGCCATGGCGGATCAGCCCGGCCACCAGATCGTCGCGGGAGGCACCGGGGATCGGGTCCTCTCCGGCGGCATAGACCTCGGCGATCGCGACCACGTCCGCATCGTTGAAACAGGCGCAGAAATCGTCAAACAGCGAATGCAGGCGCGAATAGCGGTGCGGTTGATGGACGGCGATCACCCGACCATCGCAGGCTTGGCGCGCAGCCTTGAGAACCGCGGCGATTTCCACCGGGTGGTGGCCATAGTCGTCGATCACTGCCACCCCGTCGACCTCGCCTACGCGGGTAAAACGCCGGTTGACGCCCCCGAAGGCGGCCAATGCGGCGCGGATCTCGTCCGCTTTCATGCCGAGATGCCGCGCCACGGCGACCCCCGACAGCGCGTTGGAAACGTTGTGATCCCCGGGCATCGGCAGGCTGCAGCCTTCGATCCTTGCCCCTTCGGCCTGCAGCGCGATGTCGAAATGCGCCACGCCCGCCTTGTAGGTCAGGTTCACCGCGCGCACATCGGCCTGGGCGTTGAAGCCGAAGGTCACGACGCGGCGGTCGGTGATCTTGCCGACCAGCGCCTGCACCTCCGGATGGTCGGTGCAGCAAACGGCGATGCCGTAGAAAGGGATGTTGGAGACGAAATCGAGGAAGCCCTTGCGCAGGCTGTCGAAATCGCCCCAGTGATCCATATGCTCGGGGTCGATATTGGTCACGATGGCGATGGTTGCGGGCAGGCGGTTGAAGGTGCCGTCGCTTTCATCGGCCTCGACCACCATCCATTCTCCGAGGCCAACGCGCGCGTTTGAGCCATAGGCATGGATGATCCCACCGTTGATCACCGTCGGATCGAGGCCGCCCGCATCCAGCAGTGTGGCGACCATGGTGGTGGTCGTGGTCTTGCCATGGGTGCCGGCGACGGCGATGTTGGACTTCAGCCGCATCAACTCGGCCAGCATTTCCGCCCGGCGCACCACTGGCAGGCCCTGACGGCGGGCTTCGTCAAGCTCCGGGTTGCCGGGCTTGATCGCCGAGGAAATCACCACGACCTGAGCGTTCTCAAGGTTCTCGGCCCGCTGCCCTTCGAAGACCAGCGCCCCCAGTCCTTCCAGCCTTTCGGTGATCTCGGACCGCTTCAGGTCCGATCCCTGCACCGAATAGCCGTGATTCAGCAGCACTTCGGCAATGCCCGACATGCCGATACCGCCGATGCCGACGAAATGGATCGCGCCGACGTCGCCGGGCAGTTTGGTCGCAGCATTCATGTCTGGGTCCCTCTTTCGGTCTTGTTGGCGGGGTCGATCAGGTCCTCGACCAGATCCGCCAGGGTCTCTGCCGCATCGGGCTTGCCACAGGCCAGCGCGGCCCGCGCCATCTGTTGCGATCCCACGGGGTTGTCCAGCACCAGCCGGATCTGTTCGGTCAGGCTTTGCGCCGTCAACTGGCTTTCCGGGATCATGATCGCGGCACCGGCTTCGGTCAGGCCACGGGCATTGGCAGTCTGATGATCCGCAGCAGCAGCAGCAAAGGGCACAAGGATCGCGGGCCGCCCGATGACCGATATATCGGCCACGGTCGAAGCCCCGGAGCGGGTGATGACCAGCTGCGCTTCGGACAGGCGGTTGGGCACATCGTCGAAGAAACTTTGCACATCGGCGTTGATGCCCGCCTCGGCGTAAAAGGCCGTGACCCGCTCAAGATCCTCGGGGCGGGCCTGATGGCTCACCCGGATATGCGAGCGTTGCGGTTCCGGAAGGGCGGCGATGGCTTCGGGCACCACATCCGACAGGATGCGCGCGCCCTGGCTGCCGCCCATGACCAGCATCGCCATGGGGTAATCACCGGGCGGGATATAGGGGGCGCCTTCGCGGTCATGCACCGCCCGGCGCACCGGGTTGCCGGTGTGATAGATCTCGGTCCCTTCGGGCAGCGAGGCCCCGCCCGGCAGGGTCGTCGGCCAGGTGCCGCAGCAGATCCGGTCGACGCGGCTGGCAAAGACCTGATTCACCCGCCCCAGCACGCCGTTCTGTTCATGGATCATGCGCGGAATGCGCAGAAGGGTCGCCGCCGCCATGGCCGGGATCGCCGGGTAGCCGCCGAAACCGACCACCACGTCGGGCTTTTCCTTCATCATCCGGAGCGTCGCGCCAAGCGCCCCTGCCCCGATGCGCAGCGGCACCACGGCCCGCGCGAGCACACCGCCCCGCGCGAAGGTGGCCGAGGACATTTCCTGGACCTCCACGGCATCGGGGAAGCCGCCGGCATAGCGCGCGCCGCGCGCATCGGTGGCCAGCTTTACCTGCCAGCCTCGCGCCAGCATGGCCTCGGCCAGGCTTTGCGCGGGAAACATGTGGCCGCCGGTCCCCCCGGCGGCAATCATCAGCAACGGCATTGCGGGCCCCTTGGTTTAACGTGTGCGGCCGGAGAGGATGTCTCCGATCTGGCCCTGTGGCCGGGTCCGGGTGAAGGCCAGCAGCATGCCGACGGCAATACCCCCCGCGATCAGCGAGGACCCACCGTAGCTGACGAAGGGCAGCGTCATGCCCTTGGCCGGCAGCAGACGGACGGCGACGCCCATGTTGATGATCGCCTGCACGCCGAACATGGCCGCAAGGCCGGTGCCCGCCAGCCGGGTAAAGGGATCGCGTTCGCGCATCAGCCGGGTGAAACTGCGCAGCACGATGGTGCCGTAAAGCGCGATGATGATCGCCACCAGCACCAGCCCGTATTCCTCGGCCGCGACGGCGATGATGAAATCGGTATGGGCATCGGGCAGCGACATCTTTACCTGGCCTTCACCGATCCCAACGCCAAAGAAACCGCCTTCGCGGATGGCGTTCTCGGCATAGCCAAGCTGGGTGGTCGGATCGACTTCCTGGTTCAGGAACCCATCGATACGGCGGGCGAAGTGTTCGGAATTGCCGTAGGCCACCGTCCCACCCATGACGACCAGACCTGCGATCCCGACCAGCAGCAGCAGCGGCGCACCGGCGACAAAATACATCACGGCCCAGCCAAACAGCACAAGGCTGCCCTGACCGAAATCGGGTTGCGCCACGAGCATCAGCACCACGGCAAGGGTCAGGCCGAAGGACAGCATGCGCCCCGGTGGGCCATTGATCTCCTGCGAGGCGGCCATCAGCCAGGCCGCGACCACGACGAAGACGGGTTTCAGAAACTCCGACGGCTGGACCGAGGCGAAACCGAGCGAATACCAGCGCACCGCCCCCTTGCCGAAATCGGTCCCGAAGACCGGCAGGAAGGCCAGCGCCAGGAAGGCAAAGCCGAAGCCGATCACCGACAGGCGCCGCACCATGTTGGGTGTCAGCATCGAGGTGACGAACATCACCCCGACCGCCAGCGTGCCGAAGAAGGCCTGACGCGTGACGTAGTAGAAGGGCGCCAGCCCGTTGCGCTCGGCCAGCGGCGGCGAGGCCGCGAAGCCCAGCAAAAGGCCGATACCGCACAGGCCGAGGATACAGCTCAGCGTGAGCTTGTCGATCGTCCGCCACCATTTGGGAATAATCGGCTCGCCATCCCTGTGCGGGACGGTGCCGTAGACCATCTCTGTCATGTCTTGCCTGCGCCTCGATCTCGGACGGCCCTGCAGCCGCTGTCTGCCCCTTGACGGGATCTGCCTGTCCCTTTGCGGGATCTGCTGAAACTGTACCCGTTTTTATGCAATGGGGCCAGCGCGAATGCGGCCCTCGCGCCGCACCGGGGCTCAGAACCGCCGGCAGGGCTTGACCAGGGCGGGCTGCCGCTTCTAGCTATGGCACATTGGCCTGCCAGACAGGCAATTCCCGGCGGGTCGGGGGACCGCATGGTCCAATGATTTTTCGGCCCCTTTCCGGGCCTCTTTCCACCGCCTCTTTTTCCAGAGTGAGACAAGCCTGTGAACATGATGATTTCCGGCGTTGCCGCAGGCGCAGGTGATGCAGCCCCCATCGACCAGGGTCATGGTCCCGCCATGGTATCTGCCTTCAGCGGCAACCGGATCCGCATCTATCGCCGCTTTGCCGGCCAGCGTGATGACCTTTTCGGCAAACTGACCGCCGACACCGCCACCCCCGGCCATAGCGTGCAGGAAATGCAGGCGCCGGGTCGCATCGTCTACAACAAGGTCATGGGCAATATCGACGTTCTCTGCACCATGCTGATGATTGTCCACCCCGAGGGCGGCACCCTGATGACCATCGAATTCTGGTACCCCGATACCGAAAGCCGCGACGCGGCGCTGCAGGCCGGTCTTGGCGACAGCATGGAAGCGCTCTACACCACGCTTTGAGCCTTTTGGGTGACTTTTCGGAAATGGCAGGCCCCCGATGGTCTGCCATTTCGCGTTTCCGCCCACTGGTTCGGCCCGCCCGGATCGCAAGCGTCCCGACGCCCCCTTGCGTTGCCCGGCCTGATCGCTAAGGCAGGGGCATGGATTACGATACGATCATTCTGGGGGCCGGCGCTGCAGGCCTGATGTGTGCAGCCCATTGCGGCGGCCGGGTTCTACTGGTCGATCACGCGAAGAAACCGGGCGAAAAGATCCGCATCTCGGGTGGGGGGCGCTGCAATTTCACCAATACCGGGACGGGGCCGGAGAACTTCCTTTCCGCCAATCCGCATTTCGCCAAAAGCGCGCTGGCCCGGTACACGCAGTGGGATTTCATCTCTCTGGTATCGGAACATGGCATCGCCTGGCACGAAAAGACGCTGGGGCAATTGTTCTGCGACGGCAGCGCTCAGCAGATCATCGACATGCTGCTGGGGCTGGTCGGGCGCGCCGGGGCCGAGATCAGCCTGTCCACCAGTGCCGAGGACATCACACGGCTTGCGGACGGCTATGGCCTGACGCTGGTACGTGGCAACGCCCGTCAGCTGGTGACGACCCGCAACCTGGTGCTGGCGACGGGGGGCAAGTCGATCCCCAAGATGGGCGCGACCGGCTTTGCCCATGACCTTGCCCGCCAGATGGACCTGCCGGTGACAGAGAGGGCCCCGGCCCTTGTTCCCCTGACCTTCGCGCCGGACCGCTTTGCGGGCCTGCCCGGCGTAGCCCTGCCCGCACGGGTCACTGCCGGAGCCACCACCTTTGCCGAAGCGTTGCTGTTCACCCATCGCGGCTTGTCCGGTCCGGCGATCCTGCAGGCCTCTTCCTATTGGCAGGAAGGCGCAGAAATCACCATCGACCTGACCCCCGGCGGGCAGGCCCTTGCCACCCTGCGCGGCGCGCGGCGCAAGGTGGGCAACCGCAGTCTGACCCGTAGCCTCGACATGCTGTTGCCCGCGCGCCTGTCCGATTACCTGGCGGCGGACTGGCAGTTGGAGGGCAATCTTGCGGATCAATCAGATGCGGCGCTCGGTGCGCTTTGCGACCGCCTGAGCCAGTGGCGCCTGCGGCCCGCCGGCAGCGAAGGCTACCGCACCGCCGAAGTTACCCGTGGCGGCGTCTCGACCGAGGCGCTGTCATCGCGCAGCCTGCAAAGCCACGCCCACCCCGGCCTGTATTTCATCGGTGAATGCGTCGATGTGACCGGCTGGCTGGGGGGCTATAATTTCCAATGGGCCTGGTCATCGGCCATGGCCGCCGCCCGCGCCATCCAAGGCTGAAACGGGGCCAGCGCGCGCCCTGTCAGCCCTTGACCGTTGCGCGGGTTGCAAGACAGGCCTCGACCTCGGCGGCAAAATCCTCGCCCCGGCGCTCAAAGCTGTCGTATTGATCGAAACTGGCTGTGGCCGGGGCCAGAAGCACCGTGTCGCCCGGTTCGGCATCGGCCGTGGCGCGGGCAACGGCGGTCGCCATGTCGCCGCAGACATCGACCTGCAGGCCCTTCAGCTGCATGGCGAAATGCGCCGCCTCACGCCCGATGACATAGGCCTTGCGCACCTGCCCTGTCGCCTCAAGAAGCGGGTCGATCGCGCCTTCCTTCTGCAGGCCGCCACAGATCCAGCGGATCTTGCGAAACGCCATCAATGCCTGTCGGGCGGAATCGATATTGGTGGCCTTGCTGTCGTTGACGAAGCGGACGCCATCGGCCTCTGCGATCAGCTGGCTGCGGTGCGGCAACCCCTGGAAACTGTGGAACGCCGCCTCGATGGGACGCGGACCAAGACCAAGGGTGCGCGCCACGGCAAAGGCCGCGCAGGCGTTCTGGTGGTTATGCGCCCCCGGCAGACCCGCCACGCTGCGCAGATCGACAGAGGCGATCTGACGGCCCTTGCGATATTCCGACAGGAACCCCTTGCGGGCAAAGATCGCCCAGCCCGGCCCGCCCAGCTTCTGCCCCGACGAGATCCGGATCACCCGGTCATCCGCCGGCCCTTCGGACAATTGCCCGGCCAGAAAGCGGCCTTCGACCTCGTCCACGCCGATCACGCAGCGATCCGGACCGCCCTCGGCGAACAGCCGCCGCTTGGCCGCGAAATAGCCCCCCGGCCCACCATGGCGATCCAGGTGATCGGGGGAGAGATTGGTAAAGACCGCCACATCCGGCGTCAGGGACCTGGCAAGCTCGGTCTGGTAGGAGGACAGTTCCAGCACCACGATCCCGCCGTCTTCGGGCGGGTCGATATCCAGCACACCGCGCCCGATATTGCCGGCCAGTTGCACCTCGCGCCCCGCTTCGGTCAGGATATGGGCGATCAGCGCGGAGGTGGTGGATTTCCCGTTCGACCCGGTGACCGCGACCACCCGGGGCGCCTGATCGAAGCGATCCCAATCCGCCCGGCCGAGCGAGCGGAAGAACAGGCCGATGTCATTGTCGACGGGCACCCCGGCGGCCAGCGCGGCGGCAATCACGGGATGAGGCGCGGGATAAAGATGCGGGATACCGGGCGAGGTCACGAGACAGGCGATGTCCTCGAAGGTACCGGGCTGCGTCAGATCAACCAGCGCGATGCCTTCACCGGCCGCGATACTGGCCGCATCGGCCCCGTCATCCCAGGCAACGACAGTCGCGCCACCAGCCTGCAGGGACCGTACCGTCGCCCGGCCGGACCGGCCAAGCCCCAGCACCGCCACCTTCTGTCCTTCGAACCCCGGCACCGCAATCATCTTCGTCCCTTTCACATGTCAGGCAGGCCCGCGCGCGCCTTAGCGCAGCTTCAGTGTCGCAAGGCCGATGATCGCCAGGATCAGCGAGATGATCCAGAACCGGATGACGATCTGCGGCTCGGCCCAGCCCTTCTTTTCGTAATGGTGGTGGATCGGCGCCATCAGGAAGACCCGTTTACCGGTGCGCTTGAAATAGGCGACCTGGATGATCACCGAAAGCGCCTCGACCACGAAAAGGCCGCCGACGATGCCCAGCACGATCTCGTGCTTGGTCACCACCGCGATGGCGCCAAGCGCGCCGCCCAGGGCAAGGCTGCCCGTATCGCCCATGAAGACAGCAGCGGGGGGCGCGTTGTACCACAGGAACCCGAGGCCCCCGCCAACAAGCCCGGCGACAAAGATGATGATCTCGCCCGAGCCGGGTACGTAATGCAGCCCGAGGTATTCGGTAAAGTCGGTGCGCCCGACGGTATAGGCGATGATCCCAAGCGCCGAAGAGGCGATCATCACCGGCATGATCGCCAGCCCGTCCAGCCCGTCGGTCAGGTTCACCGCATTGGCAGCGCCCACGATGACGAACATCGCGAAGGGCAGGAACAGCCAGCCGAGGTTGACCAGAACGTCCTTGAAGATCGGCAGCGCGAGTTGCGATTGCAGGTCCTCGGGATGCAGCCAGGTCGCCCAGAGGGTGGCGATCAGCGCGATGCCGAAGCCGAGCGCCAGCCGCAGCTTGCCCGAGACCCCGGCGGTGTTCTGCTTGGAGACCTTGGCATAATCATCCGCAAAGCCGATCAGGCCAAAGGCCATGGTCACGAAAAGCACCAGCCAGATATAGGCATTGTCGAGCCGCGCCCAGAGCAGGGTCGATGTCACCAGCGCCCCCACGATCAGCAAACCGCCCATGGTCGGCGTGCCGGCCTTCATCAGGTGCCCTTCGGGACCGTCATCGCGGATCGGCTGGCCCTTGCCCTGACGACGGCGCAACACGTCGATCAGCGGCCGCCCGAACAGGAAGCCGAAGATCAGCGCCGTCAGAAAGGCACCACCGGCACGAAAGGTGATATAGCGGAACAGGTTGAAAACATCCCCGCCATCCGACAAGCTGGTCAGCCAATACAGCATCTGCGTAGTCCTTCTTGTTCCTCGGGGCTGACCAGATGGCAGGTCCGGGGCAGTTCACGGGATCGCTGTCCCGTCATTCCTCGGCCGGATGGCTGAGTTTGCGCAGGGCGTCAACCAGCAGCGACACCCTGGACCCCTTGGAGCCCTTGATGAGCACGACATCGCCGGCGTCGACCAGCCGCATCGGGTCGCGTGACAGCGGAGTCACGGTTTCTTCGAACCGGCCGCGCCGGTGATCGGGAAGCGCTTCGTAGAAGGCGCGCATGCGCGGCCCGACGCAATGGATCAGGTCAATGTCGTTCAGCGCCGGCAGATCGGCCAGGGCGCGGTGCATCTCGGCCTCCTGCGGGCCAAGCTCCAGCATCTCGCCCAGGATGGCGATGCGGCGGCCTTCGGAAAACCGGCCAAGGTTGTCGCGCGGGTTCGAGGCGGCCAGCACATCCAGTGCTGCAGCCATCGAGACCGGGTTGGCGTTAAAGGCGTCGTCGATCAGTTCAAAGCTCAGCGCCCGGTCCAGCGGGTCGAGCACCCGCCACTGGCGCAGCCCCCGCCCCGCCGGGGGCGTCCATCGCCCGATCGAGGACAGGGCCAGCGCCCGGTCCAGACCCAGCACATGGGCCACGGCCAGCACCGCCAGCCCGTTCATCGCGAAATGCCGCCCCGTGGCCGAGACCTTGTAGGTCACCGGCGTGCGCCAGGCGCGCGCATGGCAGACAAGGCATCTGTCGGTGAACATCACCTCTGTCAGGCGATGATGGCAGCCCCGGCTTTCGCCGAACCGCAGCACCCGCGCCCGTTCGGCCCGTGCCCGCGCCACCATCAGGCCCGTGGTCGGCAGATCGCCGTTGATGACCGCCACACCGCCGCGCACCAGCCCCTTGAAGATCGTGGCCTTTTCCTCGGCAATCGCCTCGACCGAAGGGAAGGCCTCAAGGTGTGCAGGCGCGATGGTGGTGATCAGGGCAACATGGGGCCGGGCCAGACGCGCCAGCGGTTCGATTTCACCGGGATGGTTCATGCCGATCTCGATCACCGCGATTTCGGTCTCGCGCGGCATTCGGGCCAGCGTCAGGGGCACGCCCCAATGGTTGTTGTAACTGGCTTCGGCCACATGGACGCGGGCCTGATCGCCGATCACGTCGCGCAGCATTTCCTTGGTCGATGTCTTGCCCGCCGATCCGGTGACCGCGACGACCTTGCCCTGCATCCGGCGCCGGGCGGCGGCGGCCAGCGCCTCGAGCCCCTCGAGCACATCCGGCACGATCAGCAGCGGCGCGTCGTCGGGCAGCCCTTCGGGCCGGTGGCTGACCAATGCCGCCGCCGCGCCCTTTTCCAGCGCCTGAGCCACGAAATCATGGCCGTCGCGCACATCCTTCAGCGCCACGAACAGATCGCCGCGTTCCAGCGCCCGGGTGTCGATGGAAATCCCGGAGGCCGTGAAGCTTTGCGTCACCGTGCCGCCCGTGGCCCGCGCCGCGGCAGCCGAGGTCCAGAGCGTTTCGATCATGCCAGCCTCCCGTCAAGGGCTGCCACCGCGACCGAGGCCTGTTCGACATCATCGAAGGGAAAGACCGTATCGCCGACGATCTGTCCGGTTTCATGCCCCTTGCCGCAGATCAGCAGCGCATCCCCGGGTCCAAGCGCATCGACCGCGCGCAGGATCGCCTCGGCCCGGTCGGCGATCTCGGTCGCCTCGGGACAGCCGAGCATGACTTCCTGACGGATGGCTGCCGGGTCTTCAGAGCGGGGGTTGTCGTCGGTCACAAAGACCAGATCGGCATGTTCCGCCGCCGCCTGCCCCATCAGGGGACGCTTGGTCCGATCCCGGTCGCCGCCCGCCCCGATCAGCGCGATGATCCGGCCCATCACATGAGGGCGCAGGGATTGCAGGGCCGTGGCCACCGCATCGGGCGTATGCGCGAAATCGACAAAGACCGAAGCCCCGTTGGCCCGCGAGGCGGCCAGCTGCATCCGGCCACGCACGCCCTGAAGATGGTCCAGTACCGGAAAGACTTCTTCCGGGGGGTAGCCCGTCAGCAGCGCCAGGCCGGCGGCCACCAGCACGTTTTCGCCCTGGAAATCGCCAATCAGCGGCAGATTGATCTGATAATCCTGACCATTGAAGGCCAGACGCAGCACCTGGCCTTGCGGATCGAAACGCCGCGCCCTGACCTGCATCTCGGCCAGGGGGGCCATGCCGACGCTCATCACGTCAAGGCCACGCGCCTCGGCCTCGGAGACCATGTCGGCGCCCTTTTCCCCGTCGAGGTTGATGACCGCATGGCCTTCGGGCGGCAGAACACGGATGAACAACCCGGCCTTGGCGCGGAAATAGTCGTTGAGATCGGCGTGATAATCGAGGTGATCCTGGGTCAGGTTGGTGAACCCCCCGGCGGTCAGCATGACGCCGTCGAGGCGACGTTGGGCCAACCCGTGGGACGAGGCCTCCATCGCGCAATGGGTGATCCCGGCGGCGGCGGCTTCGGCCAGCACGCGGTGCAGGGTCAGGGGTTCGGGCGTGGTGTGATGCAAGGGGCGGCTGAAGTCGCCCTCGACCCCGGTGGTGCCAAGGTTGATGGCCTGCGCGCCGAGCGCCTGCCAGATCTGGCGCAGGAAGGTCGCGACCGAGGTCTTGCCATTGGTGCCGGTGATGGCGACGACGACACGCGGTTGCGCCCCGAACCAGAGAGAGGCCGCACAGGCCAGCGCCTGGCGGGGATCTTCGGCAACAATCAGCGCGATCTCGCGCGCCGAGGCGGCAAGGGCGGGCGCGGCGATCCGCGCGCCTTCGGCATCCGTCAGCAGGGCAATCGCCCCGTTGGCCAGCGCCGTTTCGGTGAATTCGGCGCCATGGATCCGGGTGCCGGGCATGGCCGCGAACAGGAAGCCGTCTTCAACCTCGCGACTGTCGACCGCCAGGCCGGTGACCTGCGCGCTGCGCCCCCCCCGGGCCGTCAACCCGAGCTCTGTCAGCGATTTTGCAGCCTGTCCCGAAGCCTCGTGTCCCGATGTCATCGCTGCGCCTTTCCGGGGCCTCTTGCCCCTTCTCCCGTCATCTCAGTGGGACGACGCCTGCGTTATAGCAGCCCCACTTGCGGGTTCAATGTAGGGGCGCAGCCCCAGCAGCGGACCGATGCGGCGGATCAGTTCGGCGGCGACGGGAACGGCCGTCCAGCCGGCGGTGCGGCGGTCCTGGCCATAGATATGGGTCGAGGGTTCGTCGAGCATCACCACCAACGCATATTTCGGATCCCGGATCGGGAAGATCGAGGCGAAGGTACCGATGGTCTTGTCCTCGTAATAGCCGCCCGAGGGCTTCAGCTTGTTCGCGGTGCCGGTCTTGCCCCCGACATCATAGCCGGGCACGTCGCCGAAACTGGCGGTCCCTTCGGTGACCACAAGGCGCAGCATCCGGCGCACTGTGGCGGCGGTGTTTTCAGACATGACCCTCTCGCCGACCTGGGGCGTTTCACGCTTCAGCAGTGTCGGCTGGATCAGGCGACCGCCATTGGCAATCGCCGCATAGGCCGTCGCAAGGTGAAGCGGCGTGACCGACATGCCGTGACCATAGGACACGGTCATCGTCGTCAGTTCGGACCAGTTCGACTGGTAATTGGGCTTGGTCACCTCGGCTTCGGACAGCTCGACCGGGGCCGGATCGAAAAGGCCCAGCTTGCGCAGGAATTCCTGCTGCCGCTGCGCCCCGATCATCTGGCTGATGCGCGCCGTCCCGATGTTGGAGCTTTCCACGAGGATCTTGGTCACATCCGCACTGGTGCCAAGGTAATGGTCGTCCCGGATGCGGAACCGGCCCCAGGTGATGGGGCCGCGAATGTCGATCATGCTGTCCGGGGACACCAGCCCCAGTTCCAGCGAATCGGCGATGGTGAAGGGCTTGAAGACCGAGCCGAGTTCATAGACCCCCTGCACCGCACGATCAAACAACGGGCTGTCGTCGGGATGCCCCGAGGTCGGAAGATGCGGACGGTCGTTGGGGTCGAAATCGGGCAGCGAGGCCATCGAAATGATCTCGCCGGTGTGAATATCCATCAGCACCGCGGCGGCGCCCTTGGAATTCATCAGCTTCATGCCGCCGTCCAGCACCTGCTCCAATGCGGCCTGAACCGTCAGATCGATGGACAATTGCAGCGGCGCCCCGCCGTTGGCCGGATCACGCAGGGCGGCGTCAAAGTAATGTTCGACCCCGGCCGAGCCCTTGATCTCGGCCCAGCGGACATCCTGGGTGCCATAGCTGGTGCCGCCAAGGATATGGCCCGCAATGGGCCCGTTGGGATAAAGCCGCATGTCGCGCGGGCCGAACAGCAGCCCCGGATCGCCGATGTCATGCACCGCCTGGCGCTGTTCGGGGGACATGGTGCGGCGGATCCAGTAGAATTTGCCATTGCCGGTAAAGCGCCGCTTCAGCGAATCTTCGTCCAGCTCGGGGAAGATCCGCGCCAATTCCCGCGCCGCGACCTCTGGATAGATCATCTGATGGGGATGGGCGTATAGCGAATAGGTTTCCATGTTGGTCGCAAGGATGCGCCCGTCGCGGTCGATGATATCGCCGCGCTGCGCCTCGATCCCGGCGCCACTGGCCGAGGCGCGGGGTTCCTCGGGGACCGAGCTTGCCATGCCGCCCATGCGCAGGCCGACCACGGAAAAGGCACAGAAAAAGACCGCGCCCAGCACAAGAAGACGCCCTTCGGCACGGGCGCGCGAGGTGTCGCGCATCTCCTCGTGGCGCAGGCGCATGTTCTCGCGTTCGATGACGTCCGGATTGACGCCCCGGCTGCGGGCCTCGAGGATGCGGGCCAGGGGGCGCAGCGGGGTGCGGGTCATTGGCCCGCGTCCGCGTGCTGGTTCAGCGACGACACCTCGACGCTGCGGTTTATGACCCGAAGGGTTTCAGCGGGGGGAAAGCGCACCTGCGCCACGACCCCGAATTGCGCGGCATCCAGTGGCTGCAGGCCGAGCGGGCCAAAGTTGGCCTCGGCCAGGGCGCGCAGTCGGTCGGGGCGGTTCAGATAGGCCCATTCGGCCCGCAGCATCGACAGACGCGCACGGGCGGCGGCAATATCATCCTGCATGTTCACCGCTTCGGTAATCGCGGCCTTGGTCTCGTAGTTCTCACGGTAGGCCCAGAAAGCGAGCCCGATCAGCCCCATGGCGCTGAGCACGAACAAAAGCGATCTCATCCCCGTCTTCCTTTTCGACCCTTGCTGGTCTTCCCGGCCTTGCTGGCCCCCGGCATGCCCATGGCCGCCCGGTCGATCTCTTCAGCCGGGCTTTTGGTGCGGAACCCGACGCGCAGCCGGGCCGAGCGCGACCGCGGGTTCACCGACAATTCCGCTTCGTCAGCGCCGATACCCTTGCGGGTTTTCTGGGTGAAGGCGGCAACTTCTTCTTCGGCCTCGGGGGCATAGCGGTTGGCCCGCCCGGTGCCGCCCGTCCGCATCTGGAAGAACCGTTTGACCATTCGGTCCTCGATGGAATGGAAGGTCACGACCGCCAGGGCCCCGCCGGGTTTCAACGCGCGTTCGGCGGCCATCAACCCTTCGGCAAGGGCGCCGTATTCGTCGTTCACCGCAATCCGCAGCCCCTGAAAGCTGCGCGTGGCCGGATGCGACTGACCGGGGCGCGCACGAGGCAGGCAGCTTTCGACGATGGTGGCCAACTGGCCGGTGGTGGCGATCGGGCCCTCGGCCCGCTCGCGGGCGATCGCCTTGGCAATCCGACGCGAGGCGCGTTCTTCGCCATAAAGGTAAAGAATGTCGGCGAGGTCCTCTTCGCTCATCTCGTTGACGAAATCCGCCGCCGAGGGGCCATCCTGGCTCATCCGCATGTCCAGCGGCCCGTCGCGCATGAAGGAAAAGCCGCGCTCGGCCAGGTCCAGCTGCATGGAGCTGACACCAAGGTCCAGCACCACCCCGTCGAGGCCGGTCGCCACCTCGTCAAGATTTGCAAAGTTGGCCTGCACGATTTGCAAACGGTCGCCGTAGTCACTGGCCCAGGGCTGCGCCATCTCGATGGCGAGCGGGTCGCGGTCGACGCCGATCACCTTGTCGGCGCCCGCCTCCAGCAGCCCACGGGCATAGCCCCCAGCCCCGAATGTACCGTCAAGCCAGGTGCCTGCCACGGGCGCGACAGCCTGCAGCAGCGGACCAAGCAAGACGGGAACATGGGGGGCGCGGCCGGTTTCGGGATCGCTCACGACTCAGCCCTCCTTCGGCTGCGCGGCCAGTTGATCGCGCAACTCGTCGAAGACGGCCTTGGGATTGAAGGCGGGCACGGTGCCAGCGGTGTCGCGTGGACCATGGCGGCGTTCGTATTCGGCCAAATTCCAAAGCTGGAACGTCTTGGCGGTGCCCTTGATATAGGCCGGGTTCTGCTGATCCAGCCCGATCTTCTCGCGCAACTTCTGCGGCAGGACGATGCGGCCGGTGTCATCGACCGTGACATCATGGGAATGGGTCAGGAACATGTCGATCATCGGATCCTTGCGCGGATCGGCATCGGGCAAGGCGTCGATCATGTTCTCGACCTCGGCCATGGTGCTGACCGAATAACACTCCAGATAGCCATCCAGATGGGCGCCGTAGACAACAATGACAGTGGGGTTCAGCTTGGCATCCGGAGCACCTTGAAGACGCTCGACGCAATCGGGGTCCTGCTTTTCAAGGATACGACGGAAGTTGACCGGGATGGACATCCTGGCCTTCCCGTCGAGCCGGAGCTCCTCTTCGCCTCTGAACCTGTTGCTGCGCAAGGTCCCGCTGGCCCCTTATTCCCCCTGCTTCATCCAATGCCCAAATGGGCCCCCTGAAACGGAAAACGGCGGATAGGAGCTGCTGCCACTGCCCTATCCGCCGCCCTCGTCCCGTCACCGGGTATGTCCAGCTGCGCGCGGCCACCTGGGGGGATGCTGCTCGCCCCGCACGCCGGATCTCATCGTTCGAGGAGTGCGGTGCCTGTATGAACCACTGTCAGGAAAGTCTTTTCTTACGAGGTCTTAGCGCCTCTGACTTCCTGTCCTCTTCAGTAAGTCTTGGATGCCATGGGAATGGATGGGGATCAACCATTATCTGCCGGGAATGGGTGGTACTCCGCCCATCCATAGCGCAGATTGCACAACCTCGACCGAGGACCTGCGAGTCCGATTCGACGGGGGAAATACTTCAAATTGCGATTGCGTGATTTTTCTGCACCACATGTGGTGGCACCACAGGGGTGATACGGGCCTGCCCCTGCCGGTCCCATCCAGGACCAGCCGTTCCCAACTTTTTTTCAGAGAGTCGGATTTCCGGTGAAATCCTGGGCTGCTTGATCCGAATTCCGCCCAAAACCGGGCTTCACGGGGCAGTGATTCGCATGCTCCACCGGATGCGCGCTTAGCTGAAGGGTTGGGCTTACGCCGCAAGACCGCCTCCAGATGCCGAGCGACGGCAAGACCCGTCCGGCCCGCCGTCACGCTCTTTTCTTCTAGCCGGGGCCTGGGGATTTGACATCACGCGCCGTCTGAAATCCGCGGCAGCGTGATATCTTTGCCTCAGCCACCCGGGGGAAACCCCCGGATCATCCTGAGGCGATGCCTCAGACCATGCCGCCGCGGATCAACCCCTCGGCCAGCTGTGCAAAGGCCTGCGCCTGCTTGCCCTCACCCAGGGCGACCGGGGTCCCGCCATCACCCGAAAGCCGGGTGTCCAGATCCAGCGGCAGTGCACCAAGCAACGGCACGCCCATCTTCTCGGCCTCGGCAGCGACGCCGCCATGACCGAATGGATGACTTTCTCCACCACAATGAGGGCAGATGAAGACCGACATGTTCTCGATCAGCCCGATGACCGGGGTCTTCAGGGTATGGAACATGTCGATGGCCTTGCGCGCATCCAGCAGCGCCACATCCTGCGGGGTCGAAACGATGATGGCGCCCGACAATTCGGCGCGCTGGCACAGGGTCAGCTGCACATCGCCAGTGCCCGGCGGCAGGTCGACGATCAGCACGTCAAGCTCGCCCCAGTTTACCTGCCCCAGCATCTGCTGCAAGGCGCCCATCAGCATCGGCCCGCGCCAGACCACGGCCTTGTCTTCTTCCATCATCAAACCGATGGACATCATGGTGACCCCATGCAGATGCAGCGGGTCGATTGTCTTGCCATCCGCCGAGGCGACCCGTTTCGTCGCCCCCATCATGCGCGGCTGCGAGGGACCGTATATATCGGCATCAAGCAGACCAACCTTCTTGCCGGCGCGCGTCAGGGCCACCGCGAGATTGGCCGAGACGGTCGATTTGCCCACCCCGCCCTTGCCGGAGGCAATCGCAAGAATGCGCTTCACCCCCGATGGCTTCATCGGGGCATTCTGCGGCTTCGGGTGGCCGCCGATCTTCAGGCTGGGGGGTTCCGCATTGCCCGTCGGGGCACGTGACGGCTGCGGCGCAGGGCCATGCGCCGTGAGGGCGACGCTGACCTTGTCGACACCCGCCATGTCGGACACCAGCTTTTCAGCGGCGGCGCGGATCGATTCCATCCGCCTTGCGGTCTCGGGGTCCGGAGCCTCGATGACGAAGCGCACGCTGGTGCCCTCGACCACAAGAGCACGGATCATGTCCGCCGAAACCAGGTCGCCACCATCCGGCAGGCCAAGTCGCTTGAGTTCGCTAAGGATGTCATCACGCGTAACAGGCAAGGTTTTCTCCTTCGATATGCCTGCATAGGTGCGCATTTTCGACGCAATGGGCAAGGGCAGCCGTGCTGACCTGCCATTTGCAGCCCCTCCCCGAGACGACACGGCCCCTTTCATCTTAAAGTTGAAATCCGTTAATCTTAGGTCAACGCTTCTTATGCACTTTCTGCATAGCGGCGTTGATCAAGCGTCCATTGTGCAAACGCAGCAAATAGCTAAATTGAGGTCAACAGCAGCAAGGCAGTTAGCGCCAACGAGATCGGCACGGACAGTCAAGACGCCGCAGACAGAGATGCGAGACGAAGGATCGAAACGATGGCAATGGCAACCGGATATCAAGGTCAGGCAAACGAAGGCCAGACCCTCTTGGTGCGCCTCTTCGCCCAGATTGGCGAACGCTACGCCCGTTACGCGGCCTATCGCAAGTGCCTGGACGAACTGTCGTCCATGAATAACCGCGAGCTTAGCGACCTTGGGTTGCGCCGCTCGCTGATCCGGACCGTGGCCTATCAACAAGCCTACGGACAACCGGCCTGAAGAACACCGAGATCAGGCGGCCCTCTCCTCCTCCCTGGGCCCTCTGAGACCAGCGACGATGCCTCTCCTCCTCCCTGGCATCGTCGCACCTATCCCCGAAGCGGGGTTACGCTTCGAAAAGAATTCGCCGCTCTCTCCTCCTCCCTGAGCGGTGATGCCAAGACCGGCAGGGCCTCTCCTCCTCCCTGGCCCTGCCGGACACTGGCCAAAGATCGGTCGCTCTCTCCTCCTCCCTGAGCGGTCGTGTTTCCCGGTGATGCCTCTCCTCCTCCCTGGCATCACCGGACCTCATCCCCGAAGCAGGGTTACGCTTCGCAAAAAATTCGCCGCTCTCTCCTCCTCCCTGAGCGGTGATGCCAAGACCGGCAGGGCCTCTCCTCCTCCCTGGCCCTGCCGGAACCTGGCAACAGACCGATCGCTCTCTCCTCCTCCCTGAGCGGTCGTCAAACGAACGGCGGTGCCTCTCCTCCTCCCTGGCACCGCCGTTTTTCATTTTCAGGACATGTAAATTTCAGGGGCGCTGCCCCCTTGAGGCCTGCGGCCTCAATTCCCCCGGAGTATTTCGCGCCAGGTGAGCGAGACGCGCCGTGCTTATTCACCTAGCTGGAAATACTCCGGGGGGATCGGGCCGCAGGCACGATTGGGGGCAGCGCCCCCTTCCAACACTTAAAGAAAGGCGGACCGCGACCGGGTCCCTTCAGAAGGGGATGTCGTCCGGCGTGCTGAGGAAACTTGCCACGACCTTCTTGATGCCGGACTTGTCGAAGGCCACTTCCAGTTTGTTGCCTTCAATACCCAGTACTTCGCCGTAGCCGTATTTCTGATTGAAGACCCGTTCGCCTATGGCAAAGGCGCTGATCGCTTCGGCGTCGATCACCGAACTTCGGGTCTCGCGCGGTTGCGACATAGGGCGGCTGCTGGCGCGCGACTGCATGCGCTTCCAGCCGGGGGAATCATAGCCGTCCGCTTCCGAGGCGCGGACATCCACCGTGCTTTGCACCGCGGCGCCGAACCCGCCGCCATATAGGCCGGGTGGCGTCAGGACCTCGACGTCCTTGGCGGGCAATTCGTCGATAAATCGCGATGGCAACTGGCTTTGCCACTGACCGAAGACCCGGCGATTGCCTGCAAAGGAAATCGTGCAGACCTGTTCGGCCCGAGTGATTCCCACATAGGCAAGCCGGCGTTCTTCCTCTAGACCCTTGCGGCCTGTTTCATCCATGCTGCGCTGGCTCGGGAAAAGCCCGTCTTCCCAGCCTGGTAGAAACACGGCCGGAAACTCCAGCCCCTTGGCCGCGTGCAGCGTCATGACCGAGACCTTTTCGCCATCGGTCTCTTTCTCGTTATCCATGATCAGGCTGACATGTTCGAGGAACCCTTGCAGGTTCTCGAAGTTCTCGAGGGCCTTGACCAGTTCCTTGAGGTTCTCGAGCCGCCCTGGCGCCTCTGGCGTCTTGTCGTTCTGCCACATCTCGGTGTAGCCCGATTCGTCCAGAATCATCCCCGCAAGGTCCATGTGCGACAGGTCCGGGCTGTTCACCAGGCCGCCCCAGCGGTCCATACCCTCGATGAACAGGCGCAACTGTCCCGCGCCCTTGCCGCTGATTCCGGCCTGTTGCAGCAGGATCCGTGCGCCATCAAGCAACGGCACGCCATGGTCGCGCGCCGTCATCTGGATCTTTTGCTGGGCCTTGTCGCCGAGACCACGCTTGGGGGTGTTGATGATCCTCTCAAAGGCCAGGTCATCGGCGGGCGACACGGCCAGACGGAAATAGGCCATGGCATCGCGGATCTCCAACCGCTCGTAGAAACGCGGGCCGCCGATGACCCGGTAAGGCAGACCGATGGTCAGGAAGCGATCCTCGAAGGCGCGCATCTGGTGCGAGGCGCGGACCAGGATCGCCATGGTATCAAGGCCGAAGGGCGCCATACCGCGGGTGCCACGCTGCATCGCCTCGATCTCGTCCCCAACCCAGCGGGCCTCTTCATCGCCATCCCAATGGCCGATCAGCCGCAGCTTTTCTCCCTCTTCCGCCTCGGTCCAGAGCTCCTTGCCAAGGCGCCCTTCGTTGCCCCGGATCACCGCCGAGGCGGCCGACAGGATATGTGGGGTCGAGCGGTAGTTCTGTTCCAGCCGCACCACCTTGGCGCCGGGAAAATCCTTTTCGAACCGCAGGATGTTGCCAACCTCGGCACCCCGCCAGCCATAGATCGACTGGTCGTCGTCCCCGACGCAGCAGATGTTCTTGTGCCCGCCCGCCAGCAGCCGCAGCCACAGGTATTGAGCCACGTTGGTATCCTGATATTCGTCGACGAGGATGTACTTGAACCAGCGTTGGTACTGGGACAGCACATCGTCGTGGCTCTGGAAAATCGTCACCATGTGCAGCAGCAGGTCACCGAAATCGACGGCGTTCAGTTCCAGCAGGCGGCGCTGATACTGATCGTAAAGCTCGGTTCCACGGTTGTTATAGGCCGAGGCCTCGGCGGCGGGGACATGGGCCGGGGTCCAGGCGCGGTTCTTCCAGCTGTCGATCAACCCGGCAAGCTGACGCGGCGGCCAGCGTTTTTCGTCAATGTTGCTGGCGCGCACCAGCTGCTTGAGCAGACGCAACTGGTCATCCATGTCGAGGATGGTGAAGTTCGATTTCAGTCCGACCAGTTCGGCGTGACGGCGCAGCAGCTTGACGCAGATAGCGTGAAAGGTGCCCATCCAGGGCATGCCCTCGACGGTTTCGCCCAACATCCGGCCAACGCGGGTCTTCATCTCCCGCGCCGCCTTGTTGGTGAAAGTCACCGACAGGATTTCATTGGGACGCGCCCGCCCTGTGTTCAGCAGGTGCACAATGCGCGAGGTCAGCGCCTTGGTCTTGCCCGTCCCTGCCCCGGCCAGCATCAGCACCGGCCCGTCCAGCGTTTCGACCGCTTCGCGTTGCGCCGGATTCAGATCGTCGAGATAGGGTGTCGGACGCGCGGCCATGGCCTGGCGCGACAAGGGAACTGCGGCTTCGAACGCGTCATCTTCGGAATAAGAGCTCATGGCACATCATACCGCGCCACGTCTGCCTTGCCAACTGCCGTTCCCCATACGTTCCAAGGTGAAATGACGCCGTCAAAATCCCGTTCCAGCAGAAGCGCCCGAATGGAGCCTGACAGATGCCCGGGAATCGAATTGGATAGATTCCGCACCATTTTGGCGCCGCCCGGGCGCGTTTCGACCCTGCATTGCGCCCCAGGTCCCGTATCAGGCGATTTCCTGCAACCGGTAGCGCAATCAAAAGTTTTGCGACAATCCCGCTTGCGCTGCAGCGCGGCGTAGCGTTTCCTGTCGGGACGGGGCGGGAGGCTGCGCCACGGGCTGCAAGGCTGTACCAAGGGAGTGAACATGGCTGATTTTCAAAAGATCCTCATCGCGAACCGGGGCGAAATCGCCATCCGGATCATGCGTGCCGCGAACGAGATGGGCAAGAAGACCGTCGCGGTCTATGCCGAAGAGGACAAGCTGAGCCTGCATCGCTTCAAGTCCGACGAAGCCTACCGGATCGGCGAGGGCCTCGGTCCCGTGGCCGCCTATCTGTCGATCCCCGAAATCATCCGTGTCGCCAAGATGTCCGGGGCGGATGCCATTCACCCGGGCTATGGCCTGCTGTCGGAAAACCCCGAATTCGTCGATGCCTGCGACGCGGCCGGAATCACCTTTATCGGGCCGAAAGCCGCCACCATGCGCGCCCTTGGCGACAAGGCCAGCGCGCGGCGTGTCGCGGTCGAAGCCGGCGTGCCGGTGATCCCCGCGACCGAGGTGCTGGGCGATGACTTCGACGCCATCAAGGCCGAAGCCGAGGCGGTCGGCTATCCCCTGATGCTGAAGGCCAGCTGGGGCGGCGGCGGACGCGGCATGCGCCCGATCAACGGCCCCGAGGAACTGAAGGAAAAGGTGCTTGAGGGTCGCCGCGAGGCCGAGGCCGCCTTCGGCAATGGCGAAGGCTACCTTGAAAAGATGATCATCCGCGCCCGCCATGTCGAGGTCCAGATCCTGGGCGACAAGCAGGGCACGATCTATCACCTTTACGAACGCGATTGTTCCGTCCAGCGCCGCAACCAGAAGGTCGTTGAACGCGCCCCTGCCCCCTACCTGTCCGAGGCGCAGCGCGAAGAGATCTGCGAATTGGGGCGCAAGATCTGTGCCCATGTGAACTACGAATGCGCCGGCACGGTCGAGTTCCTGATGGATATGGACAGCGGCAAGTTCTACTTCATCGAGGTCAACCCCCGCGTGCAGGTCGAACATACCGTCACCGAGGAAGTGACCGGCATCGACATCGTGCAGGCCCAGATCCTGATTGCCGAGGGCAAGAGCCTGGCCGCCGCCACCGGCAAGGCCAGCCAGTACGACGTGCGCCTGACCGGCCACGCCTTGCAGACCCGGATCACCACCGAGGACCCGCAGAACAACTTCATCCCCGACTACGGCCGCATCACCGCCTATCGCACCGCGACCGGCATGGGCATTCGCCTGGACGGAGGCACCGCCTATTCCGGTGGCGTCATCACACGCTATTACGATTCGCTGCTGGTGAAGGTCACCGCCAAGGCCCAGACGCCCGAAAAGGCCATCGCCCGGATGGATCGCGCGCTGCGGGAATTCCGCATCCGGGGTGTCAGCACCAACATCGCCTTCGTGCAGAACCTGCTGAAGCACCCGACCTTCCTGAGCAACCAGTACACCACCAAGTTCATCGATACGACGCCCGAGCTTTTCGAGTTCAAGGTCACCCAGGACCGCGGCACCAAGGTGCTGACCTACATCGCCGACATCACCGTCAACGGTCACCCCGAAACCAAGGGGCGCGCTGCCCTGCCCGAGGGCTTCAAGACGCCGCGCCCCCCGGCACAAATGAGCGATGCGATCCCAGCTGGCACGCGGTCCCTGCTCGATACCAAGGGACCAAAGGCCGTGGCGGACTGGATGCTGGCGCAGAAGCAGCTTCTGATCACCGACACCACCATGCGCGACGGTCACCAGTCGCTGCTTGCCACGCGGATGCGCTCGATCGACATGATCCGCGCCGCGCCGGTCTATGCCAGCAACCTGCCGCAACTGTTCAGCCTTGAATGCTGGGGCGGCGCGACCTTCGACGTGGCCTTCCGGTTCCTGCAGGAAGACCCCTGGCAGCGCCTGCGCGACATCCGCGCCGCCTGCCCCAACATCATGACCCAGATGCTGCTGCGCGGCTCCAACGGTGTCGGCTATACCAATTATCCCGACAACGCCGTGGAAAGCTTTGTCAAGCAGGCCGCCGAAACCGGCATGGATGTCTTCCGCGTCTTCGACAGCCTCAACTGGGTCGAGAACATGCGCGTCGCCATGGATGCCGTGGTGGAGACCGGAAAGATCTGCGAAGGCACGGTCTGCTACACCGGCGATATCCTGAACCCCGACCGGGCCAAGTACGACCTGAAGTACTATGTCGGCATGGCCAAGGAGCTTGAGGCCGCCGGTGCCCATGTCCTTGGGCTCAAGGACATGGCCGGGCTGCTGAAACCCGCCGCCGCCCGCGTGCTGATCAAGGCACTGAAGGACGAAATCGGCATCCCGATCCACTTCCATACCCATGACACCAGCGGCATCGCGGGGGCGACGATCCTGGCGGCAGCCGAAATGGGCGTCGATGCCGCCGATTGCGCCATGGATGCGCTTTCGGGGAATACCTCGCAGCCGACCATGGGCTCCATCGTCGAGGCGCTGGCCCATACGGACCGCGACACCGGCCTAGACATCGAACAGATCCGCTTGATGAGCGATTACTGGGAAGCCGTGCGCGGGCAGTACATCGCCTTTGAAAGTGGCATGCAGGCCCCCGCCTCCGAGGTCTATCTGCACGAAATGCCCGGTGGTCAGTTCACCAACCTCAAGGCCCAGGCGCGCTCCATGGGGCTTGAGGAACGCTGGCACGAGGTCGCGCATACCTATGCCCAGGTGAACCAGATGTTCGGTGACATCGTGAAGGTCACGCCATCGTCCAAGGTGGTGGGCGACATGGCCCTGATGATGGTCAGCCAGGACATTTCGCGCGCCGAGGTCGAAGATCCCAAGCGGGATATCTCCTTCCCCGACTCGGTGATCGACATGATGCGTGGCAACCTCGGCCAACCTCCCGGCGGGTTCCCGGCGCCGCTAGTGAAGAAGATCCTGAAGGGCGACAAACCCAACCTTGACCGCCCCGGCAAGCACCTGCCCCCCATTGATCTGGAAGCGACCCGGAAAGAAGTCTCGGACAAGCTGGAAGGGCGGGAGATCGATGACGAGGATCTCAATTCCTACATCATGTACCCCAAGGTCTTCACCGACTACGCCGTCCGGCACGAGATGTATGGCCCGGTGCGCACCCTGCCCACCAAGACCTTCTTCTACGGCATGGATCCCGGCGAACAGATCTCGGCCGAGATCGACCCCGGCAAGACCCTGGAGATCCGCCTGCAGGCCGTCGGGGAAACCCATGAAGATGGCGAGGTCCGGGTGTTCTTCGAACTGAATGGCCAGCCGCGTGTCGTGCGGGTGCCGGACCGGTCGATCACCGGCGCCTCCGCGGCGCGGCCCAAGGCCGATCCGACCAACAACGCCCATCTGGCAGCACCCATGCCCGGTGTCGTCGCCTCGATCGGGGTGACCGCCGGTCAGGCCGTCAAGGAAGGCGACCTGCTGCTGACCATCGAGGCGATGAAGATGGAAACCGGCCTTCATGCGGACCGCTCCGGCGTCATCAAGGCCGTGCATGTGACCCCCGGCGGGCAGATCGACGCCAAGGATCTGCTGATCGAATACGAAGACTGATCCGCCGCCGCTGACGACGACCAAGGCCCGCCCTGACCAGGCGGGCCTTTTTGCTGCCCCCCCTTAACCCTTCCGGTCTTTTGCGGATGCAGAGCCGGGCGTCGAGGTGTTAACCTTCGTTAACGCCCTGCCTTGCGAGATCTGCCATGTTCCCCCTGACCGCCCTGCGGCCCGCCATTCTGCGCGGTGCCCTGTCTCTTGCCGCCCTGACCGTTTCGGCCCTGTCGCTTGCGTCGGTGCCTCAGATCGCGAGGGCCGAGTTTTCCGTCACCGGCGCGGCGCGCGTGGTGGATGGCGACACGCTGGACATCGCAGGCACCAAGATCCGCCTGTTCGGTATCGATGCCCCCGAAAGCGCGCAAAGTTGCAATGGCCTGCCCTGCGGCCAGCAGTCCACCGCCTTCATGCAGCGGATCACCTCGGGCCGGCAGATCACCTGCACGGGCGCTGAATATGATGCCTATGACCGACTTCTGGCCCATTGCTTTGCCGGCAAGGTCGATCTTGGCGGGACGATGATCGCGAATGGCCACGCCATGGCCTTCGTGCGCTATTCTCGCGACTACCTGCCGCTGGAGGACGAGGCCCGCGCCGCCGGTCGCGGCCTCTGGGCGCGTGGCACGCCGCAAACACCATGGGATTTCCGCGCCAGCCGCTGGAACAGCGCCAGCCAGGTCACGCCGGAAAACTGCCCGATCAAGGGCAATATCTCGCGAAGCGGCGAACGGATCTATCACACGCCCTATTCGCGCAGCTATGCGGCGACGCGAATCTCCACCGATCACGGTGAGCGCTGGTTCTGCTCCGAGGCAGAGGCGCTGGCCGCCGGCTGGCGCGCGCCCCTGCGTTGACCCCTAGGCCTGCGGCGAAGCGTCGATCCAGCCGCGCAGGGCCTTCAACATCTCGAGCGTGTGGCGATAGCCATCGGCACTCAAACCCTTTTCGCGCGCGATGCAGCCCGGCACATCGGCCACGGCTGTGGCCTTGGTGCGCCCTGCATCTGTCAGGCAGATCGCTACCCGGCGCGCATCTTTCTTCGACCTTTGTCGTGTGATCAGCCCCATATCACCCAGCCGTTTCAACAGCGGTGACAGGGTGTTGGTTTCCATCGAAAGGGCGCGCCCCAGCTCCCCCACCTGCTGACCATCCCGGTCATGCAGCAGCAACAGCACCAGGAACTGCGGATAGGTCAGCGCCAAACGGTCCAGATGCGGCGTGTAAAGCCGGATGAAGGCATGACTGGCCGCATAGAGGTTGAAGCAGATCAGTGCTTCGGTCGGTGCCGGGATCTGATCACCCTGATCCGGCGTTTTCGGGGGGTCGGGAAGCAATTCTGTCATCCCCCTTAAATAGGTCGCACACGATTTATTTGCAATACAGGCCCTGCCACCGGTTGAAACTGCGGCATTCCGGATTATTATATCGTGCACGACATAATTTTCAGCCACGGAAAGGGATACCATGTCCATCACTCCGCTTTATTCGACCCGCGCCACCGCAACCGGCGGCCGCGACGGCACCGCAGACACCGAAGACGGCACACTGTCGGTCAAGCTTGTCACCCCCAAGGAACTTGGCGGCGCAGGCGGCGAGGGCACCAACCCCGAACAACTGTTCGCCACCGGCTATGCGGCCTGCTTCATGTCGGCCCTCAAACTGGTCGCCGGCAAGCAGAAGGTCGCCTTGACAGATGACGCCAGCGCCACTGCTGAGGTCGGTATCGGCAAGGACGGCGCGGGCTTTGGCCTGGTGGTCACGCTCAGCGTTTCGTTGCCCGGCGTCGACGCGGAAACCGCCGATGCCCTGCTGGAGAAAGCGCATGAGGTCTGCCCCTATTCCAACGCCATTCGCGGCAATGTCGAAGTGACGCTGAACCGCGCGTGACCTCCCCTGCCCCCGCTGCGCAAAGGCTGCGCAGTGGGGACAGTCCCCCCGATACGCCCTTGCCGGGACCGGCAACCGCCCCGGATAATTTCTTGGCCCGTGGTCAAATTTCCTCTTGCGGCGCAGCGGGCTTCTTTATACATCGTGCCTCACCCAATGGATGCGGGCGTAGCTCAGGGGTAGAGCATAACCTTGCCAAGGTTAGGGTCGAGAGTTCGAATCTCTTCGCCCGCTCCAATTTTACTGAAGATCAGCGATCCTCCGAACATGGCGCAACAGCGCGATGCACGGGGGTTTTTCGCGTTTTCAGGGGCCTTGGGCCCGCAGATCACCAGAATGATCGGCCCCGAAAAATTTGCCCGAAAAGGCCGAAATTTCTGCTTGCGCCGCCCCGTCCTACCGCGTATTTCGGCGCCACGTCAGAGAGCGGGCGTAGCTCAGGGGTAGAGCATAACCTTGCCAAGGTTAGGGTCGAGAGTTCGAATCTCTTCGCCCGCTCCAAAAATCACCAAAAGGTATCCGTAAGGGTCCGCAGGCAATGCCAGCGGTCACGACGGACCTTTTGGCGTTTGGGCCTTTTGACGATTCCGGTCCTGTAGCTCCGGGTCCCCTGCCCGCGCAGTTCAGGGCGCAGCGCCGGACAGGTCCGACGCTGCTGGTTCGCGGATCACTGACCGCGCAACAGGTTCCCGGCGACGGAATTTTCCACCGGCCAGAGCGGCACCAGGCAGGCCTGAAGCGCATGGTAGAGGTCGGGCTTGCCGAAGAAGGGATCCTGCGATGGGCATCCCTTGTCATCCAGTTGCGGGAACCAACCACCGTTCTCATGGTCGATCAGCCGCGTGGCGGCAAAATCCCAGAACCGGCGGTACCAGTCTTCGGCCTGCGGATCGAGGCCGCGCAGCGCATGGGCCGCGCCGATGCCTTCGCAGACCGGCCACCAGTAGCGGTCCCGGACCAGCGGTTTCCCGGCGAAATCGGTCGTATAGACCAGCCCGCCGCCGGTGCTGTCCCAGCCATCGGCAATCGCGCGGGCAAACAGGCCCCGCGCCGCTTCGATCATCCAGTCCTGGGACCCGCCACTGGTACGATACAGCTGAACCAGCAGGCGCACCCATTCCAGCCCATGCCCCGGCGTGACCCCGGCGGGACGGAACATCGGATCCCCGTCATATTCGGTATCCGGGCGCCAGTTGGCATCGAAATGCTCGACCACCCGCCAGTCATGGGCGCGGGCATGGATATTGATCAGCAGCCCCGCGATCCGCTCGGCCTTCTTGAGGTAGGTGACATCGCCCGTGGCCTCGTAGGCCGCCATCAGGGCTTCGGTCATGTGCATGTTGCAGTTCTGGCCGCGATACTCAGGGTAGGGCGCCCAATCGAGCGCGAATTCCTCGGTCACCGCGCCAGCGCTTTCTTCCCAGAACCGGGTGTCGATGACCTCGGTCACGTCCTTCAGCAGGTCGTCGGTGTCATGCCCGGCCAGCCGCGCGGTCGAGGCCGCCAGCAGCGTGAAGGCATGGCCATAGGCCGTCTTGTTGCCTGCCATGGCACCGTCGTTCCGCGCGTTCCAGGCATAGCCGCCCAGCTTGTCGTCGGCGTGGAAATTGCGCAGGAAATCAAGCCCGTGCCCGACGATCACATGGGCGCCGGGGCGGCCCATCAGCTCGGCCAGGGCAAAACAGTGGATCATCCGCGTGGTATCGTGAAGCTGGCGGAACCCGTCGTCCTCGTTTGGCCGGCCCTGGCTGTCGAGCGTAAAGAACCCGCCGTGGGGGTCGATTGCGGTGGCTTCGAACAGGCTCAGAAGGCGGTCGGCCTGATTGCGCAACCAGGCCTGGTGCGGGGCAAGGTCGGTCCATCGGGTGGGGGCGGTCATCGGCGGCTCCGTCTTTGTCGGCTTCAAGGTCCACAAGCCCGGACCATGCTGCGCGACCGCGCCAAGCGCAAGCCCCGGGCGGGGCAAAGAATAGTCCAGCCGCTTACGACCTTAGCCTGCCCGGCGCCCCATCGCCCCCCTCTGCCCCCTGCCAAGTCACCGCCCTGCCCCTGTCGCAAAAACTTCACTTGGCCGCGACTTGCGCGCCTCTGGGCGCGGCCCTATCCCGACCCGAAGGTTCGGCTATGGGAGGCCCCGCATGTCGGTGGATCTGAGCGAGACGGCAAAGCTATTCGCCGGCAAACCGGCGGTGGACGGCATCACCACCCGGATCGAGGCCGGCGAGTTCTTTGTGGTGCTCGGCCCCTCGGGCTGTGGCAAGTCCACGTTGCTGCGGCTGATCGCGGGGCTGGAGCCACTGGATCGCGGCACGATATCCCTTGGCGGCACAGCGGTCTCGGCACCCGGCCTGCATGTCCCGCCCGAGGAACGCGATGTGGCGGTCGTCTTTCAGACCTATGCGCTCTGGCCGCATATGAGCGTGCGGGATAACGTGGCCTTTCCGCTGGAGTGCGACGGGTTGGGGCGGCAGGCGGCACGGACAGGCGCGGACCAGCACCTTAGGACCGTCTCCCTGACCGAGCACGCGGATCGCAAGCCCGCCGACCTGTCGGGCGGCCAGCGTCAGCGCGTCGCCCTGGCCCGCTGTCTTGCCAGCGGATCGGGGCTGGTGCTGATGGACGAACCTCTGGCCAACCTTGACCCGCATCTGCGCAACCGCATGGAAGAAGAGCTTCTGGCCTTTCACAAGGCCTCGGGCGCGACGGTGATCTACATCACCCATGATCAGCGCGAAGCCATGGCGCTGGCCGACCGCATCGCGGTGATGGAGGCCGGGCGTTTCGTGCAGGTCGGCGCGCCCGAAGACATTCATGACCGCCCCGAAACCGCCCATGTGGCGCGCTTCATCGGCCGTGCCGCGCTGCTCGAGGCGCGCCTTGACGGGGCGACGGCCGATCTTGGGCCGATCCGCGTGGCCCTGTCGGGCGGGCCGCGCAAGGGTCCGGGCCAGGTGGTACTGCGCCCCCGCGATCTGGACCTCGGCAGCGGCAACATTCCGGCCTGCGCCGAACAGGTCTTTTACCGCGGGGGCGGCTGGGAAGGCGCGCTGCGTGTGCAAGGTCTGGCCGAGGCGCTGCCGTTTCGCAGCGATGCACGCGTGACAGACGGCGAGACCCTGCAGATCGCCATCAAGCAGGCCTGGGCCCTGCCCGCCTAGACCACCCTAAAGCCGCCAGGGCACCACGCCCGGCGGCAGGCGCCGCCCCAGCCAATCCAGCAACAGCATCAGCAGGACCGTCACCGCCACGGTCACGCTGGCCATGGCTGCGGCCAGCACCGTATATCCGCCGTCTTCGTAGTTGAAGATCACGGTGCCGATGGTCTCGTTCCCCGTCGACCAGAGCAACGCCGAGACCGTCACCTCGTTATAGGCGGTCAGGAAGACAAGGATTGCCCCGGACCCGGCCGCCGGGGCAAGCAGCGGCAGGATGATCCGCCACAGTCGGCGCCCGAAGCGCGCGCCCGACACGCGGGCGGCGTCCTCGATCCCCGGATCAAGCTGGCCATAGGCCGCCGCCACGGGCTTGAGCGCGACCGAGAAGAAGGCGGTCAGGTAGGCAAGGCAGATGATCGCCAGCGTATTGTACAGCGACAGACCGGTGAAGGGGATCGGGCGGATGAAGGCCAGGATGAAGGCGATGGAGATCACCAGCCCGGGGATCGCATAGGCGATTTCGGCCAGCACGAAGATCCCACCGGCCGTGCGGCGTGGCCCCCGCCCGCGACGCCCCGCCTGATGCGCCAGCAGCACCGACAGCCCGGCCAACAACAGCCCCGCCAGCCCCGCTGCCATGGCCGAATTGGCAAAGGCCCGCAGGGTCACCGACTGACGCAGCAGCACTTCGCCGAAATTCGCCAGGGTCGCGGTATCGAATGTCAGGCGCACACCATAGGTCGGCACCAGCGCGGTCGAGATCAGGGCGGCAAGCGGCAGCGCCAGCGTCATCAGCATGTAGACCACCAGCGCCCCGGCCACCGGTCCGCGCCAGGCCCCGAGCCGGATCAGCATCGGCGCCTGGGCCAGCCCGATCAACCCCGAGCGCAGGCGCCGTTGCAGCCGCCCCTGCAGCCAGATCGCCACCACCGCCACCAGCGCCAGCAGCATCGAGATCATCGCCACATCGCCCAGCACGCCCGGCCCGAAGCTTGCCAGCCGTCGCCAGATCAGCACGGGCAGCGTGGTATAGCGCGCCGGTATCCCCAGCAGCGCCGGAATGCCGAAATTCCCGAGCGCCGAGATGAAGGCCAGCGTGAACCCCGCCAGCAGCGCCGGCGCCAGCAACGGCAAGAGGATGCGCGCCAGCAACCGGTTGGGCCGCGCACCGGCAAGGCGGGCGGCTTCGGTCAGTTCGCGCGGCAGGCCACGCAGGGCCGAGAGCACCACCAGAAAGACCAGCGGCGCATGTTGCAGGGTCAGCAGCAGGATCACCCCCGCCCCGGAATACAGCGGATGGGTCGATCCCGGCTCGGGCGCGATGCCGAGCGCCAGCAGGATCGGCGAGGCGGGCCCAAGCGCCTGGATCCAGGCGATGGCCGTCACATGCGGCGGGATCATCATCGGCAGCAGCAACACGAAGACCTGTGCGCCCTTGCGCCGCAGATCCGTCAACCCGATGGCCAGCGCCAGCGCCGTGCCGATCACCAGTGCCCCGGCCCCCGAAAGGCTGGCGCTGACCAGTGACCGCCACAGCGCCCTGCGCACTGCATCGGATTCCAGCGCCCCGGCCAGCGGCGCAAGGCTGGGCACCCCGTCCGGGGCCAGCCCGAGTCGGAACAACAACCCCAGCGGCATGACGAACAGCAGGAGCGCGAAAAGGCAAAGCGCGGCGAGGGATATTCCCTCGCCGCGCAGGGCATTGCGGATCATTCCGGGGTCAGCCGCCGAAGATGTCCATGAACCGCTGCTTGTTGGCCATGTCGTTCTTCAGGGCCTTCGCGGGATCGAATTCCATCAGGTGGATCTGGTCGCGCGCCGGAAAGCCTTCGGGCGCCGCGACACCGGGGTGTGCGGGCAGATAACCCATGTCCGACGCCAGTTCCTGACCTTCGGTCGAGATCAGGAAATCGACAAAGGCCCGGGCTGCATCGGGGTTCTGGGCGGTCGACAGGATCGCGACGGGTTCTGACACGGCCGAGACGCCTTCTTCGGGGAAGACGAAACGCACCGGCGCACCCTTGACCGCTTCGCGGATCGGCAGGAAGTCGACGACGAAACCATAAAGCTTTTCACCGCCGGCAATTGCCTTGTAAGTGCCGCCATTGCCGCCCTGCGGGTTGGCGCCCTGATCGGCCAGCGCTTCGTAGAAGTCCCAGCCGAGCGTCGGGTTGGAGGTCAGCGCATCCATGTGGATCGTTGCGGCCCCCGAGGTCAGCGGCGAAGGCATGGCAATCTTGCCCTTGGCTTCTTCGCTCAGCAGATCCCTGTATGAGGTCGGCTGCATCGGCGCGGCGGTGTTGTAGATGATACCCGTGGTGATCAGCTTGGTGGCGAACCAATAGCCTTCGGGGTCCATCACGCCGCTCTCATAGGCCGAGGTATCCGCGCCCGGATAGGCCATCAGCCGGTCTTCGGACTTCAGGCTTTCCATGGTGACGCTGTCGGCGATCAGCAGCACGTCGGGCTGCGGCGCGCCGGCCTGGAATTCAGCGGCCAGCTTGGCCATGACCTGTGTCGTGCCGTCGCGCACCCAGTCCACCGTGACATCGGGATAGGCGGCCATGAAGGCATCCACGGTCTTCTGCGCGTCCTCGTTGGGCTGCGAGGTGTAAAGGACCAGCTTGCCGCTGACATCCTGCGCGTGAACCGAAACGGCGCCCAGAAGGGTGGCGGCGGCAAAGGCGAACAAGGTCTTCATGAAGGGTACTCCTGAGGGGGCGACCGGGGCGCGGCCCGGCTTCTTGGGCGCTAGGTATCAAGAGCGCATGACACTTCCTTGACAGACGGGCCGCGAAAGGACCCGGTATGGGGTGCGGTGGCAGCGAAAGGCCGAAATACCCAAGGTCCGGGCAACGCGGGGCTCTCGCGGTCGCCTCAATTGTCGGGGCATTCCCGATTGCATTAACCGCGGGCTCAGAATTTTCGGTCACGGTCCCTTATCCGCTCTGGGCAGGCCATGACCCGCGGCCCGGAATGCGGCTGCCTGCCTAATGACAGGACAAACGGCCCCTTTTCACGGGGCGGACCCTGGGAAATGGGGCCATTGGGATGGGTCACGGATCGGTATGGGGCACAGATGGGAAAGAACGACGCGATGATGATGCACCGAGTTTTCGGCGGGTTGACCGCCCTCACCCTGACCTTGCTGGCCAGTGCGGCCATCGCCTGTCCTGATGTCGAAGAGGACGGAGAGGACCTCTACTACAGTTCCGATGACCTGTGGAACGCAGTTGCCTTCGCTGTCATCGCCGGGGGGGACCAGGACCTCGATCGATGCGATTTCAATGGCCCCTTCACCACCGGCCATGTCGCCGCCCCCCCGGATTTCGAACTGCACTACCGGAAGACGCGGGATTTCGACCTGCGCTTCACCGCCGTGGGCGACTGCGACACGGTGCTGCTGATCAATACCGGGGCGGGCAATTGGTTCTTCGACGATGACGATGGCCAATACGATGCCCAGATCCACCTGACCAACCCGTCGGATGGGCTTTATGACATCTGGATCGGCACCTACGAGAACCGCAATTGCGAGGCCACCCTGACGATCGAGACATTCCCGGAGGATAGCTAGACCAGGGTGTCTTCGGGTGCTCCCGGGCAACTCGCGTGCTTCGGTGGAAAGGGAGCGGCAATCTTTTCAGAGGCGCCTGCACCGAGACGTGCAACACCCCCACGTTTGCCGCGGCCAACCCTGGACTGCGCAGCCGTCACGTCTGGCCAGAGGCATCAAAAAAGGCCGCCCTGATCGGGGCGGCCTTCTTGTTCGGTGCATGACGTCGGCCTGAGAACCCGTTCGACTATTGGTCGAGGAAGCTGCGCAGCTTGCGGCTGCGGCTGGGATGCTTGAGCTTGCGTAGCGCCTTGGCTTCGATCTGACGGATCCGTTCGCGGGTGACCGAGAACTGCTGCCCGACTTCTTCCAGCGTGTGATCGGTATTCATGCCGATGCCGAAACGCATCCGCAGAACCCGTTCCTCGCGCGGGGTAAGGCTTGCCAGAACGCGGGTCGTGGTTTCCTTCAGATTTTCCTGAATGGCGGAATCCAGCGGCAGGATCGCGTTCTTGTCCTCGATGAAATCGCCCAACTGGCTGTCTTCCTCGTCCCCGATCGGGGTCTCGAGGCTGATCGGCTCCTTGGCGATCTTCATCACCTTGCGGACCTTTTCCAGCGGCATTTGCAGCTTTTCGGCCAGCTCTTCCGGGGTCGGCTCGCGACCGATCTCGTGCAGCATCTGGCGCCCGGTACGGACCAGCTTGTTGATCGTCTCGATCATGTGGACCGGGATCCGGATCGTGCGCGCCTGATCCGCGATGGACCGGGTGATGGCCTGGCGGATCCACCAGGTCGCATAGGTGCTGAACTTGTAACCGCGGCGGTACTCGAACTTGTCCACGGCCTTCATCAGGCCGATGTTGCCTTCCTGGATAAGATCAAGGAATTGCAGACCGCGGTTCGTGTATTTCTTGGCGATGGAGATGACGAGGCGCAGGTTGGCTTCGACCATTTCCTTCTTGGCCTGCCGGGCTTCTTTCTCGCCCTTCTGGACCTGCTGCACGATGCGGCGGAATTCCGAGATGTCGAGACCGACATATTGCCCGACCTGGGCCATGTCGGAGCGCAGTTCCTCGACCTTGTCCGAAGAGCGTTCGATGAACATCTGCCAGCCACGACCCGGCTTTTGCGACATCCGGTCCATCCAGTTCGGATCAAGCTCGTGACCGCGATATTCCTCGACGAATTCCCGGCGGTTGATACGGGCCTGGTCGGCCAGTTTCACCATCGCGCTGTCGATCTGCATGATGCGGCGGTTGATGCCGTAAAGCTGGTCGATCAGTGCTTCGATCCGGTTGTTGTGCAGGTGCAGTTCGTTGACCAGCAGCACGATCTCGGAGCGCAGCTTCTGATACTGCGCCTCCTCGTCGGAATTGAAAGAACCGTCTTCGTTCAGCGTGGCGCTGATCCGGTTGTCCTGCATTTCCGACAGGGTTTCGTAATCGTCCGCGATCCGGTCGAGGGTTTCCAGCACACGGGGCTTCAGCGCCGCTTCCATGGCCGCAAGGGACATGTTCTGCTGATCGTCCTCGTCGTCATCGTCATCGGTCGCGATGGGATTGCCGTCGGCGTCAAGCTCGGGACCGGCTTCGGTCTTGGCCTGCGCGGGCTTCACGGCCGTCGTATCGACAGCCGGTTCTTCGCCCTCTTCGTCGCCAAGCGTGTTGCCGAAGGTTGTTTCAAGGTCGATCACATCGCGCAGAAGAATGTCTTCGGACAGAAGTTCGTCGCGCCAGATGGTGATCGCCTGGAAGGTCAGCGGGCTTTCGCACAGGCCCGCGATCATAGTGTTGCGCCCGGCCTCGATCCGCTTGGCGATGGCAATCTCGCCCTCGCGGCTCAGCAGTTCGACGCTGCCCATTTCGCGCAGGTACATCCGCACCGGGTCGTCCGTCCGATCCAGCTTTTCCGAGCCCGAGCCACCGATAGTGACTTCGCGGTTCTGGTTCGTCGTGGTGACGGCGGTGTTCTTGCCCTCTTCTTCTTCGGCCTCTTCATCTTCGATGATGTTGATGCCCATTTCGGACAGCATCGACATGACGTCTTCGATCTGTTCCGAGGAAACCTGATCCGGGGGCAGGACCTGATTCAGCTGGTCGTAGGTGATGAACCCCTTCTCGCGCGCCTCGGCGATCATCTTCTTGACCTGAGCCTGGCTCATGTCGAGAGAGACTTCCGCCTCCTGCTCTTCCATCTGGGCTTCGTCGTTGTCCTTGGCGGCCATGGCGATACTCCTAGGCAATGGGTCCGGGGCGGGGCGCCGGACGGCAGGTCCGGTACACAGCAGATGATTCGTTAAGTGATTCGCCTGAGCGAATCATCCGACATGCGATTCGGTTGGTCCGAATCAATATCGCGTTTGCGCGATTCGCACACCCGTTTACCCTGAATTTCTTGAGGAACCCTGTTCTTTTCAAATCAACGTTGCGGTTTCTGATAGCGAATCGACTGAAGCAACGCATCGAGGGCAGTTCGTTCCTCGCGATTGATTCGCGCGCCGTTCTCGCCAAGATCATATTCCGCACGATCCTCGTTGTTGCTGCGGCTGGCATTGCTGCGCGCCTGCGCCGCCTGACCAAGCCGCCATGTCATCGCCTCGTCCTCCGCACCAAGGATGTCTTCCTCGGCCTCGGCGATCTCGGCCCGTAGGGCCCGGTCCGAATGCAGCTTGGCAAGTTCCTCGGCCACGGTCATGCGGGCCCGCTCCTCGTCTCCCGGAAAACGTACCGGAGGACACAAGGCCACATGGGTTCGCGCCAGCAGTTCGTCAAGGGCTGCCGCGCCGAGCCGGGCGGTGATTTCGCCGCGCAGGGCCTCGGCCCCCTGCCCGGCATGGGTCAGGATCGCATCGCGAAGGGCGGCATGATCGGCCTCGCGGCACGCAAGGCGTTCGATCCCGCTTTCGAAATCCGCCGCCACGGCCGGGGTGACGATCAGCGTGGCCAGGATCACCGCTTCGCGCAGGCTGTCCAGATGCACGCCGTCTTCGGAGGCCAGAAGGGAGTTCTTCGTCGTGTCCTGCGGTACCGCCGGCGGCTGCCAGCGCGGGCTGCCGGGCCGATAGGGCGCGCGCGCGCCAGCCTGCCCCGGCTTGCGCACCGGGCGGAACAGTTCGCGCGTCTTTTCACGCAACGCCTGATCATAGTGGTACCGCAGCCCTTCGTCGGGGATCTGCCGGGTCGCGGCGCGCAGGGCCGCATCCAGCGCCGCGCGACGATCCGGGCTGTCGAAACGCTTGCCGCCGGTTTCCCGCAGCCACAGAAGCTCGGCCAGCGACAGCGCCTCGTCGATCAGCTTCTGCATCGCGCCCGGCCCCTTGGCCTTCAGCAGTTCGTCGGGGTCCTGACCATCGGCCAGCAACACGAAACGGACCGAGCGGCCGACCTGAAGCTTTGGCAGCGCCAGGTCGATGACCTTCTGCGCTGCCCGCAGACCCGCCTTGTCGCCATCCATGGCAAAAACCGGTTCCGGCGTGATCCGCCACAGCATGTCGAGCTGGTGTTCCGTCACGGCCGTCCCCAGCGGCGCGACGGCCCCGGTGAACCCGGCCTCGGCCAAGGCAATCACATCCATGTAGCCCTCGGCCACGATCAGCGGCTGGCCCTTGCCGACCGCCTCGCGCGCGGGACCGTGGTTGTAAAGGGTACGCCCCTTGTCGAACAACTGGGTTTCCGGCGAGTTCAGGTATTTCGCGTTGTCATCGGGGTCCATCGCCCGGCCACCGAAGGCGATGCAGCGCCCACGGGTATCGCGGATCGGGAACATGATCCGGTTGCGGAAAGTGTCATAGGGCTTGCCACCCTTGCTGGACGGCTTGGCCAGCCCGCAGGCCAGCAGGTCGTCCGGCGCATTGCCCTTGTTGATCAGATGATCCCAAAGCGCTTGCCAGGCCCCCGGCGCAAAGCCCAGATCCCAGCGTTGGATCGCCGCCTCGTCCAATCCGCGATGGGTCAGGTAATCCCGCGACATCTTTCCGGCGCCGCCGCGCAGGGAGAGGCCGAAGTAGTTCACCGCCTGCTCCATGATCTCGGTCAGCGAGGCGCGCTTTTCCGCCTTCTTGGCGGCCTGGGGGTCGCGCGCGGGCATCTGCATGCCGGCCTCGCGCGCCAGGATCTCGATCGCTTCCATGAACTCGACGTTCTCGGTCTTGCGCACGAAGGAAATCGCATCGCCTTTCTCGTGGCAACCAAAGCAGTAATAGAACCCCTTGCGGTCATCGACATGAAAGCTGGCGGTCTTTTCCTGATGGAAGGGACATGGTGCCCACAGGTCGCCCTTGCCCGGCTGCGACTTGCGCTGATCCCACATGAGCTTGCGCCCCGCCACCTGCGCCAGCGAGATACGGTTGTGCAATTCATCCATGAACGAGGGGTCGAGCTTCATAGGCCAAATATCTGCCCTCGCAGCGCCCGAGTCCAGAGCACCATTGCGCCGCCGCGATCAATTCGGCGGCCCCAAGCGGAGAGGCGCGCCCGGCCTGGGCGTCGGTCAGGCCGGGGCGCGGATCAAGCGGAAGGCCGGGCCGCAACCATGGTCAGTGTCGCGCGCAGTTCGGACAGCAGGGTCTGGCCCATGGAGCGGAAGACCATCAGGCGGAACCCGTCCTCGGACACCCGCGTCACGCTGGCCATCATGTGCCGGATCTCGCTGCGCGCCGTGGCGCCGGGAACAAAGCGGGCGGCCCGCAGATCCAGCGGGCAGAGCCGGGCCAGCACATCGCGCGCCTTTGGCCCCTCGATCAGGACCGTGGCCCAGGCGTCGGATTGATCGGTCATTGCAGCCAGTTGCGCCAGCGGCGCAGGGTCCGCGCCGATCAGCAGGTAGTGACGATGCCCGAACCATTTGATCTCTGCCGTCCCGTTGCGCGCCGAGCGCCCCGACTCCGGCAATGCCAGCCCATAGACCCGCTGCAGGGCCTCCGCCAGGTCGCCCACTTGCCTCCCCGCCATCAGCGAGGTCAGCCGCGCCATCGGCAGCACCGTGATCGCGGTGCCGGCCAGCCGCGCCGCCTCGCCTTGCGGCAGGGCATTCTGGGCGCTCAGGATCAGGGGATCAGCCACGGGCGCGGTCTCCTTCCGGGTCAAGGAACACGGGATCGCACACCTCGCAGAGCGCGACGACGCCGCGCAGATGATCCACCATGCGCAGGGTTTCGCCATGCCGGTCCGGCCCGTTCGCAAGAAACCCGAGGGCAAGGGTGCTTTGCAGCGTCGGGGAAAACCCGGCCGAGGTGATGTACCCTTGGGCATTTTGGCGCTGCGGCGCGGCGTCTTCTTCGAACAGGAAGGCCCCGGCGGTCATCTGCTTGACCGTTCCGACCGGCCGCAGCCCGACAAGCTGTTCGCGTTCGCCATCTATCAGACCGGGGCGGGAGGCAGCAGCCTGACCGATAAAGGGTTTGGCTTGTGACATCATCCGCTGCAGGCCAAGGTCGAAGGCTGTGGTGCGGCCATGCAGTTCGGCATGGGTCAGCAGGCCCTTTTCCAGCCGCAGGATGTTCAGCGCCTCCATCCCGTAGGCCCCGCCGTCCAGCGCCTCGGCCCGCGCGACCAACTGGCGGAACAGGCTTTCGCCATAGCGCGCCGGGACCGCGATTTCATAGGCCAGTTCCCCCGAGAAGGAGATCCGGAACAACCGCCCCCCGACCCCGCCGACCTCCACCGCACCGCAGGCCATGAAGGGGAAGGCCGCCGGCGACAGGTCCATGCCCAGCAGGTCCTGCAACAGGGCGCGCGATTGCGGCCCGGCAACGGCGAATTGCGCCCATTGTTCGGTGACCGAGGCCAGGTGCACGTCCCAGTCGGGCCGCAGCACCTGGGCCGCGAATTCGAGGTGCAGCATCACCTGCCCGGCGGCGGCGGTTGTCGTGGTCATGACATAGTGATCCGGCCCCAGCCGCGCCGTGGTGCCATCGTCCATGACATGGCCATCTTCGCGCAACATCAGGCCATAGCGCACCCGGCCCTGCTTCAGCGTCGAAAACCGGTTGGTATAGACGAAGTCGAGGAACCGCGCCGCATCCCGCCCCTGAATGTCGATCTTGCCCAGGGTCGAGACATCGCAGATGCCGACATGGTTGCGCACCATCAGGACCTCTCGGTCGCAGGCCTGGCGCCAGGTGACTTCGCCCGCGCGGGGGAAGTATCCGGGGCGATACCACAGCCCCGCCTCGATCATCGGGGCGTTCATGGTGACCGAGGCATCGTGACTGGTGGTGAATCGCTGCGGGGCAAAGCCGGTCCCGCGCCCCCCTGCCCCCATCGCCGCAATGGGTACGGGCACGAAGGGTGGGCGATAGGTGGTCGTCCCGGTCTGCGGCAGGTCGCGCCCGGTGGCATCGGCCAGCACCGCAAGCGCGCCGATATTCGACGTCTTGCCCTGATCGGGGGCCATGCCCTGGGTGGTATAGCGCTTCATGTGCTCGACCGAGCGGAAATTTTCCGTCGCCGCGCCGCGCACGTCCTTCACGGTCACGTCGTTCTGCAGATCCAGCCATGCGCGCCCCGGTTTGCGCCCGCGCCCCGGCACCTGCCAGAGCGGGGTGATGCTATACCCGCGCTGTTCGGCCTCCGGCAGCGAGGGGTCCGGCGCCTTAAGCCCAAGGTCGCGCAGCGCCACGCAGGCCTGCTCTGCCCCCGACGCCAGGCAATCGGCGGTCGAAAAGACCCCCGCCGCCGCCCCGGCCGGGAACAGGCCCGGTACCGCACCCGGTTGGGCCAAAAAAGCAGCAAGGGTTTCATCCCAGACGGGCCGCCCATTCAGGTGACAGGTCAGATGGATCGACGGGTTCCAGCCCCCCGACAGCGCAAGGCAATCGCATTGCAGCTTGTGTTCCCGGCCCGAGGCCTCTCGGATCGCCACCGCTTCGACCTTGGTATGCCCGAAGACTGCCGAAACGACCGCACCCGCGTGGAAGGGCACCGGCAGATCGGTCACGGCCTCGGGCCGGGCATCGACAAGGGCGGCCACATGCACCCCGGCGGCAAGCAGGTCGCGGGCGGTGCGATGCGCATCATCATTGTTGCCAAAGACCGTCACTGCACGCCCCGGCGCGACCGCATAGCGGTTCACATAGGCGCGCAGGGCCCCGGCCAGCATGACGCCGGGGCGGTCGTTGTTGGTCAGGGCGATCGGGCGCTCGATGGCCCCCGCCGCCAGGATCGTGCGCCGGGCCTGAATGCGCCAGAAACAATCGACTGGCGCCAGCGGGGCACGGGGGGCGTGGCGCGAGACCCGCTCCAACGCCCCAAAGGTGCCGCCGTCGTAAACGCCGGTCACGGTGGTGCGGGTCATGAGGCGGACGTTGTCCATGGCGCGCAGGGCCGCGACCATGCGCGCCACCCAGGCCAGCGCCGGGGCGCCGTCGATCTGTTCGACCTCGGCCAGCAAGCGACCACCCGGGCGCGCATCCTCGTCGCAAAGGATGACATCCGCCCCGGCCTGCGCCGCCGTCCAGGCCGCCATCAACCCGGACGGCCCCGCCCCGATCACCAGCAGATCGCAATGGGCAAAGGCCTTTTCGTTGGGATCCGGGTCATGCGCGCCCGACAGCGCCCCCAGCCCCGCTGCCCGGCGGATCAGCGGCTCATACAGCTTTTCCCAGGCCTTTTTGGGCCACATGAAGGTCTTGTAGTAAAATCCAGCACCTAGGAAATCGGCGGCAAGGTCATTGATCTCCATCACGTCGAAGGCAACCGAAGGCCAGGCGTTCTGACCGAAGGCTTCCAGCCCGGTGTGGATCTCCTGCATCGTGGCACGGACATTTGGCTCTGCCGCAGCGCCGCGCCCGATGGTCACGAGGGCATTGGGTTCTTCACTGCCGGCGGAAAACACGCCGCGCGGGCGGTGGTACTTGAAACTGCGCGCCAGCACGCCCACCCCGTTCGCCATCAGCGCCGAGGCCAGCGTATCCCCCGCAAGGCCGGTATAATCGCGCCCCTCGAACCGGAAGGTGACCGGGGCGTCGCGGTCGATCAGCCCACCCGACGACAGCCTCATGCCGGAGTCTCCACTGCCAGGGTGACGGAATGGACCTCATGGGTGCGGGTGTCGCGGGTGACGACAAGGAAAGCCGCGCAGCCCATCTCATGGGACCAGTATTCGCGCGACAGGCCCGCCGGATTGTCGCGCAGATGCAGATAGCCGTGCCAATCCTTCGACCATTCCTCCGCCGGGGTGTCGCCGCTTGCGGCCTCGGGCCGTGCCAGAACGGCCCCGCGAAAGGTGAATTCGCGCAGGTCGCGGGACCCGCAATGGGGACAGGTCAGACGCATTCGGGGGCCCTTGTTCCATCGTTTTCCAGCAGGATCATACGGTATCCCTTTCCGGCTTCAGTGCAGGTTGTGCTGCGCGCCGGTCCCTTCTTCGTCCATCAGTCCATGACCGTCGCGGAACCGGTCCAGCCGCAGCTTTGCGGCGCTGTCGTGGGGGCGGTCGGTGGCAATCAGATGCGCCAGCGCGAACCCCGATCCCGGCACCGCCTTGAAGCCGCCGTAGCACCAGCCGCAATCAAGGTAGAGCCCCTCGATCCCCGACTTGTCGATGATCGGCGAACCATCCGGCGTCATGTCCATGATCCCGCCCCAGGACCGCAATACCCGAGCCTTTCCGATCATCGGCATCAGGGTCATAGCGGCCTCCATCACATGCTCCTGCATCGGCAGGTTGCCGCGCTGTGCATAGGAGGGATAGAAATCGAGATCGCCGCCAAAGACCAGTCCGCCCTTGTCGGACTGGCTGATGTAGAAATGGCCCATGCCGAAGCTGACAACGTGGTCGATCACCGGCTTCACCCCTTCGGTCACGAAGGCCTGCAACACATGGCTTTCGATCGGCAGGCGCAGACCGGCCATGGCCGCCACCTGCCCGGATCGTCCGGCGGTCACGATCGCCACCTTGCGGGCGCGGATCGCGCCCCGGCTGGTCTGCACACCGGTGACCCGGCCGGCCTCGGTATCGATGCCGGTGACTTCGCAATTCTGGATCAGATCGACGCCCCGGTCCGAAGCCCCACGGGCATAGCCCCAGGCCACCGCGTCATGACGCGCGGTGCCGCCGCGCCGGTGCAGCAGCCCACCGTGGATCGGAAAGCGCGCCTGATCGAAATCGAGATAGGGCAGATGCCGCCGCACCCCGTCGCGGTCCAGCAACTCGGCATCGTCGCCCTGGTTCACCATGGCATTGCCACGCCGGCAGAAGGCGTCACGCTGACCATCGGAATGGAACAGGTTGATCAGCCCCCGCTGGCTGTGCATGACGTTGTAATTCAACGTCTGTTCCAGCCCTTCCCAAAGCTTCAGGGAATGGGAATAGAATTCGGAATTGCCCGGCAGAAAGTAATTGGCCCGCACGATGGTCGTGTTGCGCCCGACATTGCCGCCGCCGAGATAGCCCTTTTCCAGCACCGCGACGTTCTTCAGCCCATGTGCCTGCGCCAGGTAAAAGGCCGTCGCCAGCCCGTGCCCACCCCCGCCGATGATCACGATGTCATAGGCCGGTTTCGGCGCCGGATCGCGCCACTGCGGCGCCCAGCCCCGATTGCCGGAGACCCCTTCCTTCAGGACCCGAAGACCGGAAAATCGCCCGAGTCCCGCCATGCGCTGCTCCTTCTTGCCGACCAGGACTCCGCATCCCGCGCAGCCCCTGCCCGGCGCCTGTTCTCATCCGGAGCAAAGCAACATGGCGCCGCAGAGGCAATCCATGGAATGCAAATGCCGTAAATTTAATCGACATGAAGTAAAATCAGGCGGAAATGGCCTGCAAAGCGTCCAGAGCGCCTTTCGGCGGATGACACTTCGGTGATGGATCGGCATCACTTCCGTGACGATTGGGGGAAAGCAATGACATGCCGTATCCTGCTCGACGGTTCGGCCGGTGAAACTTTGACGGTCGCCGAAGAGCTAGCCTGGCAACTGGGCGCCCAGTTGCATGAAATCGAAGCCCCGGACCCGGAAACCGGTGTCAGGGCCGCGCTGCGCCGCAAGATCTCGGCGCTGCGTCCCAAGCAGCCCGGTATCCTCGTACCCGATCAGCCCTGGCATCGCAGTGACCTCATGATCCTTGGCACGCCGGCCTGCCAAAGCCATATCGCCCCGGCGCTGCGGCAATGGCTGGAAATGCGCCCCGCCCTGCCGGATCGGATCGCCTTTCTCTGCACCTCGCACGATGACGATTCCGCCGATGGCGTATTTGCCGAACTCGAAAGCCTGACGGGCCGCGATCCGGTCGCGCAACTGCATCTGACGTCACCGGAAATCGCGAGGGAAAACTGGGGCAGCAAGATCGAGCATTTCCTGGAACGCTGCGTGATCCGCTACCGCCACAGCGCCTGAACCGGGAAACCGGCGGCGTATGGCGGAGTCCCTCCGATCAGAACGTCATGCCCCGCACACTATCTGGCGCCACGCGCCGCGCCGGGCCCATCGAGGGCCCGGCGCGGCGCGTGGCGCCAGATATTCGACGTCAGGATTCCGGACCTCAGAGACCCTTGGCGCGGTAACTGGCCGCAACGCGGTCGATCGCCACCAGATAGGCCGATGTACGCAGGTCCTCGACATCGCTGCGGCCATGCCAGACTTCGCGCATGTTCTGCAGCGCCACCCGCATCGTATCGTCCAGGCCGGAGCGCACCAGTTCAAGCTCTCCTGCGCCGCGCAGGTACTTTTCCTTGAAACCGGGGGAAAGCTGCCAGCCGACGCCGCTGTCGGCAGACAGGCGTTCCAGCTCGTCCACGATCAGCTGGTGACGTGATTCTTCCTGGCGACGGCCCATGCGACCAAAGCGGATATGGCCGAGGTTCTTGACCCATTCGAAGTAGGACACCGTGACACCGCCCGCGTTCACGTAAAGATCCGGGATGACGACCGTCCCCTTGTGGCGCAGGATTTCATCGGCCCCGGCGGTGATCGGACCGTTGGCGGCCTCGACGATCAGCGGGGCCATGATGCGGGCGGCGTTGCCAAGGTTTATCACCCCTTCCAGGGCGGCCGGAATAAGAATGTCGCAGTCTTCTTCGAGGACAGAGGCACCATCCGCCACATATTGCCCTTCGGGGAAGCCCTTCACGCCGCCATGAGTGCTGATCCAGTCGCGCAGCGCGTCGATGTTCAGGCCTTCCTCGGCATAAAGTGCGCCGTCGCGTTCGATCACGCCGGTGATCTTCGCCCCGTCTTCGGTGCTGAGGAAATGCGCCGCGTGATAGCCGACGTTGCCAAGGCCCTGAACGATCACGCGCTTGCCGTCCAACCCACCGGTCAGGCCTGCCTTGGCAACATCCGCCGGTTCGCGGAAGAATTCGCGCAGCGCATATTGCACGCCGCGCCCCGTTGCCTCGACCCGGCCGGCAATCCCGCCGGCATTCAGCGGCTTGCCGGTGACGCAGGCCCTGGCGTTGATGTCGGTGGTGTTCATCCGCGCATATTGATCGGCCATCCAGGCCATTTCCCGTTCGCCGGTGCCCATATCAGGCGCGGGCACGTTCTGAGCCGGGTTGATCATGTCGCGCTTGATCAGTTCATAGGCAAAGCGACGGGTGATCTGTTCCAGCTCGTGATCGTCCCATTCGCGCGGGTCGATGCAGAGCCCGCCCTTGGAGCCGCCGAAGGGCGCCTCGACCAGGGCACATTTGAAAGTCATCAGCGCAGCCAGCGCCTCGACCTCGTTCTGGTTGACGGACAGGGCATAGCGGATGCCGCCCTTGACTGGTTCCATATGTTCGGAATGGACTGAACGATAGCCGGTGAAGGTATGGATGCTGCCGCGCAGGCGCACCCCGAAGCGCACCGTATAGGTCGCGTTGCAGACGCGGATCTTTTCTTCCAGACCGGGGCTGAGATCCGTCAGCGCGACGGCCCGGTTGAACATGAGCTCGACGCTCTGGCGGAAACCGGGTTCCTTGACAGGTTGCATCCTATCCCTCCAACAGGTGGTTGGCCAAACAAGTGGCTTTGGCGGCAAGATGGACCAAATCCGTGATGGTTCCATTAAAAACTGCCGTTCACCGGTACCTTGCTTGGCCATGGTCACAAATGGCAACCCCGGGCGGCGGATGCGGGCGAAACTCCGGGCTTGCGCCGCACTGCCGCATGGGTAAGGCGCGCCAACCTGTTGAGATGATTGATACAGAGAGCATCGGCGTTCCGCACTGCAGCACGGCGCCGGGTCAGCCCTCAGCTGGCGGGGTCGTTGCCTGCCTGCGCCGCTGCGCTGTCGCGCTCCATCAGCCGCAGGGTGATCATGTCCGCCATGGCCCGCGTCTCGGCCCCGCGCAGGACGCCACCGATGCCGGCCCGCTTGCCGATCCGCCAGTACAGACCGGGGCGGAACATGAGGCCCGGCGCAGAGGACAGCCGCAGCACGAAACCGTTCGACGGCTTGAAGGCGAAAGTGCCACGATCCACCGACAGGATCAGCGCCTCGGGCGCGATCATGCGCCCCGAGCTGTCCCGAAGGCCCTGCGCGGTATATTCCAGCCCCAGGGCGGTTGCCTTCGACATCGACCAGGCCCCGAACACCAGGACGGCGGCCACGGCAAACAGCGGGATGCGGCGTCCGAAACTGGCGCTGTCGGGCATCATGGCGATATTGCCCACCGCCACAGCCAGAAGCACGAGCACGCCGACGCCGAAAAAGCGCCGCGCCGGGCTGGCATCTATCCGGGCCAGAACCTCATCTGTCATCACATCGTCCCCGTCTTCCCGCTGGTCAGATCCCTGCCCTTACCGCAGCCTCTGCCCAAAAGCGAGAGGCGCTTCTTGCCAAGCCGGCGAAGCTGAGGCACTGCTGGAACATGATCGCCTTGCCCCGCCTCATTTCCTGCCGGAAGGCCCTGACCCTGATGCCGATCCTGACGGCGGACCGGACAGCGGAGCGTGCCGATCATCAGGTCAGTCGTCAGAACCATGCTGGTGTCCGCCGTCGGGCAGATCGATGGACCAGCGCCTGCGCCGCACTGCTTCTGGTGGGGCTGACGGGGTGTGACCGGCCCTCCGAACTGGATACGCCTATCTCGCAGGAAGCGCGCGCGGCGCCCTATCCGACGCTGATCCCGGCCAGCCGCATACTTGCCAGCGGCGCCGCCCAGCCCCGGATCGCGGAACAGGACGACGACGCGCTTCTGTCGCGGGCCGAGGCGCTGCGCCGCCGCGCCAGCGCGCTGCAGGACTATGAATTCGACAGCTGAATGGCGGGCCTCTGCCTGACCGCCGACTGACCACGGGCGGCCCTCCCGCCTGACGAACGCCCCCGGATCCGGCCCCCTGCCCGGTCCATCCGTGCAAAAGCCGCGTTGCAAGGCTGCACGGAAGGCGATAGGCCGTTGCCTCGGAAAGACCCGGGTAATCAGGAGAACTGCAATGAGCGAGCCTTTGCGCCCCGCGCCCCTCAGGTTGGGAATTGCCGGCCTCGGGACGGTCGGCACCGGCGTGTTGAAAATCCTGCGCAAGGAAGCCGCCATGCTGAGCGCCCGCACCGGGCGCGAGATCACCGTGAGCGCGGTTTCGGCCCGCAACCGGGGCAAGGATCGCGGCATCTCGCTGGACAGCTACGCCTGGGAAGACGATCCTGTCGCCCTGGCCACCCGCGACGATGTGGATGTCTTCGTCGAACTGATGGGCGGCTCCGACGGGCCGGCCAAGGCCGCGACCGAAGCGGCGCTGAAGGCCGGCAAGGACGTGGTCACCGCCAACAAGGCGATGCTGGCGATCCACGGGCAGGCGCTGGCCGAACTGGCCGAAGACGCCGGGCGGGTGATCCGCTTCGAAGCGGCCGTTGCCGGGGGCATCCCGGTGGTGAAATCCCTGACCGAAGGCCTTGCGGGCAACCGTATCCAGCGCGTCATCGGCGTGATGAACGGCACCTGCAATTACATCCTGACGCGGATGCAATCGGCGGGCCTGCCCTATGACATCGTCTTCCAGGAAGCCGCCGACCTTGGCTACCTCGAGGCCGATCCGCAGCTGGACGTGGGCGGTATCGACGCCGGTCACAAGCTGGCGCTGCTGGCTTCGGTCGCCTTCGGCACGCGGGTCTCCTTCGACGCGATGGAGCTGGAAGGAATTGGGCGCATCACCATCGACGACATTCGCGCCGCCGAGGACATGGGCTATCGCATCAAGCTGCTCGGCGTCAGCCAGATGACCGGGCGCGGGCTGGAACAGCGCATGGCGCCCTGCCTGGTGCCCGCGACCAGCCCGCTGGGGCAGCTGGAAGGCGGCACCAACATGGTGGTGCTGGAAGGCGACGCGGTCGGCCAGATCGTGCTGCGCGGCGCCGGTGCGGGCGAGGGGCCAACGGCCTCTGCCGTTCTGGGCGACCTTTGCGACATTGCACGTGGCTTCCGCCTGCCGGTCTTCGGTCAGCCCGCCGCCTCGCTGGAAGACGCCGTGCCCGCGACCTCAACCACGCCGGCCCCCTATTACGTGCGCCTGACCCTTCAGGACAAACCCGGCGCCCTGGCCAAGATCGCTACGGTCCTGGGCGAAGCGGGCGTCTCGATCCACCGGATGCGGCAATACGACCATACCGGCGGCCGTGCCCCGGTGCTGATCGTGACCCACAAGACACAACGCAAACTGCTGGACGAAGCCCTGGTAGCCATGACCGGCACCGGCGTCGTCGAAGGCGACCCCGTCGCGCTGCGGATCGAGACGGTCTAGGCTGCGCGCCCCAGCCTATTGGTTCGGGTTTTCGGCTTGCGGTATTCGGGCGGGCTTTTAGCCGGGTGCCGGCGGGCAAAGAGAAATCTGTGCCCTCGGGCCCGGCGACTGTCGCGCCCTTTGCCGGCCGGCTCCGGCCCCTGAACAGTGCGATATGCGAGGAAAACAGATGAGCTTTCTGGACGTGGACTCCTCTCTGACCGGGCGGCGCTGGATCGGACCTACGGCCGGGATCGAACGCCAGGCAGCGGCCCTGGTGCAAAGCGATCACCTGCCCGAAGCCCTGTGCCGCATCCTGGCCCGGCGCGGCGTGGGACCGGGCGAGACCGCGGCCTTTCTTGAACCACGCCTGCAGGATCTGCTGCCCGATCCCCGGTCCCTGCTGGATATGGAGACCGTGGCGGCGCGGTTCCTGCGCGCAGTCCGACAGCGCGAAAGGATCGCCATCTTCGCGGATTACGACGTGGATGGCGGCAGTTCGGCCGCGCTTCTGATCGACTGGCTGCGCCAGATGGGGCGCACCGCGACGCTGTATGTCCCGGACCGGATCGATGAAGGCTATGGCCCCAACGTGCCCGCCATGCAGGCGCTTGGCGCCCAGCACGACCTGATCATCTGCGTCGACTGCGGCACGCTCAGCCACGGACCGGTCGCCGCCGCGCCCTGCGACGTGGTGATCCTGGACCACCACCTTGGCTCCGAGACCCTGCCCGAGTGCATCGGCGTCGTGAACCCCAACCGACAGGACGAAACCGGCGCGCTGGCCCATCTGTGTGCCGCCGCCGTAGTGTTCCTGATGCTGGTCGAGGCCAATCGCCAGATGCGCGACGAAGGCGCCAAGGGCCCGGACCTTATGGCCATGCTCGACCTGGTGGCACTGGCGACCGTGGCCGATGTCGCCCCGCTGATCGGCGTCAACCGCGCGCTGGTCCGGCAGGGGCTTCGGGTCATGGGGCGGCGCGAACGCCCCGGCCTGACCGCCCTGGCCGATTGCGCACGGATGAACACCGCGCCTGCAGCCTATCACCTTGGCTTCCTGCTGGGCCCGCGCGTCAACGCCGGCGGGCGCATCGGGCAGGCCGACCTTGGCGCGCGGCTGCTGGCCAGCGACGAACCCGTCGAGGCCCGCGCCATGGCCGAGCGCCTGGACGAGCTGAACACCGAACGCCGCGAGATCGAGGCCGAAGTCCGCGCAGCCGCCATGGTCCAGGCCGAAGAGCGCGGCCTGGACGCGCCGCTTGTCTGGGCGGCGGGCGAAGGCTGGCACCCCGGCGTGGTCGGCATCGTCGCCTCGCGCCTGAAGGAGGCCACCAACCGCCCCGCCATCGTGATCGGGATGGACGGTGACGAAGGCAAGGGATCGGGGCGGTCCGTGACCGGGGTCGACCTTGGCGCGAGCATCCAGAAGCTGGCCGCCGAAGGGCTGCTGATAAAGGGCGGCGGGCACAAGATGGCCGCCGGTCTGACCGTGGCCCGTGACAAGCTGGAAGCCGCGATGGCGCGCCTGTCCGAGCTGCTTGAAAAGCAGGGCGCAGGATCGGCCGGCCCGGGCGACCTGAAGATCGACGGGTTGCTGATGCCCGGTGCCGCCACCCCCGAACTGGTCGACCAGCTGGAAGCGGCCGGGCCCTACGGCGCCTCGGCCCCTGCCCCGCGCTTTGCCTTTGCCGGCCAGAAGATCAGCTTTGCCAAACGTATCGGCGACACCCACCTGAAGATCAGCTTCAACGACGGCATGGGCAAGCGGGTCGAGGCGATCTGCTTTGGCGCCTATGACGGGCCGCTCGGACCGGCGCTGGAACAGCATGGCGGGCGGCCCTTCCACCTGGCCGGAAAGCTCGAGATCAACGACTGGGGCGGACGCCGCAACGTGCAGCTTCGGCTGGAGGATGCAGCCCCCGCGAGCGACGGTTAGACGCCCTTTCTGACCCGCCCGCAAGGTGGCGAAAAAAGTTGAACCGGGGCGGAAAAATCCCCTTGCACCGGTAGCGGCCTTTGCATAGAACCCGCCTCACGCCAAGCGTGGCCCGTTCGTCTATCGGTTAGGACGCCAGGTTTTCAACCTGGAAAGAGGGGTTCGATTCCCCTACGGGCTGCCATTTTCCCCGCGCTGCAGCAAGGCAGGCTCTCGGAAACACTTCGGGATGTCAGTATGTTGCTCAGTCCAGACCCCGGTCTGGAAGCGGGAAGATGGTAGAACGCAAGGCACATGAGATGGCCCGTTCGTCTATCGGTTAGGACGCCAGGTTTTCAACCTGGAAAGAGGGGTTCGATTCCCCTACGGGCTGCCATCTCCTCCATCGCCTCACCTGAAATGCGCGGGCTGCGCACCGCGATCACCAGCAGCACGCATGTCGTCTTTCGACCGTCGAAAGCCGGGCTTGCGGCCGGGATACCCCGGACCGCCATGCCATCCATCAGGCGATGAACTGCGGCAGCAATCAGGCTGCTGCGCACCCTGCCAAGGCTGCCGTATCGTCCAGGATCACCCGCACCGGCACATGCGAACAGGTGTCCAGCGCCAGCGGCTTGGAATAGGCTACGCGAAACGCCTTGGCGCCGCCCTTGGTCAGCACGGCCCGCGCCACCCCACCGGAAAAATGCAGCCCCTGCCCCGGCAGGAACCCCAGCGTCAGATCCTGCGCGAGGAAAGCCATCAGTTCGGCGTAGTGAAGAACGAATTCAGCCATCTGCAAATCTTCGGCCGCCATCGCCTCGGCCGCGCCGACCGAGGCACCGGACCAAAGCTGCCAGAGTTTGTCGAAACCGCGCCCCGAATAAAGATGTTCGACCGTTTCGTAGCCGTGATCCGAGGTCCCGGCGAGCGCGCTCACCCGGTCACGACTGCGCCAGGCAAGCTGCACATGCCCCTGTTCGGCCTTGGGCACGATCGGCCCCTCGGGACGGATCACCACGGGCGAAACGTTGAATCCCGTGCCGATCCCCGCGACCAGGGCCTGATCCCCGAACGGTGCGAAATCGGCCGTGATCTGCAACAACCCCTCATCGGTCAGCGAGGGCACGGAATAGCCAAGCGCTTCGAGGTCGTTCATCAGGCGGGAGCGCACGCTGAACAGGGAGTCCATTTCGCGGACGTCCAGATACCATTCCCGGTTCGTCAGCCGGGCCTGAGTCTGGTTGACCGGCCCCGCCACAGCCACGGCCATGGTTTCCAGAGGCGGATCGCCGGCCTCTGAGACATAGCGTTTCGCCACATCGTACCAGGTGGCGAAATCATCATTGCGGAAACTGCGGATCGTCTCCTTCAGGACTGCATTCCCCTGCGCAAGCGCAAAGCGGACATTGGTACCGCCGACATCAGAAACCAGTTTCATTCCATTCCCCCGGAGCAGGTCCTGCGTTTATGTTAGCGCTACTAACAGAGCCCGTGCGCCGTGCAAATACTCCGAGCGTGCTTAAGGAACAACAGGCTCGGACGACGCCGCAGCAAGAGGCAGTTCGCAGCAGGGTTCCGAAGCAATGGCCCTCCCAGGAAGCCTGTCGAGCCACTTACGCGCGGAAACCGCGCAGGGGGCGCTGCCCCCTCACCCCCGGAGTATTTCCAGCCAGATGATGAAGAGCCGCTCCCCTGTCATCTGGCCCGAAATACTCCCGCCGGAGGCCTCCGGAACCCGACGCAGCGCCATCATCGCGAACCTAACGTTGTCGGCGGGAGCCGAGCCAGCGTGTCCAGTCACTGCGGTCTCCGGCAAAGGCATTCAGGTCGACGATGCCATTCACGCCGGGGACAACACCGGTGCCGGAATATTGCCAGAAGGTCCACCGTTCCTCGGGATACCTGACCGAGGGGTGGGCGGTGGTCGAGCGCAAAAAGAACTCCACGCCGCTCAACTGTCCCAGCCCGTTTTCACGGTAGAAATCCGGTGTCGTGTAGACCACGGGAGCCGTGCCGTAGTGCCGGGCGACGATCTGTGCGAAGGTCGTGATATCCGCGCGGACCGTTGCGGCCGGCGGGCGGCGTTGGCAGGTGGGGGAGGTGTGGTTCCACTCCATGTCCAGCATAGGGGGCAGGTCTCCGCCGCGTTTGGGGACGTTGCGGATGAACCATTCGGCCTGTTCCCGCGCCGTTCGGCAGAAGTAGTAAAAATGATAGCCGCCGACCGGCACCCCGGCGGCGCGGGCCTGGGGCGCGTTGATGGCGTAACCAGGGTCCAGAAGATCGCCGCCCTCGGTCACCTTCAACCAGGCAAAGCTGACACCGGACCTTTGCGCGCGGGACCAGTCGATGCGACCCTGGTATCGGGCCGCGTCGATCCCGTGGACCGGATAGGCCGAAGGCGCGCGCGCCGACCAGTCATGCGGCCTGGTATCGCCGAAGGAGGCCGGGATGCCAGGCGCGCGGTGGTCGGAGGCGTCAAGCGGCGCCGGGTTCATCAAGCCCTTGACCTCTGGCGGGCGACCGCAGGCCGAGAGGGCAAGCACCATGGAAAGCACCAGGAATGCGCTGCGGCGTGATGGGCGCCGGCTGGCCGCCCCGGGGTTCGCGGGTCCTGTGGATCGGATCGGTATGATGCTGGCCCCTTCATTCGGCAGATCTGCGCCCGACCTCATGGCGGGGCCTTGCAGAAAGCCTAGCGGGACCCTCACGCAAATGCACCTTTCGGTTGCACCTTCCGAAGCCTGAAGCCCCGCTTGGGCAGATCCTTGCCGACCAACAAAAAACGGGCGCCGGCTTGATGCCCGCGCCCGCCCTTGTTCACGTTTCCCCAACCGGCGGCGCCGGTCGCAGGCAGGCTCAGTTCAGCCGCTCGCCGGTCTTCGGTGCGAAATAGCTCGCCTTGCCCAGATCGAAAGCCAGCTCCAGTTCGCGCCCCGCCAAAGCCGAGGTTTCCGCATGCAGCCGCGCCGTCACAGACTTGCCCCCCAGTTGCGACACCACATAGGTATCCGCGCCGGCCGGTTCGACCATGTCGACCATGCAGGCGGCCTGTTGCACATCTTCGCCAGAGCGATAGCCCGCTTCGGCGATGTCTTCGGGACGCAGCCCGATGATGACATCCTGCGGCAGGTCGAGGGGCCGAGAATCCGCCAGGATCAGGGGCTCGCCCTTCATCCGGGTGATCTCGATCCGGTGACCATGGCCATCGCGCTGCACACGGGCCGGGATCAGGTTCATCGCGGGAGAGCCCATGAAGTCGGCAACGAACAGGTTCGCCGGCGTGTTGTAGATCTCGGCCGGGGTGCCGATCTGCTGGATCACGCCGCCCTTCATCACGACGATCTTGGTGGCCAGGGTCATGGCTTCGATCTGGTCGTGGGTGACGTAGACGATCGAGGCGTTCAGCGTCTGGTGCAGCTTCTTGATCTCGGTACGCATCTCGACCCGCAGCTTGGCGTCGAGGTTCGACAGCGGTTCGTCAAAGAGGAACAGCGCCGGATCCCGCACCAGGGCGCGGCCCATGGCGACCCGTTGACGCTGACCACCCGAAAGCTGACCCGGCTTGCGGTGCAGAAGCGGAGAAATCTGCAACAGTTCGGCCACTTCCTTCAGCTTCTTGTCCTGGGTCGCCTGGTCGATGCCGCGCACCTTCATGCCGAAGGTGATGTTCTTGGCCACTGTCATCGTCGGGTAAAGCGCATAGCTTTGGAAGACCATGGCGATGTCGCGGTCCTTGGGCGAGACATCGGTCATGTTCTTGCCGGCAATGTCGAGCTTCCCGCCGGTGATCGGTTCCAGCCCGGCGATACAGTTCAGCAGCGTGGACTTGCCGCAGCCCGAAGGACCGACGAGCACCAGGAAATCGCCGGGTTCGATCGCCACGTTGATATCCTTGAGGATCTCGGTCTGGCCGTAGCTCTTGTAGAGGTTCTGGATGTCGAGGATGGGAGCCATTGGTTTATCCTTTCACCGAACCGGCCGTGAGGCCGCGGATGAAGTACTTGCCTGCGACGACATAGACGAGAAGGGTCGGCAGGGCGGCAATGATCGCTGCGGCCATGTCGACGTTGTATTCCTTCACGCCGGTCGTCGAATTGACGATGTTGTTGAGCGCCACGGTCACCGGCTGGGTGCCCGACTGGCTGAAGCTGACCCCGAACAGGAAGTCGTTCCAGATCTGGGTGAATTGCCAGATGACGGTCACCACGATGATCGGCAGCGACAGCGGCAGGAAGATCGACCAGAAGATGCGGAAGAAACCCGCGCCGTCGATCTTGGCCGCCCGGACCAGCTCATAGGGAATGGTGACATAGTAGTTGCGGAAGAACAGCGTGGTGAAACCGAGGCCATAGACCGTGTGCACCAGGATCAGTCCGGGGATCGTCCCGGCCATGCCGAGCAGACCCAGCATCCGCGCCATCGGCAGCAGCACCACCTGGAAGGGGATGAAGCAGCCGAACAGCAACAGGGCGAACAGCAGGTTGGCCCCCTTGAAGGTCCATTGCGCAAAGACATAGCCATTGAGCGCCCCGATCAAAGTCGACAGCGCCACGCCGGGCACCGCGATCAGGACCGAGTTCCACATGTAGGGCTTCAGACCCTCGCACTTGATCCCGGAACAGGCCCCGGACCAGGCGGTGCGCCAGGCCTCGAAGGTCACGTCGCGCGGCAGCGCCACAAGCGACCCGGTGCGAATTTCGTCCAGCGATTTGAGCGAGGTGGTCAACATCACGAAGAGCGGCAGCAGATACCAGATCGCGAAGACGATCAGCACCGCATAAAGCCCGACGCGCAGCGCTATCCGGCTGGCCCGGCCGGAGGATCCGCGTTTGCCGGCGCGGGGGGAGGCGAAGGTCGTATCAGTCATGTTTCGCCCTCAATTCAGAGTAAAGGTAGGGAACGACGATGGCGAAGACGACCGCCATCATGATCATGGCCGAACTTGCCGCCTGACCCAGGTTCCCGCGCGAAAACGCCATCGCGTACATGTAGGTGGCCGGCAGGTCCGTGGCATAGCCCGGCCCGCCGCCGGTCAGCGCGATGACAAGGTCGAAGCTCTTGATGGCAAGGTGCGACAACACGATGAAGGCCGACAGGAAGATCGGTGCCATCGAGGGGATGATGATCGCCGTGTAGATCCGGTGCGTTGGAATGCCATCGACCTGCGCGGCCTTGATGATCTCGCCGTCCACGGACCGCAGCCCGGCCAGGAACAGCGCCATCACGAAGCCCGAGCTTTGCCAGACACCCGCAAGGACAATGGTATAGATCGCCATGTCGGGGTTGATCAGCCAGTCGAAGGTGAAATTCTCGTAGCCCCAGCCGCGGACCATGGCTTCAATCCCGAGACCGGGATTGAGGATCCACTTCCACGCGGTCCCGGTAACGATCATCGACAGCGCCATCGGGTAAAGGAAGATCGTGCGGATCGCCCCTTCGGTCCGGATCTTCTGGTCGAGGAAGATCGCCAGCAGAAGGCCCAGCACCATCGAGATGATGATGAACAGCGCGCCGAATATGAACAGGTTGTTCATCGCCGTGTCCCAGCGTGGGGTGGCGAAAAGCTTGGTATATTGGCCGAATCCGACAAGATCGTACCGTGGCATCAACTTGGAGTTGGTCAGCGAGACCCAGGCGGTCCAGCCGATGAAGCCGTAGACGAAAATGAGGATGGCGGCGAAGGTAGGTGCCAGGACCACTTTGGGGACCTGTCTCTCTAGCCAGTTTTGCATTGGGGGCTCCGCAATTCAGCGCCGCCCGCCCAGGGGGATCCCGGCCGGGCGGCAAAGGTATCGATCAAAGGATCACATCGCGTTGGCGACGGCCTCGGTCAGCATCTGGACCGCATCTTGCGAAGACATGTCCGAGTTGAAATGCGCGGTCACCACATCGGTGATCGCACCGGCAGGCTCGCCACGCAGCGCCATGCCGTGGGCATAGCTGGGCAGAAGCGAACCGCTTGCCGCATCCTTGGCCATGTCTTCGGCCGAGATATGCGCGCACATGTCGAAATCGTCGAGCGACACGTCGGAGCGCACCGGGATCGAGCCCTTGTTCAGGTTGAAGGTCTCCTGGAAGGACGGGCCGACGATCAGTTCCGCCAGCAGATTCTGCCCGGCAACCTTGTCTTCGTCCCCACCGACGTCGAACATGGCAAAGCTGTCGACGTTGTAGAGATAACCGTCACCCGGCGTCGCGCCGCAGAGGAAATCCTCGCCCGGGACCTTGCCGGCGGCAAGGAATTCGCCCTTGGCCCAGTCACCCATGATCTGGAAGGCGGCCTCGCCGTTCATGACCATGGCGGTGGCCAGGTTCCAGTCGCGACCCGAGAAGTTGTCGTCGACATAGCCGCGCAGGGTGCGCATCTCGTCGAAGACTTCGACCATCGTTTCGGAATCGAGCGCTTCGGGGTCCAGATCGATCAGCGCGGATTGATAGAACTCCGCCCCATGGCCCAGGACAACGGCTTCGAAAAGCGTGGCGTCCTGCCAGGATTGACCGCCATGGGCCAGCGGGGTGATGCCGGCTTCCTGCAGCTTGTCAGAAGCGGCGTTGAACTCTTCCCAGGTGGTGGGCATCTCGACGCCGTTCTGGTCAAGGATCGCCTTGTTGGCCCAGATCCAGTTCACGCGGTGGACGTTGACCGGCGCAGCGCACCAATGTCCGTCGCATTTCATGTGCTCGGCAAGCTGATCGGGCAGGACATCGGCCCAGCCCTGCTGCTCGGCCACGTCCGAGATATCGGCCAGCACGCCTTCTTCATACCATTCCTGGATCGCCGGGCCTTTCAATTGCACGGCCGTCGGAGCGTTGCCCGACAGGACACGGGCGCGCAGTGCCGTCATGGCCGCGTCGCCGCCGCCGCCCGCCACGGGCATGTCGGTCCAGGTGCCGCCGCGTTCTGCGAATTCTTCCTGAAGCACAGCGACCGATTTGGCTTCGCTGCCGGATGTCCACCAATGCAGGACTTCGGCTTGCGGATCGGCCAGCACGGGCAATGCCGCGATCGACAATGCGGTCGAGGCCACGAACAGGTTTTTCATCTTCATCTGGATTATCCTCCCAAGGAATTCCGTCTGCCCGTCGATCACGACGGGGACGCCGCATAATCACGCCGCCGTGACGATGCATGCAACAGATCTGACCTACCGTCGCCCCATATTTTGCGCCCCTCTGTTACACGCTGTTACTCGGGCGCATTTGCTGCAGCGCAGCAACAATGCTGACAAAAGGCATCACCGACGGCCGCCTCTATGGGGGCCCTGCCCCCGAACGGCGCACCGCAAAGCGGTCCGCCGCCCTCCCCCGGGAGTATTTCCGGCCAGATGATAAAGAGCCGAGGCTCAGGACATGGCTCTTTCATCTGGCCGGAAATACTCCGGGGGGAGCCGCCTTCGCGGCGGGGGGCAGCGCCCCCCAGATAGGCAGAAGATGCATCCCCCGATCAATTGCGCTGTGCGGCCCTGTCCCATAATGTGCGCAAAACGCGTGAGGCAGCCGGGGGAGGCAAGGCAGGGCATGACGATCGCACGACTTCTGGTGGTCGATGACGACACGGAGATGCGCGACATGCTGACGGATTTTCTCCGCCAGTCAGGTTTTTTCGTCTCCTCCGCCGCCACCCGTTCCGAGATCGACGCCTACCTGGCCGCCGGGCGGATCGATCTGATCCTTCTCGACGTGATGCTGGGAGACGAGAGCGGCGTCGAGATCTGCGCCGAATTGCGGCGTGATCACGAGATGCCGATCATCCTCGTCTCGGCCCTGTCTGCCGATCATCAGCGCATGGCAGGATACGAAGTCGGGGCTGATGACTACATCGCCAAACCCTTCAACCCCAAACTTCTGCTGGCCCGTGTGCGCGCCGTTCTGGGCCGGGCCAGGCGCACGCCATCCCTTGTCTATCGCCGCTCGACCCGGCGCTATGATTTCGGCGGCTGGACCTATGATGGCAAGCGCGACGAGGTCCGCAGCCCCGAGGGGTTTCAGGTTGCCCTGTCCCGGCGCGAAACCGAACTGCTGAAGGTCCTGCTGGCCAATCCGCACATCCCCCTGACCCGCGAGGAAATCGCCGGGTCCCTCGACATGGCCAGCGAGGATGCGGGTGAGACCTCGGGGAGGGCCATCGACATGCTGGTCGGCCGTCTTCGCTCCAAGATCGAACCCGACCCCAAGACGCCGATGATGCTGAAGACCCTGCGTGGCACCGGCTATATCCTCGCCAGTGACGTCTCGGTCGCCGAAGCATGAGGCACTGGCGCCCCAGCCTGCGGCACCTTGGGATAATCTGGGCCGGCACCGCCTTTCTGTCGGGTGCCATGGCAGGCGCGCTCTGGTTCGGGTCCCGCACCGCCTGGGAAGCCCATCTGGGCCGGGCCTATGTCGCCGGAGTGACTCTGTATGATTCCCTGGCGCGCGGCACGGCGCCGCCCGACGGCGTGACCCTGACCCCGGTGCCGGCAAGCCAGCAGTCACGTGCACGCGATGGGGCCTTTGCCGCGATCGACGGCATGCCCTCGCCCGCCTTCGTCGCCCAGGTCTCGATCCGGGATGCCTCGCTGGAGGATCTCGGGGGGGTCGTGCTGCGCCTCGCCATCCTGTCTGGCGATCTGCAATACGAGGTCGCAAACCTGGTACCGGGCGCCGGGCGGACTGCCCCGGAAAAGCTGGGCCATATCACGCGGCTTCTGGCCAATTACTGTAGCCACCCTGTCCTTTTCGCCCAGATGGGCGATGCCCCCTGGCAGCGGATTGACGGCGCGCCGATCTGGGGTTGCGAAGCCCAGCCGCGCGACACGCGCCTGCTGGGGCTGGTCCTTGCCATGTTGGCGCTTGCGGCGATCTATACCCGGCTAACCGACAGCGCATCGCGGTTCGAGACCTTCGCCGAGACCCTCGGCAGTCGGCGCCGGCTTGGCGGCCCCCAGGCCTATGCCGCCGAAGGCCCGGCCGAGTTGGATGCCATCGTGCAGGCGGTGAACAGCTATCTGGAAGCCGAGCGGGACCAATTGTCCCGCCGGGCCCTGGTCCTTTCCGGGGTCAGCCACGACCTCGGCACCCCCGCAACCCGCCTGCGCCTGCGTGCCGCCCTGATCGCGGATGCGGATCTGCGCGAGAAATTCGATACGGATATAGACCGGATGACCGGTATGATCGAAGGTGTGCTGACCTACACGCGCTCCGAGCTGAGCCACGAGGAACCACGCCAGATTTCCCTTACGTCCCTGGTGGAAAGCGTCGTGGACGACTACCAGGACATGGGCCGCCCGGTCGAACTGGTCACACCGGAGCCTCGGGTGATGGAAAGTGCCGCCAATGTCTTTATGGCGCGGCGCCGGGCCACGACCTTGCCCGAACCAAAGCGCCTGCTGGTCACGGCCCGTCCCATCGCGCTGCGTCGGGCGCTGGAGAACCTGATCGACAATGCGCTTAAATACGGCCGGCGCGCGCGGGTCGACCTGACGGCGGATTCCAGCTTTGCCTGCATCACCGTCGAGGACGAAGGTACGGAGCAGCGGGCCGAAGAGTTGGAGGCCCTGATCCAGCCGTTCCGGCGCGGCCCCAATGCCGGCGCCGTGGATGGGTTTGGCCTTGGCCTGACCATCGTCACGGCCGTGGCCGAACAGCACGGTGGCGGCCTCAGCTTTGCCAATGGCCGTCATGGATTGCGCGCCATGCTCGAGATTTGCCGGACCTGAAATTCGCCTTGCGGAGCAACCGACACCCCAAAGGAGCCTGCCCATGCCGCCCAATCCCGTGATTGCCCTAGTCGGAGCAAGTGGCTGGCTTGGCCGCTATATCGGCCCTGCCCTGCTGGCCAATGGCCTGACAGATGCCGAACACTTTCACGCCCTGAACCGATCCGGCCCCAGCAACGCCTACACCGCCTGGCCCGTCGCCTGGCACCATGACCTGGCAGAGGCGCCCAGCCCGGATGTGGTGATCCTGTCCCTGCGACCCGACGACTTTCGGGCCGGCAACTTTCACTGCCCCGACGCGCTGGTCATCTCGGTCATGGCGGGCGTTCTGGCGGCTGAGATTGCCGAAAAAACCGGCGCCTCGCGCATCATCCGCGCCCTGCCGAATGCCCTGGCCGAAGTCGGGCAATCCTATACGCCCTGGACCGCCGCCGCTGCTGCAGGCGAAGCGGACAAGAGCCTCGCCCGCGCGATTTTCTCAGGTATCGGGACCGAAGCGGAAGTGCCCGGAGAAGCCCAGATCGACGTCATGACAGCCCTATCCGGGGCTGGCCCCGCCTATGCCGCCTTGCTCGCCACCGCGCTGATCAAAGCGGCAGAATCGCAAGGGTTGTCCCCGAGCCTGGCCAGAGGCGCGGCCGAAAACCTTGTCTGCAACGCCGCTCTGTTGTTGAAGGGCCGCATCGCCGAGGCCCCCGACATCGTTCAAAGCTTCATCGACTATGACGGTGTCATCGCCGAAGGCCTCCGCACCACCCGCGCCGCTGGTCATGACGAAAGCATCGCGAAAGGTCTGGAGGCCGCGCTTGTGAAGGTGCGACAGATGAACCTCGGATAGCTGGCATGGCGGCGGGGGCAGAACACCAAATCTTCAAGCCGGAAGTTCGGCTTCGACCAGGCGAACCATGCTTTCGGCGATGATCGGGATCAACTCGTCGCGGAAGTCATAGGCGGGGTGGTGCACCATGGGGTTGTCTTCGCCCTCGACCGCCATTCCAAAGAAGATGTAGGCACCCGGAATCTTGTTGAGCATGTAGGAGAAATCCTCGGCTGCCATGAGCGGTTCGGCTTGCGAACAGGAGACCGGAGACCCCTGTGCCGAGAGGACCTTCGACGCCTGTGCCGCCGCTGCGGGGTCGTTGGTCAGGGGCGGGTAGCCGTTGATCCATTCGATATCCACAGAGATGCCGCGCGCCGCACAATGGTGTTCGACCAGCGCGCGCAAACCGGCTTCCAACAGGGCGCGATCCTCCGGATCCAGGCAGCGCACCGTGCCGGACATCCAGCCTTCGCCCGCGATGACATTATGGGCCGAGCCGACGTGGATCTGGGTCACAGAGAGGACCGCGGAATGCAGCGGGTTGATGCCACGTGAAATGAGGCTCTGGAAGGCGAGGGTCAGTTCCGAGCAGAGCAGCGCCACGTCGCGCGACAGATGCGGCATGGCCGCGTGGCCGCCCTTGCCGGTGAAGCGCAATATGAAGCCATCGGCGGATGCCATGGCGGGACCGGGGCGCACCGCCGCCTGGCCCATGGGCAGCAGCGGCATGTTGTGGAACCCGTAGATCCGGTCGCAGGGGAAGCGGTCGAAAAGGCCCTCTTCGACCATTTTGAGACCTCCGGCGAGGCCTTCTTCGGCGGGTTGGAAGATAAGGTGGACCGTGCCGGAAAAGTTGCCATGGGCCGCAAGAGCTTCGGCGGTGGCGAGAAGGCTGGTGGTATGGCCGTCGTGGCCGCAGCCGTGAAAGACGCCTTCGGTCTTCGAAGCATGCGGCAGGTTGGTCTGTTCGTCCATCGGCAGCGCATCCATGTCGGCGCGCAGGCCGATGACCGGGCCGTCACCCCGTTTGAGAGTCGCGACAAGGCCGGTCTGCGCGATGCCTTCGGTGACCTTGTAGCCCGCAGCGCGCAACCGGCCGGCGATCAGTGCAGCGGTGCGGGTTTCCCTGAAGCCAAGCTCCGGATGGGCGTGGATGTCACGGCGGATGTCACGCAGGTCGGGGAAACGCTCGGCAAGGAAATCGGTGACGTCGCTCATGGGGGCTCCTGCTGGCTGTGATTGCGCCGGCAGGTTTGTGCATCGGGCGGGGGAAGGCAAGGGCGTCCGGGCTTAATGGGCGCGCGGGCGGGATGGGGGCGCTGCCCCCGAAGGGCGCCAGGGCGCCCTCCTCCCCCGGGATATTTGGAACAGGGAAACCTGGGCCGGCGCTTGTGGCGGCGCTGGAGCGCAGGGGCGTCTTCGGTGGGATGTCGAGAGCCGGGAGGGCGCTGCAGAGGATGTCCGCCGGGATCCGGGCAATCGAAATGGCGCGGTCTGGGTGGCGGCGTGTCGGGAAAGGGCAAGGTTGCCCGACCGGCTACATGCGCACGGTCTCTAGCGCTTCGGTAACGATTCTGGCAGTGGCCTCGACATGCGCCCGCGCCGCGGCGCCGGCGGCGTCTGCCTGACCGGCCGAGACGGCATCGGCGATCCGGCGGTGTTCGGTATGCGCCATCAGGATCTGATCCTGGGAGAACATGATCGGCAGGCGCAATTGCCAGTGCCGGAACTGCGCCCGGTCCCAGAATTCCGCGATATGCGGATTGGCCGCTGCATCGCGGATCGCTTCGTGAAAGGTCTGGTTCAGGGCATTCAGTTCGGCCCGCGAAATATCCGGATAGGTTTCCATCCGGTCGCAAAGCTGCTCCAGTTGCACCGCCAGGTCCGGTCCCCCGCGCCGGGTTGCCAGAACCGCAAGCGCTTCTTCCGCGACGGCGCGGGCTTCGAACAGGTTGGGCACTTCGGCCGGGCGGGTTTCAGGAACGTACCAGCCCTTGCGGCGGTCGATCATGCCCTGCCCCTGCAGCACCAGAAGGGCTTCGCGCAGCGGTGTGCGCCCAAGACCCATTTCCTCGGTAAGGGTGTCTTCAAGCAGGCGCTCGCCGGGTCGGAAATCCCCCGCGATGATCATCGAGCCGAGCCGCTGCACCAGGGTCGTGACCTGTGTGTTATCCTTTGCCATCTGCCTTATATGGCCCCCATTGATGGAAAGTCATATCATTGTCCTCTGCGGGAACTTCCGCAGGTTTCGATCGGGTTATGCGGATCGTTCGAGAGGGGGCCCGGGCGCTTGGCGGATGCGGCATCGGCGGTTTTCTCCCTGGCCGGCAATTGAATGACGCCGCAAAATGCTCTGCCTGGCGTTCGGGTTCAGATATGTCTCGCAATCGAAGTACGACACAAACCGGCGTCAGGGAACCCAGTCTGCACAGACGATGCCACCTGTCTGGCCATCAAGCGTCACGTCCCGTCAAACAGCGCCGTCGGGCGGCACCGGCAGTGAAATGAGGAGTCGTCGTTCCGCCCTGGCCGGGCCTTGCGCGGGCTGACCCCGCCCTTTAAAGACCGCCCCCGCCCCTAATGACCGCCCCCACCTGCTCCGCGGCGCGGGGTTCCATCGCCAGGGACAGCACCGCCAACCCGGCGAAAAGCAGCGCGATCAGGGTGAAGATGTCGATGAAGGACATCACCGTCGCCTGCTGCGTCACCCGCGCGGCCAGTTGCGCCAGCGCGCCGGTTTCGCCATCGATCCCGTCGGCCTCCAGATAGGCCGACAGCAGGGCGATCTGGCGCAGCGCTTCGGCATTGGACCAATCCAGCGCCTCGCGCAGGCGGGCGGCATGCAGGGCGCCGCGATCCGTCAGCAGCGTGTTGATCAATGCCAGCCCGACCGCGCCGCCGAGGTTGCGCATCAGATTGTAAAGCCCCGAGGCGCCTTTCATCTTGTCGGGCGGCAGCGTGCCGAGGGCCAGGTTGTTGATCGGCACCATGCAGATCATCAGCGACACCCCCCGCAGGATCTGCGGCAGCAGCAATTCATCGAAATCCCATCCCGCCGTCATCCCCGTCAGCATCCACGACGAGACCCCGAAGCCGAGGAACCCCATCAACAGCATCAGCCGCAGGTCCATTTTCGATGACAGCACCCCGGCCAGCGGCGCGCTGAAGAACATCGCCAGCCCCGAGACAAAGACCGTCTGCCCGGTCATCAGGCTGTCATAGCCGCGGATCGAGGCCAGGTAGAGCGGGTATAGATAAGTCATCCCGTACAGCCCGATCCCCATGGTGAAACTGAAGACCGAACCGACGGCGAAATTCCTGTTTGCGAAGGCGGAGAAGTCGACCACCGGATCTTCCCGCGTGAAGGCCCGCCAGAAGGTCAGCAGCCCGCCGACGACCATGACGATGAACAGCACCGCGACGATTTCATCCTGGAACCAGTCGTTGCCGGGGCCCTCTTCCAGCACATATTCCATGCCGCCGAGGAAGCAGGCCAGCGCGGCCAGACCAATCCAGTCGAACCTGTCGAACAGCTTCCAGTCGGGCTTGTCGAAATCGACCAGCGCCAGCACACCGATGGTGACGGCAATCCCGGCGGGGACATTGACGAGGAAAAGCCAATGCCAGCTCATTGCGTGGCTGAGATAACCGCCGATGGTCGGCCCGACCGTGGGCGCCAGGGTGGCGACAAGGCCGATCATCGGCGAGACGATGCTGCGCTTGGAGGCGGGAAAGATCGTGAAGGCCGCCGCAAAGACCGAAGGAATCATGCCGCCGCCGAGGAACCCCTGAAGGGCGCGCCACAGGATCATCTCGTTGATCGAGCTTGAGGTCGCGCACATGAAGGACGCCGCCGTGAACCCTGCTGCCGAAACCGCGAACAGATAGCGCGTCGACATCATCCGCCCCAGCAGGCCCGACAATGGGATCATGATCACCTCGGCAATCAGGTAGGAGGTCTGGACCCAGCTGATCTCGTCCGACGAGGCCCCCAGCCCCGCCTGAATTTCCGGCAACGAGGCCGAGACGATCTGGATGTCGAGGATCGCCATGAACATGCCGAAGACCATGACGAAGAACGCCGCGACCCGGCGCGGCGTCAATTCGGGTTCCGGTGCCGGTACGACAGCGGCGGTCATTGCAACGCCTGCGCCACCTTGGTGCCCTGCGGCGCGCTGCGCTGGTCGATCTCGACCACGACCGAGAGGCCGGCGCGCAGACCCTCGGTTTCGGCCGGCAGTTCGATCCGCACCGGAACGCGCTGGACGATCTTGGTGAAATTGCCCGTGGCATTATCCGTCGGCAACAGCGAAAAGATCGATCCGGTCGCCGGCGCGATGGAGACCACCCGGCCCTCGATCTCGTGCCCTGCGATGGCGTCGATGGTGACCGTCGCGATTTCGCCGGGCACGATGCCGGCCAGTTGGGTTTCCTTGAAATTCGCTTCGACATAGAGACCGCGATCGGGGATGACGGCGGCGAGGCTCGCCCCGACGCTGACCAGTTCACCCGCTTCGATGGCGATATTGGCGACCGTGCCGTCGAAGGGCGCGCGCAGGACAGTGTGATCCAGGTTGCGCTGCGCCTGGTCGATGGCAAGCTGCAGTTCCCGGCGACCCGAATCCGTTTCGGCGCTCTGCGCCTTCAGCACCTCGACCTCGGCCTCTGCGCCGGTGATCGCGGCCAGCGCGGCTGCCTTGTCGGCCCGCGCGGTATCCAGATCCTCGTTCGCCGTGTCGAGCGCGGCCTGCGAGGTCACCTTGCGGTCCGACAGCCCCTGCGCCCGTGCCTGGGCGGTTTCGGCGGTGCGCAGGGCGGCTTCGGCCCCGGCAAGCTCGGCCTCGGCCTGGGTCACGCCGGCCTCAGCCGCGACGATCTGGGCGTCGATCCGCGCCAAGGTGCGTTCAAGCGTCGGCAGCTTGGCCTCGGCCAGTTCCAGCGCGATCCGGTAGTCGCCATCCTCGATCCGGACCAGCACATCACCCTTGGCGACATGCTGGTTCGACTGCACCGGGATGTCGGCAACGTAGCCCTGCAATTTCGACGAGACCAGCGACAGATCCGCCTGCACATAGGCATCATCCGTGCCGATCATGAAACGCCCTTCGGTCCACCACCCATAGCCTTCGTAGCCCCCTGCCAGCACCACGATCAACGCAAGCCCGCCAAGGACGACCTTCTTGCGTGACCCCTTCTGCGGCGCCGCGCCGTCCGCGGGACCAGCCCCTTCGGAAGACAGGGTTTCGGTCGGGCGCGGGGCATTGGTTTCGTCACGTGGCATGAGGCAGGCTTTCGGAAATTGGATGGGAATCGAACGGTCGAACCGATTGGTTCGACGCCATTTAGAAAGGTCGCGGGCGGAAATCAAGGCTTTATCGAACCAGCCGGTTCGACTATATGGGCTGAATGATGAACGACAGAGATCCCGAAACACGGGCGCGGAAACCGGCGGAACCGGCCGACACCAATGCGCAGAAGCGCCGCCATGCCGCGGGCGAAGACCCGCAGAAACGCCGTCAGATCCTTGACGGCGCCTGGCGTATCTTTGTCGATCAGGGCTTTGATGCCGCCTCGATGAACAACATCTGCAAGGCGGCGGGCGTGTCGAAAGGCACCCTTTATGTCTATTTCGACAACAAGGAAGATCTGTTCGTTGCCCTGGTCGAGGACCGCCGCGACGGGGTCTTTGACGGGATCGCGGCGGAGCTGACCGAAGCCGGGACGGTCGAGGACCGCCTGATGGCCTATGCCAAGGGCCTTGCGCGCAAGATGGGGTCCCGCGACATGATCCACGCCCAACGGATCGTCATTGCGGTGGTCGAACGCATGCCCGAACTCGGGACGCGGTTTTATGACGCCGGCGCCAGCCATTTCCTGACCTGCCTGCGGGACTTTCTGGAACAGGAAACCGAAGCGGGGCACCTGGAAGTGCCCGATCCGGGTTTCGCGGCGCAGCAGTTGGTCGAACTTTCGACCGCCAGCATCTGGCGCTCCCGTCTGTTCGGGCGCTGCCTTGACGAGCCCTCCGAAGCCGAGATCCAGCGCGTCGCGCAGGCGGCTGTCACGATGTTTCTCGGGGTCTATCGGGCCTGAACGTCAGGTCGTCCCGGTTAAAGCCGTCCCGGCGCCGAAGCGCCGGAACGCAGAACGTCAGTTATGAATAGGCCCCGGCGGAATAGGTCAGTTCGTAGCTGTGGCTGTAAAGCTCGAAGATATTGCCGAAGGGGTCTTCGACATAGACCATGCGATATGGCTTTTCGCCGGGGAAATATTCCCGCACGGGCATCCGCTGCTTACCGCCAGCTGCAACGATCTTTTCCAGCAACCCTTCCAGATCCGGGTCCTGAATCGCAAAGTGGAAGGTCCCGTGGCGGCGATAGGCGAAATTGTCGTCGGGGGCGTGATTATCCGCGAATTCGAACAATTCGATCCCGATGCCGTCGCCCGTCGAAAGATGCGCGATCCGCAGGTGTTTCCAGCCCGGACCGAAGACATCGGTGCACATCACGCCAATCGCGCTGTCGTCTTCCACGATGTCGCTCGGCTGCATGAGCACATAAAAGCCCATGACCTCGGAATAGAATTTGACGGCTGCGTCCACGTCCAGGACGGACAGGCCGATGTGGGAAAAGGTACGGGGTGTCGGTGTCATATCGATCTCCTGTCGTTTGAGGTTGTCCAGGATGTAGACAGCCACCCACCGCTTGTGAAATAATCATTACTTAGAAAAACGAAAACAAAGCGTAATGATCTGATGCTGAACGCCACCTGGATCGAGACCTTCACCATCCTCGCCGAAGAGGGGCATTTCACCCGCGCCGCGGCACGCCTCAACATGACGCAACCCGGCGTGTCGCAGCATCTGCGCAAGCTCGAGCAGCAGTTGGGCCAGCCGCTGATCTCGCAGGATGGCAAAAGCTTTACCCTGACGGCCGCCGGCGAGGCGCTGCGCGACGTCGGCCTGTCCCGCCGCACCGAAGAAAAGGCGCTGCGCGAGTCGATCTCGCGGGACGATCCCGACGCGGGCGAATTGCGCCTCGCCTGCTCGGGCAGCTTCGCGATGTTGTTCTACCCCCGTGCCATCGCCCTGATGCGGGACGCGCCGGAACTGTCCATTCATGTCGAAGCCGTCCCGCAGCCCCGCGTCCTCGAGGGTGTGCTGGAGGGCCGCTTTGATCTGGGCGTGGTGGCCGATGACCCCGGCCACCCCCGCATCGAAGCGCGCCACATCGGACAGGAAGAACTGTGCCTGCTGCTACCCGCCGGCCGGGACGGCCCGGTTGGTTTCAATGATCTCGAAACCCTCGGCCTTGTCGCGCATCCGGATGTTGCAAGCTATGCCAACGACCTGCTGGCACGGAATTTCCCCGAGGCCTTCACCGGCGCCGACAGGTTGCGCCTGCGCACCTATGTCAACCAGATCGGTCAAATCCCCGCGCCGGTGGCCGAGGGCCTTGGATATACCCTTTTGCCACGCAGCGGCCTTGCGGCCTTTCCTCGGGCGGATCGGATCAGGGTCGCGCCCCTGCCGGAGCCACGCTTCAACAAGCTGTGGTCGATCCGGCACCGTGGTCGCGCCCCAAGCGCGCGGCTGCAAAGGATCATGGGCGTGGTCGAGGCGCTGGCGGCGACCCTTGGCTGAAGTCGCCTGGCTGCTGGGGGTCGGGGCCTGTGCACAGGTCGCTCCCGTGCGCCTTGTCGTCGGCCCTGGGGGCATATCGACCACGCCGGCCTCTTCACGATCAAGCGAGGCAATTTACAGTGATCTCCGAGGCTGTTGATAGCCAAACGCCGAATTCGTAAGGTTTCAGCACCGCCGAGAGCCCCGTCACATTCACGCAATGGAAACTTGGGCTTGTGCCATCCGATGGAGGGACCTTTCCGATGCTTTTCCGCAAACACCCTGCACCCGCGACGGCACCGGCCCTTGCGGCCCTTCTGGTCTTCGCCCTGCCCCCCGGCCTGGCCACCGCGCATGACATCACGGGTGAAATCCTGACAGACCGGTCCGCAACCTGTGCCGATCATGTCGCTGCCAATTCTGCCAAAGCGACAGATCTGCACAATTCGCAGGAATACGATGGGGCCGTGACCATCACCACGGATGGGGCAAGCTGCACGATCACCTCCAACGCCGTGCCCAATCATGATTTCAATACCAGCAAGGGGTTCGCCAATCCGTTCTCGGTTCAGGATCAAAGCTTCACGATCACCGCGAACCCGCGCGCAAGCGACACGCCGACCCCTCTCAGCCTGATGATGGACAATGCAGTATTCCTGAACGGCGTGAAGCTGGATCAGGTGGCAGCCGGGTGCTTTGGCGTCGGCGATGGCTTTATCGGGTGCAACGACATGGACACGCCTTATCGGTTCGATCCGATGGGCGGGGCCAGCAATTTCGGGACGGATGCGCATAACGCCCACACCCAGCCTGATGGCACCTATCATTATCACGGCAATCCGATGGCACTGTTCAATCAGGACACTCCCGATGGACCTTCGCCTGTGATCGGCTTTGCCGCTGACGGGTTTCCGATCTTCGGAAGCTATATCGACGACGACGGAGAGATCCGGAAGGCCACCACCAGCTACCACCTGAAGTCCGGCACGCGCCCCGACGGACCGGGCGGCAGTTATGACGGCACCTATGTCGATGACTGGGAATACGTAGCCGGCTCCGGCGATCTCGATATCTGCAACGGGATGGTGCAGGACGGCGTCTATGGCTACGTCGTAACCGAGGCCTACCCCCATGTGCTCGGCTGTTTCACCGGCACGCCCGATGACTCATTCCGCAAGCGGCGGCCCGGCAGGGACTAGACGTCCGGGGTGAGGGGGAGGCGTCAGAGGACAATCCTTTGCCGCCTCGACCGCACGGCCTGGCCCTGGAAGGCCCGTGGCCATCCAGAGGCCTATGAAATTCAGCACATCATTCAGGTAAAATGGTGCCCCCACACGGACTCGAACCGCGGACCTACTGATTACAAATCACCAATATACCCTTTGAAATCAATCACTTAATCGTTTCACTCGGAAAAAAATTTTCGTCGTGTTTTCAATGGCTTGTCAGATGGCCCATGAAGCGGTTTTCGGACGGCCGCGTCACCCTTGCGCCTGTCGCCACGCCGCCAGAGCGGGATTGTCACCGGCCTCCGTGGCGTCCAGCGTGAGATCGGCAGCACTTCCCGTATCGGCCACGCCTGCGCTCTCAGCGCGCAGCTCGCGCAGGGCTGCAATGCTCTCGATCACCTTGGGCACCTGGGCGCTCAGCGCTGCCGTTGCGACGCGGGCCTGGGCGGCCGTGACCTGCATCCGCCCGCCGAAGAAGAACAGCATCAGCAGGCCGAAGCCTTGCCACAGCGGATCCGGTGTCAGTGCCAGCGCCTGCATCCGCGCCGTGTACCAGAGCGGATCCGCCATGGCTGCGCCCATGAGGAAGATAACCCCCAGCGCCAGGATCGGCCGTGGCAGGCGGTTCAGTGCGTTGACGAAGCCATTGAAGCCACCGGTCGCCCCGGTGAATTCTGCCGCGAACTGCGCGCGGGCCGAGGCCGTGCCGTCGCTCGCCCGCTGCGCGGAAGCTTCCGCGTTCGGCACGAAGACCTCGGCCGTCTCCTGGATCACGTTGCCGCCCGCCCCGAAGAGCGCGCCGGTGATGGTGCTAATCACGCCCATGCCTTCGTCCTTTCCCTGAACTTTGCCGCGCTCATGTGGTAGCGCGGCGCAATGAACTCTTCCGCCCTGGTGATCCAGCCACCCTTGCCGCCGGCGCGGGTCCGCGCGTATTTCCGGCTGGCCGGTCGCGCATCGGCGAGGGCAAAGTAGTAGTTGCGCCGGGCAATCCCGTAGCCATCCCGGATGAAACCCGGGGCCGCCGCCGTGGCGGCCTGCACTGCGGCCAGCGTCTTCGGCCCGATCGCTCCATCCGCCACCGCCGGAAAGCCCATCTCGGTCACGAGCCGCTGCAGGATCTTCACCGCGTTGTTCCCGGCATTCACCTGCATGTCGAAGACCGTATCCACGAGCTGCTCGGGGAGCTGGTTGATCCGCGGCGCATAAAGGTAGCGCCGCAGGAAGATGTCCACGGCCTGATCCACGGTCAGGCGCTGCACGTCGGCAACGTCCACGTCACCATCGCGGTCCAAGTCCAGCCCCAGGTTGCGCATGGTGTGGATCGTGACCCCGTGTTTCGTGGCGCCGCCCGGATCATCGGGGTCATTTACGAAGCCGCCCTCACGGGCGACGATTTCTTCCGCAAGGTGCTGAACGGACTTCGTCATCGGTCGCTCCTGCCATTTGTCAACTGCGTCAGTGATTTCTTGATGTCGTCGATGCCATTTTGAATGTTGCGCAGGTCGGAGGATTGCCCAGCCAACGCGATCTCGGCGGCGCGGATGCGACCCTCTCGGGCGTTCGCCGCCGCTTCGATGACCGAGATCCGCCTGTGGCTATCTTCCTGCTGGGCCTGAAGCTTGGCGTAACCGATGCTGAGGCCCACGATCACCGTCGCAATGGACAGCGCGTTGCCCAAGCTTACTGTGCCGTCAAATTTCATGCTGTCCTCCGATAGTGAGGTGGCTGACTTCGCCGATCAGACCGCCCAGCCCTGGACCTTGGCGACGTGCCCCGAGATGATCGCGCTGAGGTCGGCGGCCTCCTGCGCCGTCAATCCGGCGCCCGCGACGAAAGCAGCCGCGTTTGCCACGGTGAAAGAGGTGGATTGCCGACCAAGCGACAGCGACCCGTTGCGCAGGACAGTGGATGCCTGGCTCGTCGTGCCGATCTGCACGCCGTCCTTGTAGATCTGTGCAGCGGTTGCCCCGGTGCGGTTGGCAAGCCACATTCCGGTTTGTGCGCCTTCGTAGCTGGCGTTGGTTGTGGGGGAGGTCTGCACCGCCCAGGCGACGGTATCCGTGCCGGTCTGGATGGAATACAGGGTGTTGTCCGGGGCACCGGAAATGTTCATGCCTACCTGGTAGGTGTTGCTGACGACGCCGGTCTCATCCGCGCAGAAGATCCCGAAGCAGGCGCTGTTCTGCAGGAAGTCGGGCATGGCCGACGGGTTGCCGAAGGTCACGAAATCGTCGACCCCGTCCGTGGTGTGCCCGGCCACACCATCCCAGGCCGCGCCCGTGCTCACTGCTGCGGCACCTCCGGCCCAGTTGATCAGGCTGTCGGCCTCGGTCAGTCCAAGCATGTGGATGCTGTCCAGCTTGGCCAGCAGGCCCGCGTCGTAGAGGTCGATCCAGGTCTGCGCCAGACGTGCCCGCTGATACACGTCGTAGGCGCCGCCAAGGGCATCGAGGATTGCCTGGAACGCAAGAGGGGCCGCGCCCTCCCATGCGTTGCGCAGGTTGATCAGCGGGTTGGCCGGCGCGCCTGCGGGGGCTGTGACGCCAGGCAGGACTTTGAAGCTGTAGACGGTCATGTTGGCTCCTTAGGTGATGTTGATGCGACGGTGGCAGATGGGCTTGTGGATGGGGTCCCCGGTATGGAAGGCCCCGAACTGAGCCACGGAGCGAATTGTGGATCGCGGGATCCCGGTGGCGGCGCGGTCCTCTCCGGTGTGGCCTGCGGTGGCCGTGCCTACCGCGGTGGCTCCGGCGGCAGCGTCGCTGGTGGTGATGGTCATGGTGGTGCCCGTGACGGACACTGCCGAAACCGTGGCTCCGCTCACCTGGACGCCCGCGTTGGCCAGTCCCGTCGGATCTACAAGCCAGTCCTCGTCGATTACGGCTGCTTCCGACAGCACGGCCGTGATTTCGTTCGCCCCCGTGACGGAAGCGCTGACGGGATGCAGGGGGACCCAACCCCGCCCGTTCCTGATCTCATGCCTTGCTGCCTGCGCCAGATATCCGCGCATCGCATGGCCGACACTGGTCTGGTGCAGGAAGTCGGACGCAAACGGGAAGGCGTAAGTCGGTCCGAGACAGTACATGTAAGGATCGGCCCCCGAGAGGGCGTAATCCAGGATCGACTGCGCGCCATCAAAGTTCGAGAAGAAGCTGGAGGGTTGTCCCGAGAGCATCCGGACTGGCTCGAACTGTCCTAAGATAGACTGGGCCTTCTCTTCCTGTTCCTCACGGTGCTGGCTGTGCAGGTCTCCCAGGTTGGCGACGTTGCTGTCACTCTCACCCTGCTGCATCAGCATCCAGCGATAGGCTATCCGGCGAGGCAAGGGCAGCCCAGCAAGGTCGGTCAGCACCGTGGAAACGTTCTGCGCGTAATATTTTCCAGCCCCGGCGCTGTCGAGAATATCGGCCATGTCCTGGCCGCCCTCTGCATTGCTCCAGATAAGCATGTCCGGGACCCAGTCGCCGGAGAGAGCGTGGGCAAGTTCAACCTCACGGCGGCAGGCGGCGCTGGCTGCCGTGGTGCCGTAGCGATTGGAGCCGACTTCCCTAAGCTTATCGGTCAGGTCCATGAGCCCCGTGATCGTGCCAGGCGGGATCTCGACGGAAGCCCCGCCTGACGTGTAGTAGCCAAGCCAGGCGTCCGCCGAAGCGGTGCGTGGCATGCGCAGCCTGTCCTTGAAGGCCGGCGGCGCCGGGAAGACGATCGAGTTGGCTTCGCGGGCTTGCGATTCGCCATTGGACTGCCCGTCGTCAGACATTGCCTCGATGGCGCCGTCGTCCCACACAGACCCGTCGGCAATCATGACCCTGGCCGTGTGCTTGCCGCCGACATCGTCCTCCCAGATGGCTTGCACGGTGCCGCCCACGACGACCGCCGAAAGCCACGTCTTGTCAGCGTCGTCGTTCAGCACCCCGTCGGGCCCGCTGCCGCCCATGATATAAAGGCCGCCGGCCACGATATAGGCGACGGCCCGGTCAGCGAAACCAGACGCACCGAAGGACGCGCTCAGCGTATATCCGTCTTCGCTCACTTCCGACGGGGGGTTCAGCCCCTCGCCCGAGCCGGTGAAGCGCCAAACCATTTGGCGAAACTGCGGCAGCGTGGCCCGCTCGACGTAGCTGCTGTAGAGGTCCCCGTTTCGCGCGCCCTGCGTTTCGATCACGCGGCCGTCCTCGGCCACACGAACCGGCCAGGCGATGAGGCCTTGGGCCGCACCGCTGAACGACCACACGGCGTCCCGGAAAGCGGCCAGCAGGGCACTGGCACCATTGCCCGTCCATTCGTCCAGGACCAAGCCCGCCTCGGACACAAGTGTCGGGATGATGCCCAGGGCATTGCCTTCCCCTTCGAAGCTCCAGAGGTCGAGGCGCAGGGCCGCTACGGCCGCGCCATCGAACGCGGCAGCCGTCGCCTTCGGCTCTGCAATGTCGAGTACCAGGCCGCCCTCGGAAACGGCGTCTGGAGGTGGGGACAGCTCCCCCCCTTCGCCCGATACGATCCATAGATCCACGCGCAGGGCCGCCACGGCCGCGCCGTCGAACGCCGCCACCGACGCCTTCGGCTCAGCAACGTCGAGCACCAGGCCGTCTTCGGCGACCAGGACAGGTGGTGCGGACGTTTCACCGTCTCCGAGACAAACCCACAGGAGGTTGCGCAGGATGCCGAGTAGCGCGCCGTCCAGATCGTCACTGGTGACAGAGACCAGGCCGTCCAGCGCCTCGTTGATCATGAAGAGCCTGCGGGTGTCCCGCTCGACCAGCAACATGCCCGCTTCCCGCAGGTAGGCAGGTACCTCCGCCGACCAGCTCGCGATGGCGGAAATCGGGTGCGCGGTGCCCTTAATGTTCTCGCGACGTGCAATCTCGTAGGTGGGCGTGGAGGGAACGGCGGTATCCGCCAGAGGGATAGGCATCAGGAAACCTCCAGGAGAACAGTGCCGCTCTGCTGCTGGGCCAGCCGCAAGACGCGGTAGTCTTCGACATGTCCGGCAGCGGTGCTGACGGAGACGGTCGCGAGTGTGTAGCCTGCACCATCGAGGGCAAAGCCACCGACCTTCACGCTCGACGGGTCACCATAGACCAGGGGCCAAGCATAGTAGACGTAGGGCGCGCCGCCCGAGGCCGCGATGCTCATTGCCCGGGCCAGCACGTTCGATAGCCCGGCCCCGGCCAGGGCGATGATCTGGGCGCTGGTCAACGTGGCATTGGCGGACGCCCCCCAGAACAGACGGTTGCGAAAATCGAGCGTGATGCTGGCCTCGCTGGTGCGGGCCAGCGCGTCGGTGATCTCGACCGTGAAGGTGGTATCCTCGGTCACGTCATCGCCCTCCCAGCTCGTGTCGCCGGTCCCGACACTTTCCGGGCCGCCTCCGTCATCGACGCTCTGCGCAGAGACCGCAGCGTAGACACTGCTTTTCGTCTGGACCCAGCTCAGCTCGGGCGTCACCGTCTCGCCCTTCTCGCGCACAGTGCCGCCCGCCAGGGCAAGGCCCGTGGGCGTGATGGTCTCGAACTGCTCGATACGCGGGCTCGTCGCCACGCTCACGTCCATGTCGAAGGCCAGGGGGCCGGCGTCGTGCCGATAGAGGTCCAGCGCGCCGGCAGAGGGCACCCAGAACAGGCCACCCTCTGTGGTGGAGGCCAGTCCGGCCGCGGTGCTCTCGAAGATGTCCTGCGCAGCTGCGGCCAGCTCGGCGCCGGCCTGCGCCGCTTCCGCGCCGCCCTTGGCGGTCTCGGCGCCCGTCTGCGCAACGCCGGCTGCCGTGGCAGCCAGCGCAGATTTCGCGGCATGGTGCAGGGCGGAATACTGCCCGGGGTCCACCTCGGTATCCTCATCCTCTTCGGCCCAAAGCTCGGACTTGTCCCGTGCGGCTCGAGCTTCGGTGATCGCCCCGTCCACGTTCCCGAACTCTTCCTTGATCTGCGCGACCTCTTCCGCGAAACCCTGCGCCTTCGCGATCTCCGAGGATTTCGGCCCGGGCTCAAGGCCCATGCCGTCCTCGGCCCAGGCAAGGGTGCGCCCCGACCGTTCGGCAACCGTCTTGTCGAAGACGCGCACCTCGGGCTCTTCCGGTGCCAGGCGCAGCGCGTTCTTCGCCAGACGCTGCGTGTCCTGCTGGGCCATGACGATGCGATCCAGCTGGACCTGCACGGCCTTCTCCCGGGACGCGGCCCCATCATAGCCCTGTTCCATGCGGGTCGCGCGCTCGACGATCATCGAGGCCCAAGCGAAATCGCTCGCCACCTGGGCCTCCAGGTAGAGGCTGCCGGCGGTGTCGCTGGTGACCGGATCGCAGGAATACTGCAGCACGGTCAGCACCGTGCGCTCACCGGCCAGGCTCAGGGTCACGGCCAGTTCCGCCGCCCCCGCATAGGCATGGGGGATGCCGTATGGGCCGATGCCGTCGACCACCTGGACCGGGGCCGGGCTGAATTCGTCGATGCTCATCTGGAACCTCCGAAGGCATTGGACAGGTCGGGGGCGCGGTCCGGCACCAGCTGGCCGCGCTGCCACCAGTTCGCGTTGCCGTAGTCCTGCTCCTGGCGGCGGGCCTGCTGGCGCCACTGGCGCTCGGCCTCCGGGTCCAGGAAGTACTGCAGCTGGTCGGCCACGCCCCGGCTGAAGGCCAGACGCGCGTACCAGAGGCTTGATCCTATGGGCGTGTCGTAGCGCACCAGGTTCGCCGCATCGCGGCCAAGCAGCAGGTCCTCACCCTCGGCTGCGCGCTGGATGTTCGATGCCACCGGGCCGATCAGATCACCCGCGAAGCCGACGACAGGCCCGGCGATGGTCTCGGCCAGGCCACCGCCGACGCGGCTGGTTTCCGAGGCGAAGAAATCGCCGAAGATGCCCAGGCCACCGGACTGGAAGACGGCCGCCATCCAGAACTTGCTCTCATCCATCGGACGGGGATCATTGCCCTTGGCCATCTCCTTCAGCTGCACGGCCAGGGCGCCCATCAGGACCAGGCTCGCGCTCATCTTGAACGCATAGGCGGCGCGCCCCAGGGGCGTCGGAATGGCCATGAAGCGACGGATCTGGGCCAACATCAGCGAAACTGCGAACCCCTTGTACATCGCTGTGGACCGCAGCAACTCGCCACCGATGGCACCCGGCGCAGAGCGCCCCACCATCAGCGCCCGGCCTTCGACGGTCGCGCTCGGGATCGCCACTTCGAGCTGCTCCTCGATGGCCATCTGCAGGCGCATCGCCAGCCCCTCGGCCTCGGCCGGGGGCAGGGTCTTTTGGGCATTGCGCCAGTAGATCGGCGACAGGAAGGTCGCGCCGTTGGGCGCCGTGAACAGCGCCTCGGGATCGCGCAGCAGATCCCAGTCGCGCGCGGTGATGCCCCGCGTCTCAAAGATCCGGCGCAGCGGATCCGGCAGCGCCTCGAAGCGGTCTCCGGCGTGGCTGGCCATAAAGCCGGAAAATTCCATCTGGAACGCGGTGCGGTTCATGTCCGTCCAGAAGCTCAGACCCGAGGCGCGCATCGTGAAGCCCGACAGCCGGTCCGCGAACTCGCCGACCGGAACCTCGCCAGTGAACCGCGCGGCCGTGCTGCCGATATCGGCCAGCGTATCGGCGACATAGCCCATCTGCGCGGCGGTCTCGCGCGTCGCATGACTGGTCATCATCTGGACCTGCCGGGCGAACAGGTTGTTAGGGTTCATCCCCATGACCGTCGCTGCCATGCGCGTGGTCGCCAGGTCCGTAACAGCCGACAGCGCGGCTGAGCCAAGCTGGATGGAGGTCAGCACCTTGCGGGTGCCACCGAAGAAGCGGGACGCCGCCAGGCTTTCCGGCACGTTTGCCGACCCGTCGATATGCATCAGCATCGTCCGCGCGCGGATCGCCGTCTTGCTGACCCGATCCTCGAGGCCGGGATCCTTGCGGATGGCGGCGTGTTTCTCGGCCACCTGGATGGCGAACTCCAGCCCGGTATGCGGGTTCGGACCCAGCACGCGCATCATCGCCACGTCCCGCGCCATGCCATGCAGCCCGCCAATCATGCCGCTGAACGGGTCAGAGCTGCCGAAGCGCTTGTTGTATTCCAGCCAGGTGCTGCCATCGCGGAAATGCAGGACACGGTGTTCGGCACGCTGGTTGTAAAGCGCCTTGCCGCCGGTGGTCAGTCCTGCCTCGCGGGTGTCCCAGCCGCGCGTGGTGATCCCCTCGTGTATCTGGTTCAGGAAGCTGTCGATCCGGTCTCGTGGCGGTGGCGTCCCGTCGGCCGAGAAGGGCTTGCCCGTGGCATTGTCGATGATGCGGGTCCAGTCCAGCATGTGCGGGCCCCTCTGCGGGGCGACGAAATCCTTCCAGGCATCCAGGCCGGCGGCGCGCAGGCGGGCCACGTCATGGGTGTGGTTCACGCCAAAATCCGCCAGCTCGCCGATGTCGCCACCATGGGCGTTGAACAGGCGGCGCATGCGCTGCTGCTCGGAACGGACCTTCTGCGCCAGCGCCTTGGCGCGCGCATCCCCGGTTTCTTCCATGTGCAACTCGCGGATGACATCGCGCAGGCGCACCGCGTCCCGGCTGTTGCCCCAGACGTTGCGGCCGGTTTCGCGCAGCACGCTGTTCAGCGAGGCATTGATCGAATGGACATAGGCCTTCTCGATCGAGGCCACGCTTTCACCACGAAACCCGCTGCCCTCGGAGAACTCGATCAGGTTGCGGATCGCCAGGGCGGGATCGGGACTGTCCAGGATCAGGGTGCGGATCCGTGTCATCGCCTGAAGCTGGTTCAGCACCGCATGCTTGCGCGACCGCCGGGCCCGCTTGGTTGCCTCTTTCAAATGGGCCGCGGCGGTCGCCTCAGCCTGGTGGCGCGGCATTTCGGTCGCGTAGCGCTCTACCAGCTGATCGTATTTTGAACCTGCCTCGCGGGCACGGACCTGGTCCAGCTCTCCGGCGTCCACGGCGCGTTGCAGGCAATCATGGATATTGGGCATCAGGCAGGCCTCCCTGTGGGGCAGATTTCCAGAACGGTTTCCAGGTCCTCGTCGGCGTCCAGGTCGGCCAGGATGTCCTGAAGGCTGTGGACGGTCTTGTCCGGGTTGCGGAATTCGACCTCGGCCACGCCCCGGAAATCGTCGATCGACAGGGCGTCTTCGGGATCGGCGCTGCCAGCAGATCCGGCGGGACCAGCGGTCGGAGCATCGTCCAGCTCGGGGATCAGGCGCCGCGCCTCTTCGACGGGGATCAGGATCTCGCCGCCCGAGATACCCGAGCGCGGCGAATAGATCGGGGTGCCGGCCGGGATCTTCACTTCGACCAGGCGCCCGAAGCCCTCGGCCGTCGCGCGGCTGAGCGAGAAGGACAGCAGCCCCCCTGCTGCCGCCTCATCGAGCGCCTGCCCCCGGTAAAGCGTCATCTCGACCGGCGCCGGCGTCAGGCCCGCGCGAATATCCCCGGCGACATCCTCGTCTCCATTGGCCCTGTAGGAGCGGTCAATCCTTCCCTGAGCGTCCCTGTCCAGCGGCGATCCGGCGCGCACCTGCGTTTCCAGCCAGGCCTCGACGGCGTCATGTTCCTCATCGCTGAGCCGTCCTGCTGAAACCGGCGGCGGGCCTGCCTGTGCCGCCGCGCTTTCCCGCAACCCGCGCTCGGCCTGGGCATCCCCGATCAGGGCGCCTTCGCTGGTGGCGCCCTGGTCGAAGCTCGCGCCCTCGGCCAAGGCGCCCACCGTTACCGGCCGCGCTTCCGGGCTGCTCGGGCGGCCGGTTTCGGTCAGGTCCCCGAAGCTCGCGCGGTCAACAGCCTTCAACACGTCCAGCGGTCCGGGCGCGCCCAGCAGACCGCCGCCCTGCCCTGCGGCCAGGGCCTCGTCCGCATATCGGTTCAGGAAATCCGTGATTGCCCTGGCGCTGGCCTGCCGACCGCCCGGCATGATCTTGCGGACCAGTGCGGCGGTTAGCGGCGCCACCGCCCCGCCGTCCAGCAGATCGACCGAGGCCAGGGCCTCTTCCACGATCTCGGCCAGCTTGCCGCCCTCGGCCGTGGCAACCTCCCGCGCGCCCGCGATCAGACGCACGGCATCCAGAAGGAACGGCGTGATGTCCATTTCGGGGCTCACGTCACCCGCCGCGATCGCCGCGCGCAGCCGCGCGATGCGGGGGGCCGCGGCAGACAAGGCATCCATCAGGCTGCGCAGCTCGCCCGGGGCGGCTTCCACGTAGCGCGCCAGGATGTCCATCGCCTCATAGGCGCGCGCGAACAGGCTGTCCTGCATCTGGCGCACACCGTCGATCGACAGGTTGCCCTTCTCGTCGATGAAGGCATTGCGCTCGGATCGGGGGAAGCGCGCGGCGAAGGCCCGCGCGAAATCCCGGTTCTCGGCGGAGGTCAGCACCCGGTCCGGGTCAAGGCGTTGCAGCAGGTCGTGTCCCAGGGCGCGCTGCCCGATCTGTGCGCGTTCCGTGGCGGTCATCCGGGCCACGCCGCTGTCCTGGGCGTCCACCACCAGCTGGCGGCGGGCCGCGTCATCCAGCGCGCTGGTGCGCCGCGCGATCAGCACCGGGCGCTCGATGCCCTCGGGGATCGTCGCGCCGGTGCGCTCCTCGATCTGCTGCCGGTAGGCCGCTGCCCGGTCCGAGCCCAGCTCATAGGCGCGCCCAATGGCGCGCACCCGTCCGTTGCCGCTTTCGATGATGTTGTCGGGACCCACCAGCGGCGCGCCCCGGTCCGCCTCCGGGCTGTCCATCAGGCGCGCCGGATCCAGACGTGCGGCGGTATCCGTCACCCAGGCATCGCTGGCGGCGCGGGCGCGATCGCGGGGCTGCAAATCACCCGTGGCCTGACGCAGGTCGGCCAGGTCGACCACCTGGTATTCGACCGAGACGCGCATGTCGTCGCCGACGGTCATTTCGCCGGTGCCGGTATAGGCCCGCGAGGTGCGATAGCCGCTGAAACCGGCGGCGGGCGCGTCGTCGGGCAGCTCCAGCGGGCCGGTCCAGCGCGGCACACCACCTTGGGAATATTGCGTCATGATGCTGCGCGCCGCGCCCAGACGGCGGGGTAGATGCGGCGTGCCCGGGCGTTCGAAGAGGTCGGAAATCAGGCGGGCGGCTTCGCCCGCGTCACGGGCCTCGCGGATCCGCGCCCAGGGCTTCGCCTCGCTCGTTTCCAGCTCGTGGAACAGGAAGTCGATCTGCGTATCCAGATCCGTGGCCGGCTTGCCCCGGGACTGCGCGAAGCGCTCCAGCTCACGGCGGCGCGGGCCGTTCCACTGCGCCATGCCCAGGGCATTGCCGTTGTCCCCAATGGCAGCGGTATCAAGTCCCGGGCCGCTCTCGGCGACGAAATTGCCCAGGAAGCCGGCGGCCAGGTGGGGATCGACGCCCCTCTCCAGGAGCCGCCCGAAGACATAGCCGATCCGGTTGCCGCGCGGGGACGCATTGCCCGTTGCGCTGAAATCGAAGTCGCCCATGGTCAGGGGCTGGCCCGGGGCTGGCGCCCGGTCGGCGGCGGGCCCATCCTGCGGCGAGGCAAGGGCGGGTCGACCATCGGCCCGGGCCTGCAACATTTCCCCATCGGCCTCATCCAGGGCTGCGCCGAATTCCAGAGGTGCCTCGGCCGACGGCCGGGCCGCTTGTCCCGCAGCACGGCCCGTCCGCCGGTACTGGATGTATCGCCCGGCTGCGGCCCCGGCACCGCCGAGGGCGCCCGACAACCCCGCCGCGAACGCCAGCTGCAGAGGCACGTTTGGATCGGGCATGCCGAGTTCCCGAGCCGCGCGGAACTGGTCGGGCAAGCTCAGGGCCTCCCCCGCCGCGCCGGCAACGCCCTCGATGGCGGCCGTCATCGGCACCGACAGGCGCCCGGCGGCCCCAAATGGCAAGGTCAACGCGGTCCATGGATCCCAGATGCCGGCCCCAAGGCTGCCGGCTAGCTCCGGGGCCCAACCGCCGGAAGGGGCAGCCTGCAGCAGGTCCATCAGGTCATCGAGCTCGGCTCGGCGCCGGCGCAGCACTTCGCGGTCGAACTCTTCCGGCGTCGTGGGCAGCGACCCGAAAGTGTCGGGATCGAAGGCGCGCAGATCCGCGACCTGCCGAAGGGCACGGGCACGGTCCACCTGGAAGGCCTTTTCACTGCTGCGATAAGGCCGGGTCGGTGCAGGCGCGTCGGGATCCGGACCGATTGCGCCCTGGATCTCCGACAGCAGCGTGCGCTCGACGTGCGCCGATTGCAGGCCCATGCTGTCGGTGCTGACCTGGTCCAGCCGGAACTGCGCCGCAACGCGCTCGGCCCGTTCGGGCACGGCGTGGCTCAGAGGCCCGTTGGGATCGACCGTCCCGGTATCCTTCAGCATGAATGTCATCGTGCGACCTCGCGCAACATCTTGCGAAGGCTGAAGACAAAGGGGGCGCCGTCCTCGTCATAGAGCGTGCTGAACCCGGTCGCGCTGTCGCGCCCAGCGACCGCGAAGATGTATTGATCGTCGCCCACGGCCTGCAGCGTGACACGCTGGCTCTGCAGATCCTCACGGGTGATCGGATCCCCATCGACCATTGGCATTGCGCCATTTCCGATCGTGCGCATCTGGCGTTCGAAGGCGGCCGGGTCCTCGACCCACCGGGTGACGTCGGTTTGCCCGCCACGTCCGCTGGACACCGAGGCCGTCTCGGCGACCTGCCCAAGACGCTCCAGCGCGGACGAAACAGTCCTCGCGCGGATCCCGACAGGCAGGATCGTTTCGCGATCGCGCACCTTCTGCACCCCGCCCGTCGCGGATTTCCTGTCGTCATAGGTGCCCGTGCCGCCCATGACCTCGTGCAGCGCCTGCAGGTAGATGTCCTCGTCGATCTCCCCCGAGGCAGGATCGACGCCCTTGACGCGCGCCGCGTAAAGCGCGTCGGTCGCGGCGCGGACGCGGCCCTCCATCTCGGCGCCGCCCGGAAGATCGGCCAGAAGCATCCGAACAGTCTGGGTCGAACTTTCGAGGCGGTCCGCCTGGGCGGGCATACGCACATTGCCCGCGTCGATCTGACCCTGCCCGGTCAGGATCTCTTCACCCAGACCACGATCTCCCGTCGCGGTGATCAGATCCCCGACCGAAGCCATGACCGGATCCCCGATCAACTCCTGGAGCGGATAGCTGCGCTGGCCGGTCTGCGGATCCTGCACTGCCGCGACCGAGGCGATCTGTGCCAGTTCGACGCGCGTTGCCGGATCCGCCTGCTTCATCCGGTCGAACATCGCCTTGTCCGCCCGGCTAAAGGGGCGCAGGTCATCCGTATAGCCTTCCTCCTGCAGCCAACCGGCGAAGGCCAGGCGCTGTCCCAGTGCCGTCGCGAAGGTCCCGGGGTCGGAGGCCTCGAAGCCCGGCAGGGTCGGAACAGCGAAGCCGCGATCATGGGCGAACTGGATCGGGTCCTGAGACCAGCCGGTCAGGGCCTCGTCGTAGTAGCTTTCCAACGCGGACAGCTCGGCAGTGTCATGCGCATCCGTGCCGGGCCTTGCCCGTTCATCCTGAACGCGCCGCCAAAGCTCGTCCGGGCTCATCTGCGCCAGGCCCGGCAGACGCTGCTGCAGCGATACCCAGGCCTGCAACTTCGGGTAATCCTCGTGGGCCTTCACCTCGGGATCTGCAAGAAAATCGGTATCACCATAGGGCTTGCCCGACTTCAGGACGGTGACAGCATCGGTGATCTCCTGTCCGACCGCGACACTGCGCGCCCGCGTGTCCGCTGCCGCCTGCCGGGTGGCCGCCGCTGCCGCACTGTCGACGGCCGACTGCGCCTGGACGCGGTAGGCGGCAAGCTGATCGCCGCTGAGGCCGGGGACGGCGCTTGCATTTTCGCTGGCTGCAAGGAACCCTGCCGGATCGCTGCCCACCATCTCGATTGCCCGCGCGGTCGAGATCTCGCCGCGCAGGGCGATCCTGCGGCGCGCGGCTTCCTCGGCGTCGATGATCCCGCTGGCCAGCAGCCCGTCGATCTGCTCGTCGCCCTGACTGTAAAGCACCTCCAGCGTGGGCGCATCGGCCGATGCCCCCGCCCGGCTGGCCTCGTAGGTGTAGTTCAGGAAGCTGGCCTCGCGTTCGGACCGGCGCAGTTCCAGAGCCCGCTTGCCGATGCCGAAGGCCGTGGCATTGGTCAGCTGATCGAACATCAGCCCGAAGGTCTCCCGGCTGCGATCCTCGATCATCTGCCGGCCGTCTTCGCCCTGGGCTGCCTCGTAGCGCGTACGCAGGCCGGTGACCCCGCTGCTCCAGGCGTGTTCGGCGGCGTCCGGGTCGCCGATCTGCTCGACCTGCAGGCGCAGATCGTTCACGTCCCGCGTCAGGTCGACCTGGACGCGCTTCAGCTTGCGGTCCAGCCGGTCAGCTTCGATCCCGGTGCCGATGCGTTCCATCACGGCCCCGAAATCCGCGATCGCGCCGCCGGTGCCCGGATCTTGGGCCGGCACGGCGCGGGCCGCGCGGCCGGGGCTGGTGCCTGCGGTGGGGACGGTCAGCTGTGCCATCAGGTCAGCTCCGGCCAGAGGTCAGGCGCGGCGGTCAGCAGGCTGCCGGCGGCGGACAGGCCGCCCTTGAAAAGCGACTGCCGGCCCTGGGCCCGCAGCATGCGCTGTTGGTCGCTCAGCTCGGCAACCTGCGCCTGTCCCGTCTGACGCACCGAGGATGAGGCGAAGGCCATCTCCTCGGCCGCGCTCTGACCAAGGAAGATGGCCGTGGGGCTGCCAAGGTCGATCCCCCGCGCGGCCAGTTCCGCCCGCTGCTGGGCGATCTGCCCCTGAAACTTCTGCCGGGTGCGCTGATCCTCGACCGAATTGAGGACCGCCGTTTCCTGCTTCTGGCGCCCGATCGCCGCTGCATTGGCTTTCGCGATGTTGTTGGACTGGATACCGCCGTAGAGGGAGCCGCCGACGGCTGCCACGGTGCCGGCAATCTGCAAGGCCTGCCCGATGGTCAAGGCCGATGCCGCTGCGCCGCCCGCCGCAGCCGCGCCGCCAGCTGCAGCGGCCGAACTGGCACCTGTCGCGAGCAGTGCGGCCGAAATACCCATATCGCACATCAGGCACCGACCTCTTCGATATTGGGAAAGATCCCGGTGATCGTCATCGGGGCAAGGCCGTCGGGCTCGAACTGCAGCATGACCTCGTCGGCCTCGCCACTCGTCAGCTCGACCGACAGGATGCCGGTGCGTCCCGTGACATCGTCCGAGGCCACATGCAGCGGGACCAGCTCGACGGGCGGAGAGACATATTCCGCCTCGCCCTCGATGCGTTCGACGCAACGCGCGAAGCCGCGCACGGTCTTGAAGACCGCCGCGGCCGAGCCATTTTTCAGGCGGCGTTTGCGCCCCCTGGCATCGCCGTCGTTGGCCGCCGCCCGGATCGGCAAGGTGCGGAACTGGTGTGTCGCATCGGCCAGCCCGATCACCGCATGGGACACCGGGTCCGGCAGGACCACCGCGCCGCCCGGGCCGACCACAAGTCCGGAATAGGGCCCCTTGTCTGTCCAGGCAGCCACGGTCTCGCCGGTCAGATGCGGCAGATAGAAGGTGTCGGCCGGCGCTTCCGGAGCGAAGACCGAGCCGCAGAAGGCATGGTTGAAGTGTTCTTCCCCCAGGCTTCCCAGTGAGGGGCGCAGGTTGATCGCCTGTTCCTCGATGCAGCGCACCGTCTGCCCGTCGATCTCGCGGCGCACGATCATGCTCAGCACGTCGAAGGCGCTGTCGACGCTCGGCGAAACCTCCAGGTCCTCGACCACGCCCCCGGCCATCGGTACCGTGGCCCACCCTAGGACATCCTGCTCGGGATCATAGATCAGGCACAGCAGGGTCCCGTCGCCGCGCCGGATCCAGCCGCGCTGATAGGGCGAGGGTTGCCAGACGATCTGTTCGAACAGCTCGGCGCCCAGGTGCTGTGAGGGCAGCGAGATCTCGAAGGGCCGCATGGCGTCGTCGCTGAAATTGTATCGCACCTCCATAAGACGCCCCTTGTCGCGGGTCACGTAGACCGGCCAGCCATAGGGCATGACGGGTTGGATCGCGGCGGCGCCATCGGTGGAAACGATCTCGGGATTGAAGGTGGTCAGCGTGATCGGGCTGTCGGCAGTGCCGATCACCAGGCGAACGCCGCCCATGGACCCGATGTAGACACCGCGCCGCCCGGCCGTCAGCCAGGTGATCGGGTTCTTCGAGGTGATCCCGCCGATGTCGTAGGAGAAGCTCGCATCCGCTTCCGCCCCGGGCAGGAAATCACGGTAGGCCCCAACAGTGGAAGCACTCACGGTCCGAGGTTCCGTGGCCGTGCGTGCCGTATAGAGGCGCTGGCCGAACAGCGTCAGGAATCTGGGATGCCCAAAAAGGTCATTCCAGGCTCCCATGGACCAGCGATAAGTCGGGTCGTCCAGACAAGGTTGCGGCACGGCCTGAAGCACATCGGCAACCGCATGGGTGGCATCTGTCACCGCTCTTATACGCACGATCCCAACTTCCGTCGAGACATGGCGATACTTTGTGCCCTTGGACGCGTCAGTTCGCACCGTTCCCGTGGAATGGACAGGGGGATTGACCCCCGTTTCGGTGCCGATAACGGCGTAAATGTTCCCAGCGTAGCGGACCAATTGGCCGTTGCCCACGGACGCATTCCCGACCCAGATTGCGATTGAGCTCCAATCGGTCGGCTCGATCATCATAAGCATGTCAACGTGATCTTCGGTGAACAGATCCGAGTCCGCTTCAATGTCGATCGGGAAGCCACCGGCTGTGCTTTCCGTGTCGTAAACGAATTCCCAGAAGGCAAAAATATCCGGATCGACGAAATCATCGACAAGGTAGGATTCGGTCCCGTTATCGTGTGTCGGGGGGAGTTCGCCGCAGCTGCCGTTCGTGGTAGAAATAAGCGAGGGGCCCTCCCCCTTGAAACGGTAGATCCGGGTGCCGTACTTACGCAGCGCATTGATCGAAAGATCGGCTTTGGAAATCCAGTAAGCCACGTCGCTGGGCGCGCCTGAAGGCGTCAGTGTTAGCTTCAGATTCTCGTCAAGGTTCTGCACCCTGAACGGACCGCTAAGCAGTTCAGCACTTGTGATCGTCCAGTCATTCAGGGCGAAGCGGCTGAGCTGCTGCATCGGATTGCGGCCGTCGGACAGGTACATCACGTCCGCGTCCTGCAGGTAGTTCAGCCCGGGCAGGTCCGCCTCCAGGAACGGCGTGTCGATCTCGTAGATCCCACCGCCCGCTTCCGTCACCAGCGCGCCGTAGCGCCAGACGCGCATCTTGCCGCTCGAGAACTCCAGCGAGCAGGCATCGTCTTCGGCAAAGACGAAGGGAATGCGGCGGGCCATGGCGTTTGCGCGCGTGTAGCCGCGAAAGATCGTGCCGGGTGCGCGGGTGACCCCGCCCTGGCGCAGCGGAAGGAACCCGCGACAGAGAGCCAGCCCGGTCTGGTGGCGCTGAAAATCCTCCCGTGCGTGCAGCAACGGATCCAGTTCACCACTGGAAAAAGCAACCTGTGGGGGCCGCGTTGCGGTCATGACAGCACCTGCCCGACCCAGTCACTACTGACCGAGGGATCGAGCCCGTCGAGCCGTGCGGCCGAGGCTGTCAAAAGATCATTGTCCTTTGCCTGCTGGAACACCCGAAGCAGGTTGTCGTCGATCTCAACCCTCTTTGTACGTGAGCTGACAAATTGGGAGGAAAGGAGAACCGCCAGCTGGCAGGCGATGACGGTCCGGACGGTCGCGGGCAGTTGGTTCTCATTGGTTTTTCGAACGGTGCCCCGCACCAGCGGACCTGCGAAATCGGTGCGCAGCAGCCGCTCGTCCAACCGCCAGCGCCCGGTTTCAGCGCCATAAATCTTGCGGATCGTCAGCAGGTCGACGGGAAGGTCATATGCGAAGGGGAGGTCGGGGTCGACAGCCAGAGTCGCGACGGGCTGTACCATCGCCGGCTTCAGGAGCCGACGCGCGAAGCTCCAGTCATAGGCTTCCAGAACCATGTCCAGCGCGTTCGGATACTGCTCCTCAGCCGCACGGGCCTGATCGGAGTTTTCACCGAAGCTTTGCAGCGGGCGAAGTTCCATGAAGCGGAACGCCTGGCGCGCGATGTTGCTGGATGCGATTGCAGAGGTCATGGATTACCCTCGGCGGCCGGACCTGCGCCCGGCCACCGTCCTAGCTCAGGGCATCAGGTAGGCGATGCGGAAGGCCATGCTCCCGGCGCCGGTGGCAGCGGCCTCTGCATGGGCCCAGATCTCGACAGTGCCACCGGGGTTTTCGGCGAGCCCCAGGACTTCCCACCACCGCTTGCCATGGTTGGCGTCGCCCAAGGCGAACGGGGTGACGATGGTCTCGGTTGCCTTGGTCTGGTCCACCAGGGCATCGGTATCGGTCTCGGTGCCGATGACCACCTGGGCAAAGCCCCAGCTGGCCACATCGAAGAAGGTATCTTCATGCACCACGGCGTTCGCCGGAACATTCGCAAGGTGGTACTTGGATGTGTTGGCGTCATCGGCTGCGTTGACCACATTGCCGGTCGAACAGACCAGGCGGCCGCGCGCGATCTCGGGATCGGGCGGAACCGAATTGGCGTCGAAGGGATCGTGGACGAGGTCGGAATTGGCGGAAACTACGGGCATGAACTCTGCTCCTGAAGGTTCTGGTAAAGGTCAGGGCCGGACCGGATCCGGCCCCGCGATCAAGCTTCCAGGCACCGGATTATGCGCACGCCTTCGTCCTGGACCCGGCCGGCGGCCGGATAGGCGTCGACGATGCATTGCGGCAGGTTGCGGGCCGAGGTGTCGTTGAACAGATCGGCCTCGATGTCCTGCCACATGCCACAGACGATATTCGCCTTCGTCCAGAGCGGCACGAGACGATGACCGTTGTTGTCCTTGGGCAAGCGGTTGGTGAACATCCAGCGGATCCCAAGGAGCGAACCCGGTCGGCCGTTCTCGATTTCCTTGACCTCGAACGGGTTCAGGTTCTTCCCGGTCTCGAAAGCCAGCTTCAGCAGGTCGGTTTTCTGCTTGGGGGTGATGAGGCCGAAGATCTCGTCGTCGCTTTCCAGCCCGAAATCTTCCAGCTCCATGCCTTCCGTCGCCGCGCGCATCTTGTTCAGCGTCAGCCCGGCCGCGGCGTCCTCCCCGGCATCAACGGCGATGTAGTTGCCGGCGGCCAGATCCTTGGTGGAGCCCGGCGTCTTGCCCTCGGAAACCGCCCCGAAGATGCCACCCGGTCGGACAACGTAATTGCTGCCGGACTTGCGAACGCCCAGGATCCGGTCGAAAATCCCGCGTTCCACGGCCTTCGTGTGCGTCACGACCAGCGAAGAGGTCGGATCCTGCGACTGGTCGAACTTCTCTTCCTTGGTGATCAGCTGGCCGCTTTCGATCACGGTCGGGCGGACCAGCCAACGCCGGGTGCGCTTGGGTGGGTTTTCCGGGTTGCGGCGGGAATAATCCTCGCCTTCCTGGTACTCGACCTTGTCGATCAGGTCGGCCATGTCCTGTGCTTCGCCCGAGGCCGACACGATGGTCACGGCGGCCCGCAGCGGGTTTTGCATCTGCTGCGCGACCATGCGGACGTTGTTCTGGTAGGAAAGGCGGTGATGCGCCTCGACGGTCTGACGATAGGACATCTGGGTCCCCTCTCGAAAAATCAACGATCATGGTGAGATTTCGGAGGGGTTGCCCTATACCGGACCCGCCCTGGCCGTATCGTGGCCTAGACGCCGGAATTGCCCGGATCAGACGGACCCGGAAACCGGGTTGCCCGTCACCCAATGGATAGCATCTACTTTGGTACATCGCAACACTGATCGAATCGGCAATCCGTGGTGAAGAGAAGGATTAGGCGGCTAAATGATAATACCGAGTTTCTGTCCCAATTGTGAGTTGGCTTATCCGAGTGGGATCGCTGCAGGCATTGGCACCAAGATACAGATCGAGGAATGCTTTTCAGAATGCCCTCGGTGTAAGTCCAACGGCTTAGTATTCAACGGAACTTACGAGATTTGGGAGGGATTGATCCGAATTTTCAACTCGGACAACTTTGGCCCGCAAGTCATAGAGATTCTGACCAACGTTGGAGAAGAACTGCGGCAAAAAAGGATCACTCCCTCCGAAGCCGCCAGGCAGGTTTCCAAAGTTGATCCGGTCGCTGGAAATGAAGTTTCACGTTGGGGAGAACTGCTAAAAGAGTATGGAGTTCCCGTTGGGACATTATTGACTGGTTTGGGCACTTTACTCGCTGCCGTCGTTGCTGCGCTGGCATTTGGATACACCCACATTGAGAGCAGATCGAACCTTCCTCCCTACGAAGGAATGGACTACGAGTTCAGCCGAACGATAGAAGCAGCAGGGATGAACGGCTCCGTCTCAGAAAGCTTGGCCCCGCAGTACTCCATTCGGCCACCACAAACTACTCAATCAAAACAATCCGAAGTCGAGCAAGAAAAAAAGCGCATGACACCAAGCGCCAAGAGCAAACCCCCACGTGAAAATCGTCATTCGCGGCGAGCCCGCCTTGCGAAAGAGAGAAGCAACTCGCGAAAGAACTGAACGCCTATACATCTTTGACCTCCTCAGCGAAGTTCGCCTGTCCACGAAACTTTTGAACTTCTAGCGTGAGCGCAGCTTAAATCGTACGCGCTCCATGTTTGCGAATAGTTAACACTTGCTCTGCCGCCTGTTCTGCAACGCGTGCCCCCGAGACGGCCAGGCAATCTTGGGCATGAGACACGTGCAGCCTGACCTAAAAAGATCAGACTACACATTTCGTGGACCTGCCGGTTTGGCTATCTTCCGCTGACCATTTTCTCCAGGTGCTGGCGCCGCTCATGCAGCCGCTTGAACTCGGCATCCGCGCCGGGCTTGCCGCCGCGCTTGGCGGCAACGGCCTTGGAATATTCGCTGTCCGGGCCCATCATCGCCTCCAGCTCGGCACGGGCTTCGGCGGGGGTGCTGGACAGACCGGCGCCATTGCCCAACAGGTTCGGCAGGCTGTCCTCGCCCATCATTTCGCCGACGGCCGCGAACAGACGCAGCGTGTTCGCATCGCCCGTGCCCTTCTTCAGGACCTGCGCGATCGCCAGCAGGCCGTCGCTGTCCAGCCCAGCGGCTTCGGCCACCGCCTGGGCCGCCTGCTGTGCCAGCGTCACCTTGGCGCCGTACGTGTCGCCCCAGTCCGCCTGCAGCTCGGACTGCAACTGGGCCGAGGCCTGTTCCAGATCCTGGCTGGCGCCCGCGTCCAGCTTCGCCACCGCGCCGGCGTACAGCTCGACCATGCCCTGCATCTGGCGCGCGTTCAGGCCGAGCTCGTGGCCTTTCGTGCGGGCTGCGGCTTCAAGGTCGCTGTCCCATTTCGCGTCCTTCGGCCAGCTTTCCGGGGGCTTGATGTCATAGCCGTCAGCCTTCTCGGGGATCCCGAACAGATCACCATTCGCGCGCAGCCAGTCGGACACGTCGCCGTCCTTCCCGGGACGATCCATCAGCTGGTCGGCGGGCTTGCCGAGGCGGCTTTCGGCATGGCCGTAAAGCGTGGTCAGCTTTGCCATGGCAGCGACCGGATCATCCACGGTCAGCCCCTTGGCGGTCAGAAGCTGGCGCTGTTTCTCGTCGAAGCCGGCGCCTTCCCACCAGGGCTTTTCAGCCGCGGCGCCACCATCGCCGCCAGCATCGCCCTGGCCGTCCTGGCCTGCGCCTGCGCCCGTGCCGCCCGCGCCTTCGCCGCCCCCGCCATCGCCGGCTCCGGCGCCACCCGCGCCGCCTTCGCCAGCCGTTTCCAGAAAGCGGCGAAACCGCCATTGGTTCCACAATTCAAAGGTCATAATCCTGCTCCCTCATGAGTTCGTTGAGATCGGTTGTCGTCAGTCCGGCGGCCGCCAGCAGCTGCACCGCCAGGTCCCGCCGGCCAGCCTCGTAGGCCAGCTGGCAGGGATCCATCCGGGCGGGGCTCGGCACCCCGCCCTCCATGGTCACGGCCTGCCCCATGAACAGGCCGCCATGCGCAATCAGGTCGGGCACGATCTCCGGGACATGCACCCGCGCCCTGCGCCAGGTCCGGGCATGTTCCGCTGCGGTCCGGCGTCCCTCCAGCGTGGTGCCGAAGCGCGCAAGCAGCGTCCCGAGACGGTCAAGGATCATCCTTCACCACCCCCCTGCATCGCCTGCATGCCCTGGGCCAGCTCCTTCATGCCGGCGCCGCCCTCGGCCGCCATCTGGACGGCACTCTGGGCCTGCTGGGCCTGCGCCCTTGCCTCGCGCAGCTGCGCTGCCTGCTCGCGCGGCACCAGGACACGCTGCGGCACGGCGGTGCTGGCTTCGTGCAACACCTCGGCGTAGTCATCCGCACTGATGCGGTCCAGGATCTCGGGCTTCAACTGCGCCAGCGGCAGCAGATCCCCCAGGACGAGGGACCGCACGGCCTGCGCCTCGGAGGCGCGCAGGGCCATCGCCGCCGCCGAGGTGTAGCTGACCATCAGGGGCACCCCGCCGGGTACACCCTCAGGAACGGGCGGGATCTGCCCCGCCCGGTACAGCATGCGGAAACGGCGCTCATACTTGCGCGCGGCGTATTCCTCCATGATCCGGTCGGCATGCGGAGCCCAGTTGCGCAGCCGGGCCTCCTCGATGACACGGTTCTCCGCGTCCGAGATCCCGGTGCGCCCGGTCAGACTCATGACCGAGTAGTAGAAGGCGTTCTCCACCGCCTCGGCTGCCGCCCGCTTCTCTTCCAGCGTCAGGCCGATATTGCCGTTGAACTCCTCGGTCTGCACCAGCCGGTGCCCCTGCATCGAGACCGCGCCATAGACCGTGCTGCCCGGTCGGAACACGCCGTCCAGCGGCACGGTATTGCGGTCGGGCGCCAGCTTGGTCGGATCGGCGGCCCGCTGCGCCGCGCGCAGGGTGGCGGCCTCCATGACATCCAGCTTGCGGGCCGAGGCCAGGGCGATCGACCCCGGCCCGGTGCCGTAGCTCATGCCGCTGTCCACGTCCCAGCGCGGGTAGTAGACCGGCATTTCCTCGTAGCCGCGTTCGCGCATCAGCGTGTAATCGGCCGCACAGATCCAGCGGCTCAGCCAGCGCTTGCCGCGTGGGCCCAGCTTGTAGGGCTCGAACGCCTCGTTCGGTAGGACGTGCCAGTAGTAGACGCTCTTCTCGACCACCCCCCGCGCGGCCTGGTCCTGGATCTTCGCGGGCGTGTCCTCGCGGAATTCCCGGATCGCCTGGCGCGGGGTCAGATGCAGCTTGCGCACCGCCTCGCAGACCCGGCCGTGGAAATCCACCGCCACCACGATCTCGCCCAGCGAGAATGTCACGTCGATGAACTTGCGGTTGGTCAGGTCGACCTGATCATAGCCTGCGCCGTTCCCAAAGGCAGCGAGGTCCCCGTAAAGCTGGAAGCTTGCCGGGTAGAAGCTCGACATCGAGGGGCTGAAGGAGCGATGCACCTTGGCCGCCGCCCCGTCCAGCCATTCCGCAAATGGTGCCCAGCGGTTCAGCTCCTCATCCGGCGTGGTGAACCCGCCCCAGCGCGTCGCGGGGTTGGTGATCCCGGAATAGATCCCGGCCGCGAAATGCCCGTGCGCGATCGCGCCTTCCGAGCTGAGCGACTTGCTCAGCTGACGCGTGGTCGGCGTGTCCAGCCGGAAGCCGCCGCGCTGCGGGCGGATGAGGCGCGCAATCTCGTCCCAATCGGGCTCGAACTTGGTGCGCTCCTCCTTCAGTTCCGACCAGCGGCGCTCGGCTTCCTTCGCGCGATCGTCCTGGGGAAATCCGGTCTGGGGTCTCATTGCGGCGCCCCCAGCTTGCTGCGCGCCGGGATCCCAAGCGGGCTGGTGAGGATATTCGCCGCTGCCCCGGAGCGAGCCCGCCGCAGACGGGCTTCCAGATCTGCACTCTGGGTGCTGTCCTGGCCGGTGCCTGCCGAGATGATAGCGGGTCGGGTGTCGACGCTAGGTGCCTTGCACATGGGGGTCTCTCCTGTCCTGTGTCCACGCAAATTGAAGGAAGGTCTCGGTGCCATCCGCGCCGTATCCCGGCACGGCGGTCTCCTGGTGAAAGCCGCAGCCGCGCAGGAAGCGCGCCGCCGTCGGATGGCCGGCCCAGCAGCGCGCCTCCAGGCGGTTGAAGCCCACGCTTTGCGCCCAGGCCGGCAGGCCGCGGCGGATCATCACGGCGGTGCGCGCCATGGAGTGGCGATAGCCCTCATGGGAGCGTGCCAGCATGGCCGCCTGGGCCACCCCCGCCTGTCCGGTAGGCACCACCGCCAGTACCGCGAAGGGCGTTCGCCGTTCGGTGCGCAGGACGAAGGACAGCGCGGCCACGGATTGCACCGCGCGCCAGTCGCAGAACAGGTCGATGTGATCCTGCGGCGCGCCGCGCACGATTTCCGCCTCGCGTCGGTCGTTGGCATCCAGCCAGCGGAAGACGGCCATGGCGCCCTGATTGTCGAAAGGCAGTGCATGGATCATGGTTCAGACCGCCTGCCCCGCCTGAAGCAGCTCCCGGCGGGCCTTCTGCCCCCAGAGCTGCAGAGCTGCGACCTTGCCGCTCAAGGGGCTGACATAGGCCGCCCGGACGGTGATCCCCCGCAGCCTGGCCGATGTCCCGCCGGCCTTCGGGCGGGAAAAGATCATGCCCTCCTCACGCTCGAAACGCCCCACCACGTCCTCACTGCCCACCGGGTATTCGGAAAGGATCCCCACCAGCCGCTTCAGATCATCGGCCCGTTGCTTCGACATGCCATTCATCGTCCTGCTCCTTCTGCATAGGGGTCGAGGATGTCCCACCCCGGGTTCAGACCATCGCGCACCCCCGCCCGGCGCGGCCCGCGGATAGCGCCCTGCCGGGCCTCGTGCCTGTCGGGGCGGCGCTTCGCATAGGGCGGGCTGCCATCGCCCGCATGTTCGGACAGCAGCAGATATTGCAGGCCATCCATCACGTTGGCTTCGGTCAGGCTCTTGTCGGGCACCTTGCGCTTGTCGCCGCTCGCATCGACCCGCTCGGTCCAGACGTATCGGGCCTCGAAGCCCCTGCGCAGGAACTTGCAGGAGGGGTCCAGCAGCAGCCCGGGCTCGCCCGCGTCCAGCGGGGCTTCGAGAGCGGCGCGGACCGCCTCCAGGCGCGGCTGGATACGGTTGGTCCCCAGCCGCTGGGGCCGGATGGTGATCCCAGAGGCCTTCCCGACCAGCATGTTCCAGGTCGCGTTTTCCGTAGCGGCCTGGCTGGCGCCATGTTCTCCCGCCATGTCGCCCCAGCCGGCCTCGACATGGGCACCGGGCCAGCGCTGCTCCAGCAGGTCCGCCAGGCGCTGCCCGAAAACGGCGGCCATCAGACGCTCATCCGGGAAATGCATCTCGCCGAGGATCCGCCAGCGGAAGAAGCCGGTCATCTGGGCGATCACCGCGGCCCCCTTGAAGCCCTGATCGAGGCCGATGCGCAGCGGCAGGCCTGGAATGGGCTTCAGCGGTGTATCGGACACATGGATGCGCGGACTGAACTCACGCCGGAAGACCGGATCGCCCGCGCGCAGGTAGACAATCCTGTTGCGCACCAGCCGGTCGACCATGTCGCCGCGCCCCGCAAGCTGCATGGCCGCGATCTGGCGTGGGTAATAGCTGGAGGACAGGTTCTGCAGGTTCTCGCAGCCCGGCTCACCATAGCCCGGTTGGTTGCAGAACTCGATCGTGATCCGGTTTGCGCCTTCCGGCAGCTCTGCAGACAGCAGCTCGGCCATCCGCCGGCGCTCGTCCGCGTCGTGGAACACCCGGAAGCCCCAGTTGTCCTCGTCTGGCGCATTCATGTCGCCAACGATCTGCCCGTAGCTGCGCAGGTGATCCGGCAAACCTTCGAAATGGTTGCGGGCCGGATAACGGTCGATCCGCCCGATCCCGACGGTCAGGATCTCCACCGGCATGGTGTCGAGCTCGTTCAGCACGATGTCGGTGGTCTGTACCCCGCGCATGCTGGCGACGATATCGTCGCCGAAAGCCATGAACTCGGCCGTGAACTCGATCGGGCCATAGGCGTCGGCGAAGCGGATCACATGCGTCACGGGATCCCCACGCCCGCCGGACCAGGTGCCGAGGTCCTTCGGAAAGGTCTCCAGGTAGGAGGGGATAGTGGTGGACCAGAGCTGGCGGTAGGTCTCGCGGATGAAGAGCACCTTGTAGCGGCGCACCCCGTCAATGGTCGAGCGCGGCATTTCCACAGCCCGCCGGGCGCGGGACTTCATCAGCGTCGTGGTCTTGCCCGAACCGACAGGCCCCTGGATCGCAATCACGTCGTCATTCGACCAGAAGAAGCGCTCCGCGATCGGTCCCGGAAACTGCACCACGTCCAGATCCGGCATATTGCCAGATGCGAAATCGCCCTCTAGGCTGGCAATCGCCTCTTTCGCATCGCTTCCCTGCAATGCTTCGATCTGCTCTGCCGTGAACCCCCTGCCCCCCGCGGTGGCCAGGTCAGAGGCTTCCCCCCGACCCCGTTGACCGTTTCCAGATTTCGCGTTCATACCCTGGCCTCCCGATGGGCCAAAATGCTGCATGGGGTCACACAGAGGGGCCTGAGGCAAAGCGCGGGGAGGCCCCCCCGGGGTGTCGCGCGGGCGCGCGCCGGGCGAGGGGCGCGCCCTGCACCAGGGCGGGACACCGCGGCGGTGCGGGGGCGCTCCTGCTGATTTTCAATCAGTTGCAGCATCGGATTTTCCCCCATCTTTTCCGTTGCTTAGCTTGCCCGTCCGAGTTTCCGCGTCCGAGTTTTCGGTATGCGCATCGCCAAGACATTGATTTTGCTCGATTTCATGCACCACATCGGCGGGGCGCATCCGGCCGCGCGACGGCGGCGTCACGTCCCTGGCATCCGCACCAGGAACCGCCGGGGCCGAGGGCGCCGACGGCAGGATGAACGTGGTGTTCTGCTGCACGTTCACGTCCGGCGTCACCTTCGGGGCCGTGAAGGGCAGGATGGCCTCAGCTGCGCGCAGGATCATCGTGTACTGCTGGCGGAAGACATCGAGCCGCATGGCCGAGGTGGCCTTCGGCGCAGCCTTGTCACCGATGTGCGCACCATCGAAGGCCCAGGACAGGATCCGCTCGGTCTGCGCCATGGCCAGGGTGATCACGTCGTCGCGGCAGTTGAGCCCCGCGATCTCCACCAGGACATCCTCAGGCATCCGCATGCCGCGCGCGGCCAGCCATTCGCGCATCTGGCTGCTGACCTTGTTCTTGGCCCCCTTCGGACGCCCGGCCTGCCGCGCCTGGTCCTCGCCAGCCACAGGTTCACCGACCTCGTCCGGCAACAGCGCCAGTTGCATGCCCCGGTCGCGCTGCCGATCGATGCGCTCGGCCATCAGCAGGGCTTCCTGCTGCCATTGATTGTCAGGCTTGGGCATAAAATCCCCCTTTTCTATTGAAGAACAGAGGGTTAGCGGAGATCAACGGCAGGCTACGACGCCCATTTTGGCCGTGTCGTAGGCTTGTCGTAGGTACTTCTTCTTTCTTATCAAAAAGATAGAAGAGAGTTACGACGCTACGACGGTACGACACACACTTTCCCTCGCATACACGCATGTGCGTGTGCACATACGTGGGGAGAGCGTTTTCGTGTCGTAGCGTCGTAGGCGGGCAGTAACCCATTGCGACAGAAGGAAAAAACCCTACGACAAACCCTACGACGCTTAAAATTTTAGCGTCGTAGCGTCGTAGCCCCGCACCCGTCCGCAGAGCGTCCCACCGCAGGCGAATGATGGCCTGAAACCGGGTCCGGGTCGAGCTTAAAAGATTGTGCGTTTCCATTGGGTTGCGATTGCTTTGCAACATCAGACGAAATCCTCCATGTCCGGGGGAACTGAGGCCTCGCGGCGCTGCGACACGCCGCCGGTCTCATCCATCGCGTTCAGCAACCCGGGGATCGAGGTGAAGGGGATCGCGTAGCCGCGGGACGGCACGCGCGCGAAGGTCATGTTGGCGCTCTTTGCATCCGTCACCCGGCGCGCCGCCTGGGACCAGACGCCCTCAGCCCAGGGCGTGCCCTCGAAGAGGCTGCGCAGCCCGGCCAGCGGCTTGTTGGCAATGCACAGCTCGGCGTTCACATCCCTGCCCTTCACGCGCAGCCCGAACTGCGCCAGGTAGGTGTTGGCGTTCTCGGCAGTGGCGGCCTCGATCGCCTCGGGGGCGCGGGGGAGCTTCGCTGCCATGGCGATCCAGCTGGCAACGTTCAGCTTCTGGCCGCGCCTCCAGACGTCGAGAGGCTGTGACAGGAGATGGACCAGCATGTCCTCGGCATTGCTGCCCACGTCCACGCTCTCGGCACTCAGGTGCACGTCCAGCTTGCGCGCCCAGCTCGACATCAGTTCGTCGGGCGGCAGCGCCTCGTGCAGGGCCATATCGGCCAGCGCCAGGACGGTGCCGTAGTTGTCTGCCTGCCGGCCGCCATGGCCCTGGGCAGCCAAGCTGCCGCGCCAGAGGTCCAGCCTCTCGGCCCAGCTGTCCCACCTCCCGATGATGCTGGCGCGCAGCGTGGCGCCCAGGGCCTTCAGGCGCCGAGGATCATCCTTGGGCTTCGGCGCATCCGGTGACAGGCGATTGAGGTCCAGCAGGATCAGACGTGATCGGTCCTGCGGGGGGAGCGGGGGCACCAGGATGGAGCTGAACAGGAAGCAGCTGTAAGCATTGCCCTGGTAGCCCTTCTGATCGGTGGATCCCCGCAGGATCTGGTCGCCGCTTGCGGCGATCCGGGCCAGGCGGATGATCGCGCCCGCCTTGCCCTTCTTCGGATCGTCGTCCGGCTCCAGCTCGTCCAGGGCGACAGGCATCGAGGAGTAGCCGATGACCGAACGGATGCCCGCCTCGGTCGCGTCAGAGGCTTGCAGCAACCCGCTGCTGCCCCCGTGCAGATAGCGCAAAAGCCGTTGCAGCGTCGACTTGCCGGTCGCCTGGTCGCCGGTGACCCATGTCACCGGCCGCCAATCCAGCGCGCCACCGATCTGCTGCGCACATATGACGCCAAGGGTCAGCATCGGATCGATATCCGGACGCGCCCAGTTCCAGCTTTCCAGCGTGGTGAGGATCTCGGCTGCAGCCTCGGCCGAGATCTCCTTGGCCGGGCGGGGAACGGGATCCGAGGCGGGATAGACATGCCCGCCGTACACGCCTGGCGAACGCCAGCGCCCCTCGATCATGACCTCGTCGCCCGCGTGAAAGATCAGGCGGCCGTCCTCGTCCAGCCAGGCACCGGCGCCGCGCACCTTGCCGACCGGGGACCAGACGCCGCGTTCGGTACTGGCGGCAACCATCGCCGTGGCGGCCTTCGCCTGGTCAAAGGCCCCGGGTTTGGGATCACCGTTCTTGTAATAGCTCGGATACTTGGCCGAAAGCAGGCCGATGCGGCCGCCGAAGATATGCCGGATCTTGTCCAGCGAATGGTTGTCGACCGATCTCAGCTGCCCTTTGGTGTCGAGATAGTACGACAGATCGCCGTGGACCCCCAACGGGACGACCGGGCAATCTTCCCAGATCTCGCCACGCGGCCTGCCGCTGCCGCCACCGCCAGCGCCGTCACCAGCCGCCGACGATCCGCGATCCTCTCCAGCTGCGCCCTGGCTCTTGCCAGCGTCCCGGTGTTCACCATGTCCTGTGCTCTCCTCGAAAGCACGGCCTGGTGCCTCGGGGGCCTCTGCCAGGCCAGCGCGCAGATCTGCTTCCGACGGCCGGGCGTCCGGCCTGTAGGTCGTGCGGGCAGGCTCTTCAAGCCAACTCATGTCCCCCGGTTCTGTCGTCACAGCCATGCCTTTCGGATCTTGAGTTTCCCCGGTGTCTTGCGCACCGGCTTGCATTCGGTCGGGTCGCCTAGATGACCGCGACCAGGATCGCGATGGCCGCCAGGATCATGGTCCAGACGATCAGGACACTGCCGAGCGCCCTTCGCGAAAATGGTTCGGCTTGCGGCAGGCAGATGGGCACCTCGCCAAGCTCGGGCCGCGACCGCGCCAGAAGATCCAGCTGTCGCGCCGCCTGCCGGGCCATCTCGGGGCTCATCAGAACATCAATGCGGATCGATTTTCCCTCGGAGGTCAGTGCCGCTGCGGTCCGCAACCGACCAGGCAAGGCCGCCACCCATTCGTCGCCGGTTTCGAACCGCTGATCGGACAGTCGCATCATGACCCTTCCTCCTTTGCCTTTAGCATCCGAAGCGCATCGTTCAGATCCTTGCCGCCCCACTCATTGCGCCATAGGCGCACCTCGCGCCCGGCGCGGCGGTGCTGGGCAATTGCCAGATCAAGTGCAGCGCGGGCCTGCTCGCCCTCGTCCTGGTCCGCAATCAGCGTGACGCGGGACACGGTTGGCGGCAGCGCGACCTGGCCGAGGTTGGAGAGCGAAATCGCCGCGATCACCCGCGGCAAGCCGTCCAGCAACAGCACGGCCGACAGGGCATCCTCGATGCCTTCCGCGATGAAGACGTGCTGGCCCGGCTCTGCCTCGTGCAGTGCGGGCGGCTTCCCTCCGCGTGGCCCCATGCCCTTCCAGAGCGGCACATAGGCACCGGCATAATCGCCCAGCACCTTCTTGGCCTGCGGCACTGCCGCCTTGCCCCAGCCATCGGGACCGATGCCGAGGTAGGTGCGATGGCAAGCCACGGTCCGGCCCTGCCGATCGGTGACGGCCGCGACCATCGCCGGATGTCGCCCTTCGATGATCTCGCCGCTCTCCCGATCCATATGCTGATACCGGCAGTCCGGTACGTACCGCAGGACGCCGGGCTGGCGCCCCAGGCGGGACAGGTCGATGCTGCGGCCGCGCAGGTAGTGGTCCACCGGCGTGTCGCGCAGGCGGGCCTGGCCGGAATGCCAGATCGCGCGCGCCGCCTTCGCACGGTTCGCCCGTGCGGCCTTTTCCTTGGCAGCTGCCTCTGCCTGCAGGCGACGGGATCTCTCTGCCGCCGCCCGATGCCGCGCCACGTCCTCGGCACTGGCGGTCTGCAAGCCCAGAAAACCCCGCGCCTCACGGATCGCATCGGTGGTGGAACAGCCAAGCGACAGCGCAATCAGGTCCAGCACGTCGCCAAATCCCTGGCCCGGCACATCGCCGACGGCATAGTCGTTCCATCGCCCCCGGCTGGCCCCCTGCATCGTCACGCAGAAACTGCCCACGTGACGGTCGGCCCGGCCGGGGTTCAGGGTGAAGAACTTGCCATGCGCCCGGTAGCTGCCATGGGCAGGCGGCGCATAGCGCGCCACCACGTCCTCGAGCCGCGCGATCAGCATGTGCTTGATCTCGTCCAGGGAGTAGGTCTGGCGCATGGCTGCGGACATGGCATCAGGCCTCGTCCGAGACGGGCTGTTTCAGCCCGGCCCGGCAGCCCAAGACCCGCAGAAGGCGCAGCTGCGCATCCCAATCGGTTTGCGGGCAAAGCGCGGAGAACCTCTTGCGGCAGTCATCGACCGGGATGCCCAGCTCCTGTGCGACGGCGGGCAGCTTCAAGCCGTCGGTCAAACGCGCGATCAGCTGGTGATCCGTTTGCGGGCACCAGGGGCTGATGTATCCAAGCGCGTTCAAGTGGGCCTGTACGACTTTGAGGATGACCGGGGCGCTTTCCGGCAACGCCAAGGGCCCCGGGACTGGCGCGCTGTCCGCTGCTGCATTTGCGCTCTCCGGTTCGACCTCAACGTCATCCGTGCCCGCTTCCGGTGCAGGATCTTCATCGACAGCTGAAGCCTGGGCCTGTGCGATTGGCGTGGCCGCTTTGAAGGGATCCGAACCGGCCATCTCGATCGGCTGCGCAGCAAGCGCGATGTCCTGCCCACCGGCGTCTGCGCATGGATCCGAAGGATTCCAAAAGTCCAAGGTTAACACCATGGCTCCGCCCCGGCGCTCCAGGCTGACCGGCACGTCCAGCACCGCGATCGCGCCGGCCAGCGTCTCGACCAGATGCGCCGCGCGAAGACGGCGCCGGGCCAGCTGCTCTTCCTGGACGAGGCGCTGCATCAGAGTATCCACGCCGGTCACGCCGCAACCGCCCGGCGCGCATCCGCCTTCTCCTGTGCTTCACCCAGACGCCATTCCACGATAGCGCGCAGCGCGTCCTTCATTTGCCAGGTGGCGCGGGTCCAGTCGGCGCCGGATCCGCCAGGCCGGACCTGGGCGGCACCCACCATGGCGCGCGCCGCATCGAGGAACGGTTCGAACCGCGGGCGGCCATCGACCATCTGCGATGCCGCCTCGCGCAGGATGGCCAGGTGCATCTTCTCACGGGCCGGATCGGCAACGACGGTCAACACCAGCGCCATGGCGGCATTGATCGCGATCTGGTCTTGCAGGCTCATGCGGTCATTCACCGGAAATCCTCCTGATATTGTCCCCGGCCTCGGCCAGGGCGAGATGACGAACACCGCCGACCAGCGCTTCGCCCGCCGCGATCCGCGCGCCGGGATCCCGCGCCGCGGCGTCCATTGCCGACAGAAAGGCCTCGACCAGCTGGCGCAGCGCATCGCCCTGAGGCAGAGCGGCAATGCGATCCTCAAGCTGGCTGCGCAGGCTGCTTTCCAGCAGCGTGCTGGTCCGCGCCTGCATCCCGGCCACCCAGGCCAGGACCTTGAGCTTTGCCACACTCATGCCCGCCCCCTTGTCGCGGCGAGGCGGGATGGCTGCCCGGCAACCCTGCCCCGCCGCTCGCGACCGCTTCCACCCGTGGGGTGTCTGCTCGAAGCGGCCGATCCGAAAACATGCGCGGGCGCCAGCCTCGGGAGGAGGATGAGGCAGCGCCCGCGCCCGAAGCACGCGCTGCCCGCACGCCCTCCGGAACAGGAAGAGAAAGGGGGACCGGCGCGCCTTTCGCGCACCGGCCCCAGGTGCCCGTCCATCGAGGCAGTCCGGCAAGGCAACAGGCTGTGGGACGGGGGGAACATCATTGCGCGGCCACCTCCGGGCGGAGCCGGGCCACAAGCGGCAGGGGACAGGGATGGGCGCGGATTGCCGCCTCCACCTCGTCCTCGAAGGCGCCCCAGATCAGCCATTCCGGCTTCAGAGGCAGGTCATGGGCGCGGACATGGGCATGCAGCCGGCGAAGATCCCGCAGTGACGGGAAATCGCCGCCGGCCCGCGTGTTCGACGGGTGACGCCAGCGATACGCGGCCTTTTCGGAATACCCGCAAAGCACGGAAATCAGCTCGATAGGGCCGATCATGCGTTCGCATACCGCAAGTGGTGTGAGGTGACTGGTCATGACACGAGATATAGCTTGAGCGGAAAGCCCCTGTCACTCACTTTTTTAGTTTTTCTACCTCGCGTTACTAGTAACGGGTGCTTACCTCTCTCGCGATGGATGACAAATGGTTTAAAGCCCAACAAAAGAAGGTCGGCGTAACGGCCGATGCGATTGCCGGTCGCCTTGGAAAGTCGCGCTCAAATGTATCCCACATCTATAACGGGCGTCAGAAAATGACGCTGGAGTGGGCGCAAGCTTTCTCCGATGCCCTAGAAGTGCCGATCGACGAGGTGCTGACACGTGCAGGGGTGGTCCTGCAATCACAGCCCCCCAAGGAAAGCATGCCCATTCAGGCAGACACTCCCACCACTGCGCGTAGGACGCGACCACCTGGCGCTCTCAGCGAGGAGAACGCGCATCGCCTCTTGGTTCGCAGCGACCAGAGCGAACTTCTGGCGCTTCACCAGGGAAACACAACTCACAGGAAGGCCACAGAGGTAGCTGGCGCGCTTGGCCTCAACGAGAACTCTGAAATGTGGGAGGTCAACAGCTACGCGGTCTCAATGTGCGGCTATATGCCTGGCGACATCATCCTTGCAGATCGAGGCCTGTCCGAACTCTGCAAACCGGGAGACATTGTAGTCGCCGACGTCGCAAACTGGGGCAATAAGGGCAAGACCACGATACTGCGAAAGTATGATCCGCCCGCCCTCGTACCCGCAGCCGGACCCAATCTCGACCAGAGGATACATATCGTGGACTTTGTGAATGTGGTCATCAGAGCAAAGGTCATTGCGTCATGGCGAAGTTAGGTGGGGCATGGGTGAGCGCAACGCGGATTAGGGATCTGGAATACGCAAGCCGAATGCTCTAGGATGCAAGTGAGAAGAAAGACTATGACCGCTTCCTTCGCGCTCAAGCGGCGATCCGAAGGGAGATCCGAATAGCCAGCGGCGAAGCGGCAATGCTCGCTACAATTTGCACCTTTATACTGGGAACCATCGGGGCGTATCTCCTTCTCGCATCCGAATTCCGGACCGGCGAAGATATGCTGATACTGGTCTCAATGGTGCTTGGCGGAGGGGTGGCATCCGTATTCAACTACACCATTCGAGAATTTCACAGCAGGAAGCTAAACAGCTATTACGTGCGGATGTTGAGTTACATATCCGAGGATTACTTTTACATTTCCTAACTTTTTTAGTTGACAGTCACGGGTCACGTCTCCTAACTCAAGGGCAGAAACATGCTCAGGAGGCTCTCGTGGCACATCACGACGGAATACCCCTCGCGCAGCCGGGCCCCATCGGGGATCCGCAGCTCTGCACCCTGCGCGACTGCGCCTATGCGGCCCATCGCGGCGAAATCCCCTCGCGGGCAGAGGCAGAGGCCCTGCTGGCGGCCATCGGCCCGCTGTTCGACGAGCTGATCCAGTGGCGCACCGCCTATCGGATCGAAATCGGGCAGCTCGACCCGAAGGTGATCTTCCTCGAAGACCACCGCCCCCAGGTATCGACAGACAAGCCCGCGCCTGGCGCGGCCTGACGTTCCCGTCGGGGCGCCCCCGGTAGACATCCCAATCCTGCCGGCCTGTTGTCCCAACACCCCCGCGCCGGGCGCGCGCGGGGATACCCCCCAAGGTTCCCATGAGCGATTATCATTTCCATACGGGCGTCCTGCGCGATGAAATCGTGTCGGAGCTTGTCGATAAGATGGAACAGACCCCCTACGTGCTGGCAAAGATCGCGGACCTGGTCTCGCCGCCCTCCATGAACTTCGACGAGTTCTGCGACTACGCCACGGAGCTCGGTCAGGACGACCGGCAGGCTCTGGCCCGTTTCGGCCAAGCTCTGGCAGATCGCTTTTCAGACTAGGTAACACCATGACATCTCATGCCGATATCGACGGTTTGCGCCACTACCGCGCGACCGTGACGGAGACCGTATGCCGTCAATACACGATCCCCGCGTCCAACCGTGACGAAGCGCTGCGCATGGCGCGCCGCAGCCTGCGCCCCGGGCAGAAGCTGGAAGGGATCGACGTGACCGATGGCTACTGCTCGATCGAGACCGGCATGGACTGCCTCGCGCACCTGCTGGCGCGGCCTTACTTCTCGGATGGAGACAGGCCGTGCCGCGTCGCCGACTGGATCCGCACCGCTTTGGGGGAAGTGGGCGCGGACCAGAAGGCCGCCAACCGCCAGCTCGCCTATGGCGGCCTCCGGATCCGGCCGGAAGAAGGCATGCTCTGCATCGCTTCCGGCCGGTCCGTCGCCTTCCTGGCACAGCATTTCGAAACCACGCCCTGGGCGGACCGCTGGGCCGATGCCCTGGCCGCCCTGCCCGGCGCGACCCGCACGAACATGACCTTTGCCCGCGTCGCCTCGCGCGCCGTGCTGCTGCCGGTGACCGGGGCCGTGGCGCAGGTCATCGAGACAATCCCGAGCCCCGCCTGAAAGGAGACCCCATGCACCGGACGCTGTTCATCACCTCCGAAGAGGTCGCGTCACTGCTGGAACTGTCCGGCCGCGCCTCCTTCCTAGTCAAACGGGACTGGCTGGAACGGGACCACGATTTCCCGCCGCCGATGCCCCATTCGCTCAGCCCCATGCTCTGGCGCCGCAGCGCCGTTCTGGCCTGGCTCGATCGCCAGGGCCTTGTCGAAGAGGAGCGGCCGGCGCCACCGCCGCGCACACGCCTCGATCACCTCATGCAGAAGGCAGGAAGCGCATGACCGACTTTTCCGATGCCGCCCATCGCAGCCGTGTTCTCAGCGCCGCTGACGAGCTGGCCGCGATGCTGGACACCCTTCCCGCAATCGAAGGCTCCGACTGGGCCGCAAGTCATCGGCGCTATCGAGAGGCCGTGACCGTGCTTTCCCGGGAATTGACCACGCGACAGGACAATCCCGCCCGGATCTCGGAGGGCTATTCCGATGTCTACATCTCCCTGCTCGGGTTCCGCGCGTCCGGTGCCTCCGGGTTTGCCGCTGCCTGCCGCAACTGGATTGCCCAGGTGCGCAAGAAGGCCGACGCCTGGAAGGCCCACCAATGAGCCGGATCCGTAAGCCGATCGCGGACAAGGTGACGGGGCTGCGCCAACGCCAGCGCGCGGACGGGACCTGGCGCGTCTGGTGGGAACCCAGCACCCAGCAGCGCGATCTGGGGATCAGCTCGATCGAGCTCGATGCCGAGCGCCCGGGATGGACCATCACCCAGGCGCGCCGCCTGGCCAACCGCGCCCGCCAGGCCCTCAAGGCCGGCAAGGCACCGGAGGATGCGGACCAGATCCGGCGCGGCGGGCGCACCATCGGCGCGCTGATCGGCGACTACCGCCGGGACGAGCTGCCCGATCGCGAACCTGCCACACAGCGCAGCTACCGCGGCTGGCTGCAGATCATCGAGGACAAGTGGGCAGACGAGCTGGCCACCGATATCACCCATGGCGTGATGTATCGCTGGGCCAAGACCTTGCAGCGCGAACGCGGCGCCACCCAAGCCAAACGCGTGATCGCCATGATGTCGATCCTCATGGCCTATGCCGAGCGGATCGAATGGCGGCCGCAGAACTCGAACCCCTGCAGCAAGCTGGGCATCGCCGTGCCGGAGCCACGCCGGCGCATCGTCTCGGGGGCCGAGCTGGCCGCCCTGGAAGCGGCGGCCGAGGCTCTGGGCGATGACCGCGCCCGCGCCACGGCCGACGCAATGCGCCTGTCTCTGTTCCAGGGACAGCGACAGACCGATGTGCTCGCCGCCCGGGTCAGCGCCTTCCGGCGCATTGTCACGCGCACGATCGACGGCGACGAAATCGTCGAGCGCACCAACTGGGTCTGGATCTTCACCCGCTCCAAGCGAAAGACGGAAGGCGCCCTGCCCGTTCACCCCGAGAACCTGCCCCTGGTCCTGCGCCGCGTGGCCCAAGCCGAGGCAGCAGGCGACATGGACATTCCCCTGCTGCCGGGCCGCAATGGTCTCTGGACCCTGGACGAGTTCCAGAAGGACTGGCAGCGCCTGCGCAACCGCGCGGCCGAGGACCTGCCCAGCTGCGCCACCATCCAGTACCGCGACCTGCGCCGCACCGGCAGCGTCTGGGCGCGCCAGGGCGGCGCCACGAAGGATGACGTGGGCGATGTCCTAGGCAACACGGCCGCGCAGAACGCGCAGCTGATGGATACCTACATGCCGGCAAGTTTCGAGACGGCCAGCCGCGCGATCGGCGCGATCCGCCGGCCCCATGATGGAAAGGAAAAGCCATGACCCAAGCAGTGCCCCTCGCCGTCCGGGGATCCCGTGACGGCTGGGCCGTATTCGAAGGTCCCCGCCAGCTCACCCGCGGCTATTCCTGCGAATACACCGCCCACAGCGCCGCCACCCGCCTGGAACGCCAGCGCCGCCAGAAGACCCGGAACTGCCTGTGCTGCGGCGGCCAGTTCCTCAGCGACGGACCGGGCAACCGCATGTGCAATCCCTGCCGGAACAGCCCCTTAGTTTGACGGGCTGAACGACATGGATTGATCCGAGAAGATGGCCGACGTACCCACCCTCAGCCTGCCTTATGATCGGAACCTGATTGAACCCGGGGTACTGTGCTCGCTGGCGCAGCGCTTTAGATGAGATCCTGCATTTCAAATAACGGTATCACCCAATCTAGGATCGAAGGAATTCTAGGTTTGGCAACCCTGGCTCCGTAAGTTGAGAGCCCGGTCTGTGAGGACCAATCATCCTTTGCAACATATTATCGAGAGTTGGCCTAAACTCATCTCCATCGGAAGCAACAAGCATGACGGTAAGACATCCATGAAAAGAAATAAGGCCCACAATTAAGCTACTTAAATCAGTGTTGTAATGAAGGTGGAATTGCTTTCCAGAGGTCTTCCTTCCTTGCCGGAGTTCATCAAAACTCGGCATGATCGACAATGAGGCGTGATAGGCATCTTGGCCCATTCCACGATTGAGAAACCACTGTGTGTAGATGATCCCATCCATGTTCATCGGTCGACCGATGTATGTCGCAAAAGTTGCCATGGCCATCTTTGCAGCAAATACATCGAGGTGAGCTTTTGTTGCTGGACCGTCCGCTTTCAGTTCGACCGCTTCATGCAGCAAACCTTTCCGGTTCAAGAGCACTGGCCGAGACTTGCCCAGCGGACTCAACTCCGAGAGCACTTTCGGTGCTTGCTTTCTAACTGCGGCCATTGCCCTAGATATTTGATCACCCTTCCATCCGCTCACCGATATGGGCTCAATCAAGGCAAAAAGCTGAGCGACGGCATCAGAGCCCCGAGAACCTTCATTGCAGCGATCACAGCAAGCGAACTCCCATCCGCTCGGGCGGTCCTTCCCTTCAAACATGCCGCGTGGCGGCATATGTTCAATTGTGGTCGCGGAAGTAGAGCTGCAATAAACGCACCTCTTTGCCGACTTTAGAATTTCGGCCCTACTCGCGCTTCTTCTATTAGCCTCCCCCATACAGAGCCACCCCCCTCAGCCATTTCTGCAACTTTGGATGTGGCGAAAATAAAGGTACTCTAAGCCCTAACAAAGGCCCAGCGACGCTCATCCGATTAATCTAAAATTCGAGAAGTGGCTCTCCCCGATTGACCGAACAAAACTCGGTAAATGAACATCACCAAATTCATCAAACATTCTTGACAGCAGCTCCCTTTTCTCGTCGCTTTTCTCGCTTTCTCCGCCGGATATAATAAAGCTCCAGCACTTGTTGATCATCATAGCATCTTGAGAAAACTTGCCGCTGCGTCTCGAGGCTTGATCCGCACCAATCATTTCTGCTGTGATGCCATAAAAATCGTCGATCTGTTCAATGGCAATACTGTTCTTAATTGCGGCATCGTACAATTCTGGCCGCAACGCCTTTAAGATCAAGCATGAAGCCACTACCACTTGGTAGCCGGAACGATAACGTATCAATGATTCAAAATCCGGCACTAAAACCGCATGCGACAAAAGCCGCTCAACATCTCTCAACGATAAGTTTCCGGATTTCGCCAAAAGTTTCACGTGCGGACCAAGAAGCGTCTTAGAGATAGAATGGGGTATCTCCATTCGAGCCGCAACCGCTTCAAAGTATGTATAAGAAGCTACAGTGCGACCATATTGATCAGAACTTTCTGGGAGATTGAGGACAATAGATACGAACCGCTTGAGGTATTCCGCCGCATCAACGCTCACTCCATAACGCGCCCTGACAATGTGCTGGAGTGCGTTCATGTTGACACCCAAGACAAAATGCACTCGGGGCACCGAAAAAAAATGCTTCGCTACTTCCAGCATCGCAAGAGCATAATCAGGCCGGCAGCGATCCAGTTCATCAACAACGATTACAATTGGAGACCCCTCATCTTCCCCCTCCCCACCGGCGGTTATGGCATCCAAGGCCCCTCTGAATTGCTCCATCGCCGCCCGGCGGCTCTGCTCGGCTGCCCAGAAAGCATCTTCCGCTCGCTGCTCGATGTCTTCACCGGCGGCTTTCAGAGCCGCATCAAGGGCGGGGCCAACAACTTCACTTAAACCTGCGGTCCCCATGGCCAAGCCAATCCGAAAAGCTGGCCGCGAGAGCGACACAGCGGCTCGCTTGGCCCTTTCCCAAGACCTGCCCCGGCCGGCCTCTTCAGCTTTCTCAAATCGATCAGCTATCGCAGCGGTGAGTGCGATGAGCGGATCATCCAGATAATCGTTCTTGAACGCGTCCAGGTATATGACCGTTGAATTGCCAGAGAACTCATTATGATGCGCCCCTGCCCATCGCTGCAAGAAGTATGATTTACCACTTCCCCAAGGGCCATCTAGTGCGATGACAACTGGATCTTCCAGCCGATCCACCAAAGCGGTAAGCTGTTTACCTGTCTCGGCGCGCCCCAACAAATCTTGACCGGAAAAGCCATCAACATAAATTTCGCACTTCGCAGTTGGTAGTGTCAGCCTCATTTCGTAATAGCTCACTTTCTTTCGACGATCCCGATAGCTGCATCGGCAGAACACACCTAAAACGGTAAGGATTTAATCTTTCCGCTAACGGGAATTTCAAAGATCACAGGCGGTGACATCAAGGAAACTAAGTTCTCGATATCCGGCCAGCGCTGAACCAGGGAACCGGCATTCTTTGCCGACGTCTGCTTCTGAAAGCCCTTTGCCAGGATAAAGCCGTGAAGACCGGCCGAACGCAGCGCGGCGCGTTCTCCTCTGTTTTTTAGGATGCGTCGATCTGCCGAAATGAAGATCCAGGCCTCAGGGCTCGCGCTCAGAAACTTGATCCAGTCTTCATCCGTCGAGTGCCGCCCGGCAGGCAGGCCTTGCACATCCTTGATATGCAGGGCTTCATGATCGTAGTGGCACAGATACCCGTTCAGAGTAGACGCCAGCACCGGCGAGGTGCAGTTATCGAAGAAAACCTTCAAGCAGCCATCGGCCCCTTGAGGATCTGCTCGAACTCCACGGCCCGTCGAACGGCTTCCAGTGGAACGTCATAGGCAATGGCGGTTTCCGCCTCGCCTTGGTGCGCCGCGTACTCAGCAAGAACCTCTGTAGGCACGCTCGTCGTCGCTTCGATGGGGGCCCCAAATGATCTGCGCGGGTCCAGAACGATGTTCGTCCGCCTTCCCCGGGGCCACCACAGCAAGGGGTTTCCGCCATCGTCGAACTCAACGGTTCTCAACACCGGATCCAGAACTTCCCGGAACGAATATTGGCGGCGAAATAGATTGAGGAGGTGCTCTCGCTGCTCGCCGTTTTCGTCGTCTTCGATCACGTGAAGGAAGATCTCGCGACCATCGGTCCTGAAACGATTTGTGGAGAAAGGATGACTGGCGCCGATGACCTCGCGCGCCAAGTTGAGCGCCGCCCGCATCCGAACCGGTGAAACCCCCATGGTTATGAAAGCATTCACCACCCTGGTCTCCATCAGATCCCGGAAGCTTAGCAGCACGGGCCCATCGTCGGTTGGAATGTCACCTTGCCACAACGGATCGTAGTGCTTCCCGTTCGCATCGTGCCCCTTCAGCCAGCGACTGATCTTCCCAGAGGCCGTGCCGGTCAGGCGCCCCGCTTCGCTGGGAGTGTAGAGGCCTACTCCAATCAGTTCGTGTTTCATGATGCGGCCTCCCGAGCCGGATCACCTGTCACTTCAGAGTGATCCAATTGGAAATAATCATATACGCAGGTCACGCCCCGTGACCAAGCAGTACTTCAGAAAAATATTGCTGGCAGCATCATTTGGCATAGAAACTGCCCGTCCGAATTCGGACAAACTCGGACGCTCGGACGCATACAACTGAATACTTAAAGTATTCAGTAATTTCAATGATTTGTGGTGCCCCCACACGGACTCGAACCGCGGACCTACTGATTACAAATCAGTTGCTCTACCAGCTGAGCTATAGGGGCAAACCGTTGAAAACATGTGTGTTTTCGTGGTTTTGACGAACTCGACTTCCACCATCATGCAATTGTCATGCAATTGACCTCTGGTGCGCCACCGAGCGCTGATCGTGCGTTTAAACGACCTGCGGACAAAGCGCAATCCGGCAAAAATCACTCGTTCCTAAATTTATAGCCGTAACAGCAGGCCCGGAGTCCGGGCGGGAGGTTGACTACATCCTCTCGTTGACGCTTACTGACTGAAGTCCAAGGCCTTTTCGACACCGATGTTGCAGACGTTCACGAATACACGGCCCTACAGCCAGCCACTTTCCACCGACCCGGTGGAGGGTGACAGGTTTGCTTTGCCGCCGGACTTTGTCGATGGACTGGTCTTCCTTGCACCTTTCGTTAAGCGATCAGGCGACCCCGTCGAGACATGGGTGCATCTCATCGCCGGCAAGCTCCACGTCGTCACCAACAGTTTGATTCTGGAGTTTGAGATCGGTGAGAATGACCTGCCCGGTCTCAAGTTTAGCCCGGCTGCATTCAGAACACTTGAAGCCTTTGGCGAGCCGCCAGACGCTCTTTTGCTGGCTGGCGAAGCACAACTGTTCATGTGGAGCAATGGACAAGAGCTGCTTGTCGATTGGCGACAGCATTTCCGGTGCGGTGACGCTCCAAGAATCTCTGAAGCACGTGCAGCGACATTAGACAACTACTGGAATTTCCACAGCGGAAAGGCCGTCAGCGCCCAGACCCGTGAGGACTTCCGTCGCACCCTTTCAACGAACAAGTTGCACAAAGACGTCTACATATCGCCTCGTGGCATGATCGCCCGCATCTTCGACAGGAAGACGAAGCGCTTTACGAGCGATTACCTTGTCGACTTCGACACCAACGCAACAAGAGCAATGCGCTTCGAGCGGCGAGCCTTTGCCCAGATGGTCAAGGTTGCCACCCAAATCGACTTCCAGTGCAGCCCCGTCTGCTTTCATCACGCAGGAGGACGTGGCCTCCTTATCGAGCGTACTCTCGGTTCCGATGTTCCAGACCTAGAGGTGTGGGATGGCTGAGTTGCGCGACGGTTTCCTGTATCACCCGGACGGCAGCAGCCCGACCGATCAGTTGAAGCGCCTCATTGAGGGGGTGCCCAACCTCGACTTGGACGACCTGTTCGCAGCAACCAAGCGCGAGGCAAACGACGCGACCCAGAAGGCCAAGAACGACTACAACAAGGCACTTGAACAACTGGCGCGGCTAAAGGCTCGTGTTGCCGAGCTGGAGGACGATATAGCCTCCGCTGAGGAGCACGAGAAAACGGTTAAGGAAGCTGCTCAGCACTTCCACGACACCGGAGAAATTGACGAGGTCTTGGTGCCGACCTGCCATGCCCTGTTAGCGGCGGAACGGCAGAAATTCGATGCCGCGGACAAATCCAAGAAAGAACACGAGATCGACGCCGCGTCGAAGTTCGTGAACAAGTCCTTGGGCAAGGGATGGGACATTTCCGATACGCACGCGGATGAAGAATTTGTCTATGTGACGGTCAAACGTCGGCGCAAGGAAACACCGCCGGAGCCTCGCCCAACTCGGGATACCGTTGTAGAGCGAGTGAGACAGGCCTTCGAGGCGTATCGCAGCGAGTTTGCTGGCCGGGTCCAGCCCTTGCGCCTCACGAGTGTAACTGTCGGGAACCCAAGAGCGCCGTGACCCACATCGAGTATGACGGCAAAGTCGATGAGAACGACCTATGGAAGCTCTTTTCAGACGACCCTGATAAACCCAGCGAAACGATCCTGTTCTTCAGTCAGTTGCAGCCATTGCTGAAACCGATAACGTTCGAGGATGAGAGCCGAAGATTTCTGCTCTTTGAGCATGGCGTGGTACAATCGACCGCGAATGGTCCGCGCATGCGCGCAATCGTGACGCAGAGGAACTTGCGCACGGTAGCAAAGGCTATGGCTAAGGCCTGCCAAGAAGTCGCGATCCAATATCTCGGGCGCGCACCCGCGTAGTAGTTGCTACTGGCGGCTAACCTCTTGCTCACGCTCGTATTGCGTGTGTATCAAGGCAAGTAACCGACATTTGTTAAGGATTTCCATGTCTGAAGTTCGACTTGCCTCGGTTTTAGTTGGGGCTGAGGGATTTAAAGACGGCAATGTGAACGACACATTCCGCGGTCCGGTTCTCACCGATGACGGAGAAGAACGTCTAGCCGTCATAAAGGACCTCAATTTAATTCAACTCTGCAACGAATTGATCGTATTTTGTTTGGCTCGGGAAGCCAATTTGCCAATCCCAGACTGCTACCTTGGATTAGTTCGTCCGGGCGTCCTTCCGATCAATAAAGCGCCGCAGCTACAAGATGGCTCCCATTTGGCATTCGTGAGCGTCGATGTGAAAGTTCCGAATATGACCTACCGATGGAAAGGCTCTGATGACTCGGGCAAGAGCGCTCTGGTTTCTGAAATAGCCAAGTGGAACGACCTCGGTCAGCTGTACGCTTTTGACTCTTGGGTAGCCAATGTCGATAGGAATACCGGAAATTTTCTATTTGGCGGGGACAATGAGTATTGGATCATTGATCATGGGCACTGCTTTACAGGCCCTAGCTGGCAACCCGAAAATTTAGACCCGGATGTAGAATATTTGAACAAGTTGGGGTTGTGGGTGACGCGGTTCATGACCTTGGAGCAAAAGAAAAAATGCGCGAAGGCTGCTCGACAGTTTGGGGTCGAGATCGACGGCTTTGATGCCAGCGAGACCTCGCAAAACAGTCGCATTGCTGACCTGTTGCCGCTACAGTATACCGAAGCTCTGAAAGAATTTCTTGAGAAAAGAACGGCTAGAGTGTCGCTTGACGCAAGTAAGGCACTAGGCGTGCCGCAGATGGTATGATGGAAATTTCGCTAGACACGAACATGTTTCCCCAGCTGCGCGACGGAGTCCGAGCGCGTTGGGCACCTGTTTTCTTTGAGCCGATTTCTGGTTCATACGAGAGGTTCGTCGTGGGCGTGGCTGCCTTCAATGACCAGGGCTTCCATCTCGAGTGGGCCAACCAACTGGACCGCCTTACCTGCCTCTACGGTCCCAATGCACGTGGTGCGATAAGCGCGATCCAGATCGCGGGTGAATATCTGCAAGAGGACTTGGCCAAGCGTGCGGGCCGGGCGATTGGTGAGCCGGACCCAGCGGTATCAGGCATTGCGTTTGGCGACACGCGAGAGGCCGAGGGCAGCAGCCTTGAAGGAATTGCGCAAAGTTGGATGGCGGCGCTTTCATCGCTCTACCTATCCGGAATGGCACAAGACTCCCGCTCAAGGGAGCTCGTGGAAGTTGCCGCCGAGACAGAAGGATCTGGTGACCGCCTTCCTTTCCTTGTTTGCGACTATGTCAAAAGCAAAAGGGTCGGCTTCACAAATTTCTTTAGTGCTGACCTTCGTGAAAACAGACAGCGGCGCGCGAAAAGAAACAGTCAGGAACCTGTCATTGATTTCTCTGGCTCGCGATTGGTTGCCAATTTTGGGACACTCAAAGTGTCGTCTCTCCCAAGGTCGTTTGAGTTAGTAAAATTGCGCCTTTGGGATTTGAATACAATTCAGGTCCGAGACCACAATAGCATGGCCGCTCGAAACTATGAAATGATCCTTCAGCGGCCTGCAAAAGATGATCCGCAAGTGTCAGATAAGCAGCAAAATCGTTTGGAGGAAGCTCTGAAGGAATTGGAAGAGCAGGCAGATGATAAGCATTTGCGTCTGCGTCCGCTTGAGACATACCAGCAGATTGGGGATCACGTTCTCAAGGCTGAGGCGGCGTAAAAGGGGTGAACGCTCGGACGATCACTGGACACCGCGTCAGCGCCTAGCTCTGCGCGTCTCTAATGTTCGACATCTGACAGAAGGCTCCCTGGTGTCCTCCGGCTAGCGCTCGGTGGAACGAACACAAATAGAACGGCTGAAATGCGGGACGGAGCAGACTTTCGCTCCTTGAACAGAATGGCTTGAGCTGAGCTTTGGTGAGGCGCAGAAAGCAGCAGAGCGGAATTTTTGAATGGTCAAAATGGACAAAGCAAAGGCATCCGCACTTGAGGGAGTAGTCGCCAACGTAAAACGATTGCTGCGCGATGCTCGAATCTTGCAGGAGAATGGGAGCGCAGGTTCTGCGCTTAGCCTCTCAATTTTGGCGTTTGAGGAGGCTGGCAAAGGGCATATCATCGAGAACGGCTGGCGAAAGCCGAAACACGTACACAGCCAACATAGATTCCGGCACTTAATGGCGTTCATTGTACTTCAGGCTTCGCTTCAGCAGAAATATGAACTCGATATGAAGGGGGTGTCTGACAAGATTGCAGCACGATTTACAGCACTCGGCCACCAGCCCGGCATGAAGGAGCCCTTGCCGCCGATGAGCTTGGAACTCCGTGAAGAATTGCGCGCTGAGCTCCTGCCACAGCTTAGCGGCATGTCAGATGACCAGATCAAGATTCTTGGGATCGAGCAACGCTGGCTGTCGAAAATCTTCGAGGCAGTACATGAAGGCAATCTCGAGAAGATAAGGCAATCGGGGCTTTATCTTGACACAAATTCCCAACTCGAGGTGACTTCCACACCGGACTCGGTGGGCCGGTTAGATGCAGAGCGTTGGATCTGGGCTGCGACCCGAGTACTCAATCTGCTAGAGAAAGGGTTGTATTCTCAGTCCTATTCTCCTCTGAGTGAACTCCTGACTGCGGCGAACGCTGGCGACCAGACAGCAACACGCGTCCTAGACGAAGTAACATCTGAGCATAGAGAAGCGAAAGACAATTGACGCAGGTGAAAACGGTGAAGCGTAAGCCACTAATGATGTCATTCCCTTACTATGCTATCAACGTTCCGAAAACTTTCAGCCTCTCTGCCGTGACTAAAAACTCTTTTAGCCCGCGTGCAATGGAGAACTGGACCCACAACGACTGAACTCACGGCGATAGTCCGCAAAGGGGCTCGAAGCGGTCATTTGACCGCTTCGCAATAGGATGCCGGACCAATGTCCGACACCCTGCTTCCACACGGTATCTTCTGTCAGGTGCCGAACACTCTAGTACATTCCTGAAAGGTGACTGACCTTGATGCCTTGGGGCGCGAGGTATTGCGAGGCGAACGCCGCGACGATCAGTGCAATCCCGGTATCACCGTGACCGGAGGCGTTGCGTGACTGGGTGATAATCTGATTTCCAGCCGCCGTCGTCTGAGTGGTGAACGAGGATAGGTCTTCCTCGATTTCCTGCCTAAGCGGTAAGTTGTGAGCGAAGGTCAATTCGCCCGCAGCGAACAATACGGCGAGGTTTTCGATCATGAAGGTCTTGCCTGCGTTCACGTAGCGGCCCTTGCGCGACCAATCCTGCCCGCCCGTCATCTGGATCGCCTTGTGGTCCACACCCTGCTCCCAGAGCATGTCGGACACCACCCGCCCAATGGACGTGCCGTCGATGGCGAGTTCCGACTTGCCGCCGAATGGCGGCGCGTTCCGCAGTCGGATTAGATGATCAACCACATCCACATAGGAAACACCACGGAAGCGGTCCGCATAGACGACAGTGCGGCGCCGAGGGCCGATGACGACACGGCTGGAAGCGACCGTTGGCAATGCCTCGTCTTTGATAACGACAACCGCCGAATAGTCATTCGCCTGCCCAAGGTCGGCGGCGATCTGATAGCGCTGGAAGCCAGTAACTCGTTCGATTGCCGGGTCCTGATGGGTCTCATTCACCACCCGCCCGTCGGTGTGGTAGACTAATTCTAGAACTTCGGACATACCGCGCCCTCCTTGCTCGTGGCTTGCTCAATGATCGAGAGGTCGAAGTAAGCTTGCCCGTCGGCCAGCATCTCAACCTCTATTTCCTGCCGAAACTTTGTTGCAGACAGGGTGCGGCGCATCCGCTCGACTTTCTCGGCCAGACGCGGAATATCGGTTCCCTTCACCACAATCCGGTGAATTCCGTCGCCGGGCTTTGCGTCGAGGAACAACCTCGCGAAGTAGTTGTGCTTTCCCGCGGGCGTTGAGGAAAAGTAAACCTGCCCCTTGGTGGTTAGCATCGGCAGCACGCCAGAAATTAGGTCTTCACCGCCGCCCTCCCCTTGCAAGAAGGCGCACTCGTCAATGATCAACAGCGACACTGAGGGATAGCCACGGATGGTGTCCGACGTGGAAGGCAAGGCGACTACGCGCGCGCCATTCGCCATCTCGAGTTCCGTCAGCGTCGACCGCGCAATTAGCAGGTCAGTGCGTTGTAGCTGCTGACCGATCTCCCGTGCGATAATCTTCGCCTGCCGCTCCGCCGGTGCAACGCAGATGGTAAGCGAGTTCGGCACATGCAACTCTTCGACAGCGCGTGCCGCGAGTACAGAGGTCTTGCCAGACTGACGCCCGACACGCATAGCGATTTCGCTGGCCGCTGTGGTGAAGGCCTCAACCTGCCAAGGGTCTGGCGGATGCTGCATCCAATGAGCCAACCTGGCTTCGGGGTCGAGCTGGCGTTCCAGATCCTGAAACCATGGTATCAAGGCATCAAAAGGCACCGCCGTCCTCCTTGGTGACGGACAGCAACTCGTGACGCATGCGGCGAAGGAGCGGTTCGCGTGCCGAAGGCACTTCTTCGCACACTTCGCGGAGGATGCGTTTCAGTGTGACCCATTCCGGGCTTTCCGCCAACTTGACCTCGACCGACAGTTGGGTCGCCATCTTCCCGTGCATGGTGGCAATGTCGCGGAGGACCTTCCGAAGACCTTCCATGGCCGAAAGGGCGAAGCCGTCGTCTTCGGTCTGCTCGGCTTTCCTAATCAGTTTCTCGACCCGCCTTGCCAACGTTTCATAGCTCTGGGCCACATCTAGCCGTTCTTCATTCAGCAGCCCGGTATCGTCGTTCAGCTTTTCGCGCCGCGCATCGGCCAAGATTGTGCGCACCATCTCTTCCGTGATTTGCTCTTTGCGGTACCGAGAAACAGAGTCCGGATGGATGCCGATGCGCTTCGCGATCTGCGCCTTCGACATGCCTCCCGCCATGTCGTGCTCGCCAAGGACAATCTGTCGAATGATGGTCTTTTTCTCTGGATGGGTATTGATGACACTGGGCCGCCCCGAGCCCTTGTTTCCAGCCATGTCAGGATACTCCCGAAAGCGGAGTTGAGGCCGTAATCGGTGAGCCGTTATCGTCGCTATACCACACGACACGCTCGCCTAACCGGCCCCACTCTTCAACGGAGATATCCAGAAGATGATCATGGACGCGATTTGCCGCCTCTACCCCCATGCCCACCGCGACGAGATCGTGGCGAACCTCAGCCGGGTCGATCCCCGCAAGATGAAGCTTCATCGCCTGCGCAAGTGCATGGAAGAACGCCTCATCGGGGCCGATTGACGGGTCGATCCGTTCATCCCCAGCGGCGGTTACGACGGTCAGGTCACGAAGCACAAAAACGTCGCTCTCCGGCCCAAGACCCAGAACGACACGGAAGGCCCATTCAAGGCATGCACGGTCTTCAGGTGTTGGCGTCATGAGCTTTCTCCATCAGGTGCAACTTCGCTTGCATGTGTTGGGGAAGGTCTGACGGGGTGCGCCAAGTGGTGATCTTGAAGCCTTGCTTCTCGGCTTCGAGGCGACGTTGCACGATACCGGCGCCCGTGTTGTGATCCTCGCGAACGTAGCGGACACGGTGATGTTCATCGTCGAGCGAAATCGTCTTGGTTTGGGCGATTTCGGACTTTTGAACTTTGCGCCAGTGACGATCATTTGTTGCATCGGGATCGACGATCTGCAAAGTGGCTCCGGCCTTCTCTGCGGCTTCTTTGGCCGCACGATATTTGGCCGGATCGCGAGCCTCGGCACGGCTTAGGTGGAAGCGCTTCTCGTAACGATCCATGCCTGCGCTTTTCAAGCGGCGGTCTTCCTGCTCCTGTGCGATAACGGCAGATAGGCGCCGAGCCTGTTCTCCGGGATCAGCAAGTTTGCGTTGGAGGTCTTTCTTTTCGTCCAGCACCCGACCATTGAAATCATGAAGCTTATCGAGCCGCTTGGACTGCGCTTCAACGGTCTCGGTGAGTGTGCTGACCTGCTGGATCAAAGCCTGAATGGCAGCATTGGTATCGTCGGCCATAGTTGTCTCCCTTGATCAATCCAAAACGGGCGCGGCCAATGCGCCCGCGCCCGTCTGGATGGAAAGACAAGAAAGCACGCACCGCGACCCATACCTGAAATGTATCGACCGCGACCGACTGATCCGAGCGAAGTACAAGGTAGCGATGGGGAAATTTAAGGTGCCAGCTTTTTCCAACGGTCGCGTGCCTGATGGACACGCTTCTGGAACGCATGCGATCCCCGCCCAGACTTGTCGGCACTCGGCGGTTCGGCCTTGCCGTCGAGAATGGCGCGGACGCGCGCAGCCAGCACGTCACCATCAAGGTCGAGATATGAACATAGCTGATCCCGCCACTCGGCTAGGCTGCCGGATCGCGCGGTCAGAAAGCGGATAGCCTGAACGGCGTCAATGTCCGCCGACGCGTTATAGTTGTCACGCACCAGAAACATGTCACTGAATGCCTGCGTTAGGATACCGGCGACAAGACGTTGCTCTTCGGTTCGACCGTTGAATTTCATGTGCATTTCCGACTTGATGCAAGTGATTGACCCAATGGAGATGTTTCAGTGGGCCGGTAGCTCTTGTCGTAATGCCTCGCTTCTGCTCTGTGTGACCTATTCAAGGTCCAACGGTGTCTCCACCTTATTTCTACCTAAGAGGGTCTCGTGTCAGGAATCTTTGACAACGCCATTACCTCCATTGCGCTCGGCATCGAGGATTTTGAAACCGGCCCAGATGCACGCATGCTGAGTGCGGCGCGAAACTATTATGCCGGACTGCTACTGCTGGCGAAGGAATGTCTGATCAGAGCAGCCCCTGAGGCTGATCCGATGGAGGTCATAGGGGCGAAATTCAAGCCGATCCCTGACGGGGAGGGCGGCGTTGATCTCGAGGTTGTTGGGTACACGACTGTCGATCTTACCCAACTCAAATCCCGGTTTAAGGATTTTGGGTTGCCGTGGCCGGACGCGGACATCAACAAGCTTCAACGGTTTCGAAACGATCTTGAACACTACCACTTGAAGGAGCCAGTGAGCGCACTTGGCGAGGCAATAGCATCATCATTCCCTATGGTGGTGGACTTTTTCAATTTGCTTGGCGAAGATCCGCATGACCATCTTGCCGATGTCTGGGATACGCTACTCGCACAGCGCGCCGCCTTCGAGAAGGTTCAGAAAAAGTGCCTTGCGAGCCTCGAAATTGTCGATTGGCCCGCAGTAGTCACGGACCTTGATCGCATGGAATGCCCCCAATGCAGTTCATCTCTGATCGGTCAGGCGGACCCTGACAATGCTGATAGAGAAGATGTCATTGGAAAGTGCTACCAGTGCGGCGAAGAAATTCCGTTTGAAACCATGATGCAGATGGTGGTTAACACATCATACGAGATTTCAGCCTACATCATGGCGAAGGAAGGCTTGAATCCGGCGATAACCGACTGTCCAGAATGTTGGTCTTCCACATACGTCGAAACAGGCGAGGCCAGCGTTTGCTTTACCTGCGGCGAAAGCGTCAGCGGTGAGTGCGCACGATGCAGCACTGACATCACCGTATTTGAATACAACCCGGACTACCCTGACCTCTGTAGCTACTGCGCTCACATGTCAGAAAAAATCATGCGCGAGTGAAGGCTAGCAGCGCGTCAGCCACGGGCGGCAATCCTCTACCCCACGATGGTAGGCGCGATGGTCGAGATACCCAGCGCTCGCCTAGCTGGCTGCGGAGATGACCGCGAGGTCGCTGGTGTTGGTTAGTTGTGCCGCGTTGGCTTGGTTTTGCCTCGCTAAATGCGTCATAGATGCTGACATTCTTCGGTCAGGATCGGCCCGACCTCGACGAATATGTTATTCGCTGCGCTAAGCGTTTAATGGCTTGATTTCGTTGGGCATCAGATCGGCATGCAATTGGGTTTGATGCAATTGACCCGGTGCACTGCGGCTGGCTGACAACAAGAAGGTGGAGATTGCGGGCGCGGATCACCTCAAGAATGCGCTAACGTGCCCGAAGGCGTGTCACCCCGTGTCACCGAAGATCGCCCCTGACACGCCATAACGCCTTGTTTTCAAACCTTTGTGTCAGTTGTGTCAGTTGTGTCAGTATAATAATCGTAGCAGCACAACGCCTCGCCGCCCGCGCAGCCGTGGTCAAATCTCATGTTTCAGAGTCTAACGATTTACCCCCGTCACAGGCGTCACAACTGACACAAATCGCCTAACCACTTGCCCTTGATATAGAAAAGGCGTGTCACCCCCTGACACGCCTTTCCCGCCCGTGACACGCCCAAGTTCAGAATGGCGGATCACCATTAGGGTCTTCCTTCTGCGCAGCCTCCCACGCCCGCCAGCCGCCCGCCTGCGCCATGTCGAACTCAGCCGGATCGAAGTCATCAGGCAGCCGCTCATCATCTTCGCCATAGGCGCGCAGCGTGATCCGTGACACAGCCGCCCGAAACTCGTCCAGCGTGCCAAGGTAATAGCCCCGCTGGCGCGTTTCCATCATCGGGGTCGCTGTCGCATCGCCATACATGTCGGTCGAAGTATGTACCCGCTCGCAGAACATTGCCTTGCGGGATTTTTCGGCATGGGGAACGAGGTCGAGCAGCTTGTTGGCAATTTCCTCAGGCGAGAGCTTGCGCCCGCCAGCCTTGTGCACGAAATCCGCGAGGGTCTTGTTCGAGATGATACCCGATGCTTTCGGATCATGCGGGCACACACCACGCTCCGCAATCTCGTGCAGCACAGCCATCACGGGATCAGATGCCACCTTATCCCGCGCCTTCGCCTCCGTGCCATATCCGAACGTCAGTGCTTGCCGGTCTACGGGATAGTCGAGCAGGTAGTGCAGCACGATAGACGGGCCATCATCCGACCGCATAAAAGCGTGGTAAGGCTCCCAGAAAGCATATGCTGCCTCCTGCCCATCCATGGTGGTCATGTCGAATGGTTGGCCAACTTCGATTACGGTCCAGCGCCGGTCGTCGAAGTCGATGTGGACCGCTTGCGTTTCGTTGGTGGTGGCGATCAGGCGGTGGACGTTCTTCGCCTGCACGGTCGCCTTGAACTTTTCCTCGTAGGTCCAGCTAGGCGACGAGATGAACGACTTGAGCTTTGCCGCTGTCGCCGCCGATCCGTGAAAGATCGACTCTTCCGCTGCAATGAAGGTCGCGCCGAAGATTGACCGATTGAACCGCGAAAACAGACGTTCCGACTCCTGAACCTTCTGGACATAGCGTTCCCCGAAGATCGGGGTCAGGACGCGCTCCTGAAGGAAGGACTTGCCACCGCCCTGACGCCCGCGGAGCGCGATTGCTGACGGCGGCGAGGGTTCAGTCGGGCGCTGCACGGCATCGGCCAGCCACATCATCACCCACTGCGCGAGGCCGGTGTCGCCGGAGCACAGCACGTCACGAATATAGGACTTGAACACCGAAGCGTCGCCCTCCTTCGGCACCACCGCGAACCCGCGCCAGACGTTGTAGGCCGGGCCGTCATAGTCGACGGGTTCGCAGACAACACCTTTAAACCTGGCATGATCCGGGTCGCGAAGCCAAAGCTGGGCGAGAGGCATCAACGACTTGCCGACGCGGACTACCTGATCGGACGTTTCGTCGAACAGCATTTGCTTCGCGAAGGTGGTGAACTCGGCCGCTTCCTTGTCGATGTATTCGACCGTGCCATTGATCGTAATCTTCGACCAGCGCCGGTTGAACTTCTCGACCTGACGGTAGTGCAGCGGTGTCGGCGTGCCCTTTTCCTTCCGCTTGGCGCTCTTGAGCAGGTTGGCGACTTCGCTTTCAGGCAGCGGGCCATCCGCGAAAAGATGGTGGAAGGTTGCATCACCGTTGAGCTTGCGAATTTCGGCATCCATCTCGGTATCGGGCCAGCCGCGCGCCTGCATCGACATGGCAATGCGCATGAGCAGGTCATTCCGCCCCGCCGGGTTGTCCGGCACCTTGTAGCCGATCTCGCTGGCGTCCAATACGGGCTGCTGTTCTGCGATCTGGCCGACCATCGAAGCGTTGAGGCGGCAATGCTGATCGAGATGGTTGAACATGCCGAGCACATCGACATCGTCAAGCGCCGTTCTCATGCCTTCGGAGCCGATAACCCACGCCAGTTCGCGGCGCTGCCCACAGACGGGAAGATTGACCGCCGTGGGTTCGTTGTCCGGCGTCACGACAGTTTGAGTCGCCTTCGGAAACACCTCGACCTCGCGCAGCGCCTTCTTGTCGAAGCAGGCCTTCGGCAACCGCTTACGGAGCGTGACGAGGTAATCGTGCATCTGACGAGCGGGGATCGGTTCATCCACGAAAATGTAGACATGCAGGCCGCGGGATTTCGAACGGAATGCCGCGGCCCGCGTCTTGATCCGCTCGCCCACCAGCATCACGTCGTCTTCGGGCATATCGGGCCAGTCAATGTCCAATACGCCCCACGAGCATGTGCTGTCGGCCTTCACTGGTGCGACACCTATGGAACGCTTGCCGCTTACATGTTCCCAAGCCAGCTCGGGCGTCAGCGGGCCTCCAACGGTCATGACCTTCGGCTTTACCTTGCCGTTTTCATCTTTCTCGGCACCCGTGAGGTTCAATTCGATGTGCCGCTTTTCGTATCCATCCCACAGGCGCAGAAGTGCTGCCACGATCTCTTTCTGATTGTTATCCATTGTCTTGTCCTTCAAGCGGACAAGTTGGTCCTCAAACTTTGTTCGAACCGCGCGGCAACAAACGCTATAAATGAGTTATCCCAACTCTTGCGTTCACTGCGAGCCTGAATGTCCGACCGGGGCGAGTTCCAACTTGCCTCGGTCTTTTCATGCGGCGACGCGCGAACGGTTCAGCCAAGCAATCAAATCGTGCCGCATGTAGCGGACAATCTTCGTCGCTGGCTGGGAGTATGCAGGTCCGGATTTCGCTTTGCGATGGTCCCGCAGATAGTCTTCGGACACGCCAAGGAACTTCGCGGCCTGTGCGGGTGTCATGATTTCGGGGAAGGACTGCGCTTCGATTGCGGTCCGCAACTCAGTGATAAGGTCGTCAACGACGGTCATGCGACACTTCCTCTCTAGGAAGCCCACATGACCGATCCAGCAACCTTCTCCCTGAGCGCACCGCGCTACTCTGCTAGGATCGGCCTCACGTCACGATAGGTCAGGGTCCGGACGTGGAGGCAAGATGTGACAAATTTAAGCGACCGTCAGCAACTGATCAATGGTGGTTTCAGGTCCACACTTGGCAATGATCTGTTGCGCGACGGCGTTCGCGACTTCGTGGGACCCAAGATCATGCATATAGCGCCCAGCCGCTCCCCGCATGATGGTCACATCCCCACGCATCCAGTTGATCATAGGCCCCGAAAGACCCGCTTTTGCTGCCGCAGACGAAAACAGGTGGCGCGTGTCATGCGGGCGCAGCACGCCGCCGTTGTCCACGTCGTTGCCATCCCTGTCGATCTGGCGAAGGTTTGAGATGGATTTGCCGTGGTGACGGCCTTCGAAGACGATGACGTCGTGGGAGCGTGGCGTAAGGCGAAGTACCTCGACCGCCATGTCGGACAATGGGAAAGTACGCTTCTGCCCGTTCTTGAGTCGAGGGATGGTCAGGACGCGCTCATCAAGGTCAATGTCCTGCCAGCGAAGCTCGCGCACGTTGCGCATACGGAACCCGGTAAAGAGCAGCGTTAGCCATGCCGCCCGCCTCGTAAGGTTCGGCACTTTCGCGATGGCGTCGAGCGCGGGCCACCGTTTCGCCTCGTCGAACAGCAGTTCCCGGTGTGCAGCTTCATATCCCTTTACCCGGTAGGTAGGATCATGCTCGAACCCATCATCGCGATAGGCAAGCTGGGTGCCGTAGATCGCGGATAGGGCGCGTAGCAGCTTTGTCGCGGTCGGTGGAGTGTCTGAAAGTGACTTGATGCGCTCGTTGACCATCTGCCGAGAAATATCCGAGATCGACAGTTCGAGCCAATCGGCAGCGTGGCAGCGCAGGACGCCTTCGTAGTCGGCAACGGTCGTATCGGTCAGTTTCTTCTGCCGGGGGTCGAGCGCCTGCGTGACATGCTGTTGGAAGGCCGCGCGGAGCGTCACTTCCGGCGCATTGCGCGGGCGATCACTATGCTGGGTGACGCCCGCATCCTCTACCCGCGCGTTAGTCTCTGCTGCTGTTTGTGCGGCTTCGATCACGGCCATCTGCGGCCATGTACCAAGCGTCTCGGTGAAGTTGCGCCCCTTCCAGAATTTGCGATAGCGCCACGTCTTCGAGCGCGCGCCAACTTCCATGTAGAGGTTGGGATAGCGAGGATCGCGGTAACGCGTCGCCGCTCCACCCTTGTGCACGGCCTTATCAAGCGTGCCTTTCGTGAACGTGGTTTCAAGGGTCGCCATCACGCGCCTCCATGCAATCAACTATGCAATTGCATGGCATCCAGCAGCGGGGCTGATCAACCGAAGCGTCTGTTTTTATGAGGTAATTACCGCGACAGCATTGCTGAGCAGGGTCGTGTGCTCGCTTTACAAATCAGTTGCTCTACCAGCTGAGCTATAGGGGCATCGGCTGCCGTTTAGCCAAAGACGAGCGGCCGATCAAGGGGTTTCAGCGATTGCTGCGCGCCAGAAGGCCGACGGCGACCAGACCGACCGCGATCACAAGGACCGCTGCAGGGGCTGCCTGCCCCAATTGCTCGAGGCTTGCCTTTTCAAAGACCCGTGTCGCCAGGGTGTCGTAGTTGAAGGGACGCAGCAAAAGCGTCGCGGGAAGCTCCTTTACACTGTCTACGAAGACCAACAGCAGAGCCGAGGCCAGGGTGCCGCGGATCAGGGGCAGGTAGACCGAGGTCAGGACCCGCGCCCGGCTGCGTCCCAGGGATCGCGCCGCCATCGGCAAAGACGGCGGCACCCGACCCATGGCGCCATCGGTGGCCCCCTGGGCGATGGCAAAGAAGCGCACGCAATAGGCCAGGACCACGGCAAAGGCGGTGCCGGTCAGCAACAGGCCCGGATCCCAGCCGGTCAGCGCCTGAATGCCGTCGGCCAGGTGATGATCGAGCGTCGCCAGGGGCACCAGGATCCCCACTGCCAGCACGGCACCCGGCGCGGCATAGCCGATCGTCGTCACCGGCAGCAGCAACCGGGGCAGTGCCGCCCCCGACAGGCGCACGCCATAGACCAGCAGGATCGCCGCCAGAACCGTCACGATCGAGGCCGCCCCGCAGATTACCAACGTATGGCGTAACGCCGCGAGGAGACCGGGATCGCGCCATCCTTCGCCGGCCGCCAGCGCATGGCCCAGGATCACGCTTCCCGGCAGGACGAAACCGGCCAGGAAGGGCACTATGCAACCCAGTGTCGCAAGGGCTGCGCGCCAGCCGTGCAACTGTCGGCGCGTCACAGGGCGGTGCCGGCGGCCCGGCGCATAGAACCGCAAGCGCCGGCGCGAGGTCTTCTCGATCAACACCAGCGCCAGTACCAGCGCCAGGATCACGCAGGCGATCTGCGCCGCGCCGCCGGGATTGTAGCTTTGCAGCCAGACCGAAAAGATACCGGTCGTCAGGGTCTGCACGGCAAAGAAATCCACCGTGCCGAAATCGTTGACCGTCTCCATCATCACGATCGACATCGCCGCCGCGATGGCAGGCCGGGCCATCGGCAGGCCGACCCGGCGAAAGCGCGCGAACGGCCCGGCGCCGAGGGATCGGGCGACCTCGTCCCCGCTGGCCGATTGTTCGCGGAACGCCGCCCGCGAGAGCAGGTAAACATAGGGGTAAAGCGCCGCTGTCAGCACCAGGATCGCCGCCCCCATGGATCGGATCTCAGGGAACCAGTAATCCCGCGCATCCTGCCAGCCAAAGACCTGCCGCATCAGGCGCTGCACGGGCCCGGCGTATTCGAGGAAATCGACCAGTGCATAGGCCCCGATATAAGCCGGGATCGCCAGCGGCAGCAGCAACAGGTAATCCAGCCAGCGCCGCAGAGGAAAGTCATAGCGCGTCGTCATCCAGGCCGCCGCCGCCCCGATCACCCCGGTCAACCCGCCGACCGAGATCATCAGTATCAGCGAATTGCCAAGGTAGCGCGGCAGGGTGGTCGAGACGAGATGCCCCCAGATCTGTTCTTCGGGCCAGAGGGCGATCCAGATCACCGCAAGGATCGGCGCAAGAACGATCAACGCGATCAGCGCCGCCACACAGGACCAGATATCAAGACCGAAGCGCCGGGTTTTCCGGGCTCCGGCGACGGGGCCCTTTGGGGAACGGGCTGTAAGCGGCGAATTTGTCATGGAAATTGGTTGCCCGAAATGGTTCCTTCTGTCCAGAACCTAGCCCGGGGTACCGGGCCCGAAAGCGGGCTCACCTTGAATACCGGGCCAATTTCACGGAGCGGCAATGCATATCGTACTTCACGCAGGGGTCTACGGCACCGACGAGGATCTGCTGGTCAAATGCCTGCTGCGCAACCGCGACGTTCTGCAGGAGGCCGGGACCGCCCTGCCCGGCCCGTCGCGCTATCGGCGCGACCTGCGCGAGATGCTCGATTCCATCGCCTTCGCCCCGCGCCCCCCCGGCCAACGCGAAGCCCTGCTGGCAGACCTGGTCAGCAGCCCGGACATCCGGCGCCTGATCCTGACCAACCCGAATTTCTTCAGCGTGCCAAAGCTCGCCCTGGCGCAGAACCGGTTTTTCCGAAACGCCGATATCCGGCTGGCGGCGCTGCGCGAATTGTTCCGCGAGGATCAGATCGAACTGTGCCTGTCGCTCTGCAATCCGGCGCTGTTCATCCCGACGCTCTATCGCGAAGCCCCGCAGAGCGATGTGCTGGACAGGTTCTGGGAATCGGACCCGCTGCGCCTGCGCTGGTCGGAACTGCTGCTGCGCCTGCGCCGGGCCGCGCCCGATATCGCGATCACGGTCTGGTGCAGTGAACACACGCCGCTGATCTGGGCCGATGTCATGCACGCAATGGCCGGCGTCGCGCCCGACATCCCGATGGATGGCGAATTCGCGATCCTGCGCCGGCTTCTGCCGCCCGAGGCGATGACGCGGCTGAAGACCTATCTTGGCAACCATCCGGAGCTTGACCCCGCACAACGCCATCAGGTCATCGAAGCCTTTCTGAAGCGCAACGCCCTGCCCGGCAGCACCGAAGAAGAAATCAACGTGCCCGGCTGGGACAGCGACGTGATCAATCTGCTGAGCGATGTCTACGAAGACGATCTGGACCAGATCGAAGCGATCGAGGGCGTGCGGATGCTCCGCCCCTGACCGGGTCGCTCAGGTCATCCCGAGCGCTTCCATGTACATTTCCAGCACCGCTTCTTCTTCGGCGATATCATCCTTGTCGCGTTTGCGCAGGGCAATGATCTTGCGCAGGACCTTGGTGTCGTACCCACGACCCTTGGCCTCGGCCATGACCTCTTTCTGCTGGTCGGCGATATCTTTCTTTTCGACTTCCAGCCGTTCGATACGCTCGACGAACTGACGCAGTTCGCCCGCGGTGACGCGGTAATTGGAGTCGGCGCTCGTTTCGTCTTCCATGTCTCACTCTCGGATGCGGAACCGGGGATCTGCCGTCTGGCGGCGGAACCCTTTGCTAGCCAAGGGGACTAAGCGCCGCAAGGGCCAATTCACCCCTGCGGACAGGCCTGCGGGCTTGCAACCGGGGGGCGGCTGGATTACGCGCAGGACGCCCGGACAAGAGGAGAGCGGCAATGGAATGGTTGATCTGGACCGGCACGCTGGTGTCGCTGATCGGACTGACGTCGCTTTTCTGGTCGATCATCAAGGTGGCGCAGGCCAAGCGCGCGCAGCTGGACGACGCGGCCCTGCGCGAGGCGATCCGCCGGGCGATGCCTTTCAACATGGGCGGGCTGGCCCTGTCCGTGCTGGGTCTCATGGCGGTGATGGTCGGGATATCGCTCGGCTGACGATCTGCCTCGCCTGAGACACCGTGTCGCCGGGGGCAAGCCACCTGTCGAACGGGGTTTCGGGCGCGACTTTGCCTGATCAGCGCGAATCGCCCTGTAAGATTGATCATCACAGCACGGCCTTTAATCCTTTGCCTGCAAACGAATAATCCCGCCGCAGGGCGCACCGGCGACGGGATGAAATCAGACGCGACAGGCCTGATCTGGCCTGCCCGGTGCGCGGGCTCCGCGCTTCAGACCGGCATGTTGTTGAAACGGGACTCAATCGCCTCGTTGGTCAGGTCCTCCTGCATCTGGCGCAGTTTCAGCGGAACCACGACCCCTTTGCGGGAATAATCTCCAACAAGTTCATGGAGTTTGGTCAGGTGCCGATGCCGGTTTCCGGGGCGCGTGGACAAGATCAGGTCCGACACATCGGCAAATTTGCGTTGCAGGTCATTCATGGACGTTTCGTTCATATGATCCTCCTCCTGATAGATAGCAGGACGACAAGACACAAAGTGCTTGTGCCGTCTCGTTCCCCTGCTTTGCTGTCGATAGCCCGGTGCTCCTCCCAAAGCGATCCGGACCGGTTTCAGTATAGCCAATGCGCGTCACTGCGCAAAACGCTTTTGGTCTGGGCAGGGCCCGGCGCGCGGACACTTGCGGATTTCGCGCTTCTGCTGGTTGGCGAATTTCGCCGACCCTGCACGCTTGCGCCGCTGGACAGCCCTTTCGGCGGCGCTTAAACTCGACGCCATGGATATTCGTCAGATCACGCCCAGCTATTCCGTTTCGCCCCAGATCGAACCGTCGGACATGACGGCCATCAAGGCGGCGGGATTCACCCGTATCATCTGCAACCGCCCCGACGCGGAAAACCCGCCCGAGCTGCAGGCCGAAGCCCTGGCCGAGGCTGCCACGGCTGCGGGCCTCGATTTCGCGGTCCTGCCGCTGACCCATGACACGATGACGGCGGACAATATCGCCAGACACATGGATTTCGCCGACACTGCCACCGGGCCGGTTCTGGCCTACTGCGCTTCGGGCACCCGCTCTTCGGTGATCTGGTCGCTGGGTCGGGTCAGCAATGGCGCGGATGTCGATGAGACACTCGGCACCGTAGCACGAGCGGGCTACGACCTGTCGGGCCTGCGCCCGCGTCTGGTGCAACTGAGCGATTGAGCCGGCTTTGGCTCGGGCGGTGCGATCCGTCCGGGCGCCGGGACCAGTTTGCGCCGCAAAAGGCCAACCGCCCGATGTAGCCGGGACCCCGGTTTCAGGCATCTTATCCTCGGCCAGCGCAATATTCCTCATGTTCTTCGGCTAGCCTTCCAGATCGGGAAGATCGGGCATCGCCATGCCCATCGTCGGGAAATCGCTGTCTTCGCCGTCGTCCAACCCCGGCAAGTCCGAGAGATCGGGCAGATCATCCATCGGGGGCAGGTCTCCGATTTCGGGAAGATCGCCCATGGCCGGGAAATCGCCCGCGTCCCCATCACCCATGTCGATTTGCGGCAGATCAGGTAGTCCCGCCTCCTGGCCACCGGGGTCAGGGATCGAATCCAGCGCCGGGAAATCCGTATCGGCAAGGTCGGGGGCCCCGAAATCCATCCCCCCCGCCTCTGACGGGGAATCGGCCTCAAAGAAGGCCGCCGCGGAATCGGTGGACGTGCCGATGGTTTCGCGGGCCTCGGCCAGATCCGCCATCGTCAGGCGCACAGCGCGAAGGCCGTTCGCCTGACCCAGCCGGACCTTGCCGAGGCAATGGTTGCGCCCGGTTTCAAGCCGCGTCTGTTGCAGGGCCTCCAGCGGAACGGGCAGCAGGTCCCCCACCTTCAGATTGCTGACATCGGACAGGGGCATGCTGATGCGGTGCAAGACCGCGTCGATGGCGGCGGGGGCGAACATCACCGCGTCGCTCAGGTTGCGCGCGCTTGCACCATCGTCGGCAAGGCTGTCCTCGTCGCTGTCCGGCCTGTCCGGCAGGGCAAGGATCAGGTCGCCCTGCTTGATGCCGCCAAGATCCATCGTGATTCGGAACAGATGGAAATCCGGCGCGTCCAATGCCAGTCCCAGCAGGCGCTTGTTCTCGATCCGGACCCCGAAGGCGTAGCCGGTCAGCCAGCCGGTGCCCGGCGCGCCATCAAGCAGCCCTTCGACCCGCTCCAGCACGTCATCCAGCATCGGCGCGACCAAGGCGGCATCGGTCGCCGTCAGCGCGCGCTCCTCGATCTCAAGCGGGCTGACGCGGCCCATCGTGCTTTGTTCGACCAGCGCCGTCGTCACCGGCAGATCCAGCACCACCGCCCCGGTCAGCCGCACCGGGCCATCCAGCAGCAGCAGCAGCGCATCATCACCCAGCATGTCGATGAAATCCTGAGCCGGAATGAAATCATGGGTGATTTCCGTCACGACAAGAGGCAGATCCAGAAGTTCATCCGCGCTTTTCGCAAGCGCAAGACGCAAGGCTTTCTCAGGCGACATGGCGCGCGCCTGGTAGACCTCCCTGGCAGCAACTGCCTTTCTGCGCAGGACTGCGTTTGACTTTACGTTTGCCATGTTCTCCGCCACCGCTTTTTGCGGACATTCAGGCTGGTTGTAGGGGCCAGATAGTTACCATCCGCTTTAAGAATGGCCGCAACCGCAAGAACCTGCGCCGCGCCGCCCCTTATTGAGCCGCCAGCACCGCCCGAGGCCCCAGCCGGACCCGAAAGGCCGCGCCGCCCTGCCCCGGCAGATAGGTGATGGTGCCCCCGAGCCGGGCCATGATCTCGCGGCAGATCGCCAGACCAAGCCCGGCGCCACCGGCCTTGTGCTCTCCGATCCGGGCAAATTTCTCGAAGATGAGGTTCTGCTGCGCGGGCCCGATGCCGCTGCCGTTGTCGATGAAATCCACCGTCACCTCGCCCTGGAGGCTGCGGGTGGCGATGCGCAGCGCGGGGTGCGGGGCGTCGCAATATTTCCGCGCATTGGCGATCACGTTGATAAAGACCTGGGCCAGCCGATCCGCGTCCGTCTCGATCCAGATCGGGTCGCGCCCATAGGCCCGTTGCAACGCCAGCCCGCCGCCTTCGGTATCGGCTGCCGCGATAGCCTGATCCAGCACCTCGGACAGGCGCACGCGGCGGATGTTCAGCGTGACCTGGCTGTGTTCCAGCACCGAAAGGTCCAGCAGATCGTCCAGCAGTCGGGTCAGCCGCACGCCTTCGTCATGGATGATGCGGGCATAGCGGGCGCGGTCCGCTTCGGGCAAAGCGCCGGGATCGCGCAGGATCTCCGAAAACGCGCGAATCGAGGCCATCGGCGTGCGCAACTCATGGCTGATCTGGCTGAGGAAGGCATCCTTTTGCACCGACAGCTGGGTCAGCTTTTCATTCGCAAGGCGCAACTGGCGGGCGGTGCGGGTCAGCTCGCTCGACTTGGCTTCCAGTTGACTGGAATATTCCATGATCTGCGCGGTTTCATCGGCCACCGCCATCAGGTCCTCGACCGAAACGGCCGCGCCTCCGACGATCTGAGCGACCATGGCATGGGCCGTGGCGGCCCCGACCGAGCCGGACAATTCGCGTTCAAGCAACAGCAGGAAATCGGCATCGGGGTCCGGCAGATATCCGGTCACGCCTTGGCGCGCTGCCTCTGACTGAAACAGCGCCTGGGCCTGCGCCGGGCCCAGCAGGCGCTGCGACATGATCAGCAGATCCTCGCTTTGCGCCGCGCCGCCCGACCAGCCGTGCGGGCGGGCGGAGTGCTGGAACACGTTGACGAATTGCGCGCCCTGCAACCGCTCCATCGGCGAGGGGAAGGAAAACAGCGAAATCAGCGTGAAGGCGAGGCTGTTCAGGAGGATCGACCAGAAGACTCCATGTACCAGCGGATCGATTCCCCCGATCCCGAACAGGGCCTGCGGGCGCAGCCAGGCATGTCCGAAGGGGCCATCGGCCAGAAGCGTGCGGGACATCACGACATCGGGCCCGAAGGACGGCAGGAACAGGCACCAGAGCCAGAGCATGAAGCCGATGCAGAGCCCGGAAAAGGCCCCCGACCGCGTCGCCCCGCGCCAGAAGATCCCGCCCAGCATCGCAGGCAGGAACTGCGCCACGCCCGAGAAGGAGATCAACCCGATGGAGGCCAGCGCCGCGCCGCCGCCCGAAAAGCGGTAATAGAGGTAACCGAGGAACAGCACCGCGATGATCGAGGCCCGGCGCGACAGGATCACCACGTGACGCATGTCGCCCGAGACCATCGCGCCATCGCCGCTCATCTTCAGCCAGATCGGCATGACGATATGGTTCGACACCATGGTCGACAGGGCAATGGCCGCCACGATCACCATCGAGGTGGCCGAGGAGAAACCGCCAATGAAGGAAAACACCGCCAGGGCCGGGCGCCCTTCGGACAGCGGCAGGGTCAGCACGAACATGTCGGGGTTCGACCCCGCCGGCAGCAAGGACAGGCCCGCGACCGCGATCGGCATGACAAACAGGCTCATCGCGATCATGTAGGCGGGAAAGGCCCAGGCGGCGGTGCGCAGGTGGCGCTCGTCCTCGTTTTCCACCACCAGGACCTGGAACATCCGCGGCAGGCACAGCAGGGCCGCCGCCGACAGGAAGATCAGACCGGTCCAGCGCCCGCCCTCCATCCGCCAGGTGCCAAGGCTTTGCGAGGCATCGATGCGCGCCAGCGTCTCTGACAGGCCACCGCCAAGGCTCCAGACCGTGAAGATACCGACGGCCAGCAGGGCGCATAGCTTGACCACCGCCTCGACCGCGATGGCGATGACCACACCGTGATGGCGTTCATTGGCGTCCAGATTGCGGGTGCCGAAAAGCACCGTGAAGGCGGCCAGCCCGGCGGCCACCCAAAGTGCGGTGGACCGATTGTCCGCCCCGGCAGGCGCCAGCGCGGACTGTGTCGTGGGGTCATTGGCGGCAAAGACGGCAAAACTTTGCGTGACCGATTGCAATTGCAGCGCGATATAGGGGGTGGTGCCGATCACCGCCAACAAGGTGACGACCACCGCCAGCAGGTTCGACTTGCCGTAGCGGGACGAGATCAGGTCCGCGACCGAGGTGATACGCTGGCTGCGCCCGATCCGCACCATCTTGCGCAACACCCAGAGCCAGCCGATCATCACCAGGCTCGGCCCGATATAGATCGTCAGGTATTCCAGACCCGACCGCGCCGCATAGCCGACCGCCCCGTAAAAGGTCCAGGCGGTGCAATATACCGACAACGACAGCGTATAGACCAGCGGCGAACGCAGCCAGTTCGACCGTCCCTGCACCGCCGCCCGTTCCGCCGCGAAGGCGATCAGGAACAGGAAGGCGGCATAGGTCAGGCAGGCGCCGATCAACAGGTTCAGCGATGTCATCTGCGCGGCGCCTCCGGTATCGACGCGGCGGCACCGGGCACGGCCCCGGGCCGCTCGCCCGTATCCTGAAGACCGTCATTCGGGTCTGCATCGAAGGTATCGGGCAGATCGCGCGACCAATGCAGGCACAGGGCGGTGGCCAAAGCCAGCAGGGCCCAGACCCCGAAGATATAGATGATCGCCCGAGAGGTCGGCAGCCCCGCCGCCGCGCCTTGCGGCCAAAGCAACGGCACCCCGACCAGAAAGATGATCCCGAGGACCGGCAACAGCCGCGCCGCATCCCCCAGCCGCCGCTGACGATAGCTTCGGCGCGCCAGAAAGACCGGCCCGGGCCGAGGTGGTTGCCGCAGTGGCTGTCGCAGGCTGGACCGCGCGGCCGTTCCGACCGGTTGCCGGCTTGGGTCCTGCACATTTTCGGGATCGACTGGGTCTGGCATATCCTGCTTCGCAGCTCCGGGCAGCGGCATCTTCAGGTGCAGATCATCGCGTTCACCGCCGCCAGCACTTCGGAATTGGAAAACGGCTTGGTCATGAAACGGCTGGCCCCGACTTCCTCGGCCAGGGCGCGGTCGCTGGTCTGGCCGCGGGCGGTCAACATCAGCACCGGCAGGCTGTCCGTCTGCTGGTCCGCCCTGAGATCGCGCAGAATGTCGTATCCCGACCGTCCCGGCAGCATCACGTCAAGGATCACCAGATCCGGTCGCCGGGCATGGATCGCCGCAACCGCATCCACACCGTTGGAATGACTGGCCACATGCCAGCCATCCCGCGACAGGATGAAGCTGATCGCCTCGATGATATTGGGTTCGTCCTCGATCACGAGAACCGACTTGCCCATAAGGTCCTCCCCTCCCTTGCAGAGCAATCATTCCCTTGTCTTAGCAGGCCCGCCCGCGAAAGGGGAAGCGTATATGTCGCGGAACGGGAATTCCCCGGACCCGGTTCGCGCCTCTGCGATGGCCCCGCCGCTTCAGCAGTTGACCTGCATGGTCGGACACAGGGCGATCGGGCTACCCCTGTTCGGCCATGATCGCGGGCTCGCGCCGCCCCCGACAAGCGGGCTTGGGACAGATCCGGCAGGTGATCCCGACGCGCGGCATCTCGTCCTGCGGGGTCAGCGTGGGCATCGGCTGGATCAGCATATGGGCCTCGAAGGTCGGTTCGCGGTTCGGCACCTGCGACCCGGCGGGCTGGGCGATGGCATGGGTGGCAAAGACCGCATCGGATCGCCCGGCCAGGCGGATCACCTGACGCAGGGGCATCATCGGGCGGCTCAGCGCCTGAAACAGCGGCCACAGCGGACAGGCCGCACCAAAGCGGGGCAGTGGAAAGGCCGCCAGCGGCTTGCGAAAGGTCAGCGCCCCGGCCGCATCGCAGGCCACTAGGCCAAAGGGCCGCTGCCCCCGCGTGGCCAGCAGATCCGCCGGCAGCGCCGCAAGCCTGCGCATGATGCGTCCCGGATCGACCCCGAAGCGCGCGGCCAGTTGCAACGGGTCAGGGCCCTGCTGATCGGGCAGCGCCTCTATCAGGGCAGCGGCAGGCAGGATGCGGGCGTCTTCCTCGTAGGATTCCAGCGCCCGCCGGGCCAGCAGCCGCGCCGCGTCCGAACTCAGCCCGCTCGCACCTGTTTCCGTCAGGCGGGCAACCGTTTCGGCCTCCGGCGCGGTTTCAAGTTCAGGGAAATGGAAATCGCGGGCGCTGAAGAAGGCCTCGACCTCGTCCTGCGGAGCCGAAAGCATTGTTTCCCGGCTCGCGCCCTCGTCAAGTTCGGTGACGAGGCGTCGCGCACCTTCGGCCAGGCGGGCGCTGTCCTCGGCGATGTTGCGATGAAAGCGGGCGCGCCATTCGGGCGGGATGCCGGGATCGTCGACGAGAATTTCCGCCGAGGCATGGATCGCCGTCACCGTCGACAGGACCTCATGCATCGAAGCGGCCAGATGCGGGTCATGGGCCAGCCGGTCGGTCAGCGCCGCAACCGCCTGTTCCAGCGCGCCGAGCCTAGCGTTCTGCCCCGCGATCAGCGCCGCCCAGCCGGGAAACCGCCCGGTGAATTCCTCAAGCCGGTCGATTTCGGCGCGGGTGTCGGGGCGGTCGGCGGCGGCCTGTCGCAATTGCGACAGCAGCGCTGCCTCGGCGCCTTCGGACAGGGCCGAAGGCTCGACACCCAACACCCCGGCCAGCGCCAGCAGGACCTTGCCGCCGATTCTGCGCCGGTTGTGTTCGATCAGGTTGAGATAGGAGGCCGAGATCCCCGCCTGCCGCGCCAGTTCGGCCTGCCGGATGCCCAGCGCCAGGCGACGATCACGGATTCGTGTGCCTGTCAGTGTTGATCTGGGCATTGGCCTCCTGCCGAATTTCCCTGTCGTTTCAAGCTTCTCTTGGCCTTCCGGGCCGTAGATTGCTGCAGTGCGACAGAATTAATTTACAAGTCTTACTGGTTAACTGTTCATTTCTTTACAAAAAAATCCAGCAATCAAAAGGGATTGTTGCAGAATTTTCGATTCCGGTGCGATGATGACCCCGCACTTAGTGCAGGTGGCAGCGCGGAGGAGGCGCAGCCGCATCACGCCATGGAGAGGACCATGGCGCCCAATCCAAGGGAGGAGACTTCATGTCGAAAAACCTGACACGTCGCGGGTTGCTGAAGACCAGTATGATCGGCGGGGCCGGCCTTGCCGTTCCCACGATCTTCACCGGCGCGGCAAACGCGTTCACCAATGAACCGATGGGCGGCTCCGTGACGCTCGGCTTCAACGTGCCGCAATCCGGACCCTATGCAGACGAAGGCGCGGACGAATTGCGCGCCTATCAGCTGGCGGTCGAGCACCTGAACGGCGAAGGCGACGGCGGCATGCTGAACACCTTCAGCTCCAAGGCGCTGGAAGGCAGCGGCATCCTGGGCAAGAAGGTCGAATACGTCACCGGCGACACCCAGACCAAATCCGACGCGGCACGGGCTTCGGCCAAATCGATGATCGAAAAGGACGGCGCGGTGATGATCACTGGCGGGTCCTCTTCGGGCGTCGCGGTCGCCGTGCAGGGTCTGTGCCAGGAAGCGGGCGTGATCTTCATGTCCGGCCTGACCCACTCCAACGACACCACCGGCAAGGACAAGAAGGCCAATGGCTTCCGCCACTTCTTCAACGCCTATATGTCCGGCGCGGCGCTGGCCCCGGTGCTCGCCTCGCAATATGGCACCGATCGCAAGGCCTATCACCTGACGGCCGACTACACCTGGGGCTGGACCCAGGAAGAATCGATCAAGGCGGCGACCGAGGCGCTTGGCTGGTCCACGGTCAACACCGTGCGCACCCCGCTGGCGGCCACGGATTTCAGCTCCTACATCACGCCGATCCTGCAGACGGACGCGGATGTGCTGATCCTGAACCACTACGGCGGCAACATGGTCAATTCGATCACCAACGCCGTGCAGTTCGGCCTGCGCGACAAGATCGTCAACGGCAAGCAGTTCGAGATCGTCGTGCCGCTTTATTCGCGTCTGATGGCGCAGGGCGCGGGCGATGCGGTCAAGGGGATCTTCGGGTCCACCAACTGGCACTGGTCGCTGCAGGACGAAGGCTCCAAGGCCTTCGTGAAGAGCTTCGGCACCAAGTACGGCTTCCCGCCGAGCCAGGCCGCGCATACCTGCTACGTGCAGACGCTGCTATATGCGGATGCCGTGCAACGGGCCGGGTCCTTCAACCCCTGCGCCGTGGGAGAGGCCCTGGTGGGTGGCGACAGTTCCATCGAGGGCATCGACAGCCCGGCGAACAAGGGCTTCCTGTTCGACGGTCTGGGCAACGGCCAGGTGCTGTACCGCGCCGATGATCACCAGTGCTTCAAGGACGTTCTGGTGGTGCGCGGGAAAGAGAACCCGACCTCCGAATTCGACCTTCTCGAAGTGGTCGAACAGACGCCCGTCCAGCAGGTCTGGTACGAGCCCGACAACCCGATGTTCTCGGGCGGCAACCTCGGGTCCTGCAACGCAGGCGCCTGATCGCGCATGGAAGCGGGCGCCGGTGGCCAATGGCCGACCGGCGCCCGTGGTGCCCAAACCCAATTAGGCCCCGACCCGGACCGGCTTTCGCCGGTCAGGCAAAGCGCTTTTGCGGCACCACCCCAGGCAACCCTTCCACATCCGAACCCAGGCGGGGACAATGGACGCACTCATCCTTCAAATTCTCAACGGCCTCGACAAGGGCAGCGCCTATGCGCTGATCGCCCTTGGCCTGACCCTGATCTTCGGCACCCTTGGCGTGGTGAACTTCGCCCATGGCGCGCTGTTCATGATCGGCGCCTTCTGCGCGGTCACGCTGAACAAGATCCTCAACCTCTCGTTCGAGACGATCGACCCGACGCGCACCGATTTCCTCGGCAATCCGATGAAGGTGAAGACCCCCTATGTCCAAAGCTGGTTCGGCCCCGATTTCGGCGCCGCGATCATCGACTGGTCCGTGCCCCTGGCGATCCTGTTCTCGATCCCGGTGATGCTGCTGGTCGGCTTCGTGATGGAACGCGGGCTGATCAAGCATTTCTACCGCCGTCCCCATGCCGATCAGATCCTTGTCACCTTCGGCCTGGCCATCGTGCTGCAGGAATTGATCAAGCATTACTTCGGCGCCACCCAGATCGCCACGCCGGCGCCCGACGCCTTCCGCGGCAGTTTCGATTTCGGCGCGATGCTGGGCATGGATCCCAATGTCATCATCTACCCCTACTGGCGGCTGGTCTATTTCGCCTTCGCGGCCCTGATCATCGGTGCGGTCTTTGCCTTCCTGCAATTCACCACCTTCGGGATGGTCGTGCGCGCCGGGATGGCGGATCGTGAAACCGTCGGCCTGCTGGGCATCAACATCGACAAGCGGTTCACCATCATGTTCGCCCTTGCCGCAGTCGTCGCGGGGATGGCGGGGGTGATGTATGCCCCGATCAATTCGCCCAATTACCACATGGGCATGGATTTCCTTGTCCTCAGCTTCGTCGTCGTGGTGGTCGGCGGCATGGGCAGCCTGCCGGGCGCCGTGCTGGCCGGGTTCCTGCTGGGGATCCTCGAAAGCTTCGCCTCGATGAACGAGATCAAGTCGCTGATCCCCGGGATCGACCAGATCATCATCTACCTTGCCGCAATCGTCATCCTGCTGACCCGCCCGCGTGGCCTGATGGGTCGCAAGGGCGTGATGGAGGACTGAACCCATGCTGGGACTGAACAAGAAAGACCTGACCCTTCTGGGCGTCGTCGCCGCGCTGGTGATCTTCGCGCCCTTCATCCTGAACCCCTTCCCCGCCGACAGCGCCATGTCGCAATTCAACGCGGGCTACCCGGACCTGATGCAGCGCTTCGTGATCTTCGGGATCTTCGCCATCGGCTTCAACATCCTGTTCGGCCTGACCGGCTATCTCAGCTTCGGTCACGCGGCCTTCCTTGGCGTCGGATCCTATTCCGCCGTCTGGATGTTCAAGCTGCTCAGCATGAACGTCATTCCGGCGATCCTGCTGGCAGTGGTCGTCTCGGGGCTGTTTGCCCTGCTGATCGGCTTTGTCAGCCTGCGCCGCTCGGGCATCTACTTCTCGATCCTGACGCTGGCCTTCGCGCAGATGAGCTTCAACCTCGCCTATTCGGTGCTGACACCGATCACCAACGGCGAAACCGGGCTGCAACTGTCGCTGGACGATCCGCGCATCCTGGGCGAGGCGGCGACCGCCACGGGTGGCATCCCCGCAACCAGCTTCTTCGGTCTGGAGATGCGCGCGACCGAGACGCTGAACCTTGGCGGCTGGGCCTTCCAGTTCAATGCCGGTTACTATCTTTGTGCGCTGGTGATGATGATCGCCTTCTACCTGTCGATCCGCATCTTCCGCTCGCCCTTCGGCCTGATGCTGCGGGCGGTGAAATCCAACCAGCAGCGGATGAACTACACCGGGCTGAACACCCGCCCCTATACCCTTGCGGCCTTCGTGATCTCGGGGATGTATGCCGGGCTGGCGGGCGGGCTTCTGGCCTCGATGGATCCGCTGGCCGGGGCCGAGCGCATGCAATGGACTGCCAGCGGCGAGGTCGTGCTGATGACGATCCTCGGCGGGGCGGGCACGCTGATCGGGCCGGTGCTGGGCGCGGGCTTCATCAAGTATTTCGAGAACATCTTCTCGAAGATCAACGACAACGTGCTGCACCAGTGGTTCCACGCCCTGCCCGACGGGCTGGAAAGCATCGTGATCTGGGTCGCGGAACATTTCGTCGGCTCCGGCTGGCACCTGACCCTGGGCCTCCTGTTCATGCTGGTCGTCACCTTCCTGCCCGGTGGGCTTGTCGAAGGCGGCCAACGTCTGTCGCGGCTGCGCCGGCGCCGTGACGGCGGCGACAAGGCCACCCAATCCACCCCTGCCGAATAGGAGACCGAAATGGGTATTCTCGAAGTCAAGAATGTCGGAAAGCGTTTCGGCGGGCTCCAGGCGCTCGGAGACGTGAACCTGAGCGTGGCGGAAAATTCGGTCCATGCGATCATCGGGCCGAACGGGGCGGGCAAGTCCACGCTGCTGAACTGCCTCGTGGGCAAGCTGATCCCCGACACCGGGTCGGTCATGTTCGACGGTCAGTCGGTGCTGGGGCGCACGCCTTACGAGATCAACCAGATGGGGATCAGCCGGGTCTTCCAGACGCCCGAGATCTTCGGCGATCTGACGGTGATGGAAAACATGATGATCCCCTGTTTCGCGCGTCGCGACGGGGCGTTCAAGCTGAACGGGGTCCGGTCCGTCGCCCGCGAGGCCGACATCCGCGACAAGGCCGAAGCGATGCTGGTCGACATGAACATGGTCGACAAGCGCCACATGCACGCGGCTTCCATGTCGCGCGGCGACAAGCGACGACTGGAAATCGGCATGTGCCTGGCGCAGGAACCGCGCCTGTTGTTGCTGGATGAGCCCACCGCCGGGATGGCGCGGGCCGATACCAACAACACCATCGATCTGCTGAAGCAGATCAAGGCCGAACGCGACATCACCATCGCCATCATCGAACACGACATGCACGTGGTCTTCAGCCTGGCCGACCGGATCACCGTGCTGGCCCAGGGCACCCCCCTGGTCGAGGACGTGCCGGAAAACATCAAGGGCCACCCCAAGGTGCGCGAAGCCTACCTTGGCGAAAGCGCGGCGGCTTAAAGGAGCGGGAAAATGAACGTCAAACCGGATTTCTCGAAGGGCAAGAACTTTGCCGAAACCGCCCCGGCCTTCCTGTCGGTCTGGAACATGGAAAGCTATTACGGCGAAAGCTACATCGTCCAGAACATCAGCTTCAACGTCCACGAGGGCGAGATCCTGGCGCTGCTGGGGCGCAACGGGGCGGGCAAGACATCGACCCTGCGCTCCATCGCGCGGATGAATGACCCGCAGGTCACCCATGGCGAGATCTGGCTGGATCACCAGCCGCTGCATTCCATGGCTTCCTGGCAGGCCGCGCAGGCGGGGATCGGCCTCGTGCCCGAGGACCGCTCGATCATCCCCGGCCTGACGGTAGAGGAAAATCTGCAACTGGCCCAGATCGCCCCGCCCATCGGCTGGAGCCTGGCGCGGCTATACGAACTGTTTCCGCGTCTCGGCGAACGCCGCCGCCAGGAAGGCGTCACCCTGTCGGGCGGCGAACAGCAGATGCTGGCCATCGCCCGCGCCCTGGCCCGCGACATCAAGGTGCTGTTGCTCGATGAACCCTACGAAGGCCTTGCCCCGGTGATCGTCGACGAGATCGAAAAGACCCTGCGGATCATCAAGGAACAGGGGATCACCACGATCCTGGTCGAACAGAACGCCGTGCGCGCGCTGGAACTGGCGGATCGGGCGGTGATTCTGGACACCGGGTCGGTGGTCTTCGATGGCGCCGCCCAGGAGGTGCTTTCCAACGCCGAACTTCGGTCGGAATACCTAGCCATATAAGGCCGAAGGGCCGGGCCCGCGCCGCGAAGCGGTTGAACAGGCCCGGCCCCCGCCCATATCTAGAAATGGTTAATCACGCGAGGAGGAGTCCGTGATGAAAGATATGACCTATCCGCCGGCCGAGGATTTCGTGGGCCATGCCCATGTGGATGCCGACCGATATGCGGAAATGTACAAGCAATCCGTAACCGATCCCGATGCCTTCTGGGGCGCCGCCGCCCGCGAACGGCTGGACTGGATCGAACCCTTCACCCGCGTGAAGGACACGAACTTCACGCTGGGCGAGGTGTCGGTGAAGTGGTTCGAGGACGGCGTGATGAACGTCGCCCACAACTGCATCGACAGGCATTTGCCGGCCCGCGCGGATCAGACGGCGATCCTGTTCGAAGCCGACGACCCCGAGACCCCGGCCCTGCACATCACCTACGGCGAGCTGCATGAAAAGGTCTGCCGCCTGTCCAACGTGCTGCTGGCACAGGGCGTGATGCGCGGCGACCGGGTGATCATCTACATGCCGATGATCCCCGAAGCGGCCTATGCCATGCTGGCCTGTGCGCGGATCGGCGCGATCCACTCGGTGGTCTTTGCCGGTTTCTCGCCCGATGCGCTGGCAAACCGGGTCAACGATTGCGGCGCCAAGGTGGTCATCACCGCCGACCACGCCCCGCGCGGCGGCCGCCGCACGCCGCTGAAGGCCAATACGGATGCCGCCCTGCTGCATTGCTCGGACAAGGTGCGCTGCCTGGTGGTCAAGCATACCGGCGACCAGATCAGCTGGATCGACGGGCGCGATGTCGACGTGAAAGCGATGATGGAGCAGGTCGCGCCGGATTGCCCGATCCGCCCGATGAACGCCGAAGACCCGCTGTTCATCCTCTACACCTCCGGCTCGACCGGCAAGCCCAAGGGCGTGGTGCACAGCAGCGCGGGCTACCTTCTGTATGCCGCGATGACCCAGCAATACACCTTCGACTACCACGACGGCGACGTCTTCTGGTGCGGCGCGGATGTGGGCTGGGTGACGGGGCACACCTATATCGTCTACGGCCCGCTGGCCAATGGCGCGACCACGCTGATGTTCGAAGGCGTGCCGACATGGCCTGATGCCGGGCGCTTCTGGCAGGTCATCGAAAAGCACAAGGTCAACCAGTTCTACACCGCCCCCACCGCAATCCGCGCGCTGATGGGCCAGGGCACCGGTTTCGTCGAAGGCTACGACCTGAGCAGCCTCAAGGTGCTGGGCACAGTGGGCGAACCGATCAACCCCGAGGCCTGGAACTGGTATAACGACAACATCGGCAAGGGGCGGCTGCCCATCGTCGATACCTGGTGGCAGACCGAAACCGGCGGCCACATGATCACCCCCCTGCCCGGTGCCACCGCGACCAAGCCCGGATCGGCCACGCTGCCCTTCTTCGGGGTGCAGCCCGTGGTGCTGGACCCGCAAAGCGGCGCCGAGATCACCGAGACCGCCTGCGAAGGCGTGCTGGCGATCAAGGACAGCTGGCCGGGGCAGATGCGCACGGTCTGGGGCGATCACGAACGCTTCGAAAAGACCTATTTCAGCGACTACAAGGGCTACTACTTTGCCGGGGACGGCTGCCGCCGGGATGGCGACGGCTATTACTGGATCACCGGCCGGGTCGATGACGTGATCAACGTCTCGGGCCACCGCATGGGCACGGCCGAGGTCGAATCCGCCCTTGTCGCCCATGCCAAGGTCGCCGAGGCCGCCGTGGTCGGCTACCCGCACGAGGTGAAGGGCCAGGGGATCTATGCCTATGTCACGCTGATGAACGGCGAAGAGCCTTCGGACGCGTTGCAGAAGGAGCTGGAAACCTGGGTGCGCACAGAGATCGGGCCGATCGCAAAACCCGACCTGATCCAATGGGCGCCGGGCCTGCCCAAGACCCGGTCGGGCAAGATCATGCGGCGGATCCTGCGCAAGATCGCCGAAAACGATTACGGCGCGCTTGGCGATATCTCGACCCTGGCCGATCCTTCGGTGGTCGAAGACCTGATCGAGAACCGCAAGAACAAGGGCTGACACCCCGACCTCACACCAGATCAAGACCCCCGGAGCCGCGAGCTTCGGGGTTTTTTTGTGCATTCTGGAAACGCGGCAGGGAACTTCGATGGCCCCGCCCGTGTTGAGTGGTCAGAACAGACAAAGGAGATCGACATGACCTTCAAGAAAACCCTGATGTCCGGTGTGGCCGCTATCGCACTCGTTGCAACCCCTGTCGTCGCACAGGAAGCCACGTCCGAACATAACCTGACCGCCGACGTCAACGCAGAGGCCAATGCCAACGCCGACAACACCATGGGCGAAGACCTTGCCCAAGCTGCGGATTCCACTGGCGATGCAATCGAAAGCGGTATCGACGCCACCGGCGACGCCATCAGTGATACGGCCGACAGCATGGGCACCCAGACCGAAGACTACGCCCAGGATGTCGACCAGATTACCGACACCGGATCCGATGACATGGCCACCGACGATCTGGCCAATGATGGCGCTGTGATGCCCTCGACCATCACCGCCGGGTCGCTGATCGGCACGGATGTGAAATCCGGTGACGGCGAAACCATCGGCGAGATCGACAATGTCGTTCTGGTCGACGGCAAGGAAATGGCCATCGTGGGTATCGGCGGCTTCCTGGGTCTTGGCGAACATGACGTCGCCATGCCGCTGGAAGCCCTGAGCTGGTCGGGCGAAGAACTGCAGGCCGGCGCCTATACCAAGGCCGAGCTTGAAGCCATGGCCGAATTCGACCCCGAAGCCTCCGAGGAAATCAACTCGGATGAACCAGTGATGTTGGGCAAATCGTAACGACGCCCGGTCGCTGAGCCGGATCCCCGCACGGATCCTGCCAGACCACAGACAGATCAAATGTCGGCCGCTCTCCCGTCCCGGAGGGCGGCCTTTTCACATGTTCGCCCCCGGGGACCCCCTGCTGTTGCGCACAACCTTGCGGGCGGGCGGGGAAAAGCGGCGCGACCATGGACAACCACGGCTTTCTTCTGGCACAGGCTTTCTCTATAAGCAGTGCAATAACATCAGGCGCCTGACAGGTAAGAGGCGCTCCTATCCGATCGAGGGTGCAATGAGCGAAAAGACGCATGACGCAGACGTGGCCTTTATCCAGGCCCTGGCGGAACTCCTGCGCGAGAATGATCTGACCGAACTGGAAGTGAAACGCGATTACGCGAAAGACGACCAGTTGAGCGTCCGGGTCAGCCGCAAGGCCGAGATCCAGGCAGCCGTCGCGGTTCCCGCCGCGCCTGCCCCCGCCGCCGCGCCGGTTGCCGCCGCTCCGGCCCCGGCCGCCGCCAGCGAAGATCCCGCCGATCATCCCGGCGCTGTGACCTCTCCCATGGTGGGCACGATCTACATGCAGGGCGAACCCGGTGCGCCATCCTTCGTCAAGGTCGGTGACAGCGTGTCCGAAGGTGACACCCTGCTGATCGTCGAAGCGATGAAGACGATGAACCACATTCCGGCGCCGAAATCCGGGACCGTCACGCGGATCCTGGTCGAAGACAAGGCGGCTGTCGAATACGGTTCGCTTCTGATGATCATCGAGTAAGGGTTCCCCATGTTCGAAAAGATCCTCATCGCCAACCGGGGCGAGATTGCCCTGCGCGTGATCCGCGCGGCGCGCGAGATGGGCATCAAGTCCGTCGCGGTGCATTCCACTGCCGACAGTGACGCGATGCATGTGCGCATGGCCGACGAAAGCGTCTGCATCGGCCCGCCCGCCAGCAGCGACAGCTATCTGTCGATCCCCGCGATCATGGCCGCAGCCGAAGTCACCGGCGCCCAGGCGATCCACCCTGGGTACGGTTTTCTCAGCGAAAACGCGAACTTCGTGCAGATCGTCGAAGACCACGCGCTGACCTTCATTGGCCCGCGCGCCGAACATATCCGCGTCATGGGTGACAAGATCACCGCCAAGGACACGATGAAGGACCTGGGCGTACCCTGCGTGCCCGGCTCTGACGGTGGCGTGCCCGATCTGGCCAGTGCCCGGCGCGTCGGGGCCGAAATCGGCTATCCGGTCATCATCAAGGCCACCGCCGGCGGCGGCGGGCGCGGCATGAAGGTCGCCAACAGCGATGCCGAGATGGAGCGTGCCTTTCTGACCGCCCGCTCCGAAGGCAAGGCCGCCTTCGGCAACGACGAAGTCTATATCGAGAAATACCTGACCACCCCCCGCCATATCGAGATTCAGGTCTTCGGTGACGGCAAGGGCACGGCTGTCCATCTGGGCGAACGCGATTGCTCGTTGCAACGGCGTCACCAGAAGGTGCTGGAAGAAGCCCCAGGGCCCACCATCACCCAGGAAGAACGGGATCGCATTGGCAAGGTCTGCGCGGATGCCGTGGCCAAGATCAACTATGCCGGCGCCGGGACGATCGAATTCCTCTACGAGAACGGCGAATTCTACTTCATCGAGATGAACACCCGCCTGCAGGTGGAACATCCGGTGACCGAGGCGATCTTCGGCATCGACCTGGTGCGCGAACAGATCCGCGTTGCCGCCGGCATGCCCCTGTCCTTCGCGCAGGACGAGTTGAGAATCAACGGCCATGCCATCGAGGTGCGCATCAACGCCGAAACCGTGCCGGGCTTCGCGCCCCGTCCGGGCAAGATCTCGGCCTTCCATGCGCCCGGCGGGCTGGGTGTGCGGATGGATTCCGCTCTTTATAACGGCTATTCGATCCCGCCCTATTACGACAGCCTGATCGGCAAACTGATCGTGCATGGCCGCGACCGCCCCGAAGCGCTGGCCCGGTTGGACCGTGCGCTTGGCGAACTGATCGTCGACGGAGTCGAAAACACCGTGCCGCTGTTCGACATGTTGTTGCAGGATCCCGACATCCAATCCGGGGATTACAACATCCACTGGCTGGAAAAATGGCTCGCGCGGACCTTTCCCGGTTAAACTGGCCCCCCCGGCCCCGGTCCCTTGCATGGGTCCGGGGCGGTTGTGACCGACCCCTTGCGGGGCCGCGCGCATGAAGGATCAGGACGAGACCGGCGTCACGCCGGAACTGCTTCTTCAGGCTTATATGTCCGGCATCTTTCCCATGGCCGAGGGTCGCGATGACCCGGGGCTGTTCTGGGTCGATCCGCGCCGCCGCGGGGTCTTTCCCCTCGATGGTTTCCGCATCTCGCGCTCGCTGGCGCGGCGATTGCGGCGGCCCGATTACCGGGTCACGATCAATCAGGATTTCACCGGCGTGCTGGAGGGCTGCGCGGACCGGGACGAAACCTGGATCAACGACGAGATATCAGAGCTTTACCAGGCGCTTTTCGCCATGGGCCATGCTCATTCGCTGGAGGTCCGCAATAGCGAGGACCGGCTGATCGGCGGGGTCTACGGGGTCACTCTGGGCCGGGCCTTCTTTGGCGAAAGCATGTTCTCGCGCGCCCGCGACGGGTCCAAGATCGCGCTGGCCTGGCTGGTGGACCGCCTGCGCCAGACCGGCTTTGGCCTGTTCGACACGCAATTCCTGACCGATCACCTCGCCTCGCTTGGCGCGGTCGAGATCACGCGGGCCGATTACCACGCCCAACTTGCCGAAGCGCTGACGGCGCGCGCGGAATTCACCGCACCGATCGATCAGACTGTCGAGGGGCTGCTTGCCCGCAACCGGGCGGGGCGAAGCTGATACGTCAGTCGACGGGGGCTTCTTCGCCATCCTGCGGCGCGACCGGTTCCGGCGGGGCCACGGGTGCCTGCGCCGGGTCCTGAACATTGCCCGGCAGGGTGCAGCGCAGCACCCAGATGTCATAGCGGAAATGGTCCAGCGCATTCAGCGCCGGCGAGGATGCGATCATCCAGCCGTCGAACAGATCGCGGCCATCCTGACGTATCGACAGATAGGCATAGGCATCCCCCGAAGGGTTGCCCATCGGGTAGCGGCATTCCTTCAGCGTGATCTCAAGATCACCGAAGGGCGCGGTGGCGCCGTTACGCAGTTCCAGATCGGTCGTGGTGGCATCGATCCGGTCGAGACCGCGCAACATTGCGCCGGTCCCCGGCTCTGCCGCGTCCTGCGCCACGGCGGGACCCGCCATCAGCCCCGTGGCCAACAGGGTCACAACGAAACGACCCAGCGGTTTCATCCCTCGGAACCGCCCCCGGCGACGAATTTCAACAGCAGCGAGATCAGGCTGACAGAACCCTGGGTATCCAGAACCTCGTCCCCGGCCGCGTAGTTGAAGGTCGAGCCACCCGGCAGGATCTCCACGTAATTGCCGCCCAGCAGACCTTCGGAGGCGATCACCACCTGGCTGTCATCGGGCACGTCGATGCCGTTCTGGACGGTGAAACCGGCCTTGGCGCGGAAGCTCGCCGGGTCAAGAACGATATCCGTGACACTGCCGACCTTGACGCCGGCAAGGCGCACGTCGGTGCCGACGTTCACCCCTTCGATCGACCGGAAAGAGGCGTTGAGGTCATAGCCCTTGGTGCCGCCGATCCCGGCGATCTGGCCGGCATAGATCAGGAAGCCCGCAGCGATCGCGATGACCCCGGCCCCGACGATGATTTCGGTCGTGTTCTGAGAAGACATCAAAAGCGTCCCGTTCTGGTCGCCAATTCCTGGCAGTCAATGGGAGGATCGGGTGATCGAGCCCTTATTCGGGGCTCCAGGCCTCGTAATCCTCGCGGGCGGCGGGGCTTGCCTTGCGGATCGAGCCCGGCGGCGCATAGGCCAATGCCGTACCGGTCAGGTTTTCCAGGTGCGGCTTTTCCCAGGTCTTGTGCGGCAGCGGGCGATCCGTGGGCGTTTCGTCGAAGGTATGGTGCAGCCAGCCGTGCCAATCGGCACCGATCCGGCTTGCCTCGACTTCACCCTTGAACATGACCCAGCGTCGCTTGCCATCCGCCGTCTGGTAGAAGACGTTGCCTTCGTCATCCTCACCGACCTTCACACCCTTGCGCCGTGTATAAAGCGAGGTGTTCAGCGTCGCGGTGTCCCACCACGTCACGCCACGGAAAAGAGAATGCAGAATGCCCATCAAGACCTCCGGTACTGGTTGCTTCTGATATGACCTATTCGGCGGCGAAGGTCCAGAGGCCAGCGCCGCCAAGGCCGGGTGGATCGGCGCGGAATAGCTTGGATTGAAACGACATGGCAGCAAGCGGGCTCTGCCGCTACCCATTCCTTGCGCAAACAACGCGGCTGAAGCGGGTGACATGAAAAAGGCCCCACCGAAGCGGGGCCTTATCGATCCTGGCAGTCTTGCCGCCGAAGGACGCGCAGCGGTCAGCCCGCTGTCGCGCCTTCCTTCTTGGCATCGGCGTAGATCATCAGCGGGGCCGCATCTGCGCTCACGGCCTCTTCGTTGACGACGACTTCGTCGACGTTATCCATGCCCGGCAGGTCGAACATCGTATCAAGCAGGATGTCTTCGAGGATGGAACGCAGACCACGCGCACCGGTCTTGCGCTGGATGGCGCGCCGGGCGATGGCCAGAAGCGCATCATCAGTGAAGGTCAGCTCGACATCTTCCAGTTCAAACAGACGCTGGTATTGCTTTACCAAAGCGTTCTTCGGCTGGGTCAGGATGGTGACCAGAGCGTCTTCGTCCAGGTCCTCCAGCGTCGCCAGAACCGGCAGACGGCCGACGAATTCCGGGATCAGGCCGAATTTCAGCAGATCCTCGGGTTCGAGTTCCTGGAAGATCTCGCCAACGCCACGATCATCGTTGTCCCGCACATCGGCACCAAAGCCCATGGCCGAACCCTTGCCGCGCGCAGCGATGATCCGGTCGAGACCGGCAAAGGCACCGCCGCAGATGAACAGGATGTTGGTCGTGTCCACCTGCAGGAATTCCTGCTGCGGATGCTTGCGCCCGCCCTGGGGCGGCACGCTTGCGACCGTGCCTTCCATCAGCTTAAGCAGCGCCTGCTGCACGCCTTCGCCCGACACGTCGCGGGTGATCGACGGGTTTTCGGATTTGCGGGTGATCTTGTCGACCTCATCGATATAGACGATGCCGCGCTGCGCCTTCTCGACGTTGTATTCGCTGGATTGCAGCAACTTCAGGATGATGTTCTCGACATCCTCGCCGACATAGCCGGCTTCGGTCAGGGTCGTGGCATCGGCCATGGTAAAGGGCACATCCAGAATGCGCGCCAGCGTCTGCGCCAGCAGCGTCTTGCCGCAGCCCGTGGGGCCGATCAGCAGGATGTTGGACTTTGCCAGTTCGATATCGCCACCGGACTTGGCCGAATGGTTGAGCCGCTTGTAGTGGTTGTGCACCGCGACCGAGAGAACCCGTTTCGCCGTCATCTGGCCGATGACGTAATCGTCCAGAACACCGCAGATGTCCTTGGGCGTCGGCACGCCTTCAGAGCTTTTCAGCCCGGTCGACTTGGTTTCCTCGCGGATGATGTCCATGCACAATTCGACGCATTCGTCGCAGATGAACACGGTCGGGCCCGCGATCAGCTTGCGCACCTCGTGCTGGCTCTTGCCGCAGAAGCTGCAATAGAGCGTGTTCTTGCTGTCAGAGCCGGAATTCGTTGCCATCTTCAGTTCACCTTTCGCCCCGGAGGGCCTTTCATGCACGCCATATTGCGCGCTTCGGGGCCGTACCATTGCAGCATGCCAGACAGACTAGGCCAGCCCCGCAGGGGGGACAACGCCAAAGTTTGCCTGTTGCGCTGCAGCCACCCCTGCCCCGCCGGGGACAGGGGGTCTGGCCGAATTAGTCGGCATCCGAGCCGATGCTGTCGCGGCTTTCGACGATTTCGTCGATCAGGCCCCAGGCCTTGGCCTCTTCGGCGGACATGAAGTTGTCGCGTTCAAGGGCGTCCACCACCGCTTCGTAGCTTTGGCCGGTATGCTTGACGTAGATCCGGTTCAGACGCTCTTTCAGCTTCTTCGTGTGCTCGGCGTGGATCATGATGTCCGTCGCCTGGCCCTGATAGCCGCCCGAAGGCTGGTGCACCATGATCTCGGAGTTGGGCAGCGAAAAGCGCATGCCCTCGGCGCCGCCGGCCAGCAGCAGCGACCCCATGGACATCGCCTGACCGACAACCAGCGTCGACACCTTGGGCTTGATGTACTGCATGGTGTCATAGATCGACAGACCTGCGGTCACGACACCGCCGGGGCTGTTGATATACATGGAGATTTCCTTGGACGGATTTTCCGCCTCGAGGTGCAGCAGCTGCGCGACAATCAGGCTCGACATGCCGTCATGAACCGGGCCGGACAGGAAAATGATCCGTTCCTTCAGAAGGCGCGAAAAGATGTCGTAGGCGCGTTCGCCCCGGCTAGTCTGTTCGACGACCATCGGCACCAGATTGTTCATGTAGAAGTCGACCGGATCTCTCATACGCCTGCCCTTGATGTTATCCCTGATCCCTATCGATCAGATACTAATAGAGTCTTAGTGATCGTCAGGAACACCTGCAAGGGCGGGCGGAGATTTTGCCTAACGCCCCCTGACCCGAATGGGCGACGAGGGCGCCGTCGCGGCCCTTTTTCATCACGGCTTGCATCACGGCAGGGCGTCCCTGCCGGTCGCTGCCTTCCGCAGACGAATGCGGTCCCTGTACGCGACAAATTGCCCGTGGCGTCATTTCCATGTCATGCCCGCCACGCTATGACCGGGCGTCACGCGACCCGATCCCCGGCGCAATTGGCCGGATGGGGACCGCACATCCATGAGGCGCCCCAACAGGCGAACCCGATCCACAGGAAGGCCCCGAAGATGCAGGATTTCAGCCGCTTCGCGATCTATTACCTGCCCGCGCCCGGCCCCCTGGCCGATTTCGGCGCCGCCTGGCTGGGCTGGGATATCGCCACGGGGCAGCCCCGTCCGCATCCCGAAACCGGACCGCTGCCCTGCACGGTGCAGGACATCACCGCCAGGCCGCGCAAATACGGCTTTCACGGCACGATCAAGCCGCCCTTCAGCCTTGCCGACGGCCAGACCGCCGAGGCCCTGGCATCGGCGGCCCGGTCTTTATGCGCGGCACAAGCGCCCGTCCTGCTGCAAGGGCTCGCCCTGCGCCGCATCCGGCGCTTTCTGGCCCTGACGCCGGTCGGGGATGCAACTGATCTGGCGATGCTGGCCGGGACCATGGTCCGCGACCTCGACCCGTTCCGCGCGCCGCCGGCCCCGGCCGAGACCGCGCGCCGCCGCAAGGCCGGCCTGTCGGACCGGCAGGAGGCGCTTTTGCAGCAGTGGGGCTATCCCTACGTCATGGACGAATTCCGCTTTCACCTGACCTTGTCAGGGGCCCTGCCTGACGATCAGGCCCGCGCGACCGAAGCGGCCCTGGCGAATCTTCTGCCCGCTCTGCCGGCCCCGTTCCGCATCGACAGCCTGGCCCTGGCGGGAGAGGACGCCGAGGGCCGTTTTCACCTGATCGAACGCCTGCCCCTGAACGCGGCGGGTTGATCCACGCGAACAGCAGCAGGCACCGACAAGCGCCAGCCCCGGACGATCAGCCGGCGGGAATCCCCCGCCGACGCGGCGCATCGTCCAGCATGGCGATGCCCCAGATCACCAGCCCGGCCAGCGACAGGCCAAGGCCAACCAGCCCGATGGAAGGCCAACCCGCACCGGCCATCAGCGCGAGCCCGCCCAGCCAGGGGCCAAGCGCATTGGCAACGTTGAAGGCCGAATGGTTCAGCGCCGCCGACAGGGTCGGCGCGTCCGAGGCAAGGTCCATCAGCCGGGTCTGCAGGATCGTGCTCAGCCCGCCGGTGATCCCGATGACCAGCAGCACGGGCGCCATCAGCCACAGGTTTCCGGCGACGGCCCAGAAGGCGACCATCATCACCGCATTGACCGCCAGCGCCCCGGCCGCCGCGCCCATGATCGACTTGTCCGCGGCCCAGCCGCAGATGAACTGCCCCGCCGTCATGCCGACGCCGAAGACCATCAGCATGATCGGCACCACGGCCGCACTGCCGCCTGCATGTTGCATGATGACCGAGGCAAGGTAGGTATAGATGCAGAACATGCCCCCCGATCCGATGCTGCCGATGGCCAGCGTCAGCCAGACCTGCCGCCGCTTCAGCGTGGCAAGCTCGCGCATCGGGCTGGCATCGGCTGCAACCGGAAGGCGCGGCGCCAGCAGATGCACCATGATCGCGCAGGTGGCGGCGAGGATCGTGACGATGGCAAAGCTCCAGCGCCAGCCGAGCACCGCGCCAAAGACATTGGCCAGCGGCACGCCCAGCACCGTCGCCACCGTCAGGCCCAGCATCACCCGCGCCACCGCCTGCGCCCGTTTTTCCCGCGCCACCAGCGAGGCGGCCATCAGGCCGGCCACACCGAAATAGGCCCCATGCGGCAGTCCGGCAAAAAAGCGCGACGTGGCGAAACCACCCCAGCCCGGCATCAGCGCGGAACTGCCGTTCACCACCGCGTAATAGGCCATCAACGCGACCAGCAGGGTGCGCCGTGGCACCCGCGCGCTCAACAATGCGACAAGAGGCGCACCGACACAGACGCCAAGTGCATAGGCGCTGATCGCATGACCCGCCTCGGCTTCGCTGACGCCGAAATCGGCCGAGAAGAAGGGCAGGATGCTCATGGTGGCGAATTCGGCCACGCCGATGGCGAAACCGCCCATGGCAAGGGCCAGCATGACAAGTCCGGGGCGCGCGCCGCTCTGGCTGCTTTGCATAGGGATGCTCCGACGCGGAGCAGGCCCGCGTTGTCTGGGGATCCGCCCGCAGGGACCGCCCCGGCACCCGGTTCAGCGGGTACGGCAGGGCGCGCGGGGGTATCGAATGTGAACGCGAACGGCCAGACGGGGCAATCGGGGGCAGTGGGGAACAAGCCCGGCCGCAAGGTCTGTTTCCCCCCGGTCGCGGCGCAACGCAAGACCCGTTCCGCGCGATTCCGGGATTGCAGGGCGAAAAAAATGCGGGCGGCGCGCCACTCTGCCGAGGAAAGACGCCAGCCCCCTGGCGGGTCAGCCTGCGCGGCCGGGGGCCCTGCCCCGGATCTGCTTCCCCCCTCAGAGCACGGAAACAGGCGATCGTCCGCAGCAGCCCATCGCTGATCCCGCCCTCGGGCTCCCAGGCCAGAGCAGCCCACGCCAGGGCGTTATCCGGCTGGCGCCGAGTCGGATCGCCATTGGGGCTGTGGTCCCTGCAGGATCCGGGTGCCGGTGCCGACCGCGGCCGAGATCACCTCGACCAGCTCCAGCACGGTGCATGCGCGCGGATTGCCCCGGTTGCAGGCCCGCGCCATGTCGCCCGCGCTGGCCATCAGCCGCACCAACCCCTCGACCATATCCGTGATGAAACAGAAGAACCGCCTCTGCCCGCCGTCGCCGTAGATCGTCAGCGGCGCGCCGGACAGCGCTTGCCCGATGAAATTCAACACCACGCGGCCGTCGCTGACGGTCCTGCGCGGCCCGCAGGTGTCAAAGACGCGCACAATGGGGATGTCGGGACTGTGCTTCCTGGCTTGGATTTCCCACTGCGGCCCGGCTTGTCGCGGGCCTGTCGATCATCATCATCCGCGATGTGTCGGGATGAATGGTGCGGTCGAGAGGACTCGAACCTCCACGGGTGTTACCCCACAGCGACCTCAACGCTGCGCGTCTACCAATTCCGCCACGACCGCACGTGATCAGGTAGGTAGCGGGCATATACCGAGCGTCTCCGGGAATGTGAAGCGGAAAATCTGCCGATGTGGATTTTCTTCTCCCGAGCCGGAAAGCGCCTGTTTTCGCTCCCTGAAAGGCGGGTAAAAAAGGCGCGGCGCAGCGGGTCGCTCGGCCTGTCCCTGCCCCGCCTCCATCTCGACAATCCGGGGCACCGGGTGCATATCCGCCCCGGAAACGAACAATGCAGATTGCCGGGGGCGGGACATGGTGGAATGGCGCAAATCCGACGGGCTGGTGCCCTATGAACAGGCCCTGGCCGAGATGGAGGCCCGCGTGGCCGCCATCGCCGCTGGCACCGCGGAAGAGCTGATCTGGCTGCTGGAACATCCCCCGCTTTATACCGCCGGCACCTCGGCCCGGATCGAGGATCTAACCGATCCCGACCGCTTTCCGGTGCATGAGGCGCGGCGCGGCGGGCAATATACCTACCACGGGCCGGGACAGCGCGTCGCCTATGTCTTGCTAGACCTGAACCGGCGTGGGCGCGACATCCGCGCCTTCGTTCTGGCGCTGGAGGGCTGGGTGATCGCCACCCTGAACGATTTCGGCATCCGGGGAGAGATCCGCGAAGGCCGCGTCGGTGTCTGGGTACCGCGCCCGGAAAAGGCGCCCCTGGCCGATGGCACCCCGCGCGAAGACAAGATCGCCGCCATCGGTATCCGGCTGCGCAAATGGGTCAGCTTTCACGGGATCTCGATCAACGTGGAGCCGGACCTGAGCCATTTCTCGGGAATCGTGCCCTGCGGGATTTCGGATCAGGGGGTGACCAGCCTTGTCGATCTGGGCCTGCCGGTCACCATCGACGACCTTGACCTGGCGCTGATGGCGCGCTTCCCCGAGGCCTTTCCCGACCCCGCAACGGCGACCTGACCGCCCTGCGACAATAGACCAGAGGCGCAGGGGCTGGGGATTCGCACGATCGCTTGCTAGGATTCGCTCTGACATTTCGCGACCGGAGCTTTCCATGCCACGCCAGACACCCCTTGCAGCCCTGTCCTTGTCCGTGATTCTGTCTCTGGCCGGGGCCGCCCCTGGCCTTGCGGGTGATCCGGCGGCCGGGGAAGCCGATTACAAGAAATGCCGCGCCTGTCACAAGATCCAGAACGGTTCGGACATGATTCAGCGCGGGGGTCCCACGGGCCCGAACCTTTACGGGGTGATCGGGCGTCAGGCCGGGATCGGGGACTTCCGCTATGGCGCCGACCTGATCGCCGCCGGCGAGACCGGGTTGATCTGGACCGAGGAAAACCTGGCCGCCTATGTTACCGACCCGCGGGCCTTCGTCCGCGACTTCCTGGACGACAGTTCGGCGACGGTAAAGATGAGCTTCAAGCTGCCCAGAGGGCAGGACGACATCGCCGCCTATCTTGCCAGCGTCGCGCCGGAGGCGGACGGGTCCTGAGCCCAAGGTCGCCCGCCCCTTACCCTGCCACCCGTCAAAGACGATTCCCCCGTCGGCCCGCCCTGCACCGCCCATGCGGCCCGAACCCGGTGCGCGCAGATCAAGGGCGGAGTGCAGCAGGGCTGGGCGGAACAACCCCTGCGACAAAATAATTTGATCTGCGTCAAATGCGGCCATTGCCCCGCATGATCCCGTCTTTTAGAAAGCTAGGGATTTCTGGCGCATGGGAGGAGTCCCCCGTTCCGCCGTCCGCACAACTCTAGCAGGAGGCACGACATGGCCGACGCAGCCGTTCATGGCCACGGGCACGAGGATACCAGAGGGTTCTTCACCCGCTGGTTCATGTCTACCAACCACAAGGATATCGGGATTCTCTACCTGATCGTCGCAGCCTGCGCCGGTCTGATCTCGGTCATGTTCACCGTCTACATGCGGATGGAGCTGATGCACCCCGGTGTGCAGTTCATGTGCCTCGAAGGCGCAAGGCTCTTCCCGTCTGCGGCGGAATGTACGCCCAACGGGCATCTTTGGAACGTGATGATCACCTATCACGGTGTCCTGATGATGTTCTTCGTCGTGATCCCGGCCCTGTTCGGCGGTTTCGGCAACTATTTCATGCCGTTGCAAATCGGCGCGCCGGACATGGCGTTCCCGCGCCTCAACAACATGTCCTTCTGGTTCTACGTGGCCGGCCTGACGCTCGGCGTCTGCTCGCTGCTGGCACCGGGGGGCAATGACCAGCTTGGGTCGGGCGTGGGGTGGGTGCTTTACCCGCCGCTGTCGACCTCCGAAGGCGGGTATTCGATGGATCTCGCGATCTTCGCGGTGCACGTATCCGGTGCCTCGTCGATCCTCGGCGCGATCAACATCATTACCACCTTCCTGAACATGCGCACGCCGGGGATGACCCTGTTCAAGGTGCCGCTGTTCGCCTGGTCGGTCTTTGTCACCGCCTGGCTGATCCTTCTGGCCCTGCCTGTCCTGGCTGGCGCGATCACCATGCTGCTGACCGACCGGAACTTCGGAACGACCTTCTTCCAGCCCGCCGGCGGTGGGGATCCGATCCTCTACCAGCACATCCTGTGGTTCTTCGGTCACCCCGAGGTCTACATCATCATCCTGCCCGGCTTCGGCATCATCAGCCACGTCATCTCGACCTTCGCGCGCAAGCCGATCTTCGGCTACCTGCCGATGGTCCTCGCGATCATCGCGATCGGCGTGCTGGGCTTCGTCGTCTGGGCGCACCACATGTACACCGTGGGTCTGTCGCTGACGCAGCAGAGCTACTTCATGATGGCGACCATGGTCATCGCGGTGCCGACCGGCGTGAAGGTGTTCAGCTGGATCGCGACGATGTGGCAGGGCTCGATCGAGTTCAAGACGCCGATGCTCTGGGCCTTCGGGTTCCTGTTCCTGTTCACCGTCGGCGGTGTCACCGGTCTGGTCCTCAGTCAGGCCCCCGTGGACCGCGCCTATCACGACACCTACTATGTCGTGGCGCACTTCCACTACGTGATGTCGCTGGGGGCGATCTTTGCCATCTTCGCCGGGGTCTATTTCTATTTCGGCAAGATGACAGGGCGCCAGTACCCTGAATGGGCTGGCAAGCTGCACTTCTGGATGATGTTCATCGGGGCCAACCTGACCTTCTTCCCGCAGCACTTCTTGGGTCGTCAGGGCATGCCGCGCCGTTACATCGACTACCCGGAAGGCTTCGCAGTCTGGAACTACTGGTCCTCGATGGGCGCCTTCCTGTCCTTCGCGTCGTTCCTGTTCTTCTTCGGCATCATGTTCTATTCGCTGTTCCGCGGCGCCAAGGTGACCGAGAACAACTACTGGAACGAATACGCTGATACGCTGGAATGGACCCTGCCCTGCCCGCCGCCCGAACATACGTTCGAGCAGCTTCCCAAGCAGGAAGACTGGGACAAGGGCCACGCCCACTGAACCGGCCGCAGGAACAACAAAGGGGCGCCCATGTTGCGCCCCTTTGCATTTGATCTCCCCAAGGCCCGCCAAAGGGCCATTACAGAGATGACGGAGCCCCCCTTGCCCTATCACTGGCAGGACACCACCCGGCTGGAGCTCAGGCCCTATCGTTCGCTGCCCAGGCAGGGCTTTGCGGTGGTGATCCTGTTGTTTTTCGGACTGGTGTCGATCCCGCTGCTGACGATGATCGGCACACCTGTGCTCTGGGGGTTGCTGCCCTTTGCCATGCTGGCGCTGACCGGGCTTTGGTGGGGGCTGGATCGATCCTACCGCGATACGGAGATCCACGAGGTGCTGAAGATCGGCACAGACACCTGCCAGTTGATCCGCAGCGGACCGCGCGGGCGGCATCAGGAATGGCAGGCCAATCCCTATTGGGTCACGGTGCGGCTATACCCGACTGGCGGCAAGGTTGCGCAATACATCACCCTGGCCGGCAATGGCCGCGAGGTCGAAATCGGCGCCTTCCTGTCCGAAGACGAGCGCAGCCGGCTTTACCCCGAATTGCTGCAGGCCTTCGGCCAGCACGCGGCTGGATGAAACTCTAGCTGGGACTAGCTTGCCTCTTCGGGCAGATCCTTGCGTTGCGTTCCGGCCATCTCGGCAAGCTCGGCTTCCGTCATCGACTCGTACATATCTTTCGATGCGCCTTGCAGGCTCGACGTCTTCGTCTCGCCCCGCTTGGCGGACAGGGCGGCGCCGGCGGCACGTTGCTGGGATTTCGACTGGGCTTTCATGACAGGTCTCCTTTGTGCTCAAAGGATCAACCGGGTCCCCCCGGCGCAGGTTCCCCCCACCGCCATGCGAAAACCCCGGCGGCCAGAGGCACACCGGGGCTTTGCAAAATGTCGTTCGGTTCTCCGGGGCGGCGCGGAACAGCCGCGACGCCAGCCCCCCCCGCCGGTATCAGGAGGCGAAGCGCTTCTTCACCATCGGCCCGACAGAGCCGAAATCCATCTGGCCGGTATATTTCGACTTCAGGTGGCCCATGATCTTGCCCATGTCGCGGATCGAATGCGCATCCGTGGACGAAATCGCCTCTTCGATGGCCTTGTCGACCTCGGTCTGGTTCAGCTGGCGGGGCAGGAATTCCTCGATCACCTTGATCTCGTCCAGCTCTTGCTGGGCCAGGTCGATCCGTCCGCCTTCTTCGTAGGCGCGCGCGCTTTCCTGACGCTGCTTGGTCATCTTGCCCATGATGGCCAGAACTTCGGATTCGCCGACGCCTTCGTCATTGCCGTCTCCACGCGTGGCGATGTCGCGATCCTTTATCGCCGCATTGACCAGGCGCAGCGTGCACAGACGCGTGCTGGCACGATCTCTCATCGCCTGCTTGATCTCGGCGTTGAGTTTTTCCCTTAGTGACATGTCACATCTATCCCCGGATGTTGTGGCAATTGCCGACAATACCGAATGTGGCGGGGACGAACAAGGACCGCGCCGCGACGTCGCCTGACGATATCCGTGTCGTCCGATCAATAGGCAAAGGCCGCAGGGAAACGCCTGCGGCGGCAGCATTCGGGTCGCACCAGGGCGGGAATGTCCCACCGCCCGGAAGGGACCCGCAGGACAGGCAGGGCCCGGCCGCGAGGCGAATGGCCTTCGGGCCTTGACCCGCCGCCCGCCGCCCCATAGGAATGCGCAAATTTCAAGCCAGAAGAGTCGCCGCCATGCCCCTTTCCCAAGGACAGAAACCGACCGCCTGCCTCGCACTGGCCGACGGCACCATCTTCTACGGCAAAGGGTTCGGTGCCACCGGCATCACCGTGGCCGAGCTTTGCTTCAACACCGCCATGACCGGCTATCAGGAGATCATGACCGATCCCTCCTACGCCGGGCAGATCGTCACCTTCACCTTCCCCCATATCGGCAACACCGGCGTCAATCCCGAAGACGACGAGACCGCCGATCCCGTGGCTGACGGCATGGTGGTGAAATGGGACCCGACCGAACCCTCGAACTGGCGTTCGGCCGGCGAACTGGGCGACTGGCTTGCCAGCCGGGGCCGGATCGCCATCGGCGGCATCGACACCCGTCGGCTGACGCGGGTGATCCGGGCACGCGGCGCGCCCCATGCGGCCCTTCAGCACGATCCCGAAGGCAATTTCGACATCGAGGCCCTGGTGGCCAAGGCCCGCGCCTTTACGGGTCTGGTCGGTCTCGACCTCGCCAAGGGAGTCACCTGCGCGCAGACCTACCGCTGGGACGAGATGCGGTGGGCCTGGCCCGACGGTTTCACCAAGCAGACCGAAGCCCGTCACAAGGTCGTCGCCATCGACTACGGCGCCAAGCGCAACATCCTGCGTTGCCTGGCCTCGGCCGGCTGCGACGTGACCGTGCTGCCTGCCACCGCCACGGCGGACGAGGTCCTGGCCCATGGACCCGACGGTCTGTTCCTGTCCAACGGCCCCGGTGATCCCGCCGCGACCGGCGTCTATGCCGTGCCGATGATCCAGGACGTGATGAAACGCTCCGGCATGCCGATCTTCGGCATCTGCCTCGGGCACCAGATCCTGTCGATTGCCCTGGGCGCCACCACGGTCAAGATGAACCATGGTCACCACGGCGCGAACCACCCGGTGAAGGATCTGGAAACCGGCAAGGTCGAGATCACCTCGATGAACCACGGGTTCGCAGTCGACAGCCAGTCGCTGCCCGCTGGCGTGACCGAGACCCACGTGTCGCTGTTCGACGGGTCCAATTGCGGCATCCGCATGACCGACCGGCCGGTCTTTTCGGTCCAGTACCACCCCGAGGCAAGCCCCGGCCCGCAGGACAGCTTCTACTTGTTCGAGCGCTTCGCCGCCTCGATGGACAAGGTCGCCTCCTGACCCTTTGGCAGGCGCGGTCGATGCCTGCGCCGCCGGAATTGACCTGCCGCTCTCCTAGCCGCCCCTGTCTGGCCACCCCTCCCTGACCACCCCTCCCTGACCCGACCCGATCGAACGCGGGTCGGATATACCCGCGGTTCCAGATATATGACCCCGGATATCTATTAACCCAGAGTTAACCCCACCCGCGCCATGCTCCCGCCGAGGTTGAAACGGGGTTTGGCGGATGGCGCTGCATCCACGCAGGCTGGAAGCACGAGACGGCGCGCGCAGCATGGCTCGCGACGGTGCAGGGGGTGGGGCGCAGGCCGCCCGCACTGCCGCCGGGATGCCAGCCGACATGTTGCAGGCCGCCCAGACCCCATCCCATTCCCTGACCTGCCGCCGCCCCGGCCCGCCCCGTTGGCCCGGACCAGCCCGTCGGGCCCCCTGCACGAGGCCGGCGAACCCGCCCGGATCTTCGGCTTTCAGGAGGCTGCGACATCCTTCGTTCCGGTCCAGCGTCAGGGCGCCAACTACGACGACCCGATCCGGGCCCTGCGCCGTGACTGGGCCGAGGGACAGCTGAGCGAGGAGGACCTTTTGCAGAGCCTCGCCCGCAGCTTTCGCCTGGAATGTGTCGACCTGCGGCGCAATCGGCCCGCAGACGCGTTGCAGGACCTGCTGGACCCGACCTTCTGCATCCGCCACCAGATCGTGCCGCACGGGGTGGAACAGGGCTACATCGTCTTTGCCACCGCTCGCCCAGAGGATTTCCTGAGCCTGATCCCCGCCATCGAAACCGCGATGCGGGCCGAAGCAAAGGCTGCGGAGGCCGCCGACACGCAGCTGAAAGACGCCCCGCGACAGGCGCTGCGGATCTCGGTCCGTCCGGTGATCGCGGGTCGGGACGCGATCCACAGCTATCTGGCCTGGCATCACGGCGACAGGTTGATCAGGACCATGACCAGCCGCGTCCCCCCGCACGAAAGCTGCCGGACCTGGTCCGTCGACCGCCGCCGCTACCTGATAACCGGCGTGTTCATTACCGCCTTGATCGGCCTGACGGCCCTGGCACCGGGTGCGCTGATCCTGGGCCTTGTCTGCTGGGGGGTGCTGACGCTGCTCTGTGTGCTGGTGATGAAATCCTCGGCCCTGATCGCCGGGCTGATCGACCGCCGCCCGCCGGAACCGGACTGCCCGCCGCCGGGCACCCGATTGCCAGTGATCTCGGTGCTGGCGCCAATGTACCGCGAAAGGGGCATTGCGGATGCGCTGATCCGCCGGTTGGAGCGGCTGGATTACCCGCGCGAAAACCTCGACGTCGTGTTGGTGCTGGAAGAGAAAGATCTGGTCACTCAGGAAGTCGTCGCCACCCAGGGCATCCCGAACTGGATGCGGGTGGTGATCGTGCCCGACGGCCTGCCGCGTACCAAGCCGCGGGCGATGAACTATGCGCTGGATTTCTGCCGGGGCGAGATCATCGGGATCTATGATGCCGAGGACGCGCCAGACCCCGACCAGCTGCGCCGGGTTGCTGCACGCTTCAACGCCGCCCCGGCAGAGGTCGCCTGCCTGCAGGGGGCGCTCGATTACTACAACCCGCATCAGAACTGGCTCGCCCGTTGTTTCACCATCGAATACAACAGTTGGTTTCGGGTGGTGCTGCCGGGGCTGACCCGGCTCGGTTTTGCGATCCCGCTTGGCGGCACCACGGTTTTCATGCGGCGCGCACCGCTGGAACGGCTGGGCGGTTGGGACGCGCATAATGTGACCGAGGATGCCGACCTCGGCTATCGCCTGGCGCGGCACGGCTACCGCACCGAGATCCTGCAAAGCACCACCGGCGAAGAGGCCAATTGCCACGCCCTGCCATGGGTCAAGCAAAGGTCGCGCTGGCTGAAGGGCTACATGGTCACCTACCTCGTGCATATGCGCCAGCCGCTGCTGTCGATGCGTCAGATGGGGGCCTGGCAATTTTTCGGCTTCCAGATCCACTTCATCTCGGCGATATCGCAATTCCTGCTGGCGCCCCTGCTCTGGTCGCTCTGGCTGCTGATGCTGGGGCTGCCGCATCCGCTGGCAGGGCTGGTACCCTACTGGATGCTGAAGATGTTCACCACCTTCTTCGTCATCGCGGAACTGCAGAACATCATTCTCGGCATCGTCGCGGTCTCGCGATCCCAGCACCGGCGGCTCTGGTTCTGGGTGCCCAGCCTGCACTTCTACTACCCGCTCGGATGCCTTGCCTGTTACAAGGCGCTTTACGAGATGATCGTCTGTCCCTTCTACTGGGACAAAACCCAGCATGGCCATTCCACCCAGCTGTTCAAACGCCGGTCCGCCATGGCGGGAACGCCCGAAGTCCCCTGCACGCAAGTGCCCCCGTGCCATGAACCTGCATCGGCGAAAGGGCCGCCTGTCGCGGCAGGACCGGACCTCGCCGCGCCAGGACAAACCCTCCACTAGGCCGGTTCCACTGCCGGGGCAGTGCCACGCGGGTCAGATCAGCCCGTCGTCGCGGGCGGCATCCAGTTTCAGCCGGGTGACAAAGGCCTTCGAGATATGGATCCGCAGGCTTTCCGCCGCGCGATCCTCGTCCCGGGCGGCGATGGCGCGGACGATCTGATCATGTTCGCTCAGCGCATCGTTGTCGCGCCCCTCGGCCGCAAGCGACGTGGTGGCCAGAAGCGCCATGGAGCGATGCACGAGGTCAAGCTGCTGCACCAGGAACCGGTTGTGCGAGGCCAGGTGGATCTGGTGGTGAAAACGCCGGTTCGCCCGGCTGAGCGCGGGCGGATCGCCAAGATAGCGCTGATCGTCTGCCACCATGTCCTGCAGGACGCGGATCTCTTCGGCTGTGGCGTGCCGGGCGGCAAGACGGGCCGCCAGGGCCTCGAGCTCGGTGCGCACGATGTAAAGCTCGGCCAACTGGTTGTGATCCAGCGAGGCCACGATCAGCGACCGGCCGTCGCGGGTCAGCAGGGCCTGAGTCTCAAGCCGTTGCAGCGCCTCGCGGATCGGGGTGCGCGAAACGCCGAAACGCTCGGCCAGCTCGCTTTCCACCAGCCGGTCGCCGGGGCGGTAGAGCCCGACATCGATGGCTTCCAGAATCAGGGAATAAGCGTCTCCCTGCGCGGGTTTACTGGCCATTGGCTGTTTCCTTTCAACGTCCCCGCACCTTAGGGGCGGGGCGGCGATCAGGCAAGCTGCGGGCGCTTGCGACCGGCGCGCGGTAGGGATAGCGTCAGGCCATGCCCAAAGATGCCTTTTCCCATGTGACGACCTGGGTCTTCGACCTGGACAATACGCTTTATCACCCTTCGGCCCGGCTGTTCGATCAGATCGAGGTCCGGATGACCGATTGGGTGATGCGTACCCTTGGCCTCGGGCAGGCCGAGGCGGATCAGCTGCGCAAGGATTACTGGCACAATCACGGCACCACGCTGGCCGGGTTGATGCGCGAACATGATGTCGACCCGCTGCCCTATCTGACCGAGGTGCACGAGATCGACCTCAGCCACATGGAACGCGATCCGGTGCTGGCTGACCGCATCACCGCCCTGCCCGGCCGCAAGATCGTCTATACCAACGGCTCCGGCCCCTATGCCGAACGGGTGCTGGAATCGCGCGGCCTGGCGGGGCGTTTCGATGCGATCTACGGGATCGAACACGCCGGGTTCCGCCCCAAGCCGGACCGCGACGCCTATGACGTGATCTTCGGCACCGACGGACTGGACCCCAGCTGCGCCGCGATGTTCGAGGACGATCCCCGCAATCTGGCCCAGCCCCACGCCATGGGCCTGCGCTGCGTCCATGTGGCTGAGGCGCCGGTGACCGCGCCGCATGTGCATTTTCATACCGACGACCTGTCCGGTTTTCTTGCCCGCGTGATCTGAGCGGATTTTCCGCTAGGTATAGCGGGACCAAATCAGGAGGTGCCCGGCCATGGCCGATCAAAGCTTTGACATCGTGATTTCGGGCGGCGGCGTCGCCGGTCTGAGCGCAGCCTGCCTGCTGGGCGCCGAAGGGTACAAGGTGCTTTGCCTTGATCCCGCCGCCCCGGTGACCGATCGCAGTGCCGAGGGTGCGGATCTGCGCACCACTGCCTTTCTGCAACCGGCCCGTGCGCTGCTGGAGGATGCCGGGCTGTGGGAGCGCCTTGCCCCCCATGCCGCCCCGCTGGAGATCATGCGCATCGTCGATGCCGGCGGTCCCGCGCCCGAAGCCCGGCTGATCCGGGATTTCCGCGCCGCCGAGATTTCCGAACAGCCCTTTGGCTGGAACCTGCCCAACTGGCTGCTGCGCCGGGAAATGGTAGCCCAGCTTGCAGATCTGGAACGCGTCACATTCCGCCCCGGGATCGGCACCACGAGCCTGTTCACCCGCGACAGCGGCGCCATCGTGGGCCTGAGCGACGGAACCCGGGTGCGCACCCGGCTGGTCCTGGCCGCCGATGGTCGCGCCTCGCCGATGCGCAGTGCCGCCGGCATCAGCGTGAAGACGACGCGCTATGGCCAGAAGGCGCTGGCCTTTGCGGTGACCCATACAGAGCCGCATCAAAATATCTCGACCGAGATCCACCGCAGCGGCGGGCCCTTCACCCTGGTCCCCCTGCCCGATTTCGAGGGCTGCCCAAGCTCGGCCGTGGTCTGGATGGAAGATGGCCCGAAAGCGCAGGACCTGGCCCTGCTGCCGGTTGCGGAGTTCGAAGCGGCAGCGTCGGAGCGGTCGACAGGGATCCTCGGGCCGCTGACCCTTCGGACCCGGCGGGCGATCTGGCCCATCGTGACCCAGGTGGCCGACCGGATGGCCGGTCAGCGTATCGCGTTGATGGCCGAAGCCGCCCATGTGCTGCCGCCCATCGGTGCGCAGGGGCTGAACATGTCGCTGGGGGATCTGCGGGCGCTGCGCGATCTGATGCGGAAGGCGGACGATCCGGGCAGCGCAGAGGTTCTGGAGGCCTATGACCGCGCCCGCCACCGGGAGGTGAAGATCCGGGCGGCGGGCATCGACTTGCTGAACCGCGCCTCGCAAGTCGCGCCCCAGCCGTTGCGGGATCTGCGGGCCGCCGGGTTGCAGACGCTGTACGGGGCCGCACCGGTGCGCCGGATGCTGATGCAGATGGGTCTGGGCGTTTCCTGACGAACCAGGCTTTGCGGAGAGGGCGTGATGGGGGCGCTGCCCCCGGTCGCCTGCGGCGCCCTCCCCCGGGATATTTTGAACAGGGAAACCTGTCAGCCGAGCGGGCCCGGCAGGCGTTCTTCGGAAAGCATGACATTGGCGTCGACATTGCCGATGCCCGGCAGGGTCATGATGCGGCGCCGCAGGACGCGTTCGAAATCCGGTATGTCGCGGGCTGTGACCCGCAGGCGGTAGTCGTAGCTGCCGAGGATATGTTCGACAGTCTGCACCTCCGGTATGGCCGAAACGGCGCGTTCGAAATCCTCGAGGCTGAGGCGGCCCTTGGCGGCGAGCTTGATCCCGAGGAAGACCGTGACGCCGAAGCCGAGGCGCGTGAGGTCGAGATCGAGGCGGCGTGACTGGAAGGCACCGGCCTGTTGCAGGCGCCGGATGCGGCGCCAGGTGGCCGGTTGCGACAGGCCAAGGCGGCGGCCAAGTGCGCCCGAGCTGAGCGAGGCATCTTCGCTGAGCGCCCGCAGGATGCGGCGGTCGGTGTCGTCGAGATCGATCACAGCGGCACCGTTTCATCGTATTTGATCCGGGCGATATGCATCAGCGCATCGAGGTCGGAGATATGCGGCAAGGTCAGGATCCGGGTGCGGTAGAGGTCCTGATAATGGTCCATGTCGCGCGCGATGAGGCCGAGGCGCACATCGACCTGGCCAAGGAAGGTCTGGATTTCCAGCACCTCGGGAATCTTGCGGGCTTCGGCGGCGAAATCCTCGAAAGCGCGGGGCTGGCTCTTGTCGAGGGTGATGCGCAGGGAGACCTCGACCGAATAGCCAAGCGCATGCCAGTTGATCACCGCGTGGGAGCCGCGGATGACGCCCTCTTCCTGCATCTTCTCGATCCGTCGCCAACAGGTGGCCTGGGTCAGGCTGGCGCGCTCTGCGATCTGAGCGGCGCTCGCCGCCGGATCGGCCTGGAGCTGGCGCAGGATGCGCCGATCTGCGTCGTCGAGCATTGATTTTACTTTATTTCGGATACCGGCGAATTGATTTTTGTAATTATGGCGTCTTAATGCAAATTTTGCAACGCCATGCGCCACAAAATCCCTATTCTGCCCCTCATGACGGACAGCCCAAGAGGGCGAAACGGAAGGAAGCGAAAACATGCGCGTTTATTATGATCGTGACTGCGACATCAACCTGATCAAGGATATGAAGGTCGCCATCCTGGGCTACGGCAGCCAGGGCCATGCCCATGCGCTGAACCTGCGCGATTCGGGCGCCAAGAACATCGTCGTCGCCCTGCGCGAAGGCTCCTCCAGCGCGGCCAAGGCCGAGGGCGAAGGCCTTCAGGTCATGGGGATCGCCGAGGCAGCCGCCTGGTGCGACCTGATCATGTTCACCATGCCCGATGAACTGCAGGCCGAAACCTACAAGAAATACGTCCATGACAACCTGAAAGACGGTGCGGCGATCGCATTCGCCCACGGCCTGAACGTGCACTTCGGCCTGATCGAGCCCAAGCCCGGCGTCGATGTCATCATGATGGCGCCCAAGGGTCCCGGCCATACCGTGCGCGGCGAATACACCAAGGGCGGCGGCGTGCCCTGCCTGGTGGCCGTGGATCAGGATGCCTCCGGCAAGGCGCTGGAAATCGGCCTGTCCTATTGCTCGGCCATCGGTGGCGGGCGTTCGGGCATCATCGAGACCAACTTCCGCGAGGAATGCGAAACCGACCTGTTCGGTGAGCAGGCCGTGCTTTGCGGTGGCCTTGTCGAACTGATCCGCATGGGCTTTGAAACCCTGGTAGAAGCCGGCTACGCCCCCGAGATGGCCTATTTCGAATGCCTGCACGAAGTGAAGTTGATCGTCGACCTGATCTACGAAGGCGGCATCGCGAACATGAACTACTCGATCTCGAACACGGCGGAATACGGCGAATACGTCTCCGGCCCGCGCATCCTGCCCTACGACGAGACCAAGGCGAAGATGAAGGCGGTTCTGCGCGACATCCAGACCGGGAAGTTCGTGCGCGACTTCATGCAGGAAAACCAGGCTGGCCAGCCCTTCTTCAAGGGTACGCGCCGCCTGAACGACGAGCATCAGATCGAACAGGTCGGCGAAAAGCTGCGCGGCATGATGCCCTGGATCTCGGCCGGCAAGATGGTCGACAAGGCCAAGAACTGAGAAATTTCGCAGGCCATTTCATGGCCTGGCGGATTGGAAGGGCCCTGCCAGATGGCGGGGCCCTTTTTGCATGGGCACGGTTTGCGGTTGCGCCGGGGCGCGGGCTTGGGTAGCAGGCGGTTTCGCATTTTCGAGCAAGGGGAGGCTCCCGATGGACGGGCGGGTTCTGGCCGTGGATTTCGGCACGTCGAATTCGGCGGCAGCGGTGGTGGAAGCAGGCTCGATCCGGCGGATCGCGGTCGAGGACGGGGCCGAGACCCTGCCGACGGCGGTGTTCTTTCCCGCCGATGAAGGCACGATGCTGATCGGTCAGGCCGCCGCAGAGGCGCTGATCAGTGGCGAGGAAGGCCGCTACATGCGGGCGCTGAAATCGGTTCTGGGCACGACGCTGTTTCATGAACGCCGCCTGATCGGCGGGCGCAGGCGGACGCTGGCGGATATCGTCACTGCTTTCCTGATCCGTGTGAAGGCCCGCAGCGAGGCCGAGCTTGGCGGCAAGGTCAGCCGCGTGCTGTCGGGACGTCCGGTGCATTTCCACGATGGCGATCCCGCCCGCGATGCCCAGGCCGAGGCGGATCTGCGCGGCTGCTACGAGGCCGCCGGTTTCACCGACATCCGGTTCCTGCCCGAACCCGAGGCTGCGGCCTGGGCCAGCATGGGCCGAGACCGCAGCGGCGAAACCGGACTGATCGTCGATATCGGCGGCGGCACGACGGATTTCACGGTCTTCCGTCAGGGCGGCAATGGGGTCGAGGTACTGGCCAGCCACGGCATCCGTCTGGGCGGTACCGATTTCGACGCCGCCCTGTCGCTGGCCCATGTCATGCCGCTGCTGGGTCAGGGCGGGCAATTGCGCCGCGACATGGGCGCGGGCCTGTTGCCGATGCCGGCCGGGATTTTCGTCGAACTGGCGACCTGGGCCAAGATCCCCTTCCTTTACACCCCCGAGACCCGGCGCATGGTGGCCGGCATGCTGCGCCAGGCAGTCGAGCCGCAAAAGCTGCGCCGTCTGGCCGAGGTGCTGGAAAGCGAGTTGGGCCACGAGATGGCCTTTGCGGTAGAGCGGGGCAAGATCGCGGCCAATGGCGCCGAGCAGGCCGAGATCGCCCTTGGCGTGGTTGAAAAGGGCCTTGTCGCCGAGATCACGCGCAGTTCGATGGATGCGGCACTGGCCGCGCAACGGAGCGCGCTGGAAACCTCTGCCGCCGAAAGTCTGACGATCGCCGGACTGCGGCCCGGTCAGATTTCCGCCGTGGTGCTGGTCGGCGGGTCGAGCCTGATGGGCATGGTGGATGACGTCGTGCGCGCGCTCTGTCCTGACGCGCGGGTTGAACGGGCTGCGGCCTTTACCGCCGTTGTCGACGGGCTGGCGCTAGCGGCGGCAGAGCTTTGACGGCCTAGGCTCGCCCCGTCCCTTCCGGCCCCGCCCCGTCCCGCGCAGCCCCGTCTCGCACCGCAAGCCAGAGGCGCAGCGCCTGGGCGGTCTCGGCCACGTCATGGACGCGCAGCATCTGCACCCCCTGCGCCACCCCGGCCAGCGCCACGGCGATGGAACCGGGCGCGCGGGCGCCTGCCTCGGATGCTGCGCCAATTGTCCCGATAAAGCGTTTGCGGGATGCGCCTAGCAGCAGCGGACAGCCCAGTCCGTGGAACAGCGACAGGCGTTGCAGGATCTGCAGGTTATGCCCGGCCGTCTTGGCAAAACCGATACCCGGATCGGCCAGGATACGGGCGCGGGGAATGCCTTCGGCCTCGACCGCGTCAATGCGGGCGGCAAGTTCGTCGTAGGTGTCGAGCAGGACGTTGTCGTAGACCGGGTCCAGATGCATGTCGCCCGGCGTGCCGCGCATATGCATGACGCAGACCGGCAGGGCCGAGGCCGCCGCCAGCGGCCCCAGAGCGGGATCATGGGTAAAGCCCGAAACATCGTTGATCAGCCCGGCACCCGCCCGGATCGCGGCGCGGGCGACGCTGGCCTTGCGGGTGTCGATCGAGATCGGCAAGCCGAGGTCGCGCAGGGCCTCGATCACCGGGGCGGTGCGCTGGATTTCGTCGTCCACCGGGACCTCGGCCGCGCCGGGCCTTGTGCTTTCGCCGCCAATGTCGATCAGGTCGGCCCCGGCCCCGGCCATGGCCTTGCCGTGGGCGCGCGCCGCCTCGGGGGCATTGAAGACCCCGCCGTCGGAAAAGCTGTCGGGCGTGACGTTCAGGATGCCCATCAGGCGCGGCCGGTCCAGCGACAGACCGGCGAGCGCGGGACGCGGGCGGCAGAGGCGGCGCGACCAGTCTTCGGGCAGGTCGGACGCGGGCAGGATGCGGGCGGCGGCGTCACGGCGCAGCGCCTCGACCTCGGTGAACCACAGCGGGCCACCGCACAGGGGCAGCGCATGGGACGGGCGCGGGCCGGATTGCACCAGCGGGCGGTAATAGGTCGTCATGGATGCAGGCTTTCGGTCCCCGACGTGATCTGGCGGACGCGGGTCGCCTCGGTGGATGGCGGTGCCTTGTCCCCGATCACCAGCATCTCGCTACTGCCCATCACCCCGGCGAACCACAGCGCAAGGCCGGGGCCGTCGATCCGTTCGGGCCGGTCCCCGACCGCGTCCAGAACGATCTTCGACGGCGCCCAGAGGCTGATCTGGCCTTGGGTCATCGCCCAGTCAAGCTCGGTCCGGCTGGCAACCACCACGCAGCGGCGGTCCTGACCGGCCAGGATCCAGGCGGTCTGTTCGATGGCCAGCAGGTCGATGCGGCGCTGCACCAGGGCCGAGGTCGCCTGGGCATGGACCGCCGGACCGCAGCACAGGATCACCGGGCGGCCGCAGTTCTGAAGCTGATCCAGCCATCCGGGCAGCAGGGGCGCGGCGATGGCGGGTTGCGACAGGTAACAGATCAGCGGATCGGGCTGGGTTTCCGCCGCGCCCTGCCCCGGCGAAGCGGCCTCGGCCCGGCTGCGCACGATCTCGACCCCAAGGGCGCCGGGGCCGCGATCCAGCTTTTCGATCCGCACGAAGCACCGGTCGGCAGCCGGTTCGCGCAGGATGCGCGCGGCAATGCGTTCGGCCAGGGTTTCAAGCAGGTTCAGGCGTTCCGCGGCCAGTTCGGCAGCGATGGAGTCGGTCAGCGTGTCGTAAGACAGGATTCGGTCCACATCATCGGCGATCTCGGCGGGGTTGCGGACCTCGACCACGATGTTGAAGCGCAGCCGCTGATCGGTACCGCGTTCCTGCTGAAACGCCCCGATCTCGACAGAGGTCAGGTGATCGCGCAGCGAAATGCGGTCGGCAGGGCTGTCGCCCGACAGGGCCCGGGATCGCTCCTCGGGATGGCCGAAAGCCTGGGAAATCTCTTCGCTCATCATTGCCCCCTGAATGCGGCGTCTTCATGTCAGAAAGAGCGCGGATAGGCAAAGGGGTCGGCGCTGAAAGCGGCGCGCAGGCGCCGGCACCGACAGGCAGGCGACAAAGCCCGGGCGGCAAGGCCCGGCAGGCCCTGTCGCGGGGCATCAATGGGGGAAAGGGGTCGCCCGCGAGGGGGCCCAAGGGGCCAGGGCCCGATCAGACCCGCGGGCGCCTTCTGGCGGCCGGGATCCGGGTTTCCATTCTGGAAGGTCTTCCTTGCGCTCCGTTCCGGGCGCCTCGGGTCCGCGGTCCGTTATATGACCGGCGCACCCCGATGGGGATCAGTTGCTCGCCGTACGGGTGGGCGAGACGTAGAATTGGTGCACGCCGATCGAGGCGGTCTTGTTCAGACGCCGGGACCAGGACGGGTTGACGTGGGTCGTATGGTAATAGGTCGCGCCATCCACCAGCGTACGGGGGGCCCCGGCCAGCATGATCGAGGCGACCTTGGCCACGCGGGCATAGGCGCGGGGTTCGGAAATCGTCTCGGCCCGGCCATCGCAGGTGTAGGTGAACTGGCAGGCGTACTTGCGCCCCGTCCCCTGGTTGATCACGCCGCAGACGGAGCTGGGGAAATCAGGACTGTCGGCTCGGTTCAGGATCACCTCGGCCACGGCGAACTGGCCCTTGACGCTTTCGCCGCGAGCTTCAAAGTAAAGCGCCTCGGCGAGGCACTGGAACTGGTCACCGCCTGCCCCTGCGGGCTGCGCCGCAAGCCAGTCGCGCGTGTAGCTGACCTTGACCGCATCCGAAGCAACGGCTTCGGGGGTCTTCAACAGGGCGGCAAGCCGACCTTGCGGGACGGTTTCCATGGCTTTCTGCTCGGCGTCCATTGCATCGGTCATCGGGTTCTGGGCCAGCGCGGGCGTGGCCATGAGCAGGGTGGCGGTCAGCAGGTGTGCAGCAAACTTCATGTATCTCGGATCCTCTGGTGCGGCGCCCATTCGGGTGCGACCGGTCAGGTCCCTAACGAAAAGTGATGGAACCGTCCACCCACCGCTACGTTAAGCAAGAGTTAACTCGCCCATCACAAGGCTGAAGTTTTCCGCCAGAAAATCACAAGCCATTGAAATCAGGATGTTTTAAGCGCCCTTGGCGGCAATGTTGGCCGAATGTTCAATTGAGCGGCAGCCAGCCGAGCGATGGGCACCCTGAAGGGAGAACACGAAACGTAATCAAAGCCCGCAGCCCTGCAGAAGGCGATTGATTCGGCATTGCCCCCATGTTCCCCGCAGATCGACAGGACCAGGTCGGGCCGCGCCGCGCGGCCGCGTTCTGCCCCAATCGTGAGCAGTTCGCCGACGCCTTCATGGTCAAGCGTATGAAAAGGATCCTCGGGGTACACACCCTGCTTGACATAGGTCGACATGAACTTGCCCGCGTCGTCCCGTGACAACCCGTATGTCATCTGCGTCAGGTCGTTGGTCCCGAAGGACAGGAAGGCCGCATGGGGCGCGATTTCCCCGGCCCGCAGCGCGGCGCGCGGGGTCTCGACCATGACGCCGAGGCGGAAGCTGAAATCCTTGCCCGTCTCGTTGCGCACCGCAGCGGCGACGGCATCGACCCGCGTCTTGACCAGTTCGACCTCGCGCCTGGCCGAGACCAGGGGGATCATGATCTCGGGCACCACCGGAACACCGTCTTCGCTGGCGGCGATCGTCGCCTCGAAGATGGCGCGGGCCTGCATGTCGTAGATTTCCGGCACGGTGATGCCCAGACGGACGCCGCGCATCCCCAGCATGGGGTTGTATTCCGACAGCTGTTCGGCCCGACGGGTGACGTCCGACAGGGGGCGCGACAGGCTTTCGGCCAGTTCGCGCAGCCCCTCGCGATCCGAGGGCAGGAATTCGTGCAGCGGCGGATCGAACAGGCGGATGCAGACGGGCCGCCCCTGCATGATCCGGAAGAGATCAGTGAAATCAGCCCGTTGCATGGGCAGCAGACGTTCCAGGGACGTGCGCCGGTCATCGGGCGCATCGGCAAAGATCATCTCTCGCATCACGGTCAGGCGACCGGATTCAAAGAACATGTGCTCGGTCCGGCACAGGCCGATGCCGTCGGCGCCGAACTTGCGCGCGGTCTCGGCGTCCGCCGGGGTGTCGGCATTGGCGCGGATCCCGATGTCGCAATAGTCTTCGGCCCAGGTCAGCATCGCCTGGAAGGCGGCATCCTGCGAGGCCTCGTGCAGCGGCGCTTCGCCGGCCAGCACGTCCCCATGGGTGCCGTCGACGGTGATCATGTCCCCGGCGCGGAAGTTGCGGCCGTCGCGCGCGATCAACCGCTCGGTCTTCATGTCGAATTGCAGCCCGGTCAGGCCCACCACGCAGGGCAGGCCCAGCCCGCGCCCGATCACCGCGGCATGCGAGGTCGCGCCGCCACGTTCGGTGATCACCGCCACGGCCGCATGCATGCCGCGAATGTCTTCGGGACCGGTTTCGCGCCGCGCCAGGATGCAGGCCTCGCCCCGCGATTGCGCCGCCTGAGCATCCGCCGCCGAAAAGCACAGCCGCCCCGAGGCCGCGCCGGGGCTGGCGGCGATCCCGGTGCCGATCAGGTCACGCTTTGCCGAAGGGTCGACCTGCCGGTGCATCATCTCGTTCAGGGCGCGGGGATCGACCCGGCACAGGGCCTCGTCGCGCGGGATGACGCCGTCTTCGGCCAGGCGCACCGCCATGCGGACTGCCGCCCGGGCGCTGCGGCTGGCGCGCACCCCGTCCAGCACATGGACATTGCCGTTCTCGATGGTGAATTCGCACTGCATCTCTTCGCGCAGGCGATAGCGCATCAGACGGGAATATTCGGCGAGGGTGGCAAAGGCCTCCGGCGCGAGGTCCTCAAGCGAGGGCCCGCGCGCATCCCGCGCCAGGAACATCGACCGGCTGTCGCCCTGCAGGGCCTCGCGGCCCTGGCTCTGGCTCAGGTAGCGGCCGGTGATCCGGGGCAATCCGGTTCCGCTGGATGCAAGCTGGATCACGCCCGAGCCGCATTCCCCCGTCTTGCCTAGCCCCAATGCCATTTCCTGCACCACCAGCCCCAGGCCCGCATCCGCCGGCGCGCCCTTGGCCTGCCGCAGCAGCCGCGCGGTCGTCCCGCGCCAGGCCCGCGCCATGCTGCGCAGCACGGCGGCCAGTTGCGTCGCGGCATCCTGGGGGAAATCCTGTTCGGTTTCCTCGTGATAGGCGCGAAAACTCTCGGCCAGTGCTTCGGGGCCGGTGACGGGCAGGTCCTCGAACATGTCCGGATCGAGCCGCTCGACATGGATCGCGTAGGAGCGCACGAAGCGGTTGTAAAGACGCGTCGCCGCCTCCGTGCCGATCCGTTCGGAGAGGGCCGCATGGGTGGCGTCGTTCATGCCGATGTTCAGCACCGCCGAAGGCCCACCCCAATCGGGGTCTTCGGACGAAGGGCGCACGCAGAGCAGGGGATCGTCCCCGAAGGGGGCAAGGATGCAGGCCACGTCGGGCATCCGCCCTTCGGCGATATCCTTGACGGCTCGAAAGCTGAGGGCCGTGGTGCGCGGTACCGGCAGGCTGAGCCGGGTCAGGCGTTGCAGGCACTTGGCCCGCCCGCCATGGGTGCGGGTCGCGATCGGCGCGGTTTCGGTGACCGGCGTGATATCTGGATCGTCTTGCTGCACTGCGGCACCTTCCTGAGTCTGCGCAGCATAGCCGGGGCGGGGTTTGGGGCAAGGGATTTGTCCCCGCCCCGAGGGCCGCGTTCAGCCACCTGCCCCTGCCGTTTTCACCGGCTCGGCGCGAGTCGGCAGCCGTGTCACGGCCTTGGAAGACGCTCGCCCAACCCGGCCCGGATCAGCCTTCGATCCGGGTCAGGTCCGCCACTTTCAGCACGGTGCTGCGGATGGTCGACAGCAGGTTCAGACGGTTGCGGCGCACGACCTCGTTGTCGGCATTGACCTGCACCGCCTCGAAGAAGGCGTCGATGGGCCCGCGCAGCCCGGCAAGCGCGGCAGCAGCAGCGGCGAAATCTTCGCCCTCAAGGGCTGCTTCGATCCGCGGCGCTGCGGCGTCGAGGGCCGCGAACAGGGTCTTTTCCTCTTCGGCTTCGGCGAATTTCGGATCGGCACCGTATTCATAAGCCACCCCGTCCTTGTCCTCGGCCTGGGTCAGGATGTTGTTGGCGCGCTTGAAGCCCTGGACAAGGTTCACGCCGTCCTCGGTGCCCAGCACATCCGACAGCGCCTGCGCCCGGTTGACCAGCAGCGTCAGATCGTCATTGCCCGGCATCGCGAGGCAGGCGTCGATCACGTCGTGGCGGATGCCTTCGTCGCGCAGGTGCACCTTCAGCCGGTCATGGAAGAAGGACAGCAGGTTGACGCTTTTGGGCAGTGCGCCCTGATCACCGGCCCCGAAGGCGTCCTGAAGGACCGATTGCATCTGTGCACGATCGGCGCTGCGCTCGGCTTCTTCCTGCTCCAGCGCCGACAGCAACTGGCCAAAGGCCTCTTCGGGCATGTCCCGTTCGGCGGCGAAATCGGCGAGGCGGGCGCGCTTGCCGGTCTCGGTCTCGTCCAGCGCCTTGAAGATGTGGCGCATCAGCAGGTCGTCGAACAGGCCCAGCAGGTTCAACCGGACCTTGTTGGTCAGGATGATGCGGATCACGCCAAGCGCCGCGCGACGCAGGGCAAAGGGATCCTTGGAACCAGTCGGCTTTTCGTCGATGGCCCAGAAGCCGATCAGCGTGTCGATCTTGTCCGCCAGCGCCACCGTGGCCGAGACCGGTGCAACCGGCACGTCATCCGTGGGACCAAGCGGGGAATAATGCGCCTCGCAGGCGGCGGCGACTTCGGGGGCAAGGCCCGCGGCCTCTGCATAGTAACGGCCCATCAGCCCCTGAAGTTCGGGGAACTCATAGACCATCTCCGAACTCAGATCGGCCTTGGCGACGCGCGCAGCCTTTTGCGCCACGGCGGGATCCGCCGAAAGCGCCGGGGCCAGATCGCCCGCCAAATCGGTGATCCGGGCAATCCGTTCTGCCTGGCTGCCGAGCTTGGCATGGAAGGTCACATTATCCAGCTGGTCGATCCAGGGCTGCATCTTTTCACGCTGCGCCACGCGCAGGTCGTTTTCCCAGAAGAACTTGGCATCCGACAGCCGTGCCGCCAGCACCTTTTGATTCCCGGCAAGGATCGTCGCGCCATTGTCGCGGGTCTCGCGGTTGGCGACGGTGACAAAGCGTTCGATACGTCCGGTCCGGGCATTCTTTACCGAAAAGAACTTCTGGTGCTCCTTCATGGAGGTTTGCAGCACCTCGGGGGGCAGACCAAGAAAGTCCTCGCCGATCTCGCCCATCAGCACGACGGGCCATTCGACAAGGCCCGAGACCTCGGCCAGAAGGCCCTTGTCCTCGACCACGTCGAGACCGTTGGCGAAGGCGGTATTGGTCGCGTCCTGCCAGATATGTTCGGCCCGCTCGCTGGCATCCAGCACCACGAAACGGCGTTTCAACTGGGTCGCGTAATCGTCAAAATCCTTCACCGCGAAACGGCCCGGCGCCATGAAACGGTGGCCTTCGGTGGTATTGCCGGTCGAAATGCCGTCAAGGTCCATCGGCACGACCTCGGCGCCTGCCTCGTCCGACAGGACGCAAAGGATGGAATGCAGCGGGCGTACCCAGCGGAAGGTCCCGCTGCCCCAGCGCATCGACTTGGGCCAGGGGAAATTGCGCAGCACGGATTCCAGCACTTCGGCGATGATCTCGGGCGCCTTGCGGCCCGGCTTTTCGATCACGGCAAAGAAGACGCGGCCCTTCTTGTCATCGCGTTCCTGCAACTGGTCACGGGTCAGCCCCGCCCCGCGCAGGAAGCCTTCGATGGCCTTTTCCGGCGCATCGGTACGCGGGCCCTTGCGTTCTTCGCGCAGGGTGGGGCTTTCGCCCAGCAGGCCCTGCAGGGTCAGCGTCAGACGGCGCGGCGTGTGAAAGGCCCCGGCCCCGGCATAGGTCAGACCGGCCTCGACCAGACCGTCGGTCACGCGTTTCTTCAGCTCTTCCGCCGCACGCGCCTGCATACGGGCGGGAATTTCCTCGGAAAAGAGTTCGATCAGGAGATCGGGCATGTGAATATCCGTCCGGGCTGTGGTTTGCGGGCAGGGAATAGCCGAGGGGGGCCTGAGGGTCCAGTGGCGATAGGCGGGGTCGCCTCCGGGGTCGCCATCCGGCAGATTGCGGCAGTCAATCCTGCCGCCGCAGCGCGCACCGCCCCGCGCGAAATCCCGCCGGGATGTTCCGCAACGGAAAGCATAAATCCACCGACAAGGCCGGAACCTATCAACTTTATGTGCGTTGCTTGTCCGAGGGTCGCTGAGACTTACATGCCTGTGACGTGTAGTGAATTTCCGGCCTCAAGACTTGGCAGGATAAAGGATAAAGAAATGAACCGCCTGAACATCTTGGCAGCAACGACTGCCCTCTTCGCCGCTGGTCCCGCATTTGCAGGGGCCTATACCGAAGCCCCCGCCGATCCGGTCATCGTGACCCCGGTGATCGTAGAGCCTTCGGCCGACTGGACCGGCTTCTACGGTGGTGCCAGCCTCGGCTACGGCGACCTCGACAAGGGCTCCTTCTCTGACGATTCCATGGTCTACGGCTTGCATGCCGGCTACGACCATGACTTCGGCGACTTCGTTCTTGGTGGCGAAGCCGAATACCAGGCCCGCGACATGTGGGAAAACGGCGCTGCCGATTCCACCCGTCTGAAAGCCCGCCTGGGGTATGACCTGGGCTCGACCCTGGTCTACGGCGTTGCCGGTGGCTCGATGGTCGATGACCAATGGGGCTATAACGTCGGCTTCGGCGCAGAGCACATGCTGAACGCCAACTGGAGCGTTGGCGCCGAGTACCTCTACGAGAACATCTCGGACTTCGACGACTCCCCGAGTGACCTCACCGGCAACACGGTCGCGGCCCGCGTCAACTATCGTTTCTGATAGCGGCATATCTGTCCAAGGACAGAACGATACGAATGGAAAGGCCCGGAGCATCCCGCTCCGGGCCTTTTGCATTCCAGGCATGCTGCATGATCCGGGACATGCCCTGACGAAGGCACCCGCCCCATTGGTCCGGCGCTGCTCAGCGCGGCGGGCAGGCTTCCCCGACCGGGGTCCCGTCATAGGACCGCTCGCCGCAATTGTTCAGCTGGTGCCAGACATATCCCTGCCCCTCTTCCGTCACCGCGATCACCCGGTCGACTCCGTAGTGGAAGTTCTTCCCGCCCAGGAACGCCTTCGCGGTGCCGCTTTCAAGCGCCTCGCCGATATCCCCGGCGTCAAAGCAACCGAACCAGAAGGGCGCGTTCAACGGCTCCGCCTCCGGGTAGGGTTCGTACAGGGTTTCAAGGGTGGCAAGATCGTCCATCGGCGTAAAGCAGGCGCGATACCGGATCGGAGAACTGTCGGCGTCGATCGCTTCGAAATCGGAGTAGGAGATCGGGCGGGCGCTGGTGTCGCCAAGGGGCACGATGGCCACGTCCTGACCGGGGCGCGAGACGACCGGGTCGTAGTAACCCCAGATCTGAAGATAGAACAGGCCCCCGCCCGCCAACAGCGCACAGACCAGAATGGCAACGATGGCAATCCGTCCCAGCATATCTTTCCCCGGCTTTTCTTGCATGGCGCGGCTGATCGCGCCGCTTCGCTATAGGCAGTTCGCACGCGCCCTGCTAGGGCTGAACCCTGCCCCGTGCCTCTGCCCCTAGGCAAGGCGCCGGAAGGGCCCGCATTTTCCAGGAAAGACAGACCACATGGACAGCTTCGACGCCATCAAGTTCTTTGGCGCCCTTTTCGCCATCATGAACCCTGTGACCAACCTGCCGGTCTTTTTGAGCATAACCGATGGCATGACCCCGGCCGAACGGCGCGGCACCGCGGTGAAGGTGACGCTATACGCGCTGGTCCTGGGGGGATGTTTCGCGGCGGCCGGGACGGCGCTGCTGTCGGCCTTCGGAATCTCGGTCAACGATTTCCGCGTCGCGGGCGGGTTGGTGGTGCTGACCATCGGGCTGGGGATGCTGAACGGCAAGGACAGCGCGGCCCATCACGGCACCAATACCGAACAGGCCCGGTTCGACGATCGCAGCGCCGTGGCCTTCTATCCGCTGACCTTCCCGATCCTTGTCGGGCCCGGGACGATCACCACGCTGATCCTCTATCGTCAGCAGGCCACGGATCTGGCCGGGCTTTCCGCCTATGGGGCGGTCTTCCTGACGGTCCTGGCGCTGGTCGGGGTGGTGTTCCTGGCTGCGGGGACCATCGGCAAGCATATCAGCCAGACCGCGCGGACCATCATGACCCGCCTGATGGGCATGATCCTGGCTGCCATCGCGGTCGAGATGCTGACCGACGGGCTGAAGGTCCTGCTGCCCGGCCTCGCGGGCTGACCCGACCCGGCGCCATCGGGAAAGTCCGGATGGCACAGCGGCAAGAGGATGATCCTGCCCCCTTGCCCGTCCTTTTGCAGGCCAGCCGCGAGGGGCTGGAAGGGTCCCGGCTCAGGGGGCCGTCCAGCCGCCCGCCTCGGTCTGCACGAAGGCATCGGCGCATTGCTTGGCCAGCGCCCGCACCCGTCCGATATAGGCCTGGCGTTCCGTGACCGAGATCACACCGCGCGCGTCCAGCAGGTTGAAGACATGGCTGGCCTTGATGCACTGGTCATAGGCGGGGTGCGCCATGACGATGCGCTTGCCGGTCTTGGGGTCTTCGGCGGGCTGGGACAGGATCGCCTCGCATTCCGCTTCGGCTTCCTCGAAATGCTTCAGCAGCACCTCGGTATTGGCCACGTCGAAGTTCCAGCGCGAATATTCCTGCTCGGTCTGGCGGAAGACATCGCCATAGCTGAGCGGGATCACCGACTGCGGATCATTGTAAGGCATGTCCATCACGTGATCGATGCCGAGGACATACATCGCAAGGCGTTCAAGGCCATAGGTCAGTTCGCCCGAGACCGGCTTGCAGTCGTGGCCGCCGACCTGCTGGAAATAGGTGAACTGGCTGACTTCCATGCCGTCGCACCAGACTTCCCAGCCAAGGCCCCAGGCGCCCAGGGTCGGGCTTTCCCAGTCATCCTCGACAAAACGGATGTCGTGCATGTCCATGTCGATGCCGATGGCCTCGAGGCTGCCGAGGTAAAGCGCCTGAAGATCCGGCGGGCTCGGTTTGATCAGCACCTGGTACTGGTAGTAATGCTGCAGCCGGTTCGGGTTCTCGCCATAGCGCCCGTCGGTGGGCCGGCGCGAAGGCTGCACATAGGCCGCCGCCCAGGGGCGCGAGCCGAGGCTGCGCAGCGTGGTCGCGGGGTGGAAGGTGCCGGCGCCGACCTCCATGTCATAGGGCTGCATGATCGCGCAGCCCTTGCTGGCCCAATAGGCCTGAAGCCGCAGGATGATCTCCTGAAAGCTTTGCGGGCGGGTCGTCTGGGCGAAACTGGTCTCGGGCATCGGGCTACCTTGGGTTCGGCGCGGGTCTGGAAGTGGCCGGGCCACGGCGTTGCCGTTCGTTACCGGGCAGGCGGTCAGAGGTCAAGTTGCCCCCTGCGCCAGCGGCCACCGCCAACCTGCGCCGCGCCTGCCCCTGTGGCGATCCTGCGGCCTGCGCAACCGTGGTTTCCGGGGCGCAGATCCGGCCATATCTGCATTATTAGGGTGCAAGTAATTCCCGATTTGGTAGAAATCCCTGACAGAGGCGCATGGATCGCCTTCTGCGACTTTGCCTTCCGGGCCCTGTCGCAACTGCCGGTCCGCAAACGCCCCGAAGGATGAGGCCCATCGTGGCAGGCAAGAGGTATTCCATGTCCACCCGTTTGATCATGCGGCTGTGTTTCACAGCTTTCTTCGCGACCCTTGTCGCCCTGCGCGGCGCCCAGGCGCAGGACCTGCCCGCCTATATCCAGATCCACGCCTGGCCCGATGCCGCCGAGGCCGAAGCCGGGCTGCAGAATTACGCGGGCTACCTGCCCGATGTCACGGGTTTCACCCTGTCCAACGGTCTCTATGTCGCCGTGCTTGGCCCCTATCCGCGGGACGAGGCCGTGAACCGTTTGCAGACCCTGCGGGCCAGCGGACAGATTCCGGGCGACAGCTATATCTCATACCGATCCTGGTACGAGGCGGAGTTCCAGGCGGGCATCGGGTCAGGCACTGGCTCGGGCATCGGCTCGGGCTCCCAGCCCGAGACCGCCCCCCAGCCAGCCGCCCAGCCCCTGCCTGACGCGGGCACCTTCGGCACCGGCTTTGACGATGAAACCCCCGAGCAGGCCCGCCGCAGCGAGGCGCAATTGTCGCGCGCCGAACGCGACCAGTTGCAGATCGCCCTTGGCTGGGCCGGGTATTACAATGGCCCCGTCGACGGCGCCTTCGGACAGGGCACACGCAATTCCATGGCCCGTTGGCAACAGGCCAACGGGTTTTCCGCCACCGGCATCCTGACGACGGCGCAGCGCAGTGCGCTGATCGGGCAGTACAACGCCCTGCTCGACGATCTCGGGCTGGAACTCTATAGCGACAACGAGGCCGGGATCGCCATGGAACTGCCGCTTGGCGCGGTGCAGTTCGACCGCCACGAGGCGCCCTTTGCCCATTTCACTCCGCGGGACGAAGCCGCCCTGCCCGCCCGCGTTCTGCTGATTTCGCAGGCCGGGGACGAAGGCCGCCTGGCCGCGCTTTACGAGATCATGCAAACCCTCGCGATCCTGCCCGAGGGCGGCGCCCGGTCACGGCGCGCCGACAGCTTTACCGTCGAAGGGGAGAACGCACAGATCGTCAGCCATGCCGAGGCGCGGCTGCAAGACGGTCATATAAAGGGGTTCATTCTGGTCTGGCCCATGGGCGACAGCGACCGCCGCAGCCGGCTTCTGGGCGAAATGCAGGCCAGCTTTACCCGCCTGCCCGGCGTGCTGCCCTATAACGAAGGCATCGACGCCAGCCAGGGTGTCGATCTGGTGGCGGGACTGCGGGTCCGCAAGCCCCTGTTCGCGCGCTCGGGTGTCTTCGTCAGCCGGGATGGCGCGGTGGCGACCCTGGCCGATGATCTTGCAAGCTGTGGCCAGATCACCATCGCCGGGGATCACGCCGCCTCTGTCGCGCGCAGCGACGCCACCAGCGGCCTTGCCCTGCTGCGCCCCACCGCCGCCCTTGCCCCCATGCGCGTCGCCGAGGTCTCCTCGGCCGTGCCGCAAATCGGCAGCGAAATTGCCGTGGCGGGCTATTCCTATGCCGGGATGCTGGGCGCGGCCAGCGTCACCTATGGGGACCTCGCGGACCGGGGTGGGCTGAACGGGGAAACCGGGGTTTCGCGCCTCGAGATCGCAACGCTGCCCGGCGATGCGGGCGGCCCGGTGATGAACGCCTCCGGCGCCGTGATCGGCCTGCTGCAGGCTGGCCCCGACGGGGATCGCAGCCTGCCGCAATCGGTCGCCTTCGCCACCGACGGAGCCAGCCTTGCGACTTTTCTGTCCGGCGCGGGCATCTCTACTCCGGCCTCAATTACCAGCGGCACGCTGCCCCCCCTGACCCTGGCCCGCCAGGCCCGCGAGATGACCGCCCTCGTGGAATGCTGGGAATAGCCCAGGATCCGCGCCAGGCCCGAACAAGCCGGCCCTTCGACAAAGCAAACAAAAGCCCGCGCAGTCAGATGCGCGGGCTTCTTTCATTGCAAACTCCACATGACCTTCTCAGGCGCGGGACGGCAGCGCGGCGACATCGGCAGAGGGCACCGCATCCACCGCCAGCGTCTTGGAATAGCGCAGTAACAGGATCGCAGGGCTCTGCACCTTTTCGCGCTGCAAGGCCTCGGCCATGCCCTGCAGGGTCAGGCTCAGACGCCGTTCCTGCGGCATGCTGGCCGAGGCGATCACATCGACCGGACAATTCGGCGGCACCCCGGCGGCCAGCAGTTCGGCTTCGACACGGGCGGCCCGATCGACCGCCATGTAGAAGGCCATGGCCGTGCCGGGACGGGCGGCGGCGCGCCAGTCGGGCGCGCAATCTCCGGGGCGGCAGGTGCCCGTGGTGATGACAAGCGTATCGGTCTCGCCGCGCTCGGTCAGTGGCCGGGTCGTGGCGGCGGCCACGGCAGAGGCGGCGGTGATGCCCGGCACGATCTCGACCGCGATCCCGGCGGCGCGGGCGGCGGCGATTTCCTCGGCCGCGCGACCAAAGATAGACGGATCGCCGGATTTCAGCCGCACGACGCGGCGGCCCTTGGCGGCTTCGGCAACGATCAGGCGGTCGATCTTGTCCTGCGGCCAGGCATGGGCACCGATCTCCTTGCCGACATAGACCCGGTCGGCATCGCGGCGCGCCAGTTCCAGAACCTCCGGATCGACCAGGCGATCGTAGAAGATCACATCGGCCTCCTGCAGGCGGCGCACCGCGCGCAGGGTCAGCAGATCCCGCGCCCCCGGCCCTGCCCCGACAAGGGATATAAGTCCGGTTTCTCCGGGCGCCTCGCCATTTGCGATGGCCTGCTTCAGCATGTCGGCAGCGGCATGTTCGTCGCCGCCGCGATGCCGGGCGAAGGCCTCGCCGGTAAAGACCCATTCCCAGAAGGCGCGCCGGTTGCGCGGCGCGATCCGGCCCGCGACCGCATCGCGCAAGCGCCCCGCAAGGGCGGCGAAACCACCAAGACGGGGATGCAGCATCGTCTCGATCTCGGTCTTGATCATGCGGCCCAGCACCGGGGCCGTGCCCTCGGTCCCGATGGCGACGACGACCGGGTCGCGGTCAACGATCGACGGGGTAAACCCGTCGCAATGATCCGGCTGGTCGACGACATTGACCACCGCCCCCGCCGCCCGCGCCATGGCGGCGATGCGCAGATCCAGCGCCTCGTCCCCCGTGGCGATGAAAGCCAGCGTGCAGTTTTCGAAGGTCTCGGGGCCGGCTTCGGGCACATGCAGGGCGCGCCCGGTAGCCACGAGGCCAGAAAGTTCGGGGTCGAGGTCGCGGCCCGCGATGACGATCTCGGCCTCGGTCTTGAGGACCAGACGCGCCTTGCGCGCCGCCTCGGCGCCAGAGCCGCAGATCACCACGCGGCGGCCGGTCATGGTCAGGAATATCGGAAAGGTCTTCATATCAGCCTCTTGCCGGATCAGGACGAATAGGGCCGGAACGCGCCCCGCCAAGGGCGAAGGGTCACACGGCCATGCTCATGAAAGTCCCAGTCATCGGGAAAGGCGCCCGGCGTCGTTGCCGCAGCGTTGAGGGTCATGATGCCGCAGAACAGGGGCCTCTGGCAAGGGTCATGGGCCTGCGCGGGCTGGCAGGGCGGCTATTTGCGAGGTTAGCGGGCGTTTCGGGGGATCGGGCCGGCAAATCCTTGGCAAAGGCTCGGACGCCTGGAAGCCCCCGCCCGTTCGCGGTTCAAAAGGTCCACCGGACCTTTTGCCGGCTGCGCCGGACCGCCGCTCACCCACGCCAGAACTGGACCGTGAGCATGGCGTAGACCACCATCAGCTCCAACCGGCCGCAGAACATGGCGATGCTCAGGATCCACTTGGCGGAATCGTTCAGGGGCGCGAAATTGCCTGCCGGGCCGATGATGTCGCCAAGGCCAGGGCCGATATTGGCCAGCGCCGTCGCCGCGCCGGAGAGCGCGGTGATGAAATCGAGGCCCGTCAGCGCCAGCAGCACCGAAAACACACCCAGAGACACCACGAAGAAGACAAAGAAGGACATGACCGACCCCAGCACTTCTTCGCCCAGGGGCCGGCCTTCGTAGCGGGGCGAAAACACCGCGTGGGGCGCGTGGATGCGGCGGATCTGTGCCCCGATGGAGGCCAGCAGGATCTGGTAGCGGAAAATCTTGACCGAGCAGGCCGTCGATCCGGCACAGCCGCCGATCAGTCCGATGAAGAAGAACAGGGTGATCAGGAACGACCCCCACTGCATGTAGTCGACCGAGGCATAGCCCGTCCCCGAGATGATCGAGACGATGTTGAAAAGGCTTTCGCGCAAGGCCTGTTCCCAGTGATGCGGGAACAGGTGCAGCAGGGCCAGGCTGCTGACCAGGACCAGCACGCCGATCGTCGCCATGAAGCCCCTGACCTGCACGTCGCGAAAGATCGCGGTCTTGTTGCCATGCAGCAGTTGCACGTAGCGCACGAAAGGCAGCGCCGCGAGGATCATGAAGACCGTGGCGGCATATTCCATCCCCCCCGCAAAGGCGCCGAAACTGGCATCCCGGGTGGAAAATCCGCCTGTCGACACGGTGGTCAGCGCATGGACCGTTGCATCGAAGGTCCCCATGCCGAGCAGCAGGTAAGTCATCAGGCAGGCCAGCGTCAGCCCGACATAGATGACCGAGATCTGGCTGGCGATAGCCGTGGCGCGGGGCAGGATCTTGCCCATGGTTTCGAAAGCTTCGGAGCGGAAGACCTGCATCCCCCCGACCCGCAGTTCGGGCAGGAAGACCATGGCCACGACGATGATCCCGATGCCGCCCAGCCATTGCAGGATGCCACGCCACAGCAGCAGCCCCTGCGCCATGTCGTCAAGGCCGACGAAGACGGTCGAACCGGTGGTGGTCACCCCCGACATGGCCTCGAAATAAGCGTCGGTGAAACTGGCCTGCGTCTCTCCCAGCATGAATGGCAGCGCACCGAAGATCGGCAGGGTTGCCCAGACACCCGAGGTCAGCAGGAAGGTCTGTTGCAGGGTCAGCCCGTCACGGTTGCCGTTCTGGCAGGCCAGCGCCGTCAGGGCCCCCGCGACGAAGGTGATGATACCGCTTTCGGCAAAGACGTACCAATGTCCCTGCCCTTCGATCATGTCGACCAGCATCGGCAACAGCATCGTCATGCCCAGCACGGCGACAAGCAGGCCGATCACATAGCCGATGGGGCGAATGTCGATCATCGCCGAGCGACGGGAGGCGTCAGAGAGCCGGGACAAGTCCGCCGATCTCCTCGATCAGGGACAGGATGGCCGGCAGCCCCTCTCCGGTCTTGAGATTGGTAAAGACGAAGGGCCGCCCCTTGCGCTGTGCCGTTGCGTCGCGCTCCATGACGCTCAGGTCGGCGCCCACATGGGGGGCGAGGTCGGTCTTGTTGATGACCAGGATGTCGGAACGGGTGATCGCCGGACCGCCCTTGCGCGGGATCTCTTCGCCCGCCGCCACGTCGATGACATAGATCGTCATGTCGACGAGTTCGGGCGAGAAGGTCGCCGACAGGTTGTCGCCCCCCGACTCCACCAGCACCAGGTCGAGGTCCGGGAAATCCTTGTTCAGCTCGGCAATGGCCGCCAGGTTGATCGAGGCATCCTCGCGGATCGCCGTATGCGGACAGCCGCCGGTTTCAACGCCCCTGATACGGTCCGAGGTCAGCGCCTGCATGCGCACCAGCGCCTCGGCGTCTTCCTGCGTGTAGATGTCGTTGGTCACCACTGCGACCGACAGGTGGTCGCGCAGCGCCCGGCACAGGGCTGCCGTCAGCGTGGTCTTGCCGGCACCCACCGGGCCGCCCAGACCGATACGAAGAGGACCGTGGGGGGATGGCATGGCTGGATCCTTTCCATCGGGAATCAGGAACGAAAGAGTCGCGTCGTCAGGGCTTCCTGCCGCATGGCGGCAATGTCGGACAAAATGGCGCGCGCGCCAAGCCCTTCCAGGTCGCCGGTTTCCGCCCTCTGTGCCAGTGTTTGACACAAGGGTTCAAGACCCGACAGGATACGTTGCCCATCGGTCTGGCCAAGAGGCACCAGACGCACCGCTGCCGATGTCAGGGTCGAGGCGAAGGCCAGCAGAGACAGCCGCAGCAGCATGTCCAGAGGCAGATCCATCAACCGGGCCGCCCGGCCAAGGGCGACCGGATAAGGCATGGCCGGCAGGTCAATCCCGTGGATCTCGGCCGTGGTGGCGGCAAAAGCGGCGCCCTGTGCGCTGGTTTCCAGGCGTCGGCTGGCCGAAGGGGCCAGCGCCAGCGCCAGTTCCGCAATTTCGGGCAGGTCCTGCGGGGCGGCATGCCATGCGGCGGCCAGCAGAAGCGCATCATTGTGCCCTGCCCCATGATCGAGGATGTCGCGAATCCAGGCCTCGGCTGTCGGGGTGTCGGTGATCCAGCCATCGGCCACCGCGGCCTCGATCCCGTGAGAATAGGCAAAGGCCCCGACCGGATAGGCGGGCGAGAGCCAGCGATGCAGGATCAGCGCCGGGTCGACATGCAGTTGCTCAGTTGTCATGGGAGTGGCTGTGCGAATGCCCGTGGTCATGCGCGTGACCATCGCCATGAGAATGCCCATGGTCATGATCTCCGCCATTCAGCGTCTTGCCATGTTCATGGGAATGGGTCCGCCCGTGTCCATAGGCCCCGCCTTCGGGGACAAAGGGCGCTTGGACCGGGACAAGGGTCGCGCCGAGATGCGTCAGCATGGTGGCAATGACCTTGTCCTGACGGATCAGAAGGTGGTCGTCCAGGATTTGGCAGGGGGTGTGACGATTGCCGACATGCCAGGCAAGGCGCACAAGATGCGGCCCCGTCACCTGCAAAAGCGGCTCGGGCGCGGCGCGGACGGTGATCAGACAGCCGTCTTCCAACTGCAGCGCATCGCCTTCGTTCAGCGACATCGTCTGGGCCAGGTCGACCAGGATGCGATTGCCCCCGTCGGTCTGCAGCCCCTTACGCCGGATGAACCGGGCGTCGTAGTCGAGCGTCACGCTGTCGGTGACCCTCGTCGAATCGACGGCCTCGCTGGTGAGGGTGGAGAGAGCGCGGATCATGCCGCGCCCCCAACCGTCAAACCAACGCCGTCAAACCCGATCAGATGTAGAACAGGTGGCGGAAGACGTAGGCCGGGATCTCGTCGCGACGGATGCCCAGCTTGGCCAGTTCGGCGTCCGACTTCGCGTTCAGCGCTGTGATCTGGTCGTGACGCGTGCGGCGTTCCATGTAGTTGTTCAGGCCGGTGCCGATGCTGTTCATCAGAGCCGAGAAGCGGCTGCCGAAGGACGGTGCGGAAGAGATATGAGTTGCAGTAGCCATGATGAGTAACCTCTTTGGACTTTGGTTTGGGGCGTTTTGCTCCGTTGTCCAAGAGATAGGTCAGCGATTGCGTCCTTACTACAGTCAATCCCTCAACACCGCCATGCGCCCGCTGCAACGCAGAGAATTCTTCTAAAACCCCTGTTAATGAGCGTGAAACAGGGCCGCATTGCGCTAATTGCATGACGGAAGGGGCTAGATTTGCTGCGCTGCGGCACAGGAGTCCGACCCCGTGAAACAGGGCGCGACGGGCGCCGGAAAGGGTCGTTCCAGCGTGGCAACAGGCCAGGTATGCGACGCGAAATGTCAATTTTCGAACCTCTTGCGCAGGGCAATGATCTCGGTCGGCAGGTCGATCATGTGGGACGTGTCCCCCGAGCCGCTTTCGGAAATCACCGAAATGCCCGGATCATGCGCGTAAAGATAGGTCGTATAGCTGCTTTCACCCTCTGCCGGCACCGTCTCGATCCGCACCGGCATGGCGGAATAGCGGCAGGGCCCGATGTCGAGGTCCTGCACCGGACCTACCGAGACCTCCATCCGGGTCGTGCTGCTGCCCGTGGGCGAGAAGATATCGACTTCCGTGCTCCAGCTCAGGCCCGAGATCACGACCGGCAGCCCGTCGGTGGGAACCGGATAGACATAGATTTCGGATTCACCTGGCCCGCCTTCGAGATAACTGTTGGACAGGGTGAAGATCCCCTTGCCGATCAGTTCGAAATAGCTCGGCGTCGCGTCCTCCATCACCCAATAGGAGGTCACATCGTTCGAGACGCGCTGAAAGACCTCGATCGTCTCGTAATCCGCATCACGGGTGATCAGGGCGATGCCGGTTTCCAGATCCGTCGCGGTCGGGCAATAGAACGATTGCGCTTGCGCGCTCAGCGGCAGAAGCGCGGGCAGCACCAGCCCGAGGGAAAGCGCCCGCCGCATCAGAACAGGAAATAGCGCTGCGCCATCGGAAGCTCCGAGGCCGGTTCACAGGTCAGCAGCTCTCCGTCGGCGCGCACTTCGTAGGTCTCGGGGTTGACCTCGACCCTTGGGGTGGCCGTGTTCAGCTTGAGGTGCGACTTGCCGATGTTGCGGGTGTTCAGCACCGCGACGGTTTCCTTGGCGAGACCCAGGTTGTGACCGATGCCTTCGGCCTGGGCCGCGGCAGAGACGAAGGTCACCGCAGAGCGTTCAACCGATCGCCCATAGGCCCCGAACATGGGCCGCGAATAGACCGGCTGCGGCGTCGGGATGGAGGCATTGGGATCACCCATCTGGGCACAGACGATGGTGCCGGCCATCAGCACCATTTCGGGTTTCACTCCGAAGAAGGCCGGGTTCCACAGCACGAGGTCGGCGCGTTTGCCTTCCTCGATGCTGCCGATCTGATGCGACAGACCATGGGCGATGGCGGGGTTGATGGTGTATTTCGCGATATAGCGGCGCACCCGGAAATTGTCGTTGGCGCCGGTTTCCTCGGCAAGGCGGCCGCGCTGCTTCTTCATCTTGTCGGCGGTCTGCCAGGTACGGATCAGGACCTCGCCCACCCGGCCCATGGCCTGGCTGTCGGAGGCGATGATGCTGAAGGCACCCATGTCGTGCAGGATGTCTTCGGCGGCGATTGTCTCGCGCCGGATGCGGCTTTCGGCAAAGGCCACGTCTTCGGGGATCGCCTTGTCAAGGTGGTGACACACCATCAGCATGTCGAGATGTTCGTCGATGGTGTTCTTCGTGAAGGGCCGCGTCGGGTTGGTCGAAGAGGGCAGCACATGTTCTTCGCCGCAGATCTTGATGATGTCGGGTGCATGCCCGCCCCCTGCCCCTTCGGTGTGGAAGGCGTGGATGGTGCGGCCCTTCATCGCCTTCACGGTGTTCTCGACGAAACCGGATTCGTTCAGCGTGTCGGTGTGGATCATCACCTGCACGTCGTAGTCGTCGGCCACCGACAGGCAATTGTCGATAGTGGCAGGCGTGGTGCCCCAGTCTTCGTGCAGCTTCAGGCAGGAGGCCCCGCCCTTGATCTGTTCCTCCAGCGCAGCGGGAAGCGAGGCATTGCCCTTGCCCGCAAACGCCAGGTTCATCGGAAAGGCATCGGCGGCCTGCAACATGCGCGCCATGTGCCAGGGGCCGGGTGTGACGGTCGTGGCCAGCGTGCCATGGGCCGGGCCGGTGCCGCCGCCGATCATGCAGGTCAGGCCGGAATGCAGCGCGTCGTCGATCTGCTGCGGGCAGATGAAATGGATATGGCTGTCGATGCCGCCGGCGGTCAGGATGCGGTTTTCACCGGCGATGACCTCGGTGCCCGGACCGACGATGATGTCGACGCCCGGCTGCGTATCGGGGTTGCCCGCCTTGCCGATCTTGTGGATGCGCCCGTCCTTCAGGCCCACGTCGGCCTTGTAGATGCCGGTCCAGTCGACGATCAGCGCATTGGTGATCACCGTGTCCACCGCGCCCTCGGCCCGCGTCGCCTGCGACTGGCCCATGCCGTCGCGGATCACCTTGCCGCCGCCGAACTTGACCTCTTCACCGTAGCTGGTGAAGTCCTTTTCGACCTCGATCACAAGATCCGTATCGGCCAGGCGCAACCGGTCGCCCGTGGTCGGGCCGAACATCGCGGCGTAATCCGCGCGAGAGATCTGGGTGGGCATTGCGGGCTCCTGAAATGTCTGGTCGCGGTGAGGCGGCGAATGGGGGTCAGGTCGAAAGGGCGTGGATCAGCGGCGGGGCAAGCGCCCCGTCCCGGTCACAGCGGCCCCATGACCTTCTGATTGAAACCGAAGATACGGCGATCCCCGGAGATCGGAATAAGGCTGACCTCGCGGCGCTGGCCCGGTTCGAACCGCACGGCAGTGCCGGCGGCGATATCGAGGCGCAGACCACGGGCAGTGGCGCGGTCGAAATCCAGCGCCTCGTTGGCCTCGGCGAAATGGTAGTGGCTGCCGATCTGCACCGGGCGGTCACCGGTATTGGCCACCATCAGGGTGATGGACTCCGCGCCTTCGTTCAGGGTCAGGCTGCCTTCGGCGGGGAAAAGCTCTCCCGGGATCATTGGCGTTTCTCCCAGAAGGCGGGCGCGCCGGGGACGCGCAGGGGGATTGGCTGAACCTGCGGCGCCAGGCCGAGGGTGGTCAGGATCTTTTCAAGCAGGGTCATGATGCTCCGTTCCTTTCCTGAGGCGGCGGGCGGCTGGGGATGCCGCGCCCGGCGCGTGAAATCTGTTTTGGCCCAAGGTCCTAGCGGATCGGGTTATGTACCGTCACCAGCTTGGTCCCATCGGGAAAGGTCGCTTCGACCTGCACTTCGTGGATCATCTCGGGGATGCCCGACATGCATTGATCGACGGTGATGACCTGGGCGCCGGCTTCCATCATCTCGGCGACCGAACGTCCGTCCCGCGCGCCCTCGACCACCGCGTCGGTGATCAGCGCGATGGCTTCAGGGTAGTTCAGCTTCACGCCGCGCGACAGGCGCTTGCGCGCGACCTCGGCGGCCATCGCGACCAGAAGCTTGTCTTTTTCTCTGGGGGTCAGTTGCATGTCAAAGCGTCCAGGTTTTGGGAATGTCCTGCCCGGACAGCCGCGTGACGGCAGGGATCAGCCGCTTGCGCAGCTCGAACCCGTCGGGGGCGACGATCCGGGCGAAAATCAGATCGGGGGCAACAAGGCTCGCGCCCCCCGTGGGGCCGAGCAGCCAGCGCAGATCGGCCAGCGCGGCCTCGGCACCGGGGGCGGCAAACAGCAGCGCCGCCATGGCGCCGGCGCCCGCCGCGACACCGGGGCGCATGCGTTGGCGGTCCAGCGGCAGGTCCGCACTATCAAAGGTCAGGTTGTCGGCAAAGATCAGGCGCCCGTCCCGCCGCAGCCGCCAGCGGTCCTTCAGCAGCCCGTCGCGCACCACCTCGCCCATGGCGACGCGGCCGAAGACCAGCGGCTCGACTGCAAGGAAACGCGCATCGGGTTCCAGGTCGACCTGGAACCGGCGACAGACGCGGGCGGCATCGAACAGGATGGTTTCCTGGGGCAGCCAGTCCAGCCGACCGCCCGCCCCGACCCGCAAGGACACTTCCACATGGCCCGTCTCGTCCGGTTGCGCGCGATAAAGCCGCTCTGCCGCCTGAGAGGTCAGCGACAGGGCCGCGCCATCGCGGGCCTCTGCGGTGATGGAATAGCGGTCGCCGCCGGTCACCCCGCCGGACGTGTTCAGGAACACCGCATTCAACATGCCATGGCGTGCAGCGGGAAACAGCGCCTTGAGGGACCCCGACTGATGCAGATCACCGATCCGCGCGCCGGGCCGCGCCGACAGCCGCAGAACACCCCGGGACCGGGGCTGGCGCGTCACTGACGGGCGCAGGTCTTGCAGTTCGGCGTTGATGGTCTGGTCCCTCCGTCGCCCGGCAGATTAGCAAGCGATGGCAGGAGTGTAAGCCCTATTCAGATCCCAGACCAGACGGCACCGGAGATTGCGGGCCTCTGCCCGCAATTTGTGCGCCCTGAAAAGGGGTTACCCGGCGTGATGCAGGGTCGCGAAGAAGCGCGGATCGACACTGCCGGAGCGGAAGCTTTCGCCTTCGGTCAGGATCGACACCGCGTCATGGCTGTGCAGGCTTTCCTGATGACTGGCGGCGACACGATAGTCCCCGACCCGATTATCATCCTGTAATTGCTCGCAAAAAAGCCGCGCAGCATCTTCGACAAAGATTGGGTTGGCGGCGTTCAGCTCGGCAAAGGCCTGTTCATCCTCGCGTTTGACCATGACCTGCGTCTCGGTCGGGACGGCGCTGCGGGCCATGTCGATCAGATCCTCGAACCACAGCACCTTGCCATCCAGCACCTGCACCGAAATCCGCGCCACCGAGCGCTGCGAATGCGGCGTCGCCAGTTGGCCGCGCTCGCGCCGGGCATGTTCCGACAGTTCCAGCGAACAAGGGCAGGTCGAGGAATAGACGTAGTCGAGATGGATGAAATGCTTGCGCGTCGCACCTTCGTCCACCAGTTCCAGCGCGATATCGTAGAACTGGTAGCCGCTGAGACCCGAACGCAGGCTTTCCCGCCTTACCGGGTAGGAAAAGCGCATCATGATCCGCGCATCCATGCTGTCGAGGTCGGCCTTGTAATCGTCCAGGGCCGCCTCGATCACGTCGAAAGAAAAGCTTTTCTCGGAGTGGGCATAGAAGCTGCGCATGATGCGCGACATGTTGATGCCCTTCTTGTCGGCCTCAAGGCTGACGGTGCCGGTGATTGCAGTTTCCAGCATCTGCTCGGCACCGTCACGGGTGTGATAGCGGATCGGCAGGCGGAAATTCGAGATCCCGACATGCTGGATGGCCTTGTTGGCGCCGCGGATCAGGCTGGCCGGGCCATTCTGCAGGTCGGGCATGGTGGCGCGGTAATTGGCGCCTGCGGTGAAATCCGTCGGGTAGACATTGGAAAGCAGGGGGTATTCGCCCTGCCCCGGCAGCAGCCGCGCGATCGAGGGATCAAGCGCATTGATCTCGGCATCGCTGGCCTGCGCGGCCCAATGGCGCAAAAGGTCAAGCGCCGCTTTGGCGTCATCGTCCTTGGGTGACAGATCGTTCGGGTGGATATTCATACCGGCCCCTTTTCCCTTGCGCCGCAAATGGCGCCGTCCCGCAACATGTAAGGTCCAATAGCACCTTTTTCCATTCCTGCACGGTATACGCCGGACGGTAGCTAACGGATCATTAAATCTCGTCGCGGGATCGTGCCCCATCCAACCCCGGCGGGGCCGATGGGTCACGAATGGTTAAGGATAGCTCGGCTTCAATCAGGCCTTCTCGAGCGCCCCGAGGATATCCGCGACCAGATCCTCTTCGTCCTCGATCCCGAGAGAGATGCGCACCAGCCCCGGCGTGATGCCAAGGTCCGCGCGCTGCTCATCGCTGAGGCTGGAATGCGTGGTGGTCTGCGGATGTGTCAGGATCGACTTGGCATCCCCGAGGTTGTTGGACAGCACGCCGATCTCGATCGCGTTGAGGAACCGGAAGGCTGCCTCCTTGCCCCCCGCAAGGTCGATGGCGATCACGGTGCCGCCCTGCCCGCCGGTCTGGCTTTGCACCAGGGCGTGCTGGGCGTGGTCGGGCAGGCCGGGGTAGATCACGCGGGCCAGCTTTTCGTGCCCCTGAAGCGCCTTGGCCACGGCCATCGCGTTGCGACTTTGGGCATCGACCCGCAGCTTGATCGTTTCCAGCCCCTTCAGCATCAGCCAGGCGTTGAACGGCGACAGCGCCGCGCCCGTATGCTTGAGGTAAGGCATCAGCTTTTCGCGGATATAGCTTTGCGTGCCCAGCACGACGCCGCCCAGGGCCCGGCCCTGGCCGTCGATGTGCTTGGTCGCGGAATAGACCACCACGTCGGCGCCCAGATCGATGGCGCGCGAATAGACCGGGGTGGCAAAGACATTGTCCACCACGACCGTGGCACCAACCGCATGGGCGATGTCGGCGACCCCCTTGATGTCGATGACTTCCAGTGTCGGGTTCGAGGTGGATTCGAAGAAGACAACCTTGGTGTCCGGCCGGATCGCCGCGCGCCATGCGTCAAGATCGGTACCATCGACCAGCGTGATCTCGACCCCGAAGCGGCCCAGCACCTGTTCCAGCACGTAAAGGCAGGAGCCGAACAACGCCTTGGCCGCAACCACGTGATCCCCGGCCGCGCAAAGGCAGGTCAGCGCCCCGTTCACCGCCGCCATGCCGGACGCGGTGGCAAAGGCATCCTCGGCCCCTTCCAGCGCGGCAATGCGCTTTTCGAACATGTCGACGGTGGGGTTGCCGTAGCGGGCATAGATAAATTCGTCCGGGCCGGTTTCCTCGAACCGTTCCTGCGCGGCTTCGGCGGTCTCGTAGACGAACCCCTGGGTCATGAAGATGGCTTCGGCCACCTCGCCATATTGCGAACGGCGGATGCCGCCGTGAACCAGCTTGGTACCCTGCTTCCAGTCGGTGCTCATCTTCTTTTCCTTCCCACCCGCCTGAGACGGGCACAAAAAAACCCCAATCGCGGTCAAGCGAAAGGGGGTCCCCATCCTCGACCTCTTTAGCGGCATGTTTAACGTGGCCCGCAATCCGGTAACAAAGCGCCACGAGCCTCGGATTAACGCTGCCATTGCGTCGGGTCAAGCCGTCACGGCTCTGTCATGCCCCGTTCATCACCGGTTTGCAGTCCCGCGCTATGGTCGGGTGAACATCGGGCAATGGGCACGCAGAAATGGCCTTGATCAGGATGAATGCAACGGGCACCGCCGTGCAGGCACATGGTACGCCCAGATCCACGTCGGCTGCGCTGGACCCGTTGGTCGCGCGACCGGGGCCGATCGTGGTCATGGTGCATGGCTACCGTTTCGAACCCGAACATCCCGACCACTGCCCGCATGACCATATCTTCAGCGAGGCCCCGGATCACCCCTGCTACAAGGCCGAAAGCTGGCCCCGCGGTCTGGGCATCGGGGCGCTGCGCCAGGGTCTGGCCTTCGGCTGGCGGGCCCGGGGGTCGATCTGGCAGGCCCATGCCGAGGCCGCCTTTGCCGGTCAGGCCCTCGCCGGGCTGCTGCGCCGCCTGCGCGACGCCGATCCGCTGCGCCCGATCCATGCCATCGGCCATTCGCTTGGCGCGCGGGTGATCCTGTCTGCCCTGCCGGAGCTCGAGGCCGGGACGCTGGACCGCGTGCTGCTGTTGGCGGGTGCGGATTACGCAAGCTCCGCGCGCCGCGCATTGGACAGCCCCGCCGGGCGCCGGGCCCGGATGCTGCATGTCACCAGTGGTGAAAACCGGGTCTACGACCTGATGCTGCGCTCGGCCTTGCCGCCCGCACACCCCGGAGATCTGGTGCTCGGCCGGGCGGACCTGCCGGGGCTGCCGACCCTGCGGCTGGATGACCCCCGCCATCTCGACGGGCTGTCGGGGCTCGGCTACCGCGTCGCCCCGCCGCAGCGGCGCATCTGCCACTGGTCCAGCTACCTGCGCCCCGGCATCTTCGACCTATACCGCGACCTCACGGATACATGTGGTGCCGCCCTTCACGCAGAAGTCAGTGCGATCACCGCGCCCACACCCGCCCTCGCCGTTGCCTCGGGCTGGTCGCTGCCCTTGCCCTGGGGGGCGAATGCCTCATGACGGCTCCGACACGGAGGACCCGCCATGACCGATCCGATCCCGCCTTCCGACTGATCCACGCCCAACAACCGGATGCCGGCGGTCATCGATCCCGAAAGTCCGGACGGCGCCCCGAGCCCGGTCTTCGAAAGCGGCGCGATCCTGTAATATCTGGCGGGGAATTTCTTTTCCATCGCCGACATGGCGAACTGGCCCCGGGCCTGCCTCTGACAAGGCCAGCAACGGGACATTTCGGACAAACCCGCCCTGCAACGATGGCTGGACCTGGTCGCTGCGCGCCCGGCGGTCCGGAAGGACAAGGCCCTGGCCGAAAACCTGCATACCAGCAGCAACAGGGCCGAGGAACATAAGATCCTTTTCGGCCAGAATGGCTGAACACCTCGCGCCGCGCGGCCCTTCTTCATCCTGTCGGAAACAGTCCGGGGGTGAATGGGGCCATGGACCCAAGAGGGGGCAGCGCCCTCTCCCCCTCAGCTCCCGGTCAGGGGGCCATCAGCACCATCTTCGAGGGGTAATCCGACGCCCAGCCCTCAGCCAGCGGCGCGACAAAGACGTTCTCGGTCCGGGTCCGGGTGATCTTCCAGCCCCCGGCCTCCTTGCGGAAACCGTTGTTCAGACGCGAGGACCGCAGCACCGCCTTGCCATCCGAAAACAGCCAGGGCTGCATATGCACCCATTGGCCTTCCGCCGTGTCCCCCGAAACATGGATCTGTTCCGAGGTCAGATAATGGCAGTTCAGCAGCAGCGCCGGATCCTGCTTTTCGCCCCAGAAGCGTTCGAAATGCGCCCGGATGGCGGGCGCCCCTTCCAGCTTTCCGAACTGGCCATCGTAATATTCCCCGACCCCTTCCCAGGTCGCATCCTCGGCATATAGCGCCATGATCCGGTCGATCCGCCCGGCATCGCTGTCCACCCCATGTTCCGGCAGGGGCGTGTCGCACAGGAACATGTAGCGGGCCTGAAGGCGCCGGATCTCGGCTTCTGCTTCCAGCACCTCGACGCGGGTCGCGAGCGCGGCAATCTTATCTTCAAGGGACATCGGTTTTCCTTTCGACGGCAAGGGGGGGCAAGGCGGCAGGCTCAGATCCGCTGCAACTGGTCAAAGACCTTTTCCAGCGTGGCATTCAGCTGCGAGAGTTCCTGCGCAGAGATATTGACGAAACCGGCGGCCAGCACGCGATTGGCCTCTTCCAGCGCCGCGGCACGCAGGGCGTCGCCCGCCGGGGTCAGGCGCACCTGGGTGACGCGGCCATCCTCGGGGCTGATCCGGGTGGAGACATGGCCATCCGCCACCATGCGCTGGACTACCTTGGTCGTCGTGTTCAGCCGCATGGTCGAGATTTCAGCGATCTGCGACACGCCCAGATATTCCTCTTCATATAGCGAAATCAGCACCCGCCAGCGCGGCATGTCCAGACCCAGGGGTTTCAACCGGCGTTCCAGCACATGGACATAGCGCGCATTGACCCGCGACACCCAGTAGAAGGGCCAGTTGCGCTTCATATGGGTCAGGATGACGGGCAGGCTTTCCACGGCGGGACGATCGGGCAAGGGCTGGCCTTTCGGAATGGCAAACGGCCGCCCGCCTGGGGCAACCGAAGCGCACGTGACCCCAGCCTCACGCGAATCGCAAGAACAAGCCGCGCGATCCCCGCAAGGCGCCGCAGAAATGCCAACCGCCCGACGCCCGATGCAGCAGGCAGCCCCGTCGCCGGCAGCCTAGCCGGCTTCGTCCGGGGTCTTGTCCTCCTCTTCCAGCGCATAGGTCTGCAGGACCTTGCCCTGTGTCATGAAGAACAGGAAGACCGCGATGGTCAGCCCGAAGGTCTTGAAATAGACCCAAGTATCGGTGCTCTGGGTGCGCCAGATGATCTCGTTCAGCGCGGCCAGGGCCAGGAAGAAGACGCAAAGCCGCCGGGTCAGGATCATCCAGCCTTCGTGTTTCATCGCCATGGCGCCTTCCATCACCGATTGCAGCCAGCTTTCGCCGCGCAGCAGACCGATGCCGAGCGCACCACCGAACAGCAGGTAGATCAGCGTCGGCTTCATCTTGAAGAACCGGTCGTCGTTCAGCCAGACCGACAGGCCGCCGAAGACGGTGATCAGAACGGCCGTGACAAGCTGCATCTTCGACAGCTTGCCGGTCAGCTTCCACAGCAAGGCGGTGGACAGCAGCACCAGCGGCACGAATCCGGCAGTGACAAGGATGAACCCTTCGTAGCTGCGGCCCCCGATGTCGAAGGTCCGGTTCTTCACCAGCACATAGGCGATGAAGAACAGGACCACGGGTCCCAGTTCCAGGCCCGTCTTTACCAGAGGGCTGATCTTTCGGCTGTTCGTTTCGGCCACGCGGACCTCCTGTTTTTGCGCCCCCTGCCCGCCTAGCGCCCTCGGGGCGGTTCGCGGCGGGCAGGCAGGGTGGACATGATGTTGTCGGGGTCGGCTATGCGGTCGTTAAGCTTCGACCCCGGTCAAAGCGCGGGCGAAATCCGCCGGATCAAAGGGCGCAAGGTCGTCGATCTGTTCCCCGACCCCGATGGCATGGATCGGCAGGCCGAACTTGTCGGCCAGCGCGACCAGCACGCCGCCCTTGGCGGTGCCGTCGAGCTTGGTCATCACCAGACCCGAGACATCGGCCAGCTTGCGGAAGGTTTCAACCTGGGACAGGGCATTCTGACCGGTGGTCGCATCCAGCACCAGCAGGGTGTTATGCGGCGCCTCGGGGTCCTTCTTGCGGATCACGCGGACGATCTTGGACAGTTCCTCCATCAGGTCGGCACGGTTCTGCAGGCGCCCGGCGGTGTCGATCAGCAGCAGGTCGGCGCCCTCTGCCTCGGCCTTGACCATCGCGTCATAGGCAAGGCTGGCCGGGTCACTGCCCTGCGCGGCCTTCAGCACCGGCACCCCGGCCCGATCTCCCCAGACCTGAAGCTGTTCGACCGCAGCGGCGCGGAACGTATCGCCCGCGGCGATGATGACGCTCTTGCCCGCATCGCGGAACTGGCTGGCAAGCTTTCCGATGGTGGTGGTCTTGCCCGATCCGTTGACGCCGACAACCAGCACCACCTGCGGTTTCTTCGGGTATAGCGGCATGGGGCGGGCCACGGGTTCCATGATCCGCGTGACCTCGCTGGCCAACAGCTTCTTGATCTCGGCCGTCGACAGGCGCTGACCATAGCGCCCCTCGGCCAGGTTCGCCGTTACCCGCAGGGCCGTGTCAACGCCCATGTCCGAGGCAATCAGCAGCTCTTCGAGCTGTTCGAGCATGTCGTCGTCCAGCACCCGGCGTACCACTGGCGCGCTGTCGCGCCGGAACAGCCGCGACATCAGGCCGCCGCCGTCCTTCGGCACATCGGCAGGCAGTTCGGTGGGCGTGCCCGTCGGGATTTCAGACGGGGCGCGGGCCGGGATTTCACGGGGCGGCACGGGCACCATGTCGGGCGCGGGCGCCGGAACCTCGGTCGGACCGGGGGATGGCAGTTCGGGCACCGGAAGCTCCGGCGCGGCGGGGCGCGGCAGGTCCGGTTTCGGCGTCGGCTGAGGGGCAGGTTCTGGCGTTGGTTCCGGTTCCTGATCAGGCGCCGGTTCAGGGTCCCGCTGCGGCTCTTTCTCGGGTTCCGGCTGGGGCGGATCCGGCTGCGGATCGGCCTCTGCCGTGCCACCGTCTTCCATGATCGCATCCAGCCCCTCTTCGAGCTTCGAAGAGGATTTGAAAAGCCGCTCGCGCAGTTTCGTGAAAAGAGCCATCTTGGGTCCGCCTGTGGTTTCCCGCAGAGGTAATGCCTATTGCCCAGTGATGGAAGGGGGCGGCGTCAGCGCCGTGCCGGGCCCGCCCCCATCGGTCACACCGGCCTGTGCCCGCATTTGGCCGTCGTTGACCCGGCAAGGGGCATCCCTTAGCCAGATCGGGGGTCCGCCCCGCACCAGAGGATGAAGATGACCCGTTTCGTGCTTGCCACCTGCCTGCCGCTGCCGCTTTTGCTGGCGGCTTTGGTACTGGGCGGGGTCTGGGGCTGGATCGCGCTGGCCTGGCTGACGCTCGGCGTGGCGCTGATGGACCGCCTTCTGCCCGAAGAATGGGACAACGCCGACCCGGGGCAGGATTTCACCGCCGGCTCCGCCCTTTCGGTCGGACTTGCACTGGCTCATATCGGCCTTGTGCTGCTGGCCATCGCGCTGCTTTGCGGGCCGCGCGGTGTTGCGGGCTGGTCGGTCCTGCCCTGCCTGCTGGCGCTGGCAACCTGGACGGGGCAAGTCACCCATCCCAATGCCCACGAGTTGATCCACCGACCGCGCCGCGCACTGCGTTGTCTTGGCAGGCTGCTCTATGGCACGATGCTGTTCGGGCATCATGCCTCGTCCCATCCCAAGGTGCATCACATCCATGTCGCCACGCCGGACGACCCAAATACCGCGCGGCGCGGCGAAGGCTACTGGCGGTATTTCCCGCGCGCCTGGATCGGCTCCTTCCGCGCCGGGCTGGCGGCCGAGCGGCGCGATCTGACGCGCGCGGGGCGGGCGCGTTGGCGCACCCCCTACCTCGGGGATCTGGCAGTGGCGCTGACCCTGTGCCTGCTGGCGCTGCTGTCGGGTGGCGCGACGGGGCTGCTGCTGTATCTCGGGCTGTGCCTGCTGTTCCAGAACCAGGTGCTATTGTCGGATTACGTGCAGCACTATGGGCTGGAGCGCCGCCAGCTGGCTACGGGGCGGTATGAACCCACCGGCCTGCGCCATTCCTGGAATGCCCCCCAGGCCGCCAGCCAGGCGATGATGCTGAATGCGCCGCGCCATTCGGACCACCACCTGCATGCACAGCGGCTTTATCCCGGCCTGCAATTGGCGCGCGAGACCATGCCGATCCTGCCGCGCAGCCTGCCTGTCATGGCAACCCTGGCGCTTTGGCCAGGAGGCTGGCGACGGGTGATGGACCCGCACCTGGCCGATTGGCGCCGTGCGGGTGGCGCGGAACCCGGCAGAGCTTCGCCGCCGGGCTGAAGGCCATGCGCTTGGATATTCCCGACTCGGATGGCTTCTGTCAGGGTCAGGGGATGAGACATCCGCATGCGCGCCCCGCCCTGAACATTCCCGCCCTGACGGCCCTGACCCTGCTGATCGCCACGCCCCTGCTGGCCCAGCAGGCGATGACGGCACAGGAATTCGACAGCTATTCCCAGGGCAAGACCTTTTACTATGGCTCCGGCGGCCAGCCCTACGGGATCGAGGAATACCTGCCAGGCCGCCGCGTGCGCTGGTCCTTCCTGGACGGGCAATGCAAGGACGGCACCTGGTACGAACAAAACGGCGAGATCTGCTTTGTCTACGAAGACCAGAGCGCCCCGCAATGCTGGCTGTTCTTCAACGGTCCCGACGGCATGACCGCCAGCTTCCAGAGCGACGAGGTCGGGACCGAGCTTTACGAGATCGAGAACACCCCGGAACCCCTGCAATGCATGGGCCCCGAGGTTGGGGTCTGAGCGCAGCCCGGTCATTCAGCTGACCAATCGACTGAAGACTTCAGCCGCCTAGAACAGCGACCCCTGATCATCCGCCTTCGGCGCAGGTTTCGCCCGCGCGGGCTTGGTCGCAGCCGCCTTCGTCGCACGACCCGACGCGGCATCGGACCCCGGAGCACCGGTCATGGCACCGATCCGCCCATCCGCAAACTGGATCTCAAGCTCTGCGGCGGCCTCGGCCTCGGCCTTGCGGCGCAGGATCCGGCCATCGCCATCGCGCACCACCGCGTAGCCGCGGTCCAGCGTCGCCTCGTAGCCCACCGACAGGCGCAACCGGTCGAGGCTTTCCAGCGCATCGCCGCGCCGCCGCAGATCCGCTTCACCGTAGTGCACCAGACGTTGCAATGCCCGGCTGAAATCTCGCCCCTGTCGGTCGATTTCGCGCTGGATCGGCGCCAGGCTCAGACGGTCACTGCGCCGCCCGAGCGCCTCGCGCTTGCCCGCAACAGCCCGCGTCAAGGCCGGACCCAGCCGCCCCGAAACGGCGTCGAGCCTTCGGGTTTCCTCGGCCAGGCGACGAGTCAGCATGCCGGGCCGCAGGGTCCCCGCAGCCTCGGACAGGGCTACGCGACGGGTCTGGGCAAGGCCCACCAGCGCGCGTGGCAGCCGTTCACCCAGGTGATCCAGCCGCTGCTGCGGCCCTTCCAACAAGGTCTCGGCGCGCGGCAAGCCACGCCCCAAGTCCCGCAGCCGCTGGCCCCGCAGCTCCAGCGCCTGGGTTTCCGCCCGCACCAGCCGCGCGCCCTGTTCGGCGACCCAGCTCAGAAGCTCGGCGCGCACCGGCACGGCAAGCTCGGCCGCGGCGGTCGGCGTCGGGGCGCGGCGGTCACTGACAAAATCGATCAAGGTCGTGTCTGTCTCGTGCCCCACGGCCGAAATCAACGGGATCTGCGACGCCGCCGCCGCCCGCGCGACGACCTCCTCGTTGAACCCCCATAAATCCTCGATCGAGCCGCCGCCCCGCGCCACGATCAGCAGATCCGGGCGCGGCATGCCCCCCCCGATGGACATGGCGTTGAAGCCTTCGATTGCGCGTGCAACCTCAGGCGCGCAAGCCTTGCCCTGAACGGCTACGGGCCAGATCAGCACCTTGCGCGGGAAACGATCCCTCAGCCGGTGCAGGATGTCGCGGATCACGGCCCCGGAGGGCGAGGTCACGACTCCGATCACGTCGGGCAGGTAAGGCAGCGCCTTCTTGCGTTCAGGCGCGAACAACCCTTCGGCCTGCAGGGCCGCCTTGCGCTTTTCCAGCATGGCCATGAGGGCGCCCATGCCGGCGGGCTTCAGATCCTCGATCACCAGTTGGTACTTCGACTGCCCGCCAAAGGTGGTGATCCTCCCGACGGCGACCACTTCCATCCCTTCTTCGGGGCGGGTTTCCAGCCGGCTGGCCACGCCTTTCCAGATCACACCGGAGATCACGCTGCGATCATCCTTCAGATCCAGGTAGACATGCCCTGACCGGGGGAAGCTGACCCGCCCGATCTCGCCCTTGATCCGGACATGGCCGAATTCTCCCTCGATCACCCGCTTGATCGCACCCGATATTTCGGTGACCGAAAATTCGGGGGCATTGCCGGCTTCGTCTTCTTCGAAAAGATCCACTGCGCACCTCGTCTCTGCGCAAACAGCATATCAGACCGGGCGGCGACCAAAAGCCCCGAGCGTGCCTTGTGTCGCTTGGCTGATCGCCAGAAAGATGCCTCCGGCGGGAGTATTTCCCGCCAGATGAGCGAGCCCGCTCTTTATCATCTGGCCAAAAATACTCCGGGGGAGTCTCCGCCAAGGAGACGGGGGCAGCGCCCCCTGACCGCGCGACGCTTGCTCCGCAGGCGCCCTGACGCTAAACCGCGCTGGAACCGAGCGGAGATTTCATGAACATTCTCATCCTAGGCGGCGGCGGCCGCGAACATGCCCTCGCCTGGGCGGTGGTCCAGAACCCCAAGTGCGACCGGCTGATTGTCGCGCCCGGCAATGCCGGGATCGCGGCCATCGCGGAATGTGCGGATCTCGACATTCTCAACGGGGCCGCCGTGGTGGAATTCGCCGAAGCGCAGACCATCGATTTTGTCATCATCGGCCCCGAGGCGCCGCTGGCGGCGGGTGTCGCGGATGCCTTGCGCGTGGCCGGCGTGCTGACCTTCGGACCCAGCCGGGCGGCGGCGCAACTGGAAGCTTCGAAGGCCTTCACCAAGATGATCTGCGATGCCGCCGGCGCGCCGACCGCGGCCTATGCGCGTTTCACCGAGGCCGAGCCTGCACGCACCCATATCCGCCAGCGGGGTGCTCCGATCGTGGTCAAGGCCGATGGGCTTGCCGCAGGCAAAGGCGTCGTCGTCGCGATGGATGAAAACGCGGCGCTGGCGGCCATCGACGACATGTTCGGCGGAGAGTTCGGCGCAGCCGGGGCCGAGGTGGTGATCGAGGAATTCATGGAGGGCGAAGAGGCTTCCTATTTCATCCTTTGCGACGGGGAAACCGCCCTGCCCATCGGCACGGCGCAGGATCACAAACGCGCCTTTGACGGGGACACGGGGCCCAATACCGGCGGCATGGGTGCCTATTCCCCCGCGCCGGTGCTGACCGATGGCGTGGCTGAACGCGCCATGGAAGAGATCATCCGCCCCACCCTGGCCGAGATGGTCCGGCGCGGCACGCCCTACCAGGGGGTTCTTTATGCCGGTTTCATGATCCAGGACGGTCAGGCGCGGCTGGTGGAATACAACTGCCGCTTCGGAGATCCCGAATGCCAGGCCATCATGATGCGCCTTGGCGGTCAGGTCCTCGACCTGTTGCAGGCCGCCGCCGAGGGCCGTCTGGCCGAGGCCCGGGTGAACTGGTCCGACGATCATGCGATTTCGGTGGTCATGGCGGCAAAGGGCTATCCCGGCGGGTATGCCAAGGGCACGCAAATTTCCGGTCTGGATGCCCTGCCCGAAACCGCCACGCAGATGTGTTTCCATGCGGGCACCCGCAGCGACGGCGCGGGCGGGATCCTGGCGAACGGCGGGCGGGTGCTGAACCTGACCGCGCGCGGCAGCAGCCTGCAGGAAGCCCGCGAAAAGGCCTATGCCATGGTCCAGGCCATCGACTGGCCCGAGGGGTTTCACCGCAGCGACATCGGCTGGCGCGCCCTTGCCACGGCGAAGAAATAAACGGCACGCGGTGCGGTCCTTGGGGCCGCGCCGCTTCTGCGATCAAGCTGTATGGCCGGCAGTCCACCGCGCAGGGCCCCCCAAGGTTGCTTGCACCCAAGTGACTTTCGCGTAACCTGCCGCACGATGGATCTGCATGAACCTGCCCCAGAGCTGACGTATTCCTTTCGTCCTGCCCTTACCCGCAAGACGCAGAAATGGGTTCTGTCGAAGAATGCGCTGACCGGGCCGGGCGTCTCGCTGGACCTGAGCCGGGTGCGCGAAGCAGCCCTGATCCAGATCCACACCGGCGACCATCGTCTGATCCGTTTCATCCTTGCCAGCGGCCGCGAGCGGGTGAAGCTGCAGATCGCCCTCAACGCGTCAAACGCAACGCCGGATGCGGATCAGCGGCAATTCCTGTCTCTGGTGTCGGAAACAGCGACACACCTGTCGCATCGCCTGCCCGACCTGACCTACCGGATGGAGGAGATGGGACGCACCCGCATGATCCTGTTCATGATCGGCCTCTGCATCCTGTGTCTGGGCCTGGGGCTGACCGGCGCGGCGGTCCTGAACCTGCACGACCATATCTTGCGGCTGGTGCTGACCCTGCCCTTTCTCGCAATGACCAAGATCCTCGGGGCCGTGGTGATCTGGCGCAACTGGCCGCTGCGGCAACCGGACGAATTTCCCATCGCCACGTTGCCGTTCCTTCTGTGGACCATGGGCGGACCAAGGCCCGAGGGCATTTCCCCCGACCAGACCACACCGATGTCCTGACCGCTCAGCCGTCGGGACACCCGACTTGATCAGGGGCAATCGACCCCGCGCGACAGGCTTTGCGGCCCGGCATAACTTGAAAGCTCCCGCGCGTTCAATTGGCCGTCCGCATCAAGCGTCACCGCAACCACATGCTGCCAATTGCCATCCGCCAGGATCATCTCCGGCGCCACGCCGTCACAGTGGCGTATTCCGCCGGGAATGAAGCTCCAGCCGATCTGGTGATTGCTGTATCCGGGCGCCGAGGCGATTTCGGTCAGCTGGCCTGTGCCGTCTGCCGGATCGCCGTCGAACCGCCAGATCCGCAGGGTCTTGGCCAGGTGGGGTCGGTCGATATAGGCGATCTCGATCCGGCCATCGCCATCCAGATCGGCGGCGCCGATCGGGGCCAGCCAGCGCTGGCTGCGCCCGATATGCGGGGTGGCGGCGATGCGCCCGGTCTCGTCCCAGACCGTCAGGCGCGCGCCTCCGGTCAGGCTGCTTTCCACCACGAGGATCTCGGGTGTGCCATCTCCGTCGACATCCAGCAGGCGCGGGGCGACGTCTTCGAAAACCAGCGTTTCGGGCAGGGTAAAGCGCCGCCCTGGTCCTTCCGACAGGCTGATCTCCAGCATGGAAAATTCGATCTCGTCACCAAGGATACCATGGCGGTAGCGTTCCGTCGGCCCTGCGAAACGGGCCGAGTGGATCTCCGTTGCCGTGGCGGGACAGGGCAGCAGCAGCGCCGCGGCCACCAGGCAAACCACCGGCATGGCGCGGCGGGCGCACCGCTGCAAGGTGCGGGCGGGCTGACGCCGCGCCCCCCTGGCAGGTGGCCCCCGCCAGCGCCGCATCAGATCTGCTTTTCGGGCATTTGAACGACCAGCCCGTCAAGCGCATCCGTCACCTTGATCTGGCAGGTCAGGCGCGACCGCGCCGCATCGGGTTCATAGGCGAAGTCGAGCATGTCTTCTTCCATGTCGTCTTTCGCAGGAAGCTTTTCGACCCAGTCGGGTGCGACATAGACGTGGCAGGTGGAACAGGCGCAGGCGCCGCCGCAATCGGCCTCGATGCCCGGAATGCCGTTGTCGCGCGCGCCTTCCATCACGGTCAGTCCGTTGGGGACCTCGACCACATGTTCGGTGCCGCCAAATTCGATATAGGTGATCTTCGCCATCTGCGCCTCGTTCTGGTTGGTGCCTCCGGCCTACCTAGCTGCGCCATCTGCATGCTTCCAGTCAATTTTCCCGCGCGCCCAGTGCGATTCTTGCGAATCCGGACAGATGTTCTATAAATGTTCGCATCGCCGCCCAAGTCGTAGCCAGCGCCGAAGCCCCCGCCATACCCCAGCCCGGAGACCGCAGGCCTATGCCCGCCCTTCCCGCCACACCACAGCCCCCTGCCCGGACAGCCCCGCCGGAAGGCAGCGCCCAGCCGATGTCTGGCCCCCCCCCCGCCAGCCTGCCCGCCGGCTGGCAGACGCGTCCGCCCAATGGCGCACGGGTCACGGTTTCGGGGCTGGTCATCCTGCGCCAACGGCCAGGCACCGCAAAGGGGGTGATCTTTCTGACGCTGGAGGACGAGACCGGCGTGGTCAATGTCATTGCCTGGCGCAAGATCTTCGAACGCTTCCGCCGCGCGGTGATCTCGGGACGGATGCTGCGGGTCACCGGGCGGATCCAGCGCGGTGATGGCGTGACCCATGTCCTGGCTGAAGAGATCGAGGATATTTCCGCCATGCTCGACAGCCTGACAGGCTGAGACCAGCCTCGACTGCCTGCCCTCCTGACACCACGAAGACCGCACAGGAAAAGGGGCGCCCGAAAGCGCCCCTTTTGCAATCCCGCAGGATCATCAGCCCGTTTGCCGGCCGGTTCGTCAGTCCGCGTCGAGCGGCAGCGCGACAAAGCGCGGATCGCCGTTCTGACGCACCAGCAGCAGGATGGACTTGCGCCCCGCATCCCGTGCCTCGGTGATCCGGTCCTCAAGATCGGTCAGGCCGGTCACCTTCTGCTGGCCCGCATCGGTGATCAGATCACCGGCGCGAATGCCCTTTTCAAAGGCGTTGGCCATCTCGTCCACATTGGTGACGACAAGACCCGTCGCGTCTTCGTCCAGATCCAGCTGCTGACGCAAATCCGGGGTCAGTTCGCTGATCGACATGCCCATCAGGTCAAGCACTTCCGGTTCGGAAGGCATGTCCTGCGTCTGGGCCGCAGGCACAGCTTCGGCGTTCTCGCGACGTCCAAGGGTCACCCGCAGCGTCTCGGTCTCGCCATCGCGCCAGACGGTGACGCGAACGGTCTTGCCGACCGAGGTATTGCCGACCTGACGCACGAGGCCGCGGGTGTCATCCACATCGACATTGTCGAAGCTCGTGATCACGTCGCCGGCTTCCATGCCCGCATCCTTGGCCGGACCATCGGGCACATCGGTGACCATGGCCCCCTTGGCCTGTTGCAGACCCATGGCTTCGGCCATGTCATCGGTCACGTCCTGGATGCGCACACCCAGCCAGCCGCGGCGGGTTTCCCCGAATTCCTGCAACTGGGTCACAACCTTGGAGACCACGTTGGAGGCCATCGAGAAGCCGATCCCGATCGAGCCGCCATTGGGCGACAGGATCGCGGTATTGACGCCGATCACTTCGCCGTTGGTGTTGAACAACGGACCGCCCGAGTTGCCGCGGTTGATCGCCGCGTCGGTCTGGATGTAATCGTCATAGGTGCCGCTCAGCGCGCGATTGCGGGCCGAAACGATCCCGGCGGAGACGGAAAAGCCCTGCCCCAGCGGGTTGCCCATGGCCACGGCCCAGTCGCCGACCCGAGCGGTATCGCTGTCCCCGAAGGTAACGAAGGGCAGCGGTTCCTCGGCTTCGACCTTCAGCAGGGCGATGTCGGTGTTCGGATCCGTGCCCACCAGGGTCGCATCAAGACGTTCGCCATTGAAGAATTCGATCTCGATTTCGTCGGCGTTTTCGATCACGTGGTTATTGGTGACGATATAGCCATCTTCCGAAATCACGAACCCGGAGCCGAGCGCCTGGCTGCGGCGCGGGCGGCTTTCGTCGTTGCCGCCGTTACGGTCCTGAAATTCGCGGAAGAAATCCTCGAAAGGCGAGCCTTCAGGCACCATGGGAGAGGGCTGGTCACGCCCCGTCACCGTCGTCGATGTGGTGATGTTCACGACCGAGGGGCTGATCTGGTCTGCAAGATCGGCAAAGCTGTCGGGCAGCGCGCGGGCGGACAGTGCCTGCCCCAGCAGCAGCGCGACGGCCAGAACGGTCAGCCAGAAGGCGCGGAACATTTGCGGTTGTCGGGATCGGAAGGCCAAGGCCTGGCTGGTCATTCCCATATCTCCTTCATCTTCGTGAGGACAACGTCCGAAACCCCGGCGGGGCCGAACATGTCATTGTTTTCTAATGTAGGCTCTCCTGACTGCAACACAAAGCCTATCGCGACACGTCAACAGGCCGTGACCCCCCTGTGAGAGGATTTTCGCCCGCATCGAGACTCCGGCCAACCCACCAGCCCCGGCGGCGCCCGTCCCGTTCAGGTGCGAGGTTTTCACCGAAGCCCTGATTTTTGGTAAATTTTTTTCGCAAGAGCCTCCCGACATCCGTGCGACCTGCGACCCGGCCAAACCGGGTGACACAAAGTTCACCTCTGCGAGAGCCGATGCAGAAATGGCGGCACAGGATTGGCGGTCGAGGCCAGGAACCGGCCCACGAAAAAGGGGGCCGACCCTGCGGTCAGCCCCCTTCTGCGCCCCGAATGGGGGCGATGTCAGTCGACCGGGACCGTCGCCGGGTCGCTTTCCGGTGCGGTGGCCGGATCAGCCAGGGGCACCAGAGACGCGCCGTTGCCGGTCTCTTCCGGGGCCGCATCCTCGCTTTCCATGGCATCGCCTTCCAGCCCGTCCTCTGACGGCGCCCCTGCAGTCGGGGCCGCAGCGGTAAAGGTCGAAGGGCTGGCGTTTCCGGGATTGTTCGACTTCAGATAGTTGAAGAATTCACTGTCAGGCGAAATCACCATTGTCGAATTGCTCCCGCTCAGCGCGGCGCGATAGGCGTTCAGCGACCGGTAGAAGTCAAAGAACTCCGGGTCGGCGCCGAAGGCCTCGGCGAAGATGCCGTTGCGCAGGGCGTCGGCCTCGCCTCGGGTGATCTCGGACCGGCGCTGCGCATCGGATTCCAGCTCGACTTTCTTGCGGTCGGCTTCGGCGCGGATCTCCTGCGCACGTTCGTTACCGCGCGCGATCTGATCTGCCGCTTCACGTTCCCGTTCGGCCCGCATCCGGGCAAAGGTCGCGTCAAGGTTCTCGGTCGGCAGGTCGGTCCGCTTGATCCGCACATCGATGATATCCAGACCAAGGCTTTGCGCTTCGGTGTAGGCGGCATCGCGAATCCGCGTCATCAGCTCGGCACGATCCGCCGAGAGGATCTCGTCCGAGGTCACCGAGCCCAACACTTCGCGGGTCTGCGAGCGCAGGATGGAATCGAGCCGGTTTTCGGCAGCCACCAGACCGGCACTACCATTGGCCTGCCGGAACTGGCGCACGTCCGAAATCGTATAACGCGCAAAGGCGTCCACGACCAGGCGGCGGTCATCCAGCGGCGTGACTTCCAGCGGATCGATGTCGCGGCTCAGGATGCGGTCATCATAGGTCACGACCTCCTGAATCAGCGGGATCTTGAAGGCAAGACCGGGGTCTTCCTTCACGTCCACCACACGACCGAATTGAAGGACCAGCGCATTCTCACGCTCGTCCACGATGAAGATCGAGCTGAAGAAGCCGATCAGGGCGACGACCAGGACGACCAGGGCTATCGTTAGTTTTTTCATGACCGGATCCTCCTCAGTTGCCGCTTGCGTCGGCAGGTGCCGAAGCGCGGGGCGTCAGTTCGGAAAGCGGCAGATAGGGCATCACACCCGACCCGGCGTTTTCGTCGATCAGCACCTTGTTCACGTTGCCAAGCACCTCTTCCATCGTTTCGATGTAAAGGCGTTTGCGGGTCACTTCAGGTGCCTTGCGGTATTCGTTCAGCACGGCCGTGAAGCGGCTGGTTTCACCCTCGGCTTCGTTGACCACGCGGGCGCGATAGCCTTCGGCTTCCTGTATCATCTGCGCTGCGGCACCACGTGCGGCCGCCGTGGCCCGGTTGGCATAGGCATCGGCCTGGTTGGTCAGGCGTTCGCGCTCTTGCTCGGCGGCCTGGACTTCGCGGAAGGCATCAATGACCTGCGCGGGCGGGTCGGCCTTGTCGAAGTTCACCCGGATCACGTTCATGCCGGAATTGTAGCTGTCGAGCGTGCTCTGGATCATGTCCTGCAGACGGCCGGAGATCGCCCCACGGTCCCGGTTCAGGATCGGGCTCAGCTGAGACTGCGCGATGATCTCGCGCATGGCGGATTCCGACACTGCTTCGATGGTCATCTGCGGATCACGCAGGTTGAACAGGAATTGCGCCGGATCGGTGATGTTCCAGACGACCTGGAAATCGATGTCGACGATGTTCTCGTCCCCGGTCAGCATCAGCCCGGCATCCGATCCACGGGCGCCGACGCCGATGTCGACGTTGCGTTCGCGCGACACGGTGATGACTTCATGCGTCACGACGGGCCAGGGCGCAAAGTTCAGGCCCGGTTCCCCGGTCGAGGAATACTTGCCCAGGAACAGTTCCACCGATTTTTCCTCGGGGCGGACGGTGTAGAAGCTGGCAAAGACCCAGAGGCCGAACAGCACCACCAGCCCGATCAGCAGGGTGCCACGGGTGACCAGCGGGCCACCGCCGCCGCCGCCACCGGGGCCATCGCCGCCCGGACGCCGGGGCGTGTCGCCCTTGCCGCCCATCAAGACGCGCAACTGGTCCTGGCCCTTGCGGACCAGGTCGTCGATATCCGGAATACCTGTCGGCTTGTCACCGTTTCCGCCGGGCCGACGTCCGTCGTTGCCCCCGTTGTTTCCGGGTGGCGTCGGTCGCCCTCCGCCGGAACCGCCGCCCCCCCAGGGACCGCCATTGTTTCCAGCCATCAATCTCCCCTTCCGTTATAGTCTTCTCGCCCGATACGTGTGCGTCCTCGGGCCGAATTACAAGCGCTTCAGATGGTTCTGACCGGAGTCCGCATGGTCACCATCTCTTCTGCTGCCGTCGGATGGACCGCGACCGTGCGATCAAAGTCCTCCTTTGTGGCGCCCATCTTGACCGCGATTCCGGCCATCTGGATCATTTCCCCGGCCGCCGGGCCGACGATGTGGCAGCCCAGGACCTTGCGGCTTTCCTTGCCGACAACCAGTTTCATCAGGATCTTCTGCGCGGCACCCCCGGCAAAGCTTTGCTGCATGGGCTTGAACGAGGTCGCGTAGATCTCGACCGGTTCTCCTGCGACGGACTTTGCCTGTTCTTCAGAAAGGCCCACAGTGCCCATTTCGGGCTGGGTGAAGATCGCCGTCGGGATCAGTTCGTGATCAGGCCGCGTCGGTTCGCCCCGGAAGACCGTCGCAACAAAGGCCATGCCTTCGCGGATCGCCACCGGGGTCAACTGCACCCGGTCCGTCACATCCCCGATCGCATAGATCGAGGGCACGCCGGTCTGGCTGTATTCGTCCACGGTGATCGCGCCGTTGCCTTTCAACGTCACGCCGGCCTCTTCAAAGCCCATGTCGTCGGTGTTGGGGCGCCGTCCGGTGGCAAAGATCACCTTGTCGAACCGCGCCTTTGCACCGTCCGAGCGCAGCGCGACGATCTGGTCGCCGTCCCGTTCCAGCCCGGTGATGTCTGTGCCGGTCTGCAGGTCGATGCCCGAGGCGCGCATTTCCTCCGCGATCAGGTTGCGGGCCTCGTTGTCAAAGCCGCGCAGGATCTGATCACCCCGGTAATATTGCGTGACGGAAACGCCCATCCCGTTGAGGATGCAGGCAAATTCGCTACCGATATAGCCCCCGCCGACGATCAGGACATTGCCCGGCAGGCTGTCCATGTGGAAAATGTCGTCCGACACCATGCCCAGTTCCGCCCCCGGCAGATCGGGCCGCACCGGGCGCCCGCCCGTGGCGACCAGGATATGCTTGGCGGTCTTTTCCGTGCCATCGGCCAGCAGGACCGTATGGGCATCGCGCACCGTGGCCCGCTGCGAGAACTTGTCGACACCGGAGCCATCCAGCAGGCGGTTGTAGACCCCTTCCAGCCGGTCGAGTTCCAGGTTCAGCTTGCTGCAGAAAGCGGTCCAGTTGAAATTCTCGATCTTCGCGTCCCAGCCGTAGGCGGCGGCCTCTTCGGCGACACGGCCATAGGTCGAGGCGAAGACCATCAGCTTTTTCGGCACGCAGCCCCGGATGACGCAGGTACCGCCGTAACGGCTTTCTTCGGCGATGGCGACGCGGGCGCCGGTTTCACCGGCTGCCACGCGGGCCGCGCGCACGCCGCCCGAACCGGCGCCGATCACGAAGAGGTCATAGTCGAAGCTCATGCGAGGATCCTTCTTCTGAGCCCTGAGGGCGTTCGTTTGCGGACCCCGATCCAATGGCCGGACCGGGTGCTGTCCGGCATCGGTTCAGGCGTCGAAAAGGGCCAGTTCCGCTGCGAAATCAAGGTGGGTTTCTTCTGTTGCGCCCTGCTTGTGGCGGGTCACGACATGGCCGTCTTCCCGTCCGATGACGACCGCATCGCAGATATCCATGAACAGGCCGTTTTCAACGACGCCCGGAATGGCGTTCAACGCCTGGGACAGGGCTTCGGGGTCGCCGATCCGGCCGAGGTGCAGATCCAGCGTATGGTTGCCCTCGTCGGTCACGAACAGACCTTCGCCGGCGGGGCGGAAGACGGTCCTGCGCTGATCCACGTCCAGATCCGCAAGCGCGCGCTCGACCAGTCGCCGGGTAGCGTCCATGCCGAACGGGATCACCTCGACAGGCAGGGGAAAGGCGCCAAGGGTCGCCACATCCTTGTCCGGGTCGGCGATCACGACCATGCGGTCGCTGGCGGCAGCCACGATCTTTTCCCGCAGATGCGCGCCGCCGCCGCCCTTGATCAGACGAAAGGCGGGGTCGAATTCATCCGCGCCGTCGATGGTCAGATCCAGCCAACCGGCCTGATCCAGAGACGTCACCTCGATCCCGACCTCGCGCGCCAGCGCCGCGGTGCGAGACGAGGTCGGCACGCCGACGATCTTAAGCCCTTCGCGCCGGACCCGCAGGCCGAGGCATTTCACCATCCAGGCCGCCGTGCTGCCGGTGCCAAGACCGACCTTCATTCCGTCCTCGACAAAGCCCACCGACCGCCAGGAGGCCGCGAATTTCGCCCGGTCGGCCGCGCCCAGCGCATCAGGCGCGCCGTTCGGGGTTGCAGGGGTCGCAGTCTGGGTCGCAGGGGAAGGCTCTTGGCTCATGCGGCTCACTCCGTAATACCGGGGTGGTTATAGGCAGGTAAGGCAAGGGATGCGAGTACGGATTTCCCGTGCTGGTTCACAAGTCCCGGATGCCTGGCCGGGGCCCCAAGCCGGATGGCAAGCTGGGACCCAGTCCGCAAGCCAGTCCGCAAGCCGGTTGGGACCTCTGGCGCGGCAATCGCGGAAAGTGTCGCTTTCATGGCGACAGCGCCCGGGCTACCGCCCTATCCTGCCCGCAAACCGGAGTACGCGCATGTTCCTTTCTGTCTTCGACATTTTCAAGATCGGGGTCGGCCCGTCCTCGTCCCATACCATGGGGCCGATGGTGGCTGCGGGGCGGTTTCTGGACCGGCTGCGCGCCGCGCCCTTCGATGCCCATGGGCTGCGCGCCTCGCTGCACGGATCGCTGGCTTTCACCGGCAAGGGCCATGCGACGGATCGCGCCACGGTGCTGGGCCTCGCCGGGTTCCTGCCCCACAGCTATGATGCCGGGGCTGCAGACTCCGCCCTGGCCTGGATCGACGAACACCGTCATGTCGCGCCCAGCGGGCTGGGCCAACTGGCCTTCAACCCCGCGACCGACCTCATCTTCGACTACGACACCCCCCTGCCCGGCCACCCCAACGGGATGCGGATCATGGCGCTGGATGCCCAGGGCGATGTGATCCTGTCCGAAGTCTATTATTCCATCGGCGGCGGTTTCGTCCTGACCGAAGCCGAACTGGCTGATGGCAAGGCAGAGGCCGAGGGCCCGCCGATCCCCTATCCGTTCAAATCCGCCGCCGAGATGCTGGACATGGCACGGGCATCCGGCCTGACGATTGCCGGAATGAAAGCGGCCAATGAAACCGCGCGGGGAGGTGGCAAGCCCCTGTCGGGCGGCATCGCCCAGGTCTGGCAGGTCATGTCCGATTGCATCGACCGGGGCCTCAGCACGCCCGGCACCCTGCCCGGCGGTCTGGCCGTGCGCCGCCGCGCTGCCGCCATCCATGACGCGCTGAAGGACGAGGCCGGGCGCAACCTGGCCCCTCCCCATGTGATCAACGACTGGATTTCCGCCTATGCCATGGCGGTGAACGAGGAAAACGCGGCCGGCGGTCAGGTCGTCACCGCCCCCACCAATGGCGCGGCGGGGGTCCTGCCGGCGGTGGTGAAATACTGGCTGACCCATGTGCCCACGGCCAGTCGCGACAAGCTGGACGATTTTTTCCTGACCGCAGCCGCCATCGGCGGGCTGGTGAAATTCAACGCCTCCATTTCCGGCGCCGAAGCGGGTTGTCAGGCCGAGGTCGGATCGGCCGCAGCCATGGCTGCCGCCGGGCTTTGCGCCGTCATGGGCGGCACCCCCGAGCAGATCGAAAACGCAGCCGAGATCGCGCTGGAGCATCACCTGGGCATGACCTGCGATCCGGTCGCCGGTCTGGTGCAGGTGCCCTGCATCGAACGCAACGGCCTTGGCGCGATCAAGGCGGTCTCGGCGGCCTCGCTTGCGCTGCGCGGCGACGGGCAGCATTTCGTGCCGCTGGATGCCTGCATAGAAACCATGCGCCAGACCGGACGGGACATGCACGAGAAGTACAAGGAAACCTCGCTTGGCGGGCTGGCGGTGAACGTCCCCAACTGCTGAAGCAACGTCGACGCCCGTGCCCATCGGGCCCACCGGCATGCAAAGGCGCAGAAAATCGCCCATCGCGCCCCGATTTCGCCTATCGCGACGGCAGCGCGGCACTTTCGCTTGCTTGGCCAATTGAGCCTGCCGTGCGGCACGGCTATGAACGCGCAACTTTCGCGCTATCTCTAAACGGAACACTCCATCCCTTCCCCTCCTTCCGGAGACGCCGCGTGGTTACCAGCCCGTCACATTTCGAACTGAAGCCATGAAACGTATCGACTTTCTGGATGGCCTGCGTGGGTTCTTCCTTCTGACGATGGTCCTGTCCCACCTCGTTCTGCAGAACGGGGTCTGGGTTCAGAAACTGCATTTCCGCGAGGTGATGTTCGTCGAAAGCACCCAAGGATTCGTCTTTCTGTCCGGCCTGATGTTCGGGCTGTTCAAGGGCCGGCAATATCTGCGCAGCGGCATGCAGGCGATGCGTAAATCTGTCCATGCACGGATGCTGGAACTCTGGCTCTGGACCGTGGCGCTGATCTTTCTCGGGCTCGCGATGCGCGATCTGCTGCCCGGAGGCGTGATGGCCTGGCGCAACTGGCTGGGCACCGCCCCGATGGACGATCCGATACGCATTCTCGGGATCCTGACGCTGGCATTCCAGCCGACCTTCCTTGATATCCTGCAGATGTACATCCTGTTCATGGCCATCTCGCCGCTGCTGATCCGCTGGGTTTTCGACGGGCGCTGGATGCTGGCCGCCGGGCTGTCGGCGCTGGTCTGGACGGCCTGCCAATTGCAGGTTTCGCTGCTTTGGTCGCGCGGGGTGGACCGGCTGTTCGAAGCCTCGGACACCCAGGGCCTGCGCATGGCCTTCGATCCGATGGGCTGGCAGGTGCCCTTCATCGCCGGGCTGATGCTGGGGGCGGCATGGGCCGCAGGCCGGATCCGCTGGGAAGAGGTCTTTGGCCCGCGCACCCGCGACCTTGCGCTGGTCGCGTTGCTGTTCCTGCTGCTGTTCGCGCCGCTGCGACTGGCCTCGGCCCATGGCTGGATGCCCGAAGCGGTCTTCAAGGCCTTCCGTCCCTTCGAACTGCGCTCGAATTTCGGGCCGGTCTACCTGCTGAACTTCATGGCCGCGGGGTTCCTGTTCACCTGGCTGGCCATCGGCGGGCGCAACGATCCGTCGGCAATTGTGCGCGCCATCTCGAACGGTATTGGCTGGATCTTCACCCGGCCCGCCCTGTGCCTGCTGGGGCGCCATTCGCTGCAGGTCTACCTTTGGCATGTCGTGCTGGTCTATGGCGTGCGCTACATCGACAGCACCTGGGGCCCTGGCGGACAGGCCGCCAACACGCTGCTGGCCCTGACCACCATGGCCCTGCTCTGGGTGCCCCCGCTTTGGCGGGAACGCAACGCCAGCCGGGCCAGAGCCTGATCGTTCACCCGAGCCCAGTCCTTTCCCAGAGCCCGGTCCTTCACCTGAACCCAGTCCCGCCCCCTCAGGCCCGGCGAACCCGCAGAGCCCTGCGCCGGGGCGCGCGGCCCCCCTTTCCTCGGACCGCGGCTCCACATAGGTTTCCGTCAAGCGCCCCGGCGCACCCCCTTGTCAGGAGGCCCCATGCCCAGCCCGTTCGATACAGAGCTTGAAACCCGCCTTGTCCGCTATGCGGCCGTGGATACCCAAAGCGACGCCGACAGCCCCACCGCCCCCAGCACCGAAATCCAGTATGATCTGCTGCGGATGCTGGAAGCCGAGCTGACCGAGATCGGCGCAGAGGATGTGTCCCTGACCAGTTACGGCGTGGTGCTGGCAACCATCCCCGGCAATATTGAGGCGCCGACCATCGGGCTGCTGGCCCATGTGGACACCGCCCCACAGTTCAATGCGACCGGCGTGAAGCCCCGCGTGGTGCGTGGTTATAACGGCGGCGACATCACCTATCCCGACGACCCCGATCTGGTGCTGTCGCCGCAGGATTTCCCCTATCTGGCGCAGAAGCAGGGCCACGACATCATCACCGCCTCCGGGCTGACCCTGCTGGGCGCGGACGACAAGGCGGGCGTCGCGATCATCATGACGGCGGCGCGTCACTTGCTGGAAAACCCCGACATTCCCCATGGGCCGGTGCGCATCGCCTTCACCCCGGACGAAGAGATCGGGCGCGGCGTCGGTCCCGACCTGCCCCGCGATCTGGCAGCCGATTTCGCCTATACCTTCGACGGCGGCAAGCTGGGCGAGATCGAATACGAAAGCTTTTCCGCCGATGGGGCCGAAGTCCTGGTCAAGGGCGTCTCGATCCATCCGGGCTTTGCCAAGGGCAAGCTGGTCGATGCGATCCAGCTGGCGTCCAGAATCATCGCCGCCCTGCCCCAATCCACCATGCGTCCCGAACTGACCGATGGGCGTGACGGCTTCATCCATGCCACCGACATGTCCGGCGGCGCGAACGAAATGCGGATCAAGCTGATCCTGCGGGATTTCGAACGCGACGGCCTGGCCGCGAAGGGCGAGATGCTCCGCCAGATCTGCGCTGCCGTTCAGGCCACCGAACCGCGCGCGACGATTTCCTGCGAGATCACGCCGCAATATCGCAACATGCGGTATTGGCTTGAAAACGACATGACCCCGGTGGACCTGGCCCGCGATGCGGCCCGCAAGCTGGGGCTGGATCCCGTCTCGGTCCCCATTCGCGGCGGCACCGACGGGTCGCGGCTGACCGAAATGGGCGTGCCGACGCCGAACCTGTTCACCGGGATGCAAAACATTCATGGCCCGCTGGAATGGATCTCGGTCCAGGACATGGCCAAGGCGACGGATCTTTGCATCGAACTTTTGCAGGGCGCCGCAAGGGCCTGACGCCCCGCCGCCCGGCCGGGTCCCCAAACCGGGGGCCCGCCCCCCCCTTGCTGCACAGGCGCCATTGCCCTGCACCGGTCCCGTCACGCCGGCCATGGACAGTTCCCCCGCGCGCACCTAGCGTCGCGCCATGGAAACACCGCATCGCGACAACCCCTTGTTGGGCATCACCCTTATGTCCGCCTTCTGCGTCGTCGCGCCCTGCGCCGACGCGGTGGTCAAGATCCTGGGGGCCGAGATGACCTCGGCCATGATCCTGTTGTTTCGGTTCGCATTGCAGGCGCTGCTGTTGCTGCCGCTGGCAATTCTGCTGCGCAAGCCCTGGCCGGCACGCGGCCGCCCCATGCGCCTGACCCTGCTGCGCACCGTGCTGCATATGGGCGGCGTCTATTTCATGATCGTCTCGCTGCGCTACCTGCCGCTGGCCGATGCCATCGCCATTGCCTTTGTCATGCCCTTCCTGACCCTGATCGCCGGGCGGCTGTTCCTGAACGAGGAAATCGGCCCGCGCCGCATCGCTGCCGTGGCGGTCGGGTTCGCCGGCACGCTGCTGGTGATCCAGCCCAGCTTTGCCGCCGTCGGCCTGCCCGCGCTGCTGCCCTTGCTGGTGGCAGTGAACTTCACCGCCTTCAGCCTGGTCACCCGACAGGTGGCCCGGGCGACCGACCCCATCGCCATGCAGGCGCTGAGCGGAATCATGGCCACCGTCATCCTGCTGCCCGTGCTGCTGATCGGCAGCGCGTTCGGGGTTGAGGAACTGGCCCTCGACATACCGCCGGGGCAGCTTTGGGGGCTGGTACTGCTGACCGGGATCTTCGGCTCCTTCGGGCATCTCCTGATGACCTGGTCGCTGCGCTATGCCCCGGCCTCGACCCTGGCGCCGATGCAGTATCTTGAACTGCCGGTGACCGCGCTGGTCGGCTGGCTTGTGTTCCGCGAATTTCCCAATGGGCTGGCCCTGGTCGGTATCGCGATCATCATCGGCGCCGGGCTGTATATCATCCTGCGCGAGCGGGCCATCGCGCGGGCCGGCTCAGCAACGCCGTTGCCACATCCGCCATCGCCGCCACCGGCATTATGACCAACATGCCGGGCCCGTCGAAGGCCAGCGAGACCGCGACTGAACCTTCTGCGGCCTGGGCCGCGCCTGCCTCGTTCCTGCCGACCACCTTGTTCGACGTCCCGATCCGCCCGCCGGGGGCGAAATCCAGCCCCTCGATTGGCCAGGTCAGCCCACTGGACTGTCCCCGGACCGGCGCCAGTGGGAACAGGGACAGCGGCTGATCGCATGGCAAGGTCAGCGTGACATCCGGCGGCGCATGAAACACCAGGTCTTCGCTTCCCACCAACAGGCAGGGCCGGTCGGGATGGCGCAGCAGCACCGAAAAGGCCGCCAGCATGTGGTCGACCCGACCGCCCATGAAGCCGATCCCGAGCACCAACGGCGCCTCGATCCGGGTCAGGCATTTCTCGAAATCAGTGCTTTCCTGTTCGGTGATGCGAATGAACCGCTCGGGCGGGATGTCCTGAACGCGTTCGGAGCGCAGCGAGTCCATGTCCCCGATCACCGCATCGGGCAGCCGACCGCGCTCCAGCAACCATTCCCCGCCACCATCCGCGCCGACAACCGCGCCAGCCATGGCCAGAACGGTTTCCGCCAGTTGCCCCGGGATCTCGCCGCCACCGAACAGGGCCACGGGCCGCGTGCTGCGGATCACGGGCAAAGGTGCAGATTGGTCGGTCATGAAGGCCCCGGGGTCAGTGGAAGTCTCCACATTATCGTCACAAAATGGGACGCTCTGCACCACAGAATCACACCCTGACCAGTCTATCCCGTCACGAGCCAAAGGAGCACGTTCCAGCCACGCGCCCCTTGCGGGCCGACGCGCGGCCCCCTAAGCCCACGGGAACAGGCAAGGGTCAGAAACGTCAGGACAGGGGCGATGCGGCGAAAAGTGAGTGCGACCACAAAAAGCCTCACGGTGTCTTTTGGCGACTTTTCCTGCACCCTGGAAGGCTACGATGACCCGGCAGAAATCCTCGCGGCCCTGGAAGGATGCCTGCGGGTGCTTGGCCCGCAGATCGCGGCGGCGGGCATGGCGCCACAAGGGAACGCTGCGCCGCCTGCTGAAACGCCCCCGCCAGCCCGCCCCCCGGCGGAGCACAACGAACCGGCCGACACCGCCCCGATTGCCGGGCCGCAGATCGACCGCCTTCTGCATGAAACCGACCGGGCCTTCGACCAGAGTGACTCCAGCCGCCGCCGGGTCTCCTTTGCCCATCTGCGGGCCGCCGTTGCCACCCGCCGGGCCGAAATCAAGACCCCGGAGCGGGACGCGGGCCCTGCAGCCCCATACCGGCAGGATCTGGAGCAAGCCTCGCATGGCGTGGCAGCGCCTTCCGCGCAGCCCCGCGGGGAACACTTTGACGATGGACCGCCTTCCGAACCGGCAGCATCTCAGCAGGGGCATGAAGGCGGGGTCGGGAAACCCGAGGTGACTCCGCCTGCGCCCCGTCCGGTCGCGGATCCTTCACCGGGACGCAGAATGCCCCTGCCGACAGAAATCCTGCATCAGGCCGCAAGGGAATTGACCAGGGTCGAAGGTCAGCCGCATTTCTCGCGTCGGCAATTGATGGCGCAGGTGAAATCCATGGCCCCGGCAGCGTTCGACCGCGAAGACAGCCTGCGCGCGCTTGGCACCTTGCTGCGAGAAGGCAAACTGCGGCGGACCGAGAACGGACGCTATCAACCGGCCCCAGACGAACCCTGACCGCCCCCTGACCGCGCATCTCTGCCGCCCCAGGCACCTTTTGCAAACACCCCTCGCCAACTTTGCAAACACCGCGCGACCGGGTCCAGGGCCGCTTTGATCGAGGCATAAAATTCGCCGTCAAAAGACGCGTCAAAAATCTTGCAAGACCCCGCCCGGCGCAGCTATGACGCGCCATGACCAAGCACAGTGCCACCCGCCCTGCCGGCTCTGCCGCGCGCCTGACCCCGCTTGCTGCCGGATTGCCGTCTTCCGTGCCCTTTACCGGCCCGGAAGAGCTTGAGCGCCGGCGCAATGCCCCCTTTGCCGCGCGCCTCGGCGCCAACGAAAACGGCTTTGGGCCTTCACCCCGTGCGCTGGAGGCGATGCGCGCCTCGCTTGACGGGATCTGGCAATATGGCGATCCGGCCAGCCACGATCTGCGCAACGCATTGGCCCGGCACTGGTCGTGCGAGGTCGACAATATCGTGGTCGGCACCGGCATCGACGGGTTGCTGGCGGATCTTGTCCGCCTAATCATCGGTCCCGGCGACAATATAGTGACCTCTGCTGGGGCCTATCCGACCTTCAATTACCATGTCACGGGCTTTGGCGGCACGATCCACACGGTGCCCTATCGCGACGATTCCGAAGACCTGCCGGCGCTGATCGCCAAGTCCGGCGAAACCGGCGCCAAGCTGGTCTATTTTGCCAATCCCGACAATCCCATGGGCAGCTACCTGCCCGGCGACCGGATCGCGGCCGCCCTGTCCGACCTGCCCGAGGGCACGTTGCTGATCCTCGACGAAGCCTATGCCGAGCTTGCCCCAGCGGAGGCCGCACTGCCGCTGCCGATCGACGACCCGCGGGTGATCCGCATGCGGACCTTTTCCAAGGCCTACGGGCTGGCGGGCGCGCGGGTGGGCTATGCGCTTGGCGCGGCGGGTCTGATCCGGGCCTTCGACAAGGTGCGCAACCATTTCGGCATGAACCGGACCGCGCAGGCCGGGGCGCTGGCCGCACTGGAAGATACTGCCTGGCTGCCCCATATCTGCGATGAAATTGCCGCCTCGCGCCAGCGGATCGCCGGGATGGCCACCGCCAATGGCCTGACAACGCTGCCATCGGCCACCAATTTCGTCTGTATGGACCTGGGCGCCGACGGTGCCCGCGCCCGCGCCATGGTTGCGGCGCTCGCCGAGGAGGGCGTTTTCGTGCGCATGCCCTTCGTGGCCCCGCAGGATCGCTGCATCCGTATTTCATGCGGCCCCGAAGACCAGATGGCCCAGTTGGAAGCGGCCCTGCCCCGCGCGCTTGCGCGTCTCGACCTGTCTGCCTGAGGCAGAAAGGTCGCATTGACGCCCCCCGTGGGCATGGGGTCACATCGGCGTCAGCCTTGTTTTGGAAAGGCTCGTGTCAGGGCGCAAACGGGCCGACCATCCGATGGGTTGGGGAAGACTGCAAAGAGCCTGGCCATGGCCCGGCAGCCCCCAACATCACAGCCTGCAAGCTCCTGCTCCCAAAGGCGCGCCCGATTAGACCATCGCGGCGCCGGTCATGGGGCTGATCAACCTGCTGTGGATCCGCGTCGCGATCCGCCGGCACTGGGTATGCCGGTGGCGCTTGCCCTCGCCGATCTGATCCTTGGCGGCATCGAGGTGATCCGCGCCAGGCAACGCCGCGCGGATGCTCCAGTGCCGAGAGACCCCTTCCGATAGAACAGGGGCCCGGCATCCTTGCGGTTCCGGGCCCCTGGCCTTCTACCGAGGCGCGGGCTACTGCGCCAGATCGATGCGCCCGGCGGCGATGACCCCTGCGGCGGCGCTAAGCGCCTCCTTCCCGTGGGGGATCTGAAGCGCGGTCATCCCGGCCTCGATCACGCCCAGCGCACCAAGGACCATGTGCCCGTTCAGGTGCCCCATGTGGCCGATGCGGAAAAAGCCGGTGCCACCGGGGTCCGTTTCGCTGTCCATTCCGATGCCGAGACCCAGGGTCAGCCCGGCCTGATCCGCCGTCCAGCGGCGCAGCGCCTGCCCATTGCCCGGCCCGATTGCCAGGGCGGTCACTGCATGGCTGCGGATCGCGGGATCGGCCAGGTTCATCTCAAGCGGCCCGGCAGAGGCCCAATGATCGCAGGCCGCCCAGACCGCGCGGGCCAGGGTGGCGTGACGGGCCCAGATATTCTCCAGCCCTTCCTCGGCGATCATGTCGAGCGAGGTCCGCAGCCCCAGCAGGTGATGCGTGGGCGCGGTGCCCCCGAAGAAGTTGTAGAAGAAATCCGGCGCCGAGCGCGGCTTCCAGTCCCAGTAGCGGCTGACGCGCGTGACCTTTTCGCGGGCCTCGGCGGCGCGCGGATTGAAGAAGACAAAGGACAGGCCCGGCGGCACCATCAGCCCCTTCTGGCAGCCCGCCACCATGATATCCACGCCCCAGGCATCCATTTCGAAACGGTCGCAGGCCAGCGAGGCGATGCAATCGGCCATCAGCAAGGCGGGGTGACCGGCGGCGTCCAGCGCGGCCCGCAGCGCGGCCGGATCATTGCGCACCGAGGTCGCGGTATCGACGTGGCTGAACAGAACCGCCTTGATCTCATGCGCCTTGTCCTGTTCGAGGATCTCTTGCAGGCGGTCGGGGTCGATGGTGGCCTTGCGCCCGAAATCGACGATATGCGGCACCAGGCCCAGACCTTCGGCCATATCGGCCCAGCCGAAGGCAAAGCGCCCGGTGGCCGGCACCAGGATCTTGTCGCCGGGGTTCAGAACGTTGCTCAGCGCCGCTTCCCAGGCGCCATGGCCATTGGCGATGTAGATCGCCGCATCATGCGCCGTGCGCGCCACCCGCCGCAGGTCGGGGATCATGCCGAAGGTCATCTCGACAAGGTCGCCTTCGTAGATGTTCGGCGCCGGCGCATGCATCGCCTGCAAGACCCGGTCGGGAATGACGGAAGGGCCGGGAATGGCAAGGTAGGGGCGGCCGTGGGCGAGAGACATCGTCGGTCCTTTCGAAGCGGAAAGCCCCGGCGCGGCACCGGGACGCCCCAGCAATAGCGCCGTGTCGGGCAAGGTCAATGCACGGGAGGCCAGCAATCGCCGTCACGGGCCGCCCTGCCCCTGGGGGCACCGCTTTGGCCCGGTGGAAATTTCCCCGCGCCTGGTCCGGGCCGAGGTCGGATCGCTACCTCGGTCGCCGGCGTTCGCCGCCTGTCACGGGTCCCTGCGCGCCCGCGCGTCCCGGACCTCCGCTTGCCTCATCCCCCATCCTCGCCTACATGGGACCAGCCCCTTGCCGGGGCCCGAAACCACCCCGACTTCACAAGGGAACCGCCGCATGAAACTGGTCGACCGGGTCAAGAACTGGGAGCGCGACCTGCGCGCCTCCTACAATACCGACCTGTCCACGCCGGAAAACCGGCGCCGGGCCGCGATCTACAACGACTGGTTCGACCATGCGATCCTGCGCAAGGTCTGGACCAACTTCTTTCTGATCGCCCCGGATGTCTGGCGTTCCAATCACCCGACCCATGTACGGTTCGAGAAGATGAAGGCGCTCGGCATCAAGTCGGTGCTGAACCTGCGGGGCGCGGGTGGTGCGGCGCACTACCTCACGGAAAAGGAAAGCTGCGAGGCCCTTGGCCTGACGTTGGTGGACCGCAATCTTTATGCCCGCGAGGCAGCCTCGGCAGAAGAGATCCTGTCGGTGATCGAGGCCTTCCGCAGCATCGAGAAACCCTTTGTCATGCATTGCAAGTCCGGGGCAGACCGGGCCGGGTTCGCCTCGGCCATCTACCTGCTGGTGATCGAAGGCCGCCCCGTCGCGGAGGCGCAAAAGATGTTGTCGGCGAAATATGTCCACTTCCGCTGGACGAAGACCGGCATTCTCGACCATATTCTGGACAGCTATGCCGCGCGCAATGCACGGGATCCCATCGGTTTCGAGGACTGGGTGAAGACGGAATACGACCCCAAGGCCTTGCAGGCCGAATTTGACGCCCGCAAGTCGCGCGGCCGCGGGAAGACCCCGTCATGAGCGATCACGACGCCAAACCCGCCCCTGCCGGCGACACCGCCGTTCCCGCTGAACCGCCCAAAGCCGCATCGCAAACACCCCCCGTGGCGCCGGATGAACGCGACCTGCCGCGCACGGCTGATGAAAAGGGCGGCGTGTTGATCCGCTGGCTGTGGAAGGGCTACCTGCACAAGCATTGGCTGGCGCTGATCTTTGCGGCGCTGTTCATGGCGCTGGAAGGGTCGATGCTGGGCGCGCTCAGCTGGATCATGAAGCCGATGTTCGACAGCGTCTTCATCGAGGGCAATACTTCGGCCCTGGGCTGGGTCGGGCTGGCTGTCGTCGCGATCTTCATTACCCGGGCCTTTGCTTCGGTCGCGCAGAAGGTGCTGCTGGCGCGGATCGCTCAGGTCAATGCCGCCGACCTGCGCCGCGACCTGCTGCGCCACCTGATGCGTCAAGACGGCCCCTTCCACCAAAGCCACCCGCCCGGCTACCTGATCCAGCGGATCCAGACCGATGTCGCCTCGATCAACGATGTCTGGGCAGCGATCCTGACCGGGGCGGGGCGCGATCTGATCTCGCTCGTGATCCTGATGGGGGTCGCGGTCTCGGTCGACTGGAAATGGACGCTGGTCGCGCTGGTCGGCGCGCCGCTGCTGATCGCGCCCTCCTTCGTCGTGCAACGCTTTATCCGCGCGCGGTCCCGCGAGGCACGCGATCTGGGCGCCCGGCTGGCCATCCGTCTGGACGAGGTCTTTCACGGCATCGTCCCGGTCAAGCTGAACCGGCTGGAAGACTACCAGTACACCCGCTATTCCGCCCTGACCGACAAGCTGGTGAAGGCCGAGATCCGCGCCACCGTGGGCACCTCGGCGATCCCCGGCATGATCGATGTCATGGCCGGGCTCGGCTTCCTCGGCGTGCTGATCTTCGGCGGGGCCGAGATCATCTCGGGCGAGAAATCCGTGGGCCAGTTCGTGTCCTTCTTCACCGCGATCGGGTTCGCCTTTGAACCCCTGCGCCGTCTGGGCGGGGTCACCGGCACCTGGCAGGTCGCGGCGGCCGCGATCGAGCGGATCCGGCAATTGCTGGAAACCCAACCGCAACTGGTGTCCCCCGCGACCCCCAAGCCCGCGCCGAGCGGCGTGCCGGGGATCACCCTGAAGGACGTGCGCCTGTCCTATGGCGAAACCGAGGTGCTGGACGGGCTGAGCTTTACCGCAGAGCCGGGCACGACCACGGCGCTTGTCGGCGCATCGGGGGCGGGCAAATCAACGGTGTTCAACTTGCTGACCCGGCTGGTCGATCCGAAGGCGGGCTCTGTCGAAATCGGCGGCGTGCCGGTGGGCGAAATGTCCCTGCCCGATCTGCGCGGAATGTTCTCCGTGGTCAGCCAGGACGCGCTGCTTTTCGATGAAACCTTGCGCGAGAACATCCTGCTGGGTCGCACGGATGTCAGCGAAGACGAATTGCGCCGCGTGCTGGACGCCGCCCATGTGTCTGATTTCGTCGCCCGGATGCCGCAGGGTCTGGACAGCCCCGTGGGGCCGCGGGGGTCGAACCTGTCGGGCGGGCAACGTCAGCGCGTGGCCATCGCCCGCGCCCTGTTGCGCAATACGCCGATCCTGCTGCTGGACGAGGCGACCTCGGCGCTGGATGCCAAATCCGAAGCGGTGGTGCAAAGCGCGCTGGACCGGCTGGCCGAGGGGCGCACGACCATCGTCATCGCCCACCGGCTGGCGACGGTGCGCAATGCCGACAAGATCGTTGTGATGGAAAGCGGCCATGCGGTGGATGCCGGCCCGCACGAGGCACTGCTGGAACGCGGCGGGATCTATGCCCACCTGCATGACCTTCAGTTCAAGACCGACGGCCCCACGGCCGATGCGGTTGCGCAACAACGCGAAGCCGCGCGCCGCCGGGCCGAGGGCAAGGACCTGCCGCCGCCGCCCGTCGATGCGACAATGGCGCGCCGGATGATCTGGGCTATGTTCGGGCGCTGACCGACATCAGGTCGGGGCGGATCGCCCCGCCGAAATCCCGCGCCCGGACCAGAAGCACCGGCCGGGCGTGACCCGCCCGCCGAAACGCACCCGCAGGTTCGCGCACAGGAAGCGACCCGCCCCCCGAGGCCCGCCCCCGGTGCCTGACGAAAGACCCCGGCGCGCCCGGCCTGCATCTGCGCCAGAACCGCATCGCTCCAGCCCCGCGCGGGCGATGCACCTGCACCAAGCAACAGCAACCATTCGCCCTGCGCCGCCGCCGCGCCCTGCGCCAGCAAGGCGGCACGATCGCCCTGTCCGGTGATCAGACGCGCGCCGATTTCGTCGGCCAGGGTCACGGTGCCGTCGCCCGACCCGCCGTCGCTGACGATCAGTTCCCGCAGGATGCCGGCCTGCACGCCCTCGAACAGCGCGGCGGCCGAGCGTGCCAGCCCGGCTTCGTCGTTCATGGTCGCGATCACCACCGAAAGCGCGGCTGCCATGGCACCCCCCTGTTAACCTCTGCGCCACGCGGTATACTCGGGGCCAATGACAAGCGAAAGTCCCATGCCCGACAGCCCAATGATCCCCCGCAAGATCCTGCGCCTTGGCGGCGCCGATGTGCAGCATTTCCTGCAGAACCTGGTCACCAACAGCCTTGATCGGCTGGGGGACGGCCCGGTCTATGCCGCGTTGCTGACCCCGCAGGGCAAATTCATCTGCGATTTCATCCTGATCGAGGATGGCGCGGACATCCTGCTGGAGGTCGCCGAACCCCAGGCCGCCGCCCTGGCGCAGCGCCTGACCATGTACCGCCTGCGCGCGGATGTGACGATCGATGTCACGGACCTTCAGGTCCTGCGCGGCACCGGCCCGGCGCCCGAGGGGGCCTTCACCGACCCCCGCCATGCGGCGCTCGGCTGGCATCTGATCGGCGCCGAGGGCGGTACCGATGGTACCGATTTCGACGCTATCCGCGTCGCCCATTGCATCCCCGAAACTGGCATCGAACTGACCCCCGACACCTTTATCCTTGAGGCCGGGTTCGAGCACCTGAATGGCGTGGATTTCCGCAAGGGCTGCTATGTCGGGCAGGAAGTCACCGCCCGGATGAAACACAAGACCGAGCTGCGCAAGGGCCTGCGCCGCGTCACGCTGGAAGGCCCCGCCACGCCGGGCACCGAGATCACGGCCGAGGGCAAGTCCGTCGGCACCCTGCACAGCGTTGCGGGCGATCAGGCCATCGCCTACCTGCGCCTTGACCGCGCGACCGGGGCGATGCAGGCCGGGGAAGCTCGCGTTTTTCTGCCAGAGGATAGCTGAGCAAGCGGCCAAGGGCGTCCGGTTCGAAATCCGCCGCGGGAATGGTCAGCAAACCGGGCCATGGCGCAAATCTTGGGCGGGATGTCTTGTGGTGCCTGCAATCGGAGGAGTGTCGGCGGTTTTACGAGCCTTAAGGGTCGGTATCCGCCGCCTGCCCGCCCTCCTGGCACCTCGACCGGGGCGGTTGGGCAACCACCCTGACGGATGACGGGCAAGCATGACAAGGCAGCCACACAGGCGACAGGATCGCCCTTCCACCCCAAGGCCCGGCCCCCTGCCCCAAGGCATCCGCGTCGCCTCTAAGGGCCCTCACCTTCCCCTGGTTCGCCAATGCAAAACGCCGCCCGGTTCCCCGAGCGGCGGCGTTCACTCTCCAGAGGTCCAAGGCCTGTGATTGCGGCCTCGCGGTGCCCTGCCGGACCGATGCAGCGCGCTCAGGCGCGCTCGGAATATTCCATGGATTCGGTGTTGACCACGATGTCTTCGTCCTGACCGACGAAGGGTGGCACCATGACCTTCACGCCATTGTCCAGGATCGCGGGCTTGAAGCTGTTGGCGGCGGTCTGGCCCTTCACGACAGGCTCGGTCTCGACGATCTTGCAGACGACCTTCTGTGGGACGGTGGCGTTAAGCGCTTCTGATTCATGGAATTCCACCACGATGGTCATGCCGTCCTGCAGGAAGGGCCGGCGGTCGCCCAGCAGGTCAGAGGGCAGTTCGACCTGATCAAAGTTCTCGGTATCCATGAAGGCCAGCATGCCGTCGCTTTCATACAGGAACTGCATGTCGCGCTGTTCCAGGCGCACGCGCTCGACCTTGTCCGCAGAACGGAAGCGTTCATTCAGCTTGGACCCGTTGCGCAGGTTCTTCATCTCGACCTGGGCAAAGGCACCGCCCTTGCCGGGCTTGACGTGGTCGACCTTCACGGCTGCCCAGAGGCCGCCGTTATGCTCCAGCACATTACCGGGGCGGATTTCGTTTCCGTTGATCTTGGGCATGTCGGCTCGCCTGTACTGGTTGAACGTTGGGTTGCGCAGCCTATATATCCGGTGCGCGCTTGTGGCAAGCGCGCCGCACTTGTCCGGAGCCGCTGCGAATATCGCTCTGCGAGGCATGCGCTGAACGCATGACGGGGATGCATGATTGCGCTACCCGAATCGCATTCAGTTCGTCATAAGGGGCGGCACGCCCGAAACACAAGAGCAATAAGCAAGGACGGATCATGAAAGATTTCGTTGATGGCACCGCCTTCAATAACGAACAGGGCAACCGCGCACGGAAACTCTTCGCCGCCGTTGTCCTTGCAGCCCTGGATGACGCGATCGCGGATGACAAGAAGTACGGCAACGGCCCCGAGCAGATCGCTCGGTGGGCACGCTCGCGCGATGGCCGCGAAGTGCTGTCCTGCGCCGGGATCGACCCGAACGAACGCGTTGTCGGAGGCCTGATGGACTTCGTCTCCAAGGGGATCCGGACCTCGGTCGCCCTGAGCCGTGAAGAAAGCGAACGCCGCCACGCGGCAGAGCAAGCTGAAGCCGCATAAGCCTCTGTTCCCTCAGTGGTTTCCCAGAAAATCGCGTCCCCGAGGGGGCGCGATTTTCGTTTGCGGGTTTTGATTGGCAGCGCCGAGACGCCGTGGCACAACCGCCCGAAGAACAGCAAGGCCGCCGGTTGGTGCGGCGAAAGGCGGGGCATGTGACCAGGGCGATCATGATACAGGGCACCGGCTCCAACGTCGGGAAGTCGATGCTGGTCGCGGGGTTGGCACGTGCCTTTGCCAATCGCGGCCTGTCGGTCGCGCCCTTCAAGCCGCAGAACATGTCCAACAATGCTGCCGTCACCCCTGACGGCGGCGAGATCGGGCGCGCTCAGGCGCTTCAGGCGCTGGCCTGTCGCCGCCCGCCCGAGGTCGATATGAACCCGGTGTTGCTGAAGCCCGAATCCGAAACCGGCGCCCAGGTGATCCTGCGCGGGCAGCTACATTCCACCGCCGCCGCCGGCGCCTACGGCCGCCTCAAGGCCAGCTTGCTGCCGGCCGTTCTGGACAGTTTCCACCGCCTTGGAGCGGGCGCCGACCTGGTGCTGATCGAAGGTGCCGGCAGCCCAGCCGAGGTCAATCTGCGCGCCGGGGACATCGCCAACATGGGCTTTGCCGAGGCCGCTGATGTGCCTGTCATCCTGGTCGGGGACATCGATCGGGGCGGCGTGATCGCGCAGATCGTCGGCACGCGGGAAGTCATCTCGGCCCCCGACCGCGCCCGGATCAAGGGCTTTGCGGTCAACAAGTTCCGGGGCGACGTGGCGCTGTTCGATGCCGGCGTGACGGCGATTTCCGATCACACCGGCTGGCCATCGCTGGGGGTGCTGCCCTGGTTCGCGGATGCCTGGCGCCTGCCCGCCGAAGACGTCATGGACCTGGACCGCGCCCGGCCCGGCAGCACCGGCGCGCTGAAGATCGCCGTGCCCCGCCTTGGCCGGATCGCCAATTTCGATGACCTCGACCCGCTGGCGGCCGAACCGGGCGTCACGCTTGAGATCATCGCCCCCGGACGCCCCCTGCCCGGCGATGCAGCACTGGTGTTGATCCCCGGCTCCAAGGCGACGATCGCGGATCTGGATGCCTTCCGCGCCAACGGCTGGGACATTGACCTTGCCGCGCATATCCGGCGCGGCGGGCATGTGCTTGGCCTGTGCGGCGGCTACCAGATGCTGGGGCAAAGCGTCAGCGACCCCGAAGGGCTGGAGGGCCGACCCGGCCGCTATCCCGGTCTTGGGCACCTGAATATCGACACTGTGATGCGACCGGGCAAACGTGTCGCGCTAAGCGCGGCGCGCCACCCTGCCAGCGGCGCGGCGCTGTCGGGATATGAAATCCATCTTGGTGAAACCAGCGGACCGGATTGCGATCGTGCCTGGCTGGACCTGTCGGGACGCCGGGAAGGGGCGGCCTCCGAAGATGGGCGGATTCAGGGCTGTTACCTGCACGGGTTGTTTGCCTCGGATGGGTTCCGCGCCACTTTCCTGGATCGGTTGGGCGCGCCGTCACAGCCAGGATATGGCGCATCGGTCGACCGGGTGCTGGACGACCTTGCTGCCCATATCGAGGCCCACATGGACCTAGACCGCCTGCTGGCCATGGCAGACCCCGTCAGGGCCTAGGCGCTCCCTAGCCCTTCTTGGACGCGCCCGAGAGGGCCTTGGCGATCTCTCGTTTCACATGCTTGCGGATGTTGCGCAGGTTGACGTCTCGCAGGGCGATCTCCATCTCTTCGCGCACGATGCCACGGATGAATTCGCGAAGCTCTGCTTCGTCGAAGGCACGGGCGTCTTCCCAGACTTCATCCCATTCTTCGGCGGAAAGATGGCTGGTGTCACGCCCGGCGACAGGCGCAGCCGGACCATCATTCCCGTAATGTCGATTGTCCAGGACGCGCCGGTCCACAGGCGCCCCCGGCCAGGCCTCGGTTTCGGGCGGCAGGCTATCCGCAGCGCCAGGGGCCACACGCAGTTCCGGCGACAGGACCAGCGGGTCAGCTTCCTGTCCTGCCTGCCCCCTGCCAGAGGGGGCCGCCCCCGTAGGGGCGTCCGGTTCGTCACCCATGCCCGAGCCGTCATTGTGATCCGCCATTCCGCCGCCCTCTTGGTATGGGCAGAAGTCTAGCCCGCGATACCGAATGTCTCAAGCGGATGGGGCAGAGTTACTCCTGCCCGATCCGCCGCAGCAGGGAATCAAGCTGCTGGCCCTGCTTGGACAGGCGCGCGGGGGCCGATTTCACCATGTTGTAATAGGCGGTCGGGTCGTAGATCTCGACGTTCAGGCTAAGCGATTGTGCGGTCAGCTGCCCCATGGCGCTGATCAGCGAATAGCGGGCAAGCACTTCGTCCACCTGGGCCGAAAGGTAGGACGTCCGGGCATCCAGCAGGGTCTGTTCCTGGGTCAGGACGTCGAGCGTGGTCCGCGCCCCAAGGGTCGCTTCCTCACGGACACCTTCAAAGGCGACTTCAGCGGCGCGCACCTGTTCGCGGCCCGACACCGTTGCCGCCTGAGCGACCTTGACGGCAGTATAGGCGGTGCCGACGTTTTGCTTCACGGTGTCGGAAACGACATGCAGGTTGGCCAGCGTCGCTTCGCGGTTCACCAATGCCTGACGTTCGACCGAGGCCAGCGCCCCGCCGCTGTAGATCGGTCCCGACAGTGTCAGCCCGACAGAGCCGCCAAGCGTGTGGGTATCGCCTTCGAACGGTTTGGTAAGGCCATAGCTGGTGGTGGCGTTCAGCGTCGGGTTCATGTTCGCGGTGGCAATATCGACCTGCATTTCGGCGATCGTCACCTGCCGGCGTGCCACGTCCATGGAAGGATGGATCTGCAGGGCCGTCTGGGTCGCGCTTTCGACCGAAGACGGCACAGTGCCAAGACGCGAGGGTTCGGGCAGCGTGCCCGGCAGATGCCCCACCGCGGCCTCGTATTCCAGCTTGTCCTGTTCCAGGCTGCCCTGCGCCACCGCAAGACCGCTGCGCGCTTCGGCAAGGGCCGCTTCGGCCTGGGACACGTCCGTGCGGGTCACTTCACCAACATCGAACCGGTCCTGTGCCGCCTGAAGTTCCTGCGAAAGTAGGCGCACGTTGGCCTGACGCAGCGACAGGGTTTCGGTCGACCGGCGCACTTCCATGTAGGCGCTGACGGCGCGCAGCAGGACCTGTTGTTCGATTTGCACAAGCTGCTGACGGGTCAGCAAGACGGTTTCCTTGGCCACGTTGATGGCGATCTGGCTGGCGCCGAAATCGAACAGCAGCAGCGTGGCTGTCAAACCGGCATTGGCCGAGGTCGAGGCGGTGCCGTAATCCACGCCGGAAGCATAGGTGCGGGCGAAACTGTTGGTCACCCCGGACGACCAGCTGAGCACCGGGCGCAGGGTGGCAAGCGATTGGGCTGCGCTTTCATCGGCAGCCTTCAGGACCGCCCGGTTCTGTACCAGCAGGCCGCTGTTGCGATATGCGTCGGCCAGCGCGTCGCCCAGGCTTTCGGCCCCCGCCGCAAGCGGCATCACCAGCAACGCAAGACCCGCCGCAGAACCGGTCAGCAGCCTGCGAACATGCGTGCCGACATCCATGCGCCCGCGCCGGACCACTTCGGCCCCAAACCGTTTCGCCATCTTCTGCTCCTTCATGCGACCGGTTCGCCGGTCTGTCTTTACCGCGCCTGCGCCACCATCCCCGCGGGATCAGAGCGTGAAGGCAGAATGTCGTTCGAAGCCCGGCAGAACCGGGGCCCCGGCGTTGAATGAAAAGCGCCAGCTGACCTTGCCGTCGACCTTGTAGCCAAGGCGAACCTCGCCCAGGTGCCCTTCCAGGAACAGGACCGCGATCCGGCCGCCTTCCTTGAGCTGGTCGGTGATGGCGTCGGGCAGGAAGGCGACCCCGCCTTCGACGAGGATCACGTCATAGGGTCCATGTTCCGGCGCGCCTTCGGCCAGTTTCGCGTCATGCAGGACGACATTGTCGGCCCCCAGATCGCTGAGGATCTGCTGGCTGTCCGCCACGAGGTCCTCTTGTTCCTCGACGGCGATCACGGCCTCTGCGAAGCGCGAGATCACGGCGGCGGAGTAGCCCTGCGCCGCCCCGAGATCGAGCACCAGCTCGTCCGGTTGAATATCCAGCGCATCCAGCATCTTGGCCAGGGTCCGGGGTTCCAGCAGTACGCGGTTGCCACCAAGGCTCACGTTTTCACCGAGATAAGCGGCTTCCTTGCGGTCCCGAGGCACGAAGACCTCTCGGGGGACGGCAAGCATCGCTTCGATGATCGGGAACTTGGTAACATCCGAGGGCCGGACTTGGGCATCGACCATCATGGTCCGCCGGGCAGCGTAGTCGGTCATAACTAGACTCTTCCGTTCAGAATCTTCTCTGCGAAGGTTTTGCCACATAGAAAAGGCGGCAGCAACGCCACGATGCGTGTGATCCCACCTTTGTCGTTGTGACTGGCTGTCGCGCCGCAGTGTGACTGCCCGGAATTGAAGCTTTCTTAACTTCACAGGATTAGCCCTGAGGCAGCAGAAAGCCGGGCCCCCTGCCCGTCAGTCCAAAGGATACGCCATGAACCAGATTGCCGGACAGGAGGCCTTTTCCGAGGCGCTCAGAAACAAGGCGCGCAAATACCCCGACCGCAGCGATGCTCGTTACGAGGGCGGGATGATCTTTCCCGAGGTCACGCCGGGCTTTCACCTGTCGACGGGCGACAGTGTCTTTACCATCGGTTCCTGCTTCGCGCGCAATGTGGAAAAAGCCCTGCTGGCGCGGGGCTTGACCGTGCCGACCGCCCATTTCACCGCCCCGCAGGAAGAGGCACCGGGCCAGCCCAACCGGATCCTGAACCAGTACAACCCCGGCACGATGCTGCAATGCGTCACCGCATTGGATCGCCCCGTCGATGGGGCTGGTCTGTATCCCGCCGGCAAGGGAGAGGTTCTCGATTGCTTGCTTGCTACCGGGTCCCGCCCGGTCGCCGAAGCCCGCGCGATGGAACGGCGTGGACAGATCCGCGACCTTTATGCCGAGGGCCTTGCGCAGTCAGATGTAGTTGTGGTGACCCTCGGGCTGGTGGAAACCTGGTACGACAATGAAACAGGCACCTATCTGAACGAGGCCCCGAGCCGGAAGTTGATGAACGCGCACCCTGGCCGCTTCCTGTTCCAGCAACTGGATATCGGGCAAAGTCAGATGCTGATTTTCGAAATGCTCGAACGATTGATGGAAAAGGGCCGCCGCAAGGTCCTGCTGACAGTTTCGCCGGTCCCGATCCAGGTCACCTTCGCCGGCGGAGACGCCGTTTCCAGGAATGCCTATTCTAAATCCGTGCTGCGTGTCGTGGCCGAACTCGCGATCCAGAGCTTTAAGGATGTCGACTATTTCCCCAGTTACGAGATCATCACGACCCTCGGCCTGAACGCCTATGGCGAAGACAACGTCCACGTCCGCCCCGCCATCGTCGACCGGGTCATCGGTTACATGACCTCCCGCTATCTCTGCGAGGCCGAACAGTAATTTTCATTTGTTTTCAGTCAGGTTACCTGCCCCGACGATATGGAGCACATATTTCCGGTGGCTGCTCTGGACAAGAGATGCAAAAGCGGCAATAAAGCGCTCCGAACCCGATGCAAGCGGCTGTAACAGGCCCGCTTTGAACCGGGCTCACGGCTTCACGTTCAATGGAGCCACACCACGGCAGGCGAGTTGGCGGAGTGGTGACGCAGCGGATTGCAAATCCGTCCACACCGGTTCGATTCCGGTACTCGCCTCCATTTATTTTCAAACACTTAGATCACTCCTCTCGATGTAACGGCCAAGCCGTTTACAGTTGCGTTTACAATTTCGGTGCATCCTGACGTTTTTCAGCTGCCTTCATGAGGGCAAGAACGTTGTCGCTCTCATCAGGACTGACACGCGCATATATTTCAATGACCTCAGAAGCATAGCGCACTGACCAGCCCATGAGTGTTGCAATCTGACGCAGCGAGAGGTCTGCATTGAGCAAACGCGTCGCTGCTGTGCCCCGAGTGTCCGCAAGCGTTTTTTCTCGCCCATCTTCCCAAGGGGACACCTTGGCTTCACGCCGCCACTTCGTTATCTGGTGAGATGCCCATCGGGGCGTTAGGGGATCACCAAGCTGCCCTACCAGAAGTGTTTCCTGACCATCAGGCGTCGTTTCCAAGAGCGTCTGAAGACCATGAGTTACAGGAATATATGCAACGCGCCCACGCTTGCCCGTCTTGAAGCGTAGACGCTTCCCATGCGTCGTTTTCTCAAAGTGGTTCCTCCGAACCTTCACCAAATCCGCCACGCGCAGCCCAGTCTCACAACCCAGCATCAGGATGCGCTGGACCCATTCAGGCGCGACCTTGCTAAACGCCTCAATATCTGCTGGCGTCCACACAATCTCGCTACGATTGGCCACATAGATCTTCTTCAGTTTATGGCAGTAATGCTCCTTAAGTCGCCCCTCGCCGACAGCCCAATTCAGTAATTTAACTGCGTGTGTGCCCGCCATGTCGTACTGTTTCGGTGAATGAATCCAGCGCTTGCGCCAAGTATTAAGTTCAGATCGAGAGGCAGGCTCTTCGAACATGGCCATGGGATCTCCACCGAACTCGTTTTGAAATCTCTTGACCCAGAGCTCGACATCCTCCCGCGAACGTGTCCTAGGGGGCATGGCATCACTACTCAGAAAATCTGTTACAAGTTCATCGATTAGAGTGAAGCTAGATTTTTGCGAAGCGGTGCAAGCGGAGAATGCTTGGAAAAACTCAGGCACCACTGGGTATGGGATGACATCTTCCCAGAACTTCGGGCCGCCGCGCCACGCGTAAAAGTGGTATTTGACCCCGCCCTTAACTTTTCGGCGAACCCTATGAACCCCTTTAGGCAGACTACGCTTTACCAAGGCGGGCCCTCCTTTCCGCAACCAAATTTCGAGAGCTAGAGCTCACATCTCTGGATATTTGATCCATGCCTTGCGACTGGTCCAGCCTCGACCGCACCAACTTGGGGTCGTACCATCCACGTCGACCAGGCACTGGTGCGATACGAAGATGCCGACAAAACTCATAGAAGGAAGTCGACGCTTTGTCGTATCCGAGGTGCTCTGCCAATTGTTGAGTGGAAATCAGCTGAATTTCTCGCAGCATACCCTACCCTCCTGCAGAGCCATCTTGGCTACGTTTCTAGTCGAACCAGACCGGCTGACGCAGGCTTCGTTCGACAAACCCTTGCTCCGGCTTTGAGGCGGTCTCGACAGCATCCACGCATGAAGGGACTGATCATCCACGGTCATCATGATTGGCCCCCGCGCTCACGCATAACTGCTGGGACAATCATCTTCCGCTCAATGAACTCGTCGAGGGCCCCATCGGGAACGAAGAACCGATTATTCAATCTAAGATGACCGAAGAGAACCGACGCATACACGCGCTTCTGGTCAATGGTGTGGATGTCGAGTTCAAGGCGGATGACGGGACGATCCGGGGTGACAAAGTTTGGCTGATCGACTTTGAGGATTTTCAGTCTAACGATTGGCTGGTGACCAACCAGTTCACTGTGATCGAGGGGAAGCACAAGCGCCGCCCTGACTTGATAGTATTCTTGAACGGCTTACCGGTGGCGGTGATCGAGCTGAAGAACGCTGCAAGCGAAACCGCTACGATCGAAGATGCCTTCGCCCAGCTTCAAACTTACAAGCAGCAGATCCCATCCCTGTTTCGTACAAACGCTGTGTTGGTCAGTTCAGACGGTTTGCTAGCCCGGATCGGATCACTGACAGCCAATGAAGAGCGGTTCATGCCATGGCGCTCCGTAACTGGCGCTGCGGAGGACTTTACCCCTGAAGGCCCGCAGGAAATGGAGACGCTGCTGAAGGGCGTATTCGACAAAGGTCGCTTCCTGGAGCTGCTGCGCGATTTCACGGTTTTTGGTGACACAGGCGATGGTCCGTTCAAGATCATCGCTGGCTACCACCAGTTTTTCGGCGCGCGAAAAGCCCTAACTAACGCGATCGAGGCCTCAAAGCCTGAAGGCGATCGCCGCATTGGTGTGATCTGGCATACTCAGGGCTCAGGGAAGTCACTACTAATGGCCTTTTTCGCAGGCTTGTTGGTTCGAAGTCCTGAGCTTCAGAATCCGACCCTGATTGTCTTGACTGATCGAAATGATCTCGACGACCAGCTGTTCCAGACGTTCGCGACTACTAAGGATCTGATCCGGCAAACCCCAGAACATGCAGAGAGCCGAGACGACTTGCGCGAGCTTCTAGAGCGTCAATCCGGTGGTGTGATATTCACAACCATGCAGAAATTCGCTCCCGAGAAGGGGGAAGAGCGTTTTCCTACATTGACGGACCGCCGCAACGTCATCGTGATCGCCGATGAAGCACACAGAAGCCAATATGGGCTGAATGCCAAAGTGAGCGCCAAGACCGGTGAACGGAGATACGGGTATGCTCACTACGTCCGGCAGGCACTTCCTAATGCCTCATTCGTTGGCTTTACCGGCACTCCGATTGAGACGGCTGATGTGAACACACCTGCAGTTTTCGGGGGCTATGTTGACATTTACGACATCACTAGAGCGGTCGAATACAAAGCTACGGTTCCCATCTATTATGAAAGTCGCTTGGCCCGCATCGAGTTGGGTGAAGACGAAAAGCCCAAGATCGATGAAGAAATTGCCGCCATCCTAGAAGACGATACTCTATCCGAGCAGGAAAAGGCTAAAGCCAAGTGGAGCACGGTTGAAGCCCTCGTCGGCGCAGATAAGCGCCTGAAGCAGGTCGCTGCGGACCTGGTAGAACATCTGGAGGCACGAACCTCCGCTTTGGGTGGCAGAGCCATGGCGGTTTGCATGAGCCGCCGCATCTGCGTCTCTCTATACAATGAAATTGTCAAACTGCGTCCGGAATGGCATTCAGACACTGACGAAGTTGGAGCCGTAAAGGTCGTCATGACTGGCTCAGCCTCTGATCCCCTAGAATGGCAGGAGCACATCGGCAATAAGAAGCGCCGGGACGACTTGGCCAAACGCGCGCGCACTCCAGATGATCCGTTGAAGCTTGTGATCGTAAGGGACATGTGGCTGACAGGGTTCGACGCGCCAAGTATGCACACAATGTATGTCGACAAGCCTATGCGCGGGCACGGTCTGATGCAGGCCATTGCGCGCGTAAACCGAGTTTTCAGAGACAAGCCGGGCGGGCTTGTGGTCGATTACATCGGCATCGCCCAGAATCTTAAAGATGCGCTTTCGCAGTACTCTGATGCGGATCGAGAGCGAACCGGAATTGACGAAGAGCAGGCGGTCGCCTTGCTCGCCGAGAAGCTCGATGTAGTGCGTAGCATGTTCAGCGGCCACGACTACAGTCTAGGGCTCAGCGGCACCGCACAAGCCCGATTGAAGGCCTTGGGCGATGCCGTTGATTGGATCGTTGGGCAGCAGACCAACAAGGCTCAAGCCGCGTCAACAGAAGCTGAAAAGAAGAAGCAGCTATCACGTTTTCAGGATGCCAGTCTTGAGATGTCACGTGCTTTTGCGCTGGCATCGTCCAGCGACCTGGCAAAGTCTGTGAAGGACGAAGTTGGTTTTTTGCAAGCTGTTCGCGCAGCGATGGCGAAGACATCAGCGAAAGGCAAACTGTCCTCGCGGGCAAAAAACTTTGCCATCGAGCAACTTTTAAATAAGGCTGTCGCTGACGCCGAGATCGTCGATATTTTAAAGGCGTCCGGCATCAAGACACCAGATATTTCCATTTTGTCAGACGACTTCTTGTTAGAAGTTCAATCTATGGAGCGAAAAAATCTCGCTCTGGAAGCGCTTAAGAAGCTGCTCAATGGAGAAATTATGAGCCGAACTAAGCGCAACGTTGTTGAAAGCCGGGCATTCAGTCAGCGACTTGAGGAAGCCGTCGCTCGTTACCATGCCAATGCAATCTCTACGGTTGAGATGATTCAAGCTCTTATTGATATCGCTAAAGACGTCAAGGCTTCGGCCATGCGTGGTGAAGCTGAGGGGATGTCAGATGACGAGCTGGCCTTCTATGATGCCTTGGCACAGAATGTTACTGCCGTGGAAGCGATGGGAAATGAGAAACTGCGCCTCATCGCTCATGAATTGCTGGATCAAGTGCGCCGCAACGCTACGGTCGACTGGCATACGAAGGAAAGTGCACGGGCCAAGATGCGGATTCTTGTGCGACGCATCCTTCGAAAATACGGCTATCCTCCTGACCTATCGAAAAAGGCTGTTCAAATTGTCCTCGAACAGGCCGAAGCACTGCTGCACGAGATCACATGACGTAAAACCTTGCCGCCCTTGGCGGCAGCCGCCTTTCCGTCCCCTGCCTTGTGGGGGCGATGTCCTTCAAGGCGGCGGAGGCCAGGCCCTGCACGCTCGCATAATGACGGGCCGTAGGAGGGACGGGACTGGTGCCCGTTCAGGCCACCAGAGGCTCGATGTCGGACACGTCAATCTGCTGGATGGCGGCATGCATGTCGAAATTGGTCTGCATGTTCATCCAGTACTCCGGGGTCGTGTTGAACACGTGAGCGAGCCGCAGCGCCGTATCCGGCGTCATGCTCGTCGCCCCCTTCACTAGCCGTTCGATCCGCGTCCGCGGAACGCCGAGGCGACGGGCCAGCCCGATCGCGCCGATATCAAGCGGATCAAGGTATAGCTCTTTTAGTACTTCGCCTGGGTGCATCGGGTCTTCAAGCAAACTCATGACGTCTCCTTTCAGTGATAATCGACGATTTCGACCTCGGCTGGTCCTTTCGGTGTCCAGACGAAGCAGATACGCCATTGGCCATTGATCCGTACCGAGTGCTGCCCGGCACGATCTCCCTTGAGTTCCTCGAGTTTGTTGCCAGGAGGGAAGCGCAGGTCTTCCACCACAACAGCCGCGTCCAGCGCCGTGAGCATGGCCCGCGTGCGCTTTACGAGATCGGTGGGAAACCTCTTCCCATACTTGCCTTGCAAGGCGTTCGTGGCAAGTTTGCCCTTGGCACTCTGGATCATGACAGGGATGTATCATGATGTGATGCATGTGTCAAGGTGTGATACATGGCGAAGCCTTTCCATTCCTATGTATGTTGGTAGTTTTGTTGCGTCTACGGCGCTTCATGGCTTGGCAGCGTCACCTTCCGCAGAGCGACTTCTTCCTTGACCGTTTCCAAAGCTAACATCTGCTCCACCAGCATCTTCTTCAGCTTCGCGTTCTCGTTTTCGAGACGCTCGATCCGGTCTGACCCCGATGCCTGCGGCAGGTCGAACCTGGCCTTCCAGCTGTAGAAGGTTCGGGTGGACATGCCGTACTTGTCACACAGCTCCGGGCAGGTCGCACCAACCTGGTGCTCTTCCAAGATACCGATGATCTGTTCGTCAGTAAAATTGGCTCTTTTCATTCCACGCATTCTTTCAATAACTTATGAAGGCCCCTGGAGGGGTGGCGCCGGCTTTGCACCCCTTCGTTTCGGCGCATCCGGGGACTGATTCTTCACTTCGTGAACAGAAACCCGCGCGGAGGCCTTTCCTCCGGATTCGGGGCCTGCAAGGAACGCTCCAATCCGTTCAATGACTCGTGCAACTCCTCCTGCAAGCGCGCGAGCGACCTTTCTTGCTCGATCAATTTCCTCATGCAGTCTTCCACGCTCTTGCCGAGCTCTTCGACGCAGGACAGCAACTCGCGCTCCAAGTTCGTCAGGGCCATCCTCTACTCCTCTCGTTGAAGACAAGTGCGTCCAGCCCCTGTCCCCAGCGGACAGCGTGCCGGCACGAGGCCGGGCGGCAGTGCGATCAATTCGCCAAGGCCGCCCACACCCCGGATCGTCCGGCTGCCTTGCAGTGCCTCGGGCGGTTGCGCCAAGCTTGGCGTTGGCGTGGGCTGCTGGCTGGCGATCATCAACGTCACCGCCAGGAAGGACCCGCTGAGGGTTAGCGCGGCCATCACCCCGCCGACCAGCGCCACCCGAGCCAGCGTGTGACGGGTCAGCAGGCGGTCCATCCGCAGGCTGCGCGCTTGCAGCGCTTCGATCCTCTCCTCGACCGCGTTCAGGGTCTGGCGGAGACAATCAGCGGCCTGTTCAAGGCCGAGGTCATCCACCGTCGCGGGCCGTGGCGCAACTTCGAGGCCGTCGAATATGCCACCCTCGAATGGGTCGACTGGTTCAACAACCGCCGCCTGCTCGAGCCGATCGGGAACATCCCGCCGGCAGAAGCAGAGGCAAACTTCTACGCCGCTCTGGAAACTGAAGACATGGCCGCGTAACTAACCGAAATCAGCCTCCGGCAAACTCGGGGCGGTTCATTCCGTCTCAGGCTGGAGCAGCTCGGTAGCTGCCGCCACGGGCAATCAGTGGCCAGACCGTTCGAGCCATGCGGTTGGCCAGCGCGATTGCGACCACCTTCACGGGCTTGCAAGCGAGCATCTGATCAACCCAGTCCGGTGCCTGGGCCTGATGCAACCTCTCACCGTCCTCGCGGCGCGCTGATCTGGGCCATTGCGCCGAGGTAGAGCATCCTTCGCAGGTATCGATTGCCTGCCTTGGTGATCCGCCCGAGCCCTTCTTTCCCGTCGCTGAAATCGGCTTTCGGCGTCAAGCCGAGCCATGCCGCGTAAACGCGTGCACGGTATGCGCCCGGAGGCTTATGACCCGCTCACCATCAACATTATTTCAGGCGTCTGGAGGAGAGCAAGGCACGACGACGGCAGGTCCCCCTTGTGGCGGTTGCAGGGGGACCTTTTCTTCGCTTACGTCTTGTGTCGATTGCGTGATTTTGTTTACGCAAGAAAGCCCCTGCGAGATTTCTCTTGCGGGGGCTTTTTTGTTTTTTTGATCGTTTTGGATTTTTTCTAGGTCTGGCGGCGACTTACTCTCCCACGTCTTAAGACGCAGTACCATCAGCGCTACGGCACTTAACGGCCAGGTTCGGGATGGGGCTGGGTGTTTTGCTCGCGCTATGACCACCAGACCGAGGAAAAATCCAAAGTCGAGAGATTATCAATTGTTGTTCAGGTTCAAGTCTACTTGTTGATGTGTATGCTTTTGATTTTCCGTAGAAGTTTCTGTCTTCTACTGGATCAAATCAAGCCTATCGGGCCATTAGTACTGGTCAACTGAATGCATTGCTGCACTTACATCTCCAGCCTATCGACGTGGTGGTCTACCACGGCCCTCAGGGATACCTTGTTTTGAAGGGGGCTTCCCGCTTAGATGCCTTCAGCGGTTATCCTTTCCGATCATAGCTACCCAGCACTGCTATTGGCATAACAACTGGTCCACCAGTGGATCGTTCACCCCGGTCCTCTCGTACTAGGGGCAACTCTTCTCAAGTATCCTACACCCACGGCAGATAGGGACCGAACTGTCTCACGACGTTCTAAACCCAGCTCACGTACCTCTTTAAACGGCGAACAGCCGTACCCTTGGGACCTGCTCCAGCCCCAGGATGAGATGAGCCGACATCGAGGTGCCAAACACTGCCGTCGATATGGACTCTTGGGCAGTATCAGCCTGTTATCCCCGGCGTACCTTTTATCCGTTGAGCGATGGCCCTCCCACTTGGGACCACCGGATCACTATGGCCGTCTTTCGACTCTGCTCGACTTGTCAGTCTCGCAGTCAGGCTGGCTTCTGCCATTGCACTCAACGAGCGATTTCCGACCGCTCTGAGCCAACCTTCGCGCGCCTCCGTTACGCTTTAGGAGGCGACCGCCCCAGTCAAACTACCCGCCACACAGGGTCCCGGATCCGGATAACGGATCGCGGTTAGACATCAAGCAGAACAAGGGTGGTATCTCAAGGGTGACTCCACCGGGACTAGCGTCCTGGCTTCAAAGTCTACCACCTATCCTGCACATGTTCGGCCTAATGCCAGTGTGAAGCTGTAGTAAAGGTGCACGGGGTCTTTCCGTCTAACCGCGGGAAGCCTGCATCTTGACAGGCAATTCAATTTCGCTGAGTCGATGTTGGAGACAGCGGGGAAGTCGTTACGCCATTCGTGCAGGTCGGAACTTACCCGACAAGGAATTTCGCTACCTTAGGACCGTTATAGTTACGGCCGCCGTTTACCTGGGCTTCAATTCAGAGCTTGCACCCCTCCTTTTAACCTTCAGGCACCGGGCAGGCGTCAGACCCTATACGTCGTCTTGCGACTTCGCAGAGCCCTGTGTTTTTAGTAAACAGTCGCCACCCCCTGGTTTGTGCCCCCGGCAAATACTTGCGTATCTACCGGGCCTCCTTCTCGCGAACTTACGGAGGTATTTTGCCGAGTTCCTTCAACATCGTTCTCTCAAGCGCCTTGGTATTCTCTACCAGTCCACCTGTGTCGGTTTAGGGTACGGTCTGACGTGGGGCTATTTCCAGGAACTGCTAAGCGGCCCCTCCAATCCGATAAGGAGGAACAACCGTCGCAATCCGTCACATCCCACTGGCTCAGGAATATTAACCTGATTCCCATCGTCTACGCATTTCTGCCTCGACTTAGGGGCCGGCTTACCCTGCTCAGATTAGCTTTAAGCAGGAACCCTTGGACTTTCGGCGAGAGTGTCTCTCACACTCTTTGTCGCTACTCATGTCATCATTCTCGCTAGTGATCTCTCCACCGGATGCCTTACAGCCCGGCTTCACTGAAAGCTCCTTGCGTCCAATACCTTGCAAGCAAGGATAAGGACGCATGGAGCTATGTCACACTACGCTCCGCTACCATGCACTATGTGCATCCTCAGCTTCGGCTCATGGCTTGAGCCCCGTTACATCTTCGCCGCAGGACAACTTAATTAGACCAGTGAGCTGTTACGCTATCTTTAAAGGATGGCTGCTTCTAAGCCAACCTCCTGGTTGTTTTGGTCGTCCCACCTGCTTTCCCACTTAGCCATGAATTGGGGGCCTTAGCTGGAGGTCAGGGTTGTTTCCCTCTCCACTACGGACGTTAGCATCCGCAGTGTGTCTGCCATCTAGTACTCCCGGGTATTCGGAGTTTGGTTAGGATCAGTAAGCCTGTGGGGCCCCATTACCCATCCAGTGCTCTACCCCCCGGGGTATTCGGATGACGCTCTACCTAAATAGATTTCGCGGAGAACCAGCTATCTCCGAGTTTGATTGGCCTTTCACCCCTAGGCACAACTCATCCCGACCTTTTTCAACAGGTGTGGGTTCGGACCTCCAGTAAGTGTTACCTTACCTTCATCCTGGTCATGCCTAGATCACTCGGTTTCGGGTCTGATCCCACGAACTCGACGCCCTATTAAGACTCGCTTTCGCTGCGCCTACACCTAACGGCTTAAGCTTGCTCGTGAGACCAAGTCGATGACCCATTATACAAAAGGTACGCTGTCAGGGCGTAAAGCCCCTCCAACTGATTGTAGGCGTTCGGTTTCAGGTACTGTTTCACTCCCCTCGTCGGGGTGCTTTTCACCTTTCCCTCACGGTACTGGTTCGCTATCGGTCAGTAAGGAGTACTTAGCCTTCGGGGGTGGTCCCCCGATCTTCAGACAGAATTTCACGTGTTCCGCCCTACTTAATACGTCAAATCTTGCTTCTTATACGGGACTGTCACCCACTATGGTTGGCCTTTCCAGACCATTCTAATCACAATCATTGCTCGGCTGGTCCCCGTTCGCTCGCCGCTACTAGGGGAGTATCTATTGATGTCCTTTCCTCCGGGTACTTAGATGTTTCAGTTCCCCGGGTTTGCTCTTAAAACCCTATGTATTCAGGTAATAAGTACTTGATTATACTCAATGATAGCCACCTCGCATAAGCGAGATAATATCATCAAGCATTCAAGTGGGTTGCCCCATTCGGAAATCCATGGATCAAAGCCTATTCTCGGCTCCCCATAGCTTATCGCAGAGTATCACGTCCTTCATCGCCTCTTACTGCCAAGGCATCCACCAAACGCCCTTTTCGCGCTTGATCTGATCCAGAAGAAGACAGACAAGTCTGTCGCGTGCCATCGTATGTGCGGGCTGGTTCGTCCGCTTGGCACTCTGTTCCGGATCAAAAGTCATACATTTCCCGCCTGGACTGTCGTCCAGACTGTGTGATGGTTAATCACACGGGTTAGTGTACTTGACTTGGACAACGGTTACTTTTTGTCGATGAGGCAGACGAAAGCAGGATCGGC